>CBDCBA010000017.1:0-29584 GCA_965214125.1 Tepidisphaeraceae bacterium
CAACACGGGTTCAAATCCGGGGGTAGCCGCTGGTCATCGCCCGCATCTTAGAACAGCGCCGCCCGCGCCGCGAACCCGGCATCGCACGTTTCAACGGAACCGGCAGACGGCCCCCGATCACGGCCTCGCGTCGCCCGTGGCGGTGACCCAGTCGTCGAGCGTGCGGGCCGTTTTGAGTACGGCGGCGTCGACTTCGAGCAGCGGAATCTTCGCCACCGTCGCGTCCGTCTCGCGCGTGCGCTGCGCCCACTGCGCCACCGACTGGCCGTGCTGGGGCTGCCACCACCGATCGACCCACGCGAAGGTCGGCTCGTCATCATCGGCGAAAAACGTGTTCCCCTGGCCGCGATACATCACCCCCGCCGCGGCGTACGCCTCGCCCTCGCGTGGCAGGCCGTTGTGCTCGACCAGAACCGACCGCGACTCGCCCCGCGCCCGCAGCGTCGAACCGAGCAGCTCGAACCGCGCCGGCGTGAGCGGTTCCTCCATCGCGTGGCTGTCGGTGCGTTCGTACCACTGCCAGTTCAGGACCGGCTCGCCGAACTCCGCGTCCTTAAGCCGCATCGTCGCGTTCGTGGTCCGCTGAAGGTGCGCGTCGCGCACGACGAGGTCGCCGACGATCGACACGTCCAACGCGCGGGCGTTGCCGACCGACCACAGCCTCTCGACCAGGAACGGCCCCTGCGACAACTCCAAAAACAGGCCCGAACCGTGGTTCGCAGCGACCACGAGATCGAAGATGCGGATGTCGGTGTTGTGAATGTCGTACCACACGCCCGCGGCCAAGTTGCCCATCGCGCTGTGATCGCGGACTACCTGGCCGTTGGACCGCGCGAGCTTCATTCCTGCCAGCCACCAACCGCGCTGGCCGCCCATCGCGCCGCGCCAGTTGTTGAAGTTCGTCTCGTTGCGTTCGAGCAGCGCCGCGTCGAGCTCGCCGGCGATGCCGCAAAACCCGTTGAAGTTGAAGTCGCTGTCGCGGATCGTCGCGCCGCTCGCCGTCAGGCTCAGCCCGTGCGCGTTGTTCCAAAGAAAGCGGCAGCGGTCAATCGCGATGTCGGTCGAGCCGCGACCGAGTGCGATCGTCGCCTCCTCGCCGTAGCCCCGCGTGCGGCTGGCAAAGTGGATGAACGTCAGGTTGCTTAGGAGCAGATTGTGCTTGCCCGAAGCGACGAAGTCGCCGCCGTCGAAGCGGAAGGCCTGCCGGCGCGTCGACACCTCCAGCGCCACATCGAGGGGCGTGATACCGGCGGGCAGGCGGATCACGAGGCGGTCGCCGTTCTCCTCGCGCTCGAAGACGCCGAACTCCCAGGGCCGCAGCGTCGCCGGATCGGCTGCGCCCGCGTAGGTCCAGGATTGCGCCCGCTCGCCGTGATCGTCGAGCACGCCGGTCACGTCATAGTCGTAGCGTTCGAGCAGCACCTGACGCAGCGGCCGATCGTCGGCAAAGACCATCTCCGCCCGATGGCCGATCACCTCGGGCGTTTCCCACGGAAACGCCCAGTTGCCCCAGTCGTGCGGCCAACTTGTCTCGAACAGCCCGTCGCCCAGGGGCCGCCAGTCCGTGACGACGTCCGAGCCGCTGATGATGACCTCGCCCTGCTTTTCGCCCACGATGGCTAGCGCGGCGTGCGCCGCGACGTCATCGAACACGACGTGGCCGAGCGTTTCGCGATACGTCCCGGCGGCCAGCACAATTCTGACGCCTTCGCCCGCCGCCAGGTGCGGCAGAGCCGCGTCCATCGCGTCGGTCAGCGTCGTCAACGTCTCGCCCGCCGGGTCGACGCGCAGCGTGTGAACAAAGGCCGAGCGGTCGATGTGGGCACCCCCGCCCTCGTCGATCGGCGGCCCGGCGATGGCAAGCAACGGCGCGAGAAAGCCGACGCCGAGTAGAAGCCACTGCATCGTCGCAGCTTACTTCATCGCGTCGCGAGTCAGCGTGGCCCGCAACTGGCCCATCGTCAGCATCGGTGGCCACGTTCGATCAGGCCGCGGCGTGCCGTAGGTGGTGGCCAGCCGATCGAACTCGCCGGGGCTGGCGAAGAAGACCAGCGTATCGTCGTCGGCCGAGTCGATCGCGGCGTCGAGCCAGGCACGGATTGTATCGTCGCCGGGCGGGACGTCGAAGACGTTCCGGTAGTGCAGCCGGCCGGGGTCGGTCGGGTAGCCCCACGCCTTCGCCTCGCCGATCAGGTAGACATCGCGGCCACGCAGGAAGTCGGGGTTACGCGGTTGGTCGTTCGCGTCGAGGAAGGCATTGGGGGCGACCAGCCACGGCTCGGTGACGCCCAGCACGGACGGAGAACCGCGGGCTGTTCGACTCTGCTGCCACAGTCCGACGCGTCCCGCCTGATCGCCGACCGCGAGTGCCGTCGCGAGCAGGCCGACGCCGGCGAGGGCGATGCCGCGGGCGTAGGCGACGCCCGTTCGATGGCAGCCAAGGAAGGCGAGCGCGGCGGCGGCGGGGCCGATCCAGAAGACGAGGAAACCGGCCGATCATGTGCGTCGCCGTCAGCCAGACGAACAGCGACGCCGCGGCCCAGACAAACAGCAGCCACGCCGCCGGCCGCCGCTTCCAGAGGCCCACGCCGATGCACGCCAGCGTTGCCGGCAGGAAGACCCAGCCGAAGGCGGGGTTGACTATTAGCTCGTTCCACAACTGGCGCGGTCCCTTCGTGATCGGCAGCGAGTGCGCCGCCCGCCAGCGTTCAACCTGTTCCGAAGTCCACCCGTCGACGCCGCCGAACAGGCCGCTCGCGAGGGGCGACACCGGGTTGCCGTACCAGATCGCGTTGCGAATCAGCCACGGGGCCGGCAACACGACCGCGGCGAGTCCAAAGGCGAGGAGCGTCACGGCGATCGGCTTGGGTGGCCGCTTCGCGACGAGCATCGCGACGATCAGGCCGAGCCCGCCCGCGCCCACGAGCATCGGGACGGCCGGGGTACTTCGAGGCAATCCCCGCGCCGGCGACCAGACCCGCGAGCAACGCCGGCCGCCATCCGCCGTCGATCGCGTGGAACAACAGCCCTGCCATTGCGACGGCGGCGAGCATCATCAGCGGCTCGTTGTACGCGATGCTGCCGAGCATGATCGGCCACGGCACGCAGACCGCCACGACGGCCGAGACCGTGGCCGCGAGCATCGTCGCGCCGAGCACTCGGGCGGCGCCGAACGTGCCGACGCCAAAGAGCAGGACGATCAGCCCGTTCGTGAACTGCGCCGCGTACGCCGCCTCGTACGCCCCGCCGCGCTGGTGCATTTCCAACAGGAACAGCGCCTCGGTCGCCATCGGAAAGCGGCTGAACACGTTGTGGTCCAGCGGCGCGATGCGGCCCAGCTCGAACCACTCCCGCGGCACGGGCAGGTGATAGCTCACGACGTCGTACGCGTTGGGCTCGCCGGCCCACATCGCCCCGGCGGGCATGCTTGCCGCAACGGCGATCATGCCGAACGCAACGCCTGCCAGCGGCCAAAGCCAACGGCCGGCGGGATCGACCGGGGCTGCCCAGCGGGCGCGGTCGAACGCGAGATCAACCACGCCGATCAGCAGGAAGACGACGACAATCCCCCAGGAGGTGAGCAAGTTCAGCCCGCCGAAGACGCCCAGGCCGAGCACGACAGCGGCCATCGCGCCCAGGCCGATCGCCCCGCCGCCCGCGATCAGCAGCGACCGCGGCGCGGTTGGATTGAGTCGTCTTGCCACCGCCAGCCCCGCCACCGTCGCCGCCCCGACGACCGCCAGCGCGTGCAGCCCGTCGTAGAGGAGTAACGCGACGACGGTGGCGACGTTTTCGCCCGTGAAGACGATCGCCGTCGCGACGAAGGCCGCAAGCGTCGCCAGAGTTGGCGCGGCAAAGCGGGAGCGGGCGGTCGCGTCACGAGGGGGCACGCGGCAATGGTAAACATCTGACCCGTTAGCCGCCCCGCCTTGCGGGGCGCGGGGATGGTCACGGAGCGCCCCGCGAGGCGGGGCGGCTAACGGGCACGCGCAGGGTGCATCGCGTCTTCAGGACAAGGTTGAATCTGTCGCCGCGTCGTCCGGAGGGGTCGAAGTGGCGTTCGCATCGCCGAGCCCGAACAGCTTTTCGACCGCGTGCTTGTAGGCCGGGTGACGCTCGGGGTCGGGCGCGTGGCGGAGGTTGCTGACGGGGTCGTGCAGCAGCTTGTTGACGAGGCGGCGCGAGAGCTCGGCGAGTTCCGCCTCGACGGCGGCGCGTTGGGCGGGCGAAAGGTCGCTCGGCAGGCGCGATGCGGCGCGGTCGCGCTCGCGATCGGCCGTGGCGTGGCTGCGGTCGTAGAGCCTGCGGATGGTTGGCCCCACCTGACGGCCGCGGTGCCAGGCGACGTACTCCGCCACGCCGCGCGACACGATTGCCTCGGCCCGCTGGAGGTCGGCGTCGCGCCCGCTCATCGTGCGGCGGGCGGCGCGCTGAAGGTCGTCGAGGTCGTACAGGTGAACGTGGTCGCGCCCGCCCACGCCCGGCTCGACGTCGCGCGGCACGGCGAGGTCGATCAGGAACAGCGGCCGATCGGCCGGGCGATGGGCGACGTGCTCCGCCGTCACGATCGGGCGCTGGCTGCCCGTGCCGCAGACGACGAGATCGGCCGCGGCGAGTTGCTCGGGAAGGGTCGACAGGTGCGCCCCGGTGCCGCCGAAATCCCCGGCGAACGCGGCGGCCTTGGTCTCGCGGCGGCCGACGCAAACCAGGCTCTGCGGCCGCGCGTGGGGCGGGCGGGCGTGGAAGTGCTCAAGCACCAGCCGCACCATCTTGCCGGCCCCGACGCAGAGCAATCGCTTGTGGGCGAGCGTGCCGAACAGCTCGTCGGCGTAGGCCGCGGCGACCCCGGCCACGCCGTAGCGGCCGGCGGACAGGTTCGTCTCCGCCATCGCCTGCCGCCCCACCGCGGCGGCCCGCTGGAACAGGCCGTGCAGGCGCCGCTTGGCCGTGCCGGTCTTGAGGGCCGTCTCGTACGCGCGGCGGACCTGGCCGACGATTTGCGTCTCGCCGGGCACCATCGAGTCGAGCGAGCGACGCCGCACGCGGAACAAATGCTGCACGGCGGCCTCGCCGGCGTGGTCGTAGCGGCAGTCGGCAAAGCGCGACGGCTCGGGCCCCGCACGCGCGGCACAGCCGCTCAAACCCGCGCCCCGCCGCAGTCGATCGTGTAAAGCTCCACGCGGTTGCAGGTGCTGACGAGCACGGGCCTCGGCGTCGGGCGGAGCCGGCATCGTCGACGATGCGCCGCAGGACGTGCGGCACCTCGCCCGGCGGGCAGGCGAGTGCCTCGCGCACCTCGACGGCGGCGGTGCGATGGTTGATGCCGACGCAGCGCAGGCGGTTCATCGCGACACCCCCTGCCGCGGGCGCAGGGGGCAAGCGTGGAGATGTGAGGGCGGCGCAGCGGCACGGGTTGAACAGTCCTACGAAGGCCACCCGAAGATGCCCAAAACCGTCGCGTCGCCCGCTTGCGTCACCCCTGCCGCACCGGTCAGCCCACGGGTGTCGCCGCGTGAGCAACGACCAAAGCTCGCCCCGCCCGCTCGCCTCCAATGCCGTGTCGCCTCGCCAGATCGCGTAACGCGGCGGCCCTTGCTCGCCGGGTCGGGGGCCCTTTGCAAGACAATCGGCCGCAGGCGCTCGGCTTCGGCGGCGAGTTCGGTCAACGGCGCCAAGGCCGCCTCGATCCGCTTGCGGGCGAGTGTCGAGAGCCCCGGCGTTCCCGCGCGGAGACGGCGGCGACGATCGGCCCGACGGCGACCGACGGCCGGCAGCATCCAGTCGCCCGACGCGGCATCGTCGGCGCGCAGGCAGAGCACCCGCCGCGCTTTCGCGCCGCCTCGGCGACGGCGGCGTTGACGGGCGGGATCGTTCGTCGCGGCGACGGCGATGTTGCGGCCTTGGAGGTGGCCTTCGGTGAACGGTTCGCGCACGAACTCCACACCTGCCGGCAGCTCGCCCCGCCGCTCGGGTGCGACGACGCGCACGTCCTGCACGCCCGCGTCGAAGAAGGTCCTTGGCGCGGCGGCACCCGACCGCCCCGGCACCGACGATCAGCACGCGCAACTGCTCCGCGTTGAGGAAGGCGGGCAGCAGGCGGTCGGGACGCACGCGGAACGGTAGTTGCCCCTTCCGGTGTTAGCCGCCCGTGGGAGCGGGCGTTTCGGGTCGTTCGCGTCCGAAGCGCCCGCTCCCGCGGGCGGATAACACCGGAGGTTCCAATTGTCGCGTCGCGGTGTGGTTCGACCATGTGCGGCCCTCGCCAGCGCCGCTACGGTCCGCGCCATGAGCGATGTATCACAGCGGCGGTTGGGGCAGGACGGATCTGGACGTCAGCATCGTCGGGTTCGGCGCGGCGCCGGCGGCGTTTTTGAAGCCAGGACCAGGAGGCCGCGGCCGACCTGGTGCGCGGGCTGCTCCATCGCGGCGTGAACCTGATCGGACAACCGCGACGGCCTACCCCGGCGGGCACCAGTTCATCGGCGGGCACCTGGCGGATCGGCGGGACGATTACGTGCTGGTCAGCAAGGTCGGCTCGAGCGGCAACGTCGACAGCTTCAAGCCCGAGCGCCTCGCCAAGCAGGTCGACGATGCGCTGAAGAACATGAAGACCGACCGCGTCGACGTGATGCTGCTGCACTCGTGCCCGCTCGACGTGCTCGAGGCCGATGATGCCCTGGGGGGCGCTCGTGGAGGCGCGCGAGGCGGGCAAGATTCGCTTTTGCGGCTACAGCGGCGACAATGAGGCGGCGGCGTTTGCGTGTCGGTTGCCGGACGTGGCGGTGCTCGAGACGAGCGTCAACCTCGCCGACCAGGCGAACATCGACCAGGCCCTGCGGCTGGCCAAAACGCACGACGTCGGCGTGATCGCCAAACGCCCGATCGCCAACGCGGCGTGGAAGGACTTGAGCGAGCAGCAGGGCATGTACCAGAAGTACGCCGCCGACTTACACGGAGCGTTTGTCGAAGATGGACCCTCGACCCCGGCCAGTTCGGGCTCGATTGGCCGGAGCTGGCGCTGCGGTTCACCCTCGCCCAACCCGGCGTGACGACCGCGATCATCGGCACGACCAACCCGCAGCACGCCTACGGCAACCTCGACCTCGCCGCGAAGGGCCCGCTGGAGGCGGGGACGATCGACCAGCTTCGCTCCGCGTTCGAGAAGGCGGCGGACGATTCCTGGACGGGGCAGACGTGAGCGCGGAAAGGATGAAGGCGGAAGGATGAAGGATGAACCTGAAACCGGAGGCAGAGTCCGAAGTGACTTGTCTGCCTCGGGTTCATCCTTCAACCTTCCGCCTTCATCCTTCTCACCCCCCTCTTGCCAAGCGAACTACCGGGCGTAAACTCTCCTCCCCACCCCGGAGAGGTGGCCGAGTGGCTGAAGGCGACGCTTTGCTAAAGCGTTGAGCGGATTAAACCGTTCCGCAGGTTCGAATCCTGTCCTCTCCGCTGACTTGATTTCCACACGCCCCGGCCACGCGCCGGGGCGTGTCGCGTTGTTGCCGGAGATTTTTCGTGGCCCGTGATAGGCTCGGCGTCGCAGGAACGGGTGAGCCCGCCACCTTCCTCCGACTCGGAGTCGCCATGAAACTCGCCCTCGCCGCCGTCGCCCTGCTGCTCGCCGTTCCCGCCGCTTCGAGTGGCCAGCTCTTGAAGAAGCTCGGTCAGCCCGCGCAGCCACCGGCGGACGGCCCGGTCCAGCAGAGTCAGCCCCAGCAGGCGGCCTACCAGGAATGGGTCAAGCCGGGGATGAAAGCGACGTGGCTCAGCACGTCGGCCACCATTCCCGGCGCGCTGCAAACGCTCGAGCCCGACAAGAACGGCAAGTGGATCAACAAGCAGACCGGCCAGCGCTACGGCATGCAGGATCGGCCCGGTGCGTCTTCGAGCGGGCTCGAGGAGATGCTCGTGATGACCGTTTCGCCCGAGCGGGTCGTCCTGAGCCAGCGGTCGCTCCAGCACGTGCCCATCAGCGGTGCGGGCGTGGTGACCAGCGCGCCGGGCAAGGCGGTTGTCGTCACGCCGACGACCATGTGCGAGCACTGGGTGCCGCCCGCGGTTCTGGCGGCGACGAAAGACGGCGAGACCGGCGTCGGCAGCGTGAGCCGGTTCCCGTTCGAGCACAACGGCCAGGTGTTCAACGCGATCCGCATCAGCGAGTACGGGGCGTCGAGCAAGTCGTGGCGCACCTACGACCTCGACACCGGCCTGATGCTTCAGTTCTCTATGGCGACGCAGATGGGTGGCCGCGCCGGCGCGCCAGGCTCGGACGGAAGGCCGACGTCGGTCGGCGGCGACACCCTGCTCATCAACGTGCAACTGGCCGGCCTGCGGCAGACGGGGACGCCCGGTCCCGGCGTACTGGCGGCCCCGCACCTGATGCAACTCAGCCGCATGAACGTCAGCGCGAGTGACACCCTCACGATGGGCGAGTTCGGCAGCAATTCGCCCACGCACGTGCAGTTCACCGCCGACCTCCGCGTCGAGAACGACCTGCTCACCATCACCGCCAACGGCAACCAGACCCGCGCCTCGGTCGGCGGCACTTACCTGCCGCCGCAAACCTTGGCCGGCTTCCACCGCGGGCAGGTGCTCGACGAGGACCCGATCACCGGCATGACCGTCCGCGTCGCCGACGTGGGCAACGGCGTGGTCATCATCGAGGAACTCAACCCACTCGAACACACCCGCACCGCCTACGACGCGCAGAGCGGCCTGTGCGTTCAGCAGGTTCGCACCAGCAACTCCGGCGGGTCGGCGACGACGACAAAGGACATTCGCCTCCAATTCCAGTAGACGAAGCCCTGACGCAATCCCCGACGCCGGAGCGGAAGCTCCGGGTTCTGACGACGACTCACTCAACCCGGAGCTTCACAACACCCGGAGCCTCGCAGAACCCGGAGCTTCCGCTCCGGCGTCGGGGAGACGGTGGTGGTGGTGGTGACGATTGATACAGCGCGGGAGCATTGCGCTACGGTCGGTTCATGGACATCAACCTGCTCCTGCTCGACGTGGGCCACGCGCGCGTGAAGCTGGGCATCGTGCGGGCCGGCGAGTTGCTGGCGAGCCAGCGGGTCGCCCTCGACCAGCCCGAGAACCTGGCCGGGGCGGTCGAAGAGCTCTGGCGGCGGCTGGACGACAAGGGGGCCGAGGTCGCCGGGGCGGCCAGCAATCGGACGGCGGCCGAGGAGGTCGCCGCGCTCGTGCAAACGGCCACGGGCCAGCGCCCGCAGTGGGTCGGCCCGGACCTCGACCTGCCGATCCAAGTCGCGACAAGGCAACCCGAACGCACCGGCGTCGATCGCATCCTAAATATCGCCGCCGCTCACCAGCAACTCGGCAAGGCCTGCTGCGTCGTTGATGCCGGCAGCGCGATCACGGTCGACTTTTGCGATGATGACGGCACCTTCCTCGGCGGCTGCATCGCCCCCGGTGCCGACGCCCAGGCCGCGGCGCTGCACCGGGTCGCCCCGCACTTGCCACTTGTCAAGGCGACCGCCACGGATGCGCCGTTCGGCGACGATACCGAGTCCGCCATCAACGCCGGCATCGTCAACGGACTCCGTGGCCTCGTTCGCCACAGCGTCGAGCAGCACGCGATGTCGCTCGACGCCTGGCCCGAAACCATCGCCACCGGCGGCGACGCGAGCGAACTCTTCGGCGGCTGGGAACTCGTCCACGCCGTCAGCCCCGACCTGACCCTCTACGGCATCGGCCACGCCTACGCGAGCCACCACGTCAAGCACGGCACGTGATCCCGTCAAGCACGGCGCGTGATGTCGGCGATACTTGCAACGTGAGCACGCTCGCCACCGCCGGTTTCGTCGCGCTCGGAGGGGCCGCGGGCGCGCTGCTGCGCTGGGGGACGGGCGAGGCCGTTATCGCGACGGCGGGCAAGGCGTTCGTGCCGTGGGCGACGCTGCTGGTCAACGTGGTCGGGTGCGCCCTGATCGGTTGGATCGCCGCCCGCAGCGGCCGCGACGATGCCGGTGCTGTGGGGTGGCTTGTTGCCAACCGCCCGTTGCTCGTGACCGGCCTGTGCGGGGCGCTGACGACCTTCAGCACCTTCGGCCTCGAGGTGACGCGCCTGTTCGAAGCGCGACGTCCGGCCTGGGCGCTTGGCCTGATCGCGTTGCACCTGGTGCTGGGCCTCGCCGCGGTGGCTGTCGGCGCGAGGCTGGCGGGCGTAGACTCGGGATCGTGAGAATGCGGCCGTTCGTGCTGGTTTTGGTGTTGCTGTCGGCTTTGGGCTGCGCCGGGGGGTCGCCGCCGGCCGCGCTGTCGCTGGACGACTCGCCCCTGCTGCCCACGCCGATCGCCCCGCCGCTCCGCCTGGCTCCCGGCGAGCGGGCCAGCCTGCTGGTCGAGACAACGGGCGCCGCGCCGCTTGTCGTCGCCCCCGGCTTTGAGGCAAACGGATATCGGTTCGCCAGCGATCCCGTCGCCTCCGTGGCGGCGCCGGCCGTCGAACACGTTCGCTTCCACCCAGCCCGCGCCGACCTCGGGCGTGGCCGCCTTCTCGTTCCGCTCCCTCGCGACGGGAACCGGCTCGATGTTGGCGACGCCGAGGCCGTGTGGCTCGACGTCCGCATGCCTCGCCAGGATCGGCCGCTCGAACTGCGGCGATCGGAACAAGCGCTCGCGATCGAACTGCGGGAGCGCGGCCAACCGCTCAACACGACCCGCCCGCTGGCGATAATCGTGGAGGTGGCGTGGGAGTCGCTCGTCCGCCGCTGGCCCGACGCGCTGAAAGGCGTGAACCCGGCGGCGCTCGACCGGTCGAACGTCCGTCAGGCCGACGCTTTCGCCCTGCTCGATGCGCTGCACGCCCGCGCCGCCGAGTACGGCGTGACGCTGTGGATTCCCGAGATCGCCCCGAGCACGAAGTGGCCCAGCGGCGCTGCGCCTCAAATCGCCTGGGAGCAGTACCGCCGGGCGGTTGGGCCGTGGGTGGAGGCGAGCACGGTCTGGCCGCTGCCGGCGGCGCCGGGGCTGCGACGCTACCCATCCGCAAGCCGCAGTGCCTACTGGTGGATTGTGGCCGATGCGTTCCAGCGCGAGGGGTGGCAGGATCGCGCGCGGCTGATCGTTCGACCGGCCGACACGCCGCGGGATTTGCTCGCGGAGGCGACCGTCTTGCAGGCGGCGCTGCCGAGCACGCCGATCCTCTCGCCGGCCAACCAGGCGGCCGACGTCGTGACGACAACGCTGCCCGGCGGTGCCACCGCGCAATGGCTCGACGCCTCGGCCAGCATGTTGCCGCTCGCAACGCCGGCCGACGTACGCCTCTGGGGCTGGGCCGCGTTCCTGCGGGACGCGGACATCGTGCGGCTGAACGAGAATGATTTGCCGATCTTCGCGCCGATCGGCACAACGGGCGTCGCGCACACGCCGGCCCTGTCGTGGCTGCGCCGGGCGATCGACGACCACGCGCTGCTGATGCAGGCCGATCCCGACGATGCTCGCGCCGTCGCCGCCGCGCTGGTGCGGCCGACGCGCGTGCCGGGGCGACTCGAACGCGACCCGGCCTACGCCCTCTTCGCCGGCACGTCGGACAACGCGGCCTGGGCCGAGGGGCTCGACCTGCTCGTGGAGGGCCGCGACGTTCGGCCGTGGCTGGCGCGGCGCGAGGTGATCGCGACGCAACTCGCGGGCCTGTCGTGGACGCTCGGCACCGACGTCCCGCTCGACGCGGCTGACGACGCCGCCAACCGCTTCGGCGGGCCCACGCAACGATCTGCGGCCGAGCCGAAGCTTTACCTGCGGGCGGACGTCGTCCTGCGTTCGCCGACCGACGCGCGGCCCGAGGGTCTAAGCGCGGAATGGGCCGCCCTGCCCGCGCCCGATTGGTCGGCCGGCCGGGCTGCGAGTGTCGAGTCACCCATCGTCGGCGAGCTTGGCCTTGCCCGCCTCGACGCCGCCGTCCCGCTGGAGGGGGGCATCGCCGGCGGTCCGTCGCGAATCGTGCTGCGCGACCGCTACTCGGCCACCGCGGCGACCCAGGCGTTTGTCGCGCCGGCCGCTGGCCTGGCCCGGCGTGCGAGCGTGCCCGTGCTCGACGGGCTGCTGAACGATTGGGCGAACGACCACCCGCTGCTCGACGGCCCCGGCGTGCCGTTCGTCGCCCGTGGCAACGCCCCGTCGGCCGGACCGATCCTGCTCCACGCCGGCTGGACGCCCGCCGGCCTGCACGTGGCATTCCGCCTGGCGATCGACCCGCCCACGGGTGATGGCACGCGCGCGACCACCACGCGCGTCGACACCCGCCACGGCCGCATCCGGGGCGAAGATGCGGCCGAGGTGCTCGTCACGCCGGTCTTCTCCGACGACAACGAGCCCGTTACCGGCACGCCGCTGCACGTGGTCCTGCGCCCGAACGGGCAGGCGCTGATCGAGCGGTTCAGCGACGACGCCTGGCGACCGGCGGCCCTGGGCCTCGGCTACGCCGCCCGCCACGAGCGCGACGGCACCTGGCGCGGCGAGCTGACCATTCCGTGGGCGACCCTCAGCGCCGGCGACGCGGCGCGCGTTCCCGAGCTGTTGCGCTTCAACTTCGCCCACACCCGTCGCGCCACCGGCCGCGCCGCGAGCTGGGCGGGCCCGGTCGATTCCGGCCGCGATCTTGACATCACCGGCGCGCTCGTGCCGATCCAGTGACCGGGGGCTAGGCTCCCCCGCCCGCCACCATGTCCGATCGCCAGCGCACCTTCGTTATCTTCAGCCAGGTTTACGTGCCCGACCCCGCCAGCGTCGGCCAGCACCTGCACGACGTGGCCGCCGAGATGGCCCGGCGCGGGTGGCGCGTGATCGTCCACGTCAGCGGGCGCGGCTACGACGATGCGAGCATCAAGTACCCGCGCCGCGAGACGCGCGACGGCGTGGAAGTCCGCCGCATCCCGCTGGCGAGCTTCGGCAAGAAGACCATCGCCCGCCGCGTCGCCGGCACGGCCAGCTTCATGGGCCAGGTCTTGTTGCGCGGCCTCGTCAGCAAGCGGCCCGACGTGCTGCTGGTCAGCACGAGCCCGCCGATGATCGGCTTCGTCGGCCGCCTCGTCACCTGGCTGCGCGGGTTCGGCGAGCGAATTCCACTGGTTTACTGGGCGATGGACCTCAACCCCGACCAGCTCATCGCGATGGGCAAGCTGAAGGAAACCGACCGGGCCGCCCGGTTTTTGGAAAACAACAACAAGAAGATCCTCGACCGGAGTGATTTGGTCGTCGCCCTCGATCGGTTCATGGCCGACCGGCTGCGCCCGCGGACGACGGACCTCGACGGCCGCCTGCTCGTGATCCCGCCCTGGCCGCACGAGGACCACGTCGAGCAGGTTGCTCACGCCGACAACACCTTTCGCGACGAGCACGGTTTGCAGGGCAAGTTCGTGGTGATGTACAGCGGCAACCACAGCCCGGCCAACCCACTCGACACGCTGCTGGAGGCGGCCAAGCGGCTCAAGGACAACGGTCGCTTCGTCTTCGCCTTCATCGGCGGCGGCGTGCAGAAGAAGGAGGTTGAGGCGTTCGTTCGCGAGAACGACCTGAAGAACGCCCTCTGCCTGCCGTACCAGCCGATCGAGTCCCTGAAGTTCAGCCTGAGCGCCGCCGACGTTCACGTGGTCAGCCTCGGCGGCGACATGGTCGGCATCATCCACCCGTGCAAGGTCTACGGCAGCATGGCCGTCGCCCGGCCGGTGCTCTTCTTCGGGCCCAAGCCCAGCCACGTGAGCGACCTGCTCGACGCCCACGGCATCGGCCGCCACGTCGACCACGGCGATGTCAACGGCGCCGTCGCCGCCATCGAAGCACTCGCTGCCCTTCCCGCCGAGGAACGCGAGGCGATGGGCGACGTCGCCCGGCGGGTGCTAACGGAATCGCTTAGCCAGCAGAAGCTCTGCGGCGTGATGTGCGACCGCATTGAGGCATTGATCCCTTGAACCAGAACAAGCCCACGGCCGAGGCCGTGGGCTTGTTCGAGGGAGTCGGTGGCTCGCCTACGCGGCGGCCGCTTGGGGCGCGTGGACGTGGTCGCGGACCTGGTCGACGATCGCCTTGAAGGCGGCGGGGTCGGCGACGGCGATCTCGCTGAGCATCTTGCGGTTCAGCTCGATGCCGGCCTTCTCCAGCGCGGGGATGAACCGGCTGTAGCTGATGCCGTGCTCGGTCAACGCCGCGCTGATGCGGGTGATCCAGAGCTGGCGGTAAAGGCGCTTCTTCTGCTTGCGGCCCTCGTAGGCGTAGGCTCCGGCGCGGCGGACCGCGTCCTTGGCGCTGCGGTAGAGGGTGCCGCGGGCGCCGACAAAACCCTTGGCTTTCTTGAGAAGACGCTTGCGCTTGCGGGCCTGCTTCGGGCCGTCTTTAACGCGGGGCATGGGTGGTTCCTTTCGGGAGGGCCAGGGGCAGACACTCGGAGAAACCGAGGTCGCTTAGCCGTGCCGGCGACGCGCCGGCAGCTTGGTTTGGTCGCGGCAACCGCTGCCGGACCGATGAGTTGCCGCTACTCGGCGACGGGCTGAGCGGCCGCGACGCGGCGCTCGTGTGCGATCTGCTTGGGCCGCTTGCCGCTGACGCCCATCGCCAGGCGCAGGCGACGGCACATGGCCTCGTCAAGCACGGCCGGGCGGGCCAGGGCACGCTTCTTGTCGCCGCTACGGCCGCTGAGCAGGTGGCGGCGCAGGGTGCGCTGGTGCTTGAGCTTACCGGTCGCCGTGACCTTGAAACGCTGCTTAATGCTCTTGCGGGGCTTGAACTTGTAGGCCATCGGGTCGGTCCTTCTGAAATACGTGAACGGCCGACGGAGGGGCCGCGGCGCAAGGGGGCGAGTGTAGGCGCGGGCTGCAACGGGTCAACGCGATCGAATGCCGCGTCTCCGTGCGAACCAAACCGCGTTGCCACGCAACGCTGGTCCGGCGGACGGGAGGTTGTTCCCGTTCGTCCCGACCAGCGTTGCGTGGCAACGCGGTTTGGTTGCGAGCGAGCGCGTTACGCCGATTCTGTCGCCTCGACGGGCTTCTCCTCGGTCGACTCCTCCGCCTGCTGCGCGTCGTCGTCGGGGGCGGCGTCGGGGATCACGGCGTCGTCGGCGTTGCGGGCGGGGATGCCCAGCGTCGCCCGCGGCGTGCCAAGGGTCGCCCGGCCGGGGGCGGCAACGGTTCCGCGTGACGTCCCGCCCGACGCATCGGACGGGGCGGCCACGACCGGGACCGGGGCGTTCTTCTCGTCGGGCATCGGCTCGCTCAACGCCACGCCCTTGGTGCCGACCGTGATGCGCTCGTTCTCGCCGGGGGCGCGGACCTTCTTGACATCCTTCTTGTCGGGCGCCAGCACCATGTTGCCGCGGCGGCCCTGCATGCGGAAGTCCTGCTCGACCTTGCTGATCATGAACAGTTCGCGCTTGATGCTGTCCATGATGTCGCGCCCGATGTCCTGGTGCGCCATCTCGCGGCCGCGGTATTGCAGACCGATCTGCACCTTATGGCCATCCTCAAGGAAGCGGCGGGCGTTGTTGATCTTGATGCCCAGATCGTGCGGGTCGATCTTGGTCGTGCGGATCTTGACCTCTTTGAGCGTGCTGTGCCGCTGCTGGGCACGCTGCTTGTCGTTCTTCTTCTGCTGCTCGTACTTCCACTTGCCGTAGTCGAGGATGCGGCAGACGGGCGGGCGCACGTTGGGTGCGATCTCGACGAGGTCGAGGCCGGCATCCTGGGCCATGCGCAGGGCCTGCTCGGTGGGCACCACGCCCTGCATCTCGCCGTCGGCGTCGATGAGGCGGATCGGGCTGATGCGGATCTGTCGGTTGTGGCGGAAGAACGCGTCGTCGCGTGCGTTGTGATTCCTCGGGCGTCGGCTTCTCATGTGGCGTCTCTATGCAACTGTCTCGCGAGCGGGCCGTGGCTCTCGGTCATTCGTCGGCCCGCCGGCGGGTGCCCACATCGGGGCGGAACTGGGAAAGTGCAACGGGTGGCCGCCTCGCCGACCACGCGGGCCGGGCTGGCGGACAATGGAATGCAAAGTCTGCGCCGCCGATCTTAACCGCCGCCCGCGCGTACGGGCAAGGCGACCTCACCGTTTCGGCGACAACCACCCCCACCACCCCCACCACCCTTCCGCGATCATACCGCCGATCCGGCTCGCGGGTTCTAGCGTTCCGCGATGCCGACCCAGCGCCCCGTCGTTCTCGTCACCGAAGGCAGCGAGCGACGGCCGCTCGACTGGCTGCGCGATCACGCCGACGTGCTGGAGGTCGGGCCAGACGACGGCGGCTTCGGCGATGCCCTCGCGAAGGCGCAAGGGTTGGTCGTCCGCTCCTACACGACCGTCGATGCGGCCCTGCTCGACCGGGCGCCGAACCTGCGCGTCGTCGGGCGCGGCGGCGTGGGGCTGGAGGCGATCGACGTGCCAGAGTGCCGGCGGCGCGGGGTCGAGGTCGTCTACACCCCCGACGCCAACACGACGGCCGTGGCCGAGTTCGTCACCGGCCTGATGGTCCGCCTTGTCCGGCCCTGGCACACGAACGTGCTCGACTTCACGAACGACGGCTTCAAAACGCTCCGCAAGGATGCCGGCGAGCAATTGTGCGACTTGACATTGGGCATTCTCGGCATGGGCCGCGTCGGCCGGGCGGTGGCGCGGGTGGCCAGTTGCGGGCTGAATATGAGCGTCGTCTACCACGATGTCGCGGATGTCGCCGCGCAGGTCGACGTGCCGGCCGAGCCGTTGTCGCGATCGGACCTGTTCGCGAGTTGCGATCTGCTGAGCGTTCACGTCGATGCCCGGCCGGAGAACCGGCACCTGATCGACGCGGCGGCGATCGACGGCGGCCGCTTCCGCTGGCTCATCAACACGAGCCGCGGCATGGTGGTCGACGCCGCCGCCCTGCCGCCGGCGTTGGAGGCGGGCAAGCTTTGCGGCGTTGCACTCGACGTCTACGACCCCGAGCCGCCGCCGCCGGACTCGCCGTACGCCACGTTGCAGCGTGACTTCCCCGACCGCGTCATCCTCACGCCGCACATGGCCTCGCGGACGTCGCGGGCGGTCGAGAACATGAGCTGGGTCGTCCGCGACGTGCTGCGCGTGCTCGACGGCGAGGCGGCGGACCACCCGGCGCCGTAACGCAGTCGAGCATCGAACCCCGCGTCATGGTCCCCGGGAAACGCGCTGGATCATGCGCGTGTTCGTTAGCCGCCCCGCCTTGCGGGGCGCGTGGACTGCCACCGAGCGCCCCGCGAGGCGGGGCGGCTAACGCCACTCGTGAACTTCTTGCTCGCGCCAAACCGCCCGCGTCACGCGGCCTTGTTTGTGGTGGCGGCGGGCGCCGCGCGGGGCAGGCTGAAGACCTTCACGCGGTTGCGGCCGCTTTCCTTGGCGTGGTAGAGGGCGCGGTCGGCGGCCTTGAGCACGAGCTCGGGGCGGACCAGCGGGCTGCCCGGCTCGAAGGCGGCGACGCCGAAGCTGGCGGTGATCGGCAATTGCACGTCGCCGCAGTCGATCGGCGCGGCCGCGAGTTTGCGGCGGATGTCCTCCGCGACGGCGGCGGCGGTGGCGCGATCGGTGTGGAGCAGCACGATCGCCATCTCCTCGCCGCCGTACCGCGCCGCCAGGTCCCCCTCGCCGGCGTGCTTGGCGAGCAGGGTGGCCATGTGGACGATCACCTTATCGCCGGCCTGGTGGCCGTGGGTGTCGTTGACGCTCTTGAACTTGTCGATGTCGATCATGATGAGCGAAAGCGGCCGGTTCATGCCGATGGACTCGGCGAGCTCTTCGCTCAGGAAGCGGTCGAATTCTTTGCGGTTGGCCAGGCCCGTCATGCCGTCGACGGTCGCCTGCTTCTTGAGCTCCGCCTCCCGCTCGGCAAACCTGGCCTCCATGTCGGCGGCCTTTTGCTGCAAGTCGACCGCCGCCTGCTGGCTTTGCAGCGACAGCTCGATCAACGCCTCGTTCGCCTCACGGAGAATGGCGTCGAACCGGGTTTCGGGGCCGACGTCGAACTCGAAGGCCTTGCCCGCCTCTTGAACACTTTTACCGAGAACCTCGAGCAATTCGTCGGCCGCGCCCTCGTCGGCGTCGGCGACTAGCTCCTTCACGTGGCGGCGGACGTCGGCGATGGCCTGGGCGGGTGACTCGTCGACGAAGACATCCGCGCACCGCCCCGCCGCCGCGAGGATGCGGGCCATTTGCCGCAGCGTTCCCTCTTCGGCGCGGTCGGGCTCGACGTGCCACTGGATGGGCTCGCTCAGCACCGGCGGCAGCTTCCACATCTCGGCCATGAACCCGCCGACCTCGGCGTGATCCGTTTCGAGCAGCTTGCGTTCGGCCAAATGCTGCTCACCGTGCGATTGGGCCAATGCGCACGCCTCGCCGAACACCTCGCGCATGCAGGCGTCGAGCACGAGCATCCCGATGTCCCCCAGCAGGCCGCAAATGAACAGTTCCTCAGCCTGCATCACCCGCGCCCGCACGCCCAGCTCCTTCGCGGCGCAGGCGGCGTAGAACGAGCGCTTCCAATACCGCCCGTGGTCGAACCCGGCTGTCTCGGACTTCATCAGCCCGTCGACGAGCGAGAACCCGAGCACGAGCGTCTTGACGGACTGCAACCCCATGACCACGAGCGATTGCTCGATCGTCGTCACCTTCTGATTGCGGCCGTAGAAGGAACTGTTCACCGTCTTGAGCACCCGCCCCGACAGGGCCGGGTCGCGCTCGATGACCTTGGCCAGCTTCTTCATGTCCGTCGACGGGTCACGTGCCAGTTCCAGCACCTCGACGGCGATGGTTGGCACGCTGGGAAGCTGCGGGCAGTTGCGGATTGTGGCCTGAAGTGCGTCATCCATGCGGTGACCGGTGTTGGCTCGGCGTGGTCGGTCCGTCCTCCTTGCCCCAAGGAGACGCGCCGGCCGACCACGGCCTGCCCGTGGTGCATCGGCGCGCCGCGCCCACTGGAACTGAAACAACACTTTGCCGCGTGTGACCTGCAACGACCGGTAACGCGGTAACCATCGCTCCACGAGAATTGGTGCGACCTACAACGCCTGGGCAAAACTGTGGCCGAGATACACCTTCCGCACCGTCTCGTCGGCGGCGATCTCGCGCGGCGTCCCCTGCTTGAGCACGCGGCCGTTGTCGATTACCAGGGCCGTGTCGCAGACCTGCAACGTGCGTTCGGCGTCGTGATCGGTGATGAGCACGCTTTTGCCGAACTCCCCCTTCAGGCGGCGGATCTCGTCCTGGATCTCCTCCTTCGCCACCGGGTCGACGCCGGCAAAGGGCTCGTCGAGGAGCAACAGTTTCGGGTCGGTCACAAGCGCGCGGCTGAGTTCGAGCTTGCGACGCTCCCCGCCGCTGAGCACGCCGGCGGGGCTGTTGCGGACCTTCGTGAGCCCGTAGCGGTCGAGCATTTCGCTCGCGCGGCGTTCGCGCTCGACCTTGCTCATGCGCCGACCGCTCTCGAGGATAGCCATCAGGTTCTGCCAAACGGTGAGTCGGCGGAAGTCGCTGCGGTCCTGGCTGAGATAGCCGATGCCGAGCCGGGCCCGTTTGAACATGGGCAGGCGGGTGATGTCCTCGCCGTCGAATCGAACCTGCCCGCCGTCGGGCCGAACCATGCCCAGGATCATGCGGAAGCTGGTCGTCTTGCCCGCGCCGTTGCGGCCGAGCAGCCCGACGATCTGGCGCTGGCCCAGGGCGAAGCTGACGCCGTCGACGACGGTGCGCCCCGCATAAGCCTTGGAGAGATTGGCGACTTCGAGCAGGTTCAACGGTCGGTTCCGGCGGTTCGGCGGCGCCGTGGAACGTAGCGTCCCGACGCGCCCCCGGCGACCGGGCGGGACCCCCGCGTTGATCGGCGTGGGTGCGCCGGCAAAAAGGTGGCAATTTCAAACTTGATGAAACGCCTTGACGTGGTACGTTCGCGGGTGGCGGCGTCGGCGTTTGCGTTGGGCCGCCATTCTGGGTCTTGGGGGCGTCGTTCCCCGAGCTTGCCGCCCCGGCCGGCCGCGCCCGTTAGCGGTGAACGCCGAGGCCGTCTGCCCGCCTGTCCGGCCGCCCGGCCCGCGTAGTTGGCCGCCGGTCGCTTGACGAAGGAGACATGATGAGCACGAGCACGCACTCCGCCGTTGCCACCCCGCCGGCCCCACCGGCCCCGCACTCCGAGCCGTCCCCGGACTTGGCCCCCCCGCCCGCCCCCACCGTCGGCGGCGTCCTCCGCGGCAGCGTGAAGTGGTTCAACGACCAGAAGGGCTTCGGCTTCATCCTCGACGCGGAGGACCGCGACGTTTTCGTCCACTACGCCGTCATTGAGGGCGACGGCTTCAAGACGCTCGAGGAGGGCGAGGTCGTGGAGTACGAGGTCGAGGACGGCCCCAAGGGCCTGCGGGCGATCCGCGTCGCCCGGACGTCGCACTAAGCAAATCAGCAGCGCCCGCCGACGCCGGAGCGGAAGCTCCGGGTTTCGAGTCGGGAGATGCTTGAGCTATCCAGACCCGAACGACCCGGAGCTTCCGCTCCGGCGTCGGTGGGAGTTGAAGGTGTACGGCTGGACACCGCGCATGTAATCAAGCGCTCGCGGACTCCGCGTCGAGTTGTTCGCTCTGCTCCGCCTTGATCCGCAGCGCCGCCGACACGAGGCCGCTGAACAGCGGGTTGGGCCGCAGCGGGCGGCTGGTCATTTCCGGGTGCGCCTGGGTGCCGATGAAGTACGGGTGGGCGTGCTCGCCGTCGCGCGGCAGTTCGAGCACCTGCATGATCGGCTGCTGCGGATGCTTGCCGCTGAAGACCAGGCCGGCGTCGGTGAGTTGCTCGATGTACTTCGGGTCGACCTCGTAGCGGTGGCGGAAGCGCAGGCGGACGTACGGGTTGTCGCGCAGCTCGTCGGCGAAGAGCTCGGCCGCCATCGTGCCCGGCTGTATCTCAACATCTTTGCCGCCCAATCGCATATTCCCGCCGAGGCCTTCGATCTGCTTTTGCTCGGGCAGGATGTCGATCACCGGGCTGCCGCAGCCGGGGTCGAACTCGGTGGAGCAGGCGTCCTTGAGCCCGCAGACGTTGCGCGCGTACTCGATGACCGCCATCTGGAAGCCGAAGCAAATGCCCAGGTACGGCAGCCCGTTTTCGCGGGCGTGCTGGATGCAGGCGATCTTCCCCTCGGCACCGCGGGCGCCGAAGCCACCGGGCACGATGATGCCGTCGCAGTCGCGCAAGCGCTGCTGGACGTTGGCGGCGGTGATGTTCGTCGTGTCGACCCACCGCAGCGCCACGTCGCAGTCGAGGGCGACCCCCGCGTGCTCAACGGCCTTGAGCACGCTCGCGTAGGCGTCGCGCAGCGCTGTGTACTTGCCAGTAATGGCGATGGTGACCTGGCGCTCCTTCGTGCTGGTGATGCGCTTCACGAAGCCGCGCCACTCGTCGCGGGCCTTCTCCTCGTGGATGTGGTCGGCGCGGTCGTGCAAGTCGAGCAGCGTCATCACCTCGCGGTCGAGCCCCGCGCCGCGCAGGGCCTCGGGGACGAGGTAGATGCTCTCCAAATCGTGCATGGAGAAGACGCGCTTCATCGGCACGTTCGTGTACATGCTGATCTTCTGGCGGACCTTCTCGCCGACAGGCTCGGTGGCGCGGCAGGCGACGATGTGCGGCTGGATGCCGACCTCCATCAGCCGCTTGATCCCAAGTTGGGCCGCCTTGCTCTTCTGCTCGCCCAGCGCGTCGGGCGAGAGGATGTACGTGAGGCTCACGAAGCAGACGCTCTGCTCCCCCTCCTCGTACGCGAGTTGTCGGCAGGCCTCGAGGTAGAAGCTGTTCTCGTAGTCCCCCACCGTCCCGCCGATCTCGACGAAGACCACGTCCGCCTTGCTCTTGGCGGCGAGTTCGCGGAGCTTGAGCTTCACCTCGCCCACCACGTGCGGGATCACCTGCACGTCGCGCCCGAGGTACCCGCCGCTGCGCTCCTTGCGGAGCACGCTGTTGAGAATCTGCCCGTTCGTCGTGTAGTTCAGCGCCGAAAGGTCCTGGTCGAGCAGGCGCTCGTAGGTGCCCAGGTCCATGTCGGTCTCCTGCCCGTCGTCGAGCGTGAAGACTTCGCCGTGCCGGAACGGGTTGAGCGTGCCGCTGTCGATGTTCAGGTACCCCTCGAACTTGATCGGCGAGACGTTCAGCCCCTTGTCCTGCAGCAGCTTCGCCAGCGACGACGCAAAAATGCCCTTGCCCAGCCCGCTGATGACGGTGCCGACGACGACGACGTACTTGTGCTTGCCCTTCTCGTACCCGGCGGGCATGGGCGTGTAGAACTCCGTCTCGTCGCGCGAGTGGCTGGTGCTGGCGAGCAGGTCTTCGGCGGCGGTCATGGGCGGCGGGGTCAAATGGGCGGCGGGCGGGCGGGTGCCACGTGGCGGGCGGACGTCGAGCGGCGGGCGACGCCGGAATGTATCGGCATCGTGCCGCAGCGCCCAATCTTTCTCCGCGCCAGCGCCCCGAATTCCGCCCCTCAGCCCGCCTTTGCCCGCCACCGCTTCACGAACGCGGCGTACTGCTCGGGCGTGTCGATCCCGCCGCGGTGCCATCGCGCCTCGACCGCCCCGATCGCGTGGCCGTGCTCCAGAACGCGCAACTGCTCGAGCGACTCCGCCCGCTCCGCCGGCGTCGGCGCGAGCGTCGCCAGTTGCCTCAGAAAACCGACGCGAAAGGCGTAGATGCCCAGGTGCAGCCGGAAGGTCGGCATCTCGGCGCGGGCGAACGGGATCGGGCTGCGGCTGAACCACAGGCACCGCCCGCGGGCGGCGTCGACGACGACCTTCACCAGGTTCGGGTTCGACGCCTCGGCCTCCGCCGGGAACGCCACCCACGCCGTGCCCATGGGCGGCGACGACGGCTCCTCCATCCGGTGCGCCAGCTTCGTCAGCACGGCCGGGTCAATCTCCGGCTCGTCCCCCTGCACGTTCAGCACGAGGGCATCGTCGGCCAATCCCAGCCGCCCGGCCGCCTCGGCCACCCGCTCGGTGCCCGTGCGGCAGGCGGGGGAGGTGAGGACGACGTCCGTCTCGAACGGCCCCAACGCCCCGGCGATCTCCGCATTGTCGGCGGCGACGACCACCCGCTCGATTCCGTCGGCGTCGCGGCAGCGGTCGATCACGTGCTGCACGAGCGGCCGACCCGTCTCGGCGAGCAACACCTTGCGCGGCAGGCGCTCGCTCGCCAGCCGCGCGGGAATGATCACGGTCGCGGCCACGCCAGCAATGTAGGCAACGCCACCACTGCCGCCGGACCCTTCGAGCGGCTTCCCGTCAGGTGTCGCGTGTGGGGGGTGGGTGGCACCCGAGCTCCTCCTGAGGACGCAACGAGAACTGCGCCTGCTCGTTAGCCGCCCCGCCTTGCGGGGCGCGTCGATGCCCGCGAAGCGCCCCGCAAGGCGGGGCGGCTAACGCCGGAGGGGGAGCAACACATCTCGCGGGTGACGGCGCGAGATGCCCCTGCCAACCGCTCATCGAGCCGCGAGCGCGTCGACGCCTTCGACCTCGTGGTACGGCACGCGAAGCGTTTTGGGCGGCGGGGCGTCGCCGTGGTGGTAGCGGCGGGCGTTGAGCGGCAGGCTCTCGATCAGCATCTCGACGCTGTGCTGGCCGACCTCCCGAAATGGAACGACCACCGTGGCCACCGGCAGCGCCGCCTCCGTGCCGATCTCGGCCGGGTGGAAGGCGACGATCTCCAACTCCGCCGGCAATCGCATGCCGAGGCGCCCCGCTGCGGTGCAAAGGGCGCTGGCCTCCTCCAGTTCGTAGGCGACGACGGCCGTCAGGTCGCGGTGGGCCGCGAGGTACGCCTCGGCCCGCTCGACGCGCTCGGGCGTGCGATTGAACGACGCGGCGTGGCCCTCGACGGCGGGAGCGTGCACCGCGTCCGTCGCCAGCCCGTGCGACTTCATCGACCGCAAGAACCCCGCCTGCCGCTCGGCCACGCTGTAGTGCCGCGGCGGCTCGGTGAAGTCGGCGAGCCAGAAGTAGCCGATCCGCTCGTGCCCACGCGACGCCAGAAACTCCACGGCCCGCTCGGCCCCCGAGTGCTCGTCGGGAATCACCGCCCGGTACGGCACCTGGCTGTTGATCCAAACGCACGGCGGACGCTGGCCCTCGAAAAACGGCATCGCCGTTTGTGGCAGTTGGCCGTGCGCGTGGATGAGCAGCCCGTCGACGGCCGCCTCGCGGAGCAGGTGGGGCACAAAGCCCGCCTCGTCGAAGCGAGACGCCGGCACGTCGCTGACGACCATGCGCAGGCCGTTGGCGGCCAGGCCGCGGTGAATGCCGTGCAGCAGTGGCGACGGCAGCCAATCGAACCCGATCGTGCCGCAGGTGATCAGCGCGACGTTCCCCGAGCGCCCCGTCGACATCGTCCGCGCCGCCGCGTTGGGCCGGTAGCCCAACTCGGTCGCGATGGCGCGGATGCGATGCGACCGCTTGGCCGCCGTGGGGCGATTCTCTTTGTTCTTGCCGTTGAGAACACGCGAGACGGTTCCCGCCGACACGCCGGCGCGGCGGGCGATCTCCTCAAGCGACACCTCGCGCTCGCCACCACCCTGCTCGTGGGCGGGATCGGGGGGGGCGGGGGGAAGGATTTGCGGGGAATCATCCGGCAACGCCGATAGAGCGTACCATTCCGGTCGCGCCTTGCCATCCGCTTTCCTACTGACGGGCGGCTTGGCGAGGCCGACGAGATCGTTCAGAAAAATCGCAGGAACTGCAACCGCTTGCGGGTTCGCGGCGAATGAGAGAAAGTAAACCGCCCACGCAGTCGTGTTCCGCGCCTGCCACTTCCCCGACGTTTGGCTGAGGAGGCCTTGTGTACAAGACATCGCAAAATACCCGTTCCCGCGGCTTCACCCTGGTGGAGCTCCTGGTCGTCATCGGCATCATCGCCCTGCTGATCGGCATCCTGCTGCCGACGCTCAGCCAGGCCCGCGACAGCGCCAAGGCCATTTCGTGCCTGAGCAACCAGCGGCAGATCGGCCAGTCGCTGATGATGTACTCCAACGATTGGGATTACGCACTTCCCGCGTTCGAAGTCGTTGACAGCCGCCCCGGCGAGCAGTTCTACAAGGCAGGCCGTTTCTGGGCCTGGAAGCTGGCCGAGACCGGGTACATCCCGCTCGAAACCAACACCGACACGGGGCGCAACAACAGCGTCTACATGTGCGCCAACGGTGAGGACTTCCGCAACGAGACGCCGTGGGTCGCCCCGGAGTCGCAGACCGACCGCTTCGGCGCCGCGTTCTTCACGTTCGACGTGCCCGGCCCGAACTACGACGCCGACAACACCGACACGCGCAACGTCCGCATCAACATGGGCGTCAACGGCACGTGGGACGGCAACATCGCGTGGTGGGCCACCACCGCGAACGGCGGCATCCCGATGGGCGATTTCTTCCCCATGAACTACGTGGACCTCCAGCGCACCCCGCCGAGCAACGGCGGGTACGGCGATCACGACTGGAACAAGATCTCGTCGTTCAAGGAAAGCACCCGCGTCGGCCTCGTCTTCGACGGACCGTTCATCCTCGGCAGCAACCGCAACATGATCAACTTGCGGCACCGCAACTTCAGCGCCGCCAACTTCGTCTACGCCGATGGCCACGCTGCCTCGGTCGGTGTGGACACCATCCCCAACGGCGATCCGAACCACAAGTGGTACAACCCGGACCCGTACTGGCCGTTCTACCAGACGTGGATTCTGGAAGACCCCGAGATGGGCGTCCGCTTCCCGATCCAAGAGGTCAACAACCCCTATGACCCGAACGACTAAGGCTGCTAAGCGACGTGGCGAGGTGTCCTCTCGCGACGCGCAGCAAACCTGAATCCCTTCGCCGGCCGCGGCTTATCCCGCGGCCGGCGTTCTTTTGCTCGGATGGTTGGGTGACGCTCACCCGACGCGGGTGCGGACCAAGATAGAGCCGGGTGCCCGACGCCGTGGCGGCTCTAGCTCAGCCCGTATTCCTTGATCTTGCGGTAAAGCGTCCGTTCGCCGATGCCCAGGATGTTGGCGGCCTTCTCGCGGTTGCCGTCGGTCAGCTTCAGCGTGTTACGGATCAGTTCGACCTCCGCTTGCTCGATGCTGATGCCGACCAGCCCGCCCAGGTTCGCCGCGTCGTCGGCCCCGCCGCCCAGGCCGGCGGCGCCGCCGATGTCCGGGGGCAGCAAGTCGACCGCCAACTCCTCCCCGTCCGCCAGCACCACCATGTTCTCGACCGTGCTCTTGAGCTGCCGCACGTTCCCCGGCCAGCCGTAGGCCATCAGGCGCTGCTGCACCTCGGGGGCGATGCGGTCGATCGCCTTGCCGTACTTCTCCGCCGACCGGTTTACGAAAAAGTGCAGCAGCAGCGGGATGTCCTCGCGTCGCTCGCGCAGCGGCGGCAGTTGCAGCGTCACGCCCTTGATGCGGAAGTAGAGGTCCTCGCGGAACTCGCGGTCGCGCACCATCTGGTCGAGGTCGCGATTGGTCGCGCTGACGATCCGCACGTCGACCTGGCGCGGCTCGTTGCTGCCCAGGCGGACGACCTCGCCGTTTTCCAGCACGCGCAGCAGCTTGGCCTGCATGGAGGCGGGCATGTCGCCGATTTCGTCGAGAAAGAGCGTCCCGCCGTCGGCGTGCTCGAACCGGCCGGGCCGATCGCTTTGGGCCCCGGTGAACGCCCCCTTCACGTGGCCGAACAGCTCGTCCTCGAGAATGCTCTCGCTCAGCCCGGCGCAGTTGAGCGTGACGAGCCGCTCCTTGCGGCGATCGCTTTGCTCGTGGACCGCCTTGGCGATGAGTTCCTTGCCCGTGCCGCTCTCGCCGAGCACGAGCACGGGGATGGTCGAGCGCGCGACCTGCCGGGCGGTGCGGATCACGTTCTGCATGGCCGCGGAGTTGCCGACAATGCCCGCGAAGCCGCTGCCCTCGATCTGGACGTCCTCGAGCTCGGCCTGAAGCGTCTTGTTCTCGCGGCGGAGCTTGCTCTTCTCGGCGGCGCGGCCGACTTGGGCGCGAAAGTCGTCGAGGTCAAGCGGCTTAACGATGTAGTCGTACGCCCCCTCGGCCAAAGCCTGCTTGCTGGTCGGCACGTCGTTCACGGCCGTCACGAGGATGACCGGCGCCGGCCACTCGCCCTGCTTCACCATCCGCAAGACTTCGAGCCCGTCGCGTTCGCCGTCCATGCGTAGGTCGGTGACGATCACGTCGTACCGCTTGCGGCGCAGGGCTTTTTTTGCGTCATCGAGGGAGTGGCCGAGGTCGCAGGCGTAACCCTTGCGGTTGAGGGCCTCGCACATGACCTCGGCGTGATCCTGCTCGTCGTCGATCACGAGCACGCGCGCGGCCGTCTTGTCATCGGTGGTCGCCATCGGCCCCAAGCTTATTCCGCCGGGACGTCCGACGCGGTGGCCGGGCCGAGGGAGACGGGCAACGGTTTGCTGACGGCCGCGCCGAGGCCGGGGATGTACCGGCGGAAGAAGGCGGCGGCCTCCTCGTCCTGGCGGTTGAGGGCCAGCACGTGTTTGCCGTGGGCGCGCAGGCCCATCGCGTAGTAGCCGTAGCAGCTTCCGCCCATTGCGACGTAGCCGAACGCGGCCCCGCCGATGGCGATGAACCCGGCCGCCCCACCGCCGACGGCCCCGCCGCCGTAGGCGATGACCCCGAAGGCCCCGCCGCCGATCGCCACCACGCCCACGCTCACCCCGCCGACCGCAATGATGCCGAAGCCCAGGCCGTACCAGCCGGTGTTCATCCCGCCCAAGTCGAGCAGCGGCATCGGCCCAATCGACGCCTGCGGCACCAAGCCGGGCGTGAGGAAGAACAGCACCATCATCCCGAACCAGATCGGCAGGCCGGCCAATCCCGAGATTATGTGGAGGCGGCCGTGGACCCGCTTGAACGCCGCCGGGTCGAACCACGCGGCGACCTCGGGCGTCAGCCCCTGATCTCCCACCGCGTCGCGCAGGCGGCGGTTCTCCCACTCGAGCTCGCGCAGGCGCTCACGCAGTTGCGGGTCCGATTCGGGCGGGGCGTCGGGCATGGCCATGCACGTTACAGCGTGGCGGGCGAACCAGGTTGCAACCGAGCCCGCGCAGTTTGACGGATCCGTCCGCGATTACGTTCCGGCGGTAGTGAGGATGCGATGGGAACGACGAATCGTCCCACAGATTGTCTTTAGCCGCCCCGCCTCGCGGGGCGCTCCGTGGGCATCCAAGCGCCCGCGAGGCGAGGCGGGGCGGCTAACGCCGGAAGGCGCAGGTCGCTACGGGTTCAGCAGCGTCATCGTCCATCCCTCACCCGAGCGCTCGTAGCGCTCGCGGCGGTGGAGACGTGCTTCGCCGTCGGTCCAAATCTCGATGACGTCGGCGACCAAACGGTACCCGCCCCAATGTGGCGGCCGCGGGACTGGTTGCCCCTCAAACTGTCTCTTGAAGTCGGCGACACGGGCCTTGAGCAAATTCATGTCCTCCAGCGGCCGGCTCTGATCGCTCGCCCACGCCCCGATCTGGCTGCCGCGCGGCCGACTGGCGAAGTAGGCGTCGTTCTCGGCGTTGCCCAGCACTTCGACTGGCCCGCTGATGCGCACCTGCTTGAGCGTTTCGTGCCAGTAGACCGCCATCGCCGCGACCGGGTTGGCGGCCAGGTCGCCTGCCTTGTTGCTCTCGTAGTTCGTGAAGAACTGCACGCCGCGGTCATCGATGTCCTTGACCAGCACCACCCGCGCCGCCGGCCTGCCCTCGCCGTCGGCCGTCGCGAGCGTGACGGCGTTGGGCAACTCCACGCCCGCCTCGCCGGCGCGCTTCATTTCCTGATCGAACAGCGTTAGCGGGTTCACGCCTCGATCTTAGTGACCTCGCCCGCTTCATCCGCCAAGCAGAGCTCGACGACCTCGCGTACGCGGGGCCAAAGCTCTCGCAGCGTACGCGCCTGCGTGTGGCAGCCCCGCAACTCCGGCACGTCGGCCACGAACCAGCCGTCGAGGTCGCGGATGATGATGATTACAAAAGAGTATTGCACGTCTTTATCGGTCCGCTCACGCCTCTCCGGAGCAGAGTCCTTGAGGCGATGCATCTCATGTGCTAGTGCGGATCAACTTCAACCGTAGCGACGTGCTCGGGTGTAGGGTGGGCACGGCCCACCTCCGGATCCCGAGGTGGGCCGTGCCCACCCTACAACTACAACAGACGCCACAAATGGAGTTCAGCCGCTCTAGAAATCGCGCCTTGAATTATGCTCCTGTCGTACGCGTTGCGCGAGTCGCGAACCGGCGTAGGCCATTGCACACCCCGTCGCGCATGCCGCTGCCAGGAGAGTGATGATGTTGAGCATCTCCCACGACAGGCCGCGACGCCAGCCGGAGGTGATATACGCGAGAACGCCGATGAATCCGACACCGCAACCTGTCACAACCGCAGTAGTGATCCCAATGAACTTGCAAACGCCGGCGGCAACGGCAGTTGCCCAGAGGCCCCGTGTTGGTTCCAGCGGACCTCTCGCGTAGTCGAGCGATTCGCCCGCCGACGGTGACTCACTAGAACGTGTCGGGGACGCCTGTTCGTTCACGACTCAGTCCCGCTCCTTCGCCACGCCCAGCTCGCGG
>CBDCBA010000018.1:0-28191 GCA_965214125.1 Tepidisphaeraceae bacterium
GCTTGCCCCCGCCGGTCAGCGGGATTTCGTCGACCACCTCGAGGCGGACGGGGCGATCGGCGATGACGTCGGCCAGGTGCTGTTCGAGCCGTTCCTGCTGCCGCAGGGGCAGGCCCGCGTCGAGTTCGACGCGGGCCAGGATCGAACCATCAGCGCGTTGGCTCACGCGGTAGCGGCGGATGGCCGGCTCCTCCTCGAAGACGATGTCGATCGCGGCGGCATGGATACCGCTGCCGTCGCCGGCGACCAGCACGTCGTCGCACCGCCCGCCGACCGGCGGCAGGATGGCAAATCCACGATCGGGCCGGTGGATTGGCGTGGTCGTGACGTCCTCGATCGCGTAGCGCAGCAGGCCGAAGGCGTTGTTGACCAGGACCGTGGCGACGATCTCATACCGCCCGCGACCGGTCGGCAAGGTCTCGAGGCGCACGATGTCCTCGCGAACGCGCAGGTCGCCGGCGGCGTCCTCGCCGGCGAGCAGCGGGCACTCGGTGGCGCCGTACTCCACGGCGACGTTGCAGTCGAAACCACGCCGCACCGCCTGCCGCATGGCGTGCGTCACAACCTCCGAGCTCATCACGACGAGCCGGAGCGACGGGCAGTCGAACCCGGTCCGCTGCACCTCGCGCGCCAGCAGGTGCAGCGCGGTGCTGAAGCCGTAGAGCATCTTCGGGCGAAACCGCTCGATCTCGCGCAGGCAGTGGCGCAGCGCCCTCGTCGACAGGTCGTAGGCGGACAGGCGCTGGCGGTTGCGCAGGCCGTCGAGCAGGCGCAGCTCCGCTCGGTCGAGCACGCCGCGCCATCCGGTGCGCAGCCGGTGCAGGCCGCCCCAGAGGAAGGTGACGCGGTCGAACACGTCCACGCCGCGCGACTGGTAAAAGCGATAGCGGGCCCGCAGCGTTGCCCGGTAATCCTCGTGCGCCCAGTAGATGCTGGCGGGCGAGCCGGTCGAGCCGCCGGTCTTGTGCCAGCGTCCGGCCCGGCTGTCGGCGCAGCGCAGGTCCGCGCCGGCCTCGCGTACGTCGCGCTTGCGCAGGATCGGCATGCGCGCCTCGTACTCCGCCAGCGAGGCGAAGCGTTCGGGCAGGTCCAGGCGGCGGCGCAGGTCGCGGTAGTACGGCGCCGTGGCCGCGGCCTTGGCCCAGACGGCGTTGATCCGCTCGAGCTGCCACGCCTCGATCTGCTCGCGCGGCCACGCCTCGCGCTCCGCCAGCTCGGGCAGGAGACGCCGCGCCACGCGAAATCGGGGCACGAGCGTCATCCACGCCATGGCGCGACCTCCGCGGGAGTGGCGGGCGTGGTGGGCGTGGGCCCCGGCTCGACGCGGGCGGGCTGGCAACGGGTGGATTGGAGGTGCATCGTCATCCCGACCGGCGGGCCCGACGCTCCTGCGCGGGTCGGCCCGATCATCCTGTGTAACTACCCGATCCCCCAGCCTCTTGCAACCTGCGACCCCGCGTGGCGGAAGATCGGACCTCGCCCCGCAACACGATACCGCTGCTTCCAGTGGTCCAGTCTGACCACGCGATCAATCGTATGCCAAGCCTGACCTGCCTGCGCGAGCACTCCATCGACCACCGTCCGGCTCCGATGGAGCGGGCAGTCGCGCCGAAGCCGAATCGTCTCCGAAAGCTAAAGCCACTGTCCAAGTCGATCGGGCTTCACCTCAAGGTGAAGTTCCCGAAGGAGCCCAAGCACCGTCGCCTCATCGTCCTCGGTGGGTGGATCGAGCCCGCAGGACGCGGGCTGCTGCTTTCAGCCGAAGTGACCAAGCTGTTCAACGAGGAGGAGGAGCGTTACGCCCGCCTCGAGCAGATCATCGTCAACGAGAGTGGCCTCCCCGAAGAAGAGGCGGTTGACCTTACAATGAAGCTCTTCCGCTCCTGCTTCGACAACAACCGCGCCAATATCATCTCGGACCGCATCAGCGTGATCGTGCCCAATCTCGAGCGCTTCCGACAAAGCCTCCGCCACTAGGAGATGCTTGAGCCTTTGTTCTCGAGGCGAAGAGGAGTGGCAACCCCATGAACAAGTATGAGAATGCAACGAGTACGACCATCAACCGGTGGAAAGGGAAACGACTGCGCGATGGAGCAGGGGCGCCAACTGACCGTCAGCCGGACCCCGTACGGCTGTGACCGCCTTTACCTCTCGGCCGATGGCGTCCCACTCCACCGCATTCGCGACCTCGGCGACGGCAGACAGCTGAAGCTCGATCCCGACGGCGAGAAGATTATCGAGACGCTCGGCAAGGCCGCTCACTATCGCAAGCAGAAGCACGAACTGGCCATGCGGGTCCCAGGCGACCCAATCAAGCAGAAGCTCGTCCGCTACCTGTTCCGCTGGCACTTCATCGACGGCTTCGGTGGATGCCGCATCGCGTCCTGACTCAACAAGGCGGGTGTTGTGGCGCCCAACGGCGGCCAGTGGTCGCGGATCCAAGTCGAGAGTCTCTACAAGAGCCCGAACTACACCGGGAGAAGCGTCGGCAAGACCGGGACGACCGCCATCTAGCACAAGCGCGACCGGGGCAGACCGGCAACAGTCGAGCCTGACGTCAAGACCCTTGCGACGGCGGCGTCGAGCCACTCGTCGGCCACTCAAACAAGCGCGCAGAGGGCACGGTCCGCTACTACCGCCACAAGGCAGATCCTCGCAACTACACACGCGGCAGCGCCTTCAACACGACCGTCCGTGCCGACCCGCTTGAGGCGGAGGTGCTTCGCATGGTCAAGGAGTTGCTTCTGGAGCTGCCCGATTTGAAGGACGAGCGTCTCGAGCATGTTCGCGAGGCGATCGCCGAGACCCAAGCCCTGGCCGCGCCCGATGCGGATGAGCTACGGGCCGAGCGCAAAGCCATCCGACAGGAGCGTCAGTTGCTCATCGACGAGGGCGGAACCCCGAGCTGTCTAAACGCTGAGCGATGCTACTGCAGAGCCCTTTCATCGCCCCCCAGCAAGGTGAAGCTAGCCAGCGAACTTGCAACATACCGGCTTCTGTAGATGCTTGCCCCAGCAATGACGCCCGCCGCCCATAACAAGATCGTCTCCTTCATCTGGGGCATCGCCGACGACGTTCTCCGCGACCTCTTCAACCGCGGCAAGTACCGCGATGTCATCCTGCCCATGTGCGTCCTGCGCCGCCTCGACGCGGTCCTCGAACCGACGAAGCAGGCCGTCCTCGACCGCAAGAAGCAGCTCGACGACGCGGGCATGACCGAGCAAGCTGCCGCGCTGCGCTTCGCCAGCGGCGAGGCCTTCTACAACACCAGCCGCTTCACCCTTCGCGACCTGACCAGCCGAGGCACCGCTCAGAAGCTCCGCGCCGATTTCGAAGACTATCTCGACGGCTTCAGCCACAACGTCCAGGAGATCCTCAAGAACTTCGAGTTCCGCAACATCCTCGGACGCCTCAGCGACAACGACGTGCTTGGCACGCTCGTCGAGAAGTTCCTCGATCTCGATATCAACCTCTCGCCACGCCCCGTCGTCCTCGCCGATGGCACTATTCGCCATGAGGCTATGGACAACCACGCGATGGGCACGGTCTTCGAGGAACTCGTCCGCAAATTCAATGAAGAAAACAACGAGGAGGCCGGAGAGCACTGGACGCCGCGCGATGCCGTCTCGCTCATGGCCCGCCTCATCTTCGAGCCCGTCGCCGATCGGCTCAAGAGCGGCTCGTACCTTCTCTACGACGGCGCCTGCGGCACCGGCGGCATGCTCACCGTTGGCGAGGACACGCTGCAGGACATCGCCCAGCAGCGTGGCCTTAACGTCAACGCCTACCTCTACGGCCAGGAGATCAACCCCGAAACCTACGCCATCTGCAAGGCCGACATGCTCCTCAAGGGCGACGGCGAGAACGCGGACCACATCGTCGGCGGGGCCGGCTTCTCCACGCTCAGCAACGACGCCTTCCCCGCCGAGTCGTTCGACTTCATGCTGAGCAACCCGCCCTACGGCAAGGCCTGGAAGACCGACCAGGACCTGCTCGGCGGCAAGAACACCAACGACCCGCGCTTCCTCCTCGACATCGACGGCGAGGAGGTTCCCGCCATCACCCGCAGCAGCGACGGCCAGCTCATGTTCCTGGCCAACCTCGTCGCAAAGATGCAGGACACCGCCCTCGGCTCCCGCATAGCCGAGGTCCACAACGGCTCGAGCCTCTTCACCGGCGACGCCGGCTCGGGCGAGAGCAACATCCGCCGCCACGTGCTCGAAAGCGACCTCGTCGAGGCCGTCGTCGCCCTGCCGCTGAACCTCTTCTACAACACCGGCATCGCCACCTACGTCTGGGTGCTCACCAACCGAAAGCCGGAGCATCGCCGCGGCAAGACGCAGCTCATCGACGCGACCACCTGGTTCAAACCCCTGCGCAAGAACCTCGGCAAGAAGAACTGCGAACTCTCGACCGGCGACATCGACCGAGTCCTGAAGACCTTCGCCGACTTCGAGGAGACCGAGCACAGCAAGCTCTTCGACAACCGCGCCTTCGGCTACCAAAAGATCGTCGTCGAACGCCCGCTCCGCTTCCTGCCGGGACCCGACTTCGACCCGGACAAGGTCTACAAGGCCGCCGAGATCAAGCGGCTCAAGGAGAAGCTCACGCCCGATTCGAACGGCGAGCCGGTCATCAAGAAGCGGACGAAGGCCGGCGTCGTCGAGTACGAGCCCGACACCGACCTCCGCGACACGGAGCAGGTCCCGCTGCTGGAGGAGGGCGGCGCGGCCGCCTTCTTCGAGCGCGAGGTCCTGCCGCACGCGCCCGACGCCTGGATCGACGAGAAGAAGACGAAGGTCGGCTACGAGATCAGCTTCACGCGCTACTTCTACAAGCCCCCCGTGCTGCGCAGCCTCGACGAGATCAGGGCCGACATCGCGGCGTTGGAGAAGGAGACGGAAGGGCTGCTGCACGAGATCGTCGGTGGCTCGGCTTGAGCGGACGAGACTTCAGATTCTGGCCGCCTTAACGTCGCGATAGCAGACCTGCCAGGCCTCTGCCCGAGGGCATGCCATCTTTCGGCAGGTTTTCTCTTGCGCGGCACGTCTGATAGGGCGTTCCCGCTGGTCGTCGGGGCAACTGACCGCGGATCAAAGGCAAGCTCGTCGGCGGTGCGTTGCGGCCGCGCGGTGCCCCGTCTACACTCCGAACAACAGCGACCGCTATGGGAACCGCCGCGACGAGTCAAACGCCTTCGACCCGAACGTCCGGCGTAAGCCGCGGCGGCCGGGACGTGCGTCACATCAGCGAAACACGCGACGCCGACGTTGACTTTCTCATCGAGCCCAAGGACGAGGACCGCTTCGTCAAGAGCGCCCGCCAGATCATCGCCGCCTGCGACCTGCAGGGCAACGTCGACCTGTGGCGGCGCAACTTCGTTGAGATGGGCGACCGGGTGCGGGCTTGGTGCGGCGAGCGGGCCGGCCGCGTCTCGGCCTCCTTCGCCGAGCTACGCAGCGACAAGGTGATCGTCTACTTCACGCCCGTCGGCGAACGCTACGACTTCGACCTCGGCGGCGAACTGGCCACCCTCAGCCGCGAATTATCGGGCTTCGGCCTGGGCCGGGTGCAGACGCACCAGGTGCCCGGCGGCGAGCTCGGTCGGTTCGTCAACCTCCCGCGGGCCTTCGTCATCTATCAGCCCTTCCAATCACCCGACGAGGACACTCCACCGCGTGAGCCCGGAACTGAAGCAGCGTCGTAAGGCGGAGAAGAAAGCGCGGATCAAGCGTCACCGGACGCAGTGGCTCCACAACCGCGACCTCCTGACAAAGCTCCCCGCCTCGCACTACGACTGGGTCGTGGCCGTCGCGTTTTACGCGGCGCTGCACGCCGTTGAGACGCTGTTCGCCGAAGACGGCGTGCAGGCGGTGAGCAACCACGGCGACCGGTTCGCCGCCCTACGCCAGAACAAGAGCTACGACAAGATCCACGACAGCTATCACCAACTGTACGACCTGGCCTACACCACCCGCTACTCGGCCGAGCCCGGCCGGTGGATCCGGTTCGAGGACGTCGAGTCGCGCGTGCTCAACGGGCTGCTGTTGTCGATCGAGCGGAGCGTGGCGAGGCAGCTGAAGATGGACGAGCCCGCCCCGCTGACGCTGCCGAAACGGGATTCGGACCCGCAGCCCGCCGCGAAAGGCGCGACCGATGCTTGACGACGCCAAGCCCTACCCGGCGTACAAGGACAGCGGCCACCCCTGGCTCGGCGACGTGCCGGAGCATTGGGAGGTCAAGAAGCTCAAACACTGCGTTGACCGCTTCTACAGCGGTGGCACTCCGGAGTCTGGATCAGCGGAGTTCTACTGTGCTCCACCAGAGGGAACAGCATGGCTGATGATCAGCGATCTGACAAGGCAGCGGCGTGTTCGCGATGCCGCAAAGCACATCACCGATGCCGGGAGAGCGTCCCGCCGGCTCGAAGTGCTCCCTTCCGGCACGCTTCTCTATTCAATGTACGCGAGCCTCGGCACAGTAGCTCGCTTGGCGATACCAGCTGCGGTCAATCAAGCGATCATTGGAATAGCCGCACGTGAGGACATTGTAGATGGCGACCATTTACTCCTCCAACTGGAGGCGCTGAAGAGGCACGTCAGAGCCTCATCAAGCGAGAGCACTCAAGCCAATCTCAATGCGGAGAAGGTTCGCAACCTTCCCATCATCGTCCCCCCGCCTGCGGAGCAGGCGGGGGTGGTGAAGGTGCTGGGGGCGACCGATCGGCGGGTGAATCGGCTGGTGCGGGCCAAGCGGCGGCTGCTGGGGCTGCTGGCCGAGCAGAAGCAGGCCGTCATCACCCACGCCGTCACCCGCGGCCTCAACCCCCACGCCCCCACCCAACCCTCCGGCGTCGAATTCGTTGGCGATGTGCCGAGCCATTGGGACGTTCAACGCCTCTCTACCGTGTGTGTTTTTCGATCAGGGAAGGCACATGAGCCGTTCGTCGATGAAGACGGCCACTTCGTCTGCGTTAACGCGCGTTTCGTCTCGACCGACGGAAAGACCCGCAAGCACTGCACGCAGAACCTGTGCGCCGCACGGAAGCATGACGTGTTGATGGTGATGAGCGACCTACCCAATGGCCGCGCTCTTGCTCGCGCGTTTCAGGCCGACGAGGACGACGTTTACGCAGTGAATCAGCGTGTCTGTGCACTGACCGCTACCGGAGTGAACCCGCGGTATCTGTTCTACTACGCCAACCGGAACCTACAACTTCTACGCCATGATGATGGGTGGAATCAGACTCATCTCTCGAATGGAGATTACAAGACGATGCGTGTTCTCCTCCCGCTCGAAAGCGAGCAAGAAGAGATCGCAGAATATCTCGATGACTTTTCTACGAGAAACACCGCCGCCGCTGACCTCGCTCGGCGGGAGATCGACCTCATCCGCGAGTACCGCACGCGGCTGGTGGCCGACGTGGTGACCGGAAAGCTCGACGTCCGGGCCGTGGCCGAGACGCTGGCCGACGAGCCCGACCCCACAGGCGACCCGGCCGAGCCGGAGGCGCTGGACGAAGTTGAAGACGACGACTTAGAGGACACCACCGATGGCGAGACGGAGGAGGACTAAATGGCCACGCAAACCACCGATACCAGCGAAGGCGGCCTGGAGGCCCTGATCGTCCGCGACATGACCGAGCGCGGTTACGTCGAGGGCGACGCCGCCGACTACGACCGGCAGTTTTGCGTGGACCTCAAGGAGCTAACGCGGTTTCTCGAAGCGACGCAGCCCGCGACGGCCAAGGCGCTCTCGCTTGGTGCAGGAAGCGACGACAACGCCACTCGGCGGTCATTCCTCGTGCGGCTGGACAAGGAGATCGAGAAGCGCGGCGTGATCGACGTGCTGCGCAAGGGCGTGGCCCACAACGCCCACAAGGTTGAGCTCTACTACGGCGCGGCCTCGCCGGACAACGCCAAGGCGACGGCCCTGCACGCGAAGAACCGCTTCGCCGTCACGCGGCAGCTCAAGTACAGCCGGACCGACACGGGGCGGGCGCTGGACTTGGGCCTGTTCATCAACGGGCTGCCGATTGCAACGTTCGAGCTGAAGAACAACCTGACGAACCAGACGACGGCCGACGCGGTGGCGCAGTACCAGCAGACGCGCGATCCGAAAGAGCCTCTGTTTCGGTTGGGGCGATGTGCAGTCCACTTCGCCTTGGACGAGGCCGGAGTGATGATGTGCACGCACCTGCGGGGCAAGGCCTCGTGGTTCCTGCCGTTCAACAAAGGCCGCAACGGCGGGCCGGGGAACCCGAACAACCCAAACGGACTGCGGACGGCGTACCTGTGGCAGGACGTGCTGGCGCCGGCGTCGCTGTGTGACATTGTCGAGCATTTTGCTCAGATCGTGGAGGAGAAGGACAAGAAGACCGGCAAGAAAAGCCGCAAGCAGATCTTCCCGCGCTACCACCAGCTCGACGCGGTGCGCCGGCTGCTGGCGGATGCGAAGGCGAACGGGGCGGGGAAACGCTACCTGATTCAGCACTCGGCAGGCAGCGGCAAGAGCAAGACAATCGCGTGGCTGATCCACCAGATGATCGACTTGCGCGGGGGCGACGGGAAGGCGGTGTTCGATCAGATCGTGATGATCACGGACCGGGTGATCCTCGACAAGCAGATGTCGGACGAGATTTCGCAGTTCGCCCAGGTCGGCAGCACGGTCGGCCACGCGCGCGGGTCGGAGAAGCTGTCAAGCCTGATTGACTCGGGGAAGAAGGTGATCGTCGCGACGGTGCAGACGTTCCCGTTCGTGCTGAAGAAGCTCGGCGACGAGCACCGCGGGCGGAAGTTCGCGGTGGTGATTGACGAGGCCCACAGCAGCCAGGGCGGCAAGACCGCGGCGGCACTGAATGAAGCGCTGAGCGATACCGAGGTCGAGGAGGACCCGGAGGACGTGGTGAACGCGGCGCTCGAGGCGCGGATGCAGTCGCGGAAGATGATGGAGAACGCGAGCTACTTCGCCTTCACCGCAACGCCCAAGAACAAGACGCTGGAGATGTTCGGCGAGGCGTACGAGCGCGACGACGGCAATGTCGGGCACAGGCCGTTCCACAGCTACACGATGAAGCAGGCGATCGGCGAGGGGTTCATCCTCGACGTGCTGAGGAGCTATACGCCGGTCAAGAGCTATTACAAGCTCGTCAAGACGACAGACGAGGACCCGGAATATGACGTGAAGAAGGCGGGCAAGAAGCTCCGCCGCTACGTCGAGGGGCACGACCACGCGATCCGCCTGAAGGCGGAGATCATGGTCGATCACTTCCACGAGCAGGTGCTGGCAAAGCAGAAGATCGGCGGCAAGGCGCGGGCGATGGTGGTGTGCGGGAGCATCGAGCGGGCGATCCAGTACTTCCACGCCATTGGCACCTATTTGAAAGAGCGCAAGAGCGGCGCAAAGGCAATCGTCGCGTTCAGCGGTGAACACCTCGACGCGGCCACGGGACAGAAGGAGACGGAGGCAAGCCTGAACGGCTTTGCGTCATCGAAGATCGCCGACAATGTGCGCGAGGACCCATACCGGTTCCTTGTGTGCGCCGACAAGTTTCAGACCGGGTACGACGAGCCGCTGTTGCACACGATGTACGTGGACAAGCCGCTGAGCGGGATCAAGGCGGTTCAGACGCTGTCACGGCTGAACCGGGCGCACCCGCAGAAGCACGACGTGTTTGTTCTCGACTTCCAGAACGATGCCGAGACGATTCAGCTGAGCTTCGACGACTACTACCGCACGACGATCCTGAGCGAAGAGACCGACCCGAACAAGCTGCATGACTTGCAGGGCGACCTCGACGCGAGCGGCGTGTACGGGCCGGAGCACATCGACGCCGTGGTGTCGAAGTTCCTGGCAGGGGAGGACCGCGAGGCGTTCGAAGATGTGCTGGAAGCGTGCCGGGACATCTACAACGACGAGTTGGATGAGGACGGGCAGGTGAAGTTCAAGGGGGACGCCAAGTCGTTCGTGCGGACATACGAGTTCCTGGCGAGCGTGCTGCCCTACACGAACGTTGAGTGGGAGAAGCGATCGATTTTCCTGAACCTGCTGATCCCGAAGCTGCCATCGCCGAAGGAGGAGGACCTGTCCAAGGGCATCCTCGACGCGATCGACATGGACAGCTACCGGGCGGAGAAAAAGACGGCGCTGTCGGTGGAACTAACCGACGAGGACGCCGAAATCGGTGCGGTACCGGTGGCGCAGGGCGGCAGCAAGCCTGAGCCGGAGCTCGACCGGCTGAGCGCGATCCTCTCGAACTTCAACGAGCAGTTCGGCACGCTTTTCGAGGATGGCGACCGCATCCTGCGTCAGTTACAGGAGGACGTCCGCCCGGCCGTGCAGGCGGACAAGGCCTACCAGAACGCCTTGGAGAACACGCCCGCGGCGGCACGACGCGAGGGGGAGAACGCGGTGCTCAAGCAAGTGCTGGCGAGCCTGAAGGACGGCAACGCGTTCTACCAGCAGTACACGGAGAACGCGGCGTTCAAGCGTTGGGTGGACGACTACGCGCTCCGACCTGAAGCCGGCGCAGCTTCGAGTATCTGAAGCGTATTGCAGACCCGCAGTCGGCAGACAAATTAGTCGCCATGGCGGAGCGCTGGTCAGATGCTACCACCAATGAGCGGGATCGACCACCATCTGGTAGACGACGCCGACCTCCTCGCGCTTGTGGTACGTGTCGCTGCCGATGACGTACCCGGCGAAGCCCCCGCCGACCGCCTCGGTCACGAACGTTTCGCCGCGTTCGACCTTCCCCTCGAGGGTCGCCTGGTGGAAGAATCCGAGGGCGTTGTTGTTGGCCTTCTGGAACGGATCGACCCACCACAATCTCCTCACTACACATCATGTTGTGGCACGACCTGTCAGTCACACGGAAGCATCTCCGAATAGAAGGGGCTGTTCCTTGACAGATTCGCGAATTCGGGACTCGACGAATCCCCGGACTCGCTCGACACCTACACGAACATACTTGGGGTTACGCTCAACCATTGTGCTCCTCAGACCAAATTTCAAGGCTGAAAGACCGGAAGTCATGCTTCCAGCGAACGGGTCGATGACGCTACTGCCTTCAGGTAATTGCGAGAATAGAAGGTCGGGAATTGCAACCGGAAATGGAGCCGTGTGACCGAGAGTGTTTCGGCCGCCGACTATCTTCATAACCGGTTTTTCTGATAAAAAAGGAGGAAATGAGACCGGGTGCAGTGTCGCCCCCGGCTTTTGAAAGATTAGGATGTGCTCCCATGTGTTGTGTGGCCTCTGATAAAACGGGGACCGATTGCCGTTGTTGAAGTTCCGCTTGCCCTCAATGTGCCCCTTGAACCACGGCACCGCCCCCTCGAAGGAGAATCCAACGTGTTCGAAAACGGCCGATAAATGTGCACTCAACGTTAGTCGCCGCTTACCCATTGCCGAAAAAGCTATCGTTCGGTCGTTGTCATAATAGTCGAAGACGTTGAAAAGGTAGAACGCTCCAGGCTTGAGAACTTGAAACATAGCTTCTGCAGAAACTTGCATGTCGTGCAGGTACGTATAGAAATTCGCCCACTGGCTGTACTCGCGTGCGTTGTAGTAGGGCGGTGACGTCACCGCACCGTCAAACGAGGACTCGGGAAGGCGATATGAGAGGTCGCGGCAATCACCGCATATGATTTCAACCTTGTCAAGAGACTCCCGGGTGAAACTCGCTCCTACAGGTCGAGTGGACTTTGAAGTGAGAAAGCGCCGAAAACAGGCAAAGTCGCGAAAACTCCTCGCCAAGCGTCTGGCGTCATCGTTCGCCTCAATTTTGGCGTATCGAACTAGGCGTTTGTTTATCGTCACTTCTCGAGGGGAATCATCCGTGTCCACGATTACCGTCTCCCCCGACATCGTGTAGTGTCGAATAAGCATCGAAAGGGCGTCTGCCCGTTGGCGGTTGCGAACAAAGTCAAGACGCCAGTCGGAGATGCTCTGTTGTGGTATCTGGTCAGCAGCGTTCTCGATTGCATTCTGCCTTATGATACTCGGTGCTGCAAATCGGTTCCCGCGGTTAAAGAGACTCCGGTTCGGGCAAAAATCGTTATCGCATTCCCAACTCCGTACTCCAAGAGTCGGATAGGAGTTTCCTTTTACGTCTAGGGAACGACATGCGGGGCAAGGGATCCTGTCCGTGTCTGCCTCATTCTTCTCAAAGATCAGGTACAGCGTCTGACTTCTCTGAGTGCTCGCCGCTGCTTTGTCTGTAGTAGAGTTATCGATGACAAAGCAGTCTCGATAGTAAAGACCAACGTTGGCTTCTTCAAAACATGCGGCCGCCTCGTCGATCGAGGAGACTGCTTCTAAAGTCTCCTTTGCTACGACTTTCGGGCGAAAGAAACCGTCGTTGAGCTTCACTCTGTTGAACTTCTCAGCGAATAGCATTGCGGAACTAGCGCTCTGCCACTGTCTCTTGCGTGACGTCAACGAACCATCTATCTTAACAACGAGAAAAGAGTGGTTTGAGAGGCGCCTCGCTGCCGAATGAATTTTCGCCATCAATTCTTCGTGGTTTTTGTCGCCGTGCTGTACCTGACGAAGTCCGTCAAGTAGAACGAGCGTTGTCTCTCGCCGAAACGAGTCTGGGTGATACTATTTCGCATGATCGAAGTAATCAGGAAAGTAGATTCGGCCAGCATCCTTGTTGAAATACTGATCGGCTAGCCTCGGCACGCAGCAGGCATGGATCCAGGAGCAAAACGTTGAGCGAACCATTGCGCCGCGAAGCTCGTGCGTGACATCCTTCCTAGCATCAGAACGGCGGACGCAGGGTCGATGGTACTGCTTTCGAAACTCGACAACTGGATCGATGTTGGGTGCCTGCGCGAGAATCTTGTCTGCTTGGAGGTCATTGCCTTCGAGCCATGAGCGAAGCGCTACGGCGTCTGAGCCCTCTGTCGCTCTGGCGAGTCGCTGCTTCTCGATCTGGTTCGGGTACACCCCCTGCGCTGCAGCTTCATCCAATACCAGGCGGACTATCGGCTTCGAGAGACCAAGCTTCCGGAAGGCAACACGTCGCAGTGCATCATGCCGTTGCGTCTCCTGCGACAGCCACTCGCTTCCTGCACATTCCAGTAGCCGCGCTCCTTGCTCGGCAACCTGGCGCGGCAGGCTCGGGCGGACACCTAGGATTGTGCGAAATTCTTCTTCGAGCTCTTCGAAAGAGGCTCTGGGGAGTCCGCAAGGCGAATTATGCGCTTTTGGCATATTCAATCGTCGCATTGAAAGTGCGTGGATGTCAAACCCAACCATTCACTCGGTAGAGTACCAGCGGCTCGTGGCGATCCTCAAGGACGCTAGGAAGCAGCGAGGCCTAACGCAAGGCGAACTCGCCGCGAAGATCGGAGGGGGCCAAGCCTTGGTCAGCAGGTATGAGTCGGCCGAGCGGCGGCTTGACGTTGTTGAGCTTCGAGAGGTCTGCCGAGCGCTCGATCTCGACTTCGTGCGCCTCGTCAATCAGTGGGAGAATGCGATTGCCGAAGGCGGGCGAACTGCCGCGGGAGATGAAGTCAAGGTCCTCGGCGATGTCCCTGTCGAGGATGCCGACTGGGACGCTCGCCATTGGAAGGATCTCCTTGAGTCGCTTATTGAGACCGGGCTCGTCACCTATAAGGAGGTTGCCGCGTTGCTCCTTGGGCACCTTTACCCCTCGCAGGTCGGGACTTCGATCGCGTCAAAGAAGAGTTTTCAGGCCCACTATCCGAGCAGGAAGTGCTGGGAGGCGGTGCGAACATGGCACTTCGCGCAGAGTGGTCAATGCCTTGACTGCGGTACCCGCTTGGAATTGCAGGCCGATCACGTCGAACCTCTGCAACACCACGGTTTCGCCGCTGATCGGCTTGATAACATGACGCTTCGCTGCAGGCGCTGCAACGTTGTTCGTCGCCCGTCGCACAAGCAAGGCGGTCTCACCTTTTTGACGGCTGAGGCGGCCCTGATGTGGTTGCTTCTGACTAAGCGACCGCGGACCTACCAAGAGTTCAACAAAATTTGTCGCGCTTACGGGATGACGATGGCTGCGATCCGGTTCCAAGAGGCTTGGGCGATGGCACATTGGCTCCAGCGAGACGGCCTGTACGAGATCGACCCGTCATCGAAGTACTAGCTCACTGCCACATCTGCTCGTGGATGACGTCGGCGAGTTTCGGTGGCAACACCATCGGCCGGGCACGCCTGCCTTGTAGCGGGAGCGGTCGATGTACAGGCTGCCCTCATCCTCGACAAAGTGGTCAAACCGTAGCGTGACGATCTCGTTCTGTGTGTGACCACACCAGAAGGTGAGGCCGACGCAGGTTCGGATGAACGGAAGGTGAGCAAGCCGCCAGACAACCTGCATCTCCGGCAGGCTCAGGCACTTTGGCCTCTTCTTGACCCGCTCGCGCTCGCTTTGAGACTGCAGCTTCTTGATCGTGTAGCCGCTGAAGGCCTCCTCCCACATTGGGAGCGGGGTCCATCGTTCCCATTGCGCCGCGAGCTTAGGCACGCGTCGCCTGCGCCAACGTTCGGATCGACACAGCGGCCAAAGGTTTACCGGTGTCTTTCGAACTAAGCTTGCTGATAGCGAAAAGCCACTCGTCGAGTTCCTTGCGACGAAGCTGATCAAGCGGCATGTCTTCCATCGCATCACAGGTCCGAGGGATGCGGTCGAGCAGATTGCAGATGTTCTCGATGTGTCCCACGTCGGCGCGGAGGGTTTAATGGATGTGGCTCATCACCTCGTCGATCGTCGGGTAAAGCCACCGTCGGCGGGTTGTTGCTGGCGATGGCGAAGTGAGTCAGGTCGGCGTTGACTTCGACGCCTCCGGTGCGGAGGTGAATCGATGGTCATTCCAGCGCACGTCGACGGCGTCGTCGCGAGTCAGAAACTCCTTCGTCGGCGGGGCCGAGGAAGGAGCGGGCTCTGGCCGCGGTGTTGGTTGTGGGGGCGTGACTGCTGTAGACCAACGAGGCTTGCCTTCGATGAGCTCTTTGACTTTCTCGAAATCTTCCTCTGTCAGCCGATCGCCGCCGGCAAGCTTTACGAACGTGAAGTTGGCCTCCAGCGCTTCGGCCATCGCCCGCGCTCTCGACTCCGCGGCGGGCATAACACCTTCGCATTATGGGCAGAATTTTTCACTGGTTACCACGGAGCGTGTGCGAATGTCGCGTGGACAAACAGCCGGCAGTTGGATTAGACTTGAATCACTTCGAAAAGTGATCCCAGTGATCTAACTTCCGGCCGCGATTGGCGTCGGGAGGCGATCGCGCCCTGACGCGGATCGTCAGGGCTGGCAACGGTTGAGAAGAAGTACGCCCGGAGGGGCTCGAACCCCCAACCTTCGGTTCCGAAGACCGACGCTCTATCCAATTGAGCTACGGGCGCGTCCGCCGATAGTATAGCCGCCATGGCAAACGCACCGGCGATGACGCCCGAGCAATACGCGCAGCAACACCCCGCCCCCTCCACCCAAGTGGCGGTCATCCTTGTCAATACAGAGGCAATCCCCGGCCAGCGCATCCGGCAGGTGCTCGGACTCGTGCAGGGCAACACCGTCCGGGCCAAGCACGTGGGGCGAGACATCGCCGCGGGCTTCAAGAACATCGTCGGCGGCGAGCTGAAGGGGTACACGGAGCTGCTCGTCGAAAGCCGACAGCAGGCGACGCAGCGGATGGTTGCCCAGGCCCAGCAACTCGGGGCCAACGCCGTCGTAAACGTGCGCTTCTCGACCAGCGCCGTCACCGGCGGCGCGGCGGAGCTTTACGCCTACGGCACGGCCGTTCTCATCGAGCCCGAAGGCGGTGCCTGATGGACTACCTGATCTTTTTCTTCAGTATCTCCTGGCCGCTGGCGCTGCTGGCGATCGGCGGAATCGGCATCTGGATCGACAAGGAACACGAAAAAGAGATTGTCTACCGCCGGGCGCAGGTCGGGCACGTGCTCGTCTCGGACCTGCGCACCCTGCCGGGCCGCGACGACTCGGCCGGCTCGCGCTTCGAACTGCTGTGCGGCGAGGTGGTGCTCAGCGCAAATCGACTCATCACCTTCTTCGGCAAGATCAAGCAGCTTTTCGGCGGCGAGGTGAAGAGCTTCCACGGCGTGATCACCCGCGCCCGCCAGGAGGCGACGCTCCGCCTAATGGAGCAGGCGGCTGAGAAGGGTTTCGACGCCGTCGGCAACATCCGCATCGAAGCCGTCGACATTGCCGGCGTGACCGTGAACGCCCAAAAGTCGAAGAAGCAGGGACTTTACGTCGGCGTGATCGCCTACGGCACGGCCTACCGGCGGGCGCCGGGCGTCTTCCCGCCGCCGGCACCGCCGACGCTGGAGTCGTATCCGACGTAGCCGCGTGGCCAGCCCATCCGCTACGGCTTCGACGCGATCACGAGCGTGAGCGTCAGCACTTGCAGGAAGACCGCCACCAGCACGCTCGCCACGGCGCGCGACTCGTCGACAAAGCCAATCGCGTAAACGAATGCCGCCAACGCCAGCACCTGCACCGCCCCGGCGAGCAGCCGGAAGACGCTGAAGTCGTCGGCCGGCGTCTCGCGACTGCGGCGGAGTTCTGCCACGAGCGCGTTCGTCGCGTCGTCCGACGGCGCGACGCGAGCGGCGGGTGTCGCGACAGGTGGCGTCGGCGGAACGGAGGCCGCCGGCTCGATTGGCTTGGGCCGCTCGGCCGCCGCCTTGGCCACGTTCGCCTCGTGCTCGCTCTTGAGAACCGCCAGCACCTCGGTCAGACTGCTCGCGCGGCGGTTGGGTGTGACCGTCTCCTCCGCGTCGGCCGCCGGGCTCCGCGCCAAGCCCGGCACGTCGAGCAGAATTGTGCGGCACCCCGCCGCCGCGCCGGCCTCGATGTCGCGCGGGGCGTCGCCGACCATCCAACTCTTCGAAAGGTCAATCTCCAACTCCTCCGCCGCCGACAGCAGCATGCCCGGCTTGGGCTTGCGGCACGAGCACTCGACGCCGTACTCGCCCTCGGCCTCGGGGTGGTGCGGGCAAAAGGCGTGCAAGTCGATCGCCGCGAATGAGTCGCCGTCGCGCAGCAGTTCGTCGAGGCGATCGTTCACTTTCAGCACGTCCGCCTCCCCGTAGAACCCGCGGGCGACGCCACTCTGGTTGCTGACCACAACCACGAGATACCCCAGCCGCCGCACCCCGGCTACGCACGCAGCGGCGCCGTCGATCAGAACGACCTTATCCGGGTCGCCCAGATAGTCGGCCCCCTCGATGAGCGTGTTGTCGCGATCGAAGAAGACGGCGGGACGCCGCCGCGCGGGGGCTGGAGCTTCGGACGAGTCGGGCATACGCGCGAGTCTAGCGGCCCTGCTTGCCGATGCGGGCCAACGCCGCGTAGAGCGCGATGCCCGCACTGGTCGCGAGGTTCAGGCAACGCTCGCCCGGCGCCTGCGGGATGCGAACGACCCGCGCCGCATGCTCGCGCAGCAACGCCGGCGGCAGACCGCGCGTCTCGCTGCCGAGCACCAGTAGATCCCCGTCGGCGAAGTCGGCATTGAACAGCCCGACGCCGCCGATCGAGTCGAACCACCAGCGTCGCCGGTTGGCCGTGGCGGCGAGGAAGGCGGAGCGCCCGTCGTGCTCGCGCAGCGCCAGCCGCGGCCAATAGTCGAGCCCCGCCCGCCGCGCCCGGCGATCATCGAGCACAAACCCGAGCGGATGCACCAGGTGCAGCGGCGTGCCCGTTGCCACACACGTGCGGGCCACGTTGCCCACGTTCTGCGGAATCCGCGGCGAAACGAGCGCGAGTTCGACTGCGTGCGGCGGTAGGTCGAGCGTCACGATGCAGTCGGCACGAGGTGGCCTAGGTGCAGCTCCGCGTGCTTGGTGTGAACGGCGGTCCACATCTCCGGCGAGAGCTTACCGAAGATCGGGCTCGGCTCGAACCGGCCCCCGCTGGCACGACGTTCGGCCACGCGGTCGCACTCCTGGCAGAACCGCTCGACGGCCTCGGCGTCGGCACGCGCGGCCGTCTCGCCGGTGGGCGCGTCGACCGCGCTCGGCTTCAGGAACGGCGCCGTCGGCAGGCCGGCGGGCATCCCCTTCTCGAAAAAGCTCGGCCGCAGCGCGATGCGCCGCACGAGCGCGTTGATCGGCCACGGCAACAGCTTCTTCGGAAACCCGTCGAGCGAGTACCGCATGAACATCGACAGGTGGTCACAGTTCTGCGCCAGCGACCATTGCCCCGCCCGTGTGTACTGCGTGCCGAGCAGCCGCCGCGCCTCCGCCTGGGCGTGGTCGAGCGACTCGAAATGAAGGGTCCGCCGCTGCACGTTGGGGTCCGTCTTGCCCATACCCAGAGCCTACGCGCCAAGCTCCGCGAGGTAGGCGACGAGTTCCTGGGCGCGGTGCCGTGCCGTGTGCTTGGCGAGCACCCGGTCGCGGGCGGCGGCGCCAATCGCCCGCGCCTCGTCGGCCGGCATTGCGAGGGCGGCGAGGGCATCCTGCGTCGTGTCGGCGACGACAATCTCCTCACCCAAGGCGAAGAAGTCGCCAAGGCCGTTCCACCGGTCGCTGATCACCGGCGTGCCGCAGGCGGCGGCTTCGAACAGCCGCACACTCGGGCTCCACCCGGCGGCAATCATGTCCGCCCGCGTGACGTTGAGCGTCCAACGACTCTGGTTGTAGAACCCGCGATGCTCCGCCGGCGGAAGGTGCTCGATACGCTGCACGTTTCCCGGCCAAGCAATGGCGGCCGGGTACTGCGGCCCTGCGACGCAGAAGGAACTGGTCGATTGTTTACGAGCAGACGCGATCAATAACCGTTCGACGGTCGGTTGGCGGTCGTCGCTGTAGGTGCCGAGGTAGGAGAGGTCGTACGCGGGCGTTGCGTCCTCCGGAAAGTAGAGATGCGGGTCGACGCTGCAATAGAGCGGCCGGGCCCTCGGGCTGCCGTACTCGGTCTGGAGGAGGTCGAGCGTCGGCCCGCCGCTGAAGCTGAGGTAGGCGGCGTAGCGCGGGATCAGCTCGGGCGAGACGTATTCGAAATCCCCCCGCCGCAGCTTCGCGAGCGTGACGGGCGTGTCGATATCGTAAAACGCCACCGGGCCGCGGGCCGTGTTCAGCGCCCACTCCCCGACCGTCACGCCCTCCGGTACGTAGCTCCCGACGATCACGGCGTCGGCGTCGGCCACCGAATGACGGTGATCGGACTTGAGCATACCTATGGAGTCGTACAGCACCGTCGATCCGAACGGCGGATCGGGCAGATCGCGGTTGTCGGCGTACCACGGCTTGTCGTGCTCGAGGAATGTGACGGTGTGGCCCAGCGCGTCGAGCTCGCGGACGAGGGCGCGGTACGTGGTGGCGTGGCCGTTGCCCCAGCTACTCGTGATGGTCAGGCCGATGATGGTGATCTTCACGCCGACCCCCCGATCGCCTCGAGCAGCACGTGCTCGGCCTGCTCGGCGCGACGGGTGTAGGTGTGGTCGCGCAGCACCCGATCGCGGGCGGCGCTGCCGATCGCCTTCGCCCGCTCGGGAGTGAGTTCCGCCAAATGCTTCGCGACCGCGTTACCGTCCGTGGCGACCAGCACCTCCTCACCGGGGGCAAGGAACTCGTTGATCCCTTGCCACTCGTCGGTGATAAGGCACGCCCCCGCGCCGGCGGCCTCAAAGACGCGCGTCGCGGGGCTCCACCCGTACCGGGCCATGCTCTCGCGGTTCACGTTCAGCGTCGCCAGCGGCGTGCAGTTGAAGGCGTTGTGCTCCGGCGGGGCGACGTGCCCGATCGCCGTCACGTTCGCCGGCAGATGGTCCTGCTCCCACCCGCTTCCGCCGATGAGGAAGCGGCGCTCCGGCAACGCTGCTGCGGCGGCAAGGAAGAACGCGTTGATCCGCGCCTCCCGGTCCGGCAGGCGATTCGCCAGCAGCGCGAGATCGCCGGTAAAGTGTGGGTTCGGAGGAACGGGGTGGTGCGTGTCCGGGTCGCAGGCGTTGTAGATCGGCACGCAGGCTTTTGCGTGAAGTCGCTCATAAGCGTTTACCACCGGCGGGCCGCCACCGTACGTACAGATCAGGTCGTACCGCGGAACGTGTTGGCGGAATGGGTCGGTGGCATCGCCGAACGTGCGATCGAGCGTGGCCGGGGCATCGACGTCCCAGAAGACAACGGCCTGGCCGGGACGCTTGAGGTCGAGCACCTCCGCCTCCAACTCGCGGTCGAACACGCCCACGCCGCTGGCCTTGACCATCACGTCGGCCCATTCGCCCGCGTCAGCGAGGCAGGCGCGGCGAGCCTCGTCGGTCGCTGCGTAGACCACGCTCCGGGCGTACGGCGGGTCCGGGTGGTCGACGTGGTTCTGGCGGTCATAGGCGTCGGGTTCGTAGAAGGTGGCTTCGTGCCCGCGCGCGTGCAGCGCCCGCAGGATGCCGCGGTAGTAGGTGGCGGCGCCGTTCCAGTAGGCGCTGACGAGACTTGACCCGAAGAAGGCGATCTTCATTGCGGCAGGCCCTCCACGATATGCAAGAGTTCGCTCACGCGGTGCTCACAGGTATGTCGTGCCAGCACCGTTTCCCGCCCCCGCGCCGCCTGCTCAGCGGCGGCGTCGGGATAGTCGAGCAGGTGGCGCATCTCCCGCTTCATCTCCTCATCGTTGCGAGCGACGGCAAAGTCCTCGCCCGGCGTGAAGAGGTGTTCGGCGTCATCCCACGGGGCGCTGACGAGTGGGATGCCGCACGCGAGTGCCTCGAACGGCCGAATCGTCGGGATGCCGGGTAAGTGCGAGACGTACCACCGACGCGGCACGTGGACGGTCAGCCGGTGCTGCGCGAACAGCCGTGGCGCTTCGAAGTTCGGCAGGTAGCCGGCGTAGCGAATGCCGGCGTTTGCAAGGGCGGCCTTGGCATCGTCGGGGTAGCGGACGCCGTGGATGGTGGTGCCCAACTTCAGGTCGCGGGCGGGCTCGATCAGGAACTCGTGCAACTCATCGGTCCGCTCGTCGTCGCCCCAGTTGCCGACCCAGACGAGGTCTCCGGTCCTTTCGGCGTTGAGCGGCTTGAACCGCTTGGTGTCGGCGGCCTCGTGCCAGGTCCAGGCGCGGCTCGACCACCCCCGCTGCTTGTACGCCTCCGTGAGTACACGACCAAATGCAAGAACTCCGTCGTATCCACCCAGGTCGAACTTACCAAGCGTGGCCGGCTCGCTCACCGCACGGTGGTGCGTGTCGTGAAAGAGCAGCCGGAAGCTGTCGTTCCGCTTGCGGTACTTGCCGATTGCCGCGACAACGGCGGGCGGGGTCCACTCGTGAACGATGACGACGTCGACCCCGCGAAGCCGGTTCGGAAGGTCCAGGGCCTCGACGACGGCGTCCACTTCGGCGACGGTTAGATCGCTCGCGATCTTCGCCGGAGCGAGCGTGTACATATGCTCGGTGTCAGTCAATTCCGGGTAGGCGGCGAGGTAGGATCGTGAGGCTTGCTGGCCGTGGTCGTGCTCGAGGTTCCAACGCGACCAGTTGTCCGTCTGCTCGTGCGTGACCACACCGTGGCCGCGGTGGACAAGGTCGGAGCAGACGCCGCGGACGAAGTGGGCGTTCCCGTGGTTCCAGTCGCTGGCGAGGCTGTGGACGAAGAAGGCGAAGTTCATGCGGCGGGCCTCCGGCCGCGCTCGATCAGGCGGCGGTAGAGATCGAGGTACTCCCGCCCCTGCCGTTCGGGGGTGAAGAGGGTCGAGGTCGCGCGGCAGTCGTCTGCCACTTGCTTTCGGCGCTCGTCGTTTTCGATCAGATGCCGGAGCGCGTCGGCGAGCATCGTCGGGTCGTTGGCTGGGATGCTGTACTCGCCGTCATCGAAGCCGATCAGGTCGACGCTGAGGGCGTTCGAGCCCCACAGCTCCATCAGCGTCGGGATGCGGCTGATGACGAGCGCGCACCCGAGCCGCGCCGCCTCGGCGATCGCGAGGCCGAATGGCTCGTACATCGCCGGAGCGCAGAAGATGGCTGCCCGGCTCATCAGGTCGTGCAGCTTGCTGCGCGGCAGCGGGCCGAGAAGTTCGACGTTAGTCGTGGGCAGGTCGGCCGTTCCGCCGTCGGGGTGGCTCGCATCTCCCGCGATCTTTACCGGCCACGGCAGATCGGCGGCGGCCTCGCACAGCACGCGCAGGTTCTTCGCCTCATCCCAGACACGCCCGGCGGCCAGAATGATTGGCTCGCGTTCCGCAGCGGGATCGACGATCACCTCGATCGCGTTCGCGATGCTCGTGCGGATCGGTTCGCCTCTGCCGAAGTCGAACGTCCCGCCGAGCCAGCCGAGGTCAACGATGGCGTCGGCGCCAGCAACCCCTTTCTGCAGCGCCGCTCGGTACTCGTCCCACAACGCATCCGGCTCGACACCCCTCGCCTCGCGATGCCAGCTCACGACATCCGAGTGCCACACGATCAGCCGCGGTGCGTGGCCGAACCAGCGGTCGCCGTGGGCGAAGTCGTTCAAGTGGACCACGTCGGCGACGCACTCGTCCCACAACGATTCGAGCCATTCCCCCGCCGCCGTCACGTCAGCCAGGGGCGGCTGCATCCACTCGCACTTGTAGGGGCGATGGTGCCACGTCACGTTCTCGATATGATCGACCTCGCGCCTTTGCGCATCGCTCATCGCGCCGCCCGTGATGGCGAGCGTGACATCGACGCCGAGCGGGGCGAGCGCGCGGCAGAGCGTCGTGGAGTAGGTCCACACGCCGCCGACGCAGTCTGTGGTCATCAGGATGCGCATGGGCTAACGCATCCTGATCCACGCCTTCAGGAACCCGGCCGGCCGGTCGATACTCATCTGGAGGGCGTCCGCCAAATGATCGAGGTCGAACGTATGCGTCAACAGCGGCTCGACCTGCAAACGGCCATCGGCGACCCACTCGACGGCCATCTTCATGCCGTCGACGTACGTCTGCGGGCGCCGCTCGTGGGCGTTGATGACGTCGAGGCCTTTCCAGTTCCACTGCTGCATGTTCACGCTGCGCGGCCCGTCCTGGTGGTAGCCGGCGATGACGAGGCGGCCGTGCTCGCGGACGAGCTCCGTCGCGAGGTCGAGGGGCCACTGCTTGCCGACGCACTCGATCACTACGTCCGCGCCGTCGGGCCCGATCAGGCCGTCCTGACCCTTGCAGGTTTCGAGGATGCGCCAGTGGTCGTCCATCGGCGTCGTCTTCGCGCCGGCGTCGGCGGCGAACTTCAGGGCGTCAGCGCGGCGGGTTATCGCCACGACATCGCAGCCGGCGTCGACGCAGAGGCGCGACAGCAGCGCCCCGAGGAAACCCACCCCAACGATGGCCACCGTGCCGTCGCGATGAAGCCCGGCGCGGCGGTAGATGTTGACAGCGCACGCCAGCGGTTCGGCGGGAAACGGTTTGCCTGCGAGCTGCTTCGGTAGCGCGATGACGTTGGCTGCCTTAGCAATGTCGTACTCGGCGTAGGCCTTGTAGCTGAGCATTGCGACGGCGTCGCCCTCGCGTAGCCCCTGCACGTTGTCGCCGACGGCGTCGATCGTGCCCCACGCCTCGTGGCCGAGGTCGCCGGGCGACATCGGGTACTCGAACCAGTCGCGGCCCTCGAAGGGCGGGACGTTGCTGGCGCACACGCCGCAGCCGTCGACGCGGACGCGGACCTCGCCGTCGGCGGGGTCGGGCAGGGGCGTGTCAACGATCTCGATCTGCTTGGGCGCGACGAGCTGGGCGGCCTTCATGGTGCTCATAACGCCCCACTGTAAGCCGCGGTCGCCGGCTGGCGGGCGATGGGGGCGTCATCGAGGTTGTCGCGCAGCCAGTCCACGAGTGTGGCGACGCCTAGAGCGACGGGGGTCGCCGCGTGCCAGTCGAGGCGCTGGCCGATGCGGCGGGCGTCGCTGACGTACCACTTCTGGTCGCCTGTCCGCCAGTTGCCCCAGTCGACGGGAATCGGGTGGCCCACGTTCTGTTCGATCAGCGCCAGCACGTCGCGCAGGCTGACGGCGTTGTCCGCCCCGCCGCCGACGTTGAAGGCCTCGCCGCGTAAGGCGTTTATCCGCGATTCGGCGCCGCACAGCAGGTTGACGAGGTCGCCGACGAACAGCGCGTCGCGCACTTGCCGGCCGTCGCCGTAGAGGGTCACGCCCTCGCCGCGCAGGGCGGCCCTGGCGAAGTGGGCAAGCCAACCCTGATCCTCGTTGCCGCACTGGTGCGGGCCGTAGATGCAGCTCATGCGGAAGACGGTCGCGGGCAGGCCGAAGCTGCGGGCGTAGTCGAGCACGTACTGGTCCGCGGCGCCCTTGCTAACGCCGTAGGGGCTGTGGAAGTCGAGGCAGCGCCCGTCGGCCACGCCGCAGCCGCGCAGGTGCCGATCGGTTGGCTGCCACCGGCCGTCGATGATGGCCAGCTCCACGTCGGCTAAGTCGCCGAAGACCTTGTTCGTGCTGGTGAAGATCATCGGCGGCGCATCATCACCCCGGCGCCGGGCGGCTTCGAGGACGTTGAGCGTGCCGCGGGCGTTGACCTCGAAGTCGTGGACCGGCCGGTCGAGGCTGGTCGTCACCGCCACCTGTGCCGCGAAATGCCAGATGACCGAGGCGTGCTTTACTGCATCGTTGACGGCGTGGGAATCGAGCACGTCGGCGCACTCGACGTGAACGCGGTCGCCGTGGGCTTGCTTGAGGAACTCGACATTGCGCTCCACGCCGGGCCGCGTGAGGGAATCGAAGGCGACCACGTGCCGCCCCTCGCGTGCCAGGCGGTCGCACAGGTTGGTGCCGACAAAGCCGCACCCGCCGGTGACGAGCGCGTGGCGGCTCGATTTTTTCGGCTGCGTACGAAGCAAATCGGCCTGCCGGCGCACGCCGCGAATGCCGTGCTCGCGCCACAGGCGGGCCAGCAGCTTTTCGCGGCCGTCGGCCGTGTTGAGGCCAAAGTGGTATTCGCGTTCGTCGCTGTGAAAACCGTCGACGGTGGGCAGGTCCGGATCGAGGTCGTCGAGGCTGTACCAGTAGACGCGGTCGGCGGGCGCGTCGATCGCGTCGAGGAAGGTTACGAGTTGCTTGCGCTCGTCGTGCCGCCACGTGCTGTAGCCGCTCTCGGTGATCCAGAGTTGGCAGTCGCCTCGCCCGCACCAGTCGAGGCGTTCGCGGAGCCGGCCGACCCGCTTGGCCCAGCCTTCCCAGTAGAACTCGAAGCTGAAGGGGAATCCGTGCACGCCGACGGCGTCAAAGTGCTCCAACGCGCCATGGTCGTGCAGGCGGGAGAGAAAGTTCGGATCGGCATTGGCGAGCCCGCCGAGCAGGGCCTTCTTGCCCTTCTTCCGCGCCCACTTCGCGGCGTTGCCGGCCATGTAGGCGAACTTGGCGTAGTCGGGGTCGAACGCGGCATTCCACTCGCGGTGGTTGTCGGGCTCGTTCCAAAGCTCGACCCACTCGAACTGCTCGCCGTAGAGCTCGATGCAGAAGCAGACGAAGTCGGCGTAATCCTCCAAACGCCTCGGGGGCGTGTTGGTGCCGGGAATCTCGCCGAGGCTGGGCGGGGTGTAGCTGAAGCACGGCAGCACGTCGACGCGCGCCGCCAGCGCGGGGAGCAGCCAGTCGTACCACGCGCGGCCCTGCGGCGTGAGGAAGTCAGCCCAGCTCACGCCGGTGCGCAGGTGGCGGACGTGCAGCGCGTCGAGCTGGTCGAGGGCCTGTTCGACGCGGTCGTGCTCGCCGGGGCGGAACCACTCGAGCAGGCCGATAATCGGCTGGGCGGGGCGGACGGAGGGGTTGGGCTGCGCTGCGATCATGCGGGGGCCGATCTGCTGGACATCGGGGAGACGGGCTGCGGTGACGGGACGAGCATCAGACGGCTAGGCCCCGCCGGGCAAGCTCGGCGTTGGCCGACTGCGTGCGGGCGACGGCGGCCGACACCTCGGCGTCATCGCGCTGGCCGTCGACCCATTGGGCGAGTTCGGCCAAGCCCTCGTTCCAGTCGACCTGCGGCTCGTAGCCGAGCACGCGCCTGGCCTTGGCGATGTCGGCAAAGCAGTGGCGGATGTCGCCCACGCGGTACTTGCCGGCGACGATCGGCTGAAGGTCTTTGTGGCCGATGACGGCGGCGAGCGACCGGGCGACCTCGTCCACCGTGCGCGGCTGGCCCGACCCGACGTTGAAGACCTCGCCGTCAATCGCCGCCGCGTCGGCGTCGAGCGCCCGTCGGCAGCAGCGGGCGACGTCGCCCACGTGGACGAAGTCGCGACGCTGCTGGCCATCCTCGTAGACCATCGGCGCCTCGCCCCCCAGCAGCCGACCCGCGAAGATGGCGAGCACGCCGGTGTACGGGTTGCTCAGTGCTTGCCGCGTGCCGTAGACGTTGAAGAATCGCAGGGCCGCGGTGGGAATGCCGTAGGCGCCGCCGACCATCAGGCCCATGCGCTCCTGGTCGTACTTGCCCAGCGCGTAGACGCTCGACAGGCTGGGCACCTTCGATTCGCTCGTGGGCACTGGTTGGAGCGGGCGGCCTTGAGCGTCGCGCGGCTCCCACCGGTGGGCCTTGAGATCGTCGAGCTTCCGGGCCGCGTTGTGGACGGGCTGGCCGTCGGCGGTCGCGTAGAGGCCTTCGCCATAAATGCTCATGCTGCTCGCCACGAGCAGCCGCCGCGGCCGCTTGACTTGGGGCAATTCCGCCAACGCTTCGAGAAGCGTGGCCGTACCGAGGTTGTTGATCTCGGTGTACCGCCGAATCTCGTACATGCTCTGCCCGACGCCGACCGCCGCGGCAAAATGGACAACGGCATCGACGTCGCCCAACGCCTTGTCAACGGCCGCCCGATCGCGCACATCGCCGACGTGGAGGTCGACGCGCTTGTCGAGATAATCCGGCCGCCGCCCTTGGGCGTGGGCAGCCTCGCCGTGGACCTGGGGGTCGAGATTGTCCAGCGCCCGCACCTGCCAGCCGCTGGCGAGTAGTTCGTCGGCCAGGTGCGAGCCGATGAAGCCCGCCCCGCCGGTGATGAGCACGCGCCGGGTCGCGCCGTTGGGCGAGCCCCCGTCGTTTGGGCGAAAGTCTCGGGCGACGTGCTGGCTGTTGGGAGGCGGCGGAGTCATGCGGGAGCAAAGGTTCAGGCAGCGGCGGTCAAAAGCTGAGTTGCCGAAGGGCGGCATGGCAACGCGGACGTTTCAGATGCAATCGGGGCTGCCCCGCCACAAATCGCGCGCCGCCCGCGTGCCGCAAGGGGTTTCGTTAACTCTTGAAAGGAGGAGCAACCGACTCGAAAAACGCCCGCTTTGCAGCATCTTCGGTGACATTCCGCCGTGGAAGAAGGTGAGCGGAGCCGGCCGACGTCCTCGATTCAGACAAAAAATCGATACGACATCGCCGATCGAAAGTGTGGGATTTGCCGGCGGATTGCTAATGGCGCGGCTTGGTCTGATAAGTCGAGGCAAGTAGCCGTGGTGCGGGCGCACGCGGGCTTGCGTCGGTTTGGCGGGCATCGCGGCGTCTGCTCTGACATCTTGCCGCATCCATGCGTGTGGGCAAGCTTGGTCCTCGTGCCCGGTTGTCGGCCGCTCGTATGCTGCGCGATTATGAACATCGACACCGAACCGTCGCGCGAGACACGCACGTTCCCGATTGAGCAACTGCGGATGTTTTGCGAGCAGACGTTCCGGCACTTCGGCGTCGGCGAGGAGGACGCCCGCGTCGCCGCCGACGTGTTGGCGACGGCCGATTTGCGCGGCATCGAGACGCACGGCGTCGCCCGGCTGCACACGTACTTCGACATGCTCGACCAGGGCCGCATCAACCCGACGCCGAAGGTGAAGATCGTTCGCGAGAACGCCACCTGCGCCACCGTCGACGGCGACAACGGCCTCGGGCTCGTGGTCGGCCCCAAGGCAAATCGGATCGCGATGGACAAAGCCGACGACGTGGGCAGCGGGTGGGTCAGCGTCTGCAATACCAATCATTACGGCATCGCGGGCTACTACGTATTGGCGGCGCTGGAGCGCGACCTGATCGGCTGGAGCATGACCAACACGACCAAGCTTGTCGCGCCGCTGTGGGGCCGCGAGCGGATGACGGGCACGAACCCCGATCGCCATCGGCTTCCCCGGCGGCGAGGAGCCGGACATCGTCGTCGACCTCGCCACATGCGCTGCGGCGTACGGCAAGATCGAGATGGCCCGGCGGCGCGGCGAGTCGATTCCCGAGGGCTGGGCGATCAACCGCGACGGCGAGGAGACGACCGATCCCAACGCGAT
>CBDCBA010000019.1:0-36454 GCA_965214125.1 Tepidisphaeraceae bacterium
CGTGGGAGCGCTCTTGGCTGGGACGGGCGTGCTGGATCGCGATTGCCGGGTCGCTGCCGTTCGTGCTGCTCGACTGGTTCCCGCCGGACCCGAACGACTGGGTGTTCGCCCGCATCGTCGGCGGGCGCACGGCGCTCGCGACGCTGTGGGCCGGCGTGGTTGGCCTCGTCGCGATGGGCCTGCCGGGCGTCCTCGGCCGCGCGCTGGCGTGGGGGCCGATCGCGTTCCTGGGCGTGATCAGCTACGGGATCTACCTGCTGCATCTGTTCGTCAACGGCGCCGTCGGCGTGACGCTTGGCGACGAGTTCCCGCACCTCGGCGGTGCCGCGATTGCGACGGCGATTACCGTTGCCTTGGCGGCGCTGTCGTGGTGGTGTTTCGAAGGTCCGATCAATCGACTGAAACGGTTTGTGCCGTACCGACGAACTACCGTGTAATTGCCGTGAACCTTGCCGTCGAACAACTTCAGAAGCACTACGTCGCCCCCGACGGCACGCGCACGGCCGTGCTCGACGTGCCCGAGCTGCGCGTGGCCGACGGCGAGCACGCGGCCCTGGTCGGCGGCAGCGGGACGGGCAAGACGACGCTTCTTCACTGCATTGCCGGCATCGTCCGGCCGGACGCGGGGCGCGTGCTTCACGGCGAAATAGACCTCTCGACGCTGAGCGAGACCCAGCGCGACGCCTTCCGCGGCCGACACCTTGGCTACGTCTTCCAGACGCACCACCTGCTGCCGGGCTTTACGGCGTTGGAGAACGTGCTGCTCGGCATGAGCTTTACCGGCCGCCCGGCGGATCGCGGTTGGGCGGAGCATCTCCTGAACGAAGTCGGCCTGAGCGAACGCCTGCACTACCGGCCGGGCAAGCTCAGCGTCGGCCAGCAGCAGCGCGTGGCCGTCGCCCGCGCGCTGGCGAATCGGCCGTCGCTCGTCCTCGCCGACGAGCCGACCGGCGCCCTCGACCCACCCACGGCCACGAGCGTCCTCACCCTGATCCGCCAACTCTGCGACGAAGCCAACGCGGCTCTCCTGCTCGTCACGCACGACCGCTCCCTCGCGGATGTTCTGCCGCGCATGATCGACCTTCAAGAGATCAACCAAGCCGTTCACCACGGAGGCACGGAGACACGGAGAGGCGAAAGCTGAAGCGAATCCTTCTTGCGCTCCGTGCCTCTGTGTCTCCGTGGTGAGCCATCCCACATGAATCTTTTCCAGCTCATTCTCAAGAACATGCGCCAGCGGGCGTTGTCGACGTGGCTGACGCTGCTGAGCGTCGCCCTCGGCACGGCGTTGGGGGTGGCGTTGCTCGTGGTGCAGCGTGGGGCGGATCGGCTGTTCGGGCAAACGGAGTTTGGATACGACCTGATCGTCGGGGCCAAGGGGGGCAAGCTGCCGCTGGTGCTGAGTTCGGTGTACCAGCTCGACGAGCCGCCCGGCACCGTCGGCTGGGACATGGTTGAGGCGATGGACGATCCGGAGCGGTTCGGGCCGTACGTGCGGTGGTCTGTGCCGTTGGCGGCGACGGACGAGTTCGAGGGCCAGCCCGTCGTCGCGACGACGCCGGCCATGTTCGGATTCGAAGACGACGGTCGTGCGAGGCGACCCGACGGCGAGCGCTTCGAGTATCGCCTTGGCAGGGAACCAGAGTTCGCAGAGGGAGGGTCGTTCCACGCCCGCAAGTTCGAGGCGGTGCTCGGCAGCAAGGCGGCGTCGGCGACGGGGCGAAGGGTCGGCGACGAAATTACCATCACGCACGGCCGCACCGAGGAGGGCGACCTCATTGACGAGCACGACGAGCGGTGGACGATTGTCGGCATCCTCTCGCCCACGGGCACGGCCCTCGACGAGGTCGCTTTCCTGCCGATCGCCACGAGCGTCGCCATCGACGCCCACACCGAGGCGATGGAGGATGTGGCTGAACTGCTGGGCGAGGAGGCGAGCCACGAAGGGCACGAAGGAGAGGAAGAGGACCACGATCACGACGGCGATGGAGAGCCCGATCATGCGGCGGAGGACCACGTCCCGCATGACCACGACGGCGACGGCATCCCGGATCACGGGCCGGGCGAGCATCCCGAGGACGACCACGACCACGACGGCGAGCCCGACCACCCGCCGGGCGAGCACGAGGACCACGACCACGATCACGACGACGAGCACGATCACCACGACCACGAGGAGACGTACACAATCGACGCCGACACCGGCCTCGTTACGCCGACGCTGCCGCAGGAGCAGTGGCGGGTGAGCGCGATCCTGGTCGCGACCAACGGCGGGCCGCTCGGCCAGCAGGCGGCGTGGCGGATCAACAACGCCCCCGACGCAATGGCCGTCAGCCCCGGCGAGGAGATGCGCACGTTCTTCGAGACCTTCCTGAAGGGCCCAAGCCAACTGCTGCTGCTGGTGACGGCCCTCGTCAGTGTGGTCGCGGGTGTGGGAATCCTCGTCAGCATCTACAACAGCGTGACCGCCCGGCGGCGCGAGGTGGCGATCCTGCGCAGCCTGGGGGCGACGCGCCGCACCGTGCTGTCGCTCATCACGCTCGAGGCCGCCCTCATCGGCGTGAGCGGGGCGTTCTTGGGCTGGATCGGCGGGCACGCCATCGCCGTGGCGGCGAGCGCGTTCATGGAGCGACGCTTCGGCGAGGGGATCGGCGGGTGGTCGGTTGGTCCGCTCGAACTGCTCTACCTGGCGGGCGTTGTGGGGGTCGCGACGCTCGCGGGCCTGCTGCCTGCGCTGCTCGCCTACCGCACGCCGGTCGCGCAGCACCTGTCGGAGTGACCCCCAAAGCCAAGCCTGTCGTAACATCCGCTGGCTTCTCCCACGCGAACCCAACGACGATGACGCAGACCCCCACCGCAACCTCCGACACTGCCCCCGTCTCCGGCGGCTCGATCGCCCGCGTGGCGTTGCTCGTGCTCATCGTCCTCGTGCCGCTCGGGGCGTTGGGCTACATCTACTGGGATTTCCAACGCACCGGCGGCATCCAGGCGTTGCCCGACGGGTACAAGCTCGTCGACCTCAAAGCGATGACGACCTTCGACTTCGACCAGCAAAACGGCACGGCCGCGCAGATCCCCGACCGGTGGCGCGCCCTTGATGGCGAGAAGGTGGTGCTCGAAGGGGAAATGTTCACCAGCCGGTCGGCCACGGGCACGGTCGATTCCTTCGACCTCGTCTACTCAATCGCCAATTGCTGCTACGGCAGCGAGCCGCAGGTGCAGCACTTTGTCAAGAGCGAGGCGATCGGTGACCCGGTCAAGTTTTACCGGGTGCCGGTGCGGGCCAAGGGAACGCTGCGGGTCGACGTGCAAAAGAGCGAAGGCCGCGTCGCGAGCGTGTTCCACCTCGACGTCGAAGACGTTGAGCCGCTGGGGTAGCGAATCCTTCAAGAGCGCGAGTGTCCCCCGACGCCGGAGCGTAAGCTCCGGGTTGGACCGTTTCGTCTGGTCGAACTGCTTCGTGTGACGCGCAGAGACCCGGAGCTTCCGCTCCGGCGTCGGGGGAGTTGCGGACCTCGGACGAGTCTGCGGTCGAGACCTTGATGGAGCGCAGTTCGATTTGGGTACTCCGGTGCCAGTGCAACGATGCAGTGGCACTGGAACCTACCCGCCCGCGGGCGGCGGCGTGCCGCCGGTTGGGGACGGATCGGGCGTGTCCGGTCGGTCCGGCTTGGCCGCGTTGCTGCGACCGCGGGGGCCGGCGTGGCGCTGGGGGTCCTTCAGGTCCGGCGGCGGGGCCTCGCCCTGGGCGGCGGTGTTCATCTCCTCGTCGAGCGCCTCGAGCTTGAGCTTCATCAGCCGCCCGAGCTTGAACTTCACGCTCGTCCGCTGCGGCACCCAGACGGCCACGCCCTTGCGCGGGTTCTGCGCCCGGCGGGCCTTGCGGACCTTGGTCTCGAAGACCCCGAAGTCGCGGAACTCCAAACGGTTGCCCTTGGCGAGCTCGTTGACGATCTCGTCGAGGAAGAGCTGCACGGTCTGTTTCACCGCCGCCCGCCGCTCGTCGGTGGTGTCGGCAATGCGGTCGATCAGTTCCTTCTTCGTGATCGTCGCCATGAGCTCTCCGGGACAGGCTGCGCAGGGTCGGCGGGCCCGCGGCAGTGCCGCCCGGCACCCGCGTCGAGCCGCAATGGATGACAAGACAACGGTTTACCAAACCACACGCCGCGCGGGAATGGGCGTTCCACACGCGGCGGGTCGCGTTGCACCAAGCGTTTAACTCAGCTTGCCGGTGCTCGCTCGCATGGCTCCGCTTTTAGCCGCCCGCGGGAGCGGGCGCTGCTGCATGGTCGACCTGAGGCGCCCGCTCCCGCGGGCGGCTAAAAGCGGAGCGAGCCTGGGCGCGAACAGACATGCCGCAAGCTGCTCTCGCGTGCGAACCAATCCTCACTGGCCGGCGGGGCGGACGCGGGTGAAGTCGCTCGTCGACACCTCCCGCCGCAGGTACAAGTCGAAGATGCCGCTGCGCCCGGTTGCGGCCCCGCCCCAGCCGTAGCCGCGGTGGCCTCGGCCGAACCCGCCGTAGCCGTACGAGCCGCTGCCGAGCAGGTACTGCCGGTCGTCCACGCGACGCCAGTATGTGCTGACGGTGGGCGTGTCGTACCCCAGCAGCGCCGCCGGCCCACGCTCGTAGCGGGCGAGCTGCGCGTCGAGCTGGTCGGCCTCGCCGGCGTCGAGGGCAAGGTACAGCGGCGGGTCGTACGCCAACGCCGCCGACGCGGCCGGCAGATAGCCGTCCGCGTCCGTTACGGGCGGCGGCGCTTCTCGGAAGGCGCATCCGGCACCGGCAAGGAGGCAGGTCGAGAGGAGGACAAGGGCGTGGATCGAGGACACGCCAGAGCACGTTCAACCGCCGTGCCAACGCGACGAACTAGGCCGTGACGGCATCTATGCCCCGATCGGCCACGGCTTGTGACGAATGGTGCCGAAACGCAACGCAAGGTGATGCGGCGAGGACGCGCGGTCGGCAGCCGTCGGAGACGCCTGTCGATCCCGCTCAAAGCGGCTTGCAACTTCACTGGCAGGTGGTAGCCGCGGAGCTTGCTCCGCGCGTCGGGCACCAACCATTGTTCGAAGCGCGGAGCAAGCTCCGCGGCTACCCCATCAAGCAACACGTGATGACGTGAGCTGCCCTAAATCTGAAAGTCGAGCGCCGGCGCGGCCGGGCGGTTGGTGCCGTTGCGGATGCGCAGCGACGGCGGTTCGTTGGCCACCTTGCTACCGGGCGGGACGCTCTCGGTTAGAAAGACGTTGCCACCAATCGTGCTGCCGCGGCCGATGACCGTGTCGCCACCGAGAATCGTCGCGCCGGCGTAGAGCGTCACGTCGTCCTCGATCGTCGGGTGCCGCCGTTGTCCGCGCAACGACTGACCCTTGGCGGGGGCGAGGGCGCCCAGCGTGACGCCTTGGTAAATCTTCACGTTCCTGCCGATCCGGGTCGTTTCGCCGACGACCACACCGGTGCCGTGGTCGATGAACAGGCTCGGCCCGAGCGTGGCGCCGGGGTGCAGGTCGATGCCCGTGCGGGCGTGGGCGTACTCGGTGATCACGCGCGGCAAGAGCGGCACGTTCTGGCGGTGCAGCGCATGCGCCAGCCGCTGCACGGTGATGGCGTAGAGGCCGGGGTAGCTGAAGATCGTCTCCTCGGTCGAGCCGGCCGCGGGGTCGCCCTCAAAGGCGGCCCGGACGTCGGTCGCGACGATCCGGCGAATCTCCGGCAGGCGATTGAAGAACCCGCCCACGATGCGCTCGGCCTCCTGGTCGCAGCGCGAGTCGGTGTCGGGGCAGTCCGGCCGGTCCTCGCGGAAGCGCAGGCAGTAGCGGATCGGCTCGTAGAGCTCGTCGAAGAGCTGCCCGACGAGCTCGCCGACATGGAACGGCAGCATCGCCTCGGTCAGCCCCTGCCGCCCGAAATAGCCGGGAAACACGAGTTGCAGAAGCGTCTCGACCGACCGCTGAACCGTGTCGCGGTTGGGCAGGTACGCCTGCCCGAGCCGGTGGAGATCGGGCACGTCGTGGATGCTCTCGACGAGCGCCCGCGTGACGGCGGGCAGTTGGTCGTCGAGCGCGGGCCGCGGCATAGGTAAGGCTACGCGCCGCGCGCCACGCGGGCGCAGTGGGTGCCGGAGGAGTCAAACCTCTCGCCAGCCGCCCGACGCTTCTGAGGGCAGCGGTGTTACAGATCGCCGTCGGGAACGGCACCCATGTTCTACAGTTCAATCCGCACGTACATAGTGCGACGGACAGGAGTCGAACCTGCACTGTCGAGGCCCTCAGCCTCGTGCCTCTGCCAATTGGGCTACCGCCGCGATTTGCTGGAATGACTCGGAGAGGATTCGAACCTCCAACGCGCCGGGTCTGAGCCGGCGGCCTCTGCCAGTTGGGCTACCGAGCCGCGTGGATCCTTCTCCAAAAACAAAGAAAACGCGGTCGATCTTCGAAGAGATCGACCGCCGTGAACTGGCGTCGCGTCACTGTTGTGGCACGCGCACCGTCACCCGGCCGACCCTTCGGTCGTAAGCAGGTGATAGGTGCGTAGGAGGGTGCCGGCAAACATCGTGCGGCGAATGTAGCGTTCTCCGGGAGACCCGTCAAGCTGAACTATAGATTTTTCGGTTCCTCAAATCCCGCTGCCGCCGATGTGGAGGCCACACTCGGTTTTGCCGGTGCCGGCCCAGCGGCCGTCGCGGCTGTAGTCGGCGGGGCTCGCGCCAGGCACCGGCCGTGTGCAGTGGGTGCAGCCGATGGTCGGGTACGCGCGCTCGTGCAGCGGGTTGAACGGCACCTTGTGCTCGCGCACGTATTGCCAGATGTCGGCGCGCGTCCAGGTCAGCAACGGGCAGACCTTGATGACGCCGTGCTGCGCATCGCGGCCGACGGTGGGCAGGCTTCGCCGCTCGGGCGACTGCCCGCGGCGCAGGGCGGCGAGCCAGACGTCGACGTCCGCCATCGCCCGGCGCATCGGCAGGACCTTGCGGACGCGGCAGCAGGCGTCGGGATCGCGCGCCCACAGTTGCGGGCCAAGCACCTCCGCCTGCTCGCCGGGCGTCAGGCGGGCGTCGTGGCGAACGAAGATCAGGCGCGGGTAGCGTCGTTCGAGTTGGCGGCGGAGGTCGTGTGTTTCGGCGAAGAGGAAGTCGGTGTCGATCCAGTGGACCGGCAGAGCCAGGCCGGCCTTGTCGATCAGGTCGAGCAGGACGCACCCCTCCATGCCGAAGCCGGTCGTCGCGGCGATGCGTTCGCCGGCGTAGGCGGAGGCGACCCATGCGAGCACGTCCGCAGCAGGCGCCGCGTCGCCCGGCCGAGCGGGGCCGGTCCAGGCGTCGGCGTTGGTGGCGACGGTGAGTGCAACGGCGGGCATGAGTGAGCCTTCCACGCAGACGATTCGCCGCCTGGCGCACATTGTCAACGGCGATCTTGATTATCCCCTACGGGCGAATAGGGTTTGTTGACATGAGCCGCCTCGCCCCGCCCCAGCCGCTGTTGCACACGCCCGCCGACGCGTTCAACGGCAACGAGAAGACCAAGCTCACGCACGGCATCTCCGGCGACCTGCAGCGCGATTTCCGCGACCTCTCCGACGACGGCATCGCCGGCGAAACCGAGGCGCTCGCCAAGAGTCACGGCATTTACCTCGAGTACAACCGGGCGAAGACGGGTAAGGAGAAGGACTGGATGTACATGATCCGCATCAGCGTCCCCGGCGGCGGGGCGTTCGGGCGCGAGCAGTGGCGTGTGATCGACGAGATCAGCCGGCGGTACACGACCAGCCCCGCCGAGGGGGGCGGCGGGCGGTCGAGCATCCGCCTGACGACGCGGCAGAACGTGCAGTTTCACTGGGTGAAGAAGGCCGACCTCGTCGCGGTTGTCGCCGAGATTGCCAAAACCGGCTTCTTCGCCCTCAACGGCTGCGGCGACAACGTGCGAAACGTCATGGGCTGCCCGCTCAGCAAGTTCAGCGACATCGTGGACGTCCATGCGCTCGCCCAGCGATACGGCACGTATTTTCAGCTCCCCGAGACGCCGCACATCCAGATTTTCGGGATCGACACCGCCTACGACCGCAACGCCGCCGAGGCGGCCGTCGGGAGCCGGGGGCGCTTCGACTACGCGCCGAACCTGCTCAACCGCAAGTTCAAGATCGCCTTCGGGGCCGCGCATCGCAACGCACGAACGGGCGAAGTCCAGAACGACAATTGCGTGGAGCTGCGCACAAACGACCTTGGTATCGCGCCGGTGATCGAGGACGGCAAGCTGGCGGCCTTCCAGTTGTACGTCGGCGGCGGGCAGGGGGAGAAGAACGGGAAGTCGAGCTTTTCCACGCTCGGCCTGCCCCTGGGCGTCTTTGCGCCGGGCGAGTTGCACAAGGGCTTGGACGCGGTCGTGAAGGTTCACCAGGAGTGGGGCGATCGCAAGAACCGCCACTGGGCGCGGCTGAAGTACGTGGTTCACAGCCAGGGCATCGAGTGGTATCGCGACCAGGTGCGCCAGGCGGGGGCGAGCTTCGAGGAGCCGATCGACGGCTTCGACGTCGGCCGACGGCACCTGCACCACGGCTGGCAGGAGCAGCCGAGCAACGGCAAGGCCGCGTACGGCTTATGGGTCGAGAACGGCCGGCTCATCGACCGCGACCCAAGCCAGGGGGCCGCCAGTGACGGCATGGGCAGCACGGTCGGCAACGGCGAGCAACTGCAAAGCCTCGTCCGCCACCTTGTCGAAACCTTCGACACCGAGGTGATGATCACGCCCAACCAGGACCTGCTCTTCACGAACCTCGACCCGGCGGCCAAGGAGGACTTCGAGGCCGACCTTGCCGACTACGGCTATGGGCGGCGCAAGCACGGGCGGGTCAGCACGTTGCGCACGCTCAGCGGCGCGTGCGTCGGCCTGCCGACGTGCCGGCTGAGCTACACCGACTCCGAGCAGTTCGAGCCGGAACTGATGGACCAGCTCGAACAGATGGGCTACGGCGATTTGCACGAGAGCATCGGCATCACCGGCTGCGAGCGGCAGTGTTTTCGGCCGGGGACCAAGTCGGTCGGTTGGGTCGGCCAGGGGCCGAGCATGTACATGCTCAAGATCGGCGGCGACGAGGCGGGCCGGCACCAGGGGACGGCGATCGTCGAGGATGAGAAGCTGTATCTGCGTCAGGTGAAGCGCGACGACGTGGCGGTCGTGACGGCGGCCCTCTTCGAGTTCTGGCGTGCTAATCGCGCGGGCGAAGAAGACCTCGGCGCCTTTCACCGCCGCATCGGCCAAGGCGCGGTGCTGGCGCATCTGCGCGAGAACCCGAACACGGCCCACGTCACCGAAAAGGCGGCGCCGGCGAGTTATGAGCCGGCGCAGAATCGGTACGGGTCGCCGTAGCGACAGATCGCGACCCGTTGGGTCGCAGCTATGGTGGCTTCATGCACGTCGCGGCCCTTTACGACGATGACGGAGCGGACCCGTTCGTGACAAATCGCCTCGCACGGTCGCTTGCGGACGTCGATTACGACGTGCGGCGGGTGAAGGCGAGCGACTTTGTCGGCGGCGACGACTGGCACGAGGCGGTCGATCTGCTCGCCTTCCCCGGCGGGGCGGATCGGCCGTACGCGGAGAAGCTCAACGGCCCCGGCAACGCGTCGATCCGCCGGTTCGTCGAACGCGGCGGCGATTTCCTGGGCGTCTGCGCCGGCGCGTACTACGCCTGCCGACGGATTGACTTCACCGGCGAGGACTTGCAGGTGAAGGCCGCCCGCGAGCTGGGCCTCTTTCCCGGCACAGCGATCGGCTCACTGCCGCGGCTGGCGAAGCTTTACCGAACGAACGACCTCGACTGCGCCGCCGCGACGCGGGTCCGGTTCGATGGGGGTGAGGCCCATTGCCTCTACTGGGGCGGCTGCCACTTCGTCGCCGACGACGGCGAGGCGACGGAGACAATCGCCACCTACGTCGATCAGCCCACCGGCGAGAACGTTGCCGCCGTCCGCTGCCGCTTTGGCGAGGGCGTCGTCACGCTCGTCGGCGTTCACGCGGAGGTGCCGGGCAAGGCGTTCGACGCCGAGCGACACAACTACGCCCGTGGCGACGCGACCCGCGCGGCAGGGATTTCGAGAATGCTTCGATCCAGCGACGACGCGCGTCGAAGTTTGCTTGCTTCACTACTCGAGAGGGATTAGTAAGGAACCCCGCAGCTACCTGGTTTGCTTTCGATCAAGCGTTTCACGCTTACTCCGCGCAGAAGTCGATGAGGCGGGCGATTTCGCTACGCAGGTCGTGACGTTTAACGACAAAGTCGACGAAGCCCTTGTCCTGGAGGAACTCGGAGCGTTGGAAGCCGGGCGGGAGCTTTTGCTTGGTCGTCTGCTCGATCACGCGCGGGCCGGCGAAGCCGATGAGGGCGTTCGGTTCGGCAAGGATGAAGTCGCCGAGCATGGCGAAGCTGGCGGTCACGCCGCCGGTGGTCGGGTCGGTCAGCAGGCTGATGAAGAGCCCGCCGGCATCGTCGTGGCGGGCGAGGGCGGCGCTGGTCTTGGCCATCTGCATGAGCGACAGCGTCGACTCCTGCATCCGCGCCCCGCCGCTGCAACTGGCGACGAGCAGGGCCTTCTTCTCGCTCGTCGCCCGCTCGATGGCGCGGGCGAGCTTTTCGCCGACCACGCTGCCCATCGAGCCCATCATGAACGTCGGGTCCATCACGCCCAGCACGATTGGTCGGCCCTTGATGAAGGCCGTACCGCTCACGAGAGCGTCGGGATTGCCACTCTTCATGCGCTCGGCCGCGAGGCGGTCGGCGTAGGTTTTGCGGTCGGCGAAGTTCAGCGGATCATCGCTGTAGAGGTCGGCGTCGAGCTCCTCGAACGTGCCCTCGTCGGCGAGCTGGCGCACGCGCTCGCGGGCGCTGACGCGGTTGTGATGGCCGCACTCGGGGCAGACGGACAGGTTCTGCTCGAGCTGCTTGCGATAGAGCATTGCCGCGCAACTCGGGCAGGCCAGCCAGAGGCCCTCGGGAATGCGCGTCGTCTTCGTCGGCGCGATGGCGGTGGTGTCGGCCATGAACGGGGAGTCTAGGGCAGGGGAGTCACCACGGAGGCACGGAGAACACGGAGGTCAGAGGGTTGAGCACGACCTTCTTTCGCTTTGTGTCCTCTGTGTCTCCGTGGTGAGTTCATCCGATCGAACGCCGAAGGGCTTGGACCGCGGCGGGTCGATCACTTTCGCCGAAGATGGCGCTGGCGGCGACGAACCAGTCGCAGCCGGCGTCGCGGCACTGGCGAGCGGTGTCGGGGCCGATGCCGCCGTCCATTTCAAGCCGCTGGTCGGGCCGGAGGCGCTTCTTGATCGCCTCGGTTTTCGCCAGCACCGAGGGCATGAAGTCCTGGCCGCTATAGCCGGGGATGACGCTCATCACGAGCACGAGGCGAATGTCGTCGAGGATTGGGAAGACCGCCTCGGCCGGCGTCGCCGGGTTGATCGCCACGCCGACCGGCACGCCCGTTCCCGCCAGACGCTCCTGGATCGAGCCGAGCGTTCGCCGCACGTTGTCGGCGAGCTCGGCGTGGAACGTCAGCAGGTTCGCCCCCGCCTTCACCAGCGGCTCGGCCAGTTCCTCCGGGTTCGTGACCATCAGGTGGCAGTCGAGGAAGGCTTCGGGCGCCGCCTTCCGCGCCGCCTGAACGACCACGGGTCCGAACGACAACTGCGTGACAAAGTGCCCGTCCATCACGTCGACATGCAACGCATCCGCCGACCCAACGGCCTCAATTTCCTTCCCCAACGCCGCCAAATCCGCCGACAGGATCGACGGGAGGATGAGCGGGCGGTCGGCATTGAGCGGGTTCGTGAGCATGGTGAGGGTGGCAACCGAGACGAACTGTTATAGGGAAAGCGAGCGCGGAGCGAGCTCCGTGGCTACAGGGAGATCAGTGTGCAAGCCGCGCTACGTGGCGTCACCGTCGGCGGGTGCTTTGTCGCGTGTCCCGTCGCCACGCAGGAGGTCGCGGATGTCGGTCAGCAGGCGTTCCTGCGTGCTGAGCTCCGGCACCTGCTCCTTGCCCGGCGTCTTGGCGGCCTCCTCCTTCTCGCGAAGCACGCGGTTCATCACGCGGATCACAAGGAAGACGGCCAGCGCCTGGATGATGAACCGGATGCAGGAGTTGATGAACAGGCCGTACTTGATCAGCACGCCCTCCTTCGCCACCTTCAGCGCCGCCTCGCGGCTCTTGAGGTCGCCGACCTGCGTGCCGTCCTTGATCGCGGCAATTTCCGCCTCGATCGCGGCGACCTTCTCGGGCGACGACTTCGAGAGGTTGATCGCCAACTCACTGAAGTCGACGCCGCCGATCAGGTAGCCGAGCGGGGGCATCAGGATGTTCTCCACCAGGCTTGTGACCACCGCTCCAAACGCCGCGCCGATGATCACGCCGACGGCCAGGTCGACGACGTTCCCCTTCACGGCGAACTCGCGGAACTCGCTGAAGAACGAGCGGATCGGCTTGGGGATGAACTGCATGCGCCGCCCGTTCTACGCGAACGCCAACAGGGTCGCACCCGTTGGCGTCGCGGTTGACAGGAGGGGTGGCCGCTAGTTTCCACCGGCGTTGCCGAGGGGCTCGCCGAGGTTCATCAGCGGCAGGGGCATGGGGCTGTCGCTGTTCATAAAGTAAAGCTTGGCGGCCTCGTCCTTGCTCATGGCCTGAAGGGCCTTGAGCGCTTCGAGCTGGATGTACGCCGGGTTTTGAGCAATGGCTTCATTGATGGCGTTGATCTCGTACGCCTGGGCGTCGGCGAGGACCTTCTTCATCTCCGCCGTCTGCTCAGCCGCCTCGCGCTCGGCCTTGGCCTCCTCGACGCGACGCTGGGCCTCAATCTTTGCCTGTTCGAGTTCCGAACGCGTTTGCTCGATTTTCTGATCCGCCTGCTTCTTCTGCTCGACGAATGTCAGGATCGTCGGAGGCAGGGTGAACTCACGCAACAGAACCGCGTTCACAATCACGCCTTTGGGCGCGAGGTACTCGCCGAGTTTCTCGTAGAGTTCGTCCTGCAAGCGAGCCTGCGTCGTCTCGTTGAAAAAGTCTTCGGCCTTGATGACGCTCTTGCCCTGCTCGCGCATGAGGCTGCGCAGCTTCGGGATCAAGAGCACGTCGACGACCTTCTCAAACTCGCCCGTCTCGCTGAGGATGCGCGACGCTTCGCCGCCGTCGATGCGCCACTGGACGCTGACGTCGATGCGGGTGGTGAGCTGGTCCTGGCTCGGCACGCCGACCTGCTCCTCCATGTGGGTCATCTCGCGGGTGTCGTACTCGACCCAGCCGAGCAGGGGGTTGACGGGAAAGTGCATGCCCGGCTGGTACTCGACGTCGCGCGGCTCGCCGAAGAGGGTGGCGACGCCGACGTGGCCGGCGGGGATGCTCTTGAAGAAGAACGTGCCCGCGAAGGCCAGCAGCACCAGCACGACGCCGGCCGCGATGGCGAGGCGTCCGCCGGGGCTGAGATTGTTCGCGCCGAGGTTTGACCGGCCAGACCCGCCGGGACGGGAGGAATATTGAGCCATGGGTTGCTCCGTTAGGCCGACGATCCCCGCGTGTGCGGGAACGGCGTCGGTCGTTCAGTGGACAGAGTCATCACCCGCGGGGCGGGCGAAAGTTGCCCCAAAGCCTATGGCGACTGCTAGCAGAGCGAGGCGAAGGTGGCCAGTGCGAGCAGGCCGATGCGTCCCTTGGGCCCCTGCTTGAACTGCTCCCATGTGGCTGCGGCGAGGCCGGACCAGGCGAGCGTGCGTTGCGAGGCGGCGAGGGCGGCGGTCATATGGGTGGACGAACAACCCGCGTGCCAACGGCCATTCCGCCGCAATGTGCGAAGCCAGAACGTCGTGCCGCGTCCGGCAGGGCGCTGCCTGCGCCGGATGATGCCGCCTAGCAACGTCGATGGGTTCGGACGGCAGCGCGTGCAATGGATGTGCGGCGAAATTGCAGGTTCCTGCCGAACAGCACGATTCCGTTGTCCAAACGTGCGGCGGGTGTTCGGTCCTGCCTAACGTATGATCGTGCGGCCATGCGTTGCGGCGACCTCGCCTAAACGGGATGTCCGGGCCTTGGTATCTGGGTTGCTAGATATTTGCGTTACCTGGCATTGGAGCGGCAGCCGACGTCGGGAAGAGCGGGCTTTTGTGTGCGAGAACCAATGGATCGAGACAACAACAGCATCGTCCAGTTCCGCGCCGGCGGCCTCATCGCCTTCGCAGCGTCCATCGCCTCGCTGCGCCAGCGGGTTGCTCATGCCGACGCGACCGTCGCCACCACGCTGCCACGGGCCGGGCTGCAAATTGTCCAGCCGCGGCAGACCGATCAGCATCGCCAACGCCGCTACGTCCGTGAGGCCCACGCCCTCGACGTGGTCGGCTGGCACGCGATGGCCCACGCCCGCATCACGCGCGATTGCGAGATCGGCGATCGCATCGCCGACGGTGCGTTGACCGACGGCCATCGCGAGATCGCCACCGCGTTCGCCGATGGGTTCCTGAAGCAGCACGGGTTGGCCCACTACTGCGCCGTGCCGGTGCCGGGGGTCGTCCTGCCGGGCTACCCAGGAATCCTCCAACTGTTCCGCACCGCCGAGGCGGGGCCGTTCAGCGACGAGGACGTCACTGCCCTGCGCACGGTGGCGGCGGAGTTCGAGGCCGCTATTTCCGCCGAGCACGCCCGCGACCACTTCAAGGACAGCGACTACCCGCTCAGCCACCAGTTGCCGCAGAACCAGTTCGCCTGCACGCGCGGCCGGACGCTGATCTTTCCGAGCGACGCGGGCGCGGTGCTCGATGACGTGCTACGCCACAACCTGCTCAACCTTGTGGAAGAACGCCTGCAAGCGATGCCACAGGGCGACGGTGGCGGGGTTGAGGGGGACGCGCAGCCGATTAAGCCCGAGGCCGCCGGCAGCAACGCCGACCGCCTGCTCGTGCCCGACCGCTTGGGCGATTGCTGGTCGTTCCGCCTCACGCTCTTCCCGGCCTACCCGGCGCTGACCGGCAGCAGGACTGAGCCCGTCGCGGTCGTCAGCCACCAGCCCGAGTGCGAGGCGTGGAGCACGCTTCGCCCGAGCGACTTCGGCGCCGACGAAGAGATCGCCCGCCTCGTGCCGGCGTTGCAGTTCATGCAGGAGCATTACCGCGGCAATGTGAGCCTGCGGGAGATCGCCAAAACCGTTTACCTCTCGCCGTTTCACTTTCACCGGCGCTTCACGGACCTGCTGGGCATCACGCCTAAGCACTACCTGTACGACTGCCAGATTTCAGAGGCCAAACGCCGCTTGGCCGCGGGCGACCTGTCGCTGAAGGAAATTGCCGCCCACTGCGGCTTTGCCCACCAGTCGCACTTCACCAGTCGCTTCAAGCAGTCGACCGGCCTCACGCCCACCGCCTGGCGCCGCTTGGCCCTCGACCGCAGCGGCGACGCGGCCGACGAGTAGACTGCGACTCCCCCCAATGCGACAACCGCTCACGCGGCGGGCCATCCGAGAAATCGGCGGGTGTTGTCCGCAGTGATTTGGTCCATCTCCGCCGCGGGCAGGCCGCGCACCCTGGCGAGCGTCTCCAGCGTGTGGGCGACGTAGCCCGGCTCGCACGGCCGCTTGCCGCGAAGGGGCTCAGGCGAGAGGTAAGGGGCGTCGGTTTCAACGAGCAGCCGATCCATCGGGATGCGGCTGGCCGCGTCGCGTAGGGCGTTGTTTTTCTTGAACGTCAGCGGCCCGGTGAAGCCGACGTAGTGGCCCGCCTCCGCCAACCGGTCGGCCTCGGCGACGGTGCCGGTAAAGCAGTGAAACACCGCTCGCACGTGGGGAAAGTCGGCGACGATCTCCAAGCAGTCGCCGACGCTCTCGCGGCTGTGAACCACCACCGGCTTGCCCACCTCGGCCGCCAACGCGAGTTGCCGCAGGAAGGAACCACGCTGCGCGTCGCGGGGCACCTCGTCGTGGAAATAGTCGAGCCCGCACTCGCCGACCGCGACGACCTTCGGGTCGCTCAGGAGGTCGCGCAACTGCGGCGTGACGTCCTGGGCGGACTCGTCGTAGCACGGGTGGACGCCCGCCGTCGCGGCGATGTGGTCGAAGCGGCGGGACAAGTCGTAGGCGGCGGAGCTCTCGACGACGTTCGTCCCGATCGTGACGAGATGCGTGACCCCCGCGTCCGCAGCCCGTTTCAGGACGCCGTCGAGATCATCGCGAAGCTGCGGGAACGTCAGGTGGCAGTGCGAATCGATCACGGGTGGAGCGTATGAAGCCTCCGCTCCACCCGGCGTTTCCGTGCTCAACCCCAAACCGCGTTGCCACACAACGCTGGTCGGGGCGACGATGCAGGCGTGCCCGCCCGCCGGACCAGCGTTGCGTGGCAACGCGGTTTGAAACGAATCGTCCGGACGTTGGGGGATCTGAGCGGCTTACACGATATGCGCTCGCGTCGCGCCCGCTGCTTGCCGCCCGCGGAAGCGGGCGCTTCTGCACATATGATCACAAGCGTCCGCTCCCGCGGGCGGCTAAAACCGGAGCGCCTTCGTGCGCGGGCAACCGTGACGTAGGTTGCTTTAGATGCCCAACGGGTTCACGCGCTCGCGAGCGGGCGCCCCGTCAGGTCGAGGTAGACGTCTTCGAGTGTCGCCCGGCCCACGGTCGCTTCCCGCAGCGCGACCGGGGGCGTGTCGCCCAGCAGCGTTGAGAGTTCGGACGTGCCCGACGCGCTGCCGATGCGTAGCCGCCCGTGTTCCGGCGGCGGAACGCTGCGTCGAAGCTTGCCTTCCACCCACGACGCCAGCCTATCGGCATCGGCGGGATCGGCGGGCCAGAGCGTCACGTACTCCTCGCTCGACCGCCCGCGTAGTTCCTGCGGCGGCGCATCGGCGACGACGCGGCCGCGGTCGAGCAGGACCAGGCGGTCCGGCCCCGCGGCGTCGGCGTCGAGGTCGGCCATCAGGTGCGTCGACACCAGCACCGCCGGCGGGCGCGGCGCCGCCTCGCGCAGCCGGCGGACCAGCGCCCAGGTCGCCCGCCGCGCCGCCGGGTCGAGGCCGACCGTCGGCTCATCCATCAGCAGGAGCGGCGGGGCGTCGAGCAGCGCCCGCGCGATCTCCAGCCGCCGCCGCATCCCGCCGCTAAGGCGCTTGGCGACCTCGTCGGCCTTGTCCGCAAGCTCGACGGCGTCGAGCAACTCCGCCGCCCGCCGCTTCGCCTCGCCCCGCCCCAGCCCGAGTAGCCGCCCGTGGTAGGCGAGGTTTTCCGCAGCCGTCAGCTCCCGGTCGAGCGCCGGCGACTGGAAGACGACCCCGAGCATCCGCCGCGCCGCCGCCGGATCGGCGACGGCGTCGTGCCCGAAGATGCGCAAGGTGCCCGACGTCGGCCGAAGCAGCGAGGCGAGCGTGCGAAACAGCGTGCTCTTGCCGCTGCCGTTGGGCCCGAGCAGCCCGATGACCTCGCCGGAACGCACCGCGAGCGACACGTCGTCGAGCGCCGGCAAGTCGGCGCCGGCGTAGCGGCAGGTGATCGATGAGGCTTCGACGGCGAGGGTGGTCATTTGGCGATGGAGGCGACGAGGCGCCACAGTTGGTGCGGGGCCAGCGGCGCGGCGCCGGTGCGGACGCGCCGCTCGTTGAAGGCGTCGGTCAGGCGGTCGAAGTCCTCGCTGTACGGCAGGCGGTCGCGCCGGCCGATCTTGCCGCCAAACAGGTCGCCGATGAGTTCGTGGACCAGCGCCACCGCGGTGGCTTCCACGTTCGGCGGGCCCGACCTGGCGGCCCCGAGTTTGGGCAGCTCGCCGCGCTTGCGGAGCAACAGCAGGTGGCGCCACGTTTCGGCCCGCGCCGGTTGCGGCTCGGGAAACAGGGCGGCGTAGGCGGCGTGAATCGTCTCGAACTGCGGCGTGTACGGCAGGTCGTCGGCCGTGCGTCCCGCCGCCTCGTACAGCCGCGCCAGCTCCTGCCGCTTGGGCGAGAGCTTCGCCTCCACGCCGGGAAACAGCGCGTGCGGCGTGACGGCCGTTTCGGGCGCGGCGGTTGCCCGCTCGGGTCGGTCGGCAGGCGTCTCCTCGCGATCGAGCAACAGCAGCACCGTGCCGAAGGGGTCCTTTACCGTCGCCTTGAACCCGCGGGCCACGCGCGTCGGCGGGCCCATGAACCGCAGCCGCAGCCGCTCGCGGTCGGCGTACATCCGGCGCACGTCGGCCACGCGCAGGAAGACCGCCTCCTCCGGCAAATCGGCATCGTTGTGCAGCAGCACCTCGCGCCCGTCGCCCAGGCGCAGCGTCGCGAAGGCCTGCCCCTCGCGCACGACGCACAGGCCGAGCACGTCCGCGTAGTACCGCACGGCCGCCGGCAGGTTCGCGACGCGCAGCACCAGGCGGTCGATGCCCAGCAGCATCGGCGGGGCGGGCTCGGGCTCGGCGGGCGACGGCACGGGATCAAGCTTAAGCGGACGACCGCACGACGGCCGCGTCATCCGATATCTTGGGCGTCGCCATGCTGCTTCCCTCCCTTGCCGTCCTCGCCCTCGTCGCCGCCAACGCCGCCCGCCAGCCCGAGCCGCAAACGATCTGGATCGAGGGGGAGGATGCCACCGTAGATCGCATGAATCGCCACCCGTGGTGGTACGACAAGGTCGACACGAGCGAACTCTCCGGCGGGGCCTGGATCAGCAACTTCAAGACCGGCCAGCGCGGCATGGCCGAGTACCGCTTCGAGTCGCCCGGCGGGCGAACGCGCTTCCTGCTGCGGGCCAACCCGGCCAACAACCAGTTGCAATACCGCCTCAATCGCGGCGAGTGGAGCGACGTGCCGTTCGACCGCGCAACCGACCGCCGCAACATCGCCGCCGACGGCAAGCCGGACTTGCGCTTCATTGCCTGGGTCGACTTGGGCGAGGTGGAACTGGCGCGCGGCGAGAACCGTTTGGCGTTCCGCACGAACACGCCGAACCTGCCCGATCATCATGGCGCGATCGACGCGATCGTCTTCACGACCGATGCCGCCTACGAGCCGATTGGCACGCGCAAGCCGGGCGAGGCCGCGCCGGCCGAGCGGGGCGGCAGCGACGAGACGTGGGCGTTTCGCCCGCCGCTCGATCGGCTCGATGCCGGGGCACTGCTCGATCTGCGCCCGTTGAACGAGGAGGTCGCGGGCGAGGCGGGCTTCGTGCGGCTGAGCGACGACGGCAACGGCTTTGTCCGCGGCGACGGCGATCCGATCCGGTTCTGGGCCGTCAACGACTACGCCTTTCGCGACCTCGACGTCGAGGCGTTGGAGGCGCACGCGCACTTCCTCGCCAAGCGCGGCGTGAACATGGCCCGCTGGCACGGCCAACTGCCCGACATGAGTCCCGGCGCCAAGCTCGGCGACGTGAACGACCAGGCCCTCGACGAGCTGCACAAGTACGTCGCCGCCTTCAAGAACGCGGGGATTTACCTGACGATCAGCCCCTACTACCCGCACGCGGCCGGCCGGCGCGGCGAGAAGAACGGCTTCCCGCAAAGCTGGGAGGTGCCCGCCGACACAACGCAGATGACCGGGCTGGTCTACTTCGTCCCGGAGGTGCAGGCCGGCTACAAGCGGTGGCTGAAGGAGATGATGACGCGCGAGAACCCGTACACGGGGGTCGCCCTGAAGGACGACCCGGCGGTGGCGATCGTGCAGATGCAGAACGAGGACTCGCTGCTCTTCTGGACGATGGCCAACATCGAGGGCGAGGCCGCCAAATTGCTCGCCGAGCGTTTCGGCGACTTCCTCTCGAACAAGTACGGCAGCCTCGACGCGGCGAAGCAGGCGCTGGGCGACTCCAAGCCGCAGGGCCCCCTCGGCGAGGTGGCCGACGATTGGGAGAAGGGCGTGGTCGCGATCAGCAACGTCTGGAACATGACCCAGCCGCGCTCACAGAACGCCGCCTTTGCCCGGCGGATTGACGATCAGACGCAGTTCCTCACCACGCTCATGCGCGACTGGCACGCCGAGGTGGCACGCTACCTGGAGGACGACCTCGGCGCCGGCCAGCTCTTCAACGCGGGCAACTGGCGGACGGCCGACAACCTGCTGCTCGACGACCACGAGCGCTACGCCTACGCGATCGACGGCGCCGTAATCGGTCTGAACCGCTACACCACCTCGCGTCACGAGGGCCAGCACCAGGGATGGGCCATCACCGAGGGCGACATCTACGCGAACGAGAGTGTGCTGAAAAATCCAGGGAAATTGCAGGTGTCGGTCAAGCAGCCTGAAGGACACCCGTACATCTTCCCCGAATGCCTGTGGGTGCCGCCGATGTGGTACCAGGCCGAGGGCCCGTGGCTGACGGCCGCGTACGGGTCGCTCGGCGGCACGGACATCCACTACTGGTTTGCCAACAACGAGCCGCAGTGGCGCCAGCCCGGCAGCGCCAACGGCTACCTGCCCAGCGTCGGCAAGTGGGTGCTGGCCACGCCGGGCCACCTCGGCATGTTCCCGGCGGCCAGCCTGATCTTCCGGCGCGGCTACCTCGACGAAGGCGAGCCCGTGGTAATCGAACACCGCCCGCCGAGCGAGCTGTGGGAGCGCGCCGCGCCGCTCATCAGCTTCGACGGCGCGTACGACCCCAACCGCGACGACATCGCCCCCGCCGGCTCCAACGCGGGCGGGCGACGCGTGGCGGTCCCGCGCGAGGCCTTTCTCGTCGGCCCGGTGCGCGTGCGGTTTGACGAAGGCCAGGACATGGTGGCCGACATCGCGGCGCACGTGGCGGGCAACGTCGTCACGAGCAACACCGGCCAACTTCGCTGGGACACCGAGGCCGGCGTCGCGGAGATGCGGGCGCCCAAGGCCCAGGGCGCCGTCGGCTTCCTCGGCGGGCGGACGATCGAGCTGCCGGACGTGACGATCGTCTACGAGCCCGGCGACGTGTCCGACAGTGAACTCGCCGACCGTACGGGCTATGCGGCGATTAGCGTGGTGCCGCTCGACGACGAGCCGATCGGGCTCAGCCGCAAGCTGCTCGTGCAGGTCGGCACCGTCGCCCGCCCGACCGGCTGGCTGGTCACGCAGGCCGAAGATGCGGACGACGCGGACAACGCCTACCGCGTCGAGGCGTTCGGCAACGCCCCCTGGCAGGTGGAGAAGGCCAGCAACCTCACCGTCTCCATCGCCAACCCCGACCTGTCGAAAGCGACGGTTCTGGACCCCAACGGCATGCCGCTCGGCGAGGCAAAAGTCTCCCGCGACGGCGGGCATCTCGTGCTGACCTGCCCGGAGGACGCGCTGTACGTGATCGTGGAGTAGGGGATATCTTCCGGTGACGGCAAATCGCGAGTGTCTCCCGTTGCGAGGGGACGGGATGCGCCGAACTCGTGGCTGTTAGCCGCCCCGCCTTGCGGGGCGCGTCGCTCGCCGTCGAGCGCCCCGCAAGGCGGGGCGGCTAACGCAACTGGCACAACCCTCGCTCGCCCCCAAACCGCGTTGCAACGCAACGCTGGTCTGCCTCTGGAGTTGCCTGCGGTTCGTCCCGACCAGCGTTGCGTGGCAACGCGGTTTGGTGACGGTCCGTGGCGGCGCGCGATCAGGACGCAAGCCGCTCTACCGGTCGGACTGATTCGATCGTCCACCACGTGCCGGCGAGCTTCGAAAGGTGAATGCACGCCCGCCTCTACACTCGCAGATGACGCGACGACTCGATGGGATGGTCTGCCTCATCACCGGCGCCAGCAGCGGCATCGGGGCGGCGCTGGCGCGGGCACTCCACGCGGGCGGCGCCACGCTCGTGCTGGCGGCGCGGCGGGAGGGACGGCTGGCGGCGCTCAACCGCACGCTCGGCGGGGGGCACACGGTTGTCGGCGTCGACGTTGCCGACCCCGACGCCTGCCGCCGCTTGATCGATGCAACCTTCGACACCCACGGCCGGCTCGACACGCTCGTCGCCAACGCGGGCTACGGCATCAGCAAGCTCACGTGGCAGCACACGCCCGAGGAGGTCCGGCGGATGTTCGCGACAAACGTCTTCGGCACGCACGACCTGATCCACCACGCCGTGCCGCGCCTGGTCGAGCAGGCGGAGCGAGACGGCTGGCGCGCGCAACTGATGCTCGTCAGCAGCGCCGCCGCCCGGCGCGGCATTCCGTACCTCGGCCCGTACTCGGGAACCAAGGCGGCGCAGTTGTCGCTCGCCGAGGCGTTGCGGGTCGAGCTGGCGCCGGCGCGGGTCGCGGTGACAAGCGTTCACCCGGCGAGCACCAAAAGCGAGTTCGGCAGCGTCGCCGAGCGCGAAGGGGGCACGAGCATGGGCGGCGTCGCGACGCGCGGCGGGCAGCAGACAAGCGAGCAGGTGTCCGCCGCGATGATTCGTGCCATCGCGCGGCCAACGCGCGAGGTGTGGCCGGCCCGCCGCTACCGCTGGCTCCTCGCCGCCAACAGCCTGCTGCCGGGCATGGGCGACCGCATCATGGCGAAGCTCCGCCGCGAACTGGAAACCACCGGCCGAACTTGACCCACCACGTCCGACCTACTGCAACGCCGCCTCGGCCGGCGCAGAGTAGTCGCCGGGCGGGTCGATGATCGGCTGGTACTGGTCGGTGTCCATGATGGCAAAGCCGATGAAGATCGTCAGGAACAGCAGCGTGCTCACGAGGATGAGCTGGTTGAATTTGCTGTCCCAGTAGAGGTGCATGAAGAACATGCCCACCAGCGACGCCTTGATGAAGGCCAGGCCCAGCGCGACCCAGATGTTCAGCGGGCCCAGGTCGATGTAGCGGGCCCCGACCGTGGCGGCCGTCAGGAGCATCAGGGCCGCGAAGACGCCGTACATGATCCACAGCGGCGCCACGTGGGGCTCGTCGTGCTCGGGCGCGTTCAGCGGCACGTCGACGCCGCTGAGTCCCTTGGTGATGGCGGTGCGTCGCTGGGCGACAAGCGCCTGGTCCTGGTCGCCCAGCTCCGCGAGCGAAATCGCCCCGGTGCCGCGTACGCCGCTGTCTTTGGTGATGGCCATGAGAGAAGTGGGGAGGTGGGACGTGGGCAGAGATCGGAATGGCGGGAACGTGTCAGATTTCGGGTCGGGCATCGGCCCACGTCCCACCTCCCCCGCTCCCACCTCCCTCTCCCTTAGTGAATGAGATACAACAGCGGGAACAGGAAGATCCAGATCAGGTCGACGAGGTGCCAGTAGAGGCCGACCAGGTCGACGGGGGTGAAGTAGCCGGGGCCGAACTCGTTGGCGCGGAGCAGGACCCAGCCGATCAGGCCCATGCCGACCAGAACGTGAACGCCGTGCAGCCCCGTCATCATGTAGTAGATGTTGAAGAAGGCCGGCACGTTCGACTGGTCCTTCGCCGACAGATCCGTGTACTCCACCGCCGCGTGCCCCTCGCCGTGTGAGGCGGCCAGACCGTCGGCGGAGTTGAAGCGGCCCACGTGCAGAGCGGCATCGCTCGAGCCAGCGTTGGGGTCGACGTAGCCGGGGCCGTAGATCGAACGCTGGTTCGACGCGGCGACGGTGGTGTCGGCGACGGCCTCGGCGGGGGTGCCGCGTCCCTCGCCCGCGGGCTGATCGTTCGTCGGCGACTGCTGGTCGGCGGGCGTTGCGTTGACAACCGGATCCTCACCTTGATGGTCGCCGTCGTTCGCCGCGTGCGGTTCGCCGTGGTTGTCGGGAATGGCAGTCCCCTCGCCGTGGGCGGCGTTGGCCTCGGCCGGGTGGTCGCCGCTGCCGTCGCCGTGGTCATCGTCGCCGTGCGCGCCCGAGAAGTAGTCGGCGAAGCCTTCGGGGTTCTGCTGCTTGTCGTAGACGCTGTACATCCCCGGAAACAGCCCGTGGCTGAACTTCTCGCCGTACTCGACGGCCTTAATGCACATGAAGCCGACCGCCCCCAGCAGGGTGAAGCCGAGCATCAGCTTCAGGTACGTCTTTTGCCCAAGCTGCGCCGCCCGGACCGCCAAGGCCATCGTCAGCGACGAGGCGAGCAGCACGACCGTGTTCGTTGCCCCGAGCCACGTGTTGAGGTGGTGCTCGCTGTAGCGAAAGACATCGGGGTTGTTGAAGCGGTAGACGGCGTACGCGCAGAACAGCCCGCCGAACATGAGGATTTCGGTCGCCAGAAAGACCCACATGCCGATCTTCGCCGAGTCGTACTGCTGCTCGGGCGTGTCGAAGTGGTGCGCCAGGTGCGGCGGGTGCTCGTGCGCGTGGCCGTGGTCGGCGTCGCCGGGCGTCTCCGGGTGCGTTCCGGCTGCGTGGGGATCAAAAGCGGTCATGAAAGGTTCGGAATTGGGAGATTTGTAATTTGGGATTGGGGGCGGATCGGAACCAAATCCCCAATTACGAATAGCCAATCACGTGGCCGCCGGCGCGCTGCCGTCGCCGTCCTCGTCGTAGTCCTCGCGGTCGGCGGCGACGACGCGGTGGCCGGGGCCGGCGGCCTCCTGCCTGGCGCGATACTCGGGCTTGAGCTCCCACCCGTCCGCCACGGCCGGGTCGTTGCTGCGGGCGTAGCGCCAGCGGTAGAGCGCGTACGGGTCGCCGGCGGCGGGCGTGACCTTGAAGTTGTCGTGCGGCGGGGGGCTGCTCGTCTGCCACTCGAGCGTGTTGCTGCCCCACGGGTTCGGCGGGGCGATCTTGCCCTTCCACATGCCGTGAATCCAGTTCCCCAGCACCATGAACAGCCCGGTGGCCAAGATCCAGGAGCCGACCGTCGCCACGATGTGGTAGAGCTCGTACTGGTCGCCGTAGCTCGCGTAGCGGCGGGGCATGCCCTGGCTGCCGGCGACGAAGAGGGGAAAGAAGAGCACGTTGAACCCGATCAGCGTGATGATCGCCGACACCTGCCCGAAGCGCTCGTGGTACATGCGCCCGAACATCTTCGGGAACCAGTAGTAAAGCCCGCCCATGAGGGCGAAGAGCGACGTGCCCATCATCACGTAGTGGAAGTGGGCGACGACGAAGTACGTGTCGTGCAGGTGGATGTCGGTGTTGAGCGTCGCCAGGAACAGCCCGGTGAGCCCGCCGATCGTGAAGACCCAGATCGCGCCGATCACGTACCACATCGGCGTCTTGAGGCGGATGCTGCCGCGGTGCATCGTCGCCAGCCAGTTAAAGACCTTCACCGCCGACGGGATCGAGACACTGAACGTCAGCAGGCTGAACAGCGCGTTTGTGAGCGCGCTCTGCCCGCTCGTGAACATGTGGTGGCCCCACACGATGAAGCTGAAGAGGGCGATCGCGATGGAGCTGAGCGCAATGAAGTTGTAGCCGAAGATGTGCTTGCGGCAGAAGACGCCGATGATCTCGCTGATGACCCCGAGCGCCGGCAGGATCATGATGTAGACCGCCGGGTGGCTGTAGAACCAGAAGAAGTGCTGGTACAGCACTGGGTCGCCGCCGATGGTCGGGTCAAAGATGCCGATGCGCAGCGTCTTCTCTGCCAGCAGTAACAGCAGCGTGATCGCCAGCACCGGCGTGGCCAGGATCTGGATCACCCCCGTGCTGTACAGGGCCCACAGGAGCAGCGGCATGCGGAACCAGGTCATCCCCCGCGGGCGGAGCATGTGGATGCTCGCCAGGAAGTTGACGGCCGTCAGGATGCTGGAAAAGCCCAGCACAAACGCGCCCATCGTCGCCGGGATTACACCCGACGAGCTGCGGCTGGTGCTGTAGGGCGTGTAGAAGGTCCACCCCGTGTCGAGTCCGAACCCGCCCGGCAGGCTCACGCCGAACGCCACCTCAAGCACGCCGCTGATGAGCACGTACAGGAAGAAGAGCCCGCCGGTGATCCAGAGGTAGAGGCTCGCCAGGTTCAGCCGCGGGAAGGCAACGTCCTTCGCCCCGAGCATGATCGGCAGGACAAAGTTCCCGATGATCGCCGGGATGCCGGGGATGATGAACAGGAACACCATCACCGCGCCGTGGATGGTGAACAGGTGGTTGTAAAAGTCCCACGCCGCCTGCGGGTTACTGTTGAACAGCGGGCCGGGACTGAGCAGTTCGAGGCGCAGCAGCAGCGCGAAGATGCCGCCGATGAGGAAGGCCCCGAGGATGCCGACCATGTACATCAGCGCGATGCGCTTGTGGTCGACGGTCAGCGCCCAGGAGAGAAAGCCCTTGCCGTGGGTGATGTAGTTGTCGCGGTGGACGTCGGCCCGGTTCTGCTCGGGGATGCCGGCCACGAGCGGCGGGTTGACCGGCCTGGTGCGGATGGGGGCGTCGATCGTGCTCATAACAGTGCCTGCTGCAAAAACCCTTCAACCTGTAAAACGACCAGATTCCCCGCCAACCCCCGCCGCTTGCAACCTACTTCAAGTCCTCGTCGTCGCCGCCGTCGATGGAGGTGGATTCCTCGTCGGTAACCATCCCGCCCTTGCCGGTCGGCTCGGCGGGGGCGGTTTCACTGTACTCGCTGATCGTCTTGAGGTAGGCGATGACGCTGGCGATGTCGCGGTCGTCGAGCTGCCCAAGGTAGCTTGGCATCGCGTTGCCGTAGCCGGCGACGATCTGCCGCTGCGGGTACCAGATGCTTTCGGTGATGTAGTTCTCATCGACCTCGACGACGGTGCCGTCGGCCATCGTGTGGTTGGGGGCGTTCCACAGGTTCCGCCACGTCGGCCCGGTGCCGGCCGAGCCGTCTGCGCTGTGGCACCCCTGGCAACCGCGGGCGGCCCAGATCGCCTTGCCCACCTCGGCCGGCGGCTTCGGCTCGCCGGTGGCGAAGTCGGTGTAGATGTCGCTGATGCGGGCGAGCATCGCGTCGTACTTGTCCTCGGGGTAGACGAACACCTTCGCCACCATCTCGCTGTGACCCGTGCCGCAGTATTCGGTGCAAAAGAGCTCGAACACGCCCGGCGTGGTCGGCGTAACCCACGTGGAGTTGAAGCGCCCCGGCACCACGTCCTTCTTGATCCGGAACGCCGGCACGAAGAACGAGTGAATCACATCCTGGCTCTTGAGCGTGAACTGCACCGGCTCGCCGACCTTCAGGTGGAGGTCGCTCGTCTGCGCACCGTTCGGATAGGTGAAGTTCCAGACCCAGCTCGACCCCAGCACGTCGATCTGCTTCGCGCTCGGCGGGGCGATCGTGTCGTTCAGGTAGCCGCGGAAGCCCAGCACGAACATGACCAGCACGATGCAGGTGGGGATGACCGTCCAGGTGATCTCCAGGCTCGTCGAGTGCGTGGTCACATTCGTCGGGTCCGGCTCGTCGTCGCTCCTGGCGCGGTAACGGATCAGGAACCAGGCCATCACCGCGACGACAATCACCGTGAAGATGACCGTGACCCACATGATGAAGTAGAAGATAAAGTCCGTCTCGCCCGCGCGGGCGGCGGCGTTCTGGGGCATCCAGCCCCAGCCGCCCCAGGCGTCGGTCTTGGCAAAGCCCGTGTCGTGTTGGGCGGGGATGCCCGTCTCGAGGATGATGTTGTCGATCAAGGCGTTGCGCTCCGCCTCGAGCGTCGCTCGGGCGGCGGCGGCGTCCTCGGGGTTCTCCAGCGCGTCCTCGCCAACGCTCGTCGAGGCCATCTCCGACGCGCCCGGCTCGACGTTCGACGCCTCGGCCGCCTCCTGAAGCGTTGGGTTCTCCTGCGCCAACGCCGGCGTCGCCAGCAGCAACGCCGCGAGCAGGGGCAAGGCCTTCCAGATTGTCGACAAGCGCTTCGTCATCGGTCGTGTGGCTCGGGAAGGACTACTCGGAACGGTCATCGGAAAACGCGCCGTGCGGGCGTTGCAACGTCGGCTCGGGCTCGGGCGTGCCGGCGTTGGGGTGGCGGAACCGCCGCCCCTTGCGCTCGGCGAGGAACAGAAAGCCCAGCACGCACGCCAGCGTCACCGCCGTCACCCCGCCGCCGATCATCATCACCGTGCGGGCCGTGGCCGTGTACTTGCCCGTCGTTGGGTCGTACGCGAAGCAGTAGTAAACGAAGGCGTCGCCCCAGCTTGGCTGGAGGCTCCCCTTGCTCGCGTTGACCACGCTCAGCCGCAGCGTCTGCGGGTTGTACGTGGTGCCGTAGAGGTAGCGGCTGATCTTGCCGTTCGGGTCGAGCAGCACGATCACCGCCTGGTGGCTGTACTCGTTCGCCTCGGGCACCCAGGCGAAGCCGAAGCCGATCGCGTCCGCCAGCTTCTGGATGTTGCCGTCGTCGCCGGTCCAGAAGTGCCAACCCTGCCGCACGTCGTCGGCGTCGAACGTGCCGCTCATCGCATCGACGATCGCGTCCAAGTTCGTCTTGGCAAGCTGCGATGACTCGCGCGAGTCGAAGCTGACAGTGATGACCTCGAAGTCGTCGCCGATTGCGAGCTGTCCGTCGAGGGCGAGCATCGAGCGGACCATGCCGTTCATCACCTCGCCGCAAAGCTGCGGGCAGCGGTAGTAGGCCATCTGGAGGATGACCGGCTTCTCGCCGTCGAGCACGTCGCCGAGGGTGACGGTCTGGCCGTTCGAGTCGGTGAAAGTCAGGTCCTTCGGCAAGACGTCGCCCACATGCTCGGTCACGGCGGCCTTGGCGCGGCCTTCCTCGAGCGTGGGGTCGTTCGCCGGCTTCAAATCGCCGGTGTCGGGGCGGCCGTACTGCGCCGACGCCATGCCGGCCAGACCGAGCATCGCCACGGCGGCCGCGCACGCACCGAGCGCCCCGGTGCGGGCGAGATGGCGAAGGTGGGCGAGGGGCGTGGGCATCACACGGATGGTACGAGCCGGCGGAACGTGGCGTTTCAGATCGCGGCAGGTTGTCCCTGCGTCATTCCGCCCCGTTCCCGTCGGCTTCGGGCGTTCCGGGCGTTTCGGGTGAATCACTTTCTTCGACGAACGACTGCGGGTCGGCGTAGGCCTCGTTGGTCAGGTGGACGTAGGCCTTGTCCATCGCGAGCATCTGCTCGGCGGTCGCGTTGCCGCCGTGGGCGTTAACGAAGGCGGCCATCGCGGCGTGGATCGGCATGACGGCCTGACTCCTCGCGTCGTCGGCGTAGCGGTAGCCGGCCGTCTCCGGCAGCTCGCCCACGTCATCGAGCAGGGCGGAGCCGTAGACGACGCCGTTGCCGACCGGGTCGCCGATGTTGGCGAGTTGCTCCCCCTTGAGTTCCAGCAGCGGGTCGTTCTGGTCGATCGCGTAGCGCTGGGTGAGGATGACGTCGGTTTCGTACGCGAACCAAGCCTGCACGCCCAGCACCATGATGAGCAGCACAAGCGACCCGACGAGCCCGACGAACACGAGCATCCCAACGTTGATGTCTTGGCGGAAGGAGGACATGGGCAGGGGGAGGTGGGAGCGGGGGAAGTGGGACGTGGGCAGTAGGCGGATTGGCAGGCGAGGGTCAGCATCGGGTTCGGGCCTCTGCCCACATCCCACCTCCCCCGCTCCCACCTCCCTCACATGTTATGGAACGCCAGCGATTCCACGGCGCGCGGGTCGCCTGCGGGGCGGAGGCGGACGGCTTTAAGTTCGCGGCCGAACATGGCCAGGCCGACGCCGGCGACGAACAGCAGGCAGCCGACTTCGGTGATCGGCAGGATTGAGCCCACACCGAGCATCTCGGGCATGATGAGCCAGTAGAGATCGACGTAGTGCATCACCAGCATCCAGCCGGCCCAGAAGCCGAGGAAGGTCAGGTTCCGCTTCACGTGCCGGCTGAGCAGGCCCGCGAACGGGATCAGGAGGTGGCCGAACAGGAGCGTGAGGCTGATGACCGTCCACCAGCCGACCTGCGCCGCGTCGTCGGGCTCGCCCCACGGGCCCATGCCGAGGTTGGCGCCGACGCTCGTCGCCCCGCGCACGCCGAACCAGTAGGTCGTCTCGGGGATGTTGGCGTACCAGATCAGCATGAACTGGCTGAAGGCGATGTAGCCCCAGAAGAAGACGAAGGCGAAGAGCAGCTTGCCCAGGTCGTGGTAGTGCTCGACCGTGACGCTCTGCCGCAGCAGCCCGCCCATCCGCATGAACTGGTAGGCGAGGATCGTGGTTGCCAGGCACCCGAGCACGCCGCCGGCGAAGATGTAGACGCCGAAGATCGTGCTGAAGAAGTGCGGGTCGAGGCTCATCACCAGGTCGAACGCCGCAAACGTGGTGACCACGCCGAACAGCACGAGGAAGCCGTAGCTGGCGGCGGTCATCTCCTTCGTCAGCCGCGGCTCGCCGGTGGCGTCCTGCTCGGTCGACCGCCGGAAGTAGTAGTGGGCGATGAACGCCCAGACGGCGAAGTAGATCGCCACCCGCACCACGAAGAACGGCCGGTTGAGGAAGGCCGTCTTCTTTTCGGTCAGCTCGTCGATGTGCAGGTGGTGCCGCGCCCGCTCGACGGTGATCGCCTGGGCGACGAGCAGGTCCTCGTACGGCTCGGTCGGGATGATGCCCGGCTGGCCAATGCCGTCGGCGTCGAGGGCATCGCTCGCGCCATCCTCGGGCTTGGCGGCCTCCACCTGCTCGTCGGGCGTGAGCACGGCGTCGAGGTCGTCGACCTCCTCGCCGTGGCTTTGGTGGGCTGCCCACGGGTAGAGGTTGGGCGTGCTGAGAATGTTGCCCTCGCCGTCGGCGGCGTAGGTGCCGGGGATGAAGAGCGTCACGATCACGATCGGCAACGCCAGCACCGGCAGGGTCGGCCAGAACAGCCGCGTCAGCAGCTCCGGCACGCGGCGGACGTTCACGCTCCAGCCCGCCTTGAAGGCGTGCATGATGAGCACGAAGAAGAGCGCCCCGATGCTGATCGTCAGCAGGAACATGAAGGCCGTCAGGTAGCTCAGCATGAACCGGCGCAGGCCGCCCAGGAAGATGGCCGCCAAGCACGCCAGCGCCAGCCCCGCGATGGCCAGCGCTAGACCGATGCCGAACAGCTTGTCGGCCGACTTAGGCTCGATCGTCAGCGGCTCGTCGATGTGCGTCGGTGCGTGCGAAACCAAGGGGCGAAATCCTGCGGGAAAGGCTGGCGAAACGGGAACAAAGAGGCGAACGGGCGGCGACCTACTCGGCGGGCTCGGTGGTAGCGGGCGTTGTGGCTGCGCCGTCGGCGGGGTCGGCTTCGGGCTCGGCGGGGGCCGCGTTCATCGGCTGGCCGTTCATCAGTGTCGGCTGAACGGGCATCGCGTCGCGCACCTCGGCGGGCAGTTGCGAGGCGTCGGCGTCCTGGCTCATCTGCAACGCCTTCACGTACGCAACGATCGCCCAGCGATCCTCCGCAGCCGGAATCTGCTGGCCGTACCCCTTCATGTTGCGGATGCCGTTGGCAACCGTGTTGTAGAGGTGCCCGGTCGAGCGGTCGCGGCGGACCTCGTCGTGCAGGTTGCTCGGCTGGACCCACTTCGGATTGTTGCCGACGTTGTTGGTCGCGCGGACGTGGACCGGCCCGTTGCCGTAACCGTCGAGGCCGTGGCAGAGGTAGCAGTAGCGGGCGAAGAGCTCCTTGCCCCTGGCGACCAGTTCGGGCGTGACCTCGACGGCGTCGGGAAAGCCGTCGAAGAACTCGACCGCGTAGGTGCCGTCGTCGTTGGTTCCGGTGATCGTGTAGCCGCGGTGCAGGAAGTCATCGTCCTCAAGCTGCCCGCGGGCGACGGTGCCGGCGATGGGCGGACGCATCGCCATCTCGTTGGCGAAGACCGGCGCCGCGGCCTGGGCCTTGTACTTGGCCTGGTTGTCCATGTCCTGGAAGATGTGGATGCGCGGCTGCGTGCTCTTGCTGAACTTGGCCCGCACCGCGAACGCCAGCGGCACCCAGCTTGCCACCACCATGATGACGACCACGTAGACGACCGCGATCGGCACGCCCTGGAAGCGCGCCAGGCTCCGCGCGGCCATGAGCGTCGCGGGGCTGTTGGCCGACAGGACGCGGTCGATCTGCTTGTTGATGCGGTCGTTGGCCATGCGGGGCGTCGTGGGGGAATCGATACGGACTAACAACGTCGGTCGGACATCAGTCGAGGATGCGCTCGACGCTCAGCGGCCCCGTGTCGTGCAAAAGCTGCTCGGTCTTGCCAGCGTCGAAGCGGGCGTCGGTGGCGTCGACGACAACGAAGAAGCGATCGTCGGTCGCCCGGCGGAACCGCTCGCTCTTGAACAGCGGGTTGTAGAGCATTGGCAGGGCGTTCAGCACCAGCATCCCCAGCCCCGCGCTGAAGGCGGCCAGCAGGATCGTCGTCTCGAAGATCGGCGGGATGAACTGCGGCAGGCTGTAAAGCGGCTTGCCGCTGATCAGGTACGTGTATCCCTGCAAGCCGCCGGCGAACTCGAAGCTCGTCGACATGGTCCAGACGGTCAGGAACAGCCCGCCGAAGAGCCCCGCGAGCCCGCCGCCCAGGCAGATCCAGGGCAGGATCGTCGGCCGCAGGTTCATGGCCTTCTCGATGCCGTGGATCGGGAAGGGGGCGTGGACATCCCAGCGGGTGTAGCCGGCATCGCGGACCTTTTCGGCGGCGGCGTAGACGGCGTCGACGGTGTCGTACTCGGCCATCACGCCCGCCAGCACGGGCGTGTCGTCCATCGACGCCACGTCGGAGACGACCATGTCGTTGGGCAGCTTGGTCTGGGTCGCGGAGGCCATGAGGACGGAGGGGAAGTGGGAGCGGGGGAGGTGGGACGTGGGCCGACGCGGATTACTGGCCGACGGATTGCTCGGCGTCGGTGCGGGACGGGCGGTAGTCGTGGCTTTCGAGGTGCTCGGCCTTCTCGCCTTTGGCGTGGCCCACGTGGGCGAGGGGCATCACGGTCTTGACCTCCGCCATCGCGATGATCGGGCCAAACTTGATGAACAGGAGCATGTTGCTCAGGAAGAAGCCGAACGTGCCGAAGAACATGGCCACGTCGATCCACGTCGGCGTGAAGTCGGCCCAACTGCTCGGCAGGAAATCGCGGGTGAGCGAGGTGATGATGATGACGAACCGCTCGAACCACATGCCGATGTTCACGCACATCGCGCAGAACAGCACCACGTAGAAGTTCTTGCGCAGCTTCGGAATCCACATGAGCTGCGGGAAGAAGACGTTGCACCCGAACATGGTGAACGCCGCCCAGCCGAAGTTGCCCAAGGGGCGGTTGAAGAACGTGAACTGCTCGTAGCTCACGCCGCTGTACCAGGCGATGAAGAACTCCATCGTGTAGGCGTACGCGACGATCAGGCCCGTTGCGAGCATCACCTTGCACATGTTGTCGATGTGCCGCAGCGTGATGAGCCCCTTGAGTCCGAACCACTCGCGCGCCGGGATCGCCAGCGTCAGCACCATCGCGAAGCCGCCGTAGACAGCCCCGGCGACGAAGTAGGGCGGGAAGATCGTCGTGTGCCAGCCGGGGAGCTGCGAGACCGCGAAGTCGAAGCTCACCACGGAGTGCACGCTCAGCACCAGCGGCGTCGCCAGGGCGGCCAGCAGCAGGTACATCTTCTCGAACCGCCACCAGTGGCGACTCGATCCGCTCCAGCCGAGGCTCAGCGCCCCGTAGATCGCCTGGCCGATCTTGTTGCGGCAGCGGTCGCGCAGGGTCGCCAGGTCCGGGACCATGCCGACGTACCAGAAGAGGGCCGACACCGAGGCGTAGGTGCTGACGGCGAAGACGTCCCACATGAGCGGCGAGCGGAACTGCGGCCACATCGCCATCTGGTTCGGGTATGGGAACAGCCAGTACGCCAGCCACGGACGCCCGACGTGCAGGCCGGGGTAGATGCCCGCGCAGCCGACGGCGAAGATGGTCATCGCCTCGGCGAAGCGGTTGATGCTCGTGCGCCAGTCCTGCCGCAGCAGGAACAAAATGGCGCTGATGAGCGTCCCCGCGTGGCCGATGCCGACCCAGAAGACGAAGTTCACGATCGGCCAGCCCCAGGCGACCGTATTGTTGTTCCCCCACACGCCCGGCCCGGTCAGCAGCAGGTAAAGCACGCTGCCGCCCAGGAACATCGTGGTGACGCCGCCGGCGGTCAGGAACAGGATCAGCCACGGGATGTCCGGACCGCGCAGGTTGAAGTCGGTAACTGTGTCGGTGACGTCCTTGAACGTTCGGTGGTTGAGCACCAGCGGCGCGCGCTCGCCGGGACGCTCCCAGGTGTTGTCGACCTCGGCGTTGCGGTCGGCGAACGACTGCCGGGCGGGCTCGGGCGGGAGCGTGACGGTGTCGTCGCGCGGATCGCGCGAGCGCGCGTTCTGCCGCAGGGCCACCAGTTCGGGGTTGGAGTCGATCGTTGCCATGAGCGCGTCCGTGATCCGTCGTTCTTCGTTCCGCCACCGATGCATGCCCTTTAAGTCTCGCCAGCTTGTAGAGTGGGATTCATCCCACCTCCGGTTCGGCCCGATGGTGGGAGAAATCCCACCCTGCTGGCTGCGAAACACGCACTAGTGCGCCGCCTCCGCCTCGTGAGCCGTCTCCAGCTCCGGCCGGTTGCGCAGCTTCGCGAGGTACCTGGTCCGCGGCCGCGTGTTGAGCTCGCCGAGCACCTCGTACGACCGGCCCTGCTTGTGCCCGCGCGTCACGCGGGCGTCGGCGTCGTTCAGGTTGCCGAAGACGATCGCCTCGGTCGGGCAGGCCGTCTGGCAGGCCGTCTTGATGTCGCCGTCCTCGATCGTCTCGCCCCGGTTGCGCCGCCAGATCGTCTTGGCCTGGATGCGCTGCGTGCAGTACGTGCACTTCTCCATCACGCCGCGCATGCGGACGGTCACGTCGGGGTTGAAGACCATCTGCTTGATCGCGTCGATTCCCTCGGTCTGCTGTTGGTCGGGGATGCCCACAAAGGTCGCGTCGAGCGTGGAGCCCTTGGGCGTCTTGTAGTGATAATCGAGATAATTGAACCGCCGCACCTTGTAGGGGCAGTTGTTGCTGCAATACCGCGTGCCGATACAGCGGTTGTAAACCATCGTGTTCAGGCCTTCGGTGTCGTGGACGGTTGCCGCGACGGGGCAGACCTGCTCGCACGGGGCGTTCTCGCAGTGAACGCACATCATCGGCTGCCAGACCGTGTCGGGGTTGGGGTCGTGCTTCTTGGCCTCCACGTCTTCGCCGCCGCTCTTGAAGTAGCGGTCGATGCGCAGCCAGTGCATCTCGCGGTTGTTCAGCACGCTCTCCTTGCCGACGACCGGGATGTTGTTCTCGCTCTGGCACGCCACCACGCACGCCGAACACCCGATGCAGGTGTTCATGTCGATCGTCATGCCCCAGGCGTGGGGATCGTTGAACTTGCTCGGTGGCTCGAAGATCTGGAGCGTGATCCCGCCGTGGGTTCCCTCGTGCGCCGGGTGGCCGTGATGCCCACCCTTGGCGCCATGCCCGCCACCGTGGGACTCCTCGAGGTAGTGCAGGTGCTCGTCAAAGGTGCTCTCGCGGATGATGTAGCCCGGCTCGCCCTTGTAGCCCGTGCGCTTCATTCGGCCCATGTAGCCGACGTCGTCGATCAGGTGGTGGTTCTGCGTCATCGCCAGCAGGTAGCGACCACCCTGCTTGGCGACGGTCGCGCCGCCGGCGAAGTGCAGGCTGCCGGTCGTGCGCAGGCGGTAGGTGTCGAACCCGCCGCCGTTTTCGCCGGTGGCGACGGCCAGATTGCCGCCCGCGCGCCGGCCGTAGCCGAGCGTCAGGCCGACCACGCCATCCGGCTGACCCGGCAAGACATATGCGGCCACATTCAACGTGCCGCCGTCGACCGCGATTGCCACCATCTCGCCCGTGTTGACGTCCAGCACGTCCGCGTCGTGGGCGCTCAGGAAGGCGGCGTTGTCCCACGTGAGCTTTGTCAGCGGATCGGGCACCTCCTGAAGCCAGCCGTTGTTGGCGAAGCGGCCGTCGTACAGGCTCGGGTCGCCGGCGAAGGTGATCTCGAATCCGCCCTCGACGATCGGCACATCATCGCCCGCGTCGAAGGTGGGCGTGCCGATCGGCTCCAACCGCGAGTTGGCCAGCACGCCGTCGTGCAGCACCTTCCGCCACGCCTTGTCGTCGCCCGCGCCCAGCTCGGCGAAGGTGGCGCGGACGAGCGACAGGCCGTCGACCGTGTCGAGCCCGATCACGCGGGCGAGCATCTCGATCGTCGAGACGCCGTTGAACAGCGGCAGGATCAGCGGCTGGATCGGGGCAATCGTGCCGTCCCAGCCGCGCGTGTCGCCCCAGCACTCCATGAAGTGCGCCCGCGGCACGTGGACGTTGGCGACCAGGCTCGTCTCGTCGACGTACGGCGACAGGTGGACGCTCAGCCCCGCCCTGGCCATCGCGGCGCCGAAGTTCAGGTCGGCCGGCGCGTCGTACGCCGGGTTGCCGCCCAGAATCAGCAGGTTCTCGATCTCCCCGGCGTTGAGGCGGCGCGTGAGGTCGGCGATCGTGTCGCCGCGAACCATTGTGTCTTCGACGAACGCGAGCGTCTTGCCGATGTTGCCGAGCGTTTCGTTGATCCGCACCGCGAGCTGCTTCACCGCGGCCGGCGCGTGCAGGCCGAAGGCGACGAGGGACTGGCCCTTGTTGGCCGACAAATCGGCGGCGGCGGCCTCGACGAACGCGAGCTCATCGAGCTCCAAATCCACCTCGTTCATCCCGCCCACGCCCAC
>CBDCBA010000020.1:0-75988 GCA_965214125.1 Tepidisphaeraceae bacterium
CTATGACACCAGTTGCTTCTGGCTGCTCTAGTAGCCGCACCAGCGGTCACACGCGCCGGCGTGGCGGTGCTCGTAGCAGTCGTCGTCGTAGTAGGTGTCGTCGTAGTCGTATCGGTCCTCGTAGTAGCGATCGTCGTAGTGCCGATCCCGACGATGGGCGGCGCGCTCGCGTTCGAGATCGCGTTGGGCACCGATGGTTGCGCCGGTGCTGGCGCCGACGATCCCGCCGAGGAAGGCCCCCTCGGTCGCGTGGCCGCTTTGGTGGCCGATGGCGGTGCCCGCGGCGACACCCAGGCCGCCACCAATCAGGGCACCGCGGCCCGCGTCGCCGGCGCAGCCGACGCTGCCGGCCGCACCGAACATGACGACGCCGCCCAAGGCGACGCTAGCGAATCGCTTCGCGAGGCGGGTTGCGGGCGCAGGGACGTTGTTCACCATCAAATGGCGGAAGTTCATGGTTGCTCCGGTTGAGGATTTGCGTGTGGCGGCCACGCGGGCGACGCTCCGAGGCGTTGCTCGCGGGCGGGGACCGCCGCACTCGTTAGACACGACCGGCCGCCGAACGTCAGTGCGTGGCGGGCGACCCGGCCTGGGCCAAGATCATCGCCCGGACTCCCCTGAACGGGGCGACGCGGCCGGCAGCAGCGGCAGCCAAGCCATCGCCGTCAGCGCCAAAAGTCCCGCCGGAACACCGGCAAGGCTCAGCTTCAGCGCCAGCCCGACGTGCCACGCCGACGCGGCGAGCAGCGTGGTCGCGAACATCGCGGCAACGAGCGCCGCCCACCAGCCAATCGTTCGATGCCCGACGAGCAGCGCCAGTCCCGAAGCGCCCGCGGCAATCGTGAACAGGTAGCCGCCGCCGGGCAACAGGGCCGTCGTCGCGACCGCGAGCGTTAGGAGCAGCGACGTCGCGAGGACGCCCGCCGCCACACGGTGCCTCGTCGAAATCACCACCAAGGGCAACGCCGCCACCGCCGCCATGGCAAACCAGATCGGGCCGAACCATGCCCCCGACTGTGGATCGGGAAGCAGCAAGCCGAGCACCTGCGCCCACGCGACGGAGGCAACGAGCCAGCCGATGACCCACGCGGCCCCGCCGATCCACCCGCCCCACCCTCGCCGCCCGGTGCGTCGGGCACCCGCGATCAGGCCGGCGAGCCCGATGGTTCCCATTCCCGCGAGCACCGCCCACCGCCACGGCTGGCCGTAGCGCACGACGCCGAGCGACAGGACGTCGAAGAAGGTCGCGTCGGTGTCGCTGCGAATGCGCGACAGGTCCGCGTTCGCAATCGCCCGGCCGAGGCCGACGGTCTGGGCCACGCCGTGCAGGAGCGTCGCGCGGCTGAGGTTCGCGGGGACGTCGCCCGGCTGGTGATAGTGCTCGTACCCGCCGACGAACGCGAAGTTCAGGCCGGGCAGGTTCACCGCGAGCTTGGGCAAGTCGCGCTCGATGTGCTCCGGCAAGTCGCCGGGCTGGAAGCGGAAGACGGTGAAGTCCGTCGCGTTGGGCATCAGGCGGTAGACTGCCGGCCCGAGCGAGCTGGCCACCGGGTGCGGCGAAGTTTGGGCGTACAACGCGACCAGCCGCGCGTCGCCCCGGCCCGTCTCGAAGAGCACAGATGGCCCGCGACTGCCGCGGCCCTCGACGTTTACGACCGCGGCAACGCCCATGAAGTCCGGCGCCGTCCGCTGGGCCCACAGCCGCGCTCCAAGCAGGCCGGCCTCCTCGGCGTCAGTCAGCAGGACAACCACGTCGTTCGCCGGCCGATCCGCCGCGAGTTGCCGGGCCGCCTCCATCACGGCCGCCACGCCGGCCGCGTCGTCGCCCGCGCCGCGTGAGGGGCCGGGCCGACTGTCGAAGTGGGCCACGAGCATCAGTGCCCGCCCGGTGCCGGCCGTGCCGTCGAGCGTGGCGACGAGGTTGCCGATCGGCACGGTTTGATCGCGAAACCGCCAGTGCGGCAGCGTGCCGCGCTGCTCCTCCACCCGGTAGCCGAGCGACTCGAGCTCGCCGCGCAGGAACGCCCGGACCCGGTCGTTCGCCGCCGACCCCGCCGGGTGCGGCTCGGCCGCAACCCGGTTCAGGATGGACGTCGCGTACCCGGCGTCGATGCTCGCGTAGGACGTCGGCGGGTGCAGCCGCCACACGGTCACGACGACGGTTGCCGCCAACGCGAGCAGGATCACGAGCAGTCGCACAAGCGACATTAGCCGCCCGCCCGTTCAAGCCACGCCTCGCGGTCGCCGTAGTAGCCCGCCAGCACGGCGTCCATGGCGGCGTTCGTCCGCAGGGCGGAGTCGCCGGTGCTGGGGCAGGCGCCCTCGCCGAGCAGGTGGGCGATGACATCCGTCATCAGGTGTTCCTGCACGTGCGGCCCGTGCGGGCGCTCGATGGTTTCGACGGCCCCGTCGCGACGGATCAGTTCAAGCGGCTCGTTGCCGAAGCAGCTCATGCGGAGCGTTGCGTTCGTTCCCTCAATCGTCAGAAGGTCCGCACGCTCTGCCCCCGCGAAGTTCCACCGCGCCGTGCCGGCAATGCCACCGGGTTGGGTGAAGCTCATGGCGACGGCATCCTCGACCTCCGTGCGGCCGTCGCCGTGGCGGGTCGCAACGCCGGCCACGTGGTCGAGCGGGCCGAGCAGGAAATCGAGCAAGTCGAGCAGGTGGCTGCCGAGGTCGAGGAAGAGTCCTCCGCCGCTGACGGCCGCGTCGGTTCGCCAGCCGTGGTCGCGGCCGGGGCTGAACAGGCGGGTCATCCCGTAGCCGACGCTCGACACGTTGCCGAGTTCGCCGGCGTCGATGAGCCGCTTGGCCTCCATAAATCGCGGCAGGCGACGCCGGTAGTACGCGACGAGCAAAGGGCGATCTGCTCCGCGAAACGCCTCGACCATTCGGCGGCACTCGCCCGCGGTGCGACCCATCGGCTTCTCGACGTAACACGCCTTGCCCGCCGCCGCGACCTGCTCGGCGAGATGGCAGTGCGAGCCGGGCGGCGTCGCGACGTACACCGCGTTCACCTCGCCATCGTGGATCAGCTCGTCCGCGTCGCCGTAGTGACGCGGCACCTTGTGACGCTTTGCGAAGTCCGCCGCCTTTGCCGCGTCGCGTCGCATCACCGCGACCACGCGGGACGCCGGCGGGCGGTTCATCACCGATGGGCCGCTCTTCACCTCCGACACGTCGCCGCAGCCGAGGATGCCCCACCGCACTTCGTCCAATGCCATGCCGCCCAGCATGGCGACGCGGCGCCCGCGATCAACTATTCCAGCACGTCGTTCACTTCGACACGGCGATCCATCGCGAGGTTCGCGAGCTTGTCGGCCAGCTTGTTCTTGTGGCGCAGGTTGTGTTCGAGCGTGATCCGCCCGGCCTCCTGAATCTCGCCGACGATCTGCTGAGCCCGCTCGTACAGCGGTTTCAGGCCTGCGTTCTTGACGCGGTACTGGCCCTTCATCTGCTTGATGACCAATTCGCTGTCGCCGCGAATCGTGACTTGGTCGGCGCCGAGATCGCGCGCCTGCTCCAGCGCGAAGATCAGGCCGCGATACTCCGCCACGTTGTTGGTCGCCACGCCGATGAACCGGCCGGCGGTGACGATGGGCGTCTCGACGTCACGATCGTCGCGCACGACGACCCCGAACCCGGCCGGGCCTGGGTTGCCGCGGGAGCCGCCGTCGAACTCGCAAATCAGGTGCTTTGGCATTGGGTGCGGAAGACAAACGCCCTAATCCTTCGCCTCGACTTCGACCGCTTCGTCGGCGGTTGCAGCAACGGTCGGCTGAATCGGCACCTGGTGGGCGACGCCGGTGTCGGGCGAGCCGGCGGCGCCGTCGATCGCATCGGTGACTTCGGTAATCGGCGGGGCAACGATGGTGTCGCCGTTGGGCGACTCGCCCACGAGAACCACCTCGTAAGCGGTGTCGATGTCGGCCGCCTGCACCTTGCCGGCGAGCAGCTTAGCGAAGCCATCGCGGCTGCTGACACTGAAGGGACCCACCGGGTCATCGACGCCCTTCACGCGCACCTCGCATTCAACGGGCTTGCGTTCTTCGAGCTCCGCCTCGCGCAGCGACTCGGCCGCGGCCGTGGTGACGACTCGTTTCAGGTCGGCGGGCACGCCCTTCTTTGTCTTCTTGGCGGCCTTCTTCGTCGTCTTCTTCGCGGTGGAGCGCGTCGCCCGCTTGGCCACCTTCTTCTGCTTGACGGCGATCTCGGGGGTCAGATCCTCCGGGATAAACAGCATGCGGCCGCAGCCGGGGCAGGTGACGACATCATCCCGTGTGCGCAGGCGGTTGTACACGTCGACTACGAGCTCCATGTTGCAGGCGGTGCAGTAATAGCGTTCCTCCTTGCCCTCGATGTGGCCGATGGGGGCGAGGGCTTCGCCATCGTAGTTGTCGGCAAGACGCTCGAAGGCGGCGCGAGGACCGGCGGGCACCTTGCCGGCCGCCTCGTCGCGAACGGGCTGGAGCTCATCAATGCGGGCCTGCAACGCGGCGGTGGTGTCGCCAATGCTCGACTCGAGTTCCTCGGCCTGCGCACGCTCGGCCTTGGCAGTATCGGCCTGCTCCTGCCGCTGTGCCGTCAGCGCGTCGATCTCCTGAAGCTTGGCGGTCGACTCGTCCTCGATTCGGCCACGCTCGACCTTCTGCGTGTTTATCTCGCCGAGAAACGCCTGGTACTGGCGGTTGTTCTGAGCTTCCTGCTGCTGGAGGCGCAGGTGCTCGATGTGCTCGTCGCGCTGCTTCAGATCGGAGTCGAGCTCCATCTGCTTGGCCTTGACCTGCTTGAGTTGCTCGCCGGTGGCGGTCAGCGCCTGCTCGCCGAGTTCAGCCCGCTTCTTTTGGATTCGCAGGCCGCGGGTGGCTTGATCGAGGTCGTCCTGTGCCTTGCGAAGGTCGGAGTCGACGCGGAAGAGTTGAAGCAGGGCAAGGTTGATGGGTCCCATGTCGATCGTCAGCGGAATGCGGGTGCGGCGCAATGCCGGTCCATTCGCCTTGGCACGCGAAATGGCGGAAAAGTGCAGGCGGTTGGGCATGGTAAGCCGCTCCCGCTTCGGAAGCGACCATTTGTTCCTGTTTAGGTGTCGGGCGCAGGCGGGACGCTGAGAATTGGAGGACAGTGCGGGTCAGTGCTCAAGCACATCCCGATGCGCCGGTGGAGTTCGGCTGGTCGGGCGCGAGGGATTTACCTGTTGCCGCTTCACGATCCGGCGGAAGGAATGACGAGATGAAGCGGTTGAAGGAAACGGTTGAAGAGAGACGAGCGCGCAGCAAAGCACACCCGCAGCGTGGGCTGCGGGTGTGCGATTTGCTCTTGGACAAGCAAATAGTCGGATGGCCGTCCGCCACCGTTGCCGATGGCGTCCTACCGGAAGCCGGTAGACGAGGCTGTGCTGACAGTCGCCTCAGGGTTCGCACCCAGTTGGCGTCTACATAATCCCGTAGAAAGGAGGTGATCCAGCCGCAGGTTCCCCTACGGCTACCTTGTTACGACTTAGTCCCAGTCATCGAGCCTGGCTTCGGCACCACAGTAGTGTGGCGACTTCGGCCATTCCCGACTCCCATGACTTGACGGGCGGTGTGTACAAGGCTCAGGAACACATTCACCGCGGCGTAGCTGATCCGCGATTACTAGCGATTCCACCTTCATGAAGGCGAGTTGCAGCCTTCAATCTGAACTGGGGCTGGGTTTTTGCGATTTCCTCCACGTCACCGTTTCGGCTCGCTCTGTCCCAGCCATTGTAGCACGTGTGTAGCCCAAGACATAAGGGCCATGATGACTTGACGTCATCTCCACCTTCCTCCGGTTTGACACCGGCAGTCCCACTAGAGTCCCCGGCATTACCCGCTGGCAACTAATGGTAAAGGTTTCGCTCGTTAAGGGACTTAACCCGACATCTCACGACACGAGCTGACGACAGCCATGCAGCACCTGTTCACGTTCCACTGCAAGCAGCGTACTCTACTTTCATAGAGATAATCCGTGAATGTCAAGCCTTGGTAAGGTTCTGCGCGTTGCTTCGAATTAAACCACATGCTCCACCGCTTGTGTGAGCCCCCGTCAATTCCTTTGAGTTTTAGCCTTGCGACCGTACTCCCCAGGCGGTCCACTTAACACTTTTGCTTCGGCCGTGAAAGCGTCAGAGCTACCACAGCCTAGTGGACATCGTTTACGGCTAGGACTACCGGGGTATCTAATCCCGTTCGCTACCCTAGCTTTCGTGCCTCAGCGTCAATACACCCCCAGCGAGCTGCTTTCGCCTTTGGCGTTCCTGACAATATCTACGCATTTCACCGCTCCACTGTCAGTTCCGCTCGCCCCTAGGTGATTCAAGCCGTCCAGTATGCCGAGCAGTTCCACGGTTGAGCCGTGGGCTTTCACAAAGCACTTGGAGGGCCGCCTACGCACGCTTTAAGCCCAGTGATTCCGCCTAACGCTTGGAGCCTCTGTATTACCGCGACTGCTGGCACAGAGTTAGTCGCTCCTTATCACCACCGGATCAGAACTTTCCTGATGGTTTTAGCGGTTTACACCCCGAAGGGCTTCGTCCCGCACGCGGTATTGCTCCCTCACGCTTTCGCGCATTGGGGAAGATTCGTTACTGCAGCCTCCCGTAGGAGTCCGGGCAGTGTCTCAGTCCCGATGTGACCGGCCGACCTCTCAGTCCGGTTAGGCGTCGAAGCCTTGGTGAGCCGTTACCTCACCAACAAGCTGATACCACGTCGCCCCATCTCAAGCCGCATAAAGCTTTGTGTCCGAGACCATGCGATCTCGGAAAAACATCGAGTATTACCGGAAGTTTCCCTCCGCTATCCTCGAGCTTGAGGCAGGTTAGCGACGCATTACTCACCCGTTCGCCACTGTGTCGTTCGACTTGCATGTCTTAGCCATACCGCCAGCGTTCAGGCTGAGCCAGGATCAAACTCTTCATTTTTTAGCTTTGATGCCGACGCCAAAGACGACGGTTAATCTCACTGAATTGAAGTGTTTGCCCTCGCCGCCTCCGATAAGACAACGGAGACGACGTTTGCAACAGAAGGATGCTGTTGCGAGCAAGACTCAAACTTCCTACTAGCATTTGCCTCACGCCGGACAAGTCCGACGATCAGCACATTTCAAGTGGGGATCACTTGCATGCATGCACGCAAGGATGTTTGAGTGTTCGGCCCGCCCCAGGGGGCGGACCGGGATCAATTTCCAGGCCAGTCACCCCATCGTTTCCGATGAAGCCACTTGCCCGGATCACATCCTCGCGGCGATCCGACTATTTACTTGTCAAAGAGCCTTCTGTTCTACGCCCAACCGTCGCAAAAGTTCGCCCGAAGGCTTCACTTTGCGTCCCGTTGGTCGCGGTGGGCATCGTAGGCGAGGTTAACTGTGGGTCAACCAACCGACCATTTTTTCTGCCCGCCGCCTCGCTCTGGTTCCAGCCGCCTCACACCATGGAGTGTTCGGAATTTGTTCCCGTCGCGAAGTGCCGGGCAGTGTAGGCGGCCGGATGCCTTGGTCAAAGAACCTTGTGGATTTTCCCGTGCCTTTGGTTCGTCTTCGCAATTCTCCGCTTTCAGTGACGCCGGTTCTGCTTGTGGGTCGTCCGCGCGTGTCGCTTTGCCGCCAACTCGTTGCCCTCCTCGTCGCGGCTGCGTGGGCGCAGCGTGAGCTTGACCGGCACGTCCTCAAACGGCAGCCCATCCCGCAGGCGGTTCAGCAGGAAGCGGCGATACGATTCGTCGAACAGCTCCGGGTCGTTCACAAAGAGCACGATGTGCGGCGGCGCGACAGCGACCTGCGTGGCGTAGAAGATCTTGGGCCGACGTCGCCCACCTCGTGCGCCGCCGGGGGTTCGCTCGCTCATCGCCTCTTCAATGGCCCGGTTGAGCGCGCCGGTTCCCACCCGCGCCATTGCGGCCTTGTGCAGATTCCGGCTCAAGTCGAGCAGTGCCGGCACGCTCTTGCCCTCGCTCGCGGTGACGAACGCGGCCGGCGCGAACGCCAGGCCGGGCAGTTCGGCGTCGAGATATTCGCGGAAGTTCTCCATCAGGTCCGTGTCACGCGGCGCCTTGTCGCCGGCGTCGTCGGCCTCCCTTCGAACCTGGGCCCGCACAAGGTCCCACTTGTTGAGCACGATCACCGTCGGCTTCATCTGCTCGATGAGGTACTGCGCCAGCTTCTTGTCCGGCTCGGCGATCGGCTGCTGCGCGTCGAGCAAGAGCAGCACCACGTCCGCCCGCCGCACCGACCGCTGGGCCCGGTGAAAGCTGTAAAACTCGACGTCGGTGCTGACCATGTGCCGCTTCTTCCGCACGCCGGCCGTGTCGATGACGGTCATGGTGCGGCCATCCTTCTCGAAGACGACGTCGACGCTGTCGCGCGTGGTGCCGGCGACCTCGCTGACGATCACCCGATCGGACCCGCCGCCCTCCTCTTCCTTGAAGAGCTTGGCGATGGCGTTCACGAGCGTGCTCTTGCCGGCGTTGCGCTTGCCGACAATGGCGATCTTGATGTCCGGCTTGGGCGGCTCGGTCGGGGCGTCGGCGAGGTCGACGTGCTTGGCGACGATGTCCGCGAGGCGGCTCATCCCGCGGCCGGTCGTGGCGCTGATGCCGTGCGGCGTGCCAAAACCAAGGCGGGCGAAATCGCCTAAGCCTAAGTCGTGACGGTCGCCATCGGCCTTGTTCGCAAGCAGGACGACTTTGCGGCCCAGCTTGCGAAGCAGCTCCGCGATCAGTTCGTCGCCGGCGACGATGCCCGCGTGTGCGTCAACGACGAAGAAGACCAGGTCCGCCCTGCCCATCGCGGCCTCGACTTGCAGGCGGATGTGGTCGGTCAGGCCCTGCTCGTCCTCGAAGCCGTACCCGCCGGTGTCGACGAGCTCGACCCACCGCGGCCCATCCTTCGTGTCGACCATGAGCGGCACGCTGACGCGATCGCGCGTAACGCCGGGCTGATCCTGCACAATCGCCACACGCTTGCGGGCGAGGGCGTTGAGCAAGGAGGATTTGCCGACGTTGGGCCGCCCGACGATGGCGACGGTCGGGTAGCGCGGTCGTGGCGGTGCCTCGTCGAGCGTTTCGGGTGGGGGTGCCGCGGCGTCAAGTTCGTCGGGCGCGGCGGGCGGTGTGTCGGACATTTCGCCCGATCGTAGTGAGGGAGGCCGGGCTTGCGGCCGAGCGATGTCAGCCCGGGGTTGGGGAGCCAAATCTCAAGATGCGAACCATGCGTTGACGCAATCGAGATCGCAGCGTCGGCGGATTCAAGTCATGCCAGTGGGCTACTTGACGAACACAAGCCTCCTGATGCTGCGCGTCGACCGGCCATGCCGCGAGGGTGCGTGCGTCGAGGGCAGGTTCGTACGGATCCGACAGCTCAACGACCACACAGCGGTCGGTTTCCGTCAACACCGCGTCCCAAACAAGGTTGTCGTGCTGAGGATGCCAGTTTCGCAAGGCGGCGGCTTCGAGCAGGCGGCCGGCGCGGAGATGTGAGCGGATCATCGCGTGGCGATCGTGCTCGACGGGCGAGTCGATGGCACCCGTCAGCTCGCCCAGCCAGAGTGGTCGTCCGAACTCCTCAAAGGCCGGCTCCTTCGCGAGCAGGCGGCGGTATGCCCGTCCAACCTCCGGCATGCATCGCCACGTCCTGCCATATAAAAGTGTCGGCGGCTCCATCACGGCAGGTCCATTGCAAAGCGGCGGGCGCGGAGGAGGAAGTCGTTGGCGGCGGCGATGTCGGGCTGGTCGGGCAGCGGCGACGTCGACAGGGCGGCATCGAGTTGCTCGTGCAGCGACCGCCGCCAGGCGTCGGCCTCGGAGAGATCGAAGTCGCCGCGCTTGATCGCGAGGAGGCGGGCGCGGTGCTCGTCGGCGACGCGGACGGACAGGTCGCCGGTGCGGAGCAGGTCGACGCCGGTCAACAGCAGGCGGAGCAGGTGCATCACGTGCTTGGGCTTGGCCGGCTCGCCGCGGGCGATGGCGTTGTTGAGCTTGCGGAACTGCGCCGTTGCGTAGCCACCAAAGGTTTGGTGGGCGACGCGCGACAGGAAGATGCCCCGCCGCTCGCGCAACTCGTCACCCGGCGGCGCAGTGTGCTCGACCAAGGGCGACCAGAGGCATTCTAGCACATTTGGATTCGCCTTCACGGCCAGGCTGAGGAACTTTTCGAGCTCCCAAAGCGTTGTCTGCGCGGCGTCGTCTTCGAGTTGCTCGGGGACGCCGGCGAGCGACCAGTGCAGCGAGGCCGGCGGCAGGTAAGCGCCGCGGAGGTCGGTGTCGCTGTCGTCGGTTGCCAACCCTTGCGCCCGGCTGCCGACGACGGCGCGGTAGATGGCGTAAGGCCACAGGTCCGGGTGTGGAGAGTCGCCTGCCACGCGTGCAGGGTATCACCGGGCGTGGCGGTGGTGCTTCCACTTGATGCCGAGGCCCAGCAGGCTGGTCAGGAGGAGCAAGCCATTGGCGACGAGGAAGACGGTGTCGCCAGTGATGGCGGCGTAGGTGAGGAACAGGCTGTTCGCGACGATTTGGCCGGCAAAGAGCCATAGGCTGACGCCTTTACTCGTCTGGTCGTGCCACTGCTTATAAACCTGGCTGCCGATGGTGAGCACGAGGACGGTCGCCGCCGCCCAGCCGATCACTTGAGTCATGGTCGGGGTGTTAGCAACGCTTAGGCCGCTCGTGCGACCGACGCGAATGCCACGCGCAGTGGTGCGCGTGGCGTTCGCGTTCAGGAAAACGGGTTTGGAACGAGTTTGAACGGGTTCGGCTAGGAGCCGGTCTTCTTGCCGACCTTCTCCTGGGCCTTGCCGGAGGCATTCTGGGCCTTGCCCTTGGCCTCCTTCGAGCGGTCGCCGGTGGCGGCGCCGACGGTTTCGTTGACCTTGCCCTTGACCTGCTTGGCCTTGCCTTCTGTCTTGTTGTCGGCCATAAACGGCCTCCTCTGGTGGGGGTGCGGAACGTGCCCAAATGGGACGCGTTGCTCATAGCAAACAGCGGGCCGAGTGCACCGGAGAACTTGACTGCCCCGCCGCCGCGTCGGACACTGCCGGCATGGCGAACGACACGATCGACACCGCGACTGTCCGCGTCGAAATGCCCGCGGAGTTCAAGGTCTACCTCGACGAACGCGTTGCCCTAGTCGGCTGGGGCGACGCCTCGCAGTACCTCGTCGGCCTGATCGCCGATGACCGCGCGCGTCAAGATCGCCAAGTCGAGCGTGAGAAGCTGGAGGCGATGCTGATCGAAGGGCTTGACAGCGGAATAGCCGAAGGCGTGACGATCGACTCGCTCCGTGATGAGATGCAGGCCACCATCGATCGGGTTCGCGAGGAGAAGTTCAGCGTCGTCGGGGCGGGCGTGGGGGCTGACTGATGGCGGACGCCCGCTTTACCCGCCAATCGCGCGCGGACCTGCTGGACGTCACCGCCTCGCTCACGCAGGCGATCGATGATCCGCATGACTCGACGCCGGAGCGTTTCCGGGATGCCGTGACCAGCAATCTACGCCTCTTGGAGCAGTTCCCCGGAGCGGGCACGCGGCTTGAGCTGGGGGTCGAACAGTTTAGCGAGCTGCGGCGGATCAACGTCGGCGGGCGGTTTCGCAACTACAGCATTTTGTATGCTGCCGAAGGTGATGACGTGGTTGTCATCCGCATCGTTCATGCAGCACGCGATCTCGCAAATGTGCTCGCCGAGACTTCACTGTCGGAGTGAACACAACGGCACGACTCATGCCGTCAGCCGCACGAACTTCCGCTTGCCAGCCTGAAGCACCCTCGGCTCATCCACCGCGACCTCGGCCTTCGTGTCGGCGACCTTCTCGCCGTCGAGCCTCACACCTCCCTGCTTGATGAGGCGCATCGCCTCGCCGTTGCTCTTGCAGAACTCAACCGTCACCAGCAGCGGGACGATCGCGTGCGGGCCGGGGCCGACTTGCTTTTCCTCAATGTCGTCGGGGATGCCGCCGTGGGTGGCGGTGAAGAAGGCTTTTTCCGCAGCTTCCGCCGCGGCGTGGTCGTGGAACTCAGTGATGATGAGCTTCGCGAGGTTCACCTTCGCGTCGCGCGGGCTCGTCCGAATCAACGCCTTGTACTCGTCCTCCGGCACGTCAGTGACGAGCTGGTAGTACATCTCCATCGCGCTGTCGGGCAGGCTCATGATCTTGCCGAACATCCCGCCGTCGCCGCCGGGCGGGTCGGTGACGGCAATGTAGTTGCCCTTGCTCTTGCTCATCTTGACCTTGCCGTCGGTCCCGACGAGCAACGGCGTCACGATCACACACTGGCCGTGCGGCGGCGACTGCCCCTCGGCCTGCTGGAATTCGCGGCCGACCAAGTTGTTGAAGAGTTGGTCGCTGCCGCCCATCTCCACGTCCGCCTCAATCGCAACGCTGTCGTAGCCCTGCAGCAACGGGTAGAGCAGCTCGTGCAGGTGAATCTCCGTGCCGGCCTCGTAGCGCGTCTTGAAGTCCTCGCGCTCCATCACCTGAGCCAGCGTCTTGCGGCCGGCGAGTTGGATGACGTCGACCAGGTTCATTGGCGCCAGCCACTCGCCGTTGTAGCGAACCTCCAGGGCGTCGGCGTCGGTGCGGATGACCTTGCCGATCTGCTCGGCGTAGGTCTGGGCGTTGGCGTCAATCTGCTCGCCCGACAGCACCGGCCGCAGCGAGTTGCGGCCCGACGGGTCGCCGACGCGGGCGGTGTAGTCGCCGACGATCACGACCGCCTTGTGGCCCCAATCCTGGAACTGGCGGATCACCTTCAGCGGCACGCAGTGGCCCAGCGTCACGTCGGGGGCCGTCGGGTCGAGCCCCAGCTTGATGCGCAGCGGGCGGCCTCGTTTAAGCTTGGCCCGCAAGTCGTCTTCCGTCAGGATGCGCTCGCAGCGGCGGCGAAGCGCGGCAATCTGTTTGTCGGCGATTGGCGTCACGACCCGAGGGTAGCCCGCTCACGCGATCGCCAACGCCAACGCCGTGTTGAAGGCGTTGAAGCCGAGATGCACGGTGATCGGCACCCACAGGTTGCCCGTTCGCTCGTACAACCAGCCGAGCGCGACCGCCAGCAGCAGGATCAGCGGGATCGACCACGCCGGGTGCAACAGCGCAAATCCGACGCTCGTGATGAGGATCGCCGCCCACCGGTGCGACGCCGTCGGGCCGGCGGGCGCCTCGATGAGCTCGGCGTCGGGCGCGACGTACGGCGACGGATCGACCTCGAAGGCGTCGCCCTCCGGCACGGGTGGCCTGCCCGCGCGGGCGACGCGGCAGAACAAACTGCCGAGGCCGGTCTGGATGATGCCGCGAAAAAGAACTTCCTCCGCCAGCGGCGCGACGATGACGGCCGTGAAGATCGTGAGCCCGACGAGCACCGCATCGCTCTCGCGCCGGCCGCTTTGCATCTGCTCGAGCAGCTCGTGGGTGGCGTTGGCGTCGTAGCCGAGCAGGCCGCGCAGCAGCGAGAGGAGCATTGCCCCGAGCAGCATGCACGGCAGCACCACGCCGAGCCAGCCCAAACCGCGAGTAAGGCCGTTCGCCAGCAGGTGCGGGCCCAGACCCAGCGCGACGCGGTCGCTGTCGGACGCGATGCGGTTGTACAACGCGATCGCCAGCACCGCGCCCCCGGCGGCGGCGAGGAAGGCTGACAAGTTCACGACCAACGCGAGCGACCCCGTCAGGTCCGACTCGGTCAACCCGCCATGGACCACCGCGATAAGGATCGTCGGCAACGGCGAGAGCGTGATCGCCGCCAGCAGCGCCGCCCCCAAAGCCAGCACGGCGGGCGTTCGCCCCGGCGCGCGGACGGGTCCGACGACACCGCCGACTACTCCGCCGGCGAACGCGCGTAGCTGCCAAGCGATCGCGATCGCTCCCAGCGTCAGAATCAACAGGAAGCCGATGCCGATCAACGCGGCCGTCGCCTCCGACACCGGCGGGGGCGCGGCGGGAGCGGGCACGGGCGGGGCCGGGGGTGTCGCGGTCGCGATTGACTGAAGAAGGCCCGCCTCTAGCATCGGCCCGCCATCCTACGCCGACCGCCGATTCGCCCGAAAATCCGCCCATGCAACCGATCCTGCCGCGCATCCTCGACACCAAGCGGCAGGAGGTCGCCGAGCGCCGCACCCGCCGGCCTGAGGCGGAGCTTCAGCAAATCATCAAAGACGCCGAGCGACCGCGAAACTTCTTTCAAGCCGTCAGCAGCGACAAGGGCAAGCCGCTGAACCTGATCGCCGAGATCAAGAAGGCCAGCCCGTCAGCGGGAATGATTCGCGCCGATTTCGACCCACGCAGCCTCGCCGTCGCCTACGCCGCCGGCGGGGCCGATGCGCTCAGCGTCCTCACCGACGAGCACTACTTTCGCGGCGACCTGTCGTTCATCGCTCAGGTGAAGGAGGAGGTGCCACTGCCCGTGCTGCGCAAGGACTTTATCGTCGACCCCTGGCAGGTGTACGAGTCTCGCGCCGCCGGCGCCGACGCGATCCTGCTGATCGCCGAGGCGCTGCAGGTGAACGAGATGATCGACTTGCAAATCCTCGCGACCGAGCTGCGGATGACGACGCTGATCGAGGTCCACTCCATAGACAATCTCATCCGCGTGCGCGACACGGTGATCGGCTTCCCGCATAAAAGCTACAGCCTGATCGGCATCAACAATCGCGACCTCGAGACCTTCCACACCGACCTCAAGACCAGTCTTCGCCTGGCGGATTTGATCGAGGACAAGCACGTGCTCGTCAGCGAGAGCGGCATCCGCACGCGCGACGACGTCGCCAAACTCAGCGACGCCGGCTTCCGCGCGATGCTGGTCGGCGAGTCCCTGATGCGCGAGGACGACGTCGAGCAAGCGACGCGGTTGTTGCTGGCGTAGAGGACGGAGGGAGTTGAGGAGTTCCAAGTTGAGGAGTTGAGTTTGATCAGACTTCGGTTCTGACTCAACTCCTCAACTTGGAACTCCACAACTCCTTCTGCCCTCCCCTACTCCGCGATCGCCCGCCCCACCGTCATCACCGGCAGCAGCAGCGCCATCACGATGCCGCCAATCAGGCCGCCCATGACGACGATCATCGCCGGCTCGATCAGGCGCGTGACCTGCTCGACGCTGCTCTTGAGCTCGCGCTCGGCGTGGCCCGCCACCTTCTGTGCGACCTCCGCCAACTGCCCGCCCGTCTCGCCGGCCTTGACCATCTGCGCCGTCGACGGCGGCACGAGCGCCCGCGCCAAGTCCGTCGACCGCAGCGGCTCGCTCACCGGTCGGCCGGCGCGAATCTGCGTTGCCACGTCCTCCCACAACGCCCGGTACCAGGTGTTCGTCGCAAGATCCTTGGCCGTCTCCAGCGCTTCGACCAACTGCACGCCGGCGCCGTTGAGCGTGCCGAGCATCCGCAGCCCGCGCGACAGGTGCAGCCGGCGGTACATCGGCCCGAGCACCGGCAGGCGCAGCTGCGTCGCGTGCCACCACCCGCGGCCCCGCTCGCTTTGCAGCCACTGCCACGCGAGGAACGCCCCGCCCAGCACGGCCGGCACCACGATCATCCAGTGGTGCACGAGCGCGTCGCTCAGGAAGATCAAGATCTTCGTCGGCACGGGCAGGCGGTCCTCCTTGCCCTTGTAGATCACCGTGAACTTCGGCAGGACAAAGACCAGCAGCGACACGGTTGTCATGATCGCGAAGCCGAACATGATCAGCGGGTACGTCATCGCGCCGCGCACTTTTTGCAGGATCTCCTGCTCGTCGCGCAGGTAGCCCACGGCGCGCTGGAGCATCTCGTTCATCAGGCCGCTCTTCTCGCCCGCCTTGACCAGTGCGACGTAGACGCGCGGGAACGCGCGCGGGTGCTCGGCCAGCACCGCCGACAGCTCGTCGCCCGACTCGACCGCACCGGCCACAATTGCCAGCAGCGCGGCGAGTTGTGTGTCGTCGTCGAGCTCCGCCTGCTCGTGGCAACAACGCAGCGCGTCGGCCACGCGCACGCCAGCGTCGAGCATGACCGCAAGCTGCTCGCTTATGTCGATGAGCTTGGCCCGCTTGAGCTTCAGGCCGCTCGCCGCGATCTCCTCCTGCCGGGGTGCAGCCTCAGGGGTGTCGGGCGCCGTGGCCGGCGCGGTGGAGATGTCGATGAGGGTCACGGTGGCTCCAGTCTCTAGGCGGCGCAGCGGTTGACTTCCTCGAGCGTCGTCACGCCCTGGCGAACCTTTTCGAGCCCGTCGTCGCGCAGGGAACGCATGCCGCCTTTATAAGCGAGGTCGCGCAAATCGCCGGCGCTGGCACCACCGGCAATGGCGGCGATGGAGGCGTCGTCGGGGATGAACAATTCGTGAATGCCGATGCGGCCCGCGTAGCCGGTGTTGCGGCAGCGGGCGCACCCGCCGGGCTTGTACATCGTCTCCATCTCACGGCCGTCGGCGTCGGGACCGACCGCGCGGCGAACCTTGGCGGTCACGGGCTGTTCCTCCCGACAACTCAGGCAGAGCCGGCGGACCAAGCGCTGCGCGAGGATGCCGGCGACCGTCGACCCGACAAGGTACGGGTCGACTCCCAGGTTGTATAAACGGACGGCGGCGCCGGCGGCGTCGTTGGTGTGCAGCGTGCTGAAGACGAGGTGGCCCGTGAGCGCCGCCTGGCTGGCGAGCTTGGCCGTTTCGGCGTCGCGAATCTCGCCGACCATCAGCACGTCCGGATCCTGCCGCAGCAGGCTCCGCAACGCGGCCGCGAACGTGAAGCCGGCCTGCTCGTTCACCTGGAACTGATTGATGCCGTCGAGCTGATTCTCGATCGGGTCCTCGATTGTGCAGATATTCACCTCGGGCGTGCTCGTCTCGACGAGGCCCGCGTAGAGCGTGGTGCTCTTGCCGCTGCCGGTGGGCCCGGTGACGAGCACCACGCCGTTGGGCCGCTGGATCACCTGTCGCCAGCGCTTGAGCACGTCGGCGCTGAAGCCGAGCGTCTCGAGGTTCAGGCGCGTCACGTCGTTGTTGATCACACGGATCACGACCTTCTCGCCGTGCTTGCCGGGCATGGTGCTGACGCGCAAATCGACGGGCGATTTGTCCATCATCACGTGGATCGCCCCGTCCTGTGGCAGGCGCCGTTCGGCGATGTCCATCCCGGCCATGATCTTGATGCGACTGACCACCGCGGCCGCGAAGCGGTGCGGCGGGCGCAGGCGTTCGGCGAGATGGCCATCGATGCGGAAACGCACGCGCAGGCTCTTGTCGCCCGGCTCCACGTGAACGTCGCTGGCCCGCTCCTTTACCGCGGAGAAGATCAGGTAGTTCACCAGCTTGATGATGGGTGAGTCGCCCGCTTGCTGCTCGAGGTCGGCGATATCCTCAACGGCCTTCTGCTCGACGAGCGTGAAGTCATCCGGGGCGACATCCTCGATGATCTCGTCGAGGACGAAGCGGTTTTCCGTCGGCAGGAAGCCCTTGAGCGTCGCCATGATGTTGGCGGCGGTGGCGGCGACGAACTGCACGTTCAGGCCGGTCTTACGCTCACATTCCTCTTGGAGAAACACGTTCGCCGGCTCCGGGACGGCCACGGTCAGCACGTTCTCAACGCAAAACAGCGGCAGCGTGAGGTGGCGTTCGATGAAGTCGCGCGGCAGCCGAACCACGACCTTCGGATCGACCAGGCGCGGGGTGATGCGGGCGAACGGAACCTCGTGTGCGGCGGCGAGCGCCTCGAGGAGCTGCTCCTCCGTGCAGAGCCCCTGCTCGATCAGCACCTCGCCCAGCAGCTTCTGGTGGCCCGACTCCCGCTGGGCGGCCAAAGCGCCCTCGACGTCCTGCCGCGAGATGACGCCCGCGTCGACCAGCACCTCACCCAGCGGCCGGCGACCACCCGCGTGCGACGCGCGGGATGCGGCACCCAGGAATGCCTCCGTCACGGCCTCCTCCGACTCGGCGGCGGCTGTCGGTTCGGACTGAGTGAGGGTGAGGGACATCTGCGGTATATGGCGCCAACTGCGCGTATCGTTTATGACTGACAGTGTCGATTTGCACCTCACGCCCGCAATGATCGCATGGCCAACTCGGGCGTTTCGCTGCAATCGAACCGCGGGCGAAGGCGGGTCATGTCGAGGATGGCCAGCAGGTTCGGGTCGCGCAGCGCCAGTCGGAGCCGGCCGTAGAGCGCGTCGCACCTCGACTTGGCGAAGAGGAGCGCTTCCAGGCCATCGCTGCCGACGCCAACGCAGGCGGAGAGGTCGATAACGATGTCGGCCAAACGACGGGATTCGATCGTATCCGTTACGGCCTTTCGCAGCCGTGTGGCCTGCTCGTCGGCAAGTTCACCGTCGATGCCGATGACGGCAATTCCATCGTAGACTTCGGTGAGAACGGCCACGTGCATTGCATCGGCCGGTTGAGCCGTCCGCCTAAGCGGCGACGGCGCAGTTCTCCGCCGGCGCGGCCAGACGCAGGAGCGGCGGACGCCCCTCGCGCTCCATCGCGATGAGCGTCTGGAACTCCATCTCGGGAATCGTGCAGAACGCCTCCGCCAGCGCCGGGTCGAACTGCGTGCCGGCGCAGTCTCGCACCTCCTGCAGCGCCTTTACGAGCGGCATCGCGCTGCGGTAGGTACGGCTGCTGGTCATCGCGTCGAAGCTGTCGGCCACGCACATGATGCGGCCCAGCAGCGGGATGTCCTCGCCGGCGAGGCCGTGCGGGTAACCGCGGCCGTTGTACTTCTCGTGGTGGCTCAGGACGCCGGGCAACACGTCTTCAATCTTCGGGACGCGCTCGAGAATCTTGTAGCCGATCTCCGGATGTCGCTTGATCTGGGCGAACTCCTCGTCGGTCAGCTTGCCCGGCTTGCGGATCACGGCGTCGTCGACGCCGATCTTGCCGACGTCGTGGAGCAGCCCGCTGAGGTAGACGCGATCGCAGTAGTCGCCCTCGCACCCCGCCGCTTCGGCGAGACGGCGCGCGAAGAGCGCCACGCGCACACTGTGGCCGCGGGTGTAGGCGTCCTTCGCGTCGACGGCGGCCACCAGCGCGTGAAGCAGGCCCATCATCAGGCGCTCGGCGTCGACGAACAGGCGGCGGTTCTCCAGGAACATCGCCAACTGCAACGCGACTGACGCCAGCAGCTTCCGGTCGATGCTCGTGAAGGCTCCGTCATTGAACGTGCCGAAAATCGCCTCGGGCACGTCCTTGTCGATCACGAAGAGCGCGCCCGCGCTGCTTCCACCCCGCCGCAGCGGGACGGCCAGCAGTTGCCGGCCACGCGGAGCGAGCCAGGCCAGGTCGGGATCGGCGGCCACATCGTTCGTGCGGAAGAACGCGCCCTCGGCGGCGGCCTCGCAACCCGTTTCGGTCGTGAGACGGTTGTGCAGAAACGATCGAAGTCGATCAAGCTCGCCCGGCGTGAGCGCGGGCTCGCCGAACGTGTAGACGGCGGGATCGCCCAGCCGCGACGCGTCCCACGTTACAATGCCCGCGCCGCGCACGACGGCGACTTCGGCGATGGCATCGAGCGCGGCGTTCAGGAAGCCGTCGGCGTCGCCGTCGACGGTCATCTGCTGGTTGAGGCGGGCGACGAGCGCCGTCTCCTCGTACTGCTGGGCGAGCTGCTCGCTGAGTTGCTCGAGCTCCGTCGGGGCCTGATCGTTCACGCCGCCTCCGGCAGGTGGCGGGCGACGGCGCCGGCAAGATCGCGCGGGCTGAACGGCTTGTTGATGACCTCGACGATGCCGGCCGCCTCGCGCTCAGCGGGGTCGATGTCACTGTCCCGAGCCGTCAGCAGCAACGCCGGCGTGCGCTGGCCCGAGTCCGCCAGAGCGCGGCAGAACTCGACGCCCGACAGGTGCGGCATGTGGTAGTCCGTCACGAGCAGCGATGGCTTCCTCTCTCGCGCCAGTTCCAGCGCCGCCTGCCCGTCGGAGGCGGTGATCACCGCGTAGCCGCTCTTTCGCAGCTTCAACGAGACAACGTTGAGGATGTGCGATTCGTCGTCGGCGACGAGGACGAGGGGTTGGTTCGACTGGTCGTCCGTGGCCATGATTTCGGTTCCTTCTCTCGGGCACCAGCCCGTACGGATGAAACGGCGGGTTCCCGACCCAGCGGTGTGCGCGTCCGAACGGTCCGTCGTTCGGCGGCAGGAGTGGCGGCTTACGCGGCCGCTCGACCCTGCTGTATCGGCACGGCGGCGGCGTCGCTTTCTCCCGAGCCTCGGCCCGCCGCGCTGCCGGCCATCGGCAGCTCGAACGCGAACGTGCTCCCCTCGCCTTCGACGCTCTCCGCCCAGACGCGGCCGGCAAAATCCTGCTCGATCACACGCTTCACCAGCGGCAGCCCCAGGCCCGTGCCCTTGGCCATCTTGCTGTTCTTCTCCACGCGATAGAACTTCTCGAAGACGTGCGGCAGGTCGTCGGGCGGGATGCCGGCGCCGTTGTCGATCACCTTCGTAATCACCGTGCCCGCCGCCTCGTCGGCCTCGAACTTCAGCGTCACGCAGCCCCCCTCGGGCGTGTACTTCACCGCGTTGCTCAGCAGGTTCAGCGCAACCTGGTAGAGCAGGTCCGCGTCGGCGACGACCTGGAAGAGACTTGGCAGCAACTCACGCCGCACCTCGATGTTCTTGAGCTTGGCCTGCGGCTCGATCACGCCCAGCGCCTTTTCGGCCACCACCACCGGGCTCATCGGGCGGCGGTCGATCTTGACGAGCCCGCTTTCAATGCGGCTGATGTTCAAAATGCTGTCGATCATGGAGCCGAGGCGCTCGGCCTCGCCCTGAATGATCTCACAGAACTCCTGCCGCTCGGCGGCCTCGGCGTCGGGATCGTCCACGAGCATTTCTGCATATGCGCGAATGCTTGCAAGCGGCGTGCGCAACTCGTGCGTGACGCTGCTGACGAAGTCGTTCTTCTGCTGCGCCAGTTCCGCCTCGCGCGTGGTGTCGCGCAGCACGATGACGACCCCGCTGGCGGCGCCTTCCTCCCGCGCCGAACCAAGCGGCGCGATGGAGACGCGATACGTGCGCGGCCCGGCGGGCGGGCCCTCCTCGGCTGCGCGCGCATCAATGACGAAGTCGGCGGTGCGGCGCGAGGCGCGGCCACCAATCCGGACCTCGCGAGCCATCGTCGCCAGGCGCGGCTCGGGCACGACCTCGGCCAGCGCATCGCCCAGGCCGGCCTGCCCGCCACACAAGCGGGCGGCGGCGGGGTTGATCGTCACGATCTCGTCGAACGCGTCGGTCACAATCACGCCGTCGTCCAGGTCGGCGAGCACGCCTTCCAAGTGGCGCCGTTGCCCTTCGACGAGCTTGACCTCGATCTGGCGGCGTTGCGAGTCGGCGGCGGCCTCATCGGCCATCCCGCCGGCGGCGGCAAGGCAAGAGTTCAGGCTCGCGACCAGCGGGCTGGCGAAGTCTTCCTCCCAGCGGATCGGGCGCAGCCGGCGCTCCTTGCCGGCGGCGGCAGCGCTCTCGTCGAGCGCGGTGCGCAGCCGGTCGCGAACGCGGCGGTTGAACCGCCCCATCAGCAGGCCGCCGCCGCAGGCGACGCCCAGCAGCGACAGCCCCAGCACGGCCGTGGCGCCGCCGGGATCGGCGCCGCCCACGGCGGAAGGGGCGACCAGCAGCGCGCCGGCGGCGGCCGCGGTCGGGGTCAGAATCGTGGTCCAAATGCCTTCTCTCACAGTTGTTGCCTTTGCTCCCCCGAATACTGAATCGCCCCAAACGGCCGCCTACTGAAGTTGGCGACGCGTGTCGGCCAACAGGTCGCCCGCGAGCGCGTCGCCCGCGTCAATCGCGGCCGCCCGCTCGAAGTAAGCCTGCGCCTCGTCGTGCCGGCCCAGACGCCGCAGGCAGACGCCGTACAGCAGCGGCGCCGTCGAGTCTCCCGCGTCCAGCCGCGCCAACTTGATGAACGTGTCCGCCGCCTCGGCGATGCGGTCCTGGCGAAGTCGGATCAGGCCCGACAACAGCAACGCATCCGGCGACTCCGGCGCCAGCGCCAACGCACGCTCGGCGGCGCCGGCAGCACGCTCCAGGTCGCCTGTCTCTACGCAGCTTGCTGGCCACCCCCAGCCATGGCGGCCAGCAGCCGATCGTCCATGCCGCGTCGCACTTTTGAAACGTCGCCCGCGCCAGCGGCCGCGTCGTTCGGTTCAGCGAGAGCTGGCACTGTCGCCAGCGCGAGCAGCAGCGACGGGCGAGTCGCTCGACCGCGTCTCCCAGCTTCGTCGAGCAGGCGCAGCGCCCTCGCGATGCCGCCCCGCCGCCACGGTGGCCAGAAGGCGTGCCGCTCGGCGAGGTCAGAGGTCGCTCCGGCGACAGAATCGCTGGCCTGGCGGTACATCTCGACCGCCTCCTCGAGTGCTCGCTCGAGCACGATCGTACACCTGGCCCAAGCGCGTCGCGGACGGCGGCGTTTCCCTCGAAGTAGACGAGGCGGGCTCGCGAAGCTGCTCGCGCCGCCTTCAATTGCGCGGTCGGCGGCGACGAGGGCCTCGGCGTGGGCGATGAGGTACGGCGGGGTCGCCCGGCTGCAACGCTCGCTGGCGCGGGCGTGGTGCGCGACGGCGCGGTCGGGCGTCCTGCCAGCGCTCGGCGATGACGCCGGCGAGGTGCTCGGCCATCGCCGCCTGTGTGGGCGACGGGCTGCAACGCCTGGGCCGCGCTCGCAAGCGACGCGCGGGCGGCGGCGAGGTCGTTCTGCTCGATTTGCAGGATCTGCGCCCGCAGCACGTGCAGCTCGGCCGACGCGCCGCCGGTGGTGACAAGCCCCTGCTCGACCGACTGCCGTCGCGCTTCGTCGAGGTGCCCGCCGGCGAGTCTGCTCGCGGGCGAGCTCGGCGAGCACCTGCACCGCGCGCGGCGTTCCACTGGCTCGCGCGCGAGTTCCTTTTGCGAGGGGCCGCTCGAGCAGCCGACCAGCAGCACGGCCGGCCGCGGCGATGCGCGAGCATGGAATTCGTGCGCTTCACGATCTCGCCTTTCTTCGGGGTCGGCGATCGTCAGCTCGTCCTCGCGGATGGCGCGGCGGACGAAGTCGCGGATGGTGCTGTTGTCCGCCTCTTCGGATATGATCGTTTGTGAGCGTTTCGCTTCAGCTCCAGCGCCTCGATGAACGACGGGTTCAAGTGCAGGGCCGCGTTCTCGTGTAGAAGCGGGCGCAGGCCGTCCGTTGGGCTCGGGCTTGTCCAGCTCGGCGATCGCCTTTTCGTAGTACGACTGCGCCATCCGCTCGCGGCCCCAGGGCATCATGCCCCGCCGCGTGCCGACGCGAAGCAGTTCGGCGCGCGCCAGTTCCCGTTCGCTCAGCTCGCTGTAGCGGTCCAAGTCCTTCACGATGTGCGGCGTGAGGAGGATGATGATCTCCTCGCGGGTGGTCGCGTCTGCCTGCCGGCGGAAGGCGGCGCCGACCAGCGGCAGGTTGCCCAGCACCGGGATCTGGCTCCGGCCGACGGTCGTGCTCTCGCGGAACAAGCCGCCGATCACGATGGTGTGGCCGTCCTTGACGAGCACGTTGCTCGTGACCTGCGTCGTCACCTTGCTCGGTAGCCCGCGGGCGTCGACGCCGCCGGCGGAGTCTTCGGGGTGGATCTCCATCCGCACGTACCCGTCGCGGCTGACGAAGGGGCGGAAGACGAGCTTGGTGCCGGTTTCGAGGAACTCGACGCTTTGCGTAGCGGCGGTCTCGGTGAGGGTCGTCGTGATGAAGCCGTCCTGCCGGCCGACGAGCACCTCGCCCTTGTGCTTGTTCACCGCCAGCACCTTGGGGTTGGCCAGGACGGTGGTGTCGGTCACGCCTTCGAGGGCGGCGAGGAAGACGCTGACGTCGCCGCTGACGAAGCCGAGCTTGAGCCCGCCGTTGACCGGTCCGGCGAAATTGTTGCCGGTGCCGCCGCCGTAGATCTCGTCGTCGACCGCCACCGCCTCGCCGCCATTGACGCTCGCCCCGCCGCCGAGTTGGCCGCCGTTGAGGAAGTTGACGGCGTCGAAGTCGACGCCGCCCACCAGGTTGAAATCGACGCCGAACTGGTTGTTTTCGGTAAGCGTGCTGGAGAGGATCGTCGCCTCGACCAGCACCTGCTCGGGCCGGGCGTCGACTTTTTGCAGGAGGCGGTCGGCGGCGTCGAGGTGCTCGGGGAAGTCCTTCACGACGAGCAGGTCGCCCCCGCCGTAGCCGTAGCCGCCGCCGTCGGTCGGGTCGTTCTGCATGCCGCGTTCGGTGGCGTCGCTGAAGCTGATCTCCGCCAACTCGCTCAGTGCGGGGCCGATCATCCGCGAGGCCATCTCCGGGCCGATGTGGTAGACGCGGAAGACGCGCGTTTCGCGCACGCGGTCGGCCTCGTCGAGCGCGGCGAGCTCCTCCTGCGTGTAGACATAGATGAAGTTGCCCTCCTCCCGCGCCGCCAGGCCGCCGCCGCGCAGAATCGCATCGAGCGCTTCGCCGACGGCAACGTCGTACAGCGTGCAGGTGACGGTTCCGGCCACGTCGCGGCTGGCGATAATGTTGCGTTGCGATCGCGCGGCCAGCATGCGCAGCACGTCGATCACGCGGGCATCATCGACGTGGATGTCCACGGTGTCGGCGGCGGCGTCGTACGAGACGGCCGACTCGTCGAGCGACACTGCCTCGGGCCCGGCCGGCGGCGCGAAGGCATCAATGGCAAACGGATCGGTCGGCGGCGGTTCGGTCCGCGGGGCGTCGCTGGACGCCCGCAGCGGCGCGACCGGCCCCGCCAGCGTCGCCACCACGGAGGCGGCGGCCACCGCCACGAGGGCGGCCGAGCGGAACGGGCGTGAGGATCGGCGGACAACGTCGTGCATGGAACTGCCTTTGCAAACTCTCCTACCCCCGCTGCTTCGACGCTTCGCCGAAGTCGCTTTGGCTCAACTTGGCTCAACCGTTCACCGAGCCGGCCGAAGGCCTGACCAGTTGCGGCGGCCGGCTCCCTCCGAGCCACAGGCGCACCTGAACGCCCGCCCGCACCGCGACCACGCCCGAGGCGTCGATCGCAACCAGCTCGAACGCGCGGCCGGGGCCGAAGGCGTCGCCCACCTTAAGCAACGCCCCGTCGATCGTGGCCCTGGCGTTGGCGCCGACCATCACGCTGCCCACCCTGAACTTCGCGGCGTCCTCAAGCAGTTGCGTCCGCAGGCGAGCACGCCGCGTGGCCTGGTCGGCACGGGCATCAATGGCGGCGTTCATCGCGGCATCGAGCCCGCGCCAGAACTCGCCGGTGCGATCGGGCACGACCTCGGCCGGCTCCGGCGTCACCGGGGCGGCGACCTGCGCCTGAAAGAGATTTCGGGTCGGCGCCTGCACCGGGTTGGCCCGCCAATGCGCCACGAGCGCGGCGGCCTGGGCGATGGGCGGAACCCGCACGCGGGAGCCGTTGACGACCGCGATCTGCTCGCCGGAGGCGTCGGTGGCCAGCGCCGAGGCCGGGCCGGCGGCGCGGCCGGCGAACTGTCGGAACAGCACGATTCCCAGCACGGCGACGCAAACGCCCAACAGCGCGTACTGCTTGGTCGTCGGGCCGGTGTCCGCACCTTTGGCCGGCTTGCTGCCGGGCATCCTGCGCAGGCTTGGCGTTGACGGCGGGGGCGGCATACCTGGCAGGCATCGGCCGATCCGCCGCCCGGCTTAGCGCGCCGGCGACAGTTCGACAGAGTTACCGGACCTGTCCCGCCCCGACGGCAATCCAGGACTCGACGGCCCGCCGCGCATCGCCGAGGCCGGTCTTGGTCCGATAGTCGAGTTGGGCCAGCTTGTCCGTGAGGCGGCGTACGCCGTCGGGGCCGAGTGCACTCGCCGTCTCGAGCAGGCCGTCGACCTGGTTGGCCGGCCAGATGCGCAGGCGCTTGGCGATCTCGAACGGCCGCACGCCCTGCCGGCTCAGCGCCAGCGCGCCGCCGGCCTTTTCCAGCCAAAGGCCCAGCCAGGTGACGGCGCGGAACTCGGCCGACGGGTCCGTCGCGAGCAGTTGCCGCCACGTTCGCAGTGCCGCGTCGGGCTCGCCGCGGGAGAGGGCGTCGGTCATCGTCCACATCTGCTGCTCGCGCCGAAACGCGACGCCGCCGGCAATCTGATCGGGGGTCACGCGGCCGTCGTCGCTTTGCAGCGCGAGCTTGCCGAGTTCGTTGTCGATTCCGCCCAGATCGACGCCGACGAGGTCCGCCAGCAGCCAGGCGGCGTCGACCGAGACGGCCAGTCCATGCTTCTGCTTGCCGCGCTCGACGATCCACTTCGGCAGCGTTGCGGCCTTGGGCGGCTCGCAGGCGACGATGCCGCCGATCTTGTCGATCGCCTTGTAAATCCGCTGGTTCTTCGGCAGCGACGCGACGCGCAGCACGAGCACATTGCCGGGCGAGGCCGAGGTCGTGTAGTCCTCCAGCGCCTCGCGGTGGCGGGTGATAAAGGCGTCGGCGTCTCGGACAACGACCACGCGGCGCCCCCCGAACATGGCGAAGGAGCGGACCTCGTCGAACACCTCGCTGGCCTCGGCGGAGGGGCCGTCGACGTCGCTGCGCTGGGCGTCGGGGCCGAGCGCGGCAAGGAGATCGACCAGCGCTTCCTGTTGGAGAAATCCGTCGGCGCCGACGAGGGCGACAACCGGGGCCGGCTCGCCGCGAGCGGTGGACGTGGCGGGGTTGGCCTTCGCGGCGCGGGGCATGGCGATAGAATATGGTGCGACGGCGGTGGAGTTGGCGGGTGGCTCGATTTACAGTCGCGGGACGTGGCTGCCGATGGTGACGAGGAGGGCGCTGCCCTGTTGGCGATTGTTGCCGATCGGGCGCGGGGCCTGGCGGACGTCCTGGCGGCGCAGTCGAGACAGTTGACGGACCCGCAGCAAGCCGCCCTCGCCCGCGCCGCAGATGCCGCCCAACACCTTGCCGACGCCTTGCGCGTTCGTCCGCCTATTTCCGCCAAGACCCCTCAGGACCGCGATGAGCACGACTGATCCCGTGATGAGCGACGCGCCGGACCCATCCCGCCCGCCCCATTCACCCCACGCGCCGGCGCCGTCCGACGCCGCGCCCGCGGACCCCGAGTCGGTTCCCCCGCGTGACGTGGGGGGCGAGGGGCCCGCCGCCCCGCCGCCGCCCGGCCCGTACGCGGCCAAGCGGGGGCAATACTTCATCAACGTCCGCTACGTGATCGTGCTGGCCTTCTTCGTGATGGCGGCGTGGTTCCTGTACGACGGCATCGTCAAATGGCCCGCCGAGAATGCCCAGCTCGACAAGTTGGAGGCGGAGAAGGATCAGGCGAGCGCGCAGTACCTCAACGACGAGGTGGCACGGCTTGACAAGCAGATTGAAGATGAGGGCCTCACGCGCCACAGCGACAACAGCATTTTCTGGCAGTACGTGCTGGGCTTCGGGCTTCCGCCGCTGGGTTTGGCATTGCTGGCCTACTGGCTCTACTCCAGCCGGGGCGTTGTGCGGCTCGACGAGCAGGACGTGCTGCACGTTCCGGGCCACCCGCCGGTGCCGGCGGCGGCGATCAAGGAGATCGACGACGAGCTGTGGGACCGCAAGGGCATCAGCCACCTCTACTACGACGCCGACGGCCAGAGCGGGCGCATCAAGCTCGACGACTTCGTCTACGAGCGTGGCCCGATCGAGAAGATCCACAAGCGCCTCGTCCACCTGCGCGTCGGCGACACGCACCCGGAGCTCGACGGGCTGTAGGTTGGCCGCGATGGGTGGTGATCCGTCGGCCCCGCATTGACTTTGCCCCGCGGCGGCGGTTGGATTCGGCATGAGCCGGATTCTGGTGGCCGTCAGCACTCCCGAGGCGAGCGAACGCGTGGTCGTTCCCGTAGCCGATCTGGCCAAGCGGCTCGACGCGGAGGTGCTGGTGATCCACGTCACCCGCCCCACCGCCGCCACCGCCAGCAACGACCGCGGCGACCAGGGCGAGCAGGCGGTCCGAACGCTTGGCGACAAGATTCGCGGCAAGGGCGTGGCCGTGCAGACGCTGCTGATGTTCAGCGACGACGTCGCGCAGGCGATCCTCTCGACGGCCAACGAGCGCAAGGCGACGCTGATCCTGCTGGGGCTGACCGGCAAGAACGTCTTCGCCCGCCTGATTGCAGGGAATGTGCCGGTTGAATTGCTTCGCGAGACGAAAATTCCCGTCATGCTCTTGCCGCCGGATCATCGCGGGACGATCTAACCTTCCGCGCGGCCATCGCCCACCGTATTGTCTGCCGCTCCCCCGGCGACCGCGTCGGCGTTTCCCTCGCTCGCACCGACTCCAACGATGATCGACACCGCGTCGCACTACGTGCCCAAGCAGACCTTCTTCACCCAAGGCACCGGCGTGCACAAGGAGAAGCTGATGAGCTTCGAGCTCGCCCTCCGCGACGCCGGCATCCAGAAGCAAAACCTTGTGCGCGTCAGCAGCATCTACCCGACGAGCTGCGAGATCATCGACAAGGAGCAGGGCCTGCCGATGCTCAAGGCGGGGCAGATCACCTTCGTCGTCCTCGCCGAAAGCGCCACGAGCGAGGAAAACCGCCTCGCCTGCGCCGGCATAGGTCTGGCCATCCCGCGCGACCACGAGCACGGCTACATCGCCGAGCACCACGGCTTTGGCATGCCGCAGGACAAGACTGAAGACCTTGTCGAAGACCTTGCCGCCACCATGCTCGCGACCACGCTCGGCGTGCCGTTCGACCCCGACAAGGCCTGGGACGAGCGCGAGCAGCAGTACAAGATGAGCGGCGAGATCATCGAGACCAAGAGCTACGTCCGCGTCGCCAAGGGTGCCGGCGGCGGGCTGTGGACCAGCGTCATCAGCGCCGCCGTGATGATCCTGTAGCGCCAGTGACCGCCCGCAGGTTCCGATCCGCTTGAACCCCGGCGATATTTCGCGCCTACTACTGAGGATGCGGCACGCCCTCCTCCCGACGTTCCTGTTGGCCATCGTCGCACTCGCCGGATGTGGCGGTTCGCCGTCGGGCGGCGGAAAGACGCAGGTCACGGTCGGCGGGCCCGACGCCGAGGACGGCAACACGCTGGTCATCTCCGCCCCCACGGAGGCCGCTTACACGCTCTACCTGCGCGACTTCACCGGCGTCGATCACGTCGCCGCGGCTGAGCGCACGAAGGGGCAGACCGCCGCCGCCCTGGGCGAACTTGGCAAGGGCGGGCGCGATCTCTACGTGGTCAGCGGCGAGAAGCGCAGCGTGCTCTATCACGGCTTCTATAAGACCTTCGAAACCGACGTCGACCGTCGCGAGGCTGCCCGCGCGCAGAGCGATCGCAAGGCCGTCGAACGCCTCGTGCTCACCAACGCGGCCGGCGATAAGATCAAGGCGTTCCCGCGGGCGGTCTTCCAGACGCTCGAACGCCCCGATCCGCCCGCCCCGACCGAGTGGGATCTGCGCAACGCCGACGGCTACTGGACCGTTGCCATCGCCGCCTACACCGACGTCGCCCTGCGCAAGCGCGCGGCCGTCGAGAGCGTGCAGGCGGCCCGCGAGCGCGGCATCGAGGCATACTACTTTCACGACAGCCAGCAGAGTTACGTCTGCGTCGGCACCTGGCCGCGCGAGGCGATCAAGGAGCAGCGCTCGAGCAAGACGCTGGTCGAGGACAACGTCGACCCGAACAACCCGCGGCCGATCGTCGTCATCGCCGCCAACATGCCGACGGCCCTGAAGAACCGCATCGCCGACGACATCACCCGCCAAACCGGCCTGCGGCCGCTGATGCTCGAGTCGCGCGTCGAGATCGTCGACCCGACGCTGAAGAAGACGATGGCCACCTACGACTACGACGTCGACGGCTACCAAAACCTCGGCAACGACGACCCGCTGCTGCTGCCCATCGCCACCGTCACCGGCCGCGAGGCCGACGTGCTCGAAAGCGACACCTTCAACACCGGCCCGAACGCGAAGGACCTCCAGGAAATGCACACGCCGCTCTTCTAGGTCTGGGCGTCGGATCGGCCGATCGGGCGCGTCGCACTATCCTCTGTCCATGTCAGACCGCCGACTGATCGTTGCGACGCGGAACGTGGGAAAGGTCGCGGAGTTCCGGCAGATGCTGACGCAACTCGGCGGGTTCGGCGTAATCGGGCTGGCGGACCTGCCGGGCGACGACGGCTTCGAGCCCGAGGAGACGGGCCGCACCTTTCGTGACAACGCCTGCCTGAAGGCGTCCGCCTACGCCAGGCGGTATGGCTGCCTCGCCCTCGCCGACGACAGCGGCCTGTGCGTCGATGCCCTTGGCGGCCGACCCGGTGTTCACTCGGCCCGATTCGCCGAGATGCACCGCGCCGGCAGCGGCGACGCGGACAACAACGCCCTGCTCCTTCGCCTGCTGAACGACACGCCGCCCGACCGCCGCACGGCCCGCTTCGTCTGCGTGCTCGCCCTCGCCGACGCCGACGGCCGCGTGCTCTTTACGAGCGAGGGGAGCGTCGAAGGACGCATCCTCGACACGCCGCGCGGCGACAACGGCTTCGGGTACGACCCGCTCTTTTTCCACCCGCCCAGTGGCCGGGCGACGGCGGAGCTCTCACCCGACGAGAAGCACGCTATCAGCCACCGCGGCGAGGCGACGCGGCGACTCAAAGCTTTGCTGGCCCAGCACCACCTACCGCCGGCCTCCGCGAGCGCGGCGGTGCCATGATCGGTGCCGGACGTTCCCGCCACCGCCGACGCCGCATGCTTTACGGAGCCGTTGGCAACGCCCGCTCGATGTCGATGACCGAGGGAACCGCGGAGTTGACGAAGCGAACACAAAGCAAACCGTCCTGAAAATCAAACGCCTCCGGGCCAAGTGCCTCGCCGTCGAGGCGGATGCGTTGCGGCGGGTTCGGCAGCTTCAGGACCGCCACGCCGGGCGACACTAAGCCGCCCCGCAGCCACTGACGAACCTCGCCCGCTCCCGATTCACGTCGGCTGATGGCGGCAAGAAACTCACGACCATAGATCAACCGCGTGACCAATTCCCAACATCTTGACGGCTCATTTGGTTCGAGTTGACTTGTCGTTTCCCTCCTGGTACGTTACCGTTGGCGTGCGGTGCGGCAGGCAGCTCACCTCGAGGTTTTGCCCCGCTGGCGCTCACGCATTGGACCTCGAACCTGGAGAAGATCCTGTGACCACGCACCAACGCTTCACACCCCTTGCGGCCGCGATTATCGCGAGCACCTTTGCTCTCGGCAGTGCTGCCCACGCCGACCTCGTCCATCGCTACAGCTTTAACGACGGCACCGCCGCAGACAGCGTTGGCGGCGCGGATGGCGTGTTGAACGGCAATGCGTCCGTCAGCAACGGCGTCCTCAACACGCGCGACGACGGCGCTGGATCCTTCCTCTCGCTGCCCGACACGGTCGGCTCCGGCATTCAGGGGAGCTTCTCGATCGAGCAGTTCGTCACGGTCAACAACTCCGACCCTCGCTTCGACACGTTGTTTGCCATCGCCAACGACGTTGAGCCCAACGGCTTAGACTGGATCCTTGCCAACCCGCAACGGCCGCAGAACGGCGACAACAACCTTGTCACCACCTTCAACTCGGCTGCCACCAACAATGCCGAAGCGTTTCTCTTCGCGCCGCCCGGCGTGTCTGCCCCGGTCGGGACCGAGTTCCTGTACACGCTCACCTACGATGTGAGCGACAACGGCGGCACGTTCCGTCTGTACTCCGACGCGGTGGAGCTTGCCTCGCTCGAACTGCCCGGCTTCGACTTCAGCGCGGTGAGCGGAAACCGCAACACGATCGGTGGTCCGCTGTTCAACGACCCGGTCTTTGACGGGCAGACGAACGAGTTTCGCATCTGGGATGAGGCGCTGAGCCCGGCGCAGATCGCGACCAATCTTTCGAATGGACCCGACGTCGTACCCGAGCCAACAACGGCGGGCCTGTTGCTCGTCGCCGGCGGCGGCGTACTGATGCGACGCCGAAGGATCGGCTAGCTCGCCCGCGTGTCATCCCGCGTGTCATCTGGAACGACGTCCCGCAGTTCGATGCTTTGGGACGTCGTTTCGCATGCGGAAGTTGGCTAGATATCTCAGTTTGGATTTTGCTGAAATCGCGTTGACAATGCCCGTCGGCGCGTTACTTTACGCGCACTCAATTCTGAGGAGGACCCACATGAAACGAACAGTCTTTTCGGCGACCAATTCCGCTCGCTCTGCCTTCACGCTGGTCGAGCTGCTCGTCGTGATCGGCATTATCGCGCTGCTGATCGGCATCCTGCTGCCCACCCTCAGCCAGGCGCGGCGTGCTGCGGGCTCGGTTGCCTGCCTCTCCAACCAGCGCCAGCTTGGGCAGGGCCTGATCTTCTTCGTCCAGGAGCACGACAACTACCTGCCGAAGATCTGGTTCAACGATTTCCCGAGCTACGAGACCTACCTCGCCGGTAGTCCGGACTGGGGTTTCCGCGACCCGCTCTGGGGTTGGGACTACGTGCTCAAGAGCAAGTACCTCGACGGCTCCAACGACGTCTTCGGCTGCTACGGCGACAGCAGCAACCTGCGCCGCGGCGAGTGGAACGACGGCTGGAACCTCGAGAACAAGCTCGACGACAATATCCCCGCCTCCTACCGCTACAACTGGACCGCGACCCGCGACAGCCGAGGCTTTATCGAGGCCGTGAAGATCACGCGGTACGCCGACGCGACGAAGAAGATTCTCATCTCCGATGGTTATGAAAGCACCATCCACGGATTCGCCACCGATCACGGCCAGACCGTTGCGGACGGCAGCACGGAGGTCATCGGTGCCAAGCCCGAGTGGGCGAAGAACGCCGCCCCGTACCGCCACACCGCGCAAGGCAACGTGGTCCGCGGAAGCGGTGACAACGCCGAGCCGGTCTTCACGCTGAACGCCGCGTTCGTCGATGGCCACGCCGAGAGCGTCACTTGGGTGGAGACGTTCACGCCGCTCGGCGAGCCGGTGAAGTTCAACACCGGCGTGGCCGGCAGCCGGACGCCCGCCGTTGGCATCCGAACGCTCTGGCGGCAGAACTTCGATGAGGGCTCGCGCATCGACACGTACGACAACCCGTACAGCGACGCAGACGACGGCAACTCGAACGTCAAGTAGTTGCCGCCCTTCCTCATCCGCCCGCCCGTTCGATCCCGAACCGACATGTTCAAGCGTTACCTGCCCGCCGTCAAATCCTCGGCCGTCGCCGTGCTCTTTCTTCTCGTCGCCGCCGGCGCGGCGGGTCCGATCGCCTGCGATGAGCCGGCGATCGAGCAGCCCGAGCGGGCGGACCCGCAGGAGCCGCCGCCGTACGCCAGGCCGCCGAAGGATGCGCCGGAGGAATAGCGGCCATCGCGCTTCCACGTGCCGCCCGAACCTGCCGGGCCACTTCAGTATCTCCTCGAGACGGCGGGGGCTTCCTCAGCGTGGCCCCCGCTTTTCGTTCAACTTCTTCACGCCAACGATGTTCTTGCCAAAGATTTTTCCGCAACGCCTTCGACCTGCGCTGGCCGTCGCCATGGCCCTCGTGATCGTCGCCACTGTCCCCGCCGCACCGGCTGAGAAAGCTCCAATGCGTCACGATCAGCCGAGACAGAACCGTGCGCCGCTGCAAGCATCGGCATTCGCCCGGCTGCCGCTGGGCAGCGTGACCCCGGCCGGGTGGTTGGACCGGCAACTCCGGCTTCAGAAGGAGGGGCTGACCGGTCATGCCGAGCAGATCTACGACGCCCTCACGCCCGACTCCGCCTGGCTGGGCGGCGACGGTGAGAACTGGGAACGCGGCCCCTATTACGTCCGCGGGCTGATCGCCCTCGCGCACACGCTCGATGACGAGGAACTCAAGGAGCGGGCGCAAAAGTGGATCGACTGGACCCTGCAAAGCCAGCGGCCAGACGGCTTCTTCGGCCCCACGCAGAATGACGACTGGTGGCCGCGCATGGTCGTGGCCTGGTACCTGCGCGACCATTACGAGGCGACCGGCGACGAGCGGGTACTGCCCTTCCTGACCCGCTACTTCCGCCACCAGCTTGAAGCGCTACCCGATCGCCCGCTGCGCGACTGGGGCCGGGCGCGGGCGGGCGACAACCTCGACGTGGTGCTCTGGACGTACAACCGCACTGGCGACCGGTTCCTGCTGGACCTGGCCAAGCTGCTTCGTGAGCAGGCGTACCCGTGGAGCGAGATTTACACGGAGAACCAGTTTTACGGTCGATTCGAGGAGTTTCACCCGCACCACATCGTCAACGTCAGCCAGGCGTTCAAGTTCCCGCCGGTCGCGTGGACGCTGACCGGCGACGCGAAGGACCGGGCGGCGTTCGACGCGGGCGTGGCGAATCTCCAGCGCCAGTACGGCCGCATCGACGGGCAGATCAGCGGCACCGAGATGCTGTCGGGCCTGAGCAGCACGGACGGCGTCGAACTGTGCGCCGACGTCGAGCGGATCCTCTCCAACGGCGTGGCCATCCGCGCCCTCGGCGACGCGGTGCGCGGCGACGAGATGGAGAAAGTCGCTTACAACTCGCTGCCGGCGCACACGACGGCGCGGATGACGGGCATCACCTACTACCAGTTTCCCAACCAGATTGCCGCCACCCACGGGCAGCACGGGTTCGAGCAGGACTACGCCAATGTGAACATGCCCGGCCCGCACAGCGGCTTTCCGTGCTGCTGCTACAACTGGCACATCGGCTGGCCTGGCTTCGTCCAGAACATGTGGGCCGCGACCAACGACGAGGGCCTTGCCATCCTCGCGTACGGCCCGAATGTCGTCCGCACCACCGTCGCCGGCGGCGTGCCGATCACGATTGAGCAGACAACCGATTACCCGTTCAAACAGACCGTCTCGCTGAGCGTTCAGCCCGAACGGGCGGCAACATTCCCGCTCGTGCTGCGCGTGCCCGGCTGGGCCGACGACGCGAGCATTACGGTCAACGGCGAGCCCGTGGACGAAGTGAAGGCCGGCACGTTCCATCGCATCGAGCGCGAGTGGCAGGCGGGGGATCGGGTCGAGCTGTCGTTCCCGATGACGCTGCGGCAGTCGTCGTGGATCAACGATTCAATCGGCCTGGAGCGCGGGCCGCTCGCGTTCGCGTTGAAGATGGAGTCGGAGGCGACCCGGTTCAACGACTACCTCGGCGACTTCGACGAATACGAGATTCGCCCGACACAGCCGTGGAACTACGCGATTCTGCCTGACGTAAGCGAGATCGTCGTGGAAGAGCACGCCGTGCCGGAGGTGCCATGGTCGACGGAGCATCCGGCCGTCGTGTTGAGCGTTCCGGCGAAGCGGCTGGACGAGTGGGGGCTTCGCCCGCAGATGGGCACGGCCGCGTTCGGGCTGATGGACAACGGCTGGAAACCGGGCGATTCGAAGCAAGTTCCGCTGCCGGCGAACGAGCCGCACGCGGTGCGCGTCGAGGTTGAAGGCAACCGGCTGCGCGTGTTCGTGAATGACATGGCAACGCCGGTGCTTGAACGCCTGCACGAGCCGGACTTCCCGCGTGGCTGGATTGGATTGCGGGCGTACGAGACGACGGCGCGATTCGACGATGTCCGGCTGAACGGGACGCTCGTGGCAGACTTTTCGGACGGCGCCGAAGGGTGGAAGACCTTCGGCGGCGACTGGACGGTCGAGGAAGGCCAGTTCATCGCGACGCCCGCGCGGGATGCGAAAGCGGTTTACGAAGCGGGCGGGGATTTGGGCGACTTCACGCTCGAGTTCACCGTCGAGATCGACGCCGGCGGCGACGCGGGCGTGATGTTCCGCGGCTCCGACGCGAAGCCGGAGTTGGACGGCTTTCGCGGCTACTACGTGGGTTTCAGCACCCGCGGCGGCCCCTCCGAGGACGCCGCAGAGCCGCCGCAGAGCCCGGTTCAAGCCGACACGCCGTTACAGATAATCGACCTCGTGCCGTTCGGCGCCACGCGAATCCGCGTCAGCTATTTCCCGCGGCTCGGCGTCGAGAACTAAACCCACGCCGCTACCTTGCACGTCTGAACGACGCCACTCGACGCGCGCGACGGTCCCGCTCCGCCGCGAGGTTGAAGGCGCGGCGTGAAATGTTCACAGTGGAGGTCTATGGCGTCGGCGAAGACATGGGTGCAACGTCCGGTTTGGTGGTCGCTCCTGTTGGCGTGGCTGGTGCTGCTCGGCATTGCCCCGCCGCTGCTTGCGGCCGACGGGGGCGAATTGCGCATCTGGACGGAAAAGGAAGATCCCGGCCTGCGGGCGGCGCTGCGTCGCTTCGAACGCGACCATCCCGGCTGGCGCGTCATCGAGACCGTCTACGCCAGCAGCGGCGGCGAGGACGCGCAGAAACTGATGACGGCCGTCGTCGGGGGCAGCCCGCCGGACGTCATCATGCAGGACCGCTTCACCGTCGGCGAGTGGGCCGCCCGCGGCGCGTTCCTGCCGCTGGACGACCTGATCGCTGCAAGCCAGCAGGACGGCCAGCCCGCGCCGATCGTGCCGGACAACTTCTACGACACCGCCTGGAAGGAGGCCGTCTACGAGGGCCGCAGCTTCGGTGTGCCCTACTCGATCGACACGCGGGCGCTCTACTACAACGAAGACCACCTCCGCGCCGCCGGCTACGTCGACGCCGACGGCAACGCCGTCCCGCCGAAGAACTGGGCCGAGCTGCGCGAGTACACCCGGCGCCTGACGATCCGCGATAATCGCGGCCGCATCGAACGCCTCGGCTTTGCGCCCAGCTACGGGAACTCCTGGCTCTACATCTACGGCTTCCTCAACGACGGCAGCTTTATGAGCGAGGACGGCCGCACCGTGCTGCTGGGCAGCCCGGAGATCGCCGAGGCGCTGGCGTACATGACGGAGCTGTACGACATCATCGGCGGCGTGGGCGAGGCCGACGCCTTCCTCACCGGGTCGACGGGCAACGAGTTCGACCCCTTCGGCACGGGCCGCGTCTCGATGAAGATCGACGGGGACTGGTCGCTCGCCCTGCTAGCCGAATACTACCCGACGCTGCGCTTCGGCGTCGCGCCGCCACCGGCACCCGAGGGGATGGCCACCACCACGTGGTCGGGCGGCTTCAGCTACGTCATCCCGCGGACGGCCAAGCACCCGGAGAAGGCGTTCGAGCTGATCCGCTACCTTGTCAGCGACGCCGGCTGGGACGTGAGCCACAGCGTCAACGCCCGCTACGCCGCGAGCAAGGGGCGGGCGTTCATCCCGCCGATGACGGCCCAGCCGGCGGTGAACGAGCGCGTGCTGGCCGAGCGCATCGCGAGCGACCCGAACGTGCCGCCGCGCATCGCGACGGCGTTGCAGACGTTTTACGACTTGCTGCCCGTCTCGCGATATCGCCCGGTTACGCCGGTCGGGCAGTTGCTGTGGGACGAGCACGCCCGCGCGACGGAGACGGCCACGCGCGGCGACGGTGACCCGGCGCTGATCCTGCAAGCCGCCGCCGCCCGCGTGCAGAAGACGCTCGACGAGCAGCTCGCCGCCGCCGGCGGGGACGCCGAGCCGGCGCCGGTGCGGTGGTCGATTGTCGTGCCGACCCTTGGCATCGCCATCGCGGTCATTTTGCTCGCGATCGGCATGGTCGCCAAGCGACGGGGCGCCTTCGCCAAGCACGAGGCGGGCGAGATGTGGGCGGCGGCGCTGTTCCTGTCGCCGTGGGCGATCGGCTTCGTGGTCCTGCTCGCCGGGCCGATTCTGGCGTCGCTGATCTTCGCCTTCTGCCGCTACACGGTGCTCGACCCGGCCGAGTGGCGCGGCTTCGACAACTTTCGCCGCCTGCTCTTCGAGGATCGCATGTTCTGGCTGTCGCTCGGCAACACGGCGTACATGCTCATCGGCGTGCCGCTGGGCATGGCCGTGGGGCTGGGCATCGCGATGCTGCTGAACACGGAGGTGCGCGGGATGAAGGTCTACCGCACGCTCTTCTACCTGCCGGCCATCGTGCCGGTGGTGGCGAGCGCGATCCTGTGGATCTGGGTGCTCAACCCGCAGAACGGCCTGGTGAACGCGCTCCTGATGACCGTGGGCATCGACCGCCCGCCGCTGTGGCTCAACAGCCCGAGCCTGCTCTTCGGCTCGAAAGCGGCCATCCTGCTGATGGGCTTGTGGGGGGCCGGGGCGGGGATGATTATCTGGCTCGCCGGACTCAAGGGGATTCCCGGCCATCTGTACGAGGCGGCGACGATCGACGGCGCCGGCGCGTGGGGGCGGTTCCGCCACGTCACGCTGCCGATGCTGAGCCCGTACATCAGCTTCAACCTGATCATCGGCACGATCGCGACGATGCAGATCTTCGCCCAGGCGTTCATCATGACCCAGGGCGGGCCGGCCGACTCGACGATGTTCTACGCCTACTACCTCTTCAACAACGCCTTTCGCTACTTCGAGATGGGCTACGCCAGCGCGATGGCGTGGGTGCTCCTGCTCATCATCCTCGCCCTGACGGCGATAGAGATGTGGTCGAGCAAGAAGTGGGTCCACTACGGCGCCTAAGCGTCCTTTTTCCCGGAGTTTTGCATTGAAGCGACTGCTGCTGACCCCGATCCTCTTCGCCGAGCTGGCGCTGCTGGGCATCCTGCTGACGATGGTCTTCGTCGGCGGACTGCCGTCTTCGACGGCCGGGCTGATCTACGCGGTCGGCGCGGTGCTCGCGCTCTCGGCGGTGATCGCCCTCGCGCTGCCGTGGGAGTGGGCGTCGCGGCTGTCGCTGCACGGCGCGTTGATTGCCGGGGCGGTGCTGTTCGCGCTGCCGTTCGTCTGGCTCGTCGGCACGAGCTTCAAGTATCCGGAGGAGACATTCGTTTCGCCACCGCAGTGGGTGCCGGCCGCGGCGCACCCGCGTGACCGCTCGCCCTACGTCGTCTCACCCGCGGTCGCGCACGACGTCGGCGACGAGGCGGCCCAGGCAATCTGGCAGGACGCCAAGGTCTTCCTGCCGACCGGCCAGCTCGACGCGCTCGGCGAGACGTCGGTGCGCAACGCGCTGCTCGCCGAACTCCTCGCCGACGCGCCGACTGACGGCCCTGACTCGCCCACCGTGCGCGTCGCGAAGGATCAGGTTCGCACGCTGTGGGATCGCGTCTACCGCTCGTTCGTCATCGGCGGGGTGGACGTGCGCGACCGCGACGGCGAGAGCTTTGCCGTCCCCCCGGAGCAGCTTCGGCTGGCCGCCACGACGGGGGTCGAGCTGGTCGAAACGCCCGACGGCACGCTCGTCCGCTACGACCTGGCCGACCGGGAGAGCATCGGCGTGACGATCGACATCGACCCCGCCTGGCTCGCCGACACCCTCGCGAACGAGCCGCCGGCCGTCTACGCCCTTCGGATGCGCCAGGACCGCACGTGGCACGGCTACGACGTTGCGATCGAGCACGCGGGCGAACGCTTTGCGTCTGACGATGCGCTGCACCTGGGCGACTTTCGCTGGCGCGAGGTCGCGTTTCGACCCCAGACACAGCAGGCGATCGAGGACGCGCCGGTTGGGCGCGACGAGCGGCAGCTCGGGGTCCTTCCGGCCGACGCCGAGGGCGCGGCGGCGGAGCCGGGCACTCGGCTGACGCTCACGCTGCACAAGACCGGACCGATCGCCGCGACGTGGGCGAAGTACACCGACACCTACCGGCAGGCGTGGTACAGCGACCCGTACTGGGGCCGCTATTTATTCAACAGCCTGTGGCTGGTGGTGCTCAACGTGATCGGCCAACTCTTCGCCTGCTCGATGGCGGCGTTCGCGTTCAGCCGCCTGCGCTGGCCGGGGCGCGACGGGGTCTTCGTGCTGCTGCTAGCGACGATGATGCTGCCGGCGTTCGTGACGATGATCCCGACGTTCCTCATCTTCCGCGGGCTCGGCTGGTACAACACGCTGCTGCCCCTGTGGGTGCCCGCCTTCGCGGGAACGCCGTTCTACATCTTCCTGTTGCGTCAGTTCATGCTCGGCATCCCGCGTGAGCTCGAGGAGGCCGCCCGCATCGACGGCTGCTCGTGGTTCGGCATCTACGGCCGCATCGTAATGCCCCTGATGAAGCCCGCCCTGGCAACGGTGGCCATCTTCACGTTCATGGCGACGTGGAACGAGTTCATGGGCCCGCTGATCTACCTGAGCGACGAGCGGCTTTACCCGCTGTCGCTGGGCCTCTTCAAGTTCCGCAGCCAGTACGGCAGCGAGTTCGGCATGCTGATGGCCGCCAGCACCCTGATGACGTTGCCGGTCATCGCCGTCTTCTTCGTCTGCCAACGCTACTTCATTCAGGGGGCGACGCTCACCGGGCTCAAGGGATGAAGCCGCCGCGCGTCCGGGAACGGTGACTTGACGGCTTTTCGTTCCCAAACCGCGTTGCAACGCAACGCGGTTTGGGGCGGGCGAGAGTCGTGGAGCCGTTCTATGAACGCGAGGTGGAGCGGCGGGCGACCAGTTCCACCGGGATCACCACGCGGCTGCCGGTAGGAAGCGGGTCGCAGTCGTTGGACCCCTCCGCCAGCGTGGACGCCACCTGGTAGACCGCCGCGGCGAAGGGCTCGACCGGCTGGCGGACCACCGTCAGCGGCACCGGCAACATCGAGGCAATCGGGTCGTCGTCGAACCCGGCCAACCCGATCTCGTCGCCAATCTTGTAGCCGCGCTTGCTGAGGATGAAGCCCAGCTTCGCCGCGCACGTCGTGTCCTTGCAGATCACCGCGTCGGGCTTGGATTTGAGCAGGCGATCGCACAGTTCCTCGTCCGGGAACGTAGCCGTCTCGAAGACGAGGCCGGAATCCTGTCGGATACCCGCCAGCCGCAGGCCGTCGTAGTAGCCCGCCAGGCGTTCGAAGACGGCCGTGGAATCCTGCTCGATCGAGACGAACGCGATCCGCTTGTATCCCTGCTCGACCATGTGTTCGACCAGCAGCGTTCCACCGCGACGGTTGTCGTAGCTGACCCACGTGTGCTGGCTACGCCGCGGGTAAGCGACCGTGTCGCGGTCGATCACCACGATCGCGATGCCAGCCTTTTGCAGGACAGCCAGCACTTCGTCGTTAAGCGACATCTCCTCGTGCGGCAACTCCAGCCCGCAGTAGAGAACAACCTTTGGTTTGCGCGCCGCGAGCGACCGGGCCGCGCTGAGCACCTGCTCGCGCTGCGTAGTCCCACCCGCGGGCGACAGCACCTGGAGCGACAACTCGGCGTGATGGTGCGTGCAGACGCGGCTGATGCCGTGGTGCAACTGGACGTGGAACGCCCCCACCGCCTGCTCGGGGCCGGCCCAGGGCGTGAACATCGCAATCGACATCTGCGGCGATCCCCGCCCGTTCGCGCCCGCCGTCTCGCGCACGTAGGTGCCTGAGCCCCGCCGGCGGTGCAGGACGCCCGTGACCTCCAGATCGCGCATCGCCCGCGTGACCGTGCCGCGCGACACGTTGTACTGGCGCATGATCTCCGACTCGCTCGGCAGGCGGTCGCCGGGACGCAGCGTTCCTTCCTCGATGCGGCGCAGCACGCCGTTGCGAATCTGCGTGTGCAGTGGCTGGGTGGCGGCGACAGTCACAGAGCAAGCATAGCACAAACGGGGACAGGACCCCGCCCGCGCGCCCCGCCGCGAAAGGCTTAGTCATCTTGAGCGAAAAGTGCAGGCCGCCCGTTGGCGATACCGCGGCATGGAAGGTACAGTCGCGGCGTGTCGGCCCGCGCCCCCAATTTGCAACGACCCGTGCCGCACCGGGTTGGCCTGGCGCTGCTGGCCGCGCTTCCCGCGCTCGTCGCCGCCGGGACGCCGGGCGATGACCGCGTGCCGCTGTCGACGCCGCCCGCCGGCTGGGCCGACGAGGCTCACCGTCTGACCGAACACGTCCAGGACACGTTCTGGGAGGACACCCTTCATCGCTACGTCGCCCGGGTCGATTCCGAGGGCACCGTGCGGGGAACCAACGCGCACGGCCGAGCCTTCATCGGGCACACGCTCTGGGCCTGGACGGAGGCCTTCCGCATGCTCGCCGCGGCGACCGCGAGCGACCCCGACACCTTCGGCGACGATCTCGCCCAAGCCTTCGCCTCGCTGGAGCGTTACTACGACCCCACACGCGGCTGCTACAACGCCTGGGAGCACTTTCCGGGCAACGTCGACAGCTACAGCGACGACAACGCCTGGCTGATCCTGGGGCTGTGCGAGGCGACGGTCGCCACGGGAGATCGCCGCTTCGCCGACCGCGGGCACGACGTGATGGAGCGTTACCTGGTCGGCGAGTGGTGTGACGACGACGGGCCGCTCGGCATGCGATGGGGATTCGACGCCACGAACAACCGCCAGGCCAAGCAGCGGGCGAGCATCAGCGCGTCGAGCTCCGCCGCCGCCGCAATCGCGCTGGCGAACCTCGGCTATCAGCGGGAGGCGAACCTTCGGCGGGCGCGTGTCTGGCTCGACTGGATCGAGCGACACTGCGTCGATGCCGACGGCCTTGTGATGGACGGGCTCCGCCCCGGCCGCACCCCGGCGGATGCCTGGCGTCTCGAGCGATTCAAGTGGAGCTACAACACCGGGCTGGTCATCCTCGCCAACGCGATGCTTTACGAGCAAACGGGCGACGCGGTGTTGCTCGATCGCGTCCGCCGATCCGCCCACGCGGCCATCGATCGCGAGGGGGAGATGTACGAGGGGATCGTCGACGATCCGGCGCTTCGCTTTTTCGATGACACAACCTACTTTGCCACCCACTTGATCGAAGCGCTCGCAAAGGCCGCCGAAGTGCTGGAGGACGACCGCCTCCGCGACGAGGCCGAGCGCAACGCCCGGTACCTGTTCACGCACCTTCGCGATCCGGATGATGGCCTCTACTTTCGCAACATGCGGCTCTGGGTGATCGACGAAGTGCGCCGCAATCGCTTCGATGCACTGTTTGCGGGCTCGTTCGACGCGACGCGACCGCGCGAGGGCTTTTCGGCCGAGGAGCGTGCGACGGCAGACCGGGAACTCCCCGTCGCGCGGCGGCGCCCCGTCAAAACGTTGCTTGCCGCCGCGTCGGTGGCGCGGATGTACTGGACGCTCGGACCCAAGACCAACATTTCTGAGGAGATCGAATGACTACGACATCACTTCCACTGCCGAACCGCCTATCGCACATCGCTTGGGCCCGCTGGGTTCTGACGTGTTTCCTAGTCGCTTCGGCGGCGTTTTTCGGCGCGGCTGGGTGTGACTCCGGCGACGACGGCGGCGGCGCGGGCGGCGACGCTTCGGCGGGCGGGTTCCAAACCGTCGGCTTCTCCCAGGCGGGCGAGGAGAGTTCGTGGCGTGCGGCGGAGACCGCCAGCATTCGCGGCGAGGCGGAGAAGCGCGGGGTCGACCTGAAGTTCAACGACGCCCAGGGCAAGCAGGAGAACCAGATCAAGGCGGTCCGCTCGTTCATCGCCCAGGGCGTGGACGCGATCATCCTCGCGCCGATCGTCGAGACGGGCTGGGACCAGGTGCTGAAGGAGGCACAGCGGGCCCGGATCCCGGTGATCCTCGTGGACCGCGGCGTGGAGGCCGACGAGTCGCTGTACGCGACGCTCATCGCCAGCGACTTCGTGGAGGAGGGCCGCATGGCCGCCCAGTGGGTGGTCGACAAGACCGGCGGCAGCGGCACCATCGTCGAGCTCGAGGGAACGCCCGGCAGCGCGCCGGCGAATGATCGCAAGGCGGGCTTCGCCGAGGTGATCGACCGGCACGATGGCCTGGAGATCACGCGCAGCCAGACCGGCGACTTCACCCGCGCCGGCGGCAAGGAGGTCATGGAGGCCTTCCTCAAGAGCGACCGCGACAACATCGACGTCGTCTACGCCCACAACGACGACATGGCCCTTGGGGCGATCCAGGCGATCGAGGAGGCGGGCCTGAAACCGGGCGAGGACATTCTCCTCATCAGCATCGACGGCGTTCGCGCCGCGTTCGAGGCGATGCGGGCCGGCACGCTCAATGCCAGCGTCGAGTGCAACCCGCTGCTTGGCCCGGCCGCCTTCGACGCCCTGGAAACCCTCGCCGGCGGCGGCACGCTCGAGAAGAAAACGATCGTCGAGGACCGCCTCTTCGACCGCTCCGACGTGACCGACGACGTGCTCGCCAGCCGCGAGTATTAGGAGCCGTTCGAGAACTCGTAGGGTGGTTGCAGCCCACCATCCGGACTTCACGACGCCTGTTCCTTTGGACGACGCGCTCCTCTCCATCCGCGGACTCGGCAAGACGTTCCCTGGCGTGCGCGCGCTGCACGAGGTGGACTTCACCCTGCGCCGCGGCGAGATCCACGCCCTCATGGGCGAGAACGGCGCCGGCAAGAGCACGCTCATCAAGGTGCTCACCGGCGTCTACGGCCGCGACGCGGGCACCGCCCTGCTGGATGGACAGCCGATCCACCCGCGCTCGCCGAACGAAGCGCAGGCGCTCGGCATCAGCACGGTCTACCAGGAGGTCAACCTCGTCGGGTACCTGAGCGTCGCGGAGAACATGTACCTCGGCCGCGAGCCGATGCGCGGGGGGCGGTTCGGCAAGGTGCGGTGGTCGGTTGCCAAGCGCGGGGCGCGGGCGGCGCTGAAGCGGCTGGACGTCAACATCGACGTCGCCCGACCTGTCGGCAGCTACCCGATTGCGATTCAGCAACTCGTCGCCATCGCCCGCGCGGCCGACGTGGACGCGAAGGTGCTGATCCTCGACGAGCCGACGAGCAGCCTGAGCGGGGGCGAAATCGAACGCCTCTTCACCGTCATGCGCCGCCTCCGCGACGACGGGCTGGGCCTCGTCTTCGTCACGCATTTTCTCGATCAGGTGTACGCCGTTTGCGACCGCATCACCGTGCTGCGCAACGGCGGGCTCGTGGGCGAGTACCCGGCCGCCGACCTGTCACGCCTGGAGCTCGTGGCGAAGATGATCGGCAAGGATCTGGACGCGGTGCGGGAGCTTTCGGCCCGGCACGGCGCCGCGGAAACCAATGTCTCGCAGGGGGTGTTGCTCGAAGCGAAGGGCCTGTCGCGCGGGCGGGCGGTGGCGGGCGTGGACTTGACCGTGCGCGCGGGCGAGGTCGTCGGCCTGGCCGGCCTGCTCGGATCGGGGCGCACCGAGACCGCCAAGCTCCTCTTCGGCATCGATCGACGCGACGCCGGCACCATTGCCATCAAGGGCGCCGCGCCCTCGACCACGGCGCCCGCGTCGCCGCGCGAGGCGATGCGGCTCGGGCTGGCGTTCGCGCCCGAGGAGCGCAAGACCGAGGCGATCTTGCCGGACCTGTCGGTAAGGCAGAACATCGTCCTCTCGCTTCAGGCGCGGCGCGGCTGGCTGCGGAAACTCTCTCGCCGCCGGCAAGGGGCCTTGGCCAGCGAGTACATCGCGGCCATGAACATTCGCACGCCCGACGCGGAGAAGCCGATCGGCCAACTCTCGGGCGGCAACCAGCAGAAGGCGATTCTCGCGCGGTGGCTCGCGAGCGAGCCGAAGGTCTTTATCGTCGACGAGCCCACCCGCGGCATCGACGTGGGGGCCAAGGCGGAGATCGAAAAGCTCGTGGCCCGCCTGACCGCCGAGGGCATGGGCGTGGTCTTCATCAGCAGCGAGATCGACGAAACCGTGCGCAACTGCCACCGCGTCGTCGTGCTGCGCGACGGCCACCCCGTGGCCGAGCTCGCCGGCACCGCGATCGACGCCGACGCCATCATGCAGGCCATCGCCGGCGACCCCACCACTCCCACCACCTCCACCACTCCCACCACCACCCCAGCCCCCACGCCGTGACGTCCGCGTCGTCCCAACCGTTGCGCACGCGGTCGCCGTTGCTGCCGGGAGGGGCGGCGGCGCTGCTGTGGCCGGCCCTGGCGCTGGCGGCGTTGCTGCTCTTCAACGCCGTTTCCACCGACGGCTTCTTCGACCTGACCTGGCGCGACGGCAAGGTCTACGGCTCGGCGATCGATGTGCTCGACAATGCCGGGCCCGTCGCCCTGGTGGCGATCGGTATGACGCTCGTGATCGCGACCGGCGGGATCGATTTGAGCGTCGGGGCGGTGCTCGCCATCGCGGGCGCGGTCGCGGCCGTCCTGCTGCGGGATGGATGGTCCGTCGCGATCGCCGTGCCGGCGGCGCTGGGGGCGGGCGTGGCGTGCGGGCTGCTGAGCGGCCTGCTCGTGGCCGGCGTCCGCGTGCAGCCGATCATCGCGACGCTCATCGTGATGGTCGCCGGCCGCGGCGTGGCGCAGATGGTCGGCCAGAAAATCCCCGTCGACGCGCAACAGCAGGCGGCGTTCCACTTCCTCGGCGCCGGCCACCTCGGCCCGCTGCCGTTTACAATCGCGCTTGTCGCAGTCGCTTACCTCCTCGCAATCGCCGCGGTTCGGCTGACGGCCGCGGGGCTCTTTTTCGAGAGCGTCGGCAACAACCCTCTTGCCAGCCGCTACGCGGGCGTGCAGGTGCGGTGGGTGCTGATCGTCGCGTACGCCGTCAGCGGGCTGACCGCTGCCCTGGCAGGCCTCGTCGTGACGGCGGACTTGCGCGAGGCCGACTCGCTCAACGCGGGCCTCTACCTGGAGCTCGACGCGATCTTGGCCGTTGTCGTCGGCGGGACGGCCCTCACCGGCGGGCGGTTCACGCTGCTGGGCTCGCTGCTGGGAGCCGTGCTGATCCAGACGCTCGACACCACCATCCTCGCCCGCGACATCCAGAAGGAGTACGCCTTGGTGGTCAAGGCCCTCGTCGTGCTGGGCGTCTGCCTGTTGCAGTCGCCGGACTTTCGCCGCCGCCTTCGCCTGCGGAGGGCGAGATGAGCAACGAGACGCTTCCCCCGCCCGAGCCGCGCCCGTGGCACCGCGGGCTGCTCGACGCGCAGTTCGTGCCGATCCTCGCGACGCTCGGCGTGTTCGTCGCCCTCTACGCCGCGGCGGCGCTGCGCTACGACAACTTCCTGTCGACGCGCGTGCTGCTGAACCTGCTGCAAGACAACGCCATGCTCGGCCTGGTGGCGGTGGGGATGACCTTCGTCATCCTCTCGGGCGGCATCGACCTCTCCGTCGGCGCGATGATCGGCCTCGTCACGATCGTGCTGGCGGTCCTCATCCAGCGCAGCGGTTTGCACCCGCTGCTGGCGATCCCGATCGTGCTCGTCGGCGGCACGCTCTTCGGGCTCGGGCAGGGCCTGCTCGTGCAGCAGTTCGCGCTGCCACCGTTCCTGGTCACGCTCGCGGGGCTGTTCCTGTTGCGCGGGGCGGCGTTGCTGGTCTCGCGCGAGTCGATCGGCATCGACCATCCGCTGTACGACGCGATCGGCGACTTCAGCTTCGACATCTTCCCGGTCCCGTCGATCCTGTTCCTGATCGTGCTGGCGGGCGGCATGTGGATTGCCCACCAGACCCGCTTCGGTCGCGCCGTCTACGCGATCGGCGGCAACGAGCAGAGCGCGATGTTCCTGGGCGTGCCGGTGGGACGCACCAAGGTTAGCGTCTATGGCGTGAGCGGCTTCTGCGCGGCCCTCGGCGGCGTGGTGAGCACCTTCTACACGCCCAGCGGGCTCGCATCGCGCGGGGAGATGCTGGAGCTCGACGCCATCGCCGCCGTCGTGATCGGCGGCACGCTCTTGACCGGCGGCAGCGGCTACCTGGCGGGCACGCTCGTGGGCGTCCTGATCCTGGGCGTCATCCAGACGATCCTCAGCTTCGAAGGGTCGCTCGACTCCTACACCCAGCGCATCGTCATCGGCGGGCTGCTGCTGGCGTTCATCCTGCTCCAAGCCGCAGTTCAACGCACGGCAAAGCGGGCGTGACCACCAAGTCAACATCGGCCAGAATCAGGTTAGACATCTGGCGAGAAATGGTTAATCTAATGAGCGTTCGGAGATTCGCTGCTCACCCTGTTCGGAGACCCATGCGAACCACTGGCGCAACCGTCCTCCGCCGCCTCGGCCTCTTGGCCTGCGGCCTCGTCGCGTTCGGGTCGATCGTCGCTTCGGGATGCAACGACGATAAGGATGAGGCCCCGTCCCCCGATCCGAACACGCCGCCGCCCTACGCCCAGGGCGACAGCGCTTCCTGACGGAACGCCGTTGTGCCCATCACCGCTTCGCGCGTTGACCTCGCAACGGTTCCCAGCCTGCACCTCCTCTGCGGCGGGAGTCACCCGACCGGTGGCTCCCGCCTTGCAGTTTTGCCTTCACCCTCGCCCACGATGCACCCGATCCAAACCCTCGCGGCACTGGCTGCCGCCACCATCGCCATTGCCGCGCCCACGTTCGCGCAGTCGGACCGCCCCGAACCCGCGCCAACATCGCAGCCGGCGGACGCGGCGACGATGATCCACATCAACGTCGACCGCGCGCCCTCGATGGCGGCGTACGGCGAGCGCGTGCAGGCGCTCGCGGAGCAGTGGTTCCCGAAGATCGAGGCAATGCTGCCGGGCGACGGATATGAGTCGCCGGAGTCCGTGACGATTCACTTCATCGACGACATGGACGGCGTCGCCTACGCCTCCGGCGGCGAGGTGTACTGCGCCGCCACCTGGTTCCGCGAGCGGCCCGAAGACATCGGCGCGATTGTCCACGAGCTCGCGCACGTCGTGCAGAAGTACCCGGCGGGCGCCCCCGGCTGGCTGGTCGAAGGGATCGCCGACTGGGTCCGGTTCTACCACTTCGAGCCGCCGGAGGCCCGGCCGCAATCGGACCCGAACCGTGCTCGCTACGACGCGGCCTACCGCACGTCGGCGCAGTTCCTGGAGTGGGCCCGCTCGACCTACGAGCCGGACCTCGTTGTCAAGCTCAACGCCGCCTGCCGCGCCGGCGAGTACAGCGAGCAGCTTTGGATCGATTTCACCGGCAAGCCCGTCGAAACGCTCGGCGATGAATGGAAGCGCAGCCTGCGCTAACGCCTGTCGCCTTCCTCTGTAGCGTCTTTAGGGTAGCCGCGGAGCTTGCTCCGCGCTTCGGGCGCCGCACGGCATGCGAAGCGCGGAGCAAGCTCCGCGGCTACCACCGCCACACGCGAAGGCGACGGGCGCTAACGCCGCCGCACGGCGGGCTCGGGTTACTCATCGCGGTTGGGCCGGCGAACGAGGAGGCCGACGTCGATTTGCTGGTCGCCGCCGGTCTCTTCGCAGACAACCGCAAGCACGTTGATTCCGCCGAGTTCGATTGCGGCGCGCGCCTCCGGGCGGATGGACCGAGCCTCGTAAGTGTGCCGGGCACCGGGCTCGTCGACCGCGAGTACGCCGTTGATGTAGACCTTCATCGCGTCGTCGTGAGTGCTGGTGACGACGAGGTGGTCCAGGTCCTGCTCGTACAGGCCGTACAGGTTGAACTCACGGCGGAGCCAGATGTGGTCGCCGGTCCACTCGGTTCGGACGGGAAGGTGCCGCTTGGCGCCCTCGTCGCCGAACGGCGCCAGTCCGCTTTGCCAGTCGGCGTCGTCGAAGTCGCGCGTGGTCCAGTTGTCTGCGGGCTTGTCGAACGTGTACTTCCACGTTTGGCCGCGCTCCTGACTGGTCGCGACGGCGTCGGTGTAATAGGGGCCGGACCACTGGAAGTTCGTGGCCTTGGCGATCCACGCCGGGTCGACCTTAAGCTGGCGGTCGTACGTCAGCAGGCCGTTGATCTCGATCTCGACGTCGGTGATCTGCGTGTAGACGGCCGCGCCGAGGGCGTGCTCCTCCTTGAAACTGCGAATGATTTCGCCGTATTCGGCGTAGCGATCCTCGAGCGACTCGCCGTCGGCGACGGTCGTGTAGCCCCAGGCGCCAGCCTGCCACGGGTTATTGTCGCCGAACGGCAACCCGATGCCGCCGTATTCGCCCAGCACGAAGACGCGCGAGCCATCGTGCTCGAACAGTCGCGGCGCCGGATACGGGTGCTCGTCGTGAACGTCGCCGCCGGCGTGATCCACACGTCCGCCGCTGCCGGCGTTGACGAGGCGCGTCGGGTCGAGTTCGCGCACGAGCTCCGCAAGCGCCTCGGTCCGGTGCTCGCCCTGGTTTTCGTTGAAAATCACCCACATCGCGATGCTCGGGTGGTTTTCGAGGTGGTCAATCATCGCCCGCAGCTCGGTTTCGAACGCTTCGGCGTCGATCTCCGGCACGCCGCCGGGCACCTTGTTGGCGTCGTAGGAATTGATCGAGGGCATGTCCTGCCAGACGAGCACGCCGAGCTGGTCGGCGTGGAAGTACCAGCGCGCGGGCTCGACCTTGATGTGCTTGCGGGTCATGTTGAACCCGAGCTGCTTCGTGACCTCTAGGTCGTAGCGAAGGGCGGCGTCGGTCGGGGCGGTGTACCCGGCGTCGGGCCAGAACCCCTGGTCGAGCGGGCCGAACATGAACAGCGGCTCGCCGTTGAGCGTCAGTCGCTTCACGCCCTCGACCTCGGCCACGCCGACGCTGCGCATGCCGAAGTAGCTGCCCACCTCGTCCACCACATTTCTGTTCGCGTCGATCAGCGCGATATCCAGGTCGTACAGGTGCGGGTTGTCCGGCGACCACAGGGTTGCATCGGGAAGATCGAGAACGACCGCTTTCCCGGCCGAGCCCGCGCCCTCGGCGATGGTTGCGTCGCCGTCCCTGACGGTCACGCGGACGGTCCGGTTGGCCGCGTCGCCAAGGGTGTCGACGCGGACGCGAACTTGGCCGGCCTCGACGTCGGGCACGATCGTCAGGTCGTCGATTCCGCCCGCGGCCACGGGCTCGAGCCAAACGGTCTGCCAGATTCCGCTCGTGGGCGTGTACATGATCCCGCCGGGATCCAGCGTCTGCTTGCCCCGCGGCGTGCCCTCGGCCCAAGTCGGATCCGTCACCTTCACCACGAGCGCCTGCTCGCCCGCGCCGTCGAGGGCATCGGTGATGTCGAGGTGGAACGGGTCGTACCCGCCCTGATGTGTACCGACGCGCTGGCCGTTGACGAAGACGTCCGCGCGGTAATCGACCGCGCCGAAGTGCAGCATGATGCGGCGATTGCCCCAATCCGCGGGCACGGTGAAGGTGCGCTCGTACCACAACACCTCGTCCGGCAGGAACACGCGCTTCACGCCACTGAGCGACGACTCGATCGCGAACGGCACGAGGATGCGGCCGTCGTGCTGGTCGGGCTGGTCGGCCCCGACTTTGGTGACGGCGTAGTGCCACAGGCCGTTGAGGTTTAGCCAGTCGTCTCGGGTGAGCTGTGGTCGGGGGTACTCGGGCAGCGGCGCCGCCGGGTCGATCTCGGCCGCCCAGCGCGTGAGCATCGGCGGGTCCGCCGGCGCCCACTCGACCGCCGCCTGAGCGGAGAGCGACGCGGACGACGCGAGGATCGTGCTTACGATGAGCGGGGCAGCGTGCGGGATAGCCATGGCGGGAATCGAGAGGTTGCCTCAGGGTCGAACGGCAGAGTTGCACAGACAACTTGCGCCGCCGAGCCTACCCGCTCACCGCCAAAGATGCCAAGGCTTTTCGCCCTCGCCCTGGCCAAGCGGCGGCAACGAAACCTGCGGCTCCACGTCCGCCGGCTACTCGTACCGCACGCCGTTGTGCTCGACCCAGCCGTGCTCGTGGCTGCCGCGTTCGGTGCGGTGCGTCCAGTGAAGCGTGCCGCCCTTGGCAGTCCACTCGTACTCGCCGCGCAGGCGGATCAAATCGCCCTCGCTCAGCGGCACCCGAGGGGCGATGTCGATGTTGTGGGCGACGAGCACCGTTACGTCGCCGGGCACCTCAATGAGAAACTTCTGGTGCTGATGCCCCTCCGTGTCGTCGGGCAGCACCTTTACCACGCGGCCGGCCGTCGTGAGAACGACGTCGCTTTTGGCCGCCTCATATAGCGCGAGGACGCCGCCCTCCTTGCTCGCGCTGCCCTCGGTCTCGGGCAGGGACGCATCATCGACGGCGACGGGCGTGCCGCTCTCGCTGGCAGGCTCCCACAGGCCCAGCCGGCCGCCAAGCCACATGGCACCCACCGCCAGCAACGCCAGGATGGTGAACGCGAACTTGGGCGGCCTCCGCTTGCTCATCGCCACACCTTACCGCACCGGGAACCGCCGCACGTGATCGAGCACGTCCGCCAACCTTGCCGTCGCGAGGGCGACGCAGGTGTCGCAACAGCCGTAGTACAGGCGAAGTTCCTCGCCGCTTTGGATCAGGCCGGTCGGGAAGATGACGTTGGGGATGTACTGGCCGACCGTCTCGTAGTAGGCCGCGGGTTCCATCACGGGCTGCGGCGTGCGGGCGAGCACGATCGACGGATCGTCGCGGTCGAGCAACAGCAGGCCGACGCGGTAGCAGACCCGGTTCGGCCGCGGCCCCGTCGCGCCGGGCAACGCGGGGAAGATCTTGACCGTCTGCACCGCGTGATACGGCACGAGCCAGCCATGTTCGGTTTCAAGAGGCGGCGTCGAGCCGCCGATGCGGCTGTCCTCCCAGGCGAACGCCGGCCGCACGATCGGCCGGGGGTCGCTCCAGGCAATCAGGTCGTCGCTTTCGCTGAGGAAAATGCCCGTGCCGGTCTCATCGCTGTAAGCGCGTAAGCCGCCCGTCGCTTGGTCGAGCCGCTGCGGGCGGCGGAGCATCACGTACTTGTCGCGAATCTTCCGCGGAAAGAGGATGCAGTTGCGGTCGTCGCAATTGGGCGGGTTGACCCAGCCGAGCAGTCTCCACGCGCGCAGGTCATCGCTGACGGCAATCCCGCTGCGCGTCAGATTGTTGGCCGGATCGCCGTCGTAGCCAGGGGCTTGCTCGGCGGTCGGCTCGAAGCTTTCGGGCACGCCGACGCCGGTCGGGTGGCTGTTCCACGCGAAGGGGCGGTAGGCGAACGTCATCACGTAGCGCTCGTCCAGCCGGACGACCCGCGGGTCCTGCACGCTGCCAACCGCGCTGCCCGCCATCGCCGGCGTGAACACCGGCTCGGGCTCGGCGAGCGCGAAGTTCACGCCGTCGTCGCTGACCTGCAACCCGATTGCGTTCACGAACGGCCGCAACCCGCCGGCGGCGCGTTCGAGCAGGTACGTGCGGCCGTCGTCACCGACGATCGCACCCGGATTGAACGTGACGGCCAATCGCCAATCCGGCCCGCCCGGCCGCAGGATCGGGTTCGCCGGGTGCCGGTTAAAGAGCGAGGCCGCTGGCATGGCCACAGGCTAGGAGACGCCCGCGGTCAGCCAGCGGTCGAGCTTCTGCACCTTCGGCAAGCCGACCGCGCACACGTACGGCTGGCTCGGGTTGTTCACCATAAAGTCTTGGTGATACTGCTCGGCGACGTAGAAGTGGTCGAGCGGCTCGAGCGTTGTGACCACCGGTTCGTCGAACACACCGGAGTCGTCGATGGCGGCGATGTACGCCTCGGCGACCTTCTTCTGCTCGTCGCTCTCGTAGAAGATGGCCGAGCGGTATTGCGTTCCTCGGTCGGCGCCCTGGCGGTTGAGTTGCGTCGGGTCGTGGGCGACGGCGAAGAAGATGCGCAGGAGTTGGCCGAAGGTAAGCTGTTCGCTGTCGTAGACGACCTTCACAAGTTCGGCGTGCCCGGTGCGACCGGTGCAGACGCTCTTGTAGTCGGCCGCGTCGCCGTCGCCGCCGGCGTAGCCGCTGACGACCTCGCTCACGCCCGGCACCTTTTGAAAGACGCCTTCGGTGCACCAGAAGCATCCGCCGGCAAGATATGCAACCTGCTCGCCGGAACGATCGAGGTCGATTGGCGGCTGGGGAAACGTGGCGGGATTGGTGTCGGTGGCCATGTGGAAGTCTACGGGCGGTAAGCTGCCGGCATGAGCATGACGGCCCTGCTGATCGACCCGCTGCGCCAAACGCTGCAACTCAACGCCGACTACGGCCGCGACCTGCTCGCGGGCGTCGACGAATCGAACAAAACCGCCCGGCCCGCTGAGGAAATGAACCACCCCGCCTGGCTGCTGAGCCACCTGAACACGTACCACCCGGTCGCCCTCGCCCTGCTGCGGGGCGAGACGCCCGACGATCCACTCGACGCGCCGTTCGGCATGAAGTCGGCCCCCGTCGCCGAGGCGGATGCCTACGCGCCCGTGGTCGAGCTGCTCGACACCTGGCTCGCCAACCATCGTGCCATCGCCGACGCGCTGGAGAACGTGGACGAGGCAACGCTGATGCGGCCGCAGCCGGTGGCGCGGTGGACTGAGCGCTTCCCGCACGTGGGCTCGATCCTGATCTACCTGCTCGCCCGCCACGAGGGGCTGCATCTGGGCCAACTCTCGACGTGGCGCCGGGCGATGAGCATGCCGCGGGTTTGAGGTAAGGTGCCAACATGCCGCCCGCGGAAGCAACGACGCCCCTGCCGCGAATGACTCGTGAGGAGTACCTCGCTTTCGAGGAAACGAGCGAGGGAAAACACGAGTTCCACGCTGGCAAACTGTTGGCGATGAGTGGCTCGACACACGAGCACGCCCGTATTGCGACGAACGTCAATCGATCCCTCGGCAACCGCCTGGAGGGCGGTGCCTGCGATGTGCTAGACAGCACGATGCGCGTGCGGGCGATCGCGCTCGATCGGTTCGTCTACCCCGACGGCACCGTGCATTGCGGGCCGCCGGAGTTCGATGTTCGCGACCAGAAAAAGCTCGCTCTTCTCAATCCGATCCTGATCGTGGAGGTGTTGAGCGAATCGACGGAACACTACGATCGCGGCGATAAGTTCGCGCTGTATCGCACGATTCCCAGCTTTCGCGAGTACGTGCTCGTCAGCCAGAACGAGCCGCAGGTCGAGACATTCTTTCGCACCGAGGATGGCAACTGGCGTATCGAGGTGTTTGCCGGCATCGACGCCGTCGTCCCGCTGCACAGCGTCGGCATCGAGCTGCCGCTGGCGGAGGTCTACCGCAACGTGCCGCTACCCGAGTGAAGCAGCCGCCGCCCAGGACGCCCGACGGCCGGTACATCGTCGTCCGCGGACGACTCTGGCGGGCGACGAACCCGAAGTTGGCGGACGCCGAGGCCAAAACGCTTCGACAGCAACTCGGCCGGGCGCGGTCGGACGTCGCCAAGGCCAGGCGTTTGGCCGATGACGAGTTGCTGCAAGATGCCCGACGCCGCGTCCACGCCGCCAAGCTCGCGCTCGGCGAACGCGGCCCCGTCTGGTGGGACGACGGCCAACCCGACTACAACCGCCACCTCGCCACGAACACGCCATACGCGGCGTGGTGGGCGGAGTTGAATAGTGACTAAAGTCCCGCGATTAGCACCCGCGCGATGAAGGCAATCATAAGCGACCACACGAAGTTGATGAGCGTTCCGCCGAGAAAGTAGCCGGGATCACTCTCGATCTCCTTCTTGCGCGCCAACGCCTTCGCGGCGAAGATCAGAGCAAGCCCCGTCTCTTGACCGGCAAGCACGAACGTGACGATGATGATGTTCTCACACTTGCCGATCACGTTGCCAATGCTCCGGCGGGACTGCTCGACGGCATCGTCGGCGTCCTCCGCCTTGGGCTTGGTCGGCAGGAACATCACGACCACTTGGGTGCTGTTCGCCATCGTGATCAGATAGGCGCACAGGATGACAAGCCACCGCGCCCAAGTGGGCTCAATCAGCGGCGTCAGGATTGCCGACTGAACCATCTCAGCAGCCATCAACATCTCCTCGTTGACGTGACTCGAGCAGTTTCCGCGTTGCGCTGCGCAACGCCTCGAACTGCGGAACGAGCGCTCGGCGACTAGCCTTCGAAACCGCCTGCTGGGTGACGCCGAGATGTTCGGCAATCGCCTGCTGGTTCGGGTAAATCTCCGGCGAATCGAGGCGCAAGAGTTGGACCTCTCGAACCCGCGTCGGCCACGCCTGCTGCATTGCTAGGCATGCGGTTGCTGAGGCGTTGAGATGCGCGCGGACGACCGTGTCCCATTGGGGCGCGTCGACGGCCAACGTGGGATAGCTTTCGTGTACTTCTCGCAGCGACTCGGCTGCGCCGTGAAATGCCGGCCCGTCCAAATCCGCGGCGCGACCCGACTCGCCCCAAACGTCGATCGTTCCAATGCCAATGCCGAACCGGAACGAGGCTGGTGCCGTCCGGAGGTTCAGTTCGAGCGCCAGGTCCAGAACCGGCCCGACGAGGCGAAGCAGGCCGCTGATCTCGTCCAAACCACGCGTGGTTTCCAAGTCGGCGATCAAGCTGTCCGCGTAGCGACGATTGATCGTCGCCAGTGCCGACTCCACCCGGTCAGCAAGCTCGCGTCGCCCACGCTGTCGTCGCGATCCGATCAGGTCGGCGCTGATCGCAACCAAGGAGCCGGAAAAGCGAGCTGACACGGACACAACCTTATCAGATGTAATGCGGGAAACAACCCAGATAGTTGTATCTCACGCCACCCCCGCCACGCCCGTTTCGATCGGGGCGCTGACGTACTCCCTCGGGTCCGTCACGTGGCCGGTCAGCGCCGATGCCGCGACCGTCAGGGGGCTGGCCAGGTAAACCCCCGCCTGCTTGTGACCCATGCGGCCGGGGAAGTTGCGGTTGGTCGTGCTGATGCACGTGATCGCCTCGTTCAGCCGCCCGAACGTGTCGCTCGGGCCGCCCAGGCACGCGGCGCAACCCGACGGCCCGATCAGGCAGCCGGCGTCGGCGAGAATGTCCTCGATGCTCTTCTCGTTGCTGTCCTTTTCCACGCCGCGCAGGTTCAGGCGCTTCATGTCGCTATGAACCTCCGTGCTGCCGGGCACGACGTACGTCGGGATCTTGACCTGGTTTCCCTTGAGAATGTTGGCCGCGAAGATCATGTCGGTGATCTTCCCGCCCGTGCAGCTTCCGACGTACGCCCGGTCGAGCTTCACGTCGCGGCAGTTGTGGGCCGTGTCCTTGTTGTCGGGCGAGTGCGGCTTGGCGACCATCGGCTCCATCATGTTCAGATTCCAGGCGTGCTCGCTGAAGTAGCTGGCGTCGCTGTCCTCGGTCACAACGTCCCACTCGGGGCGATTGCTGCGGGCGCGGACGTACTGAAGGGTCTTCTCGTCGACATCGCAGACCCCGTTCTTGCCGCCAGCCTCGATGGCCATGTTGGTCAGCGTCATGCGATCTTCGAGCGTGAGCGAACTAATGCCGTCGCCGGTGAAGTACATGGAGCGGTAGGTGGCCCCGTCGACGCCGATCTCGCCGATGACCGCCAGAATCAGGTCTTTCGCCGTGAGATAGGGCGGAATCTCGCCGTCGAAGTGAAACTTCATCGTCGGCGGAACCTTCAGCCACGTCTTGCCTGTGCCGAGCGTGAAGGCCGCATCGGTGTTGCCCACGCCCGTCGCGAACATGCCGAACGCCCCGGCCGTGCAGGTGTGGCTATCCGTGCCGAGCATGATCTCGCCCGGCCGCACGTGGCCCTCCTCGGGCAGCGCCTTGTGGCAGACGCCCTTGTAGCTCGTCTTGTTCGGGTCGAGGTACGGGCTGGGCATGCCCTGCTTCTCGATGAAGTCGGGGTCGTAGTAATACTTCAGCCCCTGGTCCTTCACGAATTGGCGGAGCAGTTGGATGTTCCGGTAACTCTTCAGGTCGGCCGTGAAGATGTAGTGATCGGGGATGATGACCACGCGGTCCTTGTCCCAAACCTTCGCGTCCTTGCCGAACTCCTGCTGAAAGATGCCGACCGTGCCCGGCCCGCACACGTCGTGGGTCATCAGCACGTCGACATCAACCCACACGCTCTCCCCCGGCTCAACGCAGGGCTTTTGCGCGTGCTTGGCGAGGATCTTCTCGGTGATGGTCGAGCCGGGCATGCCGACACCTTAGCAGCGACCCGCCTCGCTTGGTGGTCGTGCCAAACCGCATGAAAGCGGGGCCTCACGTTCAAACCGCCCCGCCGGCGGCCGATGTAGGACGGGCCGCTCGTCGCGGGCGGCCGCCGACTTCGCCGCAGGGGTTTCGATGCTTTCGCCCAATTCACCGACCGCCACGCCCACCACCACGCTCACCGACACCGACGCCGAGCAGCTCGCCCGCATGTCGCTCATCGTCAGCGCCACCGACAGCGCCGCGCTCATCACCGACGCCGACGGCCACATCGAGTACGCCAACCCGGCCTTCACGCGCATCAGCGGCTACGAGGCCGACGAGGTCATCGGCAGGAAGCCCGGCCAACTGCTTCAAGGCCCAGGCACCGATCCGGCGACCGTCGCCTTCATTCGCGAACGCCTGAGCGCCGGCGAAGGCTTTGAGACGGAAATCCTCAACTACTCCAAAACCGGCCGCGAGTATTGGCTGGCGCTGGAAGTCCGCCCCGTGCGCGACGACGCGGGCCGACTCACCAACTTCATCGCGATCGAGCGCGATGTCACCGAGCAGAAGCACGCCCAAACGCGGCTCCGCGACAGCGACCGCCGCCTCGCGCGAATTGCCGCCAACACGCCGGGCATTATCTACCAGTTCCGGCTCGACCCCAGCGGCACGATCACCCTGCCGTTCGTGAGCGATGCCCTCCGCGACGTCTACGGCCTGGAGCCGGATGCCGTGATGGCGGACGCGAACATCTTCATGTCGCGTGTGCTACCCGAAGACGCGCCGGGTCTGGCCGCCGCCGTGCAAGCGTCGGCGGCGTCGCTCGACTCCTTCGTCTGGCACGGGCGCATTCGCCATCGCGACGGCACGGTGCGCCACATCGACGCCCGCTCGCGCCCCGAGCGCCAAGCCGACGGCAGCACCGTGTGGGACGGCGTGATCGCGGACGTCACGAAGCAGAAGCTGATCGAGGCCGAGCTCACCGCCGCCAAGGAGCAGGCCGAGGCCGCCAACATCGCCAAGAGCGCGTTCCTGGCGAACATGAGCCATGAGATTCGCACGCCGCTCAGCCACGTCATCGCCTACGCCGAAACACTCGTCGAGTCCCTGACCGACCAAGCCAACGGCGAGGCGCCACTGCTGGGCATCGAGGAGCAGATCCAAGCCGCCGGCGTCATCAACCGCAGCGGCGGTCACTTGCTAACGGTGCTCGATGAAATCCTCGACCTTTCCAAAATCGAAGCCGGGCGCATGACGGTCGAGCGCACCGATGTCGACGTGCCGGCCATCGTGGAGGAGGTGGCCTCGCTCATGCGCGTCAACGCGACCGACCGCGGCCTGAAGCTCGACGTCGATTACCTCGACCAGCTTCCCAAAACCGTTAAGGCCGACCCGACCCGGTTGCGGCAGGCGATCCTCAACCTCACCGGCAACGCCATCAAGTTCACCGAAACGGGCGGCGTGACGATCCGCGTGCGCTTCGACGACGCCGACTGCCGGCTGCTCGTGGAGGTAATCGACACGGGCATCGGTATCACGCCCGAGCAGGAGTCGAAACTGTTCGAGCCCTTCCGGCAGGCGGACGAGACGACCACGCGGCGCTTCGGTGGCACCGGCCTCGGGCTGGCGCTGAGCCGCCGGCTCGTGCGCCTCATGGGCGGCGACCTGACGTGCCACAGCGCGGCCGGCAAGGGGAGCACCTTTCGCGTCAGCCTTCCCGCCGTGCCGCCGGCGGGACACTGCAAGATCAACCGCGCCCCGCTGCCCGCCGCCGACGCCGCCCGCGCGGCCGGCCCGCTCGCGGGCGTGCGCGTCCTGATCGCCGACGATGGCGAGGAGAACCGCTGGCTGCTGGGCGTCCACCTCAAGAATGCCGGCGCGACCGTCGAGACAGCCGTCGACGGCAAGCGGGCTGTCGACAAGGTCGCCGGCGGGCCATTCGACGCCGTCGTCATGGACATGCAGATGCCCGAGATGGATGGCTACACGGCCACGCGCACGCTCCGGGGGCGCGGGTTTGCCGGCCCGATTGTCGCCTTCACCGCTCACGCGATGAGCGGCGACCGCGACAAGTGTCTCGCCGCCGGCTGCGACGGCTACGAGGCCAAGCCCATCAACGCCAAGCGGTTCGTGGCAACGCTCGTATCGCTGCTGGCAACTCGTTCGCGGGCGGCGTGATGCCGATAGAGTCCAACATGGTCGCCAGCCCCCCGCCGCCAACGCCGGACGCGCGCCGGCCGATGCCCAATCGGCGGGCGCTGCGTCTGAAGGCGCGGCTGTGGAACATGTCGACCTGGATTCTCGCCGCCTGCGTGAGCGTCTTCCTGCTGCAACTGTTGGCGTCGGGGCCGCTCTACCGTGCCGGGCAGTTCAACGCCGAAGACGCGCTGCTGAACGGGCAGATTTGGCGGTTCATCACGTTCCAATTTTTGCACGGCGGGTGGATGCACTTGGGCGTGAACATGGTCGGCCTGTGGGTCTTCGGGCCGATGGTTGAGCGGCGGATTGGGCGGGCAAAAATGCTGGTCTACTACCTGATTTGCGGCGTCGGCGGCGCGGCGGGGTACGTGGCGCTGTGGCAGTTCGGGTTCATCGCCAGCACGCTCGACGCACCGCTGATCGGCGCCAGCGCCGGGCTGTTCGGCCTGATCGCGGCGGCGATGACGCTCTTTCCCAACCGCATCCTGCCGCTGGCGATCCCGCCGGTCGACATCACGATCTTCCGCTTTGGCCTGGTCTACCTCGTGATGGGCGCGCTGGTCATCATGCTCTACGGCCCCACCGGCCGCGGCAACGCCGGCGGCGAGGCGGCCCACCTCGGCGGCGCAGCGGTCGGCCTCCTGCTCAGCCGCCACCTCGGATGGCTCGCGTGGGTCGAACGCATCAGCCCCGAGCGCCTGCGCAACATCGGGCACGGCAAGCGCAGGCACCAAGGCGCCCGCCCTGCCCGCGCGACGTAGAGCACCTTGCACTTTTGTTTGCCGGAGTTAGCCGCGGACCTTGGTCCGCGCTTCGAACAGAGGTTGGTCCCAAATACGCGGAGCAAGCTCCGCGGCTACCTGGAAATGGGGACGCAAGCAGCTTCAACACGGCGGCACCACGTGGATCATCCGAGCGTGGTCGCGCGGTGGCCGATGCGGTAGGTGCGCGGCGTGACGCCGAAGCGGCGCCGAAAGCTCGCGTGGAAGTGGCCGGCGTGCCCGAAGCCGCAGTCGAGGCCGACGTCGAGCACGGGGCGATCGGTCGTCGACAGCAGCGTCGCGGCCGCGTCGAGGCGGGCGTCGTTGACGATCTGCGTCGGCGTGCGATCGAGGTGACGCCGGCACGCCCGCGCCACGTGCTCGTGGCTGCGACCGGCCAGTCGAACGAAGGCGGCGACGCCCTCGGCGAGCATGGCCGGCGTGGCGAGTCGCGTCAGCGCCGCAGCCAGCCATGCGGGCGGCGGCGAGGCCGGGGCGTCCCGCAGAATCTGATCCAGGCGTAGGAGGAAGCGATCGCGGTCCAGCGGCGAGAGGCGTCCCTGCCGCAAGTCGGTGGCGGCGTCCGACAGCAGGCCGATTAGGTGCGGCACCTGCATGCGACGCCTCGCGAGGCCGCCGGCGAAGGGGTCTGCAAGCGTTCGGCCGTATCGCCGGCGCAGCGCCGCCCACGCCGCCGAGGGGAACGCCACGTTCCGCAGCATCAACGGAGCACAGCCCGCCGCGCCGGCAAAGCCATGCACGTCCGGCGGGCGCACGAAGACAATATCCCCCGTCGCCAGCGGCCAGCGACGGCGCGGCGTGAACTCAACGCCCTCGCCCGATTCGATCCAGAAGATTTCGTGAAACCGGTGCCCGTGCAGCCGCACGTCGACCGACGCGTCGAACTGGGCCGCGCCGTAGTGGACGCCGTCGCCCGGCCGCAACAACGGGCGGAGGTTGAGCTTGGGCGGCGCGGGCCTCGGCATCAACGGAGCGTAGTTTCCGCACCGGCGTCGCGGAGGTTTGCGTTCGCGATCTGTGGCATACTCCGGCGATGCGTACCGCCACCCTCGACTCGTCCCCCGCGCCCACCATCGCCGCCGACGATCCGCGGCTGCGCCCGAACTTCGACGCAACCGTTGGCACGTTCCGCAAGCCGCGGCTGAACCAGGACGAGGTCGTCGCCTACTGCCGCGACGGCTACTTGCTTTACAACAAGCCGGTCCTGCGCGAGCGGCAGTTCACGGGGCTGCGCGAGCACTTTGAGGTGCTGCTCGAAGAGCACACCAAAACCGGCCTGAGGCCTGAGGCGATGGACACACCGCACTTTGGCGACCATCGTTTGTTCGACTGGATTTTCAGCGACGAGGTGCTCGACCTCGTCGAGCCGCTGATCGGGCCGAACATCGCGTTGTTTTCCAGCCACTTCCTCGCCAAACCCGCGCAGAGCGGCAAGCGCGTGCCGTGGCACGAGGACAGCTTTTACTGGCGGAACCTGATGGACCCGATGCACGTGTGCACCGTGTGGCTCAGCATCGACCCGAGTTTGCCCGAGAACGGCTGCATGAGCGTGATTCCCAAGGCGCTGCACGGCTACAGCGAGTACGCGGAGGTCGACGAGAACGTCAACGTCTTTGGCACGGAGGTCAAGTGGCTTCGCAACGTGCGGGTCGACGAGGTGGGCGGGCTGACGGAGGCGCCCGAGAACGTGATCCTTCGCGCCGCCAAGTGCGAGCTGCGCCCGAACGAGGCGAGCCTGCACGACGCCCGGCTGATCCACGGCAGCGATGCCAACCGCAGCAACCTGCGGCGGTGCGGCTACACGATGCGGTTCATCCCCGCCAGCGTGCTCTACCACGAGAAGGACCACAAGTGGCCGCACCAGATCTACCTCGCCCGCGGCCAGGGCCACCCCGACAACCGCTACGCCGACCCGACCAAGGATTACCCCGAGCTCTTCGAACAACGGTTCGGCACCGGGAACTCGCACTAGCAGGCCGAACTTCGTTCGACCGCTCTAAACGCCTTGGGCCAGCAGGTCGACGGCGTAGAGGCCGGTGCGGGCGGTCATGTAGAGGGTGCGGTTGGCGTCGCCGCCGAAGGCGCAGTTGGCCGGGCCCTCGTTGCAAAGGATCTTGCCCGCGCGGCGGCCGTCGGGCAGGAAGACGTGCACGCCGTCGCCCGCCGTGCAGTACAGGCGGCCGTCCGTGTCGACCTTCATCCCGTCCGGCACGCCGTTGTCGATCTCGCAGAACACGTCGCCGCCCACAAGGTCGCCGACGTCGGAGAACCCGAACCGCCGCACGTGCTTCTCCTGGTCGTCGCCGATGTAAAGTTCCTTGCCGTCCGGCGTGAACGCCAGGCCATTGGGACGCTTGAAGTCCTTCACGATCGGCCGGCAGTTGCCGCCGTCGGGGTCGCAGCGGAAGACCCAGCACTGGTCCTTGCCGTACTCCATCAACTCCTCGCGCCGATCGCCGGGCAGGCCCCAGTAGGGGTCGGTGAAGTAGACCTCGCCCCTCGTCGGGTGAATGACAACGTCGTTCGGGCTGTTGAAGCGGACCTTGCTGCCGTCGTGGTCAAATCGCTCCACGAAGATTCGCCGCTCGCCGCCGAGCGCGGGCTCGGTCGTCGAGACGAGGCGCGACTGGTGCTCGCAACTGAACAAGTGCCCGTCGGCATCAAGGGCGTTGCCGTTGGCCCCGTGACTTTGCTCGCGGTAGACGTTCAGGCCATCGGTCGGGCTCCAACTGAAGATCTTCGACTGCGGGATGTCGCTGAACAGCAGCCGGTCCTTCACCCAGACCGGCCCCTCGATGAACCGGAAGCCGCTGGCGATCTGTCGCACGCGGGCGTCGGGGGAGGCGACCCTGGCAAGTTCGTCGGGCAGGTCCGGGGCGAAGTGATCGTCGGCAGCGCTCATGCGAGAAGTCTATCCGATCTACCCGGAACAAGGCACAGACACGCGCCGAGGATCGGGTAGATTCCGACCCATGGGCCGTCGAACGCGACCAAGCAAGCTGGTGTGGCAAGAGGTCGAGGTGGCCGCCCCACCGCGGGGCCAGGAAGCGTGGTGGCGGGTTCTGGTCAGCCGCGGGCTGATGGTCCTCGTCGGCGTCGGCCTGCTGCTGGGTGGGTGGAAGTGCCTGAGCTTCTGGCTCGCCGACTACGACCGCTACGCGGAGTGGGAACACCATCAGGCCGATTACCAGACCGCGGTCGAGCGGCAGGAACGCGAGCGGCGGGACGCGCTGCTGGCATCGGCGCGGGAGGGGGCCAAGCAGATTCAGGCCGACCTCGCCGCGATGAAGGCGCGGGCCGAGAGCGACGAGGCGTCGAAGGAAACCGATCGCGAGGCCGACGCACCCCCGCCCCCACCCCCGCCGTCGCCGTCGCCGGGCAAGGCCCAGGAGGTGTGGGCGCAAGCGGCGGTCAGTCACGCGGCCGAGTTCCCGCCGCTTCCGGAGCTGCACCGGCCCAACAAAGCGCCCGAGGTGTGGTACGTCCCGCTTTACGCGGCCGCCCTGCTCGGCGTGGGCGGCGTGATCGCCATCATCATGGCGTGCCTGCCAGTGGGGTTGATGGAGGCCTTCGCGAGCAAGCTGATTCCCGACGACTCCCCCGCCGGCAGCAGCGGCGGCTTCGCCGGGGGCAGGTCAAGTTTCGACGTCGACCCCTCGGGATAAACCTCCTTATGCGTTACGTCGTCCTGCACCACACCGGCCACGGCGAGCCGCACTTCGATTTGATGATCGAGCGCGACGCCGACGGCCCGCTCGCGACTTGGCGCCTGCCCGCTTGGCCGCCGAGTGAAGGCATGGTCGCGACGCCCTTGCCCGATCACCGGCGGGTTTATCTGCAATACGAGGGGCCCGTCAGCGGCGGGCGCGGCGAGGTGCGGCGCGTCGCCACCGGCCAGGCCACCGGCGACGCGACGTTCATCGAAGGCGGCACGTTTTGGGCGATTCGCGACGGAACGGTTCAGCGCGACTGAAGCACTTCGCGGATGCGCCTGTTGGCGGCCTTGGCGTCGGCGTTCTTGCCGTGCTGCTTCATGAACAAACCCGTCGCCTTGCCGACGTCGCCGCCGGCGAGCTCGGGGTGCTGGGCGAGGAAGTCGTCCACGAGCACGAGCGTCTCCGCTGCCGATGCCTTCTTGGGCGTGTACTCGGCCACGACCTTGAGCTCCGCGTCGAGCTTGGCGAGCTCGTCCGCGTTGCCGACCTTCTCGAACTCGGCGCGGCCTTTAACGAGGCGCTTCTCGTACGCCTCGACCATCGCCTGAGGAGTGGAGGGCGGGTTCTGCATGTCGGCCGAGCGGGCCTCGGTCAGCAGCATGCGGATGACCTGGAGGCGGTCCTTTTCGCCGGCTTTCATGGCGGTCTTCATGTCGGCGGTGAGCCGGGTCAGGACGGGGTCGGCGGTGGAGCTGTCGTCTGCCATGCCCCCAGTCTACGGCGAGGCGATGTTTGGCCTATAGTGGGGCGTCCCCGCGCGGAGCGTGCCGAGCCCGGCTTGGTCTTGCCCCCGCCAACACGGACGCCTCATAACGCCTGCGGCAGCCCGACAATCGGGTCGGTCGCCGCGCGTCGTGCGGCGACCGCGACGTTTTCTCCCACATCTGCATTATGAGTGACAAGGGCGACCCGACCCTGCAAGGGGTGCTGTTCACGCCGAACAACCGCGCCGACGGCTCCCTGCGCGACCCAGACCGCCTGCTCTCGTCAGCGCGCGGCCCCAACAACGAGCGCCCGCCCGTCATCCCCCGCCGGGCGATCGACGACCTGCGCCTGCGCCCCGGCAACCTGCTGACCGTCACGCTGCGCCCCAACGGCAAGCTCAAGGACGTGACGCTCGTCGAGGACATGCGCCCCGAGCTTTGGCGGCAAGTTCCCGAGATCACCGACAGCGTCGCCCTCGACCCCCAGCCGCAGATCAAGCTCGAGCACGACCCGAAGGAGACGACCACGCGCATCGTCGACGTGGTCGCCCCCGTCGGCTTCGGCCAGCGCGGCCTGATCGTCGCCCCGCCGCGCGTGGGCAAGACGGTGCTGCTGGGCAATCTCGCCCGCGGCATCCACGCCAACCACCCCGAGGCCGACCTCTTCCTGCTGCTCGTCGACGAGCGCCCCGAGGAGGTCACGGACATGACGCGCAACGTGCCGGGCGTCGTGATCGCGAGCTCCAACGACAACGACACAAGGCAGCACATCGACCTCGCCAGCCTCGCGTGCGAGCGCTTCAAGCGCCTGGCGGAAACGGGGCGGAACGTGATCGTGCTGATGGACAGCCTCACGCGGCTGGGCCGGGCGTTCAACCGGGGCAGCAACAGCGGCAAGACCATGTCCGGCGGCATCGACGCGCGTGCCCTCGAAGTCCCCAAGCGCATCTTCGGCGCCGCCCGCAAGATCGAGGATGGCGGCAGCTTGACGATTCTGGCCACCTGCCTGATCCAGACCAACAGCCGCATGGATGACGTGATCTTCGAGGAGTTCAAGGGCACCGGCAACATGGAGCTCGTGCTCGACCGCAAGATCGCCAACGATCGCATCTACCCCGCCATCCACATCGGCGCCAGCGGCACGCGCAAGGAAGAACTGCTCGTCGGCGAGCACGTGATGCCGGCCCTGATCAACATCCGCAAGCACCTCGCCAACATGCCGCCGCACATGGCGATCAAGACGCTCATCGAGGCGATCGAGCACCACCCGACCAACGACACGTTCCTCAAGGCGATGATGCCCCCGCCGCCGGTGGACCACTCGAAGCGCCCCAAAGTTCGCGCCGTCGGCCGATAGGTTGCCGGCTCGCCAAAACAAGGAATTGCCGTTGTTCATCCGAACCGCGCGGCGGGCGGTTGCGTACCCGTCGATGTCGGCCCTTCGGGGCCCGGCGACAGGTTCTCCTTCCCCCGAGGAGCGACGGCAACCGAGAGGCCGTCGCTCTTCTTTTGCGCCGCCGACATGACATGATATTGCATGAGCTCACGCGGCACGCTGGGCCGCGGCCTCGTCGTGGGCCAACAGCCGGCGATGGGCGGCGGCGAGTTCCGTGCGTAACGCCTGGTTCGCGCGTGTAAGCCGTTCGCGTTCGGGTGCGGCTTCGAGCACGGCGGCGCGGTAGCGGTCGAGCTCCGCGCGGTCGAGGTGTTGCTGACGGGCGAGCCAGGACGGCCGCCTCGGCGACCTCCCGCTCCTGTCGCAAGGCGCGGCGCACGCGGCGAACGAGCGGGTGGAAGATGAAGGCGGCCACGAACGCAAAGACGAGCAGCGTCGCCCCGCCGAACGCGAGAATGGTGCGCTCGCTCTGGGCCACGTGCTGCGCGGCGCGTTGCTCGTACAGGCCGACTGCCCGCTCCATCTCGGCCAGGAAGACCGGCTCCGTCATCGCAACGGCGACGGCCGCTGATGCTGCTGCTGCGGGCTCGTCCGAGGGTCGCAGGCTCAGCGCCGCGGCATCGGCGACGGTGCCCAAGGCCGTTCCCGCGCGGCCCATCGACGCGAGGATCGCGGGGTCCGTCGTCGCCGGCAGCCCAACGTCGGCATCGCCGAACACCAGTTGCTCGTGCGCGAGCCGCCACGTGGAAAGCGCGCTGGCCAACTCGACGCGAAGCGGCGCGGCAGCGCTTTCGTCCGGGGCGTTGGCCAGCAGCGCGACGTTCTTGGCGATCTTCTGACTCAGCATGCGCTGCCGGCCGGCGATGTTGATGATCGCCGCGTCGCGACGCCCCTCGCTCACCAGCCGCTGCACCGACCAGTGGCCCGCCAGCGTGAGCAGCGCCAGGATCAGCAGCGAGCCGGCGTACCAGAACGTCATCCTGTGCGGCAACGAGGACGGACGTGCAAGCCGCTGGCGGATTTGCGTTTCGTCGAGGTCGAGGTTGGTCAATAGGAGGGGTCCTGCGAAGTCGCGTGTTCCAACGCCAGTACACGCCCCCGCCTGCCGTCCGCGCCGCTCGGTCTAGCCGTCGGCCAGAAGGAGCCGAGTGCGCTTGATCTCTTCGGCGGCGGCGACGAAGGCGTCGAATACCTCCGGGTCGAAGTGCCGGCCACGCTCATCGGCGAGTTGGGCGAAGCATTGCACGACCGGAATCGCCCGCTTGTAGATGCGCCGGGTGCTCAGGGCGTCGAAGACGTCGGCGACGGCAACGATGCGTCCCTCAATCGGGATCTCCTGCCCGCCGATCCGGTGCGGGTATCCGCCGCCGTCGAAGCGTTCGTGGTGCGAGATGGCGATGGCCTGCGCGACCCGCAGCAGGCCGCCCGACGGGTCGCCAAGAATGTTCGCGCCGACCTCGGCGTGCCGGCGCACGACCGCCATCTCGTCGGGATCGAGCCGGCCGGGCTTGAGGAGGATCTCGTCCGGCACGCCGATCTTGCCCACGTCGTGCAGCGGCGCCGCCAGCTCGATGGCCTGCGCCTGCGACGCGGGCAGGCCCAGCTTGCGGGCGACGATGCCGCTGTAACGCCCCACGCGCAGGATGTGGTGCCCCGTGTCGCTGTCGCGATGCTCCGCCGCGCGGGCAAGGCAATGCACGGCGTCCAGCCGCGACCGCTCGACCTCCTCACCCTGAAGCCGCGACTTTTGTTCCACGGCCAGCGCCCGCCCGCGCAGCTCGTCTTCGTGAAGCTTGTTGCGCAGCGTGTTGTTGACGCGCGGTAGCAATTCACTCGCGTCGAGCGGCTTGGCGAGAAAGTCGGTCGCGCCGTGTTGCAGGGCGCGTACGCGCAGGTCCGCGTCGACGGTGGCCGTGATGAGCAGCACGGGCACGAGCGCAGTGATCGGGTCGGCGCGGAGCAGGCGGAGCACGTCGATGCCGCCGTCCGGCAGAGCCGCGGCGTCGAGCACGACCAGGTCCGGCCGGCAGACCCGCGCCGTGGTCAGCACCTGGTCCTCGCGCTCGACATCGATCTGCTTGCGATACCCGCCCGAGCGCAGGTACGTGCGCAGCACGCGGCCGATGAACAGGTCGTCGCACACCACGAGGATGCGGCAATCGACGACACGCGGGTCGGCGGGAACGATCGGCGCGGGCGTTACGCCCGACGCGTCGTCGTCTTCGTCGATGGCCGCGATGCCATAGTCGCCGAGCAATTCGCCCCACGTGTCGATGCGCGCAGTCCACGTTACCCCGCCGTCGTGCCGGGGGGCCTTGGAGGGGTCGATGGTCCCCGCCGCGACGCGGAACAGGTCCGCGTTCATATCGTTCGATGCAACCATGGGGAACCGGTAAGAGAGTGGGAACAACTGGCAGGCCGGGCGTTAGGCCGCCTCGCGTCGGCGTGCCTCGGCGGGGCCGACCGGCGCCGCGTCGGTTTTGGTGGCGGGGTCGACGGTGCCGTCAGCGAGGAGCACCTCGGTGGAGCCGTCGCGGCCTTGCCGCTTGGCGTCGTACATGGCCAGGTCGGCGTGGCGGAGCATGTCTTCGGCGGTGGCGTACCCGCCGAAGCTCGTCGCGACGCCGACGCTCACGCCAATGTTGACCAAACGGCCCAGCAGGTGGTACGGCTCGACGATCGCCTGGCGCAAACGGTTGGCGATGGCGAGCGCCTGCTCGGGGCTGTCGAGGCCGCGCAGGAGGATGACGAACTCGTCGCCGCCGAGCCGCGCCGGCAGGTCCTGCTCCTCCTCACGACGCCCGCCGTCCTTGCCGCGCAGTTGGGTCTTGACGCGGCCCGCGACGCCCCGCAGCAGGTGGTCGCCGGCCTCGTGGCCGAAGGTGTCGTTGACCTGCTTGAAGCCGTCGAGGTCCAGGAACAGCACGCCGAACCCGCGACGCCCCGCCGGCCCGCCCGTCCTTGCCGCACCACCGGCCCCACCACCGGCGCCGAAGCAGCCCGAGAGCGCATCCTGAAAGGCGGGCCGCGCCGGGAGGCCGGTGAGCGTGTCGTGCGTCGCGGCGTGGTGAAGCTGAAGCTCCATCTGCTTGCGATCCGTCACGTCCTGCACCTGGACGACGAGGTAGGGCGCCGCGGCCGCATGGCTGCCCGCGTGCTCGTCGCCGGCATGCTGCGGGGCAAACTCGCCCCCGGCGCGGTCGGGTTGGGCGACGCCCACGCCCACGCTGCTCAGGCTCGTGCTGCACCACACGACGTTGCCGTCGGGCCGAAGGAAGCGGCATTCGAGCGACACGTGCCGGTCGCGCCCGGTCAGGAGTCGGCCCAGCGCGGCAACAATCGGCGGGAGGTCGTCGGGGTGGGCGTGCGCGAGCAGGTCGGATTGCAGCAGCGTGTCGATGTCGCGCCCGAGCATCTGGCAGAGGGCGGCGTTGCCGGAGGTCCAGTGGCCGCTGAGGTCGGTGAGGCCCATGCCGGCGCCGCAGCCGTGGAAGGCGGCCGAGAACCGGGCCTCGATGGCGTCGGCGCGCTCGGCCAACTTCGCGGCGTGCTCGCTCGAGCGTCGGTACATCAGCGAGAGCGACCACGTCAGCGCCGTCAGGAGCAGCGTCATCGCCAGCCCCGCCGCCCCGACGCCCGAAGCCGCGTTGCCGCCCACCAGGAACGACGGCTTGGCCGCAAACGCCAGGACCCACTCGCGCCCACCGTGCTTCAAGCGGCGCTGCGACACCAAGCCCGCGGCCGCATCCTGCGCCCCATCGTTCGACACGGGCTCGCTCGACCAGAGCGACTGTCCCGATGCCGCCTCCGTCACCGTGATGGCAATCTGCGCGGTCAGGTCGGCGCCGAATGCCGGCGCCACCAGCTTCGAGGCGAAGACTGGCGCGACCACCAGCCCCGCGTGGGCCGCGCGACGCTGGGCGACTGTGCGGATTGGCATCCCCTTCTCGTAGTAGGCGGCGTACATGACGACGCCAAAGTTCCGGGTGCCCGGCGCATCGACGGTCTCGCGGACCAGCGGCGTCGGCGGCGACAGCACGATCTCGCCCGTGTCCCTCGCGCGAAGCTGCGTCGGCAGGCTCTTCGGGTTCGTCGCGATGTCGATCCCGATCGCGTTCAGGTTGCTCTCCATCGGCTCGAAGAACCGGATGACGTGGTGAAAGCCCGGCCCCTCCGTCGCGCCCACCGGCACCGGCCGCACGCTGAAGTCGGGGTAGACCTCCGCCCTTGCCGCCGTGCTGAACTCCGACAGCTCGTCCGCCTCCACGCGCTGCACCATCCCGATTCCCTTAACGCCCTCCAGCGCGTCGCTCAGGTCAAGGTCGTGCGCGAACTGCGCCCACTCGTCCCGCGTGACTAGCTCGCTTCCGTTGACGAACCCGCGGGCGCCACCGACAACGAGGGCGAAATCGTTCAGTCGCGTGGACAACGCTTCGGCGGCGTCGTCGCTGGCGGCCGCGAACCGCTCGCAATTGATCTGGGCGACCTGCGACCGCTGGTGCACGTACATCACGCCGGTCAGAACCAGGGCGATCGCCAGCGTAATGCCCGCCGCCGGCGGAGGCACGGCACGCCGCAGCAGTTGCGCGGTCCGGTTCGCCGGACCGCCGCGTGCGGAAGATCGGTGGGAAGGGGAGAAATTCACGGATTGTCTGAGGAAATACGCGCGGAGCGAGGACAAAAACGATCTGTCGGCAACTCAGGCCGCCCGTCGGGGCGTGGTGGGCGCGGTGGGTGCGGTGGGTGCGGTCGCTCCGGCGAGCGACTTCAGAACGGCGGCGGGCTCGGCAATCGCCCGCTGATACTGTTCCTAAATCGGGTTCTGGCCGCGACGCTTTAGCCGATTGGCGCCGGCAAGTTGACACGGACCGGTAATTCGCCCCCCGAGCAGGCGGCAGCGATGACGCGCGTGACTGCTACGCTTTGAAGATGACGCTTCCCAAGGCAGTGTTGGCAACGGTGGCCGTGCTGACGCTCATCGCGACGGCAACGGCGGACGTGATCTGGGTCGGCAGCGGCGGCGGGCGCGGGGTGCGTCAGGACGTCGACGTGCAGGGCGTCGAGCGGGGCGAACTGGTCTACCTGCTCAATGGCAACCGCGCCAGCACGCCGCTGGACCGCGTCAAGCAGATTCGCATGGACGACAAGCCCGCGTTGAGCGAGGCCGAGGAATCCTTTGCCGGCGGCAACTGGGCCGGCGCCGCCGAGCAGTACCGGGCGCTGTACGAACGCGATCGCGAGCCATGGGTGCGGCGTCGCAGCGCGCAGCGCCTGGTCGAGTCCGCCGCTGCCGCGGGCCGCTTCGCCGACGCCGCCGTCGGGTACGTGGCCTTGGTTCGCTTGGACCCCGCCGCCGCGAGCGGGCGCGAGCCGGCCCTGACCGACACCGTCAGCGACGCCGACGCCCGCGTCGCGCTTGAGGCCGTCGCCCGCGAGCTTGCCGGCACGCAGCTCGCGCCGCCGCAGGAGCAGTCGTTGGTCGCCTTCCGCCTGGCGTTGGCTAACCACGTCGGTGACGCCGACGCGGCGCGCGAGGCGCTGGCAACGCTCGACCGCCTGGTGGGCGACGCCCCGCCCACCACCGACGCCGAGCGCGAGACGCGCGCTCAGGTCCTGCTCGGCCGCGCGCAGCTCGCGCTCGACGGCGGCGATCCGCAGGGAGCGCGGCGGATCATCGAGGAGAACCCCAAGGCCTTCACCACGCCGCGCCGGCAGAGCCAGGCGTTGCTGCTTTCCGCTCGCGCGGCCGAGGCGGGCGCGGGCGACAACCGCGGCGGGCTGCTCGACGCGGCGCTGGCGTACATGAAGGTGGTGGCCCTCTTCAAGAGCAACGACGACGCCGATCCCAACGCGGTGCCCGACGCGCTGCTCGCCGCCGCTCGGCTGCACGAGCGACTCGGTTTGGACGAGGATGCCCGCGCCCTTTACGAAGACCTCGCCAACCGTCACGCCGACACCGTCGCTGGCCAGCAGGCGGCCAAGCGGCTCGAACAACTCGCCGGCACCTCGGCCGAGTAACGGTGGGGCGGTGGGGCGACGACCCGCTACTCCGTCCACTGCCGCCAGAGTTGGCCGATCGACTCGACGAGCGTGACCTCCTTGAAATCGCGGAACTCGCCGGCGTCGAAGAAAACGCCGTGCCCGGCCTGGCACATCTCGTACTCGATGTGCGGCTGCTCGGCGTCCTGCACGACCGTCATCGGGCCGTCGCAACGCGGGCACTTCATCGACTGCACGTCCACGTCGGGCGTCTGGGCGTTGCCCGTGGCCGCGTCGATCGCTTCGCTGCCGGTCAAATCTTTCAGGCGTTCGTGCTCGTTCTTGTCGAACCACAGGCCTTCGCAGATCGGGCAGCGGTCAACGGAGACTCGGCCGAACTCGACCTTCTCCATCGGGGCCTGACACTTCGGGCAGACGAGGGTGGTCGGATCGTGCGTGGTGGTCGCCGCGGTGTTGGGCATCGGGCCAGCGTACGGCGAAGCCGCCGAAGGCGATGCGCCCGACGGGCCGGATGCTGGCCCGCGCCGCGCGTTGCACTATCGTGTCGCCCCCAGGCATGGCCAAGCCCGCAACGCATTCTGATCGTCGCTTGCCCCTCAAGCCCCTTCGCCGAGCACTCCTCGCCGGGCTCTGCCTCGCGGTGCTGCCCGCGGGCGCCGGCTGCTCGGCCACGTGGTATCGCCGCGACGCCGATCGGCAGGTGTACGACCTGCTCGACGAGCGCAAGCAACTCGTGCTCGGCTACGGTCCGCAGACGGTGGCCGGGCCGGAGATCGGCACGAGCGAACTCATCCCGCCGCGCCCGGCGTACGCGCAAATCCCCGAAACGCGGCGCCCCCCGCCAATCGACCCGCCGCTGCGCCCCGCCGACTCGCTCCGCGACGTGCAGGAACTGGGCCCCCCCGCCCCCAGCGGCGACGCCCAGACGCCCGCCCAAGCCCTCCTCCTGAAGCTCGGCGACGCGCAGAACCGCTACCTCGACGGCCTGCGCCTCGGACCCGCCACGCCCGACGACTTCCGCGACGGCGTGCCCACGCTGCAACTGGGCCTGTTCGACGGCATCCGCACCGCCGTCGCCTTCAACCGCGGCTACCGCGGGCAAATGGAAAGCCTCTACCTCAGCGCCCTGGGCGTCACCCAGCAACGCCACCTCTTCCGCCCGCGCCCCTTCGCCAACGTCGGCGTCGACTACAACCGCGACGCCAACGACGGCGACTACGACTCCGCCCTTGTCACCCGCGCCAGCGCGGGCGTGCGCCAGCAACTGCCCTACGGCGGCGACGTGACCGCCAGCGTCGTCGGGCGCTTCGTCGATGTGCTCGACGGCAACGCCCAGAACGCCGAGTCGGCCGACGTGGTCATCTCCGGCAGCATCCCGTTGCTGCGCGGCTTCGGGCTGGTGAACCTCGAAGGCCTGATCAGCAGCGAACGCCAGCTTGTTTACGAGGTCCGCTCCTTCGAACGCTTCCGCCGGCAGTTCGCGGTGCAGGCGGCGCAGCGGTACTTCAATTTGCAAACGCAGAAGGCGGCCCTGCGGAACCGTTATTTGCGCTACGTGTCGGCGTTGCAGTTGCTGGACCGCTCGATCAACTTCTTTGAGGCCGGACTGCTCAGCGCGCTGGAGGTTCAGCGGGCCCAGCAGCAGGTGCTGGGAGCGGAGGATTCGCTCAACAACGCCGAGCAGTCGTACGCGAACTCGCTCGACGGCTACAAGCTGTTCCTCGGCATCGACGTCGCCACGCCGCTGGAGATCGTCGACGTCGACCTCGCCGTCCCGACGCCGCCCGAGGAGACGGCCCGGATCGTCGAGACGGCGCTGGCGTACCGGCTCGATTTGCAAACGGCCCGCGACCGCGTGCTCGACGCGCAGCGCGGCGTGGACAACGCGCGCAACGGGTTGCTGCCCGATCTCGACCTCAATGCCAGCGGCTCGGTCGGCAGTGACCCTGGCGCCGCCGCCAGCCGCTTCGACGGCGACGACCTCGGCTTCCAGGCGGGCCTCACGCTCGAGCTCCCGCTCGACCGCCTCGCCGAACGCAACCAACTGCGCCGGGCGCTCATCGGCCTCGACCGGGCGGTTCGCAGCGTCGACGAGCTCGAGGACAACGTGATCGTCGACGTCCGCCAGGCGCTGCGCGGGCTGGAAAGTTCGCAGACCACGCTGCGCATCCAGCGCGAGAACATCGGCGTCGCCATCGAGCGGTTGCAGTTGGCCAACGAGCAGTTGCAGCGCGGCCTCAGCACCGACTCGCGCGATGTCGTTGAGGCGCAGAACGCTCTGCTCAACGCCCAGGACAGCTTCGAGGCCGCCCAGGCGGACTACCAGATCGCGGTGCTCAACCTGCTGCTCGCCAGCGGCACGCTGCGCGTCCAGCCCGACGCCGGCACCCTCGGCTACGCGATGTGGCGCGACGCCCCCACCGCCCCCGACGCCCGCGGCACCCCCCGCGACGATCCCGAGCCCGCCGGCTGAGCGCGACGCGCACGATCCTCGCCCGCGCCGGCGGGTGCAACGCGGGCACGCCTGGCGCATTGCAATAGACTGACGGCCGGGCGAACGAAGCCTTCAACCAAACCGGCCAACACCCAACGACGGTGGTGATTTGATGAACGCACGTCCAGCACGCAAAGCGCAACGCCCCCGTGGGTCCGCACGGTCCCGCGGGGTGGGCACGACCACGCTTCTGGGCCTGCTCTGCGGCGTGGCGGCGGTCGCGGGCGGCGGCTGGTGGGCGTGGCAGCGCCAGTTCCTCGCCGACGCGACCGACGACCGCGTCTTCGAGACGGTCCAGCGGCGCACCCTCGAGATCAAGCTGACGACGACCGGGGAGTTGCAGGCGATCGAGAACGTCGACATCACCTGCCCCGTCCGCGGGCAGAACACGATCGTGGAGATCGTGCCCGAGGGAACCAGCGTCAAGGAGGGAGACGTGATCTGCCGCCTCGACGCCACCGCGTGGCAGACCAAGGTCGAGGAGGCCACCATCGGCGTGCGCGGGGCCGAGGGAGACGTGACCTGGGCAAAGGAGCAGTTGGCGCTGCAGGAGAGTGAGAACGCCGCCAAGCAGCAGGAGGCGGAGTTGAAGCTGCGGCTGGCCAAGCTGTCGTGGGAGGAGTTCGACGCCGGCACCCGCCCCGCCGAACGCTCCAAGGCCGAGCGGGCGCTGGAAATGACCCGGATCGCCCGCGACAAGGCCGAGGACGACTACAACCGCGTGCGCGCCCTGCTGACGCGCGGCTTCACCACCGCGACCGAGGTGAAGGAAAAGCAGCGCCTGTTCCTCCAGGCGCAGGGCGCTCTGAGCGAGGCCGAGACGGACTTCAAGCTCCTGAACGACTACAAGCACGTCAAGCAGGAGGCCGAGCTCCGCAACGCACTCGACCAAGCCCAGGCTGCCCTCGACCGCGCCCGAGACCGAGGCCACCAGCAAATCTCACGCAGAAGAAGAGCGACTTGCACGCGAAGGAGCAGAAGTTGGCCGTCCTGCAACGCCAGCTCGAGAACAGCCAGAAGGACCTCGACGCCTGCACCGTCGTCGCCCCCGGCGACGGCATGGTCATCTACGCCACGAGCGTGCAACGCTTCTACGACAGCAACGGCCCGATGCAGGTCGGCACAACCGTCTACGAGGGCCGCCTGCTCATCCGCCTGCCGAACCTGAGCGCCATGAAG
>CBDCBA010000021.1:0-79056 GCA_965214125.1 Tepidisphaeraceae bacterium
TTCAACTCCTCTGCACGGTGTTATCGGGCACCGAAAACCAGGCGCGCCGCTTGCCGCGACGCGGGCGGCGCTGCACCTCTTGGGGAAGCGGCCGGCCAGTTCGGCGCGGCCGCGGGAGATGCACCCATGCCCGATGCCCGCCTGATCCTCTCGTCGTCGCTGCTGATCGCCCTTGCCGCCTCTGCCTCCGTGGCGGCCGCGTCGCCCGTGCCCTGGGACGACATCGACCGCCACATCGACCAGTCGGAAGACAACGACGATGCCACCGTCGGGGGCTTCGCGTACGGAGAACTCCTGAAGAACGGCACGTTCGACGGCCAGGCTGACGCGGGCACGCTCAACCACTGGACACCGATTGTCGGTGACGGCCCGGCGTGGGACGCGCTGGACGGCTCGATCGGCGCCTTCCCCTTCGGCCCGGCCGACGGCGGCTACTTCGCGACGACGTGGACCGGCACCGACAGCGACTGGACGCTCGGCGTCACCCGTTCGACGCTCGCGCAGACGGCCGCCCTGCCGGTTCACGCCAACGCGATGGCGCGGGTGCGTGTCGATGCACTCACGGCCCGCGACACCGTGCGCTTCGACATCGAATGGCTTGCCGACGACGGCGCCGGCGGATTGAGCCCGCTCAGTTCAATCGATCTCGGAACCTACGGCGGGCTGACCGGCGGCAGCGTCGACGCGGTCGACCGCGTGCTCGACGTGCCGGCCGGGGCGACGCACGTCAGCTTCCGCGCCGAGGCAATCCTGACCGACGGCTACTGGGTCGACGCCGGCTTCGACAACGCGAGCATCGTGATGGCGCAGCCCGTGCCGGAGCCCACGTCCGCGGGCCTGGCCGGCGTGGCGTTGCTCGCCTGCGCAGCACGCCGGCGGCGCTAAAGCGGTTGAGCTTGGCGCGTAGCGTCGGCATCTGCTGTAGGGTGGGCACGGCCCACCGTCCGGATCCGGAGGTGGGCCGTGCCCACCCTACAGCAGACGCCACGGTTGAAGTTCGACCGCTCTAGTCGTCGCTGTCGGACCGGAGCAGGCGGACGCTGTCGGCGATCGTGTCGCCGTCGGCGCTGCGGAAGCGGATGAAGCTGCCGTCGGTCAGGTCGAACTGCCCGACCAGCACGTTCGTACCGGCGTCGCCATCGGTGAAGGTGCGGCCGCCCAGGAACGCGCCGTCGCGGTCGAAGACCTCCACGATCGTGCCCGCCGTGTTGTCCACGTTTGGCACGTTGGCGAAGACGGTGTACTCGCCTTCCTCGCCACCCTCGACGTCGAAGACGGGCGTGTAGGTGGCGGTGCCGCTGCCGCGGAGGTAAGTGAGGGCGTCGGACGAGTCGCGGTCGACGACTTCGTTGAGGTCGTCGACGGTGACGCGATCGGCGTCGTTGTTGTCGATCAGGAACTCGTCGGGGCCGAGCGTGCGGGCGGAAGGCCGGCCGGCGAAGGCGGTGCTGCCCACGGTGTTGAACGCCCGCACGCGGAAGAAGCGCGTGGAGTTGGGGAAGTCGTCGCGGCCCGGATCGGCCTCGGGCAGCGTGTAGACGAACGAGTAGACGCCCGTGTCCTCCTGCGGCGGGAGGAAGACATCATCGATGGCGGCGGGCACGTCGAAGCCCTCTTCGGAGCTGACTTGCAGCAGGTAGCCCGACTCGTCGTCGTCGTTGTCGTTGAACTCGATCAGGAACTGATTTTCGTTGATCCCGATGACCGCCAGGCTGCCGGGCCGGGCGGGAATCTCAGTCTGGCCGGAAACGATCTCGACGGTGTCGGAGCGGACGGTGGTGAAGTAGCCCCGGTCGTAGGCCTCGGCGTAGAAGGTGACCTCGCCGTCCGGCAGATTGGTGGTGTCGGCGGAGAAGTCGAAGCCGTCACTTGGGTTCGCGTCTTCCTCCAGCAACGTGTCGGCCTCGGTTGCGTTACCACGTCGCACGTCGGTCGGCGTTTGTAGCCCCTCAATGCCGTTCGATTCGCGATAGAAATTAACTTGAGTCACTGAGTCGCGGAAGTCGATGTCGCCCTCGAAGTCTGCATCACCAGTTGTGTCAATTTCGGCGAGCAGCCGGACGTCCTGACCCGGTGCAGCGCGGAACGGGCCAGCGTTGAAGAAGAACGGATTCGGGTCGGAATTGAATCGGACGCCGAAGTTGGCGTCGTCGATTACCTCGTCATCGCCTAAAATTTCAACAGCGTACTGGAACGAGCGTGCGCCGATACTAGCCAAGTCTTCGGGCAATGCGCCGATGGCATCGAGTGCATTTACAATGCCGTCACCGTTCAAGTCCATGAACGCGTAAGGCTGCGCAGAGGCGTAGCTGACGTCGTAGCCCAGATCCTCGATCACGCCGATGGTCATACGGCTCAAGGGCGCAAGATTCAGGTCCGCATCCGGTGGGAACTCATCGCCACCTTCGCTGGTAGGTGTCATGAGTTCCGTATCGAAGACACCCTCATCGAAGTGACCCGCACGCACCGGTTGGATGGGGATTCCGCCGGTCCCGCCAAAGCGCTCGAACTCCCGCACCCCATTTGGGCCAATGTAACGGACCTCCTGGCCGAACTGCCCAGAATTGGGCGACGTTTCACCGGTCAGAAAGCGCTCCCAGAGGAAGCCGATGCCAAGGGTATGGCCGATTTCATGAGTCAGCGTGTTGACGAAGCGGAGGCTGTTGCTCAGCGAGCCATCATCAATCTCAACTGCTCCCGTGATCGTCAGACCCCGGTCAGCACTTGTAGGCGATGTGAAGAGCTCGTTCTCTGTCGGAAACGTTGTGGTCGTTCGCGGACCCGCCTGCGCCAGTGGCCCGTTTAACGGCTTAGTCGCGATTGTGAGTCGAAGATCATCGATCCCCGCGCTGGGATTGCCCGCCGTATCTCCGCGGATAATCTGTTCCCATCGAGCCGCAGCCGTTTCAACGAGCGTACGAAGCTCGGACGGAAGATTGCTGTCGATAAACACCAGCTCAATGTCGTAATCGCCCGAAAGATTCGATCGACCCGCGATTCCGGGACTCGTCTGTGCAACTGGCACAACTGTCCCAGTGTCGTCTGTTGTCTCTAGAACCTGACCAACGAAATATTCCCCGGGTGCAAGACCCTCAAAACGAAACTCGCCCCGATCGTTCGTCAGAGTTGTGACTTCGCCATCGTTCAGCATGCCGTCCCGATTGGCGTCGAGATACATCGTCACGTCGGACAGCGGATTCTCGAAAAAGTCAAATAAGGCGTCCGCGTCGATGTCGGTCCAGACCGTGCCCTCAATCGTCGCAAGCATGCGACGGGCCTCCAAGGGTTCAATGGTGCGGCGGCTCGCACCGCAGTCGCTTGCGTTGGCGGCGATGCGAAGGGCTTGTCGGGCGGCGCGGCGGGGGGCAAACTGCTTCATGGTGTCGGGGGAGGAGACCGGTTGAGAGGCCAGGCCGAGGGTCGGCCGGTCGCGGCGCCGGCTGGCAGCGCCGCAGGGCAGGTGGGGCGGACATTGTCGCCACGTGATCGGTCCGTGTCAATCCGGCACGACCGTCGCCGATCAATGCGGCACGACCGTCGCCGGCGGGTCCGCCCTTGCCCCTGCGTACGCGGGCGGCGGGCCGGCAGGATGAACCCTTGGACAATCCGCCGCACCGCCACAACCATCGCGCCGTGGCCGACTCCGACCTTCTCCTCGACGAACAGGCCCTGCGCGACCGCGACGCCAAACGCCGGGCCGCCCGCGTCTGGACGACGCCGAAGTTCGACCCGCCCAAGCCGAGCGACTTCAATCGGCTGAACCTCGACTACCGCGCCGAGGCGGCCAAGCTGCCGCCGCCGCCGATCGAGGGACCGCTGATCGACTGCCACAGCCATCTGCTGTCCGCCGGCCACGCCGACCGTTGGTTCGAGGCCGCCGACGTGTTCGGCATCGATCACACGATCACCATGACCCCGCTCGATGAGGCCATCCGCCTGAAAAGCGGGCCGTTTGGCGAGCGGACGACGCTGATCGCCGTCCCCGCGTGGCAGCCGGGCGGGTACGACGAGGACAACTTCTGGCCCCTTGTCGACGGCTACCGCAACCTCGGCTGCCGCGTCGTCAAGTTCCACTTGGCGCCCGGCACCATGCAAAAAAGCGGCCTGTTCCTCGGCAGCGACCGCCTGCGCCGCTACGTCGACCTGGCGATCGACCGCGGCATGATCGTGATGACGCACATCGGCGACCCGCAGACGTGGTACGACGCCCCCGACCGTTACGGCGGCGACCCGGCGTTCTGGGGGACGCGCGACGACCACTACGACGCCTGGGAACAACTTCTCGATCAAACCCGCGGCCACCCGTGGTGGGGTGCCCACCTCGGCGGCTGGCCGGAGAACCTGCCGCGACTTCGCCATCTGCTCGAGACGTACCCGGACTTGATGCTCGATTTGTCGGCGACGAAGTGGATCGTCCGCGCCGTGGGCGAACAGCGCGACGCGGCCCGCGAGTTCGTCATCGACTTCGCCGACCGGTTGATGTGGGGCAGCGATCAGGTCAGCCAGGACTTGCGCGGCTTCGACTTCTACGCCAGCCGGTGGTACGCGCACCGCCTGCTGTGGGAGACCGATCACGTCGGCGAGAGCCCAATCGCCGACCCGGACGCCCACCCCCACCCCCCGATGCTGCGCGGCCTCGACCTGCCGGGGGAGGTGCTTCAGAAGCTGTACCGCGACAACATTCGCCGCTTCCTGTCGCGGGTGGGCGTGACCGCAGCTTGATCGGTGCGCTAGGCCTCGCAAACGGCATTAACCGTCTCTTTGGCAGCACGAGGGCCGGCAGATGGAAGTTTCGCGGATTTGCGGTCTTCCCCAGACGGACATCCGGCGTCAGGATTCCCGCGTAGTCCCCAACAGTCCGATATCCGCACGAGCGAGCGCACGGTGCGTTCGCCGATCGACCGGGATCAGGAGAATTCAGATGTCCAACACCGACCTACCGACCGAAACCGTCACTTCCGAAGACCACGCGATGAGCCGTCGCGGCCTGCTCGCCAAGGCGGGCATCGGCGGCCTGACCGCCGCCGGCCTTGCGGCCGCGTTCGGCTCGACCGGCCTGCTTTCCCGCAGCGCCCGCGGCGAGACCCCGCCGAACCCGCGCCCGCCGATCCCCGGCAGCGCGACCGACGTGGCCGTGTTCCAGTTCGCCCTGCAGCTCGAGTACCTCGAGGCCGAATACTACCGCCGGGCCGTCGGCTTCGGCGGCGTGCCCGACTCGGGCGACGCCCCGGTGATCGGCGGGCGCGAGGTGCCGTTCCAGAGCCAGGTGATCCGCGAGTACGCCGAGGAAATTGCGCGGGACGAGTTCAACCACGTTTGCATCCTGAAGGAGAGCCTGCGCGGCGACTCGACGCCGCGCCCGCCGATCGACTTCACCAACGCCTTCACCGCCGCCGCCCGCGCGGCCGGGATCGTCGGGCCCAACGAGGAGTTCGACGCCTTCGCGAACGAGACGAACTTCCTCTTCGGCGCCTACCTCTTCGAGGACGTGGGCGTGACCGCCTACCGCGGCGCGGCCCCGCTGCTGACGAACCCGCGCATCCTCTCCTACGCCGCGGGCATCCTCGCGGTCGAGGGGTACCACGCCGGCGAGGTCCGCACGCTGCTCGTCGGCCGGGCGCCCAACCCGCTGCAGAACACCGACCCGATCATCTTCACGGCCAACAAGATCTCCAACGCCCGCGACCGCCTCGATGGCCCCGGCGGCAAGGATCAGGGCCTGAGCCGCTTCAACCGCATCAACATCGTCCCCACCGATGCCCGCGGCCTGGCCTTCGCCCGCACGCCCGGCGAGGTGCTCAACATCGTCTACCTCACCCCCGGCAACGGCGTGACCGAGGGCGGCTTCTTCCCCGAGGGCGTCAACGGCGCCATCCAGTCGACCTAGTTCGACCGGCGTGTAGATCCCGAACCGCGTTGCAACGCAACGCTGGTCTGGCGGACGGAGGCAATGCTCCGCTCGTTCCGACCAGCGTCGCGCGGCAACGCGGTTCGGTCTTGCGCCGCTCGCGCCTACAACGGCCGCTCGCGCCTACAACGCCGGCATCGCCGCCGCTCCTTCCAACCGTTCCCGCCGCCTCTGGCCGCTGGCGGAACTGCACCTCGCGTCGCTGCTGACCGCGCCGGCGGCGGCGATCAGCAAGCAGGTGCGCCTCGACGTTGTCGCCACCGTCGCCGGCCGCTGCGTGATCGGGGCGATTGTCCTCGGCTGCGTCGCGACGTACCTCGGCCGCCGGGGCGCCGCGATGGCGTGGCGCACGCGCGGCCTGCTGATGCTGGCGGGCGTGGTCCTGGGCATCCACTGGATCTGCTTTTTCGAGAGTGCCCGCCGCTCGACCGTCGCCATCGGCATGGTGGCGGCGTTCACCTTTCCGGTCTTTTCGGCGTTAATCGAGCCGCTCGTCTTCCGCGAACGCTTTCGCCCGCGCACGCTCGCGACGGCGGGCGTCGTGCTGCTGGGCGTGAGTTGCCTGCTGCTGGCCGACCCCGCCACCGGCAGCGTGGCGGCCGGCGTCGGCTTCGGGCTGACGGCTTCGATCTTATTCGTGATCCGCAACCTGCTGACCCGCCACGCCGTCGCGATCGTGGGCGGCGTGCGGGCGATGGCCTGGCAGGTTGGCACCGCCGCCGTGATGCTCGGCTGGGCGCTGGTCGTCTACGTCGACGCGGCCCCGGACACCGGCACGATCGTCGGCCTGCTCTACCTCGGCATCGTGCCGACGGCCTTGACGCACACGCTGTTCATCCGCAGCTTCCGCCACTTCTCCGTCGCGACGGCCAGCGTCATCACGAGTCTGCAACTGCTGTGGGGCCCGCTCTACGCCTGGGCCGCGCTGGGCGAGCAGCCGGACTTGCCGGTGATTGCCGGCGGCGGCATCGTGTTGGCGGCGGTCGTGTACGAGAGCATCGCAGCCGGCCGCGAGGGAAGCCGCCTGGCCACAGTTGAAGACGTTGACGTGTCGTGACGGTCGCGGTCACACTGCCCGCATGACTCGCACCGCACGCTACACCGTCTCCGCCCTCGCCACCCTCGCCGCCGCCGGCCTCGTCGCCCACGCCCAGCAGGGCAATACCGCCGGCGACCAGCCGATGGCCGCGGCGCTCGAAACGACCGACATCAGCCTTGATCAAGCCATGCAAGTTCTCGAAGCCGCCCGCGCCAAGGCGGAGGAGATGGACCTGAAGATGGACATCGCCATCGTCGACGCCGGCGGCAACCTGAAGGCGTTCGCCCGCATGGACGGCGCGTGGCTGGGCAGCATCGACATCGCGATCAAGAAGGCCAAGACCGCCCGCTACTTCGATATGCCCACCGGCGACATCGGCGAGCTGAGCCAGCCCGGTGGGCCGCTCTACAACATCGAGGTCAGCAACGGCGGGCTCATCACGTTCCCCGGCGGCATCCCGCTGAAGTCGGCCGACGGCACGGTCATCGGTGCCATCGGCGTGAGCGGATCGAGCGTCGAGAACGACCACAGCGTCGCCGAGGCGGGCGTGGCGGGGATGTGAGGAGAGGGACCGTCGCGGTTCGCGCCACGCTTGCTCGCGCCGCGCCCGCGTTCAGAGCGACTCGCGCTGGCACACTCGCACAGCGTCCGGTTCGACTCAAACCTGTGTGGGTTATGCGCGTCCTTCCACGACCTCGCTTTAGCCGCCCCGCCTCGCGGGGCGCTTCGGGCGCACTGAGCGCCCCGCGAGGCGGGGCGGCTAACTAACATACGCAGTTTCTAAAGCATTCTCAGTAAAAACCGGAACGAACTGGATGCGTGTCGCTCGCGCCCGAACCGCGCTACACGTACTTCGTCATAGACGCCTCAAGCATATAGCTTGCGGCGAGCGCCAGGACCGCGATCAGCACGATCGCAAGCCGCGGGTGGCGACGCGCAAGGGCCGCCAGCATCAAGGCCGTTGCGGCGACGACCAACGGCACCGCGTGCATCACGTACGAACCCTTGGCCGTGTCGTACAGGGTGCCGTGCGCAAACTGCAGAACGAACCAGCCGTAGCCGACGGCGGTGCCGGCGATCGCGGCGAACAGGACCAGCGGCGTGGCGGCGGCGTCGGGATTTCGCCACCACCGCCGCGCTCCCGCCGAGGCCGCCCAGGCGATGCCGGCCAGCAGCGCGAGCGTCGGCACGATCGCCACCACGTTCACGCGGCCCAGGTACGGGACCATCTCGTCGTAGTTGCCGCGCACGTTCGCCTTGTCCTGCGGCCGGGCGTCGCTGCCGGCGAGGAAGTTCCCGCGCCGGTCGCGGCCAAAGACGTTGTAGTACAGCCAGTAGTCGCCCCAGAAATCGGCGTAGAAGATCCACCCCGGCCGCCCGTGAAGCCGCCCGCGCACGGGCTCGGCGAAGACGGCCTCGGGTACGACTCCCTCCGCCACGTTTCCGGTGGGCGCGGGGCTGGCTGGATCGGTGAGCGCTTCCCGGTCGCGGTTGAAGCTCAGGACGCTGTCGAACCGCGTTTGCAGCGATAGGTAAAACCATCCCCCCGCCGCCAACGCGACCGCCGCCGTGAGCAGCAGTCGGCCTAGCGCTTTGCGAAACGGCAACATCCGGAAGGCGTAGAGGGTCAGCACCGCACTCATCGGCAAGGCCGTGAGCACGCCCCACTGCCGCGCGAGCGGGACGAGCCCGAGCAGGAGTCCGCAGGCGGCCCATCGCATCGGCCTGCTGTCGGTGCGGCGGCACAGGCGAATGACGCCCAGCGCCGCGAGGGTCGTGACGGCGGCGCACATCGCATCGGGCCGGGCCATCGCGAAGGTGCGGGAAAAGACCGGCAGCGTCGCGAGCATGGCCACCGCCCCGGCGGGCGCGAGGCGGCCCCAGCGATCGCGCCCCGACGCCTCGCCGACCAGCAACGCCAGCGCCACGCAGGCGACGCCGGCGTAGACCATGTTCGCGATCTGCCAGCCCCGAGCCATCGCGCGCCAGCCCGAGTCGGTGCCGATCTCCTCGAACCACATCACGATCGCCGGCACCACGTACGGCAGCGGCGCGCTGAAAAACTCGGCCGTGTCCTGCGGCATCGGCAGGCGCCACTGCGAGAGCGTTTGGGCGTAGAGCAGGTGGTCGCCGACGTCGTAGCCGATCGTCGGCTCGTGCCGCGTGCCGTTGTGGATCACCAGCGCGATCGCCCCGGCGAGGGCGACGAGCGTCGCGATCGCGCCCCAGGCAACGCGGCGCGGCGGCGACTCCTTCGCGGCAGACGGCGGCGCGGCGGTCGTCATCGACGCCGAGCGTAGGTGCCGAGGCCACCCCTGCGGCTACCGAGGCGACGCAGCAGCCTGACTGGCTGCGACAACAACCGGTGATGTTCTGCTGCCCAAAGCTCACGCCCCGCCGGCGAGGCCGGCGGGGCGTACGTGCAGCGGGCGGGCGATGGCGCGATCCCCTCTGCCACCATCGCGTCGCGAGCCGCTGGTCAGACGGATGAGCCGCCCCACGGTTGGCGGCGGCACGGCGGTTTCTCCCCGCCATCGCTCGATCGGAAGACCGGTGCGAACGTCGCAACCCTGCGCTATGCCTGACGTGCCGGCCACGCGCTCTTGCCCCAAACACTGGAGTTGTTCGCCATCAAGCCTCAACCTGGGAAGGTCGTGCCGCCTGGGCGGACGAATCCCGAGCGACAATCGAAGTTGCGTGCCCTCGCAACGTGTCTTGGACAATTTGACTCATCGAACAGGCCAGTACAGCGGCTGAAGCGGCACGAGGGCGCGGCCCTCGTCATCGACACTTTTGTAGTGTTGCACGAGCAGCTCGGCGAGGCCGTCGAGGTCGATCAACGTGGTCGGCACCTCCGCCCGCTCGGCTTCGTAGCGGGCTTCGTTCGTGAAACCTCCGGTGCTGACGTACAAGCCGCGGTCGTCCTTGCGAAGTCCGCCGAGGAAGCTGCGAATTTCTGGTGCGCCCATGCTCCCTTTGCGATGCTTGACCTCCACCTTGATGCGCGGCGACTGGAACCCAAGCCCGTCGGGTGAGGCGATGATGTCCTTCCCGCGATCGCTGCCGGGCCCGCTGACGCGCGTCTTGTACCCCATCGCCCGCAGGATCGCCGCGACGAGATCCTGCATCTGTGACCAGTCGAGCTTGGCGATGGCGTCGGTGATGAGTTCGATCGAGCGGGCCTCCATGTCCTCGCGCAGTTCGGCGAGTTCCTCGTGCTCGTCGGCCTCGGCTTCGGCGGGCGGCTTGGCCTTGATTGCCGAGGGTCGACCCTCGGCCAACGCGCGAAGCTCCTCGATTGCCTCCTCGCTCGGCTGAAAAACGGTGCCGATGTACCCCAATGAGTTGCGCGTGCCCGCCGGCAGATCATCGCGAGACACCGTGCTCGCCCACGCCACCGACCGAACGGTTCCGTCATGTCCGGCCCCGCCCATGACGCCCGCCTCGAAGCGCGGCTCGCCGGTGATCGTGCCAAGGTGGTAGAGGCGCGTTGCGCGGTCGAACGTGACCACGTCATCGCCGGTTGCCATCACGTTCGCGAACCGATGACTTTGGCCCGCGTGCGAGCCAGCCTTACTTGCCGAGTGACCCGGGTGCTTTTGCTCCCATTCGCTGCGCACCTCGTCCAGTGTTTTCAACTCATGCAGATTTCGCAGCCCGCCGATCGCGACCATGCCGTCCCGCACGAAGGCCTCCGCCAACTCAGCACCGCGGCCCGCACGCACCACCCACATCGGCTTTGTTGGCATGCCGCCATGCTACCCTCCCCCGTGCCCGCCGACGTGCAAACCAAGCCGTGCGCCGCCTGTGGCCGCGTCATCACCTGGCGCAAGAAGTGGGCCCGCGACTGGGAGCACGTCCGCTACTGCTCCGACGCCTGCCGGCGCGGCTCGAAGGCCGATCACGCCGCGCTCGAAGCGGCCATCCTTCGCCTGCTGAACGAGCGCGATCCGGCCGCCAGCGGCAACACGACGATCTGCCCGAGCGAGGTCGCCCGCCAACTCGCGCTCGACGATTGGCGGCCGCTGATGGAGCCCGTCCGCCGCGCCGCCAGGCGACTGGTCGCGACGGGGCAACTCGAAATCACCCAGGGCGGCCGCGTCGTTGATCCGTCCACGGCGAAGGGCCCGATCAGGTTGCGGCGGGTCCCGATGTAGCGGTCGGATTTCGCCCGCGTCGGTAAGATGCCGGGGCTATGAGCCAGACGTCGATGCCGCGCGGGTGCTTGGGGTTCCTCTCCCGCTTTCTGCCATCGCCGCCCGAGGATTCGCCGCCATCGCAGCGGCAGTCCGGGTTGCCGTCGCCGCGCGTGATGGTCAGCACGAAGTTCGTCAGCCGCTCCGAGGGCGACTTCTTCCGCGTGCTGCGCGAGGCGGTCGGCGACGGCGGTCACGTGCTGGCTCAGGTGGCGCTCAACCGCGTGCTGTTCTTCCCCGGCAACCGCGGCACCGCTGGCCGCGCCGCCTGGCAGAACAAGGCGGCCCGGCGGTCGATCGACTTTCTCGTTTGCGACCCGCAGACGCTGCGGCCACTCGTGGCGATCGAACTGGATGACGCCTCTCACAATGCCCCCGCTCGCGTTCGGCGTGACGACGAGGTCGAGACGCTCCTCGCCGCCGCCGGCCTGCCGTTCGTGCGCTTCCGGGCGCGGCGGACGTACCACACGCAGAGCGTGGCCGACGCGGTCCGGCCGCACCTCGCGGTCGCCGACGGTAACGCCGACACTCGCTAACCTTGGGCCGATGCCCGACCGTCTGCAAACCCCCGGCGACACGAGCTGGTTCGTCCGCGACCGCTTTGGCCTGTTCATCCACTGGGGCCTCTACGCGATGGCGGCGCGGCACGAGTGGGTGAAGGCGATCGAGTGCATCGGCGACGACGACTACGACCGCCGCTACTTCGACCGCTTCGACCCCGACCTGTACGACCCCGACCGCTGGGCAGAACTCGCCGAGCGGGCGGGGATGAAATACTTCGTGGTCACGGCCAAGCACCACGAGGGGTTTTGCCTGTGGGACTCGAAGCAGACCGACTACAAGGCGACCAACACGCCCGCGGGCCGCGACCTCTTGCGGCCGATGGTCGACGCCTTCAACGCGCGGGGGCTGCGGACGGGGCTCTACTACTCGCTCATCGACTGGCACCACGAGCACTACGTCGTCGACAAGCACAACCACCCGCGGCGCGGCGACGTGGCGGGCGAGGCGATCGGGCACCTGGTTCCCGGCACGCCCGGCGAGGCCGCCAAGGCCGGGGCCGACATCAACGCCGGCCGCGACATGGCGAGGTACCGCGCGTACCTGCACGCGCAGGTGCGCGAGCTGATCGAGGAGTTCGGGCCCGAAATTCTGTGGTTTGACTTCAGCTTCGTCTCCGGCAAGGAGGTTCCCGCCGGCCTCGGCACGGGGCCGGGCGATCTCCGCTACTACAAGGGACGCGACGCCTGGGGCAGCGAGGAGCTGTATCGCATGATCCGCGAATTGGCGGCGAACGTGATCCTCACCGACCGCCTCAACCTCGACCTGCCGCTGTCCGGCGGCGACGTGAAGACCCCCGAGCAGGCCACCCCGCAGCGGGGCGTGACGATCGAGCACGAGGGCCGGCAGGTGCCGGTCGTGTGGGAGGCGTGTCAGACCTTCAGCGGGAGCTGGGGCTACCACCGCGACGAGGCGGGCTGGCGCAGCACGCGGCAGCTCATCCAGACGCTGATCGACTGCGTCAGCAAGGATGGCAACCTGCTGCTCAACGTCGGTCCGACCGGCCGCGGCGAGTTCGACCGGCGCGCCGTCGAGCGGCTCGAGGGCATCGGCCAGTGGATGCGCCAACACGCCCGCAGCATTCACGGCTGCACGGCCGCGCCGCCCGAGTTCGAGACGCCGCGCGATTGCCGCCTGACGTGGAACCCGCAGACAAACCGCCTGTACGTTCACCTTTACGCCTGGCCTTACAAGTTCCTGGAACTTGGCCCCGCCTTCGCCGAGCGCGTCGCGTACGCGCAGTTGCTGCACGACGCGAGCGAGCTCCCGCTGTCGACGAGCGCCTGGGAGCAAGGCCACGGCGGGTTCGCCCAGGACGCGCTCGTGCTCAAGCTTCCCCAGAACGAGCCGGCGAACGTGGAGGTGCCGGTGATCGAGTTGTTCCTGAAGTGAGCTGCGCCCGCAATTCGCGGGAGGCGCGATCCGGGTCTTCCGCCGCCGTGATCGCGCTTGCCACCGCTACCGCCGAGACGCCCGTTGCCCGAACTTCAGCGACGTTGCCCAGCGTGATGCCGGCGATGGCAACCGTCGGCAGCAGGTCGAGCTCGGCCGCGGCGCGGGCGAAGGCGAGGCCGGGCAGGATGTCGCGCGGCTTGGTTTTGCTTGGAAAGACCGGCCCGACGCCGACGTAGTTGGCACCGTCGCGTTTCGCCTGGCGGACCTGATCGACGTCGTGCGTGCTCACGCCGACGATCGCGCGCGGGCCGACGATCCGCCGGGCCTCGGCGGCGGGGAGATCGTTCTGACCCACGTGAACGCCGTCGGCCTTGGCGAGCAGCGCGACGTCCGGCCGATCGTTCACGATCAGCAGGATGTTCGCGTCGCGGCACAGGTCGCGCAGGCGACGGGCCCGCGCCAGCAATTCGTTCGCGCCGACGCCTGGCTCGCGAAGTTGCAGGCAGTCGACCCCGCCCGCGACGGCGGCCTCGGCCGTCGCGAACCAGTCGGCCCGACAGGCGGATTGGGTCAGGATGAGGTAGAGCTTCACCCGGCCGAACGCTTCGTTCGCGCGCAGGGCCAGGCGGAGGCGGCGCTCGAGGTCGTAGGCGGCGTAGCGGACGCGCTCGGCCGTCGCGGCGGCGGGCGGACTCTCCAGCTTGGCGACTTCCGCGAGGACCCGCAACGCCTCCTGCGCCCGCTTGACGCCGGCGATCGCGAGATGCGCGACATCCGCGCGGCCATCGGCGGAGGGGTGCTTCGACGAAATTCCTACGTCGCCGGGCGTGTCGCGCCAGCCCGTCGCCTCGGCCTCGAGCGACGCGAACGCCCCCGTGAGCACGTGCCGGAGCGTGCGCAATGCACCGGCGAGTTCGGCGTCGTCGAGGACGAAGCGGGCGACATCCTCGGCCGTCCGCAGGCCCTCGCGGCAGCGGTTGAGGTTGGCGTCGAGCATGCGCAGCGCGGGCGGGTCCACGCGGCCAGCTTAAGCCCGCGGCGGCGCACGACCGATAACACGAGCAGCGCGGCCCTCCGAGTGGGGCGGCCGTTTGCCGAACAGGACGTTCCCGAACCTCGCAAGGACCCGCCGCCATGGCCACGCCGCTCGCCAGCCGTAAAAAGATTCACGAGAAGGGCTTGAGGGCCGTCAAGCGCAAGGCCAAGGCGGGCGGGGCGTCGGCAAACCGGGGCGTCGTAGGTCGCATCGCGCCGGGCCTCTACAATGCCGCCGGCGTGCCGGACCCGAACCAGATCATCCAGGGCGATTGCATCGAAATGCTCAACGCCGGGCCCGCGGGGTGGGTCGACCTCGTCTTCGCCGACCCGCCGTTCAACATCGGCTACCTCTACGACGGCTACGAGGACCTCAAGCCCGCCGAGCAGTACGTGAAGTGGTGCGGCCAGTGGATGAAGGCCGTCCACCGCGCGCTCACGCCCACGGGCAGCTTCTTCCTGGCCATCGGCGACAACTACGCCGCCGAGCTCTGCGTCGAGGCGAAGAAGCTCGGCTTTTCGATGCGCAACTGGATCGTCTGGCACTACACGTTTGGCCAGCAGCCCAAGCACAAGTTCGCGCGGTCGCACACGCACATCCTGTACTTCACGAAGGACGAGAAGAAGTTCACGTTCAACGCCGACGCCGTCCGCGTGAAGAGCGCCCGCCAGACCATTTACAAGGACGCCCGCGCGAACAAGAAGGGCAAGCTGCCCGACGACACGTGGTACCTGCGCCCCCAGGAGGCCCAAGGCGAGCTGTTCGAGCCGGACCAGGACGTGTGGAACGAGAGCCGCGTCTGCGGCACGTTCAAGGAGCGCGAGGGGTGGCACGGCTGCCAGATGCCCATCGCCGTGCTCGACCGGATCATCAAGTCGGCGAGTAACCCGGGCGACGTGGTGCTCGACCCGTTCAACGGCAGCGGCACGACCTGCCTGAGCGCCGCCCTGCTCGACCGGCAGTACGTGGGCCTCGAGCTCAACGCCGACTACGTCAGCCTCGCCCGGCAGCGGATCGCCCACGCGCTGGAAAAGGTCGAGGACCTTGGCGACGCCGCGTCGAACGAGGATGGCACGATCAACCTCCAGCGGATCATCGCCCACATCACCGACGATGCCGCCCGCTCGAGCAAGGTGCAGACCGCCACAGATGCCCTGGGCCGCCCGCGCGTGGCCCGCCGGACGCGGCAGAAGCAGTCGGCGTGACGGCGGCCAATGCGGCGTGGTTCATCGGGTGGGCAGCTGCCCGCCGCCCCACGGCGGCGCGTCGATCGGCGGAGCTTCTTTGGGCTTCGCCGCGACCCGCTCGCGGCGCCACGCCAGTGCCCCGTCGCCGGCCAGCACCACGCCGGCTACTGAGCACTGAGTGGATCAGGCGCGTCCTCCCATAACCTCTCGTTAGCGTACCTTGCACCATCACTTGCCGGAGGTAGCCGCGGACCTTGGTCCGCGATTAAATCACGGTCAGTGTCCGACACGCGGACCAAGGTCCGCGGCTACCTCCGATCGAACAGCATGTGATGACACAAGCTGCTTTAGCCGCCCCGCCTTGCGGGGCGCTCCGCACCGGTCCACGCGCCCCGCGAGGCGGGCCGGCTAACGAGCATGCGCAGGATCCATCGCGTTCTCAGTAACGGGAAGAGCAGCACGAGCAGTTCCAAGCCCGGCGATCACGTCCGCGTGAGCATCGCCGACGTCGGGTCCGTCGGGTCAACGTAGACCACCACCTCCGCCCCGACCGGGTAGGCTTTGACGGCCTCGTACGACTCCGAGCGGTTGCCCGCGCTCACGCCGCCAGCCGGACCGAACACATCAGACTCGAATGCCTCGCCGTCGACGTGGTAGCGGAAGCTGATGTCGGGCCGGTAGGTGTTGCCATCGCTGGAGCGGTTGGTGACAAGCTCGCTATTGAGGACCACCGCCACCACCGCCGGCACCGCGTCCCAAGACGCCGCCGCCGGGGCACGCCACCACGGCGCGAGCAGGAACAGGACCACGAACAGCATCCCGAACGCCGCAAGCGCCAGCCCGAACGCGTTCAACACCCACGGCGGGGCGTACGTGACGCGCAGCCCGCCTCGTTTCGCCGGTGCGGGCGTCGCTCCGTCAGCAATCGCTCGTTCCGCACCGGTGGACATGCGGCAAGTAGGTCCCCGCCCCGTCGGCGTCGGTAAGGCTGGACCGATTTTCGCACCAAGCCCCGCCGCGCGGCGACGCGGCTCGCATTCGGAAGGAATGCGAGAAAGGCGACCAGTCTAAACCGCCCGTGCTACGCCAGCTTCGCGTCTTCGAGCAGCCCGTCCTTCAGCGGCGGCTTGGTGTCGTCGGCGGAGCCGGCGTCGGTCTCGTTGGCGTCGCGCTTCTCACGGGCGGTGCTGGAGCGTTCCCAAACCTGCGTGCCGAGCTTCGCCTTGCGCTTGGCCGACCAGTAGCCGGCGGCGAACACGCTGAGGAAGACGGCAATCTTGGGCCAAAGCCGCGGGTCGCGAACGATCGGCCCAAACGCGTTCTGGAGCCGCCCGGTGTCGTGGCGGCCCAGATCGGGCAGGCGCTGGCGCAGCTCCCACGTGCCGCGCGACCACCGCCCGCGAATGTGCGCCAACTCGCGGAACCCCTCGGGCATGTGGACCACGAACTCCGCGTCATGGGCGACCAGCCGCTCCTCGGGCTTGAAGTGCAACTGCACGAACTTGTCGTCGGCCACGATGTTCAGGAACTCGCCCCACCGCTGGCGTCCCTGGGCGCTAACGGCGTAGAAGCCGGCGCCCAACACGCTCGAGCGGACGTACGGCATGCGCTGCCACACGTCGGCGTAGCTGCGCGTCACCCACGACGCCGCCCGCGCCACCCGCACGCGGGGGGCGGCCAGGTGGATCCCCGGCTCCTCCAACGCCGCGGCGACCGCCTCGATCGCGTTGGTCGAGAGCATGATGTCGGCGTCGAGGTAGACCCGCGCATCCTCCGGCCCCGCCTGGGCGTCGCCGGCGTTGAGCGCGACTGGCTTGCTGCCTTGCTCGAGGTCGAGCACGATAAACTCCCGGCCGCGCTCGGCGAAGGCGTCGGCGCGGGCGCGGGCGATCGCGACCGTGTCATCCGTGCAGCCGTTGGCGGCCACGATCACGCGAAGCCGGCCGGGGTAGGTTTGGGCGAGCAGTCCGTCGAGCGTGGCCGGCAGCGCTTGGGCCTCGTTGTGGGCGGGGATGATGACGCTCACGCCGCGCCTCGCCTCATCACGCGCCGGCCGCGCGTCCGGAGGCGAGGCCTCGGCGGGTGCGGCGGGCGGGTTGGCGGCGGCGGGGCTCATGCGGGTTCTGGCGCGACGGGGATGCGCTGAGGGCCGGCGAATCGTACGCGGTCCCTGGGCCGAGTCAGGCCGGGCAGGCAAATCGCCCCCGGCCATCATCGGCTGATGCATCGCCGGACGCAACCGCCGGTTCCGTGCAGCGCCGGTCCCGGCCGCGTCCGATACGACTCGAACTGGCGCCGGGGCGACGCCGCTGGCCTTTGGGCAATCGCGTCAGCAGCCGGCGGAACGGTTGTCGGGCCGACCCCTCGCCTCTAACCTCCGCCCGGCAATGCTCCATCTGGCCGGCGACGCAGCCAACCTCGCGACGACCACGCCGGCCCCGCCCGCCCTCGCGGGCAGCGCGGCCGCAGCGCTGCTGTTGGCCGCCGTCCTCGCCCCGGCCGTCGCCGGCGGGCTGACGGCGTTCCTGCCGCGCAAGCTCATCGGCCTGAAGGTGTTAATCGCCCTCGCCGGGCCGCTGGCAAGCCTTGTCCTCCTGGGCCTCTACCTCGCCGACCACGGCACCACCGCCGGCCGCGCCGCCCTCCCGTGGATGCCCGACCTGCGCCTCGACCTGGCGTTTCACGCCGACGCGCTGGGCAGCTTCTTCGCCCTGCTCGTTAGCGGCATCGGCACGCTCATCATCCTGTATGGCCGCGCCTACCTTGGGCCGGACGCGGCCGCGATCGGCAAGTTCTACCCGCTCATCTGCGTCTTCATGACCGCGATGCTCGGGCTGACCCTCGCCGACGACTTCCTGCTCATGCTCCTGTTCTGGGAGCTCACGAGCGTCAGCAGCTTCCTGCTCATCGGCTGGGACTACACGGACAAGACCGGCGTCAAAAACGCGCTCCAGGCCTTTGCGACCACCGGCTTCGGCGGGCTCGCGCTGCTGGGCGGGCTCGCGTGGCTGGGCGCGGGAACGGGGAGCTGGGCGTTCAGCGAACTCAACGCCAGCGGCGTCGCGGCGACGGGCGGCGTCATCGGCGCGTTCCTGCTGATCTACGGCGGGATCGCCGCAAAATCCGCGCAGTGGCCGCTGCACTTCTGGCTTCCGGGCGCGATGCTCGCCCCCACGCCCATCAGCGCCTATCTGCACAGCGCGGCGATGGTGAAGGCGGGGATCTACCTGCTCGCCCGACTCTGGCCCTCCATGGGCGCTCTCGAGGCGTGGCCGTGGGTGGTGGTGACGATCGGCAGCATCACGATGGTGCTCGGGGCGTGGATCGCTTTGCAGCGCGACGTGCTCAAGCAGATTCTGGCGTACACGACGATCAGCCAGCTCGGCCTACTCGCCTGCGCGTTCGGGCTGGCCCACCTCACGTACCACGATGAGCCGAATGTTATTTGGGGCAACGCTCAGATCCTGAACCACGCGCTTTACAAGGCGAGCCTCTTCATGCTTGCCGGCGGGGTGACGCACGCGCTGGGCATCAAGGCGCTGAGCGGTCTGCGCGGCGCGTGGCACGCGGGCGGGTCGCGGCGGCTGTACGCGGGGCTGTTCCTGCTGGCGATGGCCGCCCTCGCGGCGCTGCCGGGGACGTTCAGCTTCTTCGCGAAGGAGGCGTTTCTTTACCAGATTTGGCACGCCTACGAAGAGACGCGCTCCGTCCTGCCGCTCGCGTTGCTGGCGGGAACGGTCTTCGTCAGCGTCTGCAACGTGGCGATCGCCGTCCGATTCGCCCGCGTCTTCTTCAGCCGCGACGTGGCCCCGGCGGCGCGTGGCCACGGGCATGACTCGGCACTTTGGATCGCCATGCTCTGGCTGCCGGCGGCGTTGCTGATCGGCTTGCAGTGGTTCGGCGGCATGTTCGGGCCTACCGCCGTCGGCTGGATGCTGCCGATCGAGGCGACGCCGTATTACCTCGCTGCGAAGCAGTTCTCGCTCGCGTACGTGGCCACGCACCCCGGCGTGCCGCTGTACGCGAGCCTGGCCGGCATCGTGCTCGGCGTGCTGCTGGGGTTCAGCCGATTGTGGAGCGGCTGTCGCGGCGACCTGCACGACGGCATCTTCCCCGCCGCCTACGCCGGCATCCTGGGCGGCGGGAGCGTGATCTTCGGCGTGATCCAGACGGGCCGGCTCCGCTGGTACACGTGGGCGACGGTCGTCACGCTGGCCCTGCTTCTGGGCTACACCGTCACGAGCGGCGCGGGCTTCGGCGCGCTGCTGTCGCTGCCGATCGACGCGTGGAACGAGGCCCGCGCCGCGCCGCACGGCAACGTGCCGAGCTTCCTTGCCGAGCCGGCGGCGTGGCTGCTGTGCGGGCTGGTCGTGATCGGGGCGATGATGCTGATCTTCATCCGCGACCGCGCCGCCCGCGTGCTGGTGCTAGGCAGCGTCGGCTTCGCGGTGACGGGCATCTTCTACTTCTACGCCGCGCCGGACTTGGCGCTGACGCAGTTGTCGGTCGAGATCGTCTCGCTCGTGCTGTTTTTGCTCGTGCTCAACCTGCTGCCCGACGAAAGCCCCGGCGACCGCACGCTCGTGCCGCCACGGCTGGTTGCGGCAATCGCCGTGGGCGCGACCGCCGCGGCCGTCACGCTCCTGGCCAGCACCGGCACGCGGCCCGACCGCCCCGCCTTGCTCGCCGACGGAACCGCCCCGGCCTCGCTCGGCGACTACTTCCTGCGCAACAGCTACAAGGGCAAGGACACGGCCGGCGTCGATCCCGCACGCCTGGGCGACGGCGTCGTCGACCGCGGCGAGGGTCACATCACCGGCTTCGGCACCAAGCTCTCCCCCGGCGACGATCCCGAGTCCGCCCACGTCCACAAGGGCGGCGGCGGGGCGAACGTGGTGAACGTGATCCTCGTCGACTTCCGCGGCTTCGACACGCTCGGCGAGGTGGCCGTCCTCGGCATCGCGGCGCTGGGTGTCTGGACGCTGCTGCGCAAGCCGCCCACGCGCGGCGACTCGGGCGAGACCGACAACCGATCGACCCCGTACGACGACACGTTCGTCGACCCCGACATCGACGGCAACGACGCCTTCATCGACCCCTACGCCCAGGGCGCCGCGGCGGCGAAGATGTCGAGCCTGCCGCGCGGCTACCGGCCGATCCGCGCCGAGCGGATCGCCAGCCCGATCCTGCGGACGGCCGCCAAGTTGCTCGTGCCGACGGCGGTCGTGTTCGCGGCCTACCTGTTCTTCAAGGGGCACCAGAGCCCCGGCGGCGGCTTCGTCGGGGGGTTGGCGACGGCGGTGGCGCTCATCGTCTACCGCATGAGCTTCGGGTGCGACGCCCTCTACAAGCTGCTGCCGGTGCGCGAGCGGACGATGATCGGCGTGGGCCTGCTGCTGGCGGTCGCCACCGCCGCCGCCCCGCTGCTGCTGGGGCTTCCGCTGCTGACGAGCAACAACGGCTACCTCCCGCTCCCCGGCGGGGCCACGTTCCACTGGGCCACCGTCATGGTCTTCGACGCTGGCGTCTTCCTGATCGTTGTGGGCAGCGTGGTCGGCATGATCGACGCGCTGGCGCGGGAGCTTGAGTGAAAGGATGAGGGTTGAAGGATGAAGGATGAACCTGAGCAGAAAGGAGACTGGAGGTGGAAGATCTTCAGGCGAGAACGAAGCGGCTGGCGGTGCGGATCGTTCGGTTCTACTGCTCGCTGGAAAAGTCGACGGAGTCGCAGGTGCTTGGTCGGCAGGTGCTGCGATCCGGAACATCGGTGGGAGCGCACTACCGCGAGGCGAGGCGGGCGCGATCGGATGCGGAGTTCATCAGCAAGCTCAACGGTGGCCTACAGGAGTTGGATGAAACCGCGTACTGGTTGGAGCTGTTCGTGGAGTCAGACCTAGTTCCGGCGGACAAGCTGCGGCCGTTGCTTCACGAGGTCGACGAGCTCACCGCAATCCTCACCACGATGGTCAAGAACGCCGGCGGCCGCAAAAAGACCGGCTAACGTGCCTCCCCCCTCGGCCTCGGGTTCATCCTTCATCCTTCCGCCTTCATCCTTGACTTTACTGACCGCCATCACCGTCGGCGTGCTCTTTGCGGCGGCTGTTTACCTGCTCTTGAGCAAGGAGCTCAAGGCGGTGGCGATGGGGGTGTTCCTGCTCGGGCACGCGGCGAACCTGTCGATCTTGAGCGTCAGCCGCAGCCCGATCGGGGGCAGGCCGCCGGTGTTGGGCGAGGGGGGGCAACTGCTCGGCAACGAGGTCGACCCGCTGCCGCAGGCGCTTGTGCTGACCGCCATCGTGATCGGCTTTGCGCTCCAGGCGTTTCTGCTGACGCTGCTCGTCGTGACGTGGCGGCGTACGCGGACGCTGGAGCTCGGCGAGCTTGCCGGGGGGCCCACGCCCGTGGAGCCCACGCCCTTCCCGCACGACGCCCGCCTCGGCCGGCTGCGCGAAAACAAGCCGGAACCCAGTCCCCCCGCCGACGACGTGCCGGACCAGGCGGCGAACGAGAAGGAGCTCGCGTAGCCGGTGCCAAACCAACTCGTCATCCTCCCGATCCTTCTGCCGTTTGCCGCCGGCGTGGCGAACCTGCTGGTCCACAACCAGCGGCGGGCGCAGGCGGCGATCAACCTCGCGGCGCTCTTCCTGACGCTGCTGAGCGCGCTGTGGATCGCCGCCAGCACTTACGCCGGCCCCGACGTGGCCGGCCGGGTGATGACGAGCCAGATGGGCAACTGGCCCGCGCCGTTCGGCATCACCGTCGCGTGCGATCTGTTCAGCGCGATGCTCCTGTGCGTCTCGGCCGTCGTGGCGATGGGCGTCTACCTCTACGTGCTGAGCCAGACGCCGCTGCGGTTCGCGGGCGGGTACTTCCACGCCGTCTTCCCGCTGCTGCTGCTAGGCGTGAACTGGGCGTTTGTCGCGGGCGACTTGTTCAACCTGTTCGTCGCGTTCGAGGTGATGCTGCTGGCGAGCTACACGCTGCTGATCGTCGGCACGACCGCCCGGCAGATGCGGCAGGCATACAAGTACGTGCTGCTAAACCTCGTCGTCAGCGCCGTCTTCGTCGCGAGCTGCGGCTGGCTGTACGGCAAGCTGGGGACGCTCAACTTCGCCGAGTTGGCGGTGCTTAGCCGCGAGGGACATGTTGACGCCCGCGCCGCCGTTGGCGTGGCGGCGTTGGCGTTCGTCTTCGCGACCAAGGCGGCGGCGTTCCCGCTGTGGTTCTGGCTGCCCGACACCTACCCGACGCTCCCGCCCGCCCTGGGCGGCATGTACGCCGGGCTGCTGACCAAGGTCGGCGTCTACGCGCTGGTCCGCCTGCTGCTAATGGTCTTCGGCTCGAGCGCCGTCGTGCTCGATGCGCTCACGCCGCTGATCCTCGCGAGCGCGGCGGGGACGATGTTCCTGGGCGTGCTCGGCGCCGTCAGCAGCCGAACGGTGCGGCGGATCTTGAGCATCCACGTCATCAGCCAGGTGGGCTACATGGTGCTGGGCATCGGCCTGGCGATGGCGGCGTTGCGGGCGACCGGGGGCAGGCTCGACGCGCGCGACTTGGCCGTCGTCGCCGTGGCGGGTGTGCTGCTCTACATGATCCAGCACATGATCGTCAAGTGCAGCCTCTTCCTCTGCTGCGGCCTGATGGAGAAGTACGGCGGCACCGACGATCTCGACGGCTTTGGCGCCCTGCTCGAACGCGACCGCTGGCTGGCGACGATCTTCCTGATTGCGGCCCTGAGCCTGGTCGGCCTGCCGCCGCTGAGCGGATTTTTCGGCAAGTTCGTCCTGATTCGCGGCAGCTTCCAACAGGGCGGGTGGGACGGCGTGACCCTGGGGATCGTGGCCGCGGCCACCGGGGCGCTCACGCTGCTGAGCATGGCCAAGATCTGGAGCTACGGCTTTTGGTCGGCCGCGCCAAAGGGTTCGAAAACTGACTTAAGCCCGCCCGACTTCCGCCCGCCGCGCCGCGTGAGCGGCCTGCTTCCAGTCACCGGTTTGGTCGTCGCCGCCCTCGCCGTTGGGCTCGGCGCCGGGTTCTTCTTCGATGTTGCCCGCGGCGCGGCCCACGGCATCGTCGACTCGACGAACTACGTCGACGCGGTCCTGGGCGGCAGCGTCGCCCCGGAGCTGCGCACGCTCGGCGACGCACCGGTCCTCCTCGACACACCGGTTCTCCTTGACGCGGAGGGCGGCCGATGACGCTCTTCTTCGTCAACGTGTTGCTGGCGGTGCTGTGGGTCTTCCTGTGGGGCGACCTGTCGCTCTACACGCTGCTGGTCGGGTTGGTCGGCGGGTACGTCGTGCTGTGGCTGTTCACCCGCGTCAACGGCCGCCGCACGCTGCGCGATGCGTACGGGCAACGCCTGATCAACCTGGTGCGATTCACGGGCTATTTCCTGAAGCTTCTCGTGGTCAGCAACCTCCAGATTGCCAGGGAAATCGTCACGCCGGGCCAGCAGATGACGCCGCGGTTCGTGCGCTACGAGGTGACGGGCATGAGCGACGCGCAGGCGACGGCGTTCGCGAACGCGATCACGCTCACGCCCGGCACGCTCGTGGTCGACGCCCGCGAACGCGAGGATGGGCGGCGCTTCCTGTACGTTCACGCGATGTACGCCGAGGATCGCGAGGCGGCCGTGCTGTCGCTGGGCGAGCTGCGCCGGCGGCTGGAGCACGACGTGTTCGTGACCCGCCCGCGCACGCCGCCCGAGGACGTCGTCGCCGACGCCGGCGAGGGAGGAAGCCTGCGTGCCTGAGTGTTGGCCCACCCTCTGCGTGATCGCGTGGCCGAGCCTGGTCGTCCAGTGGGCGGCGACGGTTGGCTTCATCGTGCTCGGCGTGGGGATCGCGTTGTGCCTGTTCCGCGTGGCGCGGGGGCCGACGCTCGCCGACCGCGCGGTGGCCGCCGACGCGATCGGCGTGCAGTTGATCGGGCTGGTCGTGCTGCTGACGCTGCGCACGGGCTCGATGCAGTTCGTCGATGGGATCCTGATCCTGTCGCTCCTGAGCTTTGCCGGCGCGGTGGCCATGGCCCAGTTCATCGCGCGGCCGCACATGCCGCTCGAGGAGGACGACGAGGCGGCGGCCAACGGAAAGGCGACGTTATGAGCGGCGAGATCCTCAACGCCATCCTCGACCTCGCGACCGCGCTGGCGTTGGCGGGCGGGCTGTTCTTCATGTTCGTCGGCGCCCTCGGGCTGGTCCGCCTGCCGGATGTCTACTGCCGCAGCCACGCCGCGAGCAAGTGTGTGACGCTGGGCATCCTCGGCATGCTGACGGCGCTGGTGCTGTTCACCGGCAACGTCTCGCACGCCGCCGAGGAGCAGTACGCGACGGCCGCCGAGGCGGCGCGCGCGTCGGTGGACGAGTCCGACGCCGAGGCGCGGGCGGCGCAGGAGATTGCCGTCGAGAGCGGCAGCGCCGACGAGGCAACGACGGCCATCACCACCAAAGCGTTGCTGGTGCTGGCGTTCGTCTTCGTGGCCGCGCCGATCGGCTCGCACATGCTCGCCCGCGCCGCCCACCGCGCCGCAGTCAAGCCGTGGCGAGGAACGCTCAGCGACGAACTTACCGAAGACGAGCGGGCCGGCCGCGCGTGAACCGAGCGAATCCGAGGCCTTCGTAGCGGCTCGCGGTCCGGGTCACGCCTGCTCAAGGGCGCGGCGGGTGATGTCCTCGAGCGTGTCGAGATCGACGGGTTTGGTGAGATGATGGGCGAAGCCGGCGGCGTGGCTCCGCGCGATGTCGGCGTCGGTGCCATAGCCGCTCAGGGCAATCGCGGGCGGGCGGGCGTCGGCGGGCAGGTGGGCGAGCAGGTCGATGCCCGTGCCGTCGGGCAGGCCGATGTCGCTGATGATGAGCGAGAAGGGTCCCTGCTGCTCGTACGCCCGCCGGGCGGCGCCCACGGAGTCGGCCCACACCACCTCGGCCTTGAACTGCAACGTCAGGAAGCGTCCCATCAGCTTGGCGGTGTCGGCGTGGTCTTCGACGAGCAGGATGCGGCCCACCTCCACGGCCGACGCCTGCCGCGGGGCCGATGGCGTCGTCGCGGCCGGCTGGGCCTCGGGGCGCGGTGCGGAGGGTTGGCCCGATCGTTTGCCCCCGTTCCCCGTGGTGCGGGCCGGGAGCACGACGGTGAACGTCGCCCCGCGGCCGGGACCGTCGCTGGTGGCGAAGATGCGCCCGCCGTGCGCGTCGACGAGGTGCCGGCTGATGGTCAGCCCCAGCCCGAGCCCGCCGAAGGTGCGCGTCACGCCCTTGCCGCCCTGCTCGAAGGCGTTGAAGATCGACGCGAGCTTGTCCGGGTCGATGCCCAGCCCCGTGTCCTTGACTTGGCAGCCGACGACCTCGTGGCCGTTTTGGCGTTCGGAGAAGGTGCGCAGCGTGATCGTGCCGCCGTCGAGCGTGAACTTGACCGCGTTCTTGACAAGGTTCCAGAGCACCTGCCGCAGCCGCGCCGGGTCGGCGAGCGTGGCCAGCGGGCCGGCGGAGAAGTCGGTTTCGAGGTTCAGCCCGTGCTCGTGCAAATCGCCCTGGCAAATCTCGACCACGTGCCGGGCCGTCTCGTTCAGGTCGACGAGCCGACGCGAGAGTTGCAGCTTGCCGCGCGTGACGCGCGTGAGGTCGAGCAGGTCGTCGATCAGTCGCACCTCCAATTCGACGTTGCGGCGGACCATGTCCATCGTCTCGCCGAAGAGCTGCACGTGGTGCTCGCCGACCTCCTCGAGGCCCGCGCGCACGCGCTGGAGCGTGCGCTGGTACATCTGCGTCCCGGCCAGCACAGGCGTGAGCGGCGTGCGCAACTCGTGGCTGAGGACCGCGAGAAACTCGCTTTTGGCCTTGTTGGCGCGTTCGGCCGTCTCCCGCGCCCGGTCCGCGCTGATGCGCGACTGGATGGCGTGCTCCTTCGCCTCGCGCAGCATCTGCTCGGCCCGCTTGCGATCGCTGATGTCCAGCACGACGCAGCCGACCGCGCTCACCCCCGGCCGCCCGCCGACCGCGCCGGGCTCGACGACCGGGTAGTAGCTCGTCAGCCACCACCGACGCCGGCCGGGCTCGCGCGGCGTCTCGCCCTCCACCTCCACGCCGACCACGCTGCGGCCGGTGCGAAAGACGCGCTCCACGAGCGACTCCACATCGTCGGCAACGCCCGGCAGCAAGTCGCGGACGGTGCGGCCCAGGTGCGCATCGGCCGAAATGCCGTTGATCTCCGCGAGCGGCTCGTTGATGCGCAGGTAACGCACCGACCGGTCGAAAAAGGCAAAGCCGACGGGGGCGTTCGACAGCAGGGCCTCCAATTGCGCATCCGATGACAGCGCCGCCCGCGCGGCCTCGGCGCGCAGGTGCTTCACCTCGCCACGATGCCAATCCAGCCCTTCTTCGCCGGTGACAAGCGTCGCCGCGCGGGTACGCAGGTCCGCCTCGCGGCGATTGAGTTCCTCCTCGCGACGGGTCAGTTCCGCCTCACGCGTGTCCAGCGTCGCCTCGCGCTGGGATGCCGACGCGGCGGGCTCGGCGGCAACGGGCGGGGATGTGCGTGGGACCTCGTCCATGACTCGCTCTTCACCGTCCCCCTTGCGCTTCGCCTTGCACGCACGCAGCGGGCACGCCGGCGACTGCGCCGATCGTAGCGCCGCTAGCCCGCCCGCAATAGTTCGAGCATCTGCCGATCGAGCTTGCGGCCGCGGAAGTCCTCGTACTCCACGTCCTCCCGCCCGCTGTCGAGAATCCCGAAACTGCCCCGAAAGTTCCACAATCCCCAGCCCCAGCCGTTCTCGCGGTAGACCTTCAGGCAGTCGCCCATCCACGCCAGCGCCACCTCGTGCGGCGTTTGGTTGTGGGCGCCCCACTCGCCGACGTGAACGCCCCAGCCCGTTCCGCGCCGCCTCGCGCCACGGCTCGTAGTGCGCGCGGAGCCAGGCAAGGTCGCGCGTCTCGCCATCAATCTCCAGCGGCCAGGTCGGCACGTCCCACGTGTCGCTGCCGCCGATCCAGCCGGCCTGATAATGGCTGATCTGCATCGGCTGGTACCCCCGCGTGCTCGCGGCAAGGCCGAGCTCGCGCACGCCCGGCACCACGCGGTTCCCGTAATGGTTGCCATCGGCGACGATCAGCCGCGTCGGGTCGACCGCCCGGATCGCCTCGGCGAGCGCCTTGTGGACGCGCAGGTACGTCGGGTCGTCGATGCCCGCCGGCTCGTTCATCAGGTCGAAGCTCAGCCGGCCGTTGGGGATGCCCTTGTAACGCTCCGCGAACATCGCCCAGTGGTGCTGCGCGGCGGCGAGGGTGGCGTCATCCTCGAAGATGCTGCTGGGTTCCTCCGGCGGATTGACGCAGTAGCCCGGCAGGCGGTGCATGTTCAGGCTGACGTGCATCCCGCGCTCGCCACCCCAGCGGACGGCGTCGTCGATCTTCGTCAGCACGTCCTCGTCGATCTCCAGCATCGCCTCGGGCTTGGCCCAGAACCAGTAGCTCAAGGGCAGTCGGAAGAAGTCGAAGCCCCACTCGGCGATCCAGTCGAAGTCCGTTTCGAGGAATTGCCCCTCGGACCACTCGGGGTGGAACATCTCGAACAGGTTGAACCCCCGCCAGCGCGGCAGGTGCGACGCCGTCGGCTCCGCAGGCGACTCGCCCGCCCCCGCGGTGGGGGGCGTGCCGGCAAGGGCGGATCCCGCGGCCATAGCGGCGGCGGCACGAAGCAACTGGCGGCGCGTCATACGGGCCATCGTACTCGACGCCCGCCCTACCGTGCCGCCGTGGAAAACCGTCCACTTCTCCCGACAATCCATGGCCTTGACGTCGGCCCACAATCCCGCTGCCGCCACTGGCACGGCGAGCGCGACGTCGTCGCGATGCGGCTGCGCTGCTGCGAGCAATGGTGGGCCTGCATCGACTGCCATGCCGCCCTGGCCGATCATCCGCCGGCGCGGCGAGCGCTGGCCGATCCGTCCCCGGCGGCCTTGTGCGGCGCCTGCGGCCACGCCATGACGGCGGCCGCCTACCTCGCGTGCGACGACGCCTGCCCGGCCTGCGGACACGGGTTCAACCCTGGCTGCCGACTGCACCGACACTTGTACTTCGAGGTTGAGCCGGTCGCGTAACGGGCGCGAACGCGGCGATGCAGCGGCCGATCATTCCGCCGGCGTGTCGCCCGCTTCGCCCGCCTCGGGGGCGCGGTAGAGGCCGACGAGTTCGACGTCGAAGATCAGCGTCGCGCCCGGCGGGATCACGTCACCGGCACCCTTATCGCCGTACGCCAGCTCCGGCGGGATCACGAGGCGGCGCTGCTCGCCCACGCTCATGCCGCGCAAGCCGATCTCCCACCCCTTGATGACCTCGCCGTCGCCCAACCGCAACACGAGCGGCTCGCCGTACGCCTTGCGAGCGCCGGCGCGGGGTTCGAGGCTGGTGTCGAAGACGCGCCCGCTCTCGAGCGAGCCGCGGTAGTGGACGAGCAGGACGTCGCCGTCCTGGGCCACCTTCGGCTCGGCGGGCTGGTCGACGGTCTTGTACTTCACGCCCTCGGGCGTCTCGGTGAACTCGCTCATGTCCAGGTCCAACGGCTCGGTCTGGGCTTGCTCCTGCGCCCCGTTCTGCGCGGCGTTGGCGCGGGTGGCGATGAGGTAAAGGACGCCCGCGACCACGGCCGTTCCCACCAGCAGCGACAGGATCACCCACGGCGTCCGCGAACGCGCGGCGGGAACGTTGAGATCGGCATCGTCGAACACGCTCATGGTCTGCTCCTCAAAGTGCTGCGCCCACGCGGCGACTGGCAAACCTTACGCCCCGTCGACGCGCTCGGCTTCGGGATCGGCGCGAAGGTCGTCGCGGGCGAAGGCAAGGTCGTCGACGGGCCGGCCCTCGCCCAAATGCTCGGCGACGATGCGTTCGGCGGCGGCGGGCGTGACGTTCTTGTACCACACGCCCTCGGGGTAGACGACCGCGATCGGCCCCTCGGCGCACAGACGCAGGCACTCGCACTTGGTGCGGAACACGGCCGGCCCGCCCGACGCGCGGCGGTCGAGGTTCAACCGCGCGCAGGATCGCTTGATCGCCCCCCAGGTGCGGGCCCCGCCCCCCGCCTCGCAGCAGGCCGGGCCGCAGCAGACGAGCAGGTGGGCGCCGAGGCGTCCGACGCCCAGCGACTCGGCGACCTTCTCCGGCGGCGCGGGCACGAAGGGGCGCGGCTCGTCGCTGTCGTCCACAGCCGACCATACGCGCGACGACGCCGGCCGGGCCCGAAGGCCCGGCCGGCGGTGCAAATTCTGCTCCATTCTTGGGCGAGACCGCTTAGCGGCGGCGACGCAGGGCGGCAATGCCGCCGAGGCCCAGCAGGGCGAGGCTGGTCGGCTCGGGGACGGCGACGCTCACCGTGTCGATCGTGATCGGCTCGAAGCTTCCGGTGCTGGTGAGCTCGAAGAACAGATCGAGCGTGCTGCCACTCCCACTGATCGGGAAGCTGAAGCTGGCCAGTTCCGTGCTCAACGCGGGGCCGTCGCCGATGCCGTCGAGGTCGCTGTCGAGATACAGGTCGCCGGCACCCACCGTGCCGCCGCCGCCCATGGCCGGGGGAGCGAACGCGCCGATCAGGGTTGCGGTCCCGCCGTCGATGCTGGCGAAGATCTCGATGCCGTCGCCATCGGCGGCCTCGTAGTTGTCGAAGTCCGGCTCGCTGTCGAGCGCGGCGAACAAGCCGGTCACGCTCAGGTTGCTCTGACCGGTGATGTCGATCGTGTCGAATGAAAGAGTGGCGGTGCCCGTCGCGTTGCCGCCATCATCGACGTTGTCGACGTCCTGAACGCCGATGTAGCCGTTGCCGTCGAAGCCGCTGAAGTCGTCGCGGGCGCCGTTGTTGGTCGTCTCGGGCTGGTCGGCGAGGTATTGGTCGGCGTAATCAAAACCGCCGTCGTCGAACTGCGGCGTCAGCGTGTACTGCGACGACGCGTCGGACGGGTCGGCCTCAAACGACTCGGTGAAAATCTGCGCCGAGGCGGCGCTGCTGGCGAGGGCGGCCGCGGCGGCGGCGGCGATCAGGGTGCGGGTGTTAAGCATTGGTTCTCCTTAGGAGATGAAAGAAAAAGGGGTGCGTTGAAACGCAACTGCGGAGGAAGCGGCCGGCGGACAAGGCCTCCGACTGCTGTCCCGAGACCCTATCCGCCGGCGGGTGCCGAGGCGTTGAGCGCGGGGTTAAGCTTCGACAAGAAAACGCGGCCCGGCGTGAGCCGGACCGCGTGATCGTTACAGGCTGTCAGTCGACGCGAACTAGGCGCGGCGGCGACGCAGGACAGCGAGGCCACCGAGGCCCAGCAGGGCGAGGCTCGTCGGCTCGGGGACGACGAACGCCTGGCCGGTGTTGACGGCGCCGGGGGTCTGCACCTCGGTCAGCATGAAGCTGTCGGCGTCGAAGTCGTCGGCGTCGTCGCCGCTGCCCATCGCAGAGAGCGACGTCAGGTTGCCGGTGCCCGGCTCCGAGGCGGGCACCTCGGTTGACATCGCGCCGGCCGCACCAGCGATGCCGCCGTTGTCGGCGTCGGCCGTGAAGTCGCCCTCGTACGAGAGGAACTGGATCACCGACGAGTCGGTGACATTCACGAGCGCGATGCCGTCCGGGGCGCCGTTCTGGATGCCGCTCACGGGCATGCTGTAAAGCGTGATCATGTCCGTGCTCCCGGCGACGGGGAACGCGTTGATCATGTCAAAGGTGTCGAGCGTGCCGGTCGTGTTGTACAGGTCGCCGTTGGAGCCGTTGTAGAACTCCACCGCGTAGTCGGTGGCCGTGGCGCCGCTGCCGTTGGGCGTGCGGATGGCCACCTCGACGAATTCGCCGGTGTCGGCGCCGGGGTTGTCGTAGTGGAACTCGTTGATCCAGATGTGGTCGGCGCTGGCGCCGGCGGCGAAGATCGTGCTGGCGGCGGCGGCCGCGAGGATGGTGTTACGCATAAGAAAGCTCCCCAAATTGGGTTCGAAACGAAGGACGTCGCGGGAACCGATTCCCGATGACGCGAGCACATTAGCCGATCGTCGCCACGCTTGCGTAAACCTTCTGTGAAGCCTCGCCCCACGCACGTTTGGCGCGGCACGACAGCCGCTACAACAGCGCAATCCGCGCCAGCCCGAGCACCAACGCCGCCGCGATAAACCACGTCGCGTTCCAACCCCGCCACAACATCAGGGCAACCGTCGCGGCCGCCACCACTAAATTAATCGCGTCGAGCCGTCCCTCCCACGCCAAGGCGGGACCGGCCAGCCGGACGCAGACGGCCAGGATCAATCCGACGGCGGCGGCGCCCATCGCCGCCAGCATCGCGCGGGCCCACGCCTTTTGCCGCAAACGGTTCAGGATCGGGCCGAGCACCGCCACGAAAACGAACGACGGCAGGAACATCGCCCCCGTTGCCACCAGCGCCGCGGCAATCGACCCGCCGAGCCCGAGGCCGAACGTCTCGCTGCCGATCAGGTAGCCGGCGAAGGTGCTGGTGGTCAAAAGCGGCCCCGGCGTGGTTTGGCCGATGGCGATCGCGTCGAAGACTTGCTCGGTGGTGAGCCAGCCGAGCCCGCCGGCGGTCAGGCCGCTTTCGAGGTAGTTCACCAGCACGTACCCGCTACCGAACAGCGTGCCGCCGACCTTCAGGAAGAAGCCCGCCAGCCGCAGCCAGTCGCCCGGCTCCGCCGCCAGCGGCAACGCGACCGCCATCGAGGCCGCTCCCGCCTTGACACGATCTGCCACGATGCCCGCCGTCGCGGCGACTGCCAGGACGATGATCTCCGGCTGAAACCGCCCAGGCAGCACAAGCGCGACGATCAGCCCCAACGCCAGCATCAGCCCGCCGAACGGCCCCTTCACCGCCGACCGCCCCAGTCGCAGGCCGGCGACCAAGATCACGCCCAGCACCGCGGCCGACACGCTGTGCATCACGGTCGCCAGGCCCGCCCGCGTGGCTTCGCTCATCCGCCCGAGGTGCACGTACGCGATCGCCAGCGGCAGGATGATCAGCACGGCCGGCCCGATGAAACAGGCCCCGGCCACCAGCAGCCCGGCGAAGCCGCGGCGAAGCTGGCCCATGTGGATGGCCAACTCCGTCGAGTTCGGCCCCGGCACGACCTGCACGGCCGCGACGGCGTCGAGGAAGTGCTTGTGGCTCAACCACTTGCGCCGGCGGACCAGTTCGTCCTCCATCATCGCCGTGTGCGCTGCCGGCCCGCCGAAGGCGAGGAAGCCCAGCTTCAAAAAGACTCGCGCGACCTCGCCCAAACTGGCCGGCGGCGACGGCTCGGACGGGGCATCCACGAGGCGAAGGTAGCGGCGTTGCCGACCCGACGCACGTGCGTGGCGCAAAGACCCATCGCGGCAAACGCTCGTTTCAAACGCTTCCTACGCTGAGGCGTGGCCGATCGCTCGCCCGAGTCCGAATCCGACGACGCCTCGACCCGCGCCCGGCTGATCGAGGCGGCCGGACAGGTCTTTGCCGACGAGGGATTTCGCAACGCAACCGTCCGGGAAATCTGCCGCCGGGCCGGCGCGAACGTGGCGGCCGTCAACTACCACTTCGGCGGCAAGCAGGCGCTCTACAACGCCGCCCTGCGGCTGCACATGGACGAGGCGGCGCGCAAGTACCCGCTCGACGCCAGCCCCGACGCCTCGCCCCGCGAGCGGCTGACGGTCTTCGTGACAAACCTGCTCCGCCGCATCATCGAGAAGGGCCCCGACACCTGGCACGGCCGCCTGATGATGCGTGAGATGGCCGAGCCGACCGAGTACACCGACGAACACGTCGAGCGTTTCGTCCGCCCAGCGCTGGCGACGCTGAACGCGATCGTGAGCGACTGGCTCGACGGCGGCGACGCCCCGCCCGAGTTGCGCCGGCGGCTGGTGCAAAGCGTGGTCGGGCAGGTGATGTTCTTCTACCACGGCCGGCAGGTGATGGCGCGGATTCACCCCGACCTGCCGTGGGACGCCGCCGAGGCCGAGCGGGCGGCTGCGCACATCGTGGCCTTCAGCGCCGCCGGCATCGAGGCGGCCCGGCGCGGGCGGTTGTCGTGACGCCCGGTCTGATCCTGCTCGGCCCGCGCGGGTCGGGAAAGACCACCGTCGGCCGCATCGTCGCCGATCGCCTCGCCGTGCCGTTCGCCGACCTCGACGCGGACATCGTCAACCAGGCGGGGCGGTCGATTGCCGAGCTGTTCGCCGCGGAGGGCGAAGCGGGATTCCGGCCGCGAGAGACCGCCGCTCTCCGCGCGGCGCTGGCGAGACCCGGCGTACTCGCAACCGGCGGCGGCGTGGTCGTCACGCCGGAGAACCGCGACCTGTTGCGCGCAACAGGCTGTCGCCGCGTGCTCCTGATCGCCGACGCCTCGACGCTCTTCGCGCGGATCACCGCCGACGCCGCGACCGCCACCAACCGCCCCGCGTTGACCTCGCACGAGGGCATCGCGGAAGTCGAACACCTGCTCGCCACCCGCTCGCCGCTCTACGCCGCCGTCGCGACAGAAACGATTTCGGTGGACCACCTCGACGCGGCCTGTGTTGCCGCACGGTTGATCGCCCCGTCTCCCACGGCAGACGATCCTGGCGGCTGACGTTCACCTTCATCGCCTCAAACCGCGTTGCCACGCAACGCGATATGGGCGCGAGCGAGAGTTCAGAGCAGCGTGCGCCGACTCGCACAGCGTCCGGGGTCAACGCAACTTGCGTCAGGGTTGCCCGCGAACCAAGTCGCTTCGGTTTTAGCCGCCCGCGGGAGCGGGCGCTTCGGGTCGACGGCGCAGAAGCGCCCGCTCCCGCGGGCGGCTAAAACCGGAGGGCATAGGAGCAAGCCGACGCAAGCTGCTCTCACCGCGGACGCGCTAGCGGCGCTACTCGGGGTCCGAGGCCTTCGGCCGCTTGGGGGCTTTCTTGCGACGCGTGGCCTTCTTCTTCGGGGCCGGCTCGGCGTCGCCCTCGGACGGTTCGGCGGATGCGGCCGCCTTCTTGGCAGACTTGCGCGGGGCACGCTTCGCCCGTTTGGCGGCCTTCTTGGGGGCCTTGGCCTTGGGTTCAGGTTCGGGCTCCGCCTCGGGCTCGGGGTCCGGCGGATCGGTGCGGACGGGCGCCGGCGCGACGGCGATGGGCCGGCTGCGCGTGACCTTGCCGCGGTTGCGGCGCCGCCGCGGAGCCTCCGTGACCGCCGGCTCCGGGTCCTCGCTCGGCTCGTCTTTGGTCTCCGGCTCGGCCTCGACCTCGGGCGTTTCCACGTCGTCGTCGGTGTCCACGTCGTCCGAGGTGAGGGTCGCGTCCTCGGGAACCTCCACCTCGTCGTCGGCGGTGTCGACCGCATCCTGCGTGTCGCTCACGGTCGGCACGGCCGTCGGCTTGGCGGTTTCGACGGCCAGCGGGCGCGACCGGACGCGACGGCCACGGTTGCGGCGCTTTCGCGCCGGCGCGGCCTCGGGATCGGGCCGGGGATCGACCCCGGCGTCTTCCACCGCCTCGGGCTCTTTAGCGGGTGCTTCGGCAGAGGAATCAACCTCGTCCGACTCCTCCCGGCGCCCGCCGCGCCGGCGACGGCCACCGCGACGGCGACGGCCACGCGGGGCCTCATCGTCCTCATCGCGTGACTCATTGGAGGCGGCTTCGTCATCGGCTTCGTCTTCGTCCGCGTGCAGCGTGGTGGCGTCGCCGTTGGTCGTCTCGGCGGACTCCTCCGGCTCGCCGCCGCGCCTGCGCCGGCGACGCCGCCGCCGGCGCTTGCCGCCCTCGCGGTCCTCTTCGTCCTCGTCCCCGGCATCGTCGCGTGCGTCGGCGGCGGGCGCATCGGCCTTGTCCGACGAACGGTCCTTCGGCTCGCGCAGGGCGTCGAGGATGTTTTGCAGCGGGTCCTTCTCCGCCTCCGCCCGATCGCTGGCGGCCTGCTGGGCGAGGTCCTCGACCTCCTCCAGCTTCAGGTCGCCCAGCGGCAGGAGTTCGTCCAGGTCGAGAAGGCCGTCGTCGTCGAGGCCGCCCGCATCCTCGGCCTCGTTCCTGGCGCCCTCGCCCGACCGCCGGCGACCGCCGCGCCGGCGCCGGCGGTTGTGACCCTGATCGACCTTTTCCTCCTCCTGGGGGAGCAGGCCGGGGATTTCCACGGTGCCGTCGCGGTCGTCGAAGAGTTGGAAAACCAGCCCGTCGGCCGCGAGCGAGTCGTCGGGCGCCAGCTCGATCCGCTTGCCGTGAAGGCGTTCGAGGTCGACCAGTGCCTGCCGCTTCGAGTTCAGCACGTGCAGCGCCGCCGTCGGGTAGAGGCGGACAGTCACGCCCCGCACGCGCTCGTCGGCAACGGCCACACGCAGGCGGCGCATGACGTCGAGGGCCATGCTCTCGGGCGTCTTGATAAAGCCCGTGCCGTTGCTCCACGGACAGGGCATATAGACGGCTTTCTTCAAGTCCGGCCGCATGCGCTGGCGGGTGATCTCGACGATGCCAAACTCGCTCATCTCCAGGTGCCGGCTCTTGGCGCGGTCGCGCTTGAAGTTCTCGGTGAGACGGTCGAACAGCGCTTGGCGGTGCCGGGCGTAGCGCAGGTCGATGAAGTCGCAGATGACCACGCCGCCCAGATCGCGCAGGCGAAGCTGCCGGCAGATTTCATCCGCGGCCTCGAGGTCCATGCGGAAGGCCGTCTCCTCGGCGTCGCCGTGCTCGCGAAACTTGCCGGTGTTCACGTCGATCGCGACCACGGCCTCAGTTGTGTCGATGACCAGGCTCCCGCCGTTGGCGATCGGCACGTGGCGGCTGAACATCGTCTCGATCTCACGCTCGATGCCGCTGGCGTGAAAGAGCGGCACCGTTCCCTCGTAAAGCTGCACGTCGACCTTCGTGCGCGGCATCAGGAGCTTGAAGAACTGCTTGATGCGCAGGGCCGTCTCGACGTCATCGACGATCACGCGATCGACTTCGCTGTTCCAGACGTCGCGGACGGTGCGCGTGACAAGGTCGCCCTCGGCGTAGAGCAGGGCCGGCGGCTTGGAGCGTTTGCGTTGCTTGTCGATCTCCGACCAGACGCGCGACAGGTACTTGAAGTCGCGCTCGATCTCGGCCTTGGTCTTGCCCATGCCGGCGGTGCGGATGATGAAGCCTACGTCCTCCGGCGGCTCGAGCGTGTCGAGGATCTTGCGGAGGCGGCGGCGTTCCTTGTCGTCCTCGATGTTCTTGCTCACGCCCATCTGCCCCACGCCGGGCATGGCCACGAGCATGCGGCCGGGGATGCTGGGGTAGCTGGTGAGGGTCGGGCCCTTGGTGCCGATGCCCTCCTTGATGATCTGCACGACGATGTGGTCGCCGCGGCGGAGGCAGTCCTGGATGGGAGGTCGGTCGCGTCGGCCGATCTTCTTGCCGACGCGCTCGTCCATCTTCTCCCAGCGTCCGCCCTTGGGGAAGTAGTCGGGGTGGAGGTCCTGGACGTGGAGGAATCCGTTGCGCCCGTAGCCAAAGTCGACGAAGGCGGCCTGGATGGAGCCCTCGACATTGGTGACTTTGCCGAGGTAGACGTTCCCGACGCTGGAGGCGGCCGAGTCGCGTTCGAGATAAAGCTCTTCGAGGCGGCCGTCCTCGACGAGCGCCACGCGGACTTCCTCGCCGCGCGAGACGTTCACGAGTAGTTCTTTAGGCATTCATGGGTTGGGAGGTGGGAGCGGGGGAGGTGGGACGTGGGCAGAGGAGCGGAGGCGGCATCGGCGTGGCCCGCGAGGCTGATGTTCCGTTGGCCGATGATTCCCGCTGTGGCTCTGACTCTGCCCACGTCCCACGTCCCCCGCTCCCACCTCCCCCTCTCAAATGTTCGTGTCAGGCAGGATCTTCTGTAATTCGTCCTGCAGGTAGTGGATGACTTGGCGTTCGCTGTCGAAGCTCATCACGCGCCGCCGCACCTCGCGGGCGTGCTTGGCGGTGGTGCTGCGGATGACCTTCTTGACCTCCGGGACGTCCGGGCCGTTCATGCTGAACGTGGACAGCCCCAGGCCGAGCAGCAAAAGAGTATAGAGCGGCTCGCCGGCCATTTCGCCGCAGACGCTCACGCCGATGTCATTGCGGTTGGCGCTGCGGATCACGTCGCGGATCAAACTCAGCACCGCCGGGTGCGCCGGGTTGAACAGCCCCGCCACCCGCTCGTTGGTCCGGTCGACCGCCAGGGTGTACTGGATCAGGTCGTTCGTGCCGATCGAGAAGAAGTCGACCTCCTTGGCGAACAGGTTGCTCATCAACGCCGCCGACGGCACCTCGATCATCATGCCGATCGGCACGCCCCGCCGAAACGGCACGTCCTCGTCCTCCAGCTCCTCCTCAACGTCCCGCAGCACCATCTTCGCTTGGCGCAGCTCCATGATCGTGGAAATCATCGGGAACATGATCCGCACATCGGCATTCCGCGACACCGCGCTGGCCCGCAGGATCGCGCGGAGCTGTCGCTTGAACATTGGTAAATCGTGCAGGCAAAGGCGAATCGAGCGGTCGCCCAAGAACGGGTTGGGCTCGCTCGGCCGGCCGTCGTGACGCTTGCGCTCGCCCCCCACGCCGACGGCGGCGGCGTCCATGCTGTACTTGTCGGCGCCCAAATCGAGCGTCCGCAGGATCAGCGGCTTGCCGTCCAGCCGCCGCACCGCGTCGGCGTAGGCGGCGAAGTGCTCCTCCTCGGTGGGCTCGTGGTCGCTGGCGAGGTAGAGGAACTCCGTGCGGTAGAGCCCGATGCCCGTCGCCCCGCGCGCCAGGGCGTCGTCGATCTCGGCGGGGAACTCGATGTTGGCCATCAGCGCGATTTGCACGCCGTCGGCCGTCTCGGCGGGAAGGTCGCGAATCTGCGCCAAATCCGCCTGCGCCTGCTGTTGGCGGGCGCCCTGGGCGCGGTACTCGTCGAGCTGCTGGGGCGACGGGTCGAGGATGACCAACCCCTGCGAGCCGTCGATGATCACCGTGTCGCCGCCGGCGATGGAGCGTGTGGCGTCGCTCAGGCCGACCACCGCCGGGATGCCCATCGCCCGCGCGACGATGGCCGTGTGACTCGTGCGCCCGCCGACATCCGTCGCGAAGCCGCGCACGTGCCCGCGGTCGAGGGCAGCCGTCTGGCTGGGGAGCAGGTCACGGGCGATCAGGATCACGTCGCTCGTCAGCCGAGACAGCGATTCCTGCCGTTCGCCGATGAGCAGGCGCAGCACGCGCTTTTCCACGTCGTACACGTCGCTGACGCGCTCGCTCAGGTACGGGTCGGGCATCTCCTCGAACTGCCGCGCCAGCCCGCGCATCGTCCGGCCGACGGCGTACTCGGCCGAGACGCTGTCGGTTTCGATGGCCGTCTCGACCTGCTTGAGCAGCTTCGCGTCGCCGAGCAGGGCGCGGTGGAACTGGAAGATCCCGGCGATCTGCTGGCCGTGATCGTCGCTGAGCTGGGCGATCACGCCCTCCAAATCGGCCCTGGCCCGATCGACGGCGGCGTGGAGGCGCTCGATCTCGTGGGGAACCGTCTCGGGCTCGACCTTACGCTGGGCGATGACAACGTCCTCGGCGTCGAGCACATAGGCCGTGCTGATCGACACGCCGGGGGAAACGCCAATGCCTTTGAGAATCTCCATAAGGGGGCCGGGTCGTGCCAGACGGCACCCCACCTTATCGACTCCGGCGCACCGTGCCCAACGCGGCCGAAACTGTCGCGGGAAGGAGGGAGGGGGTGGAGGGTGGCTACTCGTCGAACTGGCGCTCGAAGAGGTCGGCCAGCGCCGCGATGGCCGCCTCGGCATCGTCACCTTCGGCGGCGAGCGTCAGGCTCGTTCCCTGCACCGCCGCCAGCGTGATGACCTGCATCACGCTCTTGGCGTCGACGACGGTCGGCTCGCGCTCGTCCTCGCCGGGCGGCTTGGTGATGGTGATATCGCACGTGAAGCCGTTGGCGGCGTCGACGAGCTGCATCGCCGGCCGCGCGTGCAGACCGTTGGGGCTGTCGACGGTCACGGTTTGCTCGATGGGCACGGGGGCACCTCCAGACCTGGAATCGTTCACGAATTGCCCACGCGTGCCAGGAGCGCCGTCACCTCGGCGCGGCTGGTCGCCCGCCGCAGCCCGCCGCGAAAGCCGTCGTCGTGCAGGGCCTTGAAGACCGTTTGCATCGCGTCGAGGTGCGGCTGGCTCTGGTTCGACGGGCTGAGCAGCAAGACGACGCTGTAGACCGGCCGGCCGTCGACGCTGTCGAAGTCGATCCCGGCGCGGCTCACGCCGACCGCGCCGGCCATGGCCGGCACGGCCGCGTGCTTCGCGTGCGGCACAGCCACGCCCTTGCCGAAGCCGGTCGTCCCCTGCCGCTCGCGGTCGAGAATCGCCTTGACCACCGGCTCCTCCGCCTCGGCGGGCAGCCGCCGGGCGGCGACGAGCACCCGCACCAGCGCGGCAATCGCGTCCCGCTTCGTCGCGGCGTCCAGGTCGACCCGGATGGCCTCGTCGCAGATCAAGTCGTTCAGCTTCGACACGAACACGTCCTCGCGCGGGGGCTTGATCCGGCTGCTTGATCGCGGCCCTCAAATCGCCGTGTGGCGGATGCTCGACGTCTCGGCACCGGCGCCGGGGTGCTTGCGATTGCGGTGCTTGGCCTTGTGCTCGGTGAGCTGGCGCTCGAGCTTGTGGAAGCACTCGTCGACGCAATGCTCGATCACGGGGCAGCGGCTGTTGGCGACGAACATGTTCTTGTGCTCGGCGTCCACGATCATCTCGACGTGGTAATGCCCCTTTTCCGCCGACTCGACGACCACCTCGATTTCCTGGATCAAATCATAATACTTCACGAGTCGATTGGCCTTCTCCTCGGCGTAGGTCTTGACCTCGGGGGAGAGTTCCAGGTGGCGGGCGGTGATCAGGACGTGCATGTGGGCCTGCTCCTGCGTGGGGGGAAGGGAACTTGAGCCGGCGACGCCAGACTCGGGCCGGCTACTCCGCCGGCGACCTCGAGAGGGCGGCCGGCACCGGCGGCGATTGTAGAGCCACCGACGCCGCGGGCGCGTCCGGCCGGTTCGGGGCTGGCCCCTCGGCCATCTCCCGCTTCGCGGCGTCCGGTTTGGCCTGGGCCTGGGGCCGCATCGACTTGGGCAGGATCACCCCGCCGCTCACGAGCAGCCGCATCGCCTCCTCGACGCTCAGCGGCAGCTCCACCACCTCCTCGCGCGGGGCGAGCATCACGTACCCGCTGACGGCCGTCGGGCTGCTGGGAACGAAGACCGTGACCATCTCCTTGCGCGTCGCCTGGTTCAGCGCCGGCAGGCCTGGGCCCGTCACGAGGGCCACGCTCCAGATGCCGTTGTCGTGCGCCTGCACCGCCACGACGCGGCTGCCCTCGAACTGCTGATCCTTGTCGGCGAGCAGAAAGTCCGTCACCTGCTTCACCGCCGGATAGACCGCGCGCACGACCGGGACACGCATGACCAACGCCTCGGCCGCCCGGTAGAGCGCGCGCCCGAGGAAGTTGCCCACGAGCAGGCCGACCAGGTAGATCAGCAGGAGCGCCAGCAGCACGCCCAGCGGCTGCGTCCACCACTTGTCGTTGAGCTCGCGGCCGATGTAGCCCGTCGAGACCGGGTCGAGGTCGAACCAGCCCTGCTGGATGGCCAGCACCCAGGCCCGACCGATCGCGTAGATAATCCACTTGCCCAGCGAGTTCCACAGAAAGTCGAAGACCCACCAAATCACACCGATGGTGATAATCGTCGGCAGGAGCGTGCCGAGCCCGCGCACGAAGAAACGCGCAAAGTCTTCGGCGAACGTCCGGCGCGGGCGCTTGTCGCGCCGGGTCGGGTCGATCGGTGCGGGGGTGGGGGTGGGGGTTGAGGCGTCTGTCACAAAGAGCTCCGCGGCCGGGCGATCGTAAGCGATCTGGCGGCAACGCTACTCGGCCGCCGCCGGAGCCGGATTGGCCTGGGCGTAGGCGGCGGTGGCGTTGGCGAGGCGGCGGACGGTCGGGTCCTCGTCGCGCGACAGCGACGCGGCCATCGCGCCGGCGGCCTCGGCGGGCAGGTACTGGCTTGCCGCGAGCAATCCGATCACCCGCACGCCCATCTCCGGCGACGCCAGCAGTGGCCGCAGCAGCGACGGGCGTTCGCTGTCGGCCGTGATGCTCGCGGCCGAGTAACGCAGCCAGGCGTCGGCGATGGCGCCATCGCCGGTGCTCTCCGCGGGCCGCGTCGACAGCGCCGCGCGCCGCAACGCGTCGGCCATCTGCCCGCCAAGCTGCCGCCAGGCGTTCGCGCGCTCGGCGTCCCCGTTCTGCTCCACCCGCGTGATGTGGCCCGCCAGCCAGTTCAACTGCGCGACCATCTCCCGCGCCGCCCGCAACCGGCGTTGCGGGTCGGCGTCGCGCAGGTCGCCGATCCGCCGCTCCAGGTCGGCAAGAATCTCCGGGTCCTGCAAGTCCAGCGGCAGGCCGGGACGGTCCATCACGCGGGCGAACTCCACCACCTGCCCGGCCGGGCCGACGACGTGGCCGTAAACCGTCTCCTCCGGATTCTCGGGCGAGGGGACGGCCACCGTTTGCGGGTTGGTCGCGGCGTTGGCGAAGAGCGTGAGCGTGAGCTGCGGGTTCTGCTGGAGCAACGCCGCCAGTTCCGGGCCGTCGAGCCGAATCTCCTGCTCGACGCGATCGCCCGGCTCCAACCGCGTGCGCCCGCCGAGCGAGCCGGTGTTGGCCGCGGGGATGCGCTGCTCGAGGATGCCCTTGACCTCGGCGTCGAGCCGCACGATCGGGCTCAGCACTCCGCCGGGGCCGAGCGTGAGCGTGTCGCGCCCGACGTTGCGGAGCGTCACGCGAGCGATAATCGGCTGGCCGACCGCAACGCGCACGCGATCGGGCTGGGCCGACAGAGCGTAGAAGTCGCGGATGCGGCTCGGGTCGAGCAGACCGAACAAACGCTCTTCGAACGCGGCCGCGGCCTCGGCGACGCGGCGGCTCTCGGCGTCGGGGCGGAGGGTGACGCCCTCCTCGGCGAAGGCAACCGCGACGCTCGCGCCGATCAGTCCGGCCGGGTACTCCCGCAGCAAGGCCTCAGCCTCGGCGACGACCGCCTCCTCCTCCTCGCCGGTGTCGCGCCGCAACTGGAGCAGTCCCAGCCTTGCCAGCGGGTCGACCTCCGCGACGGCGTCGAACTTCTCCCGCGCGAGTTGCGCGTTCCCCTGCCGCCACGCCTGCATCCCGTCGAGCCACGCCGGCAGCGTGGAGCTCTCGGGCACGAGCTGGCGGATCGCCTCGAGCAGCCGCGGCTCGGTCGGTTGGGCCAGCGGCACGAGGTCGATCCAGGCGCGGGTGTACATCGCGCCGACCAGGTCCGACCGGACGATCGCGTCCGTCTCCGCAAGCTGGCCCGCGTCACCGAGGTCCGGGAGGTCGTCGCGCGGCTCGGGCAGCGCCGGCAACTCGTCGAGCTCGCCGGCGAGAAAGCGGCCCACGTCGAGCAGGTAGGCGATGCGGGCGTTCTCGCCGCGGGCGCCGGCCTCGATCACATCTCGGCCCGCCACCTGCGACAGCGCCAGCATCGACACGATGCTTGCCTCAGCGACGGCCGCCGGATCGTCGGTGGACGACTCCGGGTTGGCCGCCGCGGCAGTGTTCAGCTCCGCGATGACGCGGCTGGTGTCCACGGCGTCGCGCGAGCGGCCGGCGATCAGCAGCGCCGCCACGCGGTCGCTCGTCACGCTGATTGGCGGCTGGACGCCAGCCCCGGCAAAGGCGCGGTCGGCGGCGTTATAGAAGCGTAACGCCTCGTCGATCAGCCCCGCCGCCCCGAGTTCGCGGGCCATCACGCTCAGCGCCGTCGGCTGGGCGACGTTCGCCCGCAACAGCTTCGCCAGCCGTGCCACCCGCTCGGGCCGGTCCGCGCCGGTCGCGAGGGCGAGGCTGTAGTCGAGTTCCAACGCCCGCGGATTGAACTCGTCGAGTTCGACGGCCCGGCGGACCATTTCGTCGGCGGCGGTGTCCTCCAGACGCTCACGCAACAGCCCCGACGCCAGCACCGCCGCGTGGGCCCGCACCTCCGCCGGCACGCCCGACGAGTCAACGACCCGCGTCAGGTAGTTCAGCTTCAGGTCGGCAGATTCGAGCAAATCGGCCGAAAGATCGACGTAGCGCAGCTGCGCCAGGCGGTCGTCGGGGTCGAGGCCGCGGTAGTGGTCGAGCGCCTCGAGCGTCGCCTGCGGGTCGGCGGCGGCGAGGCGGGCGTCGACGAGCTGCCGCGCCAGGCGAGCGTTGTCCGGCGCGAGGCGAACGGCCGCGCTCAGCACCGCCTCGGCCTGCCGCGCCAGCAGCGGCGAGATCGCCTGCTGCCGCAACGTGCCGCTCGCCAAGCGCTCGAGCGCGTCGGCGACCATCTGCGCCGTCGGGCCGGGCGACGGAGGCAGATTGGCCAAGTCGTTGCCACGCGACGGCGGCGGCTCGGCATCCGGTTCGTCGGGTTCATCCGTCACCTCCGGCAGCGGCTCGCCCTCGTCCGTCGCGACCGGCAGCGTGCTTGGCATCGACTCCATGATCGACGGGCCCGCATCGTCGGCCGGGGCGGTTGTCGTCGGAACGGCGGCCTGCGTCGTCGGCTCCTCCTCGGGCCGGGTCGTCGGCTGCGTCGCGGCCTGCGTTGTGCCCTGCGTGGTCGGCGACGTCGTTGGAATGTCTCGGTCCGGCTGAGTCGAAGGCGGCAGCGGACGAGGGGCGGCCTTGGGCGCGGCCTCCTTCTTCCCGCCGCAGCCGGCGATCAGCAGCGCCGCCACCGGCGTAACGGCGAGGACGAGGCAAAAGACGCGGGCGCGGCGGCGGTGAGACATGGGCAAGTTCGGCAAGGGCGGGAGTCGAGTGCGCGGGAGCGGCAATATATCGGTCGCCCCGCCCGGTCGCGACCAATGAAGGGGCGTTCTGCCGAATCCCGCGAGCAGCGTCGTCGAACGCCTTGGCCTTACCAGGCCCGCGCCATCAGCACGCCCGACGCGACGGCGAGGATTACGGCACCCGCGAGGCTCGCGAGCAGCCCGCCCCGGTCGAGCCGGCCGGGCGGGAACACGCTCGGAACGGCGAGCCCAAAAAACAGTGCCTGGCCCGCCAGCCCAAGCGTGACCGCCGCCGCCCGAACGGCCCAAACCGCCAGGCGATGGTCGCTCATTCGCCACGCGATTTCGGGCGACCGGCTCCAAAGCGCTAAGGCCACGACCACCAGCGCGACCCCGCCGAGGGCGCCCAGCGTTGCCATAAGCGTGCGGCCGCCGTCGCTCATGCGGCCTCCTCGACGCTGGCGTCATCGTCGGCGAGCAGCGCCACGCGGCGGGCGAGCAGATCTCGCCAACCTTCGTAGTCCGCCCCGCCGGCCTCGGCGGCACGCAGGAGCAGGGCCGTCAGCCGAGCGGCGTCCTTCGGGCCCATCAGCTCCACCATGTGCAGCTTGCCCGCCAAACGGTGGCGAAGCTGATCCCACCGCTCGGCCTTGGCGTCGAGCGTGAGCTGGATCGACAGCAGTTTGAGCGCCTCGGCGAGCGGCAGGCGGTCGGACGGGTTCGAGGCCGGCGCGTACAGCGGGGCGATGGCCGCGCGGGCGGCGTCGGTTGCGTCGAGTTCCATCAGCGCGTCCGCCAACAACAGCCGCACCGAACGCTTGTTGCCCGCGATGAGCTTTTCCGGCCGGGCCAGCACGAAGGCCGCCAGCCGCGCCGCCTCGGCGTGCCGCCGCTGCCCGTGCCGCACCGCCGCCAGGAGTGCCGCCGCGCCCAGCGTGACCGGACGCAGCAGGCAGAACGACCCCATCGCCTCGGTCGCCCGCGGCTCGGCCAGGTCGAAGCGGCCGACGCTGAGCAGCGCCGCCGCCTCGCGCACACGCCGGCCCTGCGACACGCTGCGCATCCGCAGGAACAGCCACAGGAACGCCGCCGCCGTGCCGACCACCGCCAGCACATCGCCGAACGCCTCGAACCGCAACGCCGACGCGAGCAACAACGAGGCGAAGACCACGCCCGCCAACGTCCAACTCGTGACGCGGGCCCACGTCATGCGCTGGCCGAGGCGCGAGACCAGCGCGGCGGCGTCGGCTTCGGGCCCGACGGCGGACCACGCCGGCACTGGAACGGCCGCCTGCGTCATGCCGCCCCCTCGGGCCAGGGCGTCGCGGGATGAACATCCGCCACCTCGCGCACCTCCGGATACCGCCGCACGAGTTCCGCCACGGGCTGAAGGCAGGTCGCGTCTTTCCAGAGTTCGGCCGCGCGCACGGCGTCGCCCAGTCGCCCCGCCGCCGTTGCCGCGAAGGCGGCCGCGTCAGCGAGGCGTACGCCGACCTGATCGCGGATGGTGCGCCACTTCGCGTCGTACAGCTCGAGCGCTTCGTCGTCGTGGCGGGTCTGGATGTCGCGGTAGAGCTCGACCAGCAGCAACGCCGCCGGCTCGAAGGTGGCGGGTGTTTCGCCGGATGGCGGCAGCAGGCTGGGCTCGTCGTCGAGCAGGTGATCGGGGGCGATTTCTTCGGCTTCTTCGGGCGTGTCGACCTCCGCCTCGGCGGCGTCGACAGCGTCGGCGGCCTCGCGGCGCTGGCGGTCGACGGCGGCGGAGATCTGGCGCGTCTCGCTCTTGAGCCGGCCGATCGCGTCGTTGGCGTCGCTTAATCGGCCGCTTTGCAGCAGGAGCATCGCCCGGCCGCACGCGACCCCGTACTTCGTGGCCGGGTCGGTCTGCGGGTCCTCGAGCACGGCGTCGGCGACGTCGACGGCTTCATCGTGCAGGCCGTACCGCCCCAGGACGCGCACGAGCGCCGTGAGCGCCCCGCGCCGGGCCGGCGGAAGCTTCATCGGCTCCGACAGGATCGTGCGAAGCCGGCCCGCGGCCTGGGGCCAGTGGCGCAGGGTGACGAGTTCGTCCGCCTCGCGCACGCTGTCGCGCTCGCCGGCGGCAAGGCGAGCGAGGCGGGCCAGATAGAACGTCGCCGCAAAGCTGCCGAGCAACAGGACCGCGGCCACCGCGGTGCCGAACGGACCGGGGCGAAAGAGCGTGAGCACGAGGGCGGTCACGAGTGCGCCGATACACAGCGGTGGCAACAGCAGCAGCGTGGCGTTGGGGGTCGGGCGGCTGTCGGCAAGCAGGCGCGGCACGTCGAACCACGCCGCGAGGGCGTCGGACTCGGACGGTGCTGGCTGGTCGGCGTCGGGCGGCACGCTGGGGCCATCCTACGGGCGTCGCCCGGCGGCACGATCGGCTTTCGCAGGAACTTCGACGCGACGCCGCCGCGCGGTTACAGTGCCGCGCGACCACGCCCACCACGCGCCACCACTCGCCCGCAGACCGTCCCGCGACCACCGGCGGGACCAGCCACCAGGATTCAGCCATGCACATGATCGAGGCGATTATCAAGCCCGAGAAGCTCGACGCGGTCAAAGCCGCCCTCAAGGGCATCGGCGTCAGCGGCCTGACGGTGCTCGACGTCAAAGGCTACGGCCGGCAGATGGGCGAGACCGAAAGCTACCGCGGCGCCAGCGTCGAGGCGAGCTTTGTTGCGAAGGTGATGCTCAAGGTCGTCGTTCCCGAGCCCGCCAGCGCGCAGGTGGTCAGCACGATCACCGAGGCCGCCCGCACCGGCAGCGTGGGCGACGGCAAGATCTTCATCTACCCCGTCGCCAGCGTCGTCCGCATCCGCACCGGCGAGCGCGACAACGATGCGCTGTGACCTCCGGGTTCACCACGGAGACACGGAGGCACGGAAGTCAGAGGACGATGTAAAGGAGCGCGCGGGGCCGTCGATCGACGGCCCCGCGCGCTTTTTTGCCCTTCTGAATCTGGACCTCCGTGCCTCTGTGTCTCCGTAGTGAACTACTCCTCGATAAGCAATTCTTCCGTAGGAATGACCCGGAAGACCTCTTCGGTGCTCGTCTCGCCACGGGCAACCTTCAGGAGGGCGGCCTTGCGGAACTCGAGCATGCCGTCCTTGATCGCCTGCTCGCGGATCTGCGAGGCCGGCACGCCCGAGGCGATCAGGGAGCGCAGGGCCTTGCTCATCTGCATGATCTCGAAGACGCCCGTTCGGCCGGCGTAGCCGCTCATGTGGTTGCTCTCGGCGGGGACGGCCTGGTAGAGCTTTTTGCCCTCGTTCGGGCCGAGCAGGTCCTTAATCTCGTCGAATGCGCCCGTGTCGAGCTCGATTTCCGTGCGCGTCGCCGGGTCGAGCGTGCGGACCAAGCGCTGCGCGACCACGCCGCGCAGGGAGTTGGCGAGGAAGTGGTCGCTCACGCCGTACGCCCGCATCGCCTGAACGGTGCTGGCGGTGCTGGGCGCGTGGAGGGTGGCGATGACCAGGATGCCGCTGACGGCCGCCCGGACGGCGGTGAGGGCGGTTTCGGCGTCGCGGATTTCGCCGACCATGATGACGTCGGGGTTCTGCCGCAAAATCGCCCGCAGCATCTCGGCGAAGCCAAGGTCGATGTCGTGGTTGATCGGGCTTTGCCGCAGGCCTTCCACGGCGTACTCGACGGGGTCCTCGATCGTGTTGATCTTGCGGGTGCCGTCGTTGAGCTTCATGAGCGTCGCGTAGAGCGTCGCCGTCTTGCCGCTGCCAGTCGGGCCAGTGATGAGCACCATGCCCGAGGGGCTGTTGATCATCTGCTGGTACTTGCTCTGCTGCTTCTCGAACATGCCGAGCTTCTCGAGCCCGTAGAGCGTGTTCGACCGCACGAGCAGGCGCATCGAGATGTCTTCGCCGTAGAGCGTGGGGATCACCCCGATGCGGATATCGACGCTGTTGTCGAAGTCGACGATCGTGCCCTCCTCCTCGGGATCCTCCGCGTCGGCGTCGGCCTTGACGGCGGTGGGCTTCCAGATCCAGCGCCCTTCGTCGGGCTTGCGGGTCTCGCCGTGATCCATGCCGCTGTTGGCGCGGATGTAGGCGATGGCGCGCTTGCCCTGCTCGCGGGTCAGGTTGCCGATCAGGCGCATTACGCCCAGGTGGCGGGCCTCGGCGATTACAACGCCTTCGTTGGTTTCCAGGAACAAGTCGCTGGCTCCCATCGCGACGGCGCGGGCGATCAGGCGGTCGACGGCCTGCTCGGCGGTCAGGCCCGCCACGTCGGTCAGGTGAACGTCGGCGGTCGCGGAGGGGTTGGCGCTCATGGGCGGATTCGGGTCGTGGGTGGGGACGGTCAAGGGAACAGGGCGGTCGCGGGCAAGCGACGGCGCGGCGATCCAACGGCGATTCGACTGCCGATCGGCGGCTAGTCCGAGGCCTGGGCCACCTCTTTGGCGGCGGCCTCGTCGTCGACAATCGGCACCACGCGCCCCACCTTGAGCAGATCGAGCACCTGCCGCACCGCCGGCTGCACGTCGTGGACGACCAGCGTGCCGCCGGCCTCCTTGATCTTCTTGCTCGTGCCGATCAGCCAGCCGATGGCGCTCGAGTCGATGTATTGCGTGTCGCCCATGTTCATCAGCGTGCGAAAGCCCGTCCAGTTGGCCCCGAGGATCGCCTCCATCGGATTCGGCCCCGACGAGTCGATGTCGGCCGAGGTGATGTTGCCTTGGGTGGCAACCTTGACGATGCCGTCCTTCTCGATGGATACGAGTTGAAGCTTCATATTCGGGATCTTCGAGATCTTCGGGGACGCCCAGTTCGGCGGGCGCGGGGGCGCGGAGGGAGGCGGGGAACAACCGCGGGGCAGGGGCCGAACGCGGGACCGGGAGCATAACAAGCTTGCCACTACGCACAAACGTGCAGAACCTCGACGTACAAACGTGCAGAATCTCGCGGCTCCGGAGCGACCATCCCCACGGCAAATCGGCGCCGCCCGCTTTGCCGCGACTTTGGCCCCGCCCGCGCAACCGCTACCATCGCCGCCGCCGGTTCTGATTCACCCACCCGCCCGCCGCATGCCGCTGTTGTTCGAGATCTACGACCACGGTCGCCGCCTGACCGACTACAAGGTCCGCGGCGGCTTCGTCGTCGGACCCGAGAGCGTGCCGATGCCCGGCGCCGTCCGCTTCGAGGACGGCCTGCTGCGCGTCGACACCGGCAGCGACCCGAACGCCGGCGCGGGCCACACCGTTGACCCCGGCGACGAGCCCAACGCCTACAGCGGCCTGCCGGGCGCCGCCCTCGACGCGGTCGGCGTGTGCCTGCTCTGGGGCTGCGCCGCCGGCGAATACCTGCTCGAGACCACGCGCCTGCCCCCGCGCGAGGCGCCCTACGTGCTCAACGTCGAGCTCGCCCGCCATCGCCTGATGAAGCTCCTGCACAAGCAGGAGGATTGGAACCTGTGGGACCTTCCCCCCGCCGGCCCCGCCGTCGCCAAGGCCAAGCAGGCGCAGGCGCTCTTCGCCGAGGCGCTGGGCCTCCTGCACGACCCCGCCGCCGCGGCGACCAAGGCCGACGAGGCCTTGATCCTGGGCATCGAGGCCGGCGAGGAACTGGCCATCGTCCACGGCGACCTGCTGCTCGCCCGCCGCCGCCGCACCGGCATGCCGCGCACGATGTTCGCCATCCGCGCCGACACGAGCGAGGGCGCCCCGCGCAACGCCGCCTACCGCGCGGCCATGATCCGCACGTTCGACTGCGTCAACGTCCCCATGCCCTGGCGGCAGATGCAGCCCGACGAGGACGTCTTCTCCACGGGCGCCGTCGACTCGACCGTTGAGTTTCTCGCGCGCAACCGCGTGCCGATGATCGCCGGCCCGCTCCTGGACTTGTCCGAGGGCCAGGTGCCCGAGTGGCTCTTCATCTACGAGCACGACTTCGAAACCCTGCGCGACCTCGCCTTCGAGTACGTCAAGAGTGTCGTCACCCGCTACCGCCGCGTTATCAAGCTGTGGAACGTTACCGCCGGACTGCACGCCAGCGGGAGCTTTGGGCTGACGTTTGAGCAGATGGTCGAGCTGACGCGCCTGCTCGTGGCGCAGGTCAAGGCCGTCCTGCCGGCGGCCAAGACGCTCGTGAGCGTCCGCCAGCCCTACGGCGAGTACCTCTCACTCCCCGGCGCCGGCGAGCCGGGCGCCAGCACCGCCGTCCCGCCGATGCTCTACGCGGAGATGGTCAGCCAAAGCGGTGTGCAGGTCGACGGCTTCGGCGTGGAGATCGTCACCGGCGTGCCCAAGCGCGGCCGGTACTGTCGTGACCTCTTTCAAATCAGCGCGATGCTCGACCGCTTCGCCACGCTGAACAAGCCCCTGTTCGTCACGGCCATCGCCTGCCCGGACGGCGAGAACATCGGCGGGCCACAAGGCGATCCCGGCGAGGCCGGACGCTGGCGCAGGCCGTGGTCGCGGGATCAGCAGGCGCTGTGGCTGCGCGAGGTGACGAAGCTGGCGCTCAGCAAGCCGTTCGTCGAGACCGTGAGCTGGGGCGAGCTCTCCGACGGCGAGCAGGGGATTGTTCCCGGCGGCGGACTCCTCGACGACCTGCTCAAGCCCAAGCCCGCCTACGACGCCTGGACCGATTTACGCAACCGCATCGGCCGCGCGAAGGCGACCGCCTGACCCACGCGAACCGCGATGCGCCGCCCGCCGCCCGATCCGAACGCCCCGCCCGCGCCCGACGCCTACCGCCGGCTGCCCGACCGGGGGCAGCGCCTCACGCTCGCGGCGATGATCGTGATCGCCAGCGTTGCAATCCTCGCGCAACTGTGGCGGCGTCCGGCGACCTTCGCCGATCCGCCGCCGGCCGTCGCGGCGCGGGCGGGCGAGGTGATGGACTCGATCGACCCGAACGGCGCGACGGCCGCTCAACTCGCCGAGCTCCCCGGCATCGGCCCCGCGAAGGCGGGCGACATCGTCGCCTATCGCGCATCTGTCGACGCGCCGGCGTTCGCGTCGCCGGGGGACCTTGCCCGCATCCGCGGCATCGGCCCGGTAACGGTCGAGAAGACGGCGCCGTTCCTGCATTTCCCGCCTCGGCCGTGAGAAAGTGCCAAGCGACGGGAGCCTCCTATAAAGTTCCCGCCCATGCCGGACCCGTCGCCCAAGCCAAAGCACCGCTCCGAGAAGGCCCGCGCGCTCGCGCTCAAGCGGGCCGCCCAGGCCGAGCGCGGCGAGACGCCAAGCCAGGCAACGCCGGCCACGCCCGCCGCACCCACCACCGCGCCGCCTAAGAAGAAGAAGTCCAAGCGTAAGTCGCCGCGCGGCCTGGTCTGCTCCAAGTGCGGCAAGTTTCACGACGTCACCGACCGCCCGCCTGGCGATGCCTTCGATTGCTACTGCGGTCATGAACTCGTGGTACCCGAAGAGCGCGAGCGGCGGCGCAGCGGCAACACCGCCGCCGCGCGTGAGGCCGCCGAGCGGGCGAAGCGCGTGCGTTTGGCGGGCCTCGCCGGGTTCGCCGCATTCCTGATTGGCATGGGCCTGATCGCCGCCGGGGCGTACGTCGCGCTGGCTTTGGGCTCGACGTTCAACGCCGCCTGCGCCCTCGTCATCGGCCTGGGCTTCCTCACCGCCGCCGCCTTCGCCAACGCTGAGCGCCGCTCACTGCTGCGCGAGGACGACAACGACGCCTGAGGTTCGCTCTCTACACCTTGCGCCCTTCCTCCAACTGCACGCGCGTCCAAAGGTTGAGCATCACGTCGCCCGTCCCCTCCATCCAGTGGAGCATGCGGCCGCGCAGGCGCGAGAGCTCGCCGGCGCTGGCGGCGTCGGTGGCGAGGTTCGTCAGCTCGCCGGGGTCGCGCTCGAGGTCGTAGAGCTCGTCCTCGGCGGTCAGGTTCCAGACGTACTTCCACCGCCGTTCGCTGACGACGCGCTGGTTGTACATGCCGAACTGGTTGCCGTCGTAGACGCTGTAGATGTCGTCGCGCGTGGCGTCCGAGCGAATCGACCGCCCGGCGTGATCGTCCGGAAGCTCCACGCCGGCCGCGTCGTAGAAGGTGGCGGCCAGGTCGATCGCGCCGCTGATCCACCGATCGTCCGTGTCGCCTTTGTCAAACACGCCGGGCCAGCGGGCGATCATCGGCACGCGCAGCACGTCGTCGTACATCACAAAGTGCTTGTCGATCATGCCGTGCGCCCCGCACATGTCGCCGTGATCCGAGCTGTAGATTACGAGCGTGTTCTTCGCGATGCCGAGCTCGTCGAGCTTGGCGAGCACCTTGCCGATCGAGTCGTCGAGCAGGCTGATGTCGCCCAGGTAGCGCGAGACCGCCGGCTGCCACTCGGCCCAGGTGCGGCCCTCGAGCTTCCACGTCCGAAGCTGCTGCTGTTGCGCGTAGGGCTTGCCGTGCAGCGGGTCCGGAAAGCTCGGCCACGGCGCGATGTCGGCCGGCGGGTACATGCTCGCGTACGGCTCGGGCGGACGGTTGGGCAGGTGCGGCTCGCTCGGGTCCCACCGCAGGAAGAACGGCCGATCGCCCCCGGCCAAATCCGTCAGCATCTCGACGGTTCGCTCGGCGAACCAGCCCAGGCGCGACTGCTCGGGCGTCGCGTGCTCGTCGACGCCGCCGAACCACTGGTGCTCGCCGATGTCGCTGGGAATCCCCTGCTCCTTGCGCCACTGGCCGTACTTCCACTCGGGCAGGTAGCGGTCGAACCCGTAGTCGGTCGGCTCGAGCGTCGGGTGGACGTGCCACTTGCCGAGGTAGCCCGTCGCGTAGCCGGCGGCCTGAAGATCCTTGGCAAACGTGCGGCTTTCGGGCGACAAGGCCTGGAAGCCGTTGCCGTCGTAGTTGCAGATCGTCCCGTGCTGGCAAGGCCACTTGCCGGTGAGCATGCTTGTGCGGGTGACGACACAAATTGGGGCCGTGCAGCAGGCGTGGGTGAAGCGGCGGCCCTGGCTCGCGAGCTTGTCGAGGTGCGGCGTCTTCAGCAACCCGTGGCCCGCGACGCCGAGGCAGTCGGCGCGGTGCTGGTCGCTGTGGATGAGCAGGATGTTCGGGCGACCGCTTGGCATACGGCGAGTGTTGCGTTGCGAGGCGTTGCGTGCAACGGTGCACGCCATGAACGAGCAACCCATCGGCAGCGGCGCGTACCCGTGGATGACCTACGCCAAGCGCGACGGCCGCGAGTGGTCGCCAAGCGAGCGCGACGCCGCCGTCCGCAGCGTCGCCGACGCCGGCCTCACGATGTGGGAGGACTTTGCCCACACGCCCGACGACGTGACGTTCGCCCACGCCGCGGCGGAGGCCGCGGGCCTCGAAACCCCCAGCTTCTACGCAAATGTCCGCCTTCACGAAGAGAATTGGCGCGACGTCGTCGCGACCTTCGCCGACGTCGCCAAGGCCGTCGCCGACGTCGGCGGGCGGTTCTTCAACGTGAACGCCGAGCCAATCGAGTGGGGCGAGCCGCTCGACAAGGATGATGCGCAGCTCGCCCGCCAGACCGACGCCTTCGCCGCCTTGAACGATGCCTGCAACAACGTGGGCGTGCGCCTCGTCTACCACACGCACGACGCCGAGATGCGCCGCGCCGCCCGCGAGGTCCACCGGATGCTGCTCGGCGTGCCGGGGATGGGCTTTTGCTTCGACCCCGACTGGTTCTACAGCGGCGCCGGCGAGAGCAACCTGGCCATGCTCGACTGGGCCCGCCTGTACGGCGACCGGGTCGAGCTGCTCCACCTGCGCGACCGCCGTGCCGGTGGCGAGTGGCCGCAAGTACTGGGCGAGGGCGCCATTGACTACGCTGCGTTGCTGAAGCTGCTGAAGTACGACGGCCCGCTGTTGCTCGAACAAGCCGTCTCGCCGTCGACAGCGTTGACGCTCTCCGCCGTCGACGCCCACCGCCAAAGCGCCGCGAACCTGCGGGCGATGCTCAAGTAGCGTCGTCCTCCGGCTCGCGAATCGTGTCCACCATCGCCTGCACCTTTGCCGGCGGCGGCGGGAAGACCCACATCAGGCCGAGCGTGACGGCGAAGTTCACGAGCATGCCAATCGTCCCAATGCCCTGAGCGTTGATGCCGAAAATCCACGGCTCGCGCAGGAAGCTACCCGCCGGGACGAGCGCACCGCCGAGCCAGTCGCCGAGGATGGCGTCGGGCCGCTGCGTGACGATGTAGACCGCCGTGAAGGCCAGCCCCGTCACCATGCCGGCGACCGCGGGCACGGTGCCGAGGCGCTTGGTGAAGATGCCCAGCACGATCGCCGGGAAGAAGCTCGCCGCCGCCAAACCGAAGGCGAGGGCGACGACCTCCCCCGCGAAGCCCGGCGGGCTCACGCCGAAGTAGCCGGCGATCACCACCGCCACCGCGATCGCGATGCGGCCCACGAGCAAGCGTTGCTTTTCGCTCGCCTTGGGATTGGCGACGCGGAAGTAGACGTCGTGGGCGATGCTCGAGCTGATGACGAGCAAGAGGCCGCTCGCCGTCGACAGCGCGGCCGCCAGTCCGCCGGCGGCGACGAAGGCGACGATCCAGTCGGCCAGGTTCGCCATCTCCGGCGTGGCGAGGACGATGATGTCGTTGTCCGGCTGCGGCTTGCCGCCGAGCGAGAGGAGTTCCGCGTGCGCGTTCGGCGTCGCCGCGATCCAGCCGGTCGGGTCGGCGTTGATCGCCTCGCGCACGGGCCTCTCGACGCTGCCGAGGTTCCAGACTTCGTTCGGCGTGACGCCATCGACCGGCTCCGCCGTCGCGTTTGCGGTGTAGGCAATCTCGCCGTCGCCGTTCAGGTCCGCCCACCCGATCAGGCCGCTTTTCTGCCAGTTTTCGAACCACTCGGGCATCGTCTGCTGCGTCTTGCCGTTCAGCCCAGCGACGGGGTCGATCATGTAGTACCGCGCGAACGCCCCCACCGCCGGGGCGGTCAGGTAGAGCATCGCGATGAAGAAGAGTGCCCAAAACGCGCTCCACCTCGCGGCCTTCACGTTCTTGACCGTGTAGAACCTGACGATCACGTGTGGCAATCCCGCCGTGCCGAACATGAGGGCCAGCGTGATGCAGAGTACGTTCTTCAGGTCGTACTTGATCGCCCCCGGCTCGGTGTAGCTGCCGAAGCCGAAGTCCTGGTTGAGATTCGAGAGCTTTTCCAGGAGATATGGCCGCATCGGGTCGACGGCCTCCGTCACCGGGCTGCCGAGGCCAATCTGCGGGATCGGCGTGCCGGTGAGCTTCAAACTGATCGCGATGGCCGGCACGAGGAAGGCGGTGATGAGCACCCAGTACTGGGCGACCTGCGTCCACGTGATGCCCTTCATCCCGCCGAGCGTGCTGTAGACGAAGACGATGACCATGCCGATGATGACGCCGACCGTCAGGTCGACCTCGAGGAAGCGGCTGAAGACCACGCCCACGCCCTTCATCTGGCCGACGACGTAGGTGAAGCTGACGAAGAGCGCACAGACGACGGCAACGAGTCGGGCGGCGGTCGAGTCGTAGCGGTCGCCGATGAAGTCGGGCACGGTGTAGCTGCCGAACTTGCGCAGGTACGGCGCGAGCAAGAGGGCCAGCAGGACGTAGCCGCCGGTCCAGCCCATCAGGTACATGCCGCCGGCGTAGCCGAGCGTGGAGATCAGGCCTGCCATGCTGATGAACGACGCCGCGCTCATCCAGTCGGCCGCGGTCGCCATCCCGTTCGCCGCCGCCGGCACGCCCTGGCCGGCGACGTAGAAGCCGCGCGTGTCTTTCACGCGGCTGAGCCAGGCGATGAAGAGGTAGAGGGAGAAGGTTCCCCCGACGAAGATCCACGTCCACGCGGCAGTGCTCATAAGGCCTCCTCGCCGCAGGAGCGGCCAGGGGAGACTACCGCAGATGCCAGCGTCCCCAAAGCAAGCCGCGCGACCCGATCCTTTGGATCACGACTAGCATTCTGCCTTTTCCAATGAGCAGCCCAAGAACACTCGACTATGCCCGCACCCGGCGCCGGTGGTTCACCCCGTCGCGGCTAGCGGGACTTGCTGCGGTGCTGCTGGTCCTCGCCGGTGCTCTGGTGACTGCGTTGTGGGCGGGGCCTTGGGTTGAGTCGAGGTTGACGCTCCTGCGGGCGCAACAGGTGATTCGTCAGCCACGGCTTGATGGCATTTCTGGTCACCCGATGCTCGTGATGCAGGTACGCGCCGATTCCAAGCACCGATTTGAAGGGGGAAGTTCGATTAACCTGGGTCCGGATGCCGGTCTTGATCATGCGTTAGATAGCTGGCCCGCTGAAGACATCATGCGGTATCGCGCGACTCCGCCGGACTCGTTCGGCGAGTCCGCCGAGGTGATCGTGCAGGCTGCACCGGGCGTTCGTGTGCAACCCGACGCAGACGGAAAACGGTCCGTGACGTTCGATCTGAACATCCGCCTGGTGCGGCCAGGATCGTTCTGGACGGATCCGCAGATCGTCGGTCACGCGAGCATTCCCACGCTCACCGTTGCTTTGCCGTTGGACGAGGCATTCAGGCTACACGTCTGGCCGCTGCGACTGGACCCGAACGATCCGACTCGGTTTTGGACCGATTTCTACGCAATTCCGCCGGACAGCGCCGACGAGATCATTGACGCAAACAGCTCGATCGAAGCCCTGCGCCTGCAAGTTCACGGGCGGATTCTAAACGAGTCGACGGTCGAGCTAACGCCGGGGCCATTGGAGCGTGTGCGAATCACCTGGCCGTCGCTGAAGAAACGACTCATGCAATTTCCGCCGCCAGAGCGGGCTCAAGTGCTTGGCGAAGTTGCTCCGGCACACCGGTAAGCTCAACCTGACTCGTCGCCGGCGATCACCTTCCGCCAGCGCTTGGGCGTGGCCTCCCAGGCGGCGGCGTAGGTGGAGGCCAGCGGCACGGGCACCCAGCGGCCGGGTGTGAGGAAGATCGGCAGGTCCGGCAAGGCGTCGCCGACGGCGAGGGGTTCGGCGTAGAGGCGGCGCGGGTCGGCAGCAACGATAGAGGCAACGCATAGCGGCTTCTCGCTCGGCGGGTCGTAATCCTCGAAGCCACACGCTTCGGATGCAGCTCCAATTAAGCCGCCGGGTCCGTCTGCTCGGCGCGGTGGGAACAGGTCGATCAAAGCGACGTGAACCCCTGACACGATTGCATCTTCGACCTTCCCAACGAACTTCTGAACGCTTGACGGTCGGTCTTTGTTACTCGGGCTGGTGAGTTCGAGAAGCGCAACCAGCCGATCACCCGACTCGCTGCGGATGCCGAGCGGGCGACGGCGACCGGCGAACCAGTCGGCCGCGGCTGCGGTGAGCCGCAGCCGCGATTGCGGTTCGGCCAACGTCGCCGTACCGCCTGCTGCTCCACCCAAATTCGCGTCATCCGCTGGATCGGCCTCTAACTCGCCCGCATTGGGCCCCGCTTCGAATGTGAGCACGTCCGGCGTGTAGCCCCCGTCGGGCTTCTCGACCTGCGCGTAGTAGCCATCGGGCAGCACGCGGTGATTGAGGACGCGCTTGAACTCAGCGATCCAGCTGAGATGAAAGTTGTGCCAATCGCCGGCACTGACCCGCGTCCAGTCGTGAATGTGCACGTCGTCGGCCATACTGCCAGTCTACTGCAACACCCCGTGCAGGTACGCGTACAGCGCCGTCTTGCCCGCCATCGTCTGCTGGGGGGTGAACTCGTTGTTGCTGAAGTTGTACCAGTGGTTCCACATCGCCTCGCCCTGGGGCCAGTTGCCTTCCCAGTCCGGGTAGCCCTTGCTGCTCATCCAGCCGGGGTCGGACATGAAGTTGTTGCCCCACTCGGCCTCGTTCATGTAGGGCGTCTGGCCGGGATGGGCGCCGGGGAAGCCGTCGTTGCGGCCGCTCGTGTAGGCCTCGGCGATGTGGCGGTCGCTGAAGAAGGGGTCGCCGGTCATCAGCACGCGGTTCAGCGGGTTGCGGCCAAGGGAGTAGTCGCTTTCGAGTAGCAAGGCGTCGAGGTACGTTTGCTCGCCCGTCTCGTGGTGGGCCAGCATCAGCGGGCCGACCTCGATCACCGTTTGGAACCAGCCGTATTCGGTGTCGGCGCTGCGGCGGCTGGGGAAGCGCTCCGACTGCGCCAGGTGCTTGCGATCGGCGTTGGAGACGACGTCCGCCCGCATCTTGCTCAGCAGCTCCTTGTGGCGGATCTCCCGCTCGCCCTCGGCTGCGGCCGACAGGTAGCCGGCGTAGGCGAAGAGCTGGTTCGAGCGGTCTGAGGTGTTCGTGCCGTCGGGTTGGTCCGGCTCTCCCTTGCGGATGATGTCGCCGCCGGCGCGGACGAGCTCGGCGAAGTCGTCCTCGTACTTCTGCTCGCCCGTGACCTTGTAGAGATAGACGGCGGCAATGGCCTTCAGGTCGGCGCCGGTGGCGGCGGTGTTGCCGATGTCGTGCGTCTTGTCGAGGTCGCCGTCGCCGCCGATGGCGTAGGCCTCCTTGGCGGTGGCGAGATAGTCGTTCATGCGATCGCTGTCGCCGGCGATGCGGTAGCAGTCGGCGAGCATCGCGTTCATCGCGGCGTTCGCGTGGGCCATCCACGGGGCGGTGTCGGCCTGGTAGGCCACGTTCTCCTCGGGCGTCGGGTTGTTGATGCCGTAGCTGAAGCCACCGTCGGGCCCGCGCAGGCGGCGGAAGTAGTCGACGGCGTAGGCGGCCGAGTCGAGCAGGTCGGGGCTGCCGTTGCCGCTCTCGCGGATGTCCAGGTCGTCAGCGTTCAGCTTGTCGCCGAGCAGGACGTACGGCAGCATCAGGTCGAGCGGGATGTTGAGCGACGGCGTGCGGCGGTCCCAGTCGGCGGCGTCGGCGTACCCGCCGTAGGCGTTCGGGTTGGTCGGCTCGCCGTCGAGCTTCCACTGTGACCAGTCCTTGTTGTCCCACGGGTCGCCGCCGAGGGTCTTCCAGTCCTTGTGATCGGGACCCATCGTGGTGAGGTAGACCTTGAACCCCTCCGGGTCGGCCGGCTCGCCGGCGTCGTTGCCTCGGGGCAGGTACCTTGGCTGGCGCGGCGGAGGCATCTGGTCGTTGAACATCGCCGTGCCGTCGGCCATCGGCTCGCCGACACGCATGTAGTAGAAGCCGATCAGGCTTTGCCGCAGCGGTTCGCGGGCGGCGTTCTCCTTGATCTCGAAGGGCCGGCTGAAGCCGACGCCCTCGATGAAGAGCTGGAACGTCCCGGTGCCGGCGCCCGCGATGTCGCCGAGATCGCACGTCCACACGTCGCTGCCCGTCAGGTCCCACCCGCCGAACTCCTTCTGGCGCGGCTGCCCCTTCTTGACGGTCGTGTTGAGGTTCAGCCTGTCTTGCGTCTCCGGCTCGTACAGCCAGACCGCGTTGCCCTCGACGTCCGAATAGTCGCGCCCGCCACCATCGCCCCGCCAGAGGTAGAGGTCGGCCGACTTCGTCGTCGCGGCGACGTCATAGCCGACGAGGTTGACGTGGATCGCTTCGGTCGGCGTATCGGGATGCATGCGCACGTCGACCGACTCCGCGTCGATGCTCAGGGCGGGGTCGAGTTCGACGGTGTAGGTCACGTCGCCGCCCTTGATTGCCTCGGGCAGCGTGAGGAACAACTCGTGCTCCATCGTCGGCACGCCCTCGGGCCAACCCCAGGCCACGCCGTTGACCTTGCTCTTGCGGTGGACGGCCGTCGGCGTCATCTCCGCGCCGTCGGGTCCGCGCACGGTGAATCGCTCCGGGGCAACCGCGTCGACGTTCAGCGGCGGCGTGTGGCGCGTGATCTTGTCCTGCCCCTTGCTCTCGTGGCCGCTGTAGGGGTGCTCGCCGGTCTTGCCGTCGTCGATGCGCTCGACCTTGCCGTCGAGGATGTGCAGGACGATCGTGTGCTCGTCGGCGATATAAGCGCGTGCGAGTTTCGCGCCGTCGGTCGTCTCCTCGACGATCGGGTCCGGGATGGCCCCCTGCACCGCGGTGGCAAGCGAGAGGAGGCCGAGCAACACGAGGGTTGGGTACATCATGGCGTGTGCGGGTGAGAGCGGGCGCGGCGGTAGCGGCGGTCGAGGGCGCCCATGGCTAGGGCGTAGGTCAGGATCAGCAGGACGAAGATGATGATGCTCCCCTGCTGGGCCATCCAGAACCCGAGCGGGAAGCCGCCGAGCGTGATTGCATTGAGCGGGCCGGCGAAGAGAATCCCCCCGCCGACGCCGGCCAGCAGCCAGATGCCCAGCAGCACACCCGTCAAGATGCGCGTGGCCCGCCAATCTTGGCGTTTGGCCTTTGTTTCAGCGGGAACGCCGTGTAAATCGACATCCATAGCGAGACCTCCTCGACAGTTGACGGTAGCAGTTGGCGGCCGTTTCGCAAGCCTTTGCGCGTTCAGTCGCCAACCGGCGGTTGCAGCGCGATCCAAGTGGGAGAATCACGATCGCACGCGAGCCGGTCGCCGTCGAGGCGAAGCTCGGTCACGTGGATGCTGCTACGCCGAACGGCCGGGTCGTCGAAGGTGCGGCCGGGCGTCTTCTCGGGGTGCGTGAAGTAGAACAGATACGCCCGGCCATCGCTGACGACGACGTCCGGGTGGCTGCCGCGCACGCCGTCGTCGGGGCCGGTGCCGGGCTCGACGAGCAGGTTCGGGCCGTCCTGCCGGGTCCAGGTTTCGGCGTCGTCGCTGCGGTAGACGCCCAGGCCCTTCCACTCGTCAACGATCAGCCAGAACCGGCCTTCGAACGCGAACGCGACCGGCCCCTCGCTCGCCGGGCCGTCATATGCCTTGCCGACATCGCACCACGTGAACAGGTCGTCGGAGTCGGCCATACGGACGGCCTTCTTGTCCGGCTCGTCGTTGTAGAACATCCGCCATCGCCCGTCCGGCAGGCGAAGCACAGCGCCGTCGATCACGCTCTTCGAGTTCAGCTTAAGCGTCGACTGCTTCTCCCATCGCCGAAGGTCGTCGCTCGTCAGGTGGACGATTGATCGCGGGTGATTCCAATCCGCGAAGACGCCGGGCACGTGGGTCAGGTACAGGTGGTACGTGCCGTCGTGGACCGGGTCGCGGTAAAGCGGCCGGTCCGCCTCGGTCGGCACCCCGGCGGGTTCCGCGACGAGCGTCAGCGTCGCGAGCAGGAGAAGGCACGGGAGGGCGAGCATCGTCGCAGCCTACCGCGCGACGTGCAAAGACACGGCAGTTCATCCCGAGGCGTCCCATGCGTTAGGCTCGCGGCCGACGCGAGGAACCCTTTATGAACGACCCCACCGGCACGATCCAGAGCACGTCGACCGAGTCCCGCACCTTCCCGCCGCCCGAGCAGTTCCAGCGGCAGGCGCGGGTGCAGTCGATGGAGGAGTATCGCACCATCTACGACCGCTCCATCGCCGACCCCGAGGCCTTCTGGGGCGAGCAGGCGAACGAGCTGCGTTGGCAAAGGCCATGGGATCGCGTGCTCGAGTGGAACGAGCCGTACGCGAAGTGGTTCGTCGGCGGCAAGCTCAATGCGAGCGAGAACTGCCTCGACCGCATCATCGACAGCGGCCGCGGCGACAAGACGGCCATTCTCTTCGAAGGCGAGCCGGTCGACGGCACGACGCCGACTGATGTCCGCAAGATCAGCTATTGCCAGCTTCGCGACGACGTCTGCCGCTTCGCTAACGGGCTGAAAAAGCTCGGCGTGGCGAAGGGCGACGTGGTCACGCTGTACATGCCGATGGTTCCCGAGGCGGCCGTCGCGATGCTCGCGTGCGCCCGCATCGGCGCGGCCCACTCGGTCATTTTCGGCGGCTTTTCCGCCCAGGCGATCGCCGACCGCGTGGCCGACGCCAAGAGCAAGTGGATCATCACCGCCGACGGCGGGCATCGGCGTGGGAAGGTGCTCGATCTCAAGAAGAACGTCGACGACGCCTGCGCGGGCGAATCGACCGTTAAGAAGGTGATCGTCCTCAAGCACGTCGGCAACGACGTCGCCTGGCACGACGGGCGCGACGTCTGGTGGAGCGATGCCGTTGCCGGCCAACCCGACACGTGCGATCCGGAGCCGATGGACAGCGAGGATCAGCTCTTCGTCCTCTACACGAGCGGCTCGACAGGCAAGCCGAAAGGGATCGTCCACACGACCGGCGGCTACCTGCTCTACACGTACCTGACGAGCAAGTACGTCTTCGATCTGAAGGACGAGGACGTCTACTGGTGCACCGCCGACGTCGGGTGGATCACCGGGCACAGCTACATCGTCTACGGCCCACTCGCGTGCGGGGCGACGGTGATGATGTACGAAGGCGCCCCGAATTACCCGGACTTCTCGCGCCTGTGGCAGATCGTCGAGCGCCATCGCGTCACGGTCTTCTACACGGCGCCGACGGCGATCCGCGCGTTCATGAAGGCCGGTCGCGATTTGCCGGATGCCTGCGATTTGTCGAGTTTGTCGCTGCTGGGCACAGTCGGCGAGCCGATCAATCCCGAGGCGTGGATGTGGTACCACGAGGTCATCGGCGGCGAGGACTGCCCGATCGCCGACACCTGGTGGCAGACCGAAACCGGCGGCCACATGCTCACGCCGCTGCCGGGCGCGACGCCCACCAAGCCGGGCACGGCCACCCTGCCCTTCTTCGGCATCGACGCGGGGGTCGTCGATCGCGAGGGGAACGAGACGAAGCCGAACGAGGGCGGATTGCTCGTCGTCCGCAAGCCGTGGCCGGGGATGCTGCGGGGCATTCTCAACGATCCCGAGCGTTACCAGAAGACGTACTGGTCCGACGTGCCCGGCATGTACTTCAGCGGCGACGGTGCCCGGCGGGACGAGGACGGCTACTTCTGGGTGATGGGCCGCATGGACGACGTCCTGAACGTCAGCGGGCACCGCCTTGGTACGGCGGAGGTCGAGAGTGCGCTGGTCGCGCACCCGGCGGTCGCCGAGGCGGCGGTGGTGGGCGTTCCGCACGAGGTCAAGGGCGAAAGTGTGGCGGCCTTCGTCATCCTGCGCGGCGGCAAGGAGCCGGGCGAGGAGTTGAAAAGCGAGCTGATCGCCCAGGTTTCCAAGGAAATCGGCAGCTTCGCGAAGCCGGACGTGCTGACCTTCGCCGACGGCCTGCCCAAGACGCGCAGCGGCAAGATCATGCGCCGCCTGCTCCGCGAGGTGGCGGCGGGCGGCGAGGTGAAGGGGGACGTGACGACGCTCGAGGACATGAACGTCGTCGCGAAGCTGCGGGAGTCAGAGGCATGAACATTCTGAACCCGCCGGCCGTCGCGCGACCGCGGATCAAGCGGTTCAATGTTCGCGAGTTCGAGCAGATCGACGACCTGGGCATGCTCGCCCACCGCGTCGAGCTCGTCGACGGCGAGATTATCGAGATGCCGTCGCCGGGCAACGCCCACAGTATCTGTCGCGCACGCATCAACAGTCGCCTGCTCCCCCACTGGCTGCCGCCGAAGTTCCTGGGCTCGCAGGAGACGCATCGCTTCCCGAACGGCTGGTGCCCGATGTCGGACTTCGCACTTCTCGATGATTTCCCGGTGGCCGGCGCGCTCGTTGACCCGCCGGTGCAGCTCGCGATCGAGATTTCCGATTCGACGCTCGAATATGACCTTGGCCCGAAGCGTCTTCGCTACGCGCACGTTTCCGTCCCGGAGTACGTCGTCGTCGACGTCAACGCCCGGCGGCTGCACGTCTTCCGCGGGCCGAACCCCGAGGCGGCCAAGCCCAACGCGGCGTGAGCCGAGGCGTTTACGCTCCGGCCCGACGACCGCTACTCGCCGCTCTGCCTGCCGGACCTCGACCTGAACGTCGCCGACGTGTTGCCTGTGGCGGAGCCGGACGCGACCGCGGCTCCCGAGCCGACCTCTGGTGGCTAAGCATTCATTTCGTCAAACCCGCGGCGCGGCGCCACGGCATGAGTTGCCCCAAGTGGTACAGGTCGTGGCCCGCGAGCATGAACGTCGCCAGGTGACCCAGCGTCGGGGCGAACGATTGCAATGCCTCGGGCGACTCGCGCTGCCACAGGTCGGCATCGGCGTTGCGACAGGTTTCCTCAAGTGCCGCGCCGGCGTCGCGGTACTTCGCGAGCAGTTCCTCCTTGGCCGCGTAGACGTCGCGGTCGGCCTGCGGCGTGCTGCCGGGCTTGCTGATCTCGACCCACTCGGCCGGACAGACGCGCTGGCCGCCGAGGGTGACGTGGGTGAAGTCGAACGCCGTCGCCAGGTGCGTCAGCGACCAGGCCGGGTGGTTCGGCAGGCCGGGGAACTGCTCGGCCATCCGCTCGTCCGGCACGTCGGCGACGGCCTCCTCCACGAATCCACGGCAGGCGGCAAAATGCTGGAGGAGGAGGTTGGGGGTCATGCCGCCGAGTCTAACAACGGGCGGCGTCTGGTATAGTGGCGGTGGCATGAGCACCCTGACCGCGCCCCTCACCCCGGTGACAACATTCGATCGGCCGAGCAACAAGCGCTTCAGCGTGCGCGAGTTCGAGCACCTCGAAGAGCTCGGCATGCTGCCGCAGCGCGTTGAGCTCGTGGATGGTCAAATCGTCGAGATGCCGCCCGTGAACAACCCGCACAGCATTTGCCGTGGCCGCTTCAACACGCGGCTGGTTCCCGCTTGGCCGGAGCCAAAGTTTCTGCGTTCGCAGGATACCCACCGCTTCCCCGACGGCTGGTGCCCGCAGCCGGATTTCGCGTTGCTCGATGAGGAGCCCGTCTCCGGCGCGCTCGTCGACCCGCCGGTGCGGCTGGCGATCGAGATCTCCGACGCGACGCTCGAGTACGACATGGGCGAGAAGCGGCTGCGTTACGCGCAGGCCGGCGTGCCGGAGTACGTCGTCGCCGACCTGAACGCGCGGCTGCTGCGCGTCTTCCGCGATCCGATCCTCGACGCGACTCAGCCCGATGCCGCGTGGCGGCAGGCGCTCGTGCTGTCGCCGGGCGATTACTACGCGCCGCTGTGCCTGCCGGACCTGTCTATTGATATCACGGCCGTTCTTCCGGAGACAGCGCCGCAGCAGCGGGACCAATAAGGCCGGGCGTGCCGGTTGTGACGCCGCCCGCCCACTTGGCGCGGTAAGCTTCCACGATGACCGACGTCGACGCCCCGCCGCCGGAAGAACGTTACAAGGCGATCCTGCTGTTCGGCCCGCCGGGCAGCGGCAAGGGAACGCAGGGCCGCATCCTGTCGGCGATTCCCGGCTTCTTCCACAGCGCCACCGGCGACATCTTCCGCAGCCTCGACCTCCAGTCGCCCGCCGGCCGGCTCGTCTGGCAGTACACCAGCCAAGGCGAGCTCGTGCCCGACGAGATCACCATCGGCGTCTGGCGGCAGTACATCCACGGCATGGAGCTCATCAACCAGTTCCACCCCGAAAGCGAGCTGCTGATCCTCGACGGCGTGCCTCGCAGCGTCAACCAGGCAAAGCTGCTGGAGGACACGATCGAGGTCGTCCAGATTATCCATCTCAAGGCCGAGTTCGACAAGATGGTCGAGCGCCTCCGCCGCCGCGCCCTGAAGGAGAACCGCGTCGACGATGCCAACATCGACGTCATCCGCCACCGCATGAAGGTGTACGAGAACACCACGCGCCCCCTGCTCAACCACTACGACGCCAGCCTCGTCGCCAACCTCGACGCGACGCAAAGCCAGATCCGTGTGCTGCGGCAGATCATCGACCTGCTCACGCCGTTGAAGGAACAGCTCGACCACGATCTCGAACACCCCGCCGCCGAGGTGCGCGGCAGCAAGGACGCCCCGCCCGCCGTCGCGGCGGCGTTGTCGGGAGCGTGAGGCGCGTTCGGGCGAACGCGCTCACGTCGCGAACGGCTGCGCGTCGGCCACTGCCCCCTCCTGCTCAATCATGCCCCGGCGTTGCAGGAACGTGGCGACGCCCCAGACGATCAGGCCCCACGCCAGTCCCAGCAGCCAGCCCGCGGCCACGTCGGTGGGCCAGTGAACGCCCAGAAAGATGCGGCTCAGACCCACCAGCGTCGGGATCAGCAGGCCTATCGCGAAGATGTAAGCCTTCATCCAGTGCCCCGTGACGAGCTTCGCCAGCAGCACGGCCATCGTCAGGTAGGCCACGGCCGCGTTGGCGCTGTGCCCGCTGGGAAAACTCGGCGTCATCGTGTGGCTGTTGTGCGGCACGAGGTCCGGGCGCGGGCGGTCGAAGTAGTCCTTCAAGATCAGGCTGATCGCCAGGCCGCCCACGACGCTGACGACCACGAACAGCGTGCTCTTCCACTGCCGGCTCAGCAGCAGGAAGATGACCACGCCGCTGACCATCAGCGTGATCACGGTGCTGCCGCCCAGCGCCGTCAGGTCGCGGCCCGCCTCCTGCCAGAACCCGCCGGCCATCTCGTAACGCTCGGCGATGGCGAGGAAGACGCGCTCGTCGAAGACCTGGGCGTCAGGCTGCTCGCCCGGATCCCCCTCGACCACCTCGTCGGCGATGTTCAAGAACCCCCAGAACGCGGCCACCCCCAGCAGGACGGCCAGGATCGGCAGCCACCCGCGGCGGGCGACGTAATTCACGCCGTTCTCGATCGGGTCGGGAATCCACTTGTAATCGCGCAATGTCGGCGGCATGAACGTGAAGCTAATACAACGCTAGCGCAAACGGAGGGCCCGGTTTTTGACCGGGCCCTTCGGCATTTCGGGAACATGTCGCGGCACTTACTGGACGGGCTGGTTGCCGCTGGCGGGGGCTTGTTGCTGGCCCTGCTGGGGGAGCTTGATCTCGCCGAACTGCTGCTCGTAGCGCTTGATGAGCTGCACGAGGCTGCCGGCGAGGCGCTTGGCGTTGGCGTAGCTCATCACCACGCGGTGGCTGCCCTTGTACAGCACCTGCTGCACGCCTGGCTGCCCGCCCTGCTGCGGGTTGGGGTTGGGCATGTTGTAGCCGAGATCGAGCACCACCTCGTCGGCCGCGTGAATGCGGTAGGCGTTGGCGTAAACGAGCTGGAGGTCGCGCTCGTCGATGATGACCTGCGGGCCCTTGCCCGCTTGGGCGGCCTGCGGTTGCTGGGGGGCGTCGGCGTTGTCGTCGGCCATGTCGGTCCTTCGGGTAATCAGTTCAATTCGTGGCAGAGCCTGGCCGAACGTCGGCGCGACTCGGGGCCGAACATTGTGGGGGCGCCCCGGCCCATTGGCAAATGGGCCTGGGTGGATTCGCCCGTACCATTCCCCGATGACCCTGGCACAGCCGCCCAGCCCCGTCGCCAGCCCTGCCGTCAGCCGCCTGCCCGCCCAGTGCCTCGACCGCCTGCGCCGCGCCGTCTCGCCGGGCCAACTCCTGACCGATCCGGCCGAGCTCAGCGTCTTCGAAACCGACGGCTTTACCCTCGCCAAGAGCCGGCCGGGCGCCGTTGCCTTCTGCGACTCAGCCGAACAGGTGCAGGCCGTCCTAAAGGTGTTGGCGGAGTTCGGCGTACCGATCGTGCCGCGCGGCAGCGGCACCGGGCTCACCGGCGGATGCGTCGCGTTCGACTCACCATCGGGCATGCCCGGCGTGATCGTGAGCGTCAGCCGGATGACGAAAATCCACGACATCGACCTGGAGAATCGCGTGGCCTGCGTCGACGCCGGCGTGCGGAACACGCAGCTCAGCGAGGCCGTCGCGGCAAGGCCGGGTGGCGACCGGTTTCACTTCGCTCCCGACCCGAGCAGCCAGCGCGCCAGCACCATCGGCGGCAACGCGGCCACCAACGCGGGTGGCATCCACGTGCTGAAGGACTTTGTCACCAGCAGCCACGTGCTCGGCATTGAACTGGTCACGCCCGATGGCGAGCTCGTTACGCTTGGCGCGACGGGCGGCGTGACGAGCAGCCCCGGCGGCTTCGATCTTCCCGCGCTCGTCTGCGGCAGCGAGGGGACGCTTGGCATCGTCACAAAGCTTTGGGTGCGACTTTCCCCAAAACGGCCAGCGTTTCGGACGGTGGTCGCGCTCTTCCCCAGCCAGCAGGCGGCGTGCGCGGCGGTGAGCGACGTGATCGCCGCCGGCCATCAGCCGGCGGCGATGGAGATGCTCGACGGCAAGATGGTCGAGGTCGTCGAGCGCGTCTTCAAGCTCGGCATCGACCCGACCGCTCAGGCGATGCTCCTCGTCGAGCTCGATGGCCCGCCGGCGACGATCGAGCGCGAGATGGACGGCGTCGCCTCGCTCTTTCGCAAGCACGGCGCGACCAGCGTGGAGACCGCCAGCGACCCGAAGCGGAAGAACGAGCTTTGGGCCGCTCGCAAGCGGGCGTTCGGCGCAATCGGCCGGATCAGCCCGAGCTACTGCACGCAGGACGCCTGCGTCCCGCGCTCGCGCTTGGCCGAGGTGTTGGAGAAAGTCGATGAGATCGGCAAGGCGCACGGGTTGACGATCAACAACGTCTTTCACGCCGGCGACGGGAACGTTCACCCGATTTTCCTGTACGACGACAACGATCCCGGCGAGGTGGCCGTCGTTCTGGAGGCGGCCGAGGCGGTGCTGAAGGCGTGCGTCGATCTGGGCGGCACGATCAGCGGCGAGCACGGCATCGGTGTCGAGAAGCTGGCGCTCATGCCCTACCTCTTCGACGGCCGCACGCTGCGGGCCTTCGCCGACGTGAAGGCGGCGTTTGATCCGGAAGGCCGCGTCAACGCCGGTAAGCTCCTTCCGAGCGCCGGCGCGGGCACGCCGCTGCGTCCGGGTCGGAAGGTGCCGCAGTAGATTCGCTCGACCTCGGACTCCGATTCCCGACCCAGCCGCAAGCGACTGGGCGTTCACAGACGGACGATCCCACGTCTGCACGGACACTCGGACACTCGGACACTCGGACACTCGGACACTCGGACACTCGGACGCTGATGGTTCGAGCGTCAGGGAGCGTTTGCCTGCTCGGCAGAATGGTGTGGGGACGAACGTCAGGCACATCTCGACGAGACGATCCAACGCCCAGTCGCTTGCGGCTGGGTCTGGTGGGGTGGTGGGGGTGGTGGGGGTGGGGCGAGTGCGAAGCGCGGCGTGTCTCAGTCGCGCGTGCGGCGGCGGTCGGTGCGGGAGCCGCCGCGTGGCGTGTCGCGGGAGTACCGGTCGCCGCGGTCACCGGTCGACGGGGTCGAACGCGGCGCGCGCGGCGGACTCGATGCCGACGGCCGATCGTTGCTCCCGCCGTAGACCCGACGCTCGCGGTCGCGCGTGATCCGCTCGCGCGGCCCCTCCTGATCGACCACCACCACGCGGTCCGGCCCACGGTCGTAGCGCCGGCCGGAGTACCCGCGGTAGCCGGGGGCGTAGCCAAACGTGTCGTAGCGGTAAACCGTGGCCTCGCGGTGGTAGTAACCGGGGTGATAGTCGTCGTAGTAAACGGTTCGCTCGACCCGCGCGTGCCCGCGCCCGTGATGAACGCACCCTCCCACCCCGCCCACTCCAAGGGCGAGCGCGGCAAGACCGACGACGGCGACAACGGCAAGGCGGCGGGACATCATCACCATCATAAGACCGTTCAACACGCCGGCCGTTGGTGCCACCGGGGTCACAGCGTTCCCTTCGTGCTCGGCACGCGGCCGGCGCCGCGCGGGTCGGGCTCGACGGCCATCCGCAGCGCGTGGGCGAGCCCCTTGAAAATCGCCTCCGCGACGTGGTGGTCGTTCTCGCCCGCGATCACGTCCACGTGCAGTGCCAGCCGCGCCTCGTTCGCCAGCGACTTGAGAAACTCGCCCACAAGCTCCGTGGGAAAGTCGCCGATCCGCTCGGTGCGCAGCCGCAAATCGCCCCGGTAGAACGGGCGGCCCGACAGGTCGATCGCGACCGCCGCCAGGCTTTCGTCCATCGCCAGCCGCGCCCAGCCGTAGCGCCGGATGCCCGCCTTGTCGCCCAGCGCCCGCGCCATCGCCTGCCCGAGCGCCAAGCCGACGTCCTCCACCGTGTGGTGGAAATCGACGTGCAAATCGCCCTGCGCCCTCACGGTCAAATCGAGCTTCGCGTGGCTGGCGAGCAGCGTGAGCATGTGATCGAAAAACCCGACGCCCGTCGCCACATCCGACTGGCCGGCGCCGTCGAGGTCGAGCGTGACCGACACGTCCGTCTCGCCCGTCTTGCGGTGTACGTCGGCAACTCGGCTCATGTGGGCACCTTCTCGGAAATCGGCTCTGCCTTCATCAGTTCACCGAGGGCGGCGAGGAAGGCGGTGTTCTGCTGGACGGTGCCGACCGTCACGCGCAGGCAATCGTCCAGGCCGGGCTGGTCGAAGTAGCGGACGAGAATGCCGCTGCGCTTGAGCCCGGCGAAGAGCTCCCGCGCCCGCCCCGGCGTCGGGTGGCGGCCCAGCACGAAGTTGGCCTGGCTCGGCGGGACGGCAAAGCCGAGTTCTTCCAAGCCGCGGGTGAGACGGCTGCGTTCGTTGCGAACGTCCTGCCAGAGCGGGCGGTACTCGTCGAGCGATTGCATCGCGGCCACGCCCGCGGCCTGCGCGACGGCATCAACGTTGTAGCTGTCGCGCACCTTGTGCAGTTGGGCGATGGCCTCCGCGTGGCCGATCGCGTAACCCAGCCGCATGCCGGCCAGGGCGAATCCCTTGCTCGTGGTGCGGCTGACGATCACGTTCGCGTGCTGCGCGATCAGGCCGACGCAGTCGGTATCGGCGTAATCGGCGTAGGCCTCGTCGACCAGCAGGAGGCCGTCGAACCGACCGGCAAGCTCGGCCACGTCCGCGGAGTCGACGGCGGTGCCGCTGGGGGCGTTCGGGTTGGCGAAGTAGATCGCGTGCGGCTTCTCGGCCAGCAGCGCCTCGATCGGCAGGCGCCAGCCGTCGCGCCAGGCAACGGGGGCGAAGTCGCACCCCTGGATCTCGCAAAGCGTCGGGTAGAGCGAGTACGTCGGCCACGGACTGGCGATGCGGCCGCCGGGCGGGACGAACGCGCGGGTCAGAACCGTCAGCACATCATCGCTGCCGTTGGCGGCCAGCACCTGCTCGGGCGCCACGTCATGCCGTTTGGCGACGGCTTCGCGAAACGGGCACGCCGACGGATCGGGGTAGCGCCGCAGCGCGTCCGCCGACGCCTCGCGCACCGCGTGAACGACGCTCGCCGGCGGCGGGAACGCGGCCTCGTTCGTGTTGAGCTTTACGACCCGCTCCCCCGCGCGCGGCTGCTCGCCGGGCACGTAGCCGGTCATCCGCTCGATTTCGGGCCGCGGCTTGGGAGGCACGACCACAGCGTACGCAGCGCTCATTCCGCCGGCGGAAGCCAGACCTCGGCCGTGGCGTCGCGGTGAACGCGTTGCCAACCCAGTTCGCCCAGCGTTGCGCGGAACCAGCTTCCTTCGACCGGAACAATCGCCACGTCGGCTTTGGCCTCGGCGAGCATCGCAGCACGGTCGGACTTGTCCGCCAGGTACGTGCGCTCCCAGAACTTGGCCGGATACAACTGCGTGCGGCCGTCGACGAACACCTGGTAGTCGTCGCCCAGCCGCCACGCGAGGTAGCCACCCCAGTTGAACTCGTTGATGAGTCGTCCCTTGCCGCTTCGCTCCGGCGTGATGTGCTGGTCCACGAAGTCGCACGCCGTTGCGGGGTAGGTGGCAAAGCGATCGACTCGCGTCGCGTGATCCGCAGTCGCGCCGATGATTCCGACGAGCAGCAGGCCCGCCAACGCCTTGAGAAAGAGCGGCCGGTGGAAGATGCGGTCGCTCACCGCCGGCAAGGCCGCGGCAATTGCCGGGGCGGCGACGACGGCCAGCAACGGTGAGAATCGCACGTGCCGCGTGGTCAGCCAAGCCGCCAGAAGCACGGCGGCCGCGTCGATCCAATGCACCCGCCGCCAGCACGTGGCACACGTCGCCGCCGTCGCGAACAAGCCGATCCAGACGACCCACGACCACGGCACCGCCCAGAACGGCTGCATCTCGACGATGATGCCGCTGGCGACCATCGGGTCGTCGGCAAAGTAGTGGGCGCTCGTCGCCAGCGCGCCGGGCAACATCGGCGTCGCGAGGCAGCCGAGCGCGGTGAGGCCCAGCAACGCGAAGCGGCGACGCGACGGCCGCTTGATCGCGTGGCCGAGAGCCAGCAGCGGCAGGAAGATGGCGTAGAGGTGGACGTTCACGCAGAGCGCCGCGATCGCCGGCACGAGCCAGACGAGGCGCCCCTGTTGGCGGTCGTCCCGCCACAGCAGCGCGGCGGCGGTCATGAGGAGCACGAGGGCGAAGTCGACGGGTCGAAAGCTGAAGACGAGAGCCGCGAACAGCAGCCCGACGATCACGCCAACCGCCGCCGCGACGGGGTTCGCCTGGCCTGTCGTTTGGTCCCGCGCCGCCGCTTCGCACGCGAGGGCCAATGCCAGGGCGAACGCGACGAAGCTGAGCCCGGCGATGATTGGCGCGCCCGCCGGGCCGAAGGCATTCCACAGGCCGCGCAGCAGGAACTCTGCCAGCCACGAGTACGGCGTCCACGGGCGATCGATGCTGTTGTAGCTGATGGCGTCGACGATCGGCCCGACGCCGTCGACGAGCAGGCGGTCGGCGACGCGCAGGTGCCAGAAGAGGTCCGGGTCGAGCATGTACCGCCCGCCGACGAGCCCGCTGGCGAACAGCCCCATGACCAGCGCGAGGGCCCAATACGTCGCCCGCGGCCGAGCGGCCGCTTGACCAACGGGCACGGCGTGGAGCGACATCGGCGTGGCGAGGGTGGTCATGCCACCGCCCGCATCGAACGGCCGCGACCCCCGCCGAAAAAACGAGGGCCGAGCGGCGCGTTATCGGTCAAAGAGAGCCGAACCCGGGATTTGAACCCGGAACCCCTGCTTTACGAAAGCAGTGCTCTGCCGTTGAGCTAGTTCGGCGGAAGGGCCGGTATGATTCGACGCAATCGCCCCGTTGTCAACACCGCCGCCCGTGCCGCGGAGGCATTGGGCTGCCGCCTAGACCTGCGGCTGGGCGGCGCTACTGTTGTGGTTCCCCGGCGCGCGACTCGCGTGGCGCGCCATCGATTTCAAGCCACGAGAAGGACCAAGGACCCCACATGCCCAAGCCGCGCCGCCGCAGGAAAGTTGGAAGCAAGAAGCGCAAGGCCCGCCGCGACCGTCGCAAGCGCTAGAACGCGCTTGCGCGTTGCCAGGTCACGCTTTCGCGTCGACGTAGCCGTAGCCCTTCGCCCCGTGACGCCGACTATTGGCGTCGCGGGGTGCTCGTCGTTGCGCCCGGCCATTCAACGGCCCGCCGGGATTTGCCGATGATTCTTTACACAACGTGCGAATTGACCGGGTAGCGTTGAAGCGGGCCGCCCCGCGCGAGCGTGCGCGGTCGGTTGAGCCCACTTGGACGATGGAGCAAATCACCCGCCCCCCCACCACCGCCGCCACCACCGCCGCCTCTGCCGACGCCACGCCCGCCGATCGGGCCGGCGGCAACGGGCGCGTGCCGCCGTCGATTCACGCCGCCTCCCTCGCGCCGGCGGCGCGGCACGACAAGCTCGACGCGGCCTACTTCAACCGCGAACTGAGCTGGGATGCGCTGCTGCTTCTTCGCCCGCTCGTCGTCCACCTCCCAGAAGCGGTGCCCGCCCAAGGTGGTGGGCACCAACGTGGCGGCCAGCACGGTGGCGGCCAGGCGGGGCAGCCGGTTGGTGGCGAGCAGCAGCCCGGCGCCCAGCTGGAGGGCGCCGTTCAGCCGCACCAGCTGCACCGGGTCGGCCGGCAGGCCGAGCCGCCCGGCCAGCGGGCGGGCCACCGGCTCGGCCATCTCGGCGCGTGGCTCGGGGCTGCGCAGGGCGTCGATGCCCCCGGAGACGAACGCGGCGGCGAGCATCGGGCGGGCGAGACGGCGGCTCAGCATGGCGCCGTCCTACCCCGCTCGGCCCCCGCCCGACAACCGCCGGGCGCGACGGGGGGCGGCCGCGGCGGCCGCCCCCCGTCGTCGCCGGCCCGGCGCCGCTACTGCACGACCATGGCCGTGACCATGCCGAACATGCCGTCCTCGCGCTCCACGTGGTTCAGGATGTGGCAGTGCCACACCCAGGTGCCGGCGGAGTGCGCCTCCACCAGCACCGAGTAGCGCTCGCCCGGGGCCACGTTCACGGTGTCGGCCCAGTAGGGGCTGTCGAGCGCCTCGCCGTCCTTGGCCACCACCAGCTGCTCCATCTGGTGCAGGTGCATGGGGTGGATCTGCAGCCCCTCGTTCATGTAGTGGATCAGCAACCAGTCGCCCTCCTCGGCCACGATGGGCTCGGTGGCGGGGAAGGACTTGCCGTTGAGCGAGAAGCCGATCACCCCGGCGTCGTTGAGCACCATCGGGATCTCCTGGGAGACCTCGACGTCGGCGGGGATGGCCCGGCCGCCCACGGTGCGGCCGGTGGGCATGGGCAGCTCGCCGACGATGAAGGCGCCGAGCATGCCGTTGATCACCTGCAGCTGGGCGTGGTTGTGGGGGTGGTACATGCCCACCGCCGTCTCGGTGGCCGTGAAGGTGTACGTGTAGGCCTCGCCCGGCTCCACCAGGTCCTGGGTGATGGGGGCCACGCCGTCCTGGTCGTTCGGGGTGCGGATGCCGTGCCAGTGGATGTCGGTGCCCATGGGCAGGTCGTTCTGCAGCTCGACGCGGACGCGGTCGCCCACGTCGACGCGGATGGTGGGGGCAGGCACCTGGCCGTTGTAGGCCCAGGCCTCCACCACCTTGCCCGGCTCCACCTCCCACTCGATGACCTCGGCGGTGAGCTCGAACACCTTGGTGCCGTCGGGGGCGACGGTGGGCTCGAGGACCTGGTTGCCCACGCCCTCGGTCTCGGCCGGGAAGGCCATGATCGACTCGATCATGTCCCGGTCCATCTGGGCGTAGTCGGTGCCGTCGTGGGAGGTGGAGTGGCCCTCGGCGTCCTCGCCGGCGTCGGCGGGGGCCGCCGCCACCAGGCCGCGGCCCTCCACCACCTCCATGGTGGTCACCATGCCGGCCGCCTCGTGGCCGGCGATGTTGCAGAACACCTCGTACTCGCCGGGGGGCAGGCCGCTCACGTCGAGGGTGGCGGCGCTGCCGGTGGTGATGTCGGGCGTGACGATGCCCACGTCGCGCACCTCCAGGTTGTGCATGGCGCTGCCCAGGTTGGTGACCTGCACGGACCCGCCGGCGGGCACCTCGAAGCCGCCGGGGGTGATGGAGAACTCGGCCAGGTCGACGGCCACCGGCTCGGCGGTGCTCAAGGTGACGTCCCCGCCGCCGCCGCCCGAGCCGATCATGGCCACGAAGGCGAAGACCAGGGCGAGGACGGCCGTCAGGGCGGCGAAGGCGACCAGGCGCTGCCGTCGCGCGTCGCCCGACGGCTGGTGGAGGGGGGTTGGGGGTGCATGGGGACAAGTGTCCGCAGGCGTGCGCGCGGCCCGACCGGGCGATCGGTCACCACCGGCAGGGACCAAGGTCCCATCGCGTCGGCCCGCCGGCACCGGCCGGTCCGGTCGGTCAGCCGCCCTGCTGCCCGCCGCTGCGCCGGCGGCGCTCAGCCAGGCGGGCCGCGTACACGGCCGCCTCGGTGCGGCGTTGCATGCCCAGCTTCGCCAGCAGGTTCGACACGTAGTTCTTCACCGTCTTCTCGGCCAGGTACATGTGCTCGCCGATCTGGCGGTTCGACATGCCCTCGGCCAGCAGGTCGAGGATGCGCCGCTCCTGGTCGGTGAGCCGGGCGGTGGGCTCGTCCTCCTCGGGCCCGGACCGGAGCCGGGCCAGCACCCGCGCCGTGAGGGCGGGGTCGAGCAGCGACTGGCCGGCGGCCACCCGGCGGATGGCCTCCACCAGCTCGCCGGCGCGGATCTGCTTGAGCACGTAGCCGGCGGCGCCAGCCATGATGGCCTCGAACAGGGCCTCGTCGTCGCTGTAGGACGTGAGCATCAGGCACCGCAGGTCGGGCCGGCTCGACCGCAGCTCGCGGCACACCTCCACGCCGTCGCCGTCGGGCAGGCGCACGTCGAGCACGGCCACGTCGGGCCGGGTGGCGGGCACCCGCCGCAAGGCCTCCTCGGCCGTGCCCGCCTCGCCCACCACCTCCAGGTCGCCCTCCGCCTCGAGCAGGTCGCGCAGCCCCCGGCGGACCACCTCGTGGTCGTCCAGCAGGAACACGCGGATCGGGTCGGTCGATGGGCCCCCGGCAGCGCTCATGGGCCCATCCTGCCGGGTCGCTACCCTTGCCGGGTGGTGGCAGCCGGTGCCGGTGACGGGGGCGACCAGGGCGTCGACCGGCTCCTCGACGCCGTGCTGGCCGTGGCCGCCGACCTAAGCCTGCCGGTGGTGCTGCGCCGCATCGTGGCATCGGCCGCCCAGCTCGCCGGGGCCCGCTACGGCGCCCTCGGGGTGATCGGCCCCGACCGCCGCCTCACCGACTTCATCACCGTGGGCGCCGACCAGGGGGTGGCCGAGGCCATCGGCCACCCGCCCGAGGGCCTCGGCATCCTCGGCCTGCTCATCCTCGAGCCCCGGCCCATTCGGCTGGCCGACCTGCGCCACCACCTCGACGCCGCCGGCTTCCCGCCCGGCCACCCGGAGATGCGCTCGTTCCTGGGGGTGCCCGTGCGGGTGCGGGGCGAGGTGTTCGGCAACCTCTACCTCACCAAGAAGCGGGAGGGCCGGGCCTTCACCCAGGAGGACGAGGACCTGGTGGTGGCCCTGGCCGCCGCGGCCGGCGTGGCCATCGAGAACGCCCGGCTCCACGCCCGGGTGAGGCAGCTGGCCGTGTTCGAGGACCGCGAGCGCATCGCCCGCGACCTACACGACACCGTGATCCAGCGGATCTTCGCCACCGGGATGAGCCTGCAGGCCCTCGCCAGGCGCAGCGACGACCCCGAGGTGGTGGCGCGGGGTGCGAGGCGCGGTGGACGACCTCGAGCTCACCATCCGCGAGGTGCGGGCCGCCATATTCGCCCTGCAGGCGCCCACGGGCGGGCGGGGCCTGCGCGCCGCCGTGGTGTCGCTGGCCGCCGAGTCGGCCGACAGCCTCGGCTTCGAGCCCCACGTGGCCTTCGAGGGGCCGGTGGACGCCGGCACGGGCGAGGAGGCGGCCGAGCACCTGCTGTCCACGCTGCGCGAGGCCCTGGCCAACGTGGCCCGCCACGCCCGCGCCGGCCGGGTCGACGTGGTGGTGCGCGTCGGCGAGCACGTCGAGCTGCAGGTGGCGGACGACGGCGTGGGCCCGCCGGGCCCCGTGCGCCCGGGCGCCCACGGGCTGCGCAACATGGCCGACCGGGCCGAGGCCCTCGGCGGCTCGTTCGCCCTGGAGCCGGCGCCCGGCGGCCGGGGCACGCTGGTGACCTGGTCGGTGCCGGCGGCGTCGGCCGGCTCGCCGCGGCCCTGAGGCCCGGTCTGGCTCCCCGCGGCCCCGGGACCCGGGCCGACGGGTCGGACGTCACCGTGGGCAGGGCGCGAGCGCGGCCTAGCCTCCGGGCATGGCCGACACCTCGTACCCGCCGTCCTGGGAGGCCGACGTCGTCCTGGCCGACGGTGGCACGGTGCACGTCCGGCCCATCACCCCCGGAGACGCCGAGCGCCTGGTGGACTTCCACGGCCGGCTGTCACCGGAGACCATCCAGTTCCGCTTCTTCTCGCCCCACCCCCGGCTGTCGCCGCGCGAGGTCGAGCGCTTCACCACCGTCGACCACCACGACCGGGTGGCCCTCGTGGCCCAGCTGGGCGACGCCATCGTCGGCGTGGCGCGCTACGACCGGGCCGACGGCGGCGACGAGGCCGAGGCCGCCTTCGTGGTGGAGGACGTCCACCAGGGCCGGGGCCTCGGCATGCTCCTGCTCGAGCACCTGGCCGGGGCGGCGCGCCGACCGGGGCGTGAAGCGGTTCGTGGCCGAGACCCTGCCCACCAACCGCCGCATGCTCGGCGTGTTCCGCGACGCCGGCTTCCGGCCCACCAGCCACTTCGAGCAGGGCGTGGTGGTGGTGGAGTTCCCGATCGACGTCACGGGCGACACCCTCGCCGCCCAGCAGGAGCGCGAGCGCCGGGCCGAGGCCCGCTCGGTGGCCCGCCTGCTCGAGCCCCGCTCCATCGCCGTCATCGGGGCCAGCCGCACGCCCGGCACCATCGGCCACGAGCTGTTCCTCAACCTGCTGCGCGGCGGGTTCAGCGGGCCCGTCTACCCCGTGCACCCCGCGGCCTTCCACGTGGCCAGCGTGCGGGCCTACCCCACCGTGGCCGACGTGCCCGACGACGTGGACCTGGCCGTCATCACCGTGCCCGCCGCCGAGGTGCCGGCCGTGGTGGCCGACTGCGCGGCCAAGGGCGTGCGCGGCCTGGTGGTGATCTCCGCCGGCTTCGCCGAGACCGGGCCCGAGGGCCTGGCCGCCGAGCGCGAGCTGGTGGCCCTGGCCCGGCGCAACGGGCTGCGCCTGGTGGGGCCCAACTGCATGGGCGTGGCCAACACCGCCCCCGGCGTGGGCATGAACGCCACCTTCTCCCCCGTGCAGCCCGTGCCCGGCCGGGTGGCCTTCCTGTCCCAGTCGGGCGCCCTCGGCATCGCCATCCTCGACCTCACCGCCCGCCTCGGCCTCGGCATCTCCAGCTTCGTGTCCGTCGGCAACAAGGCCGACGTGAGCGGCAACGACCTCATCCAGTACTGGGAGGACGACCCGTACACCGACGTGGTGCTGCTCTACCTCGAGTCCTTCGGCAACCCCCGCAAGTTCGCCCGGGTGGCCCGCCGGGTGGCGCGCCGCAAGCCCATCGTGGTCGTGAAGAGCGGGCGCAGCGTGGCGGGGGAGCGGGCGGCGTCGTCGCGGTCGTGGGCCGTGGCCAGCGCCGACGTGGCGGTCGACGCCCTGTTCCGCCAGACCGGCGTGATCCGGGTGGACACCCTCGAGCAGCTCTTCGACGTGGCCCAGGTGCTGGCCTGGCAGCCGCTGCCCGCCGGGCGCCGGGTGGCCATCGTCACCAACGCCGGTGGTCCCGGCATCCTCGCCGCCGACGCCTGCGGGGCCGCCGGGCTCGACGTGCCCGAGCTGTCGGCCGCCACCCAGGAGGACCTGCGGGCGTTCCTGCCACCCCAGGCCGCGGTGGGCAACCCCGTGGACATGTCGGCTTCGGCCAGCTCGGGCGA
>CBDCBA010000022.1:0-13297 GCA_965214125.1 Tepidisphaeraceae bacterium
GGGCGTGCTCGGGGCATTGGGCGTGATGTACGTCTTCGGCATCAACGCCAACATCATGAGCCTGGGCGGCATCGCCATCAGCATCGGCGTCATGATCGACTCGGCCATCATCATGGTCGAGAACGCGCACAAGCACATTGAGCACAGGAAGCCCGGCCAGAGTCATCTGGAGATGATCGCCGAGGCGGCGGCGGAGGTCGGGCCGACGCTGTTCTTCAGCCTGCTCATCATCACCGTCAGCTTCCTGCCAATCTTCGTGCTCGGCGGGCAGAGCGGGCGGCTGTTCACGCCGCTGGCCTACACGAAGACGCTCGCCATCTTCGGCGGGGCCGTGCTCGCGGTGACGCTCATCCCGGCGCTGATGACCTGGCTCATCAAGGAGACGGGCGCGCTGCCGACCGCGTGGCCGAAGTGGGCGAGGTGGACCGGCTACGGCGGCATCATCATCGTGCCCGCCCTGCTGCTGGCACTGGTGCCGTTGCCGCAATTGGCCGACTGGCGGTGGTGGATGGTCGGCGGTTGGACGATCCTGTCGGCGGCGCTGGTGCTGCCGCAGCGGATCATCAGCGAGGAGAAGAACCCGATCAGCCGCGTGCTGACGTGGGCCTACGACCCGGCGTTCGCGTTCGTGATGCAGTACAAGACGCTGACGCTCGTGCTGGCGGGGCTGCTGCTGGCATCGACGTGGTACCCGCTCTCCCGTCTCGGCAGCGAGTTCATGCCGCCGCTGGAGGAGGGCGACCTGCCCTACATGCCGACGACCGATCCGGGGTTGTCGATCACGAAGGCCCGCGAGCTGTTGCAGCAGACGGACCGGCTGATCTTGCAGTTCCCCGAGGTGACGGGCGTCTTCGGCAAGGCCGGCCGGGCCGACACGGCGACCGACCCCGCGCCACTGACGATGCTCGAGACGAACATCACGCTCGAGCGCGACAAGGACCAGTGGCGGACGACCCGCGACGAGCGGTTCTACAGCGACTGGCGCCCGATTGGTTGCAGACGCCATTCCGCACCGTCTTCCCCGACCAGCGGCCGATCACGACCGACGAGCTGATCTACGGCTACATGGTCGAGGTCGACGGGCAGACGCTCGCGGTGCCGGGCATGAACGACGCCGTCCGCGTGCCGGGGCTGACGAACTCGTGGACGCAGCCGATCCGCACGCGGATCGACATGCTCAGCACCGGCATCCGCACGCCGATCGGCGTGAAGGTGATGGGCGACGACCTGCAAACGCTCGGCGACGTCGCCGGGCAGATCGCCGATGCGCTCAAGGGCGACCCGCGGACGGCCGGCGTGACGACGAGCGCGTTCGCCGAAAAGACGACCGGCGGCCGGTACCTCGACATCGACATCGACCGCGAGGCCATCGCCCGCTTCGGCCTGAGCGTCAGCGACGTGCAGGACACGATCATGTCCGCCCTGGGCGGCATGAACGTTACGACGACGGTCGAGGGGCTGGAGCGCTACCCGGTGAACCTGCGGTACCCGAGCGAACTGCGCGACGACCTGCCGGCGATCCGACGGACCCTCGTCAGCACGCCGACGGGCGCGCAGGTGCCGCTCGGCCAGCTCGCCGACCTGTCGTTCCAGCCCGGCCCGCCGATGGTCAAGAGCGAGAACGCCCGGCTGACCGCGTGGGTCTACGTCGACATCGCGGGCGTCGACATCGGCAGCTACGTCGAGAACGCCAAGGCCGTCGTCGCCGAGCGGGTCGACCTGCCGGCCGGGTACAGCATCGCCTGGAGTGGCCAGTACCAGTACATGCAGGAGGCGCGGGCCAAGCTCCTGATCGCCGTTCCCCTCGCGGCCGCGGCGATCCTCTTGCTGCTCTACCTCGCCACGCGGTCGTGGCTGCGCGTGGCGATCGTCCTGCTGGCCGTGCCCTTCTCGCTGGTGGGGGCGATGTGGCTGGTCTACCTGCTCGACTACGACCTGAGCCTCGCGGTGTGGGTCGGCGTGATCGCGCTCGCCGGCCTCGACGCCGAGACCGGACTGGTCATGCTCCTCTACCTCGACAACAGCTACGAGGACGCGAAGAAGCGAGGCCGGATGCGCGACCGCAACGACCTCTGGCACGCCATCCACCACGGCGCGGTGCAACGCATCCGCCCCAAGACGATGACCGTCGTCACCACCTTCACCGGCCTGCTGCCGCTGCTGTGGGCTACGGGCGCCGGTGCCGACACGATGCGCCGCCTCGCCGCCCCGATGGTCGGCGGCCTCCTGACGAGCTTCCTGCTGGAACTGCTGATCTACCCGGTGCTCTTCTACGCGGCCAAGCGGTGGAGCGTCATGCGAGCGATGCCTGACTTGGCTCCCTCTCGGCCGCCTGCCGGAGCGTGACAGGATGGCTGTCGCTCATTCGGATGTGCACGTCGCGCTGCGGGAACGGGATCTCGATCTTCGCCTCGCGCAACGCCGCGTTGATGGCCGCGTGCAGCTCGTGCAGCGTCGGCAGCCGCTTGGACAGGTCGCCGACGAACGCCCGCACCTCGAAATTGAGCGCGCTGTCGCCGAAGCCGACGAACAGGACGCTCGCGGCCGGGTCGTCGAGCACGGCCGTCACGCTCTTGACCGCCTCGCTGATCGCCCGATGTGCCGCGGCCACGTCGCTGCCGTAGGCCACACCCACCGGGATCAGCAGGCGCGTGATCGGGCTGCTGAGCGTCCAGTTGATCACGCGGTCGGTGATGAAGCTCTTGTTGGGCACGAGCACCTCCTTGTTGTCCCAGTCGGTGATCGTCGTGGCGCGGATCTGAAGCCGGCTGACGGTGCCGCTGACGTCGCCGACCGTCACGACGTCGCCGACGCGGACCGGCCGCTCGAAGAGGATGATCAGGCCGCTGACGAAGTTGGCGACGATCTCCTGGAGGCCGAAGCCCAGGCCGACGCCCAGCGCCGCGACGATCCACTGCGCCTTGCCCCAGTCGATGCCGATCAGCCGCGAGGCCCACACCAGCCCGACCGCCACGACGAGGTAGCGGGCCAGCGTCACCGCGGCGTAGCGGGTGCCGGCGTCGATGGGGAAGCGCTGGAGCACGACCAGCTCCAGCACGGCCGGCAGGTTCCGCGCCGCCACGACCGTCAGCACGCCGACGACGCCGGCCAGCAAGAGGGACCAGAGCGTGACGGCCGGCACGATGACCGCGCCCTCGGTGTCCACCGTCGGGGCGGTCAGCTCGACGCGCTCCAGCACCGCCAGCGCCGGCAGCACGTCGCCCCAGACGCCCCACAGCAGCGCGAGCACACCGACGGCCACGCCGGTGCGCAGCAGCGTGAGCGTCTGGCCGCTGGCGGCCTCGACGTCGACCGCCTGCGTGTCGAGCTCCGGCATCGCCTCGCCGCTGGCGGCTTCGGCCGGCTCGCCCTTGCGCTGCCGCGCCTCACGCTGTTCGGCCAGTCGCTGGCGGGCCTGCCGCACGGCCAGCCGCCGGCGGGCTACGAGCAGCCAGCGCGTCAGCAGGCTGTAGACGACGATGCCCAGCAGCACGACGACGCCGGTGGTGAAGAAGCGACCCTGCACCTCAGTAGCGGTGTAGTAGTACCCGGCCGCCGCGGCGAGCGTCAGCGCGGCGGGCAACGCGACGAGTGCGGCGTACCACGCGCGGCGCAGCCGCCAGGCCCAGCCGTCGCGGTCCAGCAGCCGCGAAAACACCCCGCCGCCGGGGCGGAACACACGGGCGACGAACACGGTCAGCCCGACGCTGCCGACCATGAACGCCAGCCGGCCCAGACCCTGCCGGTACGATTCGTCGCCGCCGGCGTCGGTCATCGCCACGACGAACGCCGCGGGCACCTCCACCGCCAGCAGCCACCGCAGGTTGCCCGCCAGCGTCCGCCGGGCGCGGGCGTCCCAGCCGAAGTGCGCATCGGCCAGCCCGCCGTCGCGGCAGAGCAGGCGGAAGAACCCCAGGAGCAACCACACCGCCCCGGCGGCTAGCAGCCCCTGCCCGACCGCCGCGGGAAACGTCCCGTCCGCCGTCGACAGCAGCCCGCCCGACCCGAGCAGCGCGATCGGGATCGGCAGCGCCAGCAGGAGCGTGAGCAGCAACGCCCTCAGCGTGAGGACGAAGGAGTCTGTCGAGTACCGGCCGACCAGCGTGGCCAGCGCGTCGAGACGGTCCCGCAGCCGAACTTGCCCCAGCAGCAGCCCGCCCGCCGCCAAAGCGACAACGGCCGACACCAACGGCACCTCCGCCAGCCGCCGAAGCGCCGCCCGACCGACCGCGATCCACCCCTTCAGGTCGACGGCCCACCGGGCACCCTCCGCCACCTCCGCCGCCCAGGCCGGACCGATCGGCGGCGCGCTGCCGATCCACAGCAGCTCCTCATCGAGCCGGGCGACCAGCGCCCCCGCCGCCAGCGCCAGCTCTCGCTCGGCGTCGAGGGCTGCCTGCTGCGCCTCGACGAGTTCGACCTGCGTCGCCAGTTCCTCGGTGAGGCGTGCGACTTCGACCGGGTCGTCGGCCAGCCGTCGCTGTTCGAGCAGGCGAACGCGGTCGAGCTTGGCCTCGGCCACCTGCCGCTCCCGTGCCGTCACCCGAGCCGAGACCGTGGCCGGTTCCGGCACCCGCCGCCGCGCTTCGCGTAGCAACTCGCCCGCCTCGTCGCTCGACAGCCCCAGCTCCAACACCTGCTCGACGGCCGACGTGCTCGCCACCACCTGCTCCAGCCGCGCACGGGCCGCGCGTTCGTCTTGAAGCGCAGACGCCGCCGCATCAGCCCCGCTCGTGTCGGCGGAAACCGGCACTGCGGCGACAAGCACGCAGAACGCAAACAGGAAAACGAGTCGGTGCATGTGCGTCATCAAGATCGTCCAGCCTTCGCAGGGTCCTACTCGTCGCCCAGCCGCCAAAACCCCGGCTCGACCGCCTCCAGCGGCCGCGCCGGCGAGATGGGTTCCTCCAGGTCGGTGAGGTTGGCGATCACGTCGCTGCTGACGAGCGCGCCGGCCAGGTGAACAAGACCGGCACGCCCCGCCGCCCCGCGAAGTGCCAGAACTGCGCCAGCACGCCGGCGGCTCCGTCGAAGGCGTTGTTGTACCCGTGGACGTACAGGAACACCCGCCCCTCGTCCTCCGGCAGCATCGCGCGGGCGATGACGCCGTGCAGCCCGGACGCGGCAGATTGGTGCCCGGCGACCGCCTCGGGCGCGCCGACGACCTCGCCGCCGACGAAGCTGACGTCGTACGGCGTGGCGGGGTAATGGCCCGCCTCCTCCACAGCGGCCAGCCGCACGCGATGGCCGCCGCGTTGCCGGCGGCTGGTTGACGCCTCGACCAACTCCTCCCACGTCTCCGGCCCGAGCGTGACGCTGGCCGTGCCAAATGACAAGTAACGCGACCGCCTCGCGTCGTAGCCGACGACCTCGCCGTCCTCGCGCACGACCCGGCGGTCGGTCGCGTAGACGATCGCCGCCGTCGGCGTCCGCCTCGACGGCGGCACGGCGGAAAACGCGGCGTCGTCCCCGATCCGCGCCGCCGGCGTCGCCATCAGCGGCAGCCCCGACGCGCAGCCGGACGCCGCGAGCGCCAGAAGCAGGAGGACGAGCAGCGGGCGCCGCCCGATCGGCATGAGGTCAGCGCCGGTCATGGCAACCTCACGGTCAGCGAGGCGGAGCCGAACAGGCCGGTGCCGAGGTCGGCCTCCAGCAGCTCGTCGCCGTCGGCGTCGTCGATGGTCAACTCGCGGAAGAACGTCGAGCCGACGCCCGCCCGCAGCTCGATCCGCCGCGTCGGCCGCCACTCGATGCCCGCCGCGACGCCGAGGCCGTCGTCGCGGAGCACCGCCCCGTCGAGCGGGCCGTCGCCGGAGAGGCGGAAGTCGTCGAGGTCCACCTCGGTACGGACGAACAGGTTCAGCCTTTCGACCGGCTCAAAGGTCACGCCCGTCTCCGGCACGCCGATGTTCACCTGCCATCGTTCGGTCGGCTGCCACTCGACGCCAACCACAGGGATGACGATCGGATCGTCCTCGATCTGCGAGAAGGCACCGACGCCGGCACTGAAGGACAAGCGTTCGCTGCGGGCGTAACGGGCACCCGCGAATCCGCCGCCCCGGAGGGCGTCGCCGAAGTCTGCACCGCCGTCGCCGCTGACACTGGCGGCGAGGGTGCCGAAGTAGCTCCACTGCTCGGACTGAAGAACGAACAGGCCGAGGCTTGCGGAGTAGGTGTCGAGCGGATCAACGTCGTCGGCATCGGGCAGCGCCTCGTCGAGGCCGTCGAGGTCGTAGTCGGAACGCTTCCACCCGCCGCCGAGGCTGACGAACGCCCTGCTCGCAACGGGCAGTCGCGCCGACGTGGACAGCTCGGTCTGGAACAGCCCGACGTCGAGACCGTCGCCCTCCTGGTCGGCGAAGAGCGTGGAGCGAGCCGTCAGGTCGAACAAACTGAAGTCGCCATCGCCCTCCGGTTCCTCGCCGGCCTCCACATCCACCCCCGCGTCGAGGGCCGCCTCCTCCTCGCCGATCACCTGCTGGGCCGGGGCGGCGGAGGCGATCCACAGAAGGGCCACGAGCGAGAAGGCGCCGGCTCGCCGCGTCCGCCTCAAGGAGTTCACGGTGATCTGCGCATCTTCTCCTGTCGGAGGCGGCTCGCCGAGGTTTTGCGGGTGGAACGGAGGTTTCATGAGGAGCTTCGGGCAGGCGTGATCAGAGCGAGACCAGCAGATGGATCACGTCGCCGGCTGCGCCCCCAGCCAGTCCCACGCCTCGGCTTCCTTGTCCGCCGGGAACGTGCGAACGTCCATGTCGGGGACCAGCGGGTTCATCACGCCCGCGGCCTTATCCATCCAGGCCGGCGCGCCGACGATGGCGTACCGCTCGACCTTCTTCAGCGCGGCGAGCTTCATCGACATCAGCCCGCTCTGGAAGAGGATGCTCGGGTTGAAGCCGAAGTGCCTGACGCGGTTGAGCAGGCGCACGTGCTCGTGGTTGTCCATGAACGACTGGAACTCGTCGATGATCGGCTTGAGGTCGTCGCCGGTGAGGGTGCCGTTCATCTCGAAGCCGAGAACGTTGTCCCTCGTGGTGGCGAAGGTGCGGATGCCGGGGCCAGTGTCGGTCGGGGCGTTCTGCGTCACGTCGCCGGCCCAGACCAGCGCCGCGTCACGCTCGCCGGCGGAAAAGACCTTCGCCTCCGTGCCGGGCAGCAGGTGGTTGTAGAGGCCGACGATCGCGTGCGGCCAGCGCTTGTCGCTGACGACGGCGAAGCGGCCGACCTGACGCAGATGCTTGAGGAAGTCCAGGTCGGCCCGCACGCCCTCGTCGAGCGCGGCGGGGTCGAAGTCGGCCAAGCCGACGATTTCGAAGACCATGCCGATGTGCCCGTGCTCGGCGAGCTTGGCGTCCATCAGCTTCTGGTACTGCTCGACGTCGGACTCGCCCATCGTGCCGGTCACGCGCACGGCGGCGACGTTGGCGGGGGCGTTGTTGATGTTCTCGAACATGGGGAACTCCTTTCGAGAGTTTGGAGGTTGCAGGCTCACACCGGCGACGCGGTGTCGAAGTGCATGTGCCTGCGGGTGAACAGGTAGTAGAGGCACGGCACGATCACCAGGGCGATGACCGTTGAGCCGAGCAGGCCGAAGATGATCGCGTAGCAGAGCGGCCGCCACATGGGGTTGCTGACCGCCAGCGGGATCAGGCCGATGATCGTGGTCAGGCTCGTGCTGATGATCGGGCGCAGGCGGTCGCTGGCCCCGCGGGCGGCGGCGGTGCGGACGTCGATGCCGGCCTTCACGTGGCCGTTCATCGTGTCCACCATGACGATCGAGTCGTTGGCGACGATGCCGACGAGCGAGATCAGGCCGACCATCGCGAAGAAGCTGAACGGCTGGCCGATGAGCCAGAAGCCGAGGAACGTGCCGATCAACGCCAGCGGCAGCGTGAGGATCAGGATGAACGCTTGGGCGAACGAGCCGAAGACGAGCACGAGGACGCCGAAGATGAGAACGACGGCGATGACGAGAGCAACACCGGCGCTGGCGAAGGTCTCGGCCGTCTCGGCGGACTCGCCGCCGAAGCTGTAGCTGTAGCCGGCAGGCCAGCTTTGACTCAAGTCCTCAATCACTGGTGCGAGGTCGGCGACCACCTCCGTTGGCGTGGTCGCGTCGGTTGTCTTGCTCGTCACGCTGATCGACCGCTGACCGTTTTGATGCGTGATCGAGAGCGGCGCAGTGCTCACGCTCGGCCGAACAAGCGAGAGCATCGGCACGCTTTCGCCTTCCGGCGTAAACGCGCGGACCAGCGCTAGTTCCTCGATCCGCGTCGGCCCGCCCACGCCGCCATTGCGACTGGGCCAGGCGATACCGAGGCGGATCTCAAGATCGTCTTCAAGCCCGCCGATGTCGAACTTGCCGATCTCGTTGTTGCTCAACTCGTAGCTGATCTGGCTCGCCAGTTCCTGCTGGGTCAGGCCGTAGAAGTCGATGGCCTCGCGGCGGGGGATGAGCTTGATCTCCGGGCGGACGTTGCCGATGTTGTCGCCGACGTCGCTCGTGCCAGGCAGTTCACGGAGGGCCGTCTGCACCTCGGCAGAGATCGAGCGGAGTGTGTCCATGTCGCTGCCGGTCAGCTCTATCTGCACCGGGGCATCGTTGCTCGGCTGGCCGGTTTCCGGGACGACGGTGAGCGTCGCGCCGGCGTAGTTGGCGTCGAGCAGCGCCTGCATTTCCACGCGTAGTTCATCGGCGAGTTCGTAGCCGTCGGCGTCACGCTCATCGCGGTCCTTGAACAACGCGCTGAACCCGAGGAAGTTCTCAGCCTCCGACGGCTGGAGCGCGTCGGCGAGACCAACCTGTGCCAGCGGGCTTTTCTTGCCCACGAGCTTCATCACGCTCTCGAAGTACGGCTTCTCACGCAGGAGCGCGCCAAGCCGGTCGGCGACTTCCTGGCTAGTTTCGATGTCCGTCGTCGGCGGGAGTTCGACGTTGATGCCGAGCTTGAGGCCGTCGCTTTTGGGGTACATCACAACCGGCACGCGGGTGAATGCGACGAGCGACAGCACCAGAATCAGTCCCGCTCCACCGACCCAGGCGAAGGCGATCCATCGGTTGACCAGCGAGAAGCGAAGGCTTGTGTTCTTGAGCTTCTCGCCTGCCGCGGCCGTCCAGCGATCGACACGGGTGGCCCTCTCCTCGCCGTGCTTCTCGGCCAACCGACCGAGCAGGTAGCGCGACAACGGCAGATCGACGGCGAACGCAACGACAAATGCGACGATCAAACACGCGATGGCGGTGATCGGCAACACGCGGATGAAGCTCCCCGCCACGCCGCCGATCGCCGTCAGCGGCGCGAGCGCGAGCACCGTCGTCATCGTCCCCGCGAAGGCGGGCACGGCGTATTTCTTCACCGTCCGAAGCACGCTCTGCCCGAAGGTCAGGTGGTCCACGAAGATGCCTTCGTGCAACCCCTCCATCATGAGGATGAACACGTCCACGAGCAGCCCGAGCGCCAAGACCATGCCGATGATGACCAGCTCGTTGAGCGTGAAGCCGACCAACCAGATGAGAATGAGCGCCCCCAGAAACGTCAGCGGCACGCTCAACCCGGCGATCACGCCTTCACGCCACGAGAGGAGCAAGAACAGGATGACGAACACCGCCACCATCGCCTGCCAGCCGTTGTTGAAGACGTCGATGAGCGACGACCAGATCTGCTCGGATTCGTTTTGCGTGATGCGGTAATCCAATCCGGTCGGCCAACTCCGGCCGGCGCGAATCTCCTCCAGCTCTGATTTCACGCGCTCGATGACGGACACGACGTCAGCCCCGGGCGTCTTCTTCACCGACACCTCAATGGCCGAGCCATACTCGGCACCTTCCCAACTGAAGAACGCACGGGTCACATCGTCTTCGAGCGTTCGCCGCACGTCGGCGATCTCGCCGAGGCGGACGATGCGACCGCTGGCCATGTCGTCGAGCCGGGTGATCGGCAGTCGTTTCAGATCCTCCACATCGCGGAACCGACCGAACAGGCGGACGGTTGCGCCGATGGCTTCGCTGTCAATCTCGCCCAGCGGCAGGTCGATGTTCGCCTGCGTCACGGCCGTCCGCACCTGCGTCGGCGAGATGCCCAACGCGAGGATGCGGTCGGGCAGGAGCTGGATCTGCACGACCTCGTCGCGCAGGCCGCCGATGTCGACCTCCTTGACTCCGCGGACCTGTTCGAGCCGGTCCTCCAGGTCCTTCGCCGTCCGGCTGATGACGGCCGCGCCGACGTCGCCATAGAGCGCGATCGTCATGATCGGCCGGTCATCGACCGACACCTGCGTGATGCTCGGCACTTCCGCGGCGTCGGGCAATTCGCCCTCAGCGTCGCTCACCCTCGACCGGAGAAGCTGCATCGACTCGGTCAGATCCGCGCTCGCCTCGAACTCGACGGCAATGATGCTCACCGAATCGAACGACGCACTCGTCACCTGCTTAAGACCACGCAGCGACTGGATCTCCTTCTCGATCTCCTCCGTCACCTCGATCTCGACTGTTGCAGGGTCGGCACCGGGGTAAGTCGTCACGATCGTCGCCTGCGGAATCGACAGGTCCGGCAGTGACTCCTTCACGAGCGACAAGTAGGCCATCACGCCGCCGAGCACGATGAGCACCGTCAGCAGCAGGCCGAAGGTCGGGTCGAGCAGGAAGAACTTTGAAGCCGCCGATGCGTTGGCTTCGTCGGGTACGTCGTGCGGAGGATGTTGATTGCTCATTGGCCGGCCTCCGCATCATCGAGGACCTGCACTGGCGTGCCGTCGCTGATCTGGAATCGGCCATCCGTAACCAGCCGCTCACCCGCCTCGACGCCGGCGGTGATGACCTGTCCCTCGAAGCCTTGAAGACCAAGCTCCACCTCGCGCCGCGTGGCCACCGTCGGCTCGCCGGACACAACAAACACCGCTGGCTGATTGTCCTGGTAGAGCACCGCGTCGAGTGGCGCGACAATGACGTCTGTCTCCTGCTCTGCCTGAATCCAAACGGTCACGAACATGCCGTCTTCGAGCCGGTCGGTGGGCCGAGTCGTGCGCACCTTCACCTGGATCGCCCGACCGCCCGGATCGACGGCGGGATTGACGCTGAACACCTCGCCCTCAATGGCGGCACTATCGCCCATGATCGCCTGCATCGCGTCGCTGCCGACGCCGATCATGGCGACCTGGCCCGGCTGGATTCGACCCCGCTCGTAGCTCGGCACGCTGACGGTGATCTCGAAGGCCGACGGGTCGATGAGCACCATCGGGATCGAACTCAGCGCCGCGGTCTCCGTGCTTGTCTGTACCCGCGTCGGCGAAAAATACTGCCCCGCCTCGATGTTCTTGTACGCGACGACGCCGTCGATCGGGGCAACCAGCTCCGTCTCCTCAAGGTCCACCCGCGCCTGCCGCAGCCGCGTCTCGGCCGACGCGACCTGCGCCCGCGCCGCCTCGACCTGGCTCTGGGCCCGCTCGACCGCGGCCTCGGCGTTCTTCGCGGCGACCTCCGCCTGCTCGTACTCCTGGTCCGACGCCGACTCCCGCTCGCGCAGCCGTTGGTAGCGGCGGAAGGTCGTCTGCTCCAGCTCCGCCTGCGTCCGCGCCTGGCGCAGCTGCGACTCGGCGACGGCCAGCCCCGTCGTCGCCTCGTTCACCGACGCCTGAGCCGACTCCACCGCCGCGTCCGACTGCCGCTGGTCCTGCCGCGCGAGCACTTGACCCTGTTCCACCCGCTGCCCCTCGCGCAGCTCGCCGCCGTCGGGGCCGGGCATGACGTAGACGACCTTGCCGGCGTCCTCGAAGGTCAGGTACTCGCGTTCGGTCGCGCGGGCGGTGCCGTCGGCGAAGACCCACGACGCGACGTCGCCGACCTTGGCCTCGGCGACGCGCACCGTCGTCGCCGGCCGCTCCGGCGCGGCGGCAACTGCCGCCGCCTCCGACCCGCCGCCGAACGGCCGCCACACGAGCAGCGCCACGACGACGGCGGCGACGACGGCCGCCGCCAGGATGATCCAGTTTCGCTTGTTCATGGTTGAGTCTCCTCCGACCCCTCAGTGTCCGGCAGCGCCTCGGCGAGCGGGCCGAAGCCGTCGCCGAGGGCCAGGTGCAGGTTCACGCGGTTCTCCAGCCGCAGGCGGCGGACGGTCAGCAACTGGCTCTCGGTGTCGAGCGCCCGCCGCTGGGCTTCGAGCACGACGATGAAGCGGTCGATGCCCTGCTCGTAGCGGTCCCGCGACACCCGCACCGCCGCGTTCGACGCCTCGACCGCGCGGACCAGCGACGCCTCCCGCTCGGCGAGGAACGCCTCGACGGCCAGTGCCGTCTCCACCTCGCCGAAAGCTTGCAGGGCCGTCTGCGCGTACTGCTCCAGCGCGACTGCCAGCCGACCCCGGCTCGCCGCGATCCGCGCCCGCAGCCGGCCGCCCTCGAAGATCGGCTGGACGAGGTTGCCCGCGAGCGTCCAGACAAGGAAGTCGCCGTCGACGAGGTTCTCCAGCTCCTCGCTCCGTGTGCCGCCGCTGGCGGTCAGGGCGATCCGCGGCAGCAGCGCCCGCCGGCTCGCCGTCACGCGCTGGTCGGCCGCCGTCACCTGCCGCTCGGCCGCGATCAGGTCCGGCCGCCGGTAGAGCAGCTCCGCCGGCAGCCCCGCCGCGACCGGGCCCGGCACCGCCGGCAAGTCCGCCGCCGCGTCGATCAGGCCCGCCGGATAACGTCCTAGCAGGATCTCGAGCTGCCGCTCCGACCGGGCGAGCGTCTCCCGCCGCTGCTGGAGCAACGCCCGCGCCTGTTCGAGCTGCGCGACGGCGAGGAACCGGTCGCTCGGCGAAACGATGCCCTCGTCCGCCCGGTCGATCGTCTGCCGCGCCGTCTCCTGGAAACTCTCGACCGTTCGCTCCGTCAGCTCGACCTGGAGCCGGCTCTCGACCGTGGCGAAGTAGAGCCGCGACGTCTGCGCCGCCAAGGAGATCGCCGCCGACGCGAACTCGGCCTGCTGCGCCTGGAAGTCGGCGGCGGCGGCGCGGGCGTTGGAGCGGATGCGGCCCCAGACGTCCAGCTCCCAGTTGACGCTCAGGCCAACGCCGAAGCTGCTCGCCGTCGTGCTCGTCACCTCGTCGTCGCCGCCGTCGCCGGGCAACGGGAACTGGATGAAGTTCTGCCGCTGCCGGGCGGCGTCGAGGTCGGCGGCGACCTGCGGGAACAGATCGGCCGACACGACCCGCGCCTCGGCCGCCGCCACCTCGATCCGCGCCGCCGCCGCCCGGAGGTCGCGGTTGTTTCGCACCGCCTCGATGACGAGCGCGTCGAGCTGCGGGTCCTCGAAGCTCGCCCA
>CBDCBA010000023.1:0-31954 GCA_965214125.1 Tepidisphaeraceae bacterium
CGTCGTACGGGCTCTCGTGCGTGCTCGCCAGCAGGCACGGCCCCGGCCGGTTCGTGACGGCAGCATTGAAGACGACCGGCCGGCTCGTCAGCCAGAAGGCCTGGTAGCCGGCGTACCAGACGGTGTTGTAGAACAGGTCGCTCACGGAGGCGCCCCGTTCTCGTCGTGTTCGAGGCAGAAGTGGTCGAGCAGCGCGCGGTAGCCTTCGCGATAGGCGGCTTCCAGGCGTGCGGCGAGGCGGGCGCGGTCGGCGCGGCGGTCGCCGGTCGGCTCGCCGGGCCAGATCGGCTCGCTGAAGTGAATCCGGACGTGCCCGCGACGAAACGGCACGTAGACGCCGACGGTGCTGAGGGCCTCGGCACCGAGGACCACCACCGGCACGATCGGCCGCCGCGTCCGCTGGGCGATCAGGCAGACGCCGCGTTTGATCCGCCCGCCGTGGATGGCGGCCTCGGCGCCCCGCACGCGGCCGCCTTCGGGAAAGAGGCCCACAATGCCGCCCCGTTCGACCTCGCCGATCGCCGTGCGGATCGCGCTGGCGGCCACGCCCTGGCGGTTGACGCGAAACGCCCCGATGCCGCTGAACAGCCAGCGCGGCACGCGGTAGCGGAAGAACTCGACGCGGCTCATCCAGCGCACGTAGCGCGGCAAGAGCAGCCCGACCACCACCGGCTCGAGGTGGCCCAGGTGCGTGATGGCCAACTGGTAACCGCCGGTCGGCAGGTTCTCGCGACCGATGGCGTCGATGCGCACGCACTGCACTTGCACGAACCGGCACGCCCACCGGGCCACTCGATAGAACGCGGTCTGGCCGCGCGTCACGCCGGTCGCGCGGTTGGACTGGACGTCACGGCGAAGCATGAACCCCTCCACGGTAGCCCGCAGGATCGCAACGGCCCGCGAAGGTGCGGCCGCGGGCTGACGCGAATATGCTGCCGGACCCCATGGATGCCGCCTCGCCGCTCGACCCCGACCTGCTCGCCCGCATCAAGGACGCCCTGCGCCGCGACCTGAAGCTGGCGCCCGACGAGCCCATCGCCGACGACATGCCCCTCGTCGGCGGGGAGACCGAGATCGACTCGATCGACGTGCTGCTCATCATCGGCACGCTCGAGCAGGAGTTCGGCGTCACCATCCCCGACCGCGACGTCAGCGAGCAGGCCTTCGCCACCGTTGCGACGCTGACGGCGTACGTCCAGGGACAGCAGGGTGGCGACGCGGCGAGTGGGGCATCGCCCGAATCCGCCGCGGGCGTTGCGGGTTGGCGCGACAGGCTGCCCCACGGCGATGCGTTCCTTTACGTCAGCGACGTGCGCGAGCTTGTTCCCGGCGAACGTTGCGTCGGCGTCTGGCGGGTGACGGGGGAGGAGCCCTTCCTACGCGGGCACTTCCCCGGCAGCCCGCTTGTGCCGGGCGTGCTGGTGACGGAGGCGCTGGCGCAGGTGGCCGGGTTGGCGTCGGCACGCGCGGGGGAGGCGGGCGGCGTGCTGGCGAGCGTGGAGATCAAGTTCCTCGCCCCCGTTCCGCCGCCGGTCGACATCGAGCTGACGGCCTCCGTCCGCAGCACGGCCGAGCACCTGCGCCTGTGCGACGTCTCGGCCAGCGTCGACGGCAAACCCGTCGCGTCGGGAACCATCGCCTTGGCCCTGACGAAATAGCGGGCGCCCTGTCTTGCCTCTCATGCCGCTGCTCCCGCTCATCCTCGCGCTCCTGTTCGCCCCCGCGACCCAGCCGGCGCTCGACGCGCGGCTGGAAGCGATCGACGCCCGCACGGCTGCGATCGCCGATCTGACGGCATCGTTCGTCCAGGAGAAGCAGTCGCCGCTGCTGCGCGACCCGCTCGTCACGCGCGGCACGCTGAAGGCCCGGTCCGCGGCGATGTTGTGGGACACGGCCGGGCCGTCGCCGACGCGCATGAGCGTGGACGCGGATCGCCTGCGAATCCTCTACGTCGAGCAGAACGTGCTGGAGGAATATCCGGTGCGCGGCAACGTTGCCGCCATGACGGCCTCGCCCCTGCCGCGGTTGGCGGCGCTGCGCGAGTCGTTTGCGATCGAGGCCGACCATGGCGATGGCTTGCCCGCTCCCGGCGGCGCGGCCGACACGCTGGCGCTGCGCCTGACGCCCGCGAACGACGAGATGCGCGAGCACGTCGACACCGTCCGCGTGCTGCTCGACGCGGCGCGTGGCGTGGTGCTGGTCTTCGAGATCACCGACCCCGACGGCGAGGTCACGACGATGCGCTTCGGCGACATCCAGACCAACGTCGGCCTGAGCGACGCGGACCTGCGGATGGACGTCCCCGCCGACGCCGAGGTCGTGCGGCCGCTGGGAGGCGGCGACCTCCGATGACGGCGACGGCCACCTCCGCACCTTCGCCGTTGGCGTCGTCGCGGGCGGCGGAGGCGTCGCACGGCCCCGACCGCCACCCGTGGGGCGTGGTCGTGCTGCTGCGGGCCTTCTTCTGGACCGCCCGCCACGCCCGCTGGGTGCCGTGGGTGATGCGCCAGCCGGCCATCTGGGGATCGGTCTGGGTCAGCGGCGCGATCCGCGCCGGGACGTTCGCCAACTTCCGCGGAATCTTCGGGCACACGCCGACCCGCCGCGAGGGGCGGCGATTCGCGCGGGCGGTTGTGGCGCGGTTCTACGACTTCGTCGTCGACGTCGGGCGCGGCCAGGACGTCGAGCAGTGGCGCGAGCGCGTGGCCGACGTCTACGGGCAGCCGGCGTTTCTTGCCGCTCGCGGGGGAGGTCGCGGGGCGATGATGGTCACGCTGCACATGGGCTCGTTCGAGGCCGGCCTCGCGGCGCTGCGTGACGTGGAGCCCGACGTGAGCGTGGTCTTCCTGCGCGACCGTTTCGCCGATTTTGAAACCAGCCGCCGGCGCCTCCGATCCGCGCTGGGCGTGCGCGAGCTCGCCCTCGACGATGGCATGGCGTCGCTGGCGAAGATTCCCGCCGCGCTGCGGCGCAACGGCGTGGTCGTGATGCAGGGCGATCGGGCGTATCCCGGTCAAAAGAGTCAGGTCGTGCCGTTTTTACATGGCCGCCTGCGCCTGCCGCTGGGGCCGGTCCGCATCGCACGCATGTGCGGCAGCCCGATTGTGCCGGTCGCGAGCGTGCGCCGGCCTGACGGGCGGTTCGACGTCCACCTGGGCGAGCCGATTGACCCGGCGGCCCTGGGAGAACACGATTCGCCGCCCGGCGGTACGGATGAAATCGACCCGATTGTGTCGCGGATCGCCGGCGCGTTCGAACACCTTGTCGCGGCCCACCCGACGCAGTGGCTCGCGTTGCGGCCCGCGTTTGTCGAAGCCGAGGAGCCCGAGTCCGCCGATGCCTGACGTTGTGCCCGCCGTGCCCCCTTCAACCCTGACCGACCGCCGCGCCGCCATCACCGGGGCGGGCCTGGCCACGTGTCACGGCGTCGACGTCGCGTCGACGTGGCGCGCGATTCTTGCCGGCCGCGACGGGTTCGGGCCGATGGCGTCGATGGAGAGCGACCTACCGCCCGGCAGCGACGGCGCCGAGTGCCCGCCCCTGCCGGACGCCTTCCGCCCCGACCTGCCGCGCGAGGCCCGCTACCTGCGCTGGACGATCGACGCCGCCCTCGCCGACGCCGGAATCGCGGAGACGCTGCCCGTCGAGCCGGGCCGGGCGTGCGTGATTTTGGGAACCACGCTGCACGGCATGCGGGCCGGCGGGCGGTTCCTGCGCGATGATGACCCGCGGCATCTCGACAGCTTCCTCGCCGGCGACGTGCTTCGCCTCGCGACCGATGGCCTGCCGCTGCGCGGGATGGCGGCCACAACCTGCTCGGCCTGCTCGTCGAGCCTGGGCAGCGTCGCGCTGGCGGCCACGCTGCTGAACACGGGCGAGGCCGACCTGGTCGTCGCCGGCGGGTACGACACGATCAGCGAGTACGTCTGGGGCGGGTTCAACGCCTTGCGTCTCGTCGCAAACGGTCCGCCGCGGCCGTTCTGCAAGGATCGGCCGGGCATGAAGCTTGGCGAGGGGTACGGCATCGTCGTGCTCGAGCGTGTCGCCGACGCCGAGCGGCGTGGGGCCAGGCCGCTGGCGATTGTCAGCGGGTGGGGCGAGTCGAGCGACGCCTTTCACCTCACCCGGCCGCACCCCGAGGGCGAGGGGGCCGCCCGCGCGATGGCCGCGGCGCTGGAGTCGGCGAACCTCGACCCGGCTCAAATCGGTCTCGCCGCCGCCCACGCGACGGGCACGCCCGACAACGATCTCGCCGAGTTCGCCGCCTTGTCGCGCACCTTCGGCGAGGGGCTGGGCGAGGTGCCGGTCGTCGCCTTCAAGAGCCACCTCGGCCACACGCTCGGCGGGGCGGGGGCGGTCGAGATGATCCTCGCCGCCTGCGCCTTGCGCGACGGCGTGGTGCCGACCACCGCACGCGTCGCACCCGACGAGGTCGAGTTCGACGGCCTGAACCTGCCGACCGGCAAGCCGCGCCGGGCGGCGCTTCGCCACGCGATCAGCACGTCGCTCGGCTTCGGCGGGGCGAACACGAGCGTCGTCCTCAGCCGGCCGGATGCTCCTTCAGCTTGGAAGGCTCACGCTCGTCAGGAGGTCGTCCTTACCGGCGTCGGCGCGATCGTGCCGGGGGCCGTCGGCATCGACGCCGTCCTCGATCGCCTCGACAATGAGCCGCCGGCGGAGTCGTTGCCGCTCGACGAGGCGTTGCTCGACGGCCTGATCGATGCCCGCAAGACGCGGCGGATGAGCCCGTACGTCAAGCTCACCCTCGCCGTCGCCCGCCTGGCGCTTGAACAGGCGGGCCTGCTCGACGACGCCGATCGCCTCGCGTCGACGGCGGCCATCCTCGGTTCGACGCACGGCTCGCCGGGCTACTGCGCCGACTACTACGCCAAGATCGTCGCCGTCGGCGTGCGGCTGGCGAACCCGATGCTGTTCGCCGAGGGCGTCCCCAACGCCGCCTCGGCGCAGCTCAGCCTGGCCTTCGGCCTGGGCGGGGCGTGCCAGACGATCATCGGCACGCGCACGAGCGGCCTCGACGCCCTGCGCCTCGCGGCGCTGCGCGTGCGCGAGGGGCGCGTCGACCGCGTCGTCGTCGCCGCGGCCGAGGAGACGCACCCGTCGCTCGACCGCGCCTATCGGACCTTCGGCCACCAGCGTGACGGCGACGCCGCCGGCTTCGTGCCGTCGGCTGGCGCGGCGTGCCTGATCGTCGAGTCGCGCCGATCCGCGGAAGTGCGCGGCGCGACGGTGCTCGCCACGCTGGGCACGTTCGCGTCGTTTAATGCCGGCGCGGACGGCTTGGCGGAGTCGTTGGGCCGCCTGCGGGGAACGTTGCCTGACGTGCCGGCCATCGGCAGCGCGAACGGGTCGACGACGGACGCGGCCGAGCGGGCGGCGTTCGGCGCGGCGCCGTCGCTGGCGCACCGCCTGGGTGAACTCTTCGCGGCAGGCCCGCTTCTGGGCGTCGCGATCGTGGCGACGGGCGGGGCCGGCAGGCTTGCAAGTCGTTGCCGGGTTAGGCATGCTGCCGCTGGCCCGGCGGACAACGCCGCCACGCATGCAGGTCCGGGAATGCAGTCGATGGAGATGGCGGACGACTTGGCCGTCGTCTGCACCGACCGGGCCGGGCCGGTCGCCGGGGCAACGCTTCGCGTCGAGCGATCGGCGGGAGGCGAGGGGCGTACGCAAAGGCTGTAGACGAACTGCGATGACGGGATCGACGACATCCACCCCACCCCTCAAGCCGTTCACGCCGCGGACGATGCCGCCGCGCCGCGACCCGGCGCTGCACGCGCCCGCCTGGACGCGCGAGTGGCTTGGCGACCGCGTGGATCGCGCGAAGGCCGCGCTCGATCATGATCTGGGCGAGGTGGTTGTCCGGCGCGGCGAGCGGGCGACACTTGTCACCGTGCGCGTGGACGACGCCCGCTCCCTCGACGCCCACACCATGCGCGGCGCGACGGCAACGCTCTACCGCCGTCTGTTCGCCGAGGCGGAGCAGAGGGGACGGCAGATCGTTCGCGTCTGGAACCACATCCCCGGCATTCACGACGCGCTTGGTGAGGAGCGGGACCGCTACCGCGTCTTCAACGCCGGCCGCTTCGAAGCCCTGTGCGACCTGTTCGGCGGGCGCGACGGGCTTGCCAGGCGAACGCCCACGGCCTCGGGGGTCGGCCACGCGGGGCGCGACCTCGTCGTCCACGCCCTTGCGACGGACGTTGCCGGCCGGCCGGTCGAGAATCCGGCGCAGGTGCCGGCGTACGAGTATTCGCGTCGCTACGGCAAGCTGCCGCCGTGCTTTGCACGGGCGACCGTGGTCGATGTCGATCGGCCGATGGTGCTCGTCGCCGGCACGGCCGCCATCAGCGGCGAGGACAGCCGCCACCCCGGCGACCTCGACCGGCAGATCGCGCTCACGCTCGACAACCTGCGCCGCCTGCTCACCGCGGCGGGCGTCGGCGGCTGCGAGCCGCTCGACCGCTTTCGCCACGTGCGCGTCTACGTGCCGCGCCGCGAGGATTTGCCGACCGTCGAGGCGGCGGTGGCGGATCACTTTGCCGGCTGCGGGCGGGCGCAGTGCCTGGTAGCCGACTTGTGCCGGCCCGAACTTCTCGTAGAAATCGAGGGCGTCGCCGATTGTGGCGTAGCCGATCCGAAGACCGGGGCATCCTTATGACCACCTACGACGTGCTGATTTTTGGTGGCGGCCCCGGCGGCGCGACGGCCGCGCTGGCCCTCGCCAAGCGTGGGCTGTCGGTCGCGGTGTTGGAGAAGGACAGCCACCCGCGCTTCCACATCGGCGAGTCGCTGTTGCCGCGCCTGTTGCCGCTGATCGAGGAACTAGGCCTCGCCGACCGCATCGACGGCCTGCCGCACCTAGACAAGTACGGCGCGACCTTCCAAATGGCCAACGCCGACGAGCCGGCGCGGATGCGCTTCGACGAGTCGTTGCTGCCCGGCACGCCGACGCTCAACGTGGAGCGGGCGTCGTTCGACAAAATGCTGCTGGACGCCGCCCGCGAGGCGGGGGCGGAAGTGTTCGAGCAGACGCCGGTCAAGCGAATCGAGCGCCTGGGCGCCGACGGGTGCGAGGTCGTGACGCCGGCCGGCCGGTTCGCCGGGCGGATGTGCATCGACGCCAGCGGCCACGGCACGGTGATCGGCCGGCACTTCGATCGCCGCCGCCCCGTGGCCGATGAAAACCTGCGGCGTGTCGCCTATTTCGAGCACTTCGAGCACGTCGACATGCCCTGCGGCGCCGACACCGGCTCTCCGCTGCTGGTGCTGTGCGACGAGGGTTGGTTCTGGATGATCGGCATCGACCCGCAGCGCACGAGCATCGGCTTCGTCGCGCGGCCGGGCCTGAACAAGCAGGTGGGCGTGCCCGCGAACGAGATGCTTCGCTGGGCGATCGACCGGGCGCCGGTGGTCCGCGAGCGCATGGCCGAGGCGGTGGGGCCGGAGACGAACCGCACGCTGGCGGACTTCAGCTACTCGTGCGCTCCGTTCGCGGGGCCGGGCTACTTCCTTGTCGGCGACGCCGCGTGCTTTCTCGACCCGATCTTCTCGACCGGCGTGACGCTGGCGATGATGAGCGGCAACGAGGCCGCCGGCCACGCCGCGGAGTTGCTGGCGGGTCGCGGCAGGGGCAAGCGGGCGATTCGGCAGTACGAGGCGTTCGTCAAAGACAGCACGGCGATCTTCTTCAAGCTGATCCGCCGCTACTACGCCCACAGTTTCCGCGAATTGCTGCTTTGCCCCGGCAGCCCGTGGCGGGTGCGCAACGCGATGATCAGCGTGATGGCCGGCCAGGTCTTCCCGAAGCCGCCGTGGGCGCTGCGGTGGCGTTTGGCGATGTTCTACGGGTTCGAGCGGCTCCAGCGGCACATGGCGGTCGTGCCGCGGCACGCGCGGTGGTCGCTGCGCTCGCCCGAGGCCGAGGCGCTGGCCCACTCCACTGAACGGGCGCCGGTGTTGGCCGCGGCGTGACGAACGGCTCGGGCCGGCTTACATTGAACCGCTTGCCCGCCGTCGCCGCCGAAACTCTGCTCGACCGCCTGTGCCGCCACGCCGCCGACGCGCCAGGCCGGCCCGCGTACGTGCTGCCGGACGGCAAGGCCCTCACCTACGGCGACCTTCATGATCGCGTCGAGTCGGCCGCCGCCTCGGCGAAAGATGGCGTCCTGCGCGGCGGGACCGGCTTCGAACTTCCCGTGCGGTTCCTCGCCGGCCTGCGCTCAAACGGCCAACTCCTGCTGCTTCCGTGCGACACTCAGGACCTCGAGGCGAGCCAGCTTCGGGAACGGGCGTCGCTCGACTCGTCCGAGTCCTCGGGGTGGAGCGGGATTGTGCTGGCGACCTCCGGCAGCACCGCGACGCCGAACCTCGTCCGCCGCAGCGCCCGCTCGCTCGACGCGGTGGCCCGCAACGTCGCCGAAGTGTGCGGGATGACGCCGAACGACCGCGTGCTCGCGACCGTGCCGCTGGCCCACTCGTACGGCCTTGAGCACGGCCTGCTCGGGCCGATCTGGGGCGGGGCGACCGTCCTGCTCTGCCCCGGCCTCGACCAGCGCTCGCTCGCGGCGCACCTGGAACGCCGGCCAACCATCATTCCCGCCATTCCCGCGATGATCGAGCTGTTGCCGCGACTCGGCCCAAGCGCCGGTGCGGTCCGTGAAGCACACCGCGTCTACTCCGCCGGCGCACCGCTGCCGCCGGGCGCCCGCGACCGCTTTCGCGCCGCCTTCGACCAGAATGTCGGGCAGGTCTACGGCATGACCGAGATCGGCAGCGTGACGTTCAACGACCCTCGCGGCGCCGCCTCCGACCCCGACAGCGTTGGCCTGCCGATGAACGGCGTCTCAATCCGCGTGCTGGATGGCGGTGAAGTCGCGGTGCGATCGACGTGCATGTTCGACGGCTACGCCGACGCCGCGGTCGAGCTGGTCGATGGCCACCTGCCGACCGGCGACCTCGGCCGCGTCGACGAGGCCGGTCGCCTCTTCATCACCGGCCGGCGGCGCCTGCTCATCGAGGCGGGCGGGCGGAAGGTCAATCCGCTGGAAATCGAGGCGGCCTTGTGCGACCACCCCGACGTGGCGCAGTGCGTGGTCGTGCCCGTTCGCCAGAGCGAGACGAGCACGCGCCTGCGGGCCGTCATCGTGCCGCGCGGCGAGCGGCCGGCCGCGGGGGAGTTGCGGCAGTTCGTCCGCGCCCGCCTCGCCGGCTGGAAGGTGCCGCGTCTCGTCGAGTTCCGCGACGCGCTGCCGACCACCGCCAGCGGCAAGATCGCCCGAGCCGAAGTGGAGGCCTCGTCGTGCGAATAACGCTGGCCTGCCTGCTCCTGCTCGCCCTCGCCGGCTGCCGCTCGACGCCGCCGCCGGTCGAGGGGAACTTGCCGCAGTACCCGATGTTGTCGGCAAGCGAGTCGCTCGAAGCGATGCGCCAGCGCAACGCCGGCGTGGGCGACGTGACCGGCAAGGGAACGCTCACGTTCACCGCCGCCGATGGCGAGTCGGTCCGGCTTGACACGGTCTTCGTGCTGGCCCCGCCGGACCGCGCGCGGGTGCGGGCCTGGAAGTTCGGCCGCGCCGTCTTCGACCTAACGCGCACCGCCGACGGCGTCTGGCTTTACCTGCCGCGTGGCGACGCGCGGGCGGACGAGTTGGAAGCTTCGGCCGGCGCCCTGAGCGCCGCGATCGGCGAGTGGCTCAACCTCTTCAGCGGCGGGCTCGACGCCGACGCGCGGGACGTTGATGTCGAATCCAACAGGCTGTGGATTCGCCGCCCGATGGGCGAAGGCCTGACGCTGCGCATCCTCGTCCGCCGCGACACGCTCACGCCCAGCATCTACGACGGCGTCGACGCCGTCGGCACTGTCCGCTTCCGCCTGCTGCTCGACGCGTACACGCCGCTCGGCCCAACCGTTTGGCCGCAGATCGTCGAGGCGATCAGCGCCGACGGGACCGTCCGCATCGAGGCGAACGAGCTGGAACTCGACGTGGCCCCGCCGACCGCTTTCGAGCCGCCGCGTCGGGCCAGCCGTCTCGCGTCACCGGTCGCGCCGACGGAGCCGCTTTGATGCGCCGCCTGGTCGACCTCTGCCTGAAACGTCCGAGCTCGACGCTCGCCGTGGCCGGCGTGCTCACGCTCGTCAGCCTCGCCCTGCTGTTTCGCCTGCGCCCGCAGACATCGCTCGTGGCGATGTTCGACCCGAACAATCCGTCGGTCGTGGCGCTGGAAACGGTGGTGAACGAGTTTCCGGTTGCCGAGGAATTGCTCGTCTTCGCCAGCTTGCCGGAGGGTGCGCCCGATGACCGGACGGCGTTGACCGGCTTCGCCGACCGGCTGCGCGACCGCTTGTCGGCCGAGGATGCCAAGCCGCTTGTGGCGAACGTGCGAGACCGGGCGGGGCCGGAGTTTCGGCAGTTCGTGGAGGAGCAGGTCGTGCCGCACGGCCTGGCGTACCTGGACGCCGCCGGCCGTGCGGAGGCGCTGCGCCGCCTGACGCCCGAGGGCATGGCCGAGCAGTTGGAGCGCACGAAGACGGCCCTCTCCGCGCCGAGCCCGGCGGCGGGGGCGCTGGGCCGCACGCTCGCCCGCGACCCGCTGCGCCTGTTCGAACTCCTGCAACAGCGCCTCGCCGACAGTCGCCTGCCCGGCGGGTCGTTCGAAAGTGGCGACGACCGGTTCCTTTCGCGCGACCGGCGGGGCATTTTGCTGCGCATCGACGGCGTGGAGCCGCCGGGCGACCTTGGGTTCTCGCAACGCCTCGTCTCGCTGGTCGAGGACGCGATTGTGGATGTGAATAGCGACGGCCTCATCGTGCAGACGGCCGGCGCGTACGCGGTGGCGGCGTACGACACGGGGGAAATTCAGCGCGACTCGACTATCGGCACTTTCACCAGTATTGGCGGCCTGGCGCTGGTGGTCGGTTTGCTCTACCGCCGGCCGCTGCGGCTGTTCCTGTTCGCGTTCACGCCGGTGGCGGTCGGCATCCTGTGGGGCTTTGGCGTCTACGCGTTGGGATCGGCGACGCTCACGCCGCTGGCCGCGGTGGTCGGCGGGGCGTTGGGGGGCATCGGCATCGACTACCCGATCCACTTCCTCGCCCACTACGACGCCGAGCGACGCAAGGCCGCCGACGCGGTGGAGGCGGCGCGGGCAACGCTTGCCCGGCTGGGCCGGCCGACGTTTGTGGCGTGGCTGACAAGCGTGATCGGCTTCGCGGCCGTCGCGCTGTCGCCCGTGGGCGTGCTACGCGACTTCGCCCTCATCGGCTCGCTTGGTCTGCTCGGGGCGGGGCTGGCGACGGTCACGCTGTTGCCGGCGGCGCTGGTTGCGTTCGACCGCGGCGGCACGGGCCGACCAGCGGTGCCGCGGTTCGACCTGGGCCGACGCCTCGCGGGCCTGCTGCTCGGACCGACGCGCGGCGTGCTGGTCGCGACGCTGACCTTTGCCGTCGCCGCCGGCGGGTTCGTGCTGGTGCGCGGGGGCGCGCTGTCGCTCGAGTACGACCTGTTCGCGCTGCACCCCGCCCCGAACCCGCCGCTGGAGGCCCAGCGGGAGATTCAGGAGCGTATGGGCTTGGCCGGCGGGACGATGTTCGTGCTGATTGAGGCCGATGCTGCCGAACCGCTCGTGGCGAAGGCGCACGAGGTGGCGCGGCGGCTGCGGTCCGACGCGGCGCGGGCGGGGGGCGTGGTCGGCAGCTTCGGGCTCGACACGTTGCTGCCCGACCCGTCGAACCCGCCGCCGCAAATCGACGCGGAGGCGACCGTGGCGCGTCTTGACGCCGCCCTCGCCGACGCAGGATTTCGGCCGGAGGCGTTCTCCGAGTACGCAACGTTCCTGCGCCTGCTCGCGAGCGAGCGGAGGCTGCCGTCCGTTGGAGATTTGCTGAAGTACCGCGACATCGCTTCGCTCGTCTTGCCGCGCGCGGCGCTGGATGACCAAACGGCCCGGCGCAGCGTGAGCGTGATTCACTTCGAGACGGAACTGCTCGACCGCGACTCGCGCGAGGCGGCGCTGGCCGGCGTGCGACAGTCGCTCGCGGGGATGGAGGGCGTCGTCGCGACAGGCGCCCCCGCGCTCGGCAGCGACATCGAGGCGGCTGTTCTGCGTGACCTGCCGCGCGAGTTCGGTTTGGCGATCGGGTTGATCGGCCTGACGCTCGCGCTCTACTTCCGCTCGATCGGCCAGGCGTTGCTGGCACTCTCGCCGACGCTTGTCAGCGGCGTCCTGCTGTTGCTGGCGATGGAGTTGTTCGGGCTGCGGCTGAACCTGATCAACGGCGTGATGGTGCCGCTGCTGCTGGGAATCAACGTGGACTACGGCATCTTCGCCGTCGTCGCCGCCCGGGCGGGGGGGCAGGCAAGCGATGCCCACGAGCGGCTGCGGGCGGCGTGTGGGGCGTTGGTGACGTGTGCCCTGACGACGAGCGTCGGGTGCGGCACGCTGGCGTTGACGAGCGTGCCGGCGGTGCAGTCGTTGGGGATTTTGATTGTGGTGGGCGTGCTCGGGTGCATGGTCGGCACGCTCGGCGTCACGCTGCCGGCGCTGCTGTGGTGGCGGGCTTCGAGGGCCGCCGCGCCAGCATGAACTTCGCGGCCGCGTACGTCAGCAGTCCGAAGGCGGCGCCGAGGATCGCGCCGCCGAGGAACCACTCGGCCGCCACCTCGCCCAGAACGGTCCAGGCGCCGCGCGTGCGCGGGTCGTAGGCGGCCACGCTTGGAACGCCCCCGCCCAGCAGCACGCTGCCGAGCCCGATCGACGCGACGGCCAGCACCGGGCCGATCGGCGGGGCGGAGATGACGCTCGAGGTGCCGAGCACGCCGATGGGCTCGAGGCGCAGCCAGCGGGCGACGCCGAGGCAGACGCACGTCTTGATGCCGTAGACCGGGATGTGCGCGATGAAGACGCCCACGCCGATCGACGCGGCGAAGCGCTTGCGGGCCAGGCGGCTGGCCTTGAGATGCCGCCACGTCCGCAGCGGGTTGAGCCAGCGGCCGACGCGGTCGATCAGCGTGCCCGTCTGTGTCTCCGCCACGGCCTCCCGCTCCGGCACGCGCGGGCCCGGCAAAAGCGCGCGGTGCAGCAACGCGAGGTGCATGAAGCCGGCCGCGATGGAATCGCGGGTCGGGCGAAAGTGCGAAATCCGCCCGCCGGGCACCTCGTAGACGCACCGCACCGGCACCCCGACCACCGGCAGCCTCGCCCACGCGAAGCGGGTGAGAATCGCGGTCTCGAAGCCGTAACGGTTCGACCAGCCGGCGAGGCGGCGCGTGAGGGAAATCGGGTAGACCCGCAGCCCGCACTGGCTGTCGCGCACGGTTAGCCCGCTCTCGATTCGCACGAGCAGGTTCGACAGCCGCCGCCCGACGATGCTCGATCGGGGGCAGCCGGCGATCACGGCGTCGCGCTCGCCGAGGATCAGCGCGTGCGGCTGCCGCGCGGCGGCGGCGAGGAGGGCGGGGATGTCGCCCGCGTCGTGCTGGCCGTCGGCGTCGATCGTGAGCGCGTGGGCGAAGCCAAGGGCCTCCGCCCGCTCGAAGCCGCTCCGCAACGCGGCCGCCTTGCCGCGGTTGTGCGGGTGCGTGACGACGTGGCGATCCTCGCCATCGGCAAACCACGTCGCGAGGGTGGCGTCGGTGGCGTCGGTCGAGCCGTCGTCGACGCAGATCACGGTCAGCCCGTGTGCCCCGACCTCGCGCAGCACGTTGGCGACGGTTCCGCCGTGATTGAAGGTGGGAACGACCGCAGCCACGCGGGGCGCCGGCGGCGCATCGCGTGGCTGCGGGACGGGGGCGTGGTCGGCCATCGGCGGACCAGCCTACTGCACGCTGTCGAGGATGGCGCCGCCCTCCTCCATGTCGCCGGGCCGCATCGCGTCGTCCATCATCTCGCCGGGCGCGGGCCGACGGCTCATCTCGGCCTCCTTCAAAACGCTGAGCACCTCGCCGCGTCCCTTGTTGCGGGCGTAGGTCATGGCGTCGCGGCCCTTGCGATCGGTGGCGTCGAGACTGGCGCCGGCGGCGAGCAGCAGCTCGACATCGTCCACCCGCCCGTTGCCCGCCGCCAGGCAGAGCGGCGGCTCGTAGGGGCTGCCGGTGGCGTCGGGGTCGGCACCGGCGGCGAGGAGCATGTCGATCACCTCCGTGCGGTCGTTGTAGTTCTTCGTCGCGTACTGGAGGGGGGTTTGGCCCTTCAAATCCGACAGATTCGGGTTCGCGCCGTTGGCGAGCAGCAGGTCGACGGCCTGGGGCTTGCCCTGCCAGGTCGCCTCGATCAGCGGCGTGCGGCCCTTGCCGCCCCGGACGTTCGGATCGGCATTCGCGGCATACTCGGCGTCGTCCACGCTGCCGGTGAGGGCGACGTCGAACCACGGGTTCTCCGGCTCGTTCGGCGCGGGCTCGACATTCGCAGCCGGCGTGCAGCCGATGAAGCCGACGCAGAGTCCGGTGACGACCAGCAGGGCAAGGCGATGAAGCATGGCGAGCAGGATAGGGAAAACGGGGGTTTCTGTCGAAATGATGTGCGTCCGGACACCCAGCGTCCGTTCAGGGGTCGGCCTCAGTTGGGTAGGGTGGTGGGGGAGTCGACGTCGGTCTCCTTGGCGTCCTCGATCGATTCGGTGAGCGAGTCGTCGCCGCCGCTGATCTGCCGGGCGACGTCGGCGTGGCCCTCCTGCTGGGCGAGGTCGAGCGGCGTCATGCCGTCCTCGTCGGTCAGGTTCGTGTCGGCGCCCGCTTCGAGCAGGAGCTTGGCCGCGTCCTGCTGGCCGTCGCGGGCGGCGAAGTGCAGGGCGGTGAAGCCGTTGAGGTTGCGCTCGTCGATGTTGGCGCCCTCGGCGATCATCACCTCGACCACGTCCGCAAGCCCGCTTGAGGCGGCCATCATCAGCGGGGTGTCGCCCCGGCTGTCGCGGGCATCGAGATCCGCGCCGGCCTTGGCCAAAACAATCGCGTTGGCCGACTGCTCCTTCGCTGTGGCCACGTGCAGCGGCGTGCGATCGTCCTCGTCGACCACGTCGAGCTTCGCGCCGGCCTCAATGAGACGCTCGACCGTTTGGTACCCGCCCCGGTAGGCGGCGGTGTGCAGCGGCGTCTCGCTCGAGCGGTTGAACTCGTTGATGTCGTCGCCTGTCGACTCGGCGACGCGGAAGGCCTCGTCCGAGCCGGTGAGGGCAGCGGCGAACCACTTGTTGTCGTCGGCCGCCTCCTTCGGGGCCGACTTGCAGCCAAGCGGGCCGGACAGCAGCATGGCCGCCAATCCCGTGACGGCGGCGGCGGAGACGAGCGTGCGGATGGAGCGGGTCGAGCGAGTGGTGTGCGTCATGTGCCTCCCAGCAGGTGCGAATTGCGCCGGCAATGGCCCAGTCGGTGTTGCGGCCGGCGTATTGGCGATTACGCTAACTGCACTCGCAACATGCAACAACGCTCGAAGTTCATCCTCTCCGCAACGGCATTTGCAGCATGCGCGGCCACGCCGGCGTTGGCACGCGAGGCCGAACGGGTGGGCGTCTTCCCGCGCGGCACGGGCGTCTTCGGGATCGAGACCCGCTACGTCGTCGGCGTCGAGGAGGGCGAGGACCTGCCGAACGTGGCGGTCGCTTACGACCACTTCGTGCTCGACAACTTCTCGCTCGGCCTGGAGCTTGCGGGGTACGGGTTCTTCAAGGATGACGCCGAAACGGCGGCCATTGGCGTCCACGGCCGGCTGCGGCACCACGTCTTCGAGTTCGGCATCGACGCGACGCTCTTCCTCGGCGTCGGGTTCGGCCCGATCTACAGCGAAGAATCGGTGCCGGCGGGCGGCACGCACCTGAACTTTGTCAGCCGCGCCGGCGCCGGCGTCGCGTGGAAGGTGCGCGAGTCGATGGTGCTGACGGCGGGGATCGACTTCTGGCACCTCTCCAATGGACAGATCGTCGACGGCGACAACCCGGCGATCAACGGCGTGCAGGGTTTCGCGGGGATCGGCTGGAGGCTGTAAGCTTGGGGAGCAGCGTGGGGATTGCCCGCGGCAACTTTGTCACTCCTGGGGTTTCTTTCGATCGCGATGAGCACGACGCACGGACCATTGTCGATGCCGACGTTCGCCCGCGCCGCGGGCGACGGCCGCATCGAGGTGATCGAAGCGGCCTCGCCGCGGGATCGAACAACCGATCGAGACGATCGCAAGATCGTCTTCATCAATCCGCCGTACGAACGCATCGCGCCGGGGTACGGGTTCGTCAAGCACATCACCAATCGCTCGCCGAGCCTGGGCCTGTTGCACCTGGCGGCGGAGGTGCGCCAGCACGGGTGGCAGCCGAGCATTATCGAGAGCGACGTGGAGGACCTCGACGTCGCCGCCGTCGCCAAGCGGGTGATCGAGGCCAAGCCCGCGTACGTCGGGATCACGCTGTTCACCGTCGGCGTGGCCGGCAGCGTGGAGATCGCCCGGCGGATCAAGGCCGAGCTCCCCGACATCAAGATCATCGTCGGCGGGCCGCACATCAGCTCGATGGGGCCGGACACCGTCGCCCGCTTCAGCGCCTTCGACGTCGCCGTGCAGGGGGAGGGGGAGAAGATTCTCGTCAACCTCCTGAACACTTACGAAGCCGGCGACGACCTGGCGAACGTGCGCGGCATCATCTACCGCGACGCCGGCGTGGTGCGCGTCAATCCGCCGGACAAGACCGACAACATCCTCGACGAGTTGCCCTTCCCCGCGTGGGACCTGTTGCCGGGCTTCCCGCACAAGTACCCGCTGGCGATCTACGACTACCCGCGCGGCCCGGTCGCCACGATCGCGGCCAGCCGTGGCTGCCCGTTCCACTGCAAGTTCTGCGATACGAGCACCTTCGGCGCCCGCGTGCGCTACTACTCGCCGGCAAAGGTCGTGGAGATGATGGAGCACCTCCGCGACACGTACGGCGTGCGGCACGTGCTCTTCGTCGACGACCTGTTCTTGGCGAGTCGCAAGCGGACGACGGCGTTCTGCAACCTCGTGATCGAGCGCGGCATCAAGATGACGTGGAGCTGCGCCGCCCGCGTCGACACGGTCTGGCCGCCGCTGCTGGAACTGATGAAACAGGCCGGGTGCTGGCAGATCAGCTTTGGCCTGGAGACCGGCGACGCCGAGATGCTGGTCAAGATGGACAAGGTCGCCAAGCTCGAGCGCAGCGAGCAGGCCGTGAAGGAGACCGCCGCCGCGGGCATCCGCGTCAAGGGCCTGTTCATGCTCGGCTATCCCGGCGAAACGGAGGAATCGATCGCCAAGACCAAGGCGTACGTCCATCGGATCCCGATGACGATTATGAACCTGACCAAGTTCACGCCCTACCCCGGCAGCCCGATCTACCGCGAGCTTTACGGCACGAACATCCGCGAGGACCACTGGTCGAAGATGAACGGCATGAACTTCGTCTGGACGCCCGACGGCATCGACGCGGCCACGCTCGACCGGCATTACCAGCAGATTCTGGCGTCGTTCTACAAGCGCAAGCCCGTCCGCCGGCAGTACGCGCACCTGACGGTCCGCCACCCCGAGCATTTGCGGCGCCTGGCCCGCTTCGGCGGCGGGCTCGGGCTGGCCAAGCTCAAGAGCCTTGTCTCCGGCCGCCGCGGCCTGCTTCACAAGGAGGGCCTGGCCGACCTGGACCACCCCCACCAGTACGACGTGCAGCCCGAGGAGCCCGCGCCCGTCAAGCACGCGCCCGACCCGTCCGCATCCTCCTGCTCAAGCGACACGCCGCGCGAGACGATGGTCACGCTCGGCATCGCGAAGAAGTCGAAGTAGGGTGGGCCGTGCTCAACCTCCATCTACAGTCGCGGCGTGATTCGGTTCTACAAGTTTCGCGACGAGCTCCTCGCCCCGCGGCCGGCGAAGGACGTTTACGTGAAGCGCCCGACCGGCCGCGGCTGGCCCGAGGAGTGCCCGCCGATCCGCGCCGCCAACGCCTTTGGCTTCGACCTGCTGGCGAACTTCGACGTCGCCTTCATGAAGAACCCCGACGGCACCTGGCACGCCGAGCCGGACGTGGAACTCGCCAGCGACTTCGACTGGTCCGCCACCGAAAACGCTCCGGCCCGGCCACTCGTGCAGAACTACGCCTGGTTTTGGGAAAAAGGCCAGCAGTTGCCGCACGTCATCACCGACGACGTCTTCGCCGAGGTGCGGAATCAAGTGAAGGTGTCGACGTTCTTGTTCCTCGCAACCGACCCGAACGAGATCCTGCTCTTCGCCGACCCGCCCAACGCGCCGCCGATGCAGGAGCGCGGTTGGCGGGCGATGAGCGCGATCGCGGAAACGGACTGGTACCCGGCCAGTTACCCGTGGCACGTTGTGCTCGAGCTCGATTCGTCGCGCGACCGCGTCGAGATCAGCAAGGGCGACGTCCTCTGCCGCCTCACGCCGCTGCGGCGCGACACCTACTTCGCCGGCCCGATGACCGAAAGCGACTTCGACGCCTTCTTCACCCGCGGCCAACGCTGGCTGAGCGCGCACGGCAAGCCGCACGATGCGGGCGGGGGCGAAGCGCTCGACATCACGAAAACCTACGTGAAGCAGCAGGCGCGCAGCCGGTTTATCGTGTTGGATTGAGCACCATGTGCGACGTTCTCATCCGAGACGCGGGCCTGGGCGACGTGTCGTCCTTCGCGACCATCTTCCTCGAAGCAATCGACGGTTGCGCTGGCGAGGCGTTCACGCCCGGGCAGGTCGAGGCGTGGTCGGCGTCGGCGGCCGACGCGAGAGCGTTCGGCCACCGGATGCTGCTCGCCCGGGCGTTCCTTGCCGAGATGGCCGGCAACGCCGTTGGCTTCGCCACGCTTGAGGCGGACGGGCGCGTCGGCATGCTGTACGTGCGCGGCGATGTTCAGCGGCGGGGCGTCGGCGTTCGGCTGCTCGCGGCGGTGGTCGAGGCGGCCCGTGCCGCGGGACTGTCGCGACTTCACGCCGAGGCGAGCGACTTCAGCCGCGGCACGTTCGAGCGGGCCGGCTTCCGCGTGACAGGCCTCGAGCAAATCGAGCGGCACGGTGAAATTTTCACGCGTCATCTCGTTTCGCTCGATCTCTCGGCGGCAGAGTAGGATTCGCCATGCCCGTTCACGACTTCACCTGCGCCGCCTGCGGCCACCAATTCGACAAGCTGTTCCGTTCGATCGGCGACAAGCCCAAGGCCGAGTGCCCCAAGTGCGGCAGCGTCAAGACCGAGCGGGCATTGTCGCTCGTCCACGCCGGCAAAAGCGAGTCGAACGGCGGCGGGGCGGAGGAGGTGCCCATGTGCGGCCGCTGCGGCGTGCCGGGGCCGTGCGGGATGGGGGAGTAGATCGACGTCGGCCGCGCACGATTCTCCATAGCCGCGACTCAACGAGTCGCGGGCTCAGTTGACGCCGCAGGTTCAACTGATCAGAGAATCCCCGGTGAGGTGCAACTCGGTCGTCGTTTCGTGCGGTAACGACGCATCCGCAGTTCCTCAGCCCGCGACTCGTTGAGTCGCGGCTAGGCCGAGGGGACGCAAACGACACCGGCGGCCGCCCCGTGTGAGGCGGCCGCCGGGCCTGCGATCCCATGTGTTGCTGGAATCCACGTGTTGCTGACCGCTTACTGCAACAGCGCAAGCACCTGCTGCGGGGCCTGGTTGGCCTGGCTCAGCACCGAGGTGTTGGCCTGTGCCAGAATCTGGGAGCGGGTCAGGGCGGCCGTTTCCATCGCGAAGTCGGCGTCGCGGATGGTGCTCTCGGCCGCGGTCACGTTCTCGAGCGCAACGCTCAGGCTCGTGACGTTGGTCTCCAGCACGCTCTTCTGCAACGCGCCGAGCCGGCCGCGTAGGGTGGCGACCTCCTTGATGGCCTCGTTCAGGATGCGCTGCGCCTGGGTGGTGTTGCCGCTGACGAGGCTGTTGTCCCCGCCGCTGCCGAGCTCGTTGAGGAAGCCCTCGCTGTTGTTGCCCAGGCGGCTGGTGGCGACGCTGCCGATGCCGATGCTGATCTGGCTTTGACGCTGCACGCTCGAGCCGATCTGAAACGTCGTCCCGCCGCCGCTGATATCGAAGGTGGCGGTGGTGGCCGTCTGCTGGGCGAAGTCGGCGTCGAGCGTGACCTCGATGTCGAGCGAGCCGTTGTTGGCCTTGACGACCAGGCCGTCGGCCTCGGCGGTGGTGCCGTTGACGTTCACCTGCGCGTCGACGCCGTTGTCCTTCGTGGCGCTGGCGGCCGCGAACACGCCGCTGATCGCCTCGACGGTCACGAACTGCTTCGAGCCGTACTCGGTCGAGTCGAAGTGCAGGAAGCTGCCGCTGACCGTCGCGCTCACGCCCGTGGCGGCCGTCAGGTTGTTCACCGCGAAGGCGACGGCGCTGACGGCGGTGTTGGAGCCAAAGCTGATCTGCTCGACGCCGTTGCGCCCGCCGATCTCCAGCGTGGTGTTCTGGTTGCTGGTGGTCGCGCCGCTGTAGGTGATGCGGGCGGTCTCGGCCGAACCCGTCACCTCGACGGCGACGTTCATGCTGCCGTTGTCGGGCAGCTTGGCGGCGTTGACCTTGACGTCGATCGCCTGACTGGCGGCAACGTTCTCGAGCTGGTAATCGAGCTGCCCGTTGAGCAACTGCCGGCCGTTGAACTGCGTGGAGTTGCTGATCCGGTTGATGCTACCCAGGATCGCGTCGACCTGGAGCTGGTTGGCCTCGATCTCCTCGGTGCTGAGCGCGCCGGTGTTGGCGGCTTCGTTGGTCAGGCTCTGCATCTGCAAGAGCAGGCTGTTGACCTCGGCCAACGCGCCCTCCGCGGTGTTGAGCACGTTGCTGGCGCGGTTCGAGTTGTCGATCGCCTGGCGAAGCCCGGCCATCTCGCTGCGCATGTTCTCGCTGGCGATCAGGGCGGCCGGGCCATCCTTGCCGGTGTTGATCTTCAGGCCCGTGCTCAGGCGCTGCAGGCGCGTCGAGAGGTCGTCGTTGTTCTGGCTGAGGCTGCGCTGCGCTTGCAGCGATGTGATGTTGGTGTTGATCCGCATCGAGATCCTCCGTGATCCGATTGGGGGAAGTTGGCTTGTTGCCCCTTCATCCGTGAAGCGGCGACGAAGGAAGTTTCGACCGTTCGAACGCTGTCCCAGCAGACGACGCAAGGGCCGATAATCGCAAGGATGAAGGCGGAAGGATCAAGGATGAACCCGAGGCAGAGCCCGACGATTGGCAGCGACTCGGGTCGAGCTCGGGTTCATCCTTCATCCTTCCGCCTTCATCCTTTCCCCCTACTCTCCTCCATGCAGACCAGCCTCGAGTGGCTTAGCGACTTCCTCGACCCCGTGCCGCCCGTCGGCGACGCCGGCGAGGCGCTGACGATGGGCGGGTATCCCGTCGAAGCCACGAGCAACGTCGGGGGCGTCGACGTGATGGACGTGGAGATCACCAGCAACCGACCTGACCTGCTCTGCCACGTCGGCGTCGCCCGCGAATTCGCCGCCCTCACCGGCGGGCGCTTTTCGGCCACCTTCAAGACGCCGAAGACGATTGCCGAGAAGGCCGCCGACGCGACGAGCGTCTCGATCGAGCGGCCGGACCTTTGCCCGCACTACACGGCCCGCATCCTGCGCAACGTGACCGTCGGCCCGTCGCCCGACTGGATGCGGCGCCGGCTCGAACAGGTGGGTTTGCGCCCGATCAACAACGTCGTCGACGTCACCAACTACGTCCTCTACGAGCTCGGCCAGCCGCTGCACGCCTTCGATTTCGACCAGCTCGCCGGCGGCCGCATCGTGGTGAGGGCGGCGCGGGAGGGAGAACAGCTCACGACCCTCGACGGCGTCGACCGCACGCTGACCTCCGACATGCTCGTCATCGCCGACGCCGACAAGCCCGCGGCCCTGGCGGGCGTCATGGGCGGCGAGTTCAGCGAAGTCACGGCCGGCACGACCACAATTCTACTGGAATCTGCTCGTTTCGACCCGCTGAGCGTCCGCAAGACCAGCCGCCGGCTCAAGCTGATGAGCGATTCCAGCTACCGCTTCGAGCGGGGCCTCGACCCGACGCTGGCCGAGCGGGCGTCGCTGCGGGCGTGCGAGCTGATCCTGCAAACCGCCGGCGGCGAACTGCTGGACGGCCACGCCGAGGCCGGCACCGGCGACGTCGTGCCCGACGAGCTGGCGCTGCGGCTGTCGGAGATGAAGCGCATCCTTGGCGTCGACCTGCCGCCCACAGAGGTGGCCGCGGCGCTCGACCGGCTCGGCTTTGCCCCCAGCGCTGGGCCGGAGGCGATTGAGGTCACGGTCCCGACGCACCGGCTCGATGTCTCGATCGAGGCCGATCTGATCGAGGAGGCGGCCCGCGTTGTCGGGTATGACAAGATCCCGCTGCGCGAGCGCATCGAGGTGGTGGTCAAGCCGGTCAATCCGGAGATCGTCGCCCTCGACGCCGTGCGCGATGCGCTGACGGCGGCGGGGTATTTCGAGGCCGTCACGTTCAGCTTTGTCAGCGACGCATTGCAGTCGCAGTTCCTGCCGGACGGGGCGAAGTTGCGGCGGGTCGATCCGAATGTGCGCAAGGCCGACAGCCACCTGCGGCCGAGCGTGCTGCCGGGGCTGCTCGAAGCGTTGCGTTACAACGAGACGGTCGGCAACGGCGTGGTCAAGCTCTTCGAGAGCGGCAGCGCGTTCTGGCGCGATAGCGAACCGGTTGAGCGTCGGCGGATCGCACTCGTCGGCGCCGACTACGCCGGCTGCCGCGGGGCGGTGGAACTGCTGCTCAGCCGACTGGACAACGAGCGGCCCGTGCGCGTCGAGCCGGCGGCAGCGCCCGGCTTTGCCAGGGGCGTCTGCGGCCGGGTGATCTGGGGCGATGCCGACGTGGGCGTGATCGGCGTGGCCGATCGGCGGGTGGCCGAGTCGCTCTCGCTCGACGCCCGGCCGGCGATGGCGGAACTCGATCTCGAACCCCTGTTTGCCGGCTACCAGCCTGTGCCGACGAACCGCCCGCTCGGCCGCTTCCCGGCAGCGCGGCGGGACGTGTCGCTGCTGGTCGACGAGGCCGTGACCTACGCCGCTTTGGCGAGGCTCGCCGAGGAGTCGGGGCTGAACGATTTAGAGGCAATCGAGCACGGCGGCACCTACCGCGGCAAGCCACTCTCGGCGGGGACGAAGTCGATTACCCTCTCGCTGAGCTTTCGGCGGCCCAACGCCACGGTGCCGCGCGAGGCGACCGAGGCGGAGGTGGCGACGTTCGTTGAAGCGGCGCGGGCGGCGGTCGGGGCCGAGCAGCGGTCGTAGCAAACTTGCAGCAACGGTGTGAGCGTCCTACGGTCGTGGCCCCTTTGACCCCCGCACCGGCTGGCCGCGTGGCCTGGCTGAGCGGCGGGTGACGGCCGAATCGGCCCAACGGACCCAAGACGCACATGTCCCTCGCGACCGAAGAAAAGCAGCAGATCGTCACCGACTACCAGCGCAAGGACGCCGACACCGGCAGCCCCGAGGTGCAGGTGGCCATCTACACCAAGCGCATCGCCGAGCTCACCGAGCACCTGAAGATTCACAAGAAGGACTTCTCCAGCCGGCGCGGCCTGTTGAAGATGGTCGCCAAGCGCACGCACCTGCTGAAGTACCTTCAGAAGCACGATCGCAGCCGCTACCAGGAACTCATCGGCCGGCTCGGCCTTCGCAAGTAACGCTCGCCCGACCACGCGGGGCACGGTTTCGGCCGTGCCCCGTCTTGTTGGTTCGGCGCCCCTCCCCCGTTCGCCGACGCCCGTTTCGACCCGCCGCCCGCGGGCGTCCACCCTCGCCGGCCTGTCGCCCGTCGGTCTCCCACAGATGCACACCCCTCGGGACTCGCACGACCGCGACTCCCCTCGGCTGTCCATCTGTGGAACCGAGCGCCGCAGCCTCCGCCGGCCCCTTCGCCTTCGGGCGGCCCCCACCGATATGGACCAGATTCAAGACATCCGCGTTGAAAAAGAGATCGCCGGCCGCACGCTGAGCATCGAGACCGGCTCGATCGCCCGCCAGGCCGCCGGCAGCGTCACCATCCGCTACGGCGACACCGTCGTCCTGTGCGCCATCGCCCGCGGCGCGCCGCGCGAGGGGATCGACTTCTTCCCCATGCAGGTCGAGTACCGCGAGCGCCGCAGCGCGGCCGGCAAGTTCCCCGGCGGCTTTATGAAGCGCGAAGGCCGGCCCAGCAATCGCGAGGTGCTCGTGATGCGGATGGTCGACCGCCCGCTGCGGCCGCTCTTTCCCGATGGCTTCAAGGACGAGGTGCAGATTCACCTCAACGTCCTGTCCTACGACGGCGTGAACGACCCCGACGTGCTCGCCGGCATCGGCGCGTCGGCCTGCCTGGCCATCAGCGACATCCCCTTCGACGGCCCAACCGCCCACGTGCGCTGCGGCCTGATCGACGGCAAGCCCGTGCTGATGCCCACGATTGAGGAGCAGGAGGAGAGCGACTGCGACCTCGTCCTCGCCGGCACGAAGAACCTGCCGAACATGATCGAGGTCGGCGCGTTCGAGGTGCCCGAGGAGGAGATTGCCGACCTGATCGAGTTCGGCCACAGGGCCGTCGCCGACATCGTGGGCATGATCGACGAGCTCGCCGACAAGGTTGGGCGCAAGGAGAAGACGCAGCTCGGCAAGAACGATGTCGACGCTGAGCTGATCGACGAGGTCCACAAGCTCGCGTTCGAGAAGATCAAGGCCGCCAAGGGCGAGCCCGGCAAGCAGGATCGCGGCGCGAAGGTCAAGGCGATCAAGGAGGAGGTCCTCCAGCAGCTTGCCCCCGAGCCGGCGGAGGATGCCTCGTACAAGGTCCACCGCGCCTCGACCGCCCGCGGCATGGACGTGAGCAACGCCTTCCGCGCCGTCGAGAAGAAGGCCACCCGCTCGCTCGTGCTCGACGGCACCCGCCCCGACGGCCGCGGTCACGACGAGATCCGGCCCATCACCTGCGCGGCCGGCGTGGTCCCCCGCGTCCACGGCTCGGCCCTCTTCACGCGCGGCGAGACGCAGAGCATTTGCACCGTCACCCTCGGCACGAGCAAGGACGACCAGATGGTCGACGGGCTCACCGAAGAGTACGCCCAGAAGTTCATGCTCCACTACAACTTTCCGCCTTACAGCGTCGGCGAGGTCCGGCGGCTGGGCGGCGTGAGCCGGCGCGAACTCGGCCACGGTGCGCTGGCGGAGAAGGCGCTGATCGGCGTGCTGCCTGGCATCGACGACTTCGCCTACACCGTCCGCGTCATCAGCGACATCACCGAGAGCAACGGCTCGAGCTCGATGGCCTCGGCGTGCTGCGGCTGCCTGGCCCTGATGGACGCTGGCGTGCCGATCACCGCGATGGTCGCCGGCATCAGCGTCGGCGTCATCAAGGATGACGACAACTTCCATCTCATCACCGACATCCTCGGCGAAGAGGACGGCTTTGGCGACATGGACTTTAAGGTCTGCGGCACCACGGAGGGCGTCACCGCCGTTCAGCTCGACATCAAGATCGAGGGCCTGCCCATGCAGGTCATCCGCGACACCTTCGCCCGCGCCCGCGAGGCCCGGCTGAAGATCCTCGACACGATGAAAGAGGTCATCAGCGAGCCACGCAAGGAACTCAGCCCCTACGCGCCGCGTCTGCTCAGCATCAAGATCGACCCCGAGAAGATCGGCAAGGTCATCGGCCCGAGCGGCAAGACCATCCGCCGCATCCAGGAGGAGACCGGCGCCAACATCGACATCGAGGACGACGGCACCGTCTACCTCAGCTCCACCGTCGCCGGCGGGGCCGAGAAGGCGCGGGACATCGTCGAGGCGATGACCCAGCAGGTGCAGGTCGGCCGCATCTACAAGGGCGAAGTCGTGAGCATCAAGGACTTTGGCGCGTTCGTCGAGATCGCCCCGGAAACCGACGGCCTGCTGCACGTCAGCGAGATTTCCGCCAACTACATCGAGCGCGTCGGCGACCACCTCAAGGTGGGCGACACGGTCAACGTCAAGGTGATCCTGATCGACGAGCAGGGCCGCATCAAGCTCAGCCGCCGCAAGGCAATGGAGGAGATGGGCGAGGAGGACAACATCGGCACCCCGCGCACCGGCGGCGAAGGCCGTGGAGACCGTGGCGATCGCGAGGATCGGGGCGAGCGTCGTGACCGCGGCGGAGATCGCGGTGGCGATCGCGCCCCGCGCGGCAGCGGCCGCACCCGAGGCGGTCGTGGTCGCGGCGAGCGCAGCGAGGGCTCGTCTGACGACGCCCCGGCCAAGTCGCACGGCGACCCCGTCTCCGCCGCCGCCGACCGCGCGGAAGGCTCCGACGATGACGGCGAGCGTCGTCCGCGCCGCCGCCGTCGTCGCCGCAGCGAGGGCGAGGGCGACGCCCCCAGCGACGACTAACCGCACGTCCCTCCAATGCACTGCTTCGCCGCCCGCGTCTTCGACGCGGGCGGCGCTGTGCTGGGGCGGCTATGGTGCCCGTCCATGAGCAAGCAAGCACTGATCGTCTGGGGCGGCTGGGAAGGCCACGAGCCCGAGCAGGTGGCCAAGATCTTCGAGCGCGAACTGAAGCAGCTCGACTTCGACGTCGAGGTCAGCCACGACCTTGCCAGCTTCGATGACGGCGAGAAGCTCAAGACCCTCGACCTTATCGTCCCGATCTGGACGATGGACTCGATCAAGGGGGAGCAGAGCCAGAATGTGCAGGACGCCGTTGCGGGCGGCGTGGGCCTGGCTGGGTGCCACGGCGGCATGTGCGACGCCTTCCGCCAGGACGTCGGCTGGCAGTTCATGACCGGCGGCCAATGGGTCGCCCATCCCGGCAACGACGGCGTGAAATACACCGTCAACATCGGCCCCGAGCGGAGCGAGATCAACGAGGGCCTAAGCGACTTCGAGGTCAGCAGTGAGCAGTATTACCTCCACGTCGACCCGGCCGTGAAGGTGTACGCGACGACCACCTTCCCCGTCGCGGATGGCCCGCACAGCCCCAACGGCGAGGTGAAAATGCCGCAGGTCTGGACCAAGCGCTGGGGCGAGGGGCGCGTCTTCTACAACGCACTGGGCCACGTCGCGAACGTGTTCGACGTTCCGGAGGCGATCGAGCTGATGCGGCGGGGCTTTAAGTGGGCTGCAAAGTAGGCGCCGAGGCCGGTTGGGACGCCGGCGTGGAAATCTGCTACATTGGCGTGCGAGGAGGTCCACACTCGCATGGCCGACAACACTGCAGAGGGCGTTGAACTGCACGTCCACTTCGCGCGACCGGTGCCGGAGGCGGAGGCGCTGGGTCGTCGCCACGCTCTTGCCGGCGACATTCGACACCTCGACCGCTACGCCCAGGAGCGGGGCCTGACCCCGCTGGGCGACTTTCTCAGCTACACCGCTGAGGAATATGGTGACGACGCCGATGACAAGGGCGAAACAGACACCGTCGAGTGGTTCGACGCCCACGACGTGCAGCACGCCGCCGAGGCGTTGGCGCGCGGCGCGGTGGACGACCCGCCGGGCTTTGTCGAGCGCGTCGGAAACACAACGGCGTTGATCTCGGAACTCAACAACATCGCCACCCTCTGCCGTCGCGCCGCGGAGCATCACGTGGCGGTCCGGCTGACGGTGGGCGCCTGAGCCGACGCACGCCGCCGCCCAGCCGGCTAGACTGGCGGGCGCATGAGCAGCGGCGGAGTCATCGTCACCCTCGACGGCCCGGCCGGCACGGGCAAGAGCAGCGTCGCCCGCGCCGTCGCCGACGCGTTGGGCTTCGACTTTCTCGATACTGGTGCCATGTACCGGGCGATCGGCCTGGCGGCGCACCGGCGGGAGGTCGACTTCGACGACCCGCGCGAGCTCGCCTTCGTCGCGGGCCACTGCCGCATTGAATTCGACTGGGAGCAGGACCCGCCGGCCCTGATCCTCAACGGCGAGAACGTCAGCCACCTGCTCCGCAGCGGCGACGCCACCGCAGCCGCCAGCTACGTCGCGACCGTGCCGCAGATTCGCGAACGGCTCGTTGAGCAGCAGCGCACCATCGGCCGCGAGCATGCTGCCCGCGCCGGTCTCGTGACCGAAGGGCGCGACCAAGGGAGCATTGTTTTCCCCGAGGCGGCCCACAAGTTCTTCCTGACCGCCGACCCGCGCGAACGCGCCCGCCGCCGGGCCAAGCAACTGCGCGACCGGGGTGAGGTCGTCGACGAGCGGGCGATTTACGAGGAGATGGTCGCGCGCGACGAGCGCGACCAGACCCGTGCCGTGGCGCCGCTCGTCCGCCCCGACGATGCGACCGAAATCGACACAACCGGTCTCTCGCAGGACGATGTGATTGCCCAAATCGTTTCCGCCGTTCAAGCGTAGCTTTGCCTCTTCCGCCTAGCAGTTGTCCCATGTCCGACGCGGCCGCGCCTCACTCTCCAGCGAACCAGCGGGATCCGGAGACGATGAACCTCGCGTGGCGCCTCTGCCGCGCCCCGGTGCGGGCGGGCGCCACGATCTTCTTTGACCTGAAGTGCTTTGGCCTGCACCGCATCCCGAAAAAGGGCGGCGTGCTCCTGCTCAGCAACCACCAGAGCTACCTCGACCCACCCTTTCTCTCCGTTCGCCCGGACCGGCCGACGGCGTTCCTCGCCAAAAGCGAGCTCTTCAAGTTCAAGCCGTTCGGGGCCCTGATCCGACAGCTCAACGCCTTCCCAGTGCAGCAGGGGCGTGGCGACATCGGGGCGATGAAAGAGTCGATCCGCCTGCTCGAAGCGGGATGGATGCTGACCGTCTTCCCCGAGGGCAGCCGCTCGAAGTCGGGCGAGTTGATGCCCGCGCAGAAGGGGGCGGGCCTGATGGTCCGCCGCGTGAACGTGCCCGTCGTGCCGGCCGTCATCGACGGCGCTTACCGCGCCTGGCCCCGCGGCAGCGGCGTGTTGCCGCAGCCGACGCCCGTGCGGATTCTCTACGGCGAGCCGGTCGACCTGGGCCGGCGCAAGCCCGATGACATCCGCCGGTGGATCGATGACACGCTCGCCCGCATGCTCGACGACCTGCGCGCCGGCCGCGTGCCGTAGCCGAATCAACCTCGCCGCACAAGCACCTTGCGTGCCGCGGCGATGCCGAGCGTGGTCCGCCGCTTGCCGGCGGGGTGTACGACCACCGCGTCGGCCGCCTCCTCGCGCTCGTCGACGCTAACGGCCGCCCCCGGCACCAGGCCGCGGCGGTCGAGCAACTGGAGGAACGCGGGCGACTGATCGAGCACGCGCGCCACCGTCAGCGAGGCCTCGAGCGGGCAGTCTGCCAGCGAGCCGATGATCGGGTGGCGCCCCTCATCCCGCGCGTTCGCGGCAGGAATCGGGTCTCCGTGCGGGTCCGCCTTGGGGTGCCCGAGCAGGCGGTCGATGCGGTCTAGCACCTTGTCGCTCACGGCGTGCTCGAGCTCCTCGGCCTCGGCGTGAACCTCGGCCCAGTCCATGCCGAGGACCTCGACGAGGAACTGCTCGATCAGCCGGTGCCGCCGCAGCACGCCCAGCGCCAGGCGCTCGCCGGCGGCGGTCAATCGCACGCCGCCGCGTGGCTCGTGGTCGAGCAGGCCCGCCTCCGCGAGCGTCTTGGCCATCGCAGTCGCCGATCCCGGCGTGACGCCGACGCCGCTCGCGAGGCGGCCCATCGGCACGCGCTGGTTCGCATCATCCAACTGCTGCTGGAGGACGAAGGCGTGCTTGAGGTAGTTCTCGACCGTGGAGCTGGCCATCGCGTAAAGCCTAGCCGCCCCGGCTCACGTTTGACATTCGCGCAGCCACGCGAATGATGCTGGGCCAAGATCATTCTTTGGGTACCCAAAATGACGCGACTGATTCCACTGCTCTTGCTCGTGATGGTCGCGCTCGGCTGCAAACCGCCCGCGGCGGCCGACTCGGACGGTCCACCCGAGCGGCCGTACCGGATCGTCGCGACGGTCGGCATGGTCGGCGACATCGCCCGCGCCGTGGCCGGCGACCTCGCGACCGTTGAGGTGCTGATGGGCGAGGGAACCGACCCGCACCTCTACAAGGCCAGCCGCGACGACGTCGGCCGCATGTCCGACGCGCACGTGGTGCTCTATGTCGGGCTGATGCTGGAGGGAAAGATGACCGACGCGCTCGAACGTCTCGCCGAACAGAAGCCTGTGGTCGCCGTCGCCGAGGCGTTGGACGAAAACCGGCTGATCGCCCTCGACGCATCCGGCGGCGAGCCTGATCCGCACGTGTGGGGCGACCCGGATGCTTGGGCTGGCTGCGTCGATGTCGTCGCCGAGGCGCTTGCAGTATACGACCCTGCGAACGCCGCGGAGTATCGCTCCAATGCCGAGGCGTATAAGAGCGAAGTCGCGCAGCTCGCGAGTTACGGCCAGCGCGTTCTGAACTCGGTGCCGGCCGACAAGCGGCTGATAATTACCAGCCACGATGCCTTCAACTACTTCGGCCGGGAGTTCGATCTGGAGGTGCTTGGCGTGCAGGGGTTGTCAACCGAAAGCGAAGCGGGCCTGCGCCGGGTGAACGAGTTGGTTGACCTGATCGTCGAGCGCCAGGTGCCGGCTGTCTTCGTCGAGTCGAGCGTGCCGCGCAAGAGCATCGAAGCGCTGGTGAACGGCGCCGCCGCCCGAGGGCACCGGGTCGCGATCGGCGGCACGCTCTACAGCGACGCGATGGGTTCGGCCGGCACGTACGAGGGAACGTATATCGGCATGATCGATCATAACATCACGACCGTTGCCCGCGCCCTCGGTGGCGACGCGCCGGCCCGTGGCATGGGCGGCAAGCTCGCGGAGGCGGCCGGTGAGTGACCTCGACGCCGCCCCGGTCCCGCTGAGCATCCAGGACTTGACCGTGGCCTACCACCGCAAGCCGGTGCTGTGGGACGTCGACCTCGACGTTCCCGCCGGCCGGCTCGTGGCAATCGTCGGGCCGAACGGTGCTGGCAAGAGCACGCTCATCAAGGCGGCGATCGACCTCGTCCCGCGGGCGAGCGGGCGCGTCGCGTTCTACGGCCGTCCCTACCGCAAGGTGCGGCGGCGAATCGGCTACGTGCCGCAGCGCGAGAGCGTGGACTGGGACTTTCCGGTCAGCGCGCTCGACGTCGTCACGATGGGTCGCTACGGCCGAATCGGCTGGCTGCGGCCGGTGACGCGCAAGCACCGCGAGGCCGCCCGCGCCGCGCTCGACCGGGTCGGCATCGCCGACTTGGCCGACCGGCAGATCAGTCATCTCAGCGGCGGGCAGCAGCAACGGACATTTCTAGCTCGGGCGCTCGTGCAGGAGGCAGACCTCTACCTGATGGACGAGCCTTTCGCCGCCGTCGATGCCGCGACGGAGCGGGCGATCGTCACGCTGCTGCAAGACCTGCGTGAATCCGGCAAGACGGTGCTCGTAGTCCACCACGATCTGCAAACGGTGCGCGAGTACTTCGACCACGTGATCCTGATGAACATGCGCATCGTCGCCCACGGCCCGATGGAGCAGACCTTTACGCGCGAGAACCTGCATAAAACCTACGGCGGTAAGCTGACGCTTCTCGCCGAGGCGGCCGAGGCAATGGGCAGGGAGGCGGCCCGATCGTGAGCGAAGTCGAGCATATCTGTTTGGCTTCCTTGCCGACGGCCGAGGATTGGGCGCGGGTGCTTAGCCTGCGCGATTACAACACGCGGCTGGTGGTGCTTGGCACGTTCGTTCTCGGTTTGGCGGCCGGGCTGGTGGGCAGCTTCACGCTGCTGCGCAAACGGGCGCTGATGGGCGACGCGCTCAGCCACGCGACACTGCCGGGCATTGCCATCGCCTTCGTCCTGGCGGCGGCGTTCGGGCAGACGGACAAGAACCTGGCGGTCCTGCTGGTGGGCGCGACCCTCACCGGCGTGCTCGGCGTCGGCACGATCCTGGTGCTGCGCCGCTACACGCGCCTGAAGGAGGACGCGGCGCTCGGCGTGGTGCTGAGCGTCTACTTCGGCGCCGGCGTGGCGATGCTGGGAATCGTGCAGCAGCTCGGCACCGGTTCGGCG
>CBDCBA010000024.1:0-649917 GCA_965214125.1 Tepidisphaeraceae bacterium
ACTTAAAGTTTGCCACGAACAGATTTCTCGCATTCGCTCGAAATGACAAATACGTAGCATGACCACCCTCATCCCCAACGCCATCTACCGCTTTACGCGCACCAACCATCTGCGCTACTACCGCGCCGCGCGCACCCGCAGCGGCATCGACTTTCTCTACCCCATCAGCCTCGACGGCTCGCGCATGGCGGATACGAGCAAGGACGGGCGCGAGTACGTCCTCGTCTACCTGCTGACGCCGTGGGGCAAGCTGGCCGCGGGCGGCTACTGGCTCAATCCGCGCCGCGCCTTCGAGAAAATCTATGTGTCGGACGCCACGCCGGCGGACCTGGAGCTGGTGGTGGACGAGCTGGCGGAGCTGCCCGCAGCCGATCAGCGGCTGGATAATATCCTTAACCGCGACGAGATCGAGCTGGATGTGGACGTGTGGGGCAGCTTGTTTGAGGAAGAGCCGAATACGTAAGCTGGCGGCGATACAGATGAATGAACAATACACCTCAGCCGTCGGCCAAAAATTTTACGCGGACGGCTCGCCCCGCCGCTTCCCCGGCAACACGATCATCGCCTTCGTCCCGCCAGAATCGGCGCAGTTTGCGCTGTGCGAGTGGGCGCAAGCGCAGGGGCAGGCGCTGCCCTGTGCGCACAAGTTTAGCTTCCTGCCGCCCAGCAGCTTCCACATGACCGTGAAGGAGCTGCTCTGCGACAAGGTACGCAGCCCACAGCGCTGGTCGAGCAAGCTGGCGCTGGATGCGCCGCTGTCGACAACCGACGCCTTCTTCATCGACGCCGTAGCGACGGTCGAGCCGCCGCGCGGCGTCGCCATGCGCTTTTCGCACGCGGCGCGGCGCGACAACCCGACGCTTTATCTGGAGCCGGCCAATGAGGAATCGGCGCGTGCGCTGCGCGGCTACCGCGACGCGATCGCCGCAGCCACGGGCACGCGGCTTTGCCGACCACGCCGATTACCGCTTTCACATTTCGCTGGCCTATCGACTGATCGAGCTGAGCGACGAGGAGACGGCGCGCTATCAACAGATGCTGAATGAAATCGACGCGCGTTTCAACCAACAATTTGGCCTGCTCGACCTGCCCGCGCCGCAGCTCACCTTTTTTGACGACATGACGCGCTTCGTGCCAGGCGAGCAGCGCGGACGGTTGGCAAGTCGACAGGCAAAATTATGAGCAGCGCCCTCTCGGACATCACCATCCTCGATCTCTCGCGCGTGCTGGCGGGCCCCTACGCCACCATGCTGCTCGGCGACTTTGGCGCAACCGTGCTCAAAGTCGAACAGCCGAGCATGGGCGATGATACGCGACGCTGGGGGCCGCCCTTTACCGCCAGCGGGCAGAGCGCGTATTTCCTGAGCGCGAATCGCAACAAGCGCAGCATTACGCTCAATCTAAAGAGCACAGCGGGGCGCGAGGTGTTGCGCGAGTTGGTGCGGCGCTGCGATGTGCTGGTCGAGAATTTTCGAGTGGGGATGATGGAGGGCCTGTCGCTCGACTACTCGTCGCTACGCGAAATCAAGCCGGAGTTAATCTACCTCTCAATTTCCGGCTACGGCCAAAACGGCCCCGACCGCGACCGCCCCGGCTACGACACGATCATCCAGGCGCAGGGCGGCTTGATGAGCATCACCGGGCCCACCACCAACGGGCGCGACGGCGAACCGATGAAGGTCGGCGTCGCCATCACCGACGTGATGACGGGTATGCACGCGGCCACGGCGATCCTGGCCGCGCTGCACCACCGCCAGCGCACCGGCGAAGGCCAGCACATCGACCTCGCCCTCTTCGATGTGCAGCTCTCGTGGCTGGTCAACGTCGCCAGCAGCTACCTCGTCTCCGGCCAGCCGCCCCGTCGCCACGGCAACGCCCACGCCTCGATTGTCCCCTACCAAGCCTTCCCCACCGCCGACGGCTGGCTGATGGTGGCGGTGGGCAACGACAGGCAGTTTGCCAACTTCTCTGCCGCATTTGACTACACGAATTGGGCGAGCGACGAACGCTTTGCCACCAACCCGGCGCGGGTCGCCCACCGGGAAATTCTCGTGCCCCAAATCGAGGCCGTTCTGCGCACAAAGTCGACCCAGCACTGGCTGGACAAGCTGCAGGCCGCGGGCGTGCCCTGCGCCCCGGTCAACGATATTCCAACGGCGCTAAACACGCCACAGGCGCAGGCCCGCAACATGGTGCAGCACGTCGCGCACCCGGTCGACGGCGCGGTGCCGCAGCTTGGCCCCGTCGCCAAGATGAGCGGGACGCCGCCCCGGATTCAGAGCGCGCCGCCTCACTTGGGTGAGCACACGGATGAGATTTTGCGGGAGATGCTGGGGTACGATGAGGAGAGGATTCGTCGGCTGCGGGAGATGGGGGCGATTTGAGCGATATTGCGGGCGTAGTGGGAGGGCGCGCCCTCCCACTACGCCCGTTTTGGCAATCGCGCCAAAATTACGCGATAATGGGTCGATGATTTGGGTGTATTCGGAATGAGTAGAAGCTTCGTCGACATCGTCCGGCGAGCAATGAATTGCCCGCCTGCTATGGAAAACGCGCTGAAGCGCGTTGTGCGAGCCGTCGCTAGTGCGCTTCAGCGCACTTTGCGTATCAGGCGGCGAATTCATTCGTCGCCGGTGGCAGTCGATCCAACTCATTCCGAATGCACTCTGACGATGCTTATTCGTTTAATCCGTTCGCACGAGGGCGTGCTCACTCCGCGACTCTTGCAGCGACCAGATTTTGTGGAGGAAAAATATGGACTTTAGCTTAAACGACGACCAACGGCTGATTCAGGAGGCGGTGCGCAAATTCTCGCGCGAAAAGATGCTGCCCCACTCGCGCGACTGGGACCGCGCGGGCCAATTCCCGCGCGAGCTGCTCAACGAGATGGGCGCGCTGGGCTACCTCGGCGTGCCGATTCCCGAAGAGTATGGCGGCACGGGGCTGGACTATATTTCGGAGGCGATTGTCTTCGAGGAGGTGGGCTATGCCGATTCGAGCGTGCGCACCACGCTCTCGGTGCAGATGTCGCTGGTGGAGCTGACGATTCTGAACTGGGGCACGGAGGCGCAGAAGCAGCAGTACCTGCCGCGCCTGTGCAGCGGCGAAATCATCGGCTGCTACGGCTTGACCGAACCCAACGCCGGCTCGGATGCGGGCAACGTGCAGACGACCGCCAAGCGCGATGGGGACGACTGGATTCTCAACGGCCAAAAGGTCTGGATCAGCAACGGCACGTGGGCGGATGTGGCGATTGTCTTTGCCCAATCGGAGCCGGGGACGAAGCACAAGGGCATGGTCGCCTTCCTGGTGGAGACGGATTCGCCGGGCTTTGAATCGCGCAAGATGACGGGCAAGCTCGGCCTGCTCGCCAGCGACACGGGCGAGCTCTTCTTTAGCGACCTGCGCGTGCCGGACAGCGCGCGATTGGGCGAAGTGGGTGAGGGCTTCAAAATCGCCATGAGCGCGCTGGACAACGGGCGCTACGGCGTGGCCAGCGGCTGCGTGGGCATTGTGCAGCGCGCGCTGGACGTGAGCGTGAAGTATGCTCAGGAGCGCTGCGCCTTCGAGCGCCCGATTGCCAGCTTCCAGCTCGTGCAGGATTTGCTGGCGCAGATGAAGGTCGACGCGGAGGCGGCGCGGCTGCTCGTCTACCAGGCGGGCTGGACGAAAAACCAGGGCAAGCGCAGCACGATCCCGGTGTCGATTGCCAAATACTACGCCACCGAAGCCGCCAAGCGCGCGGCGGACAACGCCATCCAAATCCACGGCGGCTACGGCTTCTCGGACGAATACGCCCCCGCCCAGCTCTGGCGCGACGGTCGCGTGGCGAGCCTGTACGAAGGCACGAGCCAGATTCAGAAGCTGATTATCGGGCGCGATCTGACGGGGATTTCGGCGTTTACGTAGAAAAGTGGCAGGTGGCAAGTCGCAGGTGGCAAGTCAGAATCATGTAAGCTCTGCCACCCGCCACCTGCCACCCGCTACCTGCTACCCCCTACCCCCACCCGCCGCGCCCGCCACCAAATCCCCGGCAGGCGCCGCAATTTCCCCCCCTTAGAGACGAACGCCCGCCGCGAGAAGACGTCGTAATCGTGCCGCTCGATGTCGCGCAGGATGGCGCGATAGAGTTCGGCGGCGGCGGCAATCGCAAAGCGGCCGTCGCTGTCCAACATGGCGATGCCGGGCCAGGCCTCTTCATACAGCCGCCGATTGCGCTCGATCTGGAAGCGCATAAAGTCGCGCCAGCGCGGCGTGACTTTGCCCGTCGCTAAATCATCCTCACCCAAATCAAAGTGCTGCAAATCCGCCTGCGGCAAATAGACGCGGCCCATCTGCCAGTCTTCGGCCACATCGCGCAGGATGTTGGTCATCTGCAGCGCCACGCCCAGCTTGATGGCGTAGGGGATGGCCTCCGCGCCGCTGTAGCCGATGATGTGCATGCTCATCAGGCCGACCGTCGAGGCCACGCCGTAGCAGTAATTGGTGAGGTCGTCAAACGTTTCGTAGGGCACGGGCTGCAAATCCTGCGCCACGCCGTCGATCAGCTGCTCGGCATAGCGCTGTGGCACGCCCCAGCGCAGCCGCGCATCCGTCCACGCGATCACTACCAGATCGGCCGCAGCAGGCTTGGCGGCGGCTGTCGTCTCGCTGATGCGCCGTCGCCAGCTGGCAAGCTGTTGCGCCACCTCCTGTCCGTCAGCCGCCACTTCGCTGCGGTCGACAATGTCGTCGCTTGTGCGGCAGAAGGCGTAAAGCGCCCGCACAGCGCGCCGTTTTGCCGGGGGCAGCAGGCCGGAGGCCAGGTAAAATGAGCGGCTGTGGTGGGCGGTAATGGCTTCGCACTCGGCGTAGGCGCGGTCGAGCAAATCTGCCGCAACCTGAGGGGCAGGCGCCGCGGCGCCGCGCTGGAGATGAACGGCCTCGTAGGCCTTGGAGAGCAGCGCGTGCTCCCAAGTTTCGGTCTGGATGCTCATGAGCGGCAAATCTCCGAGGTAAGGGCGGCAGGTGGATTTGATTGAGTCGGCGGCGGTGTCATCAGCGATATGGGTAGCGGTGCGCAGGGTTAGGCGTATCCCAGCTGGGCAGCGAGTGGGCTGGCATGGATTAAGTGTAGCGAAAATTGCTCCGAGGGAAGTGACATTATCTACTATTGGGTAGGTTGCGACAAATCACTTTAACTACATGGGCATCTACGTAGAAATAGTAGGGCGATTAGCATAGCTCATTATGCTCTATAGACATCCCATAAAGATTCGACAAAGTTCTGACAAAATATAGGTCGTGATGTAAAGTTTTGCAACTTACGAAAAGGCTTGCTGCTGATTTACGCCGTGCCGATTAGTGTCGCGTCAAGCGTCAGCAATTCCAAATATGCAGATCGGAAGGGCAAATAGGCGGCAGCAGGGGGGCGAGCGTAGCGGCACAGCGCGCTGTGCCAGCGGGCGAGCCGTCTGAATCACGTGAAAGGGGTCGGCGGGTCGACGAGCGATGCTGGATTCGTGACTCCGCGTTCGGCTTCGGCCAGGCTCAGCCTCCGCTGATGTCCAGGCGCAGCACGCTGCGCCGCTACGGTATGCCAAATTTAGAATTGCTGGTCAAGCGTGATTTGATGGGAATCGTAGGCGCTGCTTCCAGCTGCGCAAGCATGGCTCACCTCTTCGTTAGACCAATGTACCAATGTACCAATGTGAAGAGACCAATGTGAAGGGGTCAGTCACGACCGTGCAGTTGAAAACCGCCCCTACGATTCTCATCAGTTTAGCCTTGAGACGACGCTGGCTCGCTGATCTGTTGGGCGCGTGAGTTGGCGTTAGCCGGTAGGCGAGCTAAAATAGAATCAACACAACTCTTAAAAGCGAAAGCCCTCAAAAGGAAACAATATGCGCGTCATCATTACAGGCGGGACGGGAACCATTGGCAAACCGCTGAGCCAGCAGCTCTTAACCGACGGCCACGACGTGATCGTGCTCAGCCGCAGCCCGGACCGCAAGGCGCGCTCCATGCCCACGGGCGTGCGCATGGAGGCGTGGGACACCAAGACCGCCCAGGGGTGGGGCCACCTGGCCGACGGCGCGGACGTCATCATCAACTTTGCCGGGGCGCCCATCGACGGGCGCTGGACGGATTCCTACAAGCAGGAAATTCTGAGCAGCCGCGTCGAGGCGGGCCACGCGGTGATGGAGGCGATTCGCAACGCCAAGCAGAAGCCAAAGGTGCTGGTGCAGGCCTCCGCCGTCGGCTACTACGGCAGCAACCGCGGCGACACGGTGCTCACGGAGAAGGCCGCGCCCGGTGGCGATTTCCTGGCGCAGGTCTGCTTTGATTGGGAGGCGTCGACGGCGGAAGCAGAGTCGCTGGGCGTGCGTCGCGTCGTCACGCGTACGGGGATTGTGTTGAGCAACGAGGGCGGAGCCTGGCCCAAGCTGGTGCTGCCCTTTCGCGCTTTCGCCGGCGGCCCGGTCGGCAGCGGCAAGCAGTACTATCCCTGGATTCACCTGGAGGATGAGGTGCGCGCCGTCAAGTTCTTAATCGAGAACAGCGACGCCCGCGGTGCTTTCAACCTCAGCGCGCCCACGCCGCGCACGAATAAGGAAATTGCCAAGACGATCGGCGAGGTGATGGGTCGCCCCTCCTTTTTCCCGGCGCCCGCCCCCGCGCTCAAAATTGCGCTCGGCGAAATGTCCACCATCGTGCTGGACGGCCAGCGCGCCGTGCCGACGAAGCTGGAGGCGTCGGGCTTTACGTGGACGTATCCGAAGATTGAGGCTGCGGTGCGGGAGTTGTTGAACAAGTAGCAGGTGGCAGGTAGCAGGTGGCAGGTGGCAGGTAGCAGGTAGATCAGTCGACAAAACCACCTGCCCCTTGCCACCTGCCCCTTGCAACTCTTTCCCTCTCTCATGAAATACACACACCAATTCACCGTCAACGCACCGCTCGACGCCGTGCGCGACTTTCACCGCCAATCCGCCAGCATGGGCGCAATTACGCCGCCGCCGGTGGTTGTGCGCGTGCATCGCGCGCCAGAGCTGCTGGGCGAGGGCGACGAGATGGAGTTTACGATGTGGCTCGGCCCGCTGCCGATTCGCTGGCTGGCGCAGATCGAGGACGTGTCGCCGACGGGCTTTGTGGATCGGCAAGTGCGCGGGCCGTTCAAGCAGTGGGTGCATCGCCACACTTTTGTTCCCGTGGATGCCAACACCACCGAGGTGCATGACGAAGTCACCGCAGAGACGAGCGACCATTTGTTTTGGCGGCTGGTGAATTACGGGATGTGGCTGAACCTGCCCGTGCTCTTCGCCTTTCGCCAGTGGAAGACGAAGCGACTGCTCACGTAACGCGAAACGCTGCTTCGCGCCTGGCCGTAGGCGCTGCTACTAAGAAACGCTCTGTGGTTGCGCAGGTCGTGGAGGTGTCAAAGCATGTCATTCCCGCGGAGGCGGGAATCTATGGTTTGCTAAACATGGATTCCCGCACCCAGAGGGTACCCGGCGGGAATGACAAGTCTACCTCGTCTCTGATTTGCCGTTTCTTAACCTTTGCTTAACGCTAGTTTTCGGTCGCTTGCAGTTGCGCAAATGCCGCCTTTTCCCGCTGGTCAATCCGACGGGAAGGGCAATCATCGTGCGGCTAAAAGCCGCACCTACGTAATTATTCCCATGACCACCACAACCGCCGTCCCCTCCACCAAACCAACCGCCCAAGCCCAAGCCCTCCGCGCCGACCTGCGCGCGCTCTGGCTCGGCATCGGCTTTAGCTTCGTCTTCACGGCGATCATCGCGCTGCTGGGCTGGCGCTTCGAGCAGATCGACTTTCTGCCGGACACGGGCGCCTCGTGGTACGAGTGGCAGCTGCCCGTGCAGACGACGTGGGGGCGCGTCACCGCCTGGGGCTTCTATCTCGCGCACCAGGCCACGCTGTGGGGGCTGATTTTCTATGCGCAGCGCAACAAACTGCGCTATGTAAAGGGATTGCATCCGGTCAACTACCTGGCGCTGGGGGCGAATGCGCTCTTCATCACGCTGCACCTGCTGCAATCGCACATCTGGTACGACGGGCTGGCGCAGGACGTTTCGATCTGGAGCTCGCAGTGGTCGGTGATTTTTCTGCTGGTGCTGGTGCTGCTAATGGAGAATCCGCGGCGGGGGATGTTCTTTGGCAAGCGCGCGCCGCTGCCCCGTCGCGCCGTCGACTTCGTGCGCAAATATCACGGCTACTACTTCGCCTGGGCCATCGTCTACACCTTCTGGTATCACCCGATGGAGGATACCTTTGGCCACCTCTTCGGCTTCTTCTACATGTTTCTGCTGCTGCTGCAGGGCAGCCTCTTCTTTACGCGCGTGCATCGCAACCGCTGGTGGGGCTTTACGCAGGAATTTCTGGTGCTGGCCCACGGCACCATGGTCGCCGTGGCGCAGGGCAACGGGCTGTGGCCGATGTTTTTCTTTGGCTTTGCCGGCCTAATCGTGCTGACGCAGATGCACGGGCTGGGGCTCTCGCGCTGGCTGCGCGGGCTGATTCTGGCGGCGTACATCGGTGGCGTGCTCTACGTCTACAGCGAGCGCGGCTGGGCCAACATCGAGGAGATCGTGCGCATCCCCGTGGCGGAGTATGTCGTTGTTTTTCTGCTGGCGCTGGCGTTGAGCGGCGTGGTCTGGCTGGGCGAACGTGCGATAAAACCGAGAACGACGTCAGCGTAAATACGTAGGTGCGGCTACTAAGAACACACTCGTGGTAGCACGCAGAAAAATCTAGCCACGAGCGGCTGTTCTTGACCTTTGCTTAACGTCAGTTTTCGGTTGCTTGCAGCCGCACAGAGCCAGCCCTAACCCGCCAGATAGTCGATTATTCCTGCATTTGACTACCCGGGGGGTAGGTTACGATTGCGCAGCTGGAAGCAGCGCCTACAGCTAACCAACGCCCCGCGCCCGGCTTGCCAAAAGTCGGGCTTGTGCGTTACAACTCCTCCATGCCCCAATCCGCCACTCACCCCGCCATCCACGTCGACGACCTGCGCAAAATCTACAGCGTGCCCGTGCGCGAAGCTGGCGCGGGCGCGGCCGTGCGTTCGCTGCTCAAGCGCCAAACGCGCGACGTGCCCGCGGTCGATGGCGTCTCGTTTGACGTGGACGCGGGCGAGATCGTGGGCTTTCTGGGACCCAACGGCGCGGGCAAGACCACCACGCTCAAGATGCTCTCCGGCCTGCTGCACCCGACGAGCGGCGCGGTCGACGTGCTGGGGCACACGCCCTGGGAGCGGGTCGATGATTTTCTGCGCCAGATCACGCTGGTGATGGGCAACCGCAACCAGTTGGTCTGGGACATCCCGGCGAGTGATTCGTTCGAGCTACAGCGCGCGATCTACCAGGTGCCGCGTGCTCAGTACAGCGAAACGCTCGACGAGCTGGTCGATCTGCTTGCTCTTGAAGCCCTGCTCGACAAGCCGGTGCGCAACCTCTCACTGGGCGAGCGCATGAAGTGCGAAATCGCGGGCGCGCTGCTGCATCGCCCGCGCATCCTCTTCCTCGACGAGCCAACCATCGGCCTCGACGTGACCATGCAGCGCCGCATCCGCACCTTCCTCGCCGAGTACAACCGCCGCCACGAGGCCACGGTCATGCTCACCAGCCACTACATGGCCGATGTCGAGGCGCTGTGCGAGCGCGTGGTCGTCATCCACGAGGGCACCATTTTGTTCGACGGCGACCTGGCCGCGCTGGTGCGCCGCTTCGCGCTGCACAAGACGATCACCGTGGAGATGCAGCAGCAGAGCGGCCTAAATACCAACGGCGACTTGTCCCATTACGGCGAAATCGTCGAGCGGCGCGAAGGCTTGCTCAAGCTGCGCGTACCCAAGGCCGAGACGGCGGCGGTCACGGGTCGCCTGCTGGCCGACCTGCCCGTCAGCGACTTGAGCGTGGAGGACCCGCCGATCGAGGAAGTGATTGAGCAGGTCTTTGCCTCGACGCGGTAGGGCAGGGTGCATTCTCGTTCCACGCTCTGCGTGGAATGCCAGTGGGGACGCTCTGCGTCCCGCCACGCTGAAAAGCATATAAGTTCTGATTAGTAAGAAGACGCAGAGCATCTTGCCGAGCATTCCACGCAGAGCGTGGAACGAGGAAAATTATGCCCGCCCTCGCCAACCTCTACTGGACCGAGTTTCGCGTCCAACTCGCCGTACAGTTTCAGTACCGCGTCGCCATGATCATTTGGCTGATCGGTGGCTTGGTCGAGCCGGTCGTCTATCTCGTGGTGTGGACGACCATCGCGCGCGAGCAGGGCGGCAGCGTCGGCAGCTATACCGTCGGCGGCTTCGCGGCCTACTACATCCTGCTGCTGCTCGTGGACAGGTTGACCTTTACCTGGATCATGCACGGCTACGAAGGCTACATCAAAGACGGCACGCTGGCGACGCTGCTGCTGCGCCCCGCCCACCCCATTTACAAGGACATTGTCGAAAACGTGGCCTACAAGGTCATCACCGCCGTGATTTTTGTGCCCGTTATCATCCTGCTGGCGCTGCTCTTTGCGCCCGATTTCAGCGGGGCGACGTGGCTCACGACGCTGGCCTTTGTGCCCGCGCTGCTGCTGGCGGCCACGCTGCGCTTTGTCGCCGAGCGCACGCTGGCGCTGGCCGCCTTTTGGACGACGCGCACCGCCTCGCTCAACAGCATCTACTTTGTCGCGCTGATCTTCTTCTCCGGGCGACTCGCCCCGCTCGAGCTCTTCCCGACCTGGGTGGCCTGGATCGGCGACGTGCTGCCCTTCCGCTGGATGGTCGCCTTTCCCGTCGAGCTGGGGCTGGGTCGGCTGGGCGCGCGCGACGTGTTCATCGGCTTTGGTGCGCAGGCGCTGTGGGCCGTGGCCTGCCTGGCGCTGATGCGCTTCGTCTGGCGGCGGGGCGTAAGGCAGTTTTCATCGGTGGGGAATTGACAATTGTCATTTCGAGCGAATGCGAGAAATCTGGACGTAACCGACGAAGATTCTTTGCAAATTTATGCGAGCGTTCCAGTCCTCTTTGCTCAAAGGAATCAAGACCGAGGCGAAAGTTCTACCGTTACAAACGCAAAACGACCGCTCTCCGTAAAACTGCGAGGGATCGTCGGCTGCGTCTAGATTTCTCCCTCCGGCCGAAATGATATATGAACCACCTCCGCCTCATCACCACCTTCTTCCGCCTCGGCGCGCTCAACGAGCTGCAGTATCGGGCCAACTTCTGGTTCAGCCTCTTCAGCGCCGTGTTGAGAGCCGGGCTGGCGCTGGGCGCGCTCGGCATTGTCTTTGGCCAAACCGACACGCTCGGCGGCTGGCAGCCCCCGGAAATGCTGGCGCTGCTAGGCGTCTACTTTATCATCAGCGGCCTGGCAGAGGCCTTTGTCTTACCCAGCCTCAGCCTCTTTATGGCCGACGTGCGCGACGGCAAGCTGGACTACACGCTAATCAAGCCCGTCGATGCACAGCTGCTCATCAGCATCCGCCGCGTGGAAATTTTGGAAGCTCTCCGATCTGGGCGTGGGGCTGATTTTGCTGGGCGTGGCGCTCGTATTGCTGGGGGAAGCGGTTGGCGTCGGGCAGACGCTGGCCTTTGGACTGACGCTGTTCTGTGGTGCGGTGATTGTCTACAGCTTCTACGTCATACAGGCAACGCTGGCCTTCTGGTTTATCAAAACCGAAAATCTGCTCGTGATCTTCGGCAGCTTCTACCAGACCGGTCGCTGGCCGATTGGCATCTATCCCCAATTCTTTCGGCTCGTGCTCACCTTCCTCGTCCCCATCGCCTTCGCCGTCACCGTGCCCGCCCAGGCGCTGACCGGTCGCGCCGAGGCGGAGGTGCTGCTGGGATCAGTCGGCGTGGCGGCGCTGCTCTTCGTGGCGGCGCGCTGGTTTTGGGGCTACGGAGTGCGCCACTATTCAGGTGCGTCCGCGTAGCGAGAACGTGTATCCGTTGTGACCAAAAATGTATCCCTTTTCCCTTGTGCTTTTTTTCGCAAATGGTAGTATAGAGGCCGTTCCAGGGAAGTAGGGGTTCGGCTGAGATGGTCAGGTTGATCTCCTTGGTTGGATTGTGAGTGCAACGCGCGGCGTGCGCGATGGCTCGTAGGTTATCCTGGCGGACGCCGTGCAATGCACTCGACTGTCTAGCATCGTTTATCTACATCTTTCCCGATTCCATGTATTCTTTCAACCATCGTCGCCCGCTGCTGCTCCTTGCCCTCGCGCTAATGGGGTTGCTCACCGGCTGCTCGACCCACTCCGCCTTTGACATCGGCACGCCCTCGCTCGTCGACCCGTCGGGCGAAGCGGCGGCGGAAATTGGCGTGCTCTGGTGGTGGATGCTGGGGCTGGGCACGGCCGTCTACGTCGGCGTGATGATCTTCATGGTGATGGCGCTTCTGCGCGGGCGGCGCAACATCAGCGGCTCGCCGGACGAAGACCCGCAGTCGCCGGGCACAGGGCAGGGCATCGTGCTCTGGGGTGGCGTCGTCATGCCCTCCGTCGTGCTGCTGGGGGTGACGGGCTTGACGGTGTGGACGATGATTGAACTGGCCGATTTGGAGGGCAGCCCGGCGCAGCAGGCGGACGCCGTCACCATCGAGATGACGGGTCACCAGTACTGGTGGGAAATTGCGTATCCCGGTGAGGAATTTGTCACCGCCAACGAAGTCCACATCCCGGTCGGCGAGCCGGTGCGCTTTGTGATTACCTCCGGCGACGTGATCCACAGTTTCTGGGTTCCGGAACTGCACGGCAAGATGGACATGATTCCGGGCCAGGTCAACACGATCTGGATCGAGGCCGACGAGGCGGGCGACTACTGGGGCATCTGCACCGAATTCTGCGGCATGGCCCACGCCCACATGCGCTTTGTGCTCGTGGCCGAGCCGAGAGAGGAGTACGAGGCGTGGGTCGCCGGGCAGCAGCAAACAGCGCCGGAGCCGCAGGACGAGCTGGTGCAGGCGGGCTACGATCTCTTCTTCGACAAGAACTGCGCCTACTGCCACGCCATCGCGGGCACGCCCGCCGACGGCGATCTCGGCCCCAACCTCACCCACCTCGCCAGCCGCACGACGCTGGCCGCGGGCACGATTGATTACAACGTCGGCAACCTCGGCGGCTGGCTCGCCGATCCGCAGCACATCAAGCCCGGCAACATCATGCCCGCCTCGAATTTGAGCGGGCCGGAGCTGCAGGCGATGCTGGCCTATTTAGAGACGCTGAAATAATCTCGTTCCCACGCAGAGCGTGGGAATGCAGACCGGACGCTCTGCGTCCTTATGCAATCAACCACGCTTCCTCGTCAAGCACCCGGCGACGCAGAGCGTCGCAACAGGCATTCCCACGCAGCCCTTCGACAGGCTCAGGAACCGCGTGGGAACGAGCAACCACGAATACCACCCATGAGCGTCAGCGCACCCTCCGACCAATCCCTTCCCCAGCCCAAACCCACCGAGCAGCCCCTCAGCGACGGCGAGTGGAGCCGCCGCCACAAAGAGCTCTCCTTCGAGGAGGCGGAGTCGCGGCTCTCGCGGCTGTGGGCCGATCCGCCCGGCTTTGTCGGCTGGTTTCGCGCGCTGCAGAACGACGCCGTCGGCGGGCGCATCATGGTAACGGCCTTTATCTGGTTTCTGCTGGCCGGGCTGCTGGCGCTGCTGATGCGCGTGCAGCTGGCCTGGTCCGAGCTCGACATCATCAACCCGGAGACCTACAACGGCCTCTATACCATGCACGGCTCGACGATGATGTACCTCTTCGCCGTGCCCATGCTCGAAGGCTTTGCCATCTTCCTGCTGCCGATCATGCTGGGCAACCGCGAAATGCCCTTCCCGCGGCTCGGTGTCTTTAGCTTCTTTACCTTTCTGATGGGCGGCGTGCTCTTCTTTAGCAGCTTCTTCTTCGATTCCGTCCCCTTCGCCGGCTGGTACGCCTACGTGCCCCTGAGCGGCAAGGAGTACGCGCCCAACATCGCCATGGACTTCTGGCTGCTGGCGCTGGGCGTAGCCGAAATCGGCGCGATTGCGGCGGGCGTGGAAATCATCATCGCCATCATCCGCATGAGAGCGCCCGGCATGACGATCAGCCGCATGCCGCTGCTGGCCTGGGCGCTCTTGGTCACCGCCTTCTCGATTCTCTTTGCCTTCACGCCGCTGATCGTGGGCAGCCTCTTGCTCGAGCTGGATCGCAAATTCGGCACGGCCTTCTTTAACCCCGACATGGGCGGCAGCCCCATCCTCTGGCAGCACCTCTTCTGGATTTTCGGCCACCCCGAAGTCTATATCCAGTTCATTCCCGCCACCGGCATGATCTCGATGATCGTGCCCGTCTTCGTGCGGCGACCCATCGTCGGCTACACCTACGTCGCCATGGCCATCGTCTCCACGGGCTTCCTGAGCTTTGCGCTCTGGGTACACCACATGTTTACCGTCGGCCTGCCGCAGATTGCCACGATCTTCTTTAGCATCGCCAGCATCCTGATCGGCATCCCGGCGGGCGTGCAGATTTTCGCCTGGCTCGCCACGATCTGGAAGGGCCGCCCCGTCTGGAAGACACCCTTCTTGTTCATCATCGGCTTCTTTGTGATTTTCATCCTGGGCGGCATCACCGGCATCATGGTCGGCATTGTGCCGCTGAACATTCAGCTGCACGACTCCTACTTCGTGGTCGCCCACTTTCACTACGTGCTGCTCGGCGGCGTGACCTTTCCCGTCTTCGCCGCGCTCTACTACTGGATGCCCAAGTTTGTGGGCAAGATGCTGGACGAGCGGCTCGGTCGCTGGCACTTTTGGCTGGCCTTTATCGGCTTCAACATCGCCTTCTTCCCCATGCACATCGTCGGCCTCCTGGGCATGACGCGCCGCCTCTACACCTACGAATCGGGGCTGGGCTGGGAAATTTGGAATCTAATTTCGACCGTCGGTGCGTTTATCTTCGCCGCCAGCGTCGGGCTCTTTCTCGTCAACTACTTCTGGAGCATGTGGCGCGGCCAGGATGCGCCGCCCAACCCCTGGGGCGCGGACTCGCTGGAGTGGGCCACGGCCTCGCCGCCCATCGACCACGGCTTTAGCGAGCTGCCCCTGGTGCGCAGCCGCCACCCGCTCTGGGAGCAGGAGACCGTCTTCGAGCCCATGAACGAGGCCGAGGAGCGCACCGCCGCCATCCTGGACGGCATGTCGCGCTACCCGCTCAACTGGCGCGCCGCCCTCACCACCTCCGCCATCGACGCCAAGCCGCAGGAGATTTTCCGCGTCAGCGGCCCGTCGATCTGGCCCTTCGTCACCGCAATGGGCGTCATCATCATCTTTGGCGCGGAGATTTTCTCGATCCGCACCGCCGTCCTCATCGGCGCGCTCACCACCGTGGGCGGACTGGTCGGCTGGCACTGGCCCGATCGCATCGAGACGACCGAGGAGGAACTCGAATTCGAGCGCGAGTTTGGCATTCCCGTCCACCCCAACGGCAGCCCCATCGTCACCCGCTGGGCCATGATCATGATGACGCTGATTCTCAGCATTGCCCTGGCCTGCTTTGTCTTCAGCTACTTCTTCATCCGTCTGCAAAGCCCGGAGTGGCCGCAGGGCGGCATCGCTTTGCCCAACGTGCTCTTCCCGATCATCAGCAGCGCCCTGCTGGTTGTCAGCGCGGGGGTGATGCGCTGGTCGCTGCGCGCGATTGGCGAGGGCAAGCAGGGGCAGTTGCGTGCGGGGCTGGCTGGCGTCTTCGTGCTCGGCGCAGCGGCCCTCGGCCTCATGGCGTATGATTACGCGCAGCTCGACTACGCGCTCAACACCAACGCCTACGCCTCGCTGATGTGGGTCGTCGGCGGCTTTGGCTTTGCCGCCGTGCTGGCGGGATTGATGCAGAACGTGCTGATCCAGCTTTGGGCCTGGCGCGGCGAGTATTCCCCGCGCGAGCACGTCGGCGTCAACGTCTTCTCGCTCTACTGGTACGCCGCCGTCGCCATCTGGCTCATCGTCGCGGCGACCTTGTTTGGCGCGCCGTACCTGCTGTGATGCTCGTTCCCGGAGCGGTTCCTGAGCCTGTCGAAGGGCTGCGTGGGAATGCCTGCCGGGACGCTCCGCGTCCCCGGATGGCAGACGAGGGGACGTGGTTGTGCCTGAAGGTAATGAGGAGTAGGCACGCCCACGTGCCGGGTTTACGTGAAGAGACAATCTTGTTTCGTGTGCCCGTTCGCACGTGGGCGTGCGAACTTCTCGCAGTGGGTGACCATCCATTCGGGTTAGACTACGCGACGGGGAAGCCAACGATTGCGCAGCTACACGTGTCCGAAAACGAGCGTTCAACAAACGTCAAGAAAGGGTCACTCGTTCCACGCTCTAGCAGATTAACTAAATAAACGGGTAATGAGGAGTTCGCACGCCCACGTGCGAACGGGCCAACGAGATTACCCGTTTAATTCTTTAAACTGCTACTGCGTGGAATGCTCTGCCGGACGCTCTGCGTCCCCTCTGGACGCAGAGCGTCCACGGCTGGGTTCCCACGCAGAGCGTGGGAACCAGATTGCTAACTTAACGCCATTGCGCCTACGCGGGAATGACAAACTATCTTGGCTTGAGTAGACAATCTTGTCCCGTTTGCACGTGGGCGGCGAACTCCTCAAATTGAAAACTACCATGACCGTCACCACTGAATCGACCCAGCAGCGCGAGCAAACGGACAAAGAACAGAACGCCTGGTTCCATCTGCTGGCGGGGCCCGTGCTCTACAGCCTCTACTTTCTGGCAGGCTACTTCTGGGCCGAATGGGCCTGCAAGATGGAGCTGCTGCAATTCTCGTTCCTGGGTCTGCGCGGCGTCTCGCTCTCGCTCATCGTCTTGACCGCCCTCTTCTTCGCCGTCTCGCTTTACGAAATCACCCTCTCCTTCCGCCAGTGGCGCGGCGGCAGCCACGAACCGGAGGACGACGAAATGGCGCGGCGCGAGGAGTTTGAGGGCTTTATCGGCTTCTCGGGTTTTCTGTTGGGCGTCCTCTTTTCCGCCGGCATCTTGATCACCGGCGCAACGCTATTTTTTCTGCGCCCGCCCTGCGCGTGGCTATAGGGATTTACGATTTGTAACTATTCAGAGCCCTGGTTCCACGCTCTGCGTGGAATCCCAAGGGGACGCTCCGCGTCCGTGTGCCACACTATAGGGGCTGAATTGATAGAGGTACAGGCACGAGACGCAGAGCGTCTTCAGCGCATTCCACGCAGAGCGTGGAACGAGGAATGACTCTAAATAGTTACTACGATTTTGGATTTTGGATTTACAATTGGTTCGTCTGCCATACACGGACCAGCGGCGGTTGAGCGGTTCCTGAGCCTGTCGAAGGGCCCGTCGAAGCCAAAGCGGGTCAACCCACGGTTTTAGCTATGTATCGCCTTATCACGCTGACAACGATAGCGGCCCTCGCCCTGCTGCCGACCCATGCGATCCGCGCCCACGACGGCGCCCCCCTTGCCCCGCACGACCTGTGGCGCGCGTGGAATTTCGAGCCGCTGACCCTGCTCTCGCTCGCCTTGATGGCTGTCGTCTACACCCGCGGCGTGGCAATGCTGTGGCAACGCGCCGGTCGCGGACGGGGGGTGACGGGGCGGCGGGTTGCGGCGTTTGTCGCTGGTTGGCTAACGCTGGCGGTGGCGCTCGTCTCGCCGCTAGATGCCTTGAGCGGCGTGCTCTTTTCGGCGCACATGGTTCAGCACCTGCTGCTGATGGTCGTCGCGCCGCCGCTGCTGGTCTACGGGATGCCGCCCTTTGTGGCGGCGTGGGCCGTGCCGCGCTCGCGCCGTCGACCGCTGGCAGGCTGGTGGCACGGCCAAGTGTGGCTACGCGAAAACTGGCGCTGGATAAGCGCGCCTGCTGCCGTGTGGGCGCTGCACGGCGCATCGCTCTGGCTGTGGCACACGCCGCGGCTGTATGAATTCGCACTGCGCAACGAACCCGTCCATTTCCTGGAGCACGTCTGCTTCTTTGGCACGGCCCTGCTCTTCTGGTGGACGCTGATCCGGCGCAGCGGGCGCAGCCGACTCAGCTACGGCGCGGCGGTGCTCTTCGTCTTCACCACCATGCTGCACAGCGGCCTGCTCGGTGCGCTGATCACCTTTGCGCCGCTTCATTTGTACCCACACTACAGCACCACGAGCGCCTGGGGCTTAACCTACCTGCAAGACCAGCAGCTCGCCGGCATCATCATGTGGTTTCCGGTGGGGGTGATTTATCTGGCCGTGGTGCTGACGCTGGTCGGGGTTTGGTTTCAAAGCGCGGACCGGCAGGAAGCGCAGATGGAGTATCGAGTTGAGCAACTAACGTGATGGAAAATCTTTTTCAACGCAGAGGGCGCGGAGAGCACAGAGGAAAAGACGGAGCAAGGCAGGCAGCTGTCGCTCTTCTATGCGCGGCTTGGCTGCTCACCGGCTGCGCATCCATCGTCAATATCATCGTTCCCTCCAGCGAGCTCCAAATTGCGGGCGGCGACCCCGACCGCGGCCTCGTGCTGATCCAGGAGTATGGCTGCCAAAGCTGCCACGCCATCCCCGGTCTTCAGGGGCGCCCGGCCTGGGTGGGGCCGCCGCTGGAAATGTGGAGCGAGCGGCTCTACATTGCGGGCAACTTGACGAACACGCCGGAAAATCTGATTTACTGGCTCCAGTTCCCGCAGGAAGTGGAACCGGGGACGGCCATGCCCAACCAGGGCGTGACGGAAGAGGATGCGCGCCACATCAGTGCGTATTTGTATACGTTGCGGTAACAGGAACTTTACCAAATTAACGCAAAGGCGCAGAGACGCAAGGGGGAACTCTTGTCAGCCACCACAGTTGAACAATAGACATTATACCGATTTATGAGGAAGGCGATGATCGGCGACGAATGAATTCGCCGCCTGGTATGCAAAGTGCGCTGAAGCGCACTGGTGTCGGCACAGCGAACGCGCTTTAGCGCGTTTTGCAAAATAGGCAGGCAATTCATTGCCTGCCGGTTGCCGGTAACGAGCCAATTCGACTTTCTCCAGGCTCTTGAATCAAATCGATGTAACATCTATTGAATAACCCTCCCGAAAACAACGATTCGACCCTGTAACCCAACTGACGAAACAATCCCTCCGCGCCTCCGCGTTAAATTTCTTACCATGACCAGACGACACCGCATCATCCTCACCCTCGGCATCGTTGCCACGATTGCGGGGGCGATTGCCATTCAGTTTATCCCCGTCAAGCTCAACTACAACGACCAGCCGATCGTGCGCGAGCCAAACTGGGACAGCGAGACGACGCGCCAGCTCGCGAAGCGCGCCTGCTTCGACTGCCACGCTTACGAGATGGAGTGGCCCTGGTACAGCGAGATTGCCCCCATTTCGTGGGTGCTCCAGCACAGCGTCACCAACGGGCTGGACGCCATGAACTATTCGGATTGGGAAGATGTGGAGTTGGACTACCTAATCGAGCTCGTCACCAAGGAGCAGATGCCGCCGGGCTACTACCTGATTCTGCACCCGGAGGCACGCCTCAGCAGCGTGGAGGAGAGCCAGCTCATTTACGGGATGATCGAGACGGTGGAGAGGACGAATGCCGAAGCTGGGGAAAGCACGGGCGAAATCACGGGAGAAATCACCCACCAGCACGAGTAGCCAGGGGTAAATTGTCAGCAAATTGCCAACTTGCCGGGGCCAAACATCTGATAGGATAAGCGGGATCGCGCTTTTTTACAGCCAGCACAAAGCGCACCCCCTGCTGACTCAACGACGCCTACATTCTTGCAGCAGCCAGCGCAGCGTGCTGGGGAATGAGTTGAATAAATCCAATGAACGCTATCATGCAGTGGCTGTCGACCGTGCCGGCGGCGTCCGCCGTGATCACCCTGCTGGCCGTCTTGACGGGCGCGCTGGTCACGTGGCTCGTCGTGCGGCGTTACTATGAGCAACCCGCCCGCGAATTGAAAGAGGAGGCGCAAAATTTGCGCACCTTTAACGAAAACGTCTTCAAGGCGCTCGCCGAAGCGGGCTACATCGAGTTTGAGCTGGAGAGCGGCGGCGCCATGAAGCCCGTCTTCACCGCGGACCACGGTCGCTTTCAGATTGGCAGCGGCACCAATGGCGCGGATGCGCAAACGGTAGATAATCAAACGAGTGGCGTCGATGGATAAGCGCCGCAAGAATCGTAGGCGCTGCTTTCAGCTGCGCAAGCATGACCTACCCCGTCGGTTTCAAGCGTAACGACGGGTAAGTCTGGCTCGTGCGGTTGAAAACCGCACCTACTGCCTTAAACCATCATAATTTGCGTAACGGTGTACTAGACGATCACGCTTCGACCTCACCGCCGCGCGTTCACACCCACGCCTCGCGGTAATCCTCCACGTACTGCCGCAGCCCAATCGGCTCTCGACCGAGCGCCCGCGCCACATCGAGCGTAATTTCGGCTGCCCCGCCAAAGCGCGTAATGCCGTAGATGATCACCATGAAGGCGGCGAAGGGCAAGGGCGTGCCGCGCCGCCACATCGTCCACACAAAGCGTGGAATCGACGGCTTGGGGTAGACGATCTCGCGCCCCAGCACCTCGCTCAAGACGCGCGCCACCTCGTAATAATCCACAGCTTGGCTACCCGTTAGCGTGTAGATACGCTGCGCCTGCGACGGGTCGGCCAGCGCCTGCGCGCCCACGGCGCCAATGTCGCGCACGTCGATCATGGCGACGCGCCCGTTGCCCGCCGGCACGAGCACTTCGTCGTAGTCGCGGATGTCGCGCTGGTGTTGGGTATCGAGATTTTGCATGAAGAAGCCCGCGCGCAAAAACGTGTGCGGCACGCCGGATGCAGCAATGTGCTGCTCCGTTTTATAGTGCGGAATCAGCCGATTGTTCTCGACCCCCTGCACGGAAAGGTAGACAATCTGCTCCACGCCTGCCGCCCTGGCCGCATCCACAAAGTCGTTGAGCGCATTGGCCCCTGCCGTCGGTGGCCGCATGAGGAAGACGCGCTGGACGCCCTTCAGCGCCGCTCGAATAGTGCTCGGTTTGCCGAAGTCAAAGGCCACCCACTCGACGGCGTCATCCGCCAGCTGCTCGGTAGATGGCTCGCGCGTCGTCGCCCGCAGGTGATGCTGGCTGTTGGCCTGCTCGCTGCGCAGCGAGTCGAGGACGGCAGCGCCGACGTTACCGGTCGCGCCGGTGATGAGAATCGTTGCCATTTATTTTTCCAAAGCTGCGCAATTTTGTACGGGCACGCCATGGCGTGCCCGTACAAAATTGCGCAGCCTACGTTAACTAAGCGCTCCGCCGATAGCGATTGACCGCCAACGGGAAGAAGACCACCAGCAGCCCCACAATCCACATCAGCGACCAGAGCAGCGGCGTCGACAAGTCGCCGCTGGGCAGCACCGCGCCGCCCTGCATCAGCCCGCGCACGGCGTTGACGGTGTGCGTGATGGGGTTGACGCTGGCAAAAACGCGCAGCGCCGCCGGCATGTTGTCCGTTGGCACAAAGGCCGAGCTGACAAAGATCAGCGGGAAAATCCACACCTGGGTTGCCACCTGCGCCGTCTCCGAATCGCGCACGGCGAGGCCAATCGTGGCCGAAATCCACGAGAAGGCCAATCCAAAAAAGACGGTCAGCGCCAGCGCGCCGAGGAAGGGCAGCAGCCCGTTGTTAAAGCGAAAGCCAATCAAGAAGCCCACGCCCGTCATCAGCAGCACGACGAAGATGTTGCGCACGGTGTCCGCAATCGTGCGCCCGGCCAGCACGGCGTAGCGCGCCATCGGCAGCGAGCGAAAGCGATCCACCAGCCCCTTGGACAAATCCTCGGCCAGGCCGACGCCCGTATTGGTCGCCCCAAAGAGCACCGTCTGCACGAGCACGCCCGGCAGCAGGTAATCGATGTAGCTGATGTTCTCCGGCAGGCCGCCCAGCGCAATCGCGCCGCTTGGTTGTCCATGATTGGCGATTTCTAAAGTGTTCCGCGTTTGCGCTCGGCGATTTTGGCCGGTAATCCATCGCTCGTGTAGTTGTTCCCTTCACGACGTGGGATGAGCATTTTCACATAAACAGCCCCAGTTTATGCTGGGGCTGCACCGTTGTCGTTTCTGTTAAATGTCGTTTGTATCTTCTCAATATTTTGGGGTAAATCGTGCGATCTGCTGAGCGTTCTCAGAGGTAGTGAGCTTGCAGAAATCAACTTTCCCCCCATTTATTGAGAAGATACTGTCGTTTCTGTTAAATGTCGTTTCTGTCAAATATCATCGCTGTCAAAGATTCTAAACAAAGTTGGTAAAAATTTAAGCAACTTCCACAACAATTTTGCCGTAGGTCGCGTCGCCGCCCTGCTCGAAGTGGGCGTGGGCCTTGCTGAGCTGATCGAGCGGAAAGGTCTTGTCGATCACCGAGCGCAGCTGGCCGCGATCAAAGAGCGGGGCCATGCGTTCAAGCTTGGCGCGCGCTTCTTCGAGGTGGGTAAAGTGGATGGTGATGTTGTTGCGCATCGCCATCATCAGATCGCCCTCGCCCAAGCCCGCCACGACGACGACTTGCCCATTGTGGCGCACGGCGGGCAAGCTTTTCGCCGCCTGCCCACCCGCCGCGTCGAGCACTACATCCACGCCCCGGCCGTTCGTGCCCTGCTTTACGATGTCGATAAAATCCCCCGTGCGGTAGTCGATCACGTGATCCGCACCCAGCGAGCGCACGAGGTCGGCATCGTAGCCGCCGCACGTCGCGAAGACGAGCGCGCCCGCAGCTTTGGCGATCTGCACGGCGTAGCTGCCGACGCCGCCCGCCGCGCCGTGGATCAGCACCGAATCACCCAGCCGCAGATCGGCCTCGGTGATCAGCCCGGCCCACGCCGTGCCGCCCGCCACGGGAACCGCCGCCGCTTCGGCAAACGAAAGCGACCGCGGCTTGCGCGCCACGCGATCCGCAGATTGCACGTCGTACTCAGCGTTGCCGCCGCCGCGCATCGAGCCAGCCGCCATCAGGTCGATGGCGTAGTAGACTTCGTCGCCGGGCTGGAAGTTCCCCACGCCCGGCCCCACTTCCTCGATCACGCCGCTCACGTCGAGGCCGAGAATCACGGGGGCGGACATCATGCCACCAAACATGCCGCTGCGCACGCCCGCATCGGCGTTGTTGATCGAGCTGGCGTGTACCTTGACCAACACCTCGTTCGGCCCCGGCGACGGCGTCTCCACCTCGCGCATCTCAAAGACATCCGGCCCGCCAAATTGGGGGACAACCATTGCTTTCATAGAAACTCCTTTTGAAGATTAGTAATTGGTAGATGGCAATTAGTAATGGGCCGTCTCGTACTCGGCACGATTGGGTAACCAACAATTCCAATGACGAATGACCAGTTACCAACAGCCATCAGTCGCTAATCGCTGGCATCTCGTGTACGTACCGATCATTCTTCGCCAGCTTGAGCATAAAATCCGCCACGTTGCCGCGCGCGGCCTGCGTGCCCGTATCCACGCCCACCCAGCCGACGCGGTAGTCGCCCGTCTTCGGGCCTTCCGTCAGCCGCGGGCCGCGCACGACGGTCCACTCCAGGTTGGGGTGCGCTTCCAGCAGCTTGACATGTGCCTTGGCGTCCTCGATCACATCCTTCTGAAAATTGTTGAGGAGGAAGCGGAAGAGGTGGTCGATCAGCTTGGGCTTGTCCTGCGGCGCGGGAACGCCCGCCCCGGAGAGGCTGATCAGCCGCTGAACGCCGTGCTGCCCCATGGCGCTGACCACGTGGCCGGTGGCGACCGTCTGCACGTTGGGCGGCGAGCCCTTGGCGTGGCCCAGCGCGCTGAGGACGGCGTCGACGGGCTGGCCGTTGGCCACGTTATCACCTTGAATCGCGCGCTCGACATCCTCCTTCTTCATGGCATCGCCCTGGACGACGTGCAGCCGCTCGTGGTTGGCGTGGGCCGCATCGAGCTGATTGGACAATTTTTCCGGACTGCGCACAAAGGCGACGACCTCGTGGCCTTCATCCAGCGCCTGCTGCACCAGCGGAATGCCGGTGCGCCCCGATGCGCCAAAAATGGCAAGTTTCATGGGTTATCTCTTTCGTTTTTCTATTTGATCGCGGTGTAATTTTCAATAATAATCACGTAGAAGGTGGGCAGTCTGTCATGCTCGCAAACGCGCAATAGCGTTAAGTTAAGGATTACTCGTTCCACGCTCTGCGTGGAATGCTCTACCGGACGCTCCGCGTCCCCTCTGGACGCAGAGCGTCCAGGCTGGATTCCCACGCTCCGCGTGGGAACCAGCTTGCTTAACTTAAGGCCAATCCAGAAAATTAAATGTACCACCTCCACGTCCCCGGCACGCGCCGAAAGCGACGAGAAGGGCGAAAACGCGTGTGGCGCGTGCCGGGGACGCTACCACGCGGTATATTTATTTTCTTGGAATAGCCTAACGCCATTGCGCAAACGCGGGCAGCCAGACGCGACCAACAGATGGATTCCCGTTCTCACGCGAATGACAAATTTTGAGCCCTCCGCTGACCTCTGTTTCGACGCGCTTCGCGTCAAACTTGTTCTGCCAATCGCTCCGCCTGCTGCGCCTGCTCCATTGCGCTCAGAATGGCGGCGGGCGGCTGCGCACCGCTCAGGCCGTAGCGACCGTCGATGATGAAGAAGGGGACGCCGCTGATGCCGTTTTGCTGCGCCCACTGCGCCTCGGCCAGCAGCTGCTCGCGCGCTGCGTCGCCCGCGAGCAGCTGGCGGATGTCGCCGCCGTCCAGCCCGCAAACCGTCGCAATCTCGACGAGCGCGTCGAGGTCGCCGATGTCGCGGGCGTGCTCGAAATAGGCGTCGTAGACGGCATCGACCACCCGCGACTTCGCCTCGTCCGGCGCCAGCGCAATCAGCCGATGCGAGCGCTCGGTGTTGGGCGCTTTGGTGATCTGCTCAAAATTGAAGGTCAACCCCGCCGCTTGACCGGCACGACGGGGGCCGTCGAAGAAGCCTTCGAGCGGCATCTGGTGGTTGCCCTTCGCCAGCATGTAAGGCTCAAAGTCGTAGCCCTCGGCGGGAATGCTGTTGTTAAGAAAGAAGGTCCGGTACGCAACGTTGACCGGCTCGTCCGGCCACTCCGCCAGCGCGCTTAAAAGGTTGGCTTTGCCAATGCGACACCAGGGGCAGGCCGTGTCGTGGAACAGATCGATTTGCATGGTGCTCCTTTTGCGTGCGTACGGGCACGCCGTGGCGTGCCCGTACGGAGGCTTATAGTTGTTGCGCTGGCTCAAACGCAGCGCGGTGTTGACGTACCCACTGCTCAATCGAAGTCATCTCGACGGGCAGCTTGTCCAGCACGGGCCGCATGTCGTGCCACATGGCGGGCGGGTTGGGGTTGTCGCGCATTTTGCGGTAGATTTCCGCCGCGCCGTCGCCCATGCCCGGCATAATCTGGTTGAGAATCGCGCCAAACTCCTCCGGCTCCATCGCGCAGTAGGTGATTTTGCGATCCAACGCCGCCGAAAAATATTTCGCCAACTCCGGCCCGTCGACATTTTCCAGCCCGCTGACGTTAAACGTTTGGCCCGCCAATTCCGGCTGCGCCAGCGCCGACGCCATCAGCTTGCCCACGTCGTCCGACGCAATCCAGCCGACGCACATGTCGCCTCCGGATTGGGGTAGGCCAGCTCGTTTTGGTTGGCGACAAAGGGGGCCGTCCACGGGCCGAGAAAATTTTCCATGTAGCCCGTCGGCGCGAGGATGATGTGGGGCACGCCGCTCTCGCGCAGCATTTCCGCGATCATCACGCGCAGGTCCATGGCCGGGTCGCCGATGGGCTCCGGCGGCAGCGGGCCGCTGGTGTTCCAGACGATGAGATCGACGCCGGCTTCTTTGGCCGCATCAATGGCATTTTGCGCCATCTGCGGCGCGCTCATCGGATCGTCCAATCCAAAGGGGATTTGCAGCGAGACCGCGTCCACCTCGCGGCTCAGCTCGACGAGCCGCTCGCGGTCGGCCATGTCGCCCTCGACGATTTTAGCGCCCGCTTGGTGCAGCGATTCGGCCTTCTGCGGGTGGCGCGTCAGCGCGTGGGGCAGGTGGCCGTTGTCCAGCAGGTGGCGGACGACGGGGCTGCTCTGCGAACCCGTCGCGCCGTAGACGAGAACGCGGCGGGAAGCGTTGGGAGTGCTCATAATTTTGTGGCTCTCTACTCATTTTCGGTTTCGCACTTCGCAAGTTGAAGTGTTAAGATAGGGTAGAGCATGCGCTGCAACAATTCAAGTACGCACATTTTCCGACCATAGGCACAAATTTGTAACCATGAGCCACGCTTCTGCTGAAAAAGGCCATCCCGCACCGCTTCCCATCTCTGCCGACTTCAAATGCCCCGTCGAGGCCACGCTCGACATTTTGGGCGGCAAGTGGAAGCCGCTGATTCTGTACTACCTGCTCGGCGCAACGCTGCGCTTTGGCGAAATCCAGCGGCTGATTCCCCAGGTGTCGCGCCGCATGTTGACGCAGCACCTGCGCGAGCTGGAGCGCGACGGCATCGTCCACCGCGAAGTCTACGCACAGGTGCCGCCCAAGGTCGAGTACTCGCTCACCCAAACGGGCCGCAGCCTGGAGCCGGTGCTGCTGACGATGCTGGCCTGGGGCGAGCACTATATGGAGGAAGGTGGCCGGGTGGATGGCCGGGTGACTGGGTGACCCGCTCTGGCTTCGACGGGGCTCGCCGCTAGTCTTTCACCTTGTCACCCAGTCACCTTGTCACCTTGTCACCCAGTCACCTTGTCACCCAGTCACCTTGTCATCCGCTCGACCCAAAATCCTCCGGCGGCGCATAAAAATTGAGCAGCCGCAGCGTCTCCCGCCCCGAATTGCGAATCTCGTGCGTCTCGCGCACGCCGATCACCACCAGCACGCCGGGCACCAGCGTTACCGCTTCGTCCTCCACAATTACTTCCCCGCCGCCATCGACAACGTAGAGCCACTGCTCACCGTGTTCGTGAATATTCTGTGGGCCGCCCATCGTGCCGCCGGGGTCGAGCACAATGGTGGCGGCCTGGGCGTGCTCGCTCTCGAGCGCGAGGTTAAAGCCGGGTAGGTAGGCTAAGTTGGCTTGCTGCATGAGGGCCTTTCTGTGTAGTCGATTCTAAAGTTGAAAACTCAGCGTCAACTGTAGGCGAGCGCGCGGGCGTCCACCGTCTTTTGCGTTACGATTGCGGCAGCTTTGTATCCAAATTCTATCCACCCAGACTCGCTTGCTCATGCCCCCTTCCGCCCGTTCTACCTCAACCGATTCCCTGTCCGTTGCCCAGTTTGTCTCCAGCGTTCAACCACCCAAAGTCGAGCCGTCCGCTGATGGCCGACCCGCACTTTGGTTTCTTTTTCAGGAAGGCAAGCTGCTCGTGCAGGAGCGCGACCAAGCTGGCGAAGCGCGCGCCGCCGTTCCCTGCGTCGACTCTCCGGCCACGTTAAACTTGGCGCCGGTGCGCACCCAATTCCTCGGCTATTTCGACACCGTCGATGGCTACACGAATTGCTTCTGCGGCGAAATTGCTGCCGAGGCTCCGCTGCCAGCAGGCTACGCGGCTGACGGGCTGCGGCAGCTTGCGCCGCGGCTGGACGATGTGACCTTCAACCTTGCCGGGCGCGCGGTGCAAATCGTGGCCTGGAATGGCGACAACCAATTTTGCTCCCGCTGCGCCACGCCGCTGGAGACGCTGAGCTACGAGCGCGCCAAAAAATGCCCCGCCTGCGGCCTCACCCTCTACCCGCGCCTCTCGCCCGCCATCATCATCGCCATCACCCGCCGCCTCGACGGGTGCGACCACCTCCTGCTGGCGCGCAACCACCGCTTCCCACCGGGGATGTATTCGATTCTAGCGGGCTTTGTCGAGCCGGGGGTCGGCCGGCGTGACGTTCGCGGCCGGCGGGTTCACCAATCTCAGCGGCGACCACCTCGACTACCACCGCACGATGGACGACTACGCCGCGGCCAAGTCGCGGCTGTTCCGCTCGCTTCCCGAGAACGCCCCGGCCGTCGTGAACAAGGCCGACGCCTACGCCGACCGCATGCTCCAGCACAGCGGTGGGCGGGCGATCACCTTCCTCGTCGGCGGCGACGCGGGCGAGGCGGACTATGTCGCGAGCGACCTGCTGACGACGGCTGACGGCAACCGCTTTACGCTCAAAACGCCCGACGGAACGGCGAACGTGCGCATGGCCCTCGTCGGCCGGCACAATGTGCAAAACGCCCTGTGCGCCGCGGCGTTGGCGGGCGAAACGTTCGGGCTGGGCGTTCACCAGTTGGCCGCCGCGCTCGCCGGGGCGCCCTCGGCGCCGGGCCGGCTCGAGCGCGTCGACGCGGGGCAACCGTTCAGCATCGTCATCGATTACGCCCACACGGATGACGCGCTCGACAACGTGTTGAAGGCGCTGCGGCCGATCACCAAGGGCAGGCTGCGCGTCGTCTTCGGCTGCGGCGGCGATCGCGACCGCGGCAAGCGCCCGCGGATGGCCGCCGTTGCCGAGCGCGGGGCGGACGACCTGTACATCACGAGCGACAACCCGCGGTCGGAGGACCCGCAGCGCATCCTCAACGACATCGTCGAAGGCCTGGCGGACGGACGGGTCGCGCTCGTCGATGCCGATCGCCGCGCCGCGATTCGCCGCGCGGTCGCCGATTGCCGGCCGGGCGACACGCTGCTGATCGCCGGCAAAGGGCACGAAAACTACCAGATCGTCGGCGATCAGCGGCTGGCGTTCGACGACGTCGACGTGGCCCGCCGCGCCGCCCGCGACCTGCAAGGAACGCCCGCCGCATGATCGCCACGCCGCTCGCGGAAGTGCGTGCAATCGTCGGCGGACGGGCGCGGGAGCTGCCCGACCGCACGGTCGAGCGCGTCTGCACCGACACGCGCCACGTGCGGCCGGGCGATCTGTTCGTCGCGATTGTGGGCGAACGGTTCGACCCGCACGCGATGCTCGGCCAAGTCTCCGATGCCGCGGCGGCCATCGTGTCGCGCGTGCCCGACAACGCGCCGCCGGGCCTGCCGCTGATCGTCGTCGCCGATACGCGCCGGGCCCTGGGCGACCTCGGCCTGCATCACCGGCGAGCGCTGACGAACACAACCGTTATCGCCGTCGCCGGCAGTAACGGGAAGACAGGGACGAAGCGGCTGATCCACGCCGCCCTCTCGGGCCACTTGACCGGCAGCGCGAGCCCGAAGAGCTTCAACAACGACCTTGGCGTCCCGCTGACGCTCCTGCCAGCGAAGCGGGGCGACGACTACGTGATCGTCGAGATCGGCACGAACGCCCCCGGCGAGGTCGCGCGGCTGAGCGAGATCGCCGAGCCGGACATCGCGATCATCACGAGCATCGGCGAGGAGCACCTCGAAGGACTCGTCGACCTGGACGGCGTGCGGGCGGAGAACGCGGCGATCGTCGGCGGCATGCGGCGGGACGGCCTGCTTGTCGTCAACGGCGACGATGCCGGGCTCGTCGCCCGGTGCAATGCGTTCGCGGGGAAGAAGGTTCGCTTCGGCCGCGGGCCGCGGAACAACCTGTTCGCGCGCAAGGTCGAGACGGACTTCACCGGCACGCGGTTTCACCTCAACGGTGGGCGGACGATCGTGCGCGTGCCGCTGATCGGCGAGCACAACGCGACCAACGCGCTCGCCGCCGTCGCCGTCGCGCGGCGACTGGGCGTGCCGGAGGAGGCGATGCTTGCCGGCCTTGCCGCGTGTGAAGCGCCGCCGATGCGCATGCAGCCGATTGAGGCGCGGGGCGTTCGCCTTCTCCACGATGCGTACAACGCGAACCCCCATTCAATGCGGGCGGCCCTGCGGACACTCGCGGCGCTGCCGCACGAGGGCCGGCGCGTGGCGATCCTGGGGGACATGCTCGAGCTCGGCGCGGCCGCGGATGACTACCACCGCGAGATCGGCCGGCTCGTGGTCGAGTGCGGCGTCGAGCGGTTAGTTACCGTTGGCCCCGAAGCGGCGACGCTCGCCGCGGCGGCCGTGCGGGCGGGGCTCGCGTCGTCCGAAGCCTGGTGTTTCGCCAGCGTCTGCGAGGCCGGGATGGCCATGAGTCACCTCGTCGGCACCGGCGACCTCGTGCTGCTCAAGGCCAGTCGAGGCGTCCGGCTGGAAGGCGTGGCCGACGCGATCCTCGCGGGCCCCGGTTGACGGCCGCTTCCAATTCGCTCCGGGGCGGCTACGTTGTCGACCACCGTCATGCCCGACGCCGACCCCGCCTCCGTTCCCGTCCGCCCCGCCAAGTCGGCTGATTTGCCGCGGTTGGCGGAACTCTTCAACGAATACCGCGCCTTCTACGGCCAAGAAGGCGGCGCCGAGCGGGCGCAGCCGTTCCTGCAAGCCCGGCTCGGCCGCGGCGACTCGCGCCTGCTCGTGGCGACGGACGAGGGGAAGATCGTTGGCTTCGCGCAGCTCTACCCGACGTGGTCGAGCATCTCGATGAGCCCGGCGTGGGTGCTGAACGACCTGTACGTCGACGAGGAGCACCGCAACGGCGGCGTGGCGGCCGCGCTGCTCGAGGCGGCCGACGAGGTGGCGCGAGAGACGGGCGCATCCCGCATCGAGCTCGCCACCGCCCGCGACAATCGGGCGGCCCAGGCGCTTTACGAGAAGCACGGCTACCGGCGCGACGACGTCTTCGTCCACTACGCGCGGGGCGTGGAGTAGCGTCCCGCTCACCACCAGCCACGCGGCCGTTCAGGGAGGAACCCGCTGCTTTACCGCCTGATCCAACAGAATCTCGACGCGCTCGAGGCCGGCCCGCTCGATTTCCTGCGCGTGCTGGTCTACCCCGAGTTCGGCGCGCTACTGGGCGTGTTGGTGGCGTTCGGCATCGTGATGCTGCTGGGTGGGCCGACCATCCGCTGGCTGCGCCGCCAGAAGATCGGCGACCGGCCGGACTTCGACCAAGCCGACATCAACGCCGCCATGGCCAGCAAGACGGGCACGCCGACGATGGGCGGGCTGCTGATCGTCAGCGCCATCGCTGGCACCACGCTGCTCATCGCGGACATCGGCAATTTTTACGTGCAGATGGGCCTGGTCTGCCTGCTGTGGCTTGGGCTCGTCGGGGCGACCGACGATTGGCTGAAGCTGACGGTCGCCCGGCGCCAGGGGGGGCGGCAGGGGCTCAAATCTGCCGAAAAGTTCGCAATTCAGGTCGGCCTCGCCCTCGTGCTCGGCTTCTTCGCCTGGCGGCACGCGGCCAGCCTGCCGGAAGCGACGGCCCTGTACGTGCCGTTTCTCAAGAGCGTGTCGATCCAGCTCAACCTGCCGGCGTTCCTGATTTTGAGCGTGCTGGTGATCGTCGGCAGCAGCAACGCGGTGAACCTGACCGACGGCCTCGACGGCCTGGCCGCCGGGTGCGTGGCGATGGTGTCGATCGCCCTGCTCGTGCTCACGCTCATCATCGCCGACGGGCGGCTGAGCGACTTCCTGCTGTTTCACCACCTGCGGCAAGTCGGCCCGGTCGCGACGCTGTGCGGGGCGATGCTCGGGGCGAGCCTGGGTTTCCTGTGGTTCAACTGCCACCCGGCACGCGTCTTCATGGGCGACACGGGGAGCCTGGCCCTGGGCGGCCTGATCGGCTACGTGGCGCTGGTGATCCGCCAGGAACTGATCCTGTTCATCCTCGGCGGTATTTTCGTCGCCGAGGCGGGAAGCGTGATTTTGCAGGTCGGCTGGTTCAAGCTCAGCCGCCGCCTTTTCGGCGAGCCGCGGCGGATCTTCCTGATGTCGCCGCTGCACCACCATTTCCAGAAAAAAGGGTGGAGCGAGACGCAGGTGGTCGTCCGGTTCTGGCTGATCGGCGCGATGCTGGCCGTCCTGACGCTGGCGACGGTGAAGCTGCGTTAGCCAGCCTTCTTCCGGCGTCGAGAGGGCCGACGCGGGCTGTTCTCCGTCACGCTGACGATGTGCCGAAGGTCGATCCGCGCCGTAGTTTGGAAGTTGTTGTCCTCATCCGGGTCGATCGAGATGATGAGCGTCTTGCGATCCCCGGTAAGCGCAGCAAACTCCGGGTGCTCGATGACGTAGGAGCGGTTGTCGGAGAGGTGCAGCTCAAACGGTTGGAACGGCGGGGCGCCTCGGATCAAATCAACAACTTCTTCCGCAGTCATGCAAGTAGTGTAGCAGAATCTCGCCCAGGTCCGATATTGAAAGTGTGCCGGACTCCGTCTACCGCCTGCGCGATCGCGACCTGCTCGTGCTCTGCGTGATCGCCCTGCTGGCGCTGGGCGTGGTCATGGTGCAATCCGCCGCGATGGGCGTGCGGGCGACCGATGCCGCCGCGGCCGCGCAGGACCTGCCGGGCCTGTGGAACTGGTCAAGCCGCGGCACACGCCACGCCCTCTACGCCGCGTTGGCGCTGCTGACGTTCATCACCGCCAGCCGCTTCGACGTACGCAAGCTCGAGGGCACGACGATCCGGAACGCGCCGGTGCTCTGGGCGTTGGCCGGGGCGGCGTTGCTCTGCATGCTCGTGCTGATTCCGGGCGTCGGAACGGTCGTCAACGGCGCCCGCCGCTGGATCACCCTTGGCCCGCTCACGCTCCAGCCGAGCGAGTTGGCGAAGTGGGGCACGATCGCCTTCCTCGCCTGGCGCCTGTCGCGGCCGGAGGCGGGCGACCTGCTGCGCGGCTTCCTGCCGACGTGCGGCGTCGTCGGCGGGATGTGCCTAGTCGTGGTGATCGAAGACTTCGGCACGGCCGCCCTCATCGCGACGGCCAGCTTCTGCCTGATGGCCGCCGGGCCGACCAAGGCCAAGCATTTGGCCGTCGCCGTCCCGCCGGCGCTGTTGGCCGCGTTCGCGTTCGTCTACAGCGAGCCCTACCGCTGGCGGCGGATCACGTCGTTCCTGAACCCGTGGGACGTGCCCGAGACCGACGGCTATCACGTCATCCAAAGCCTGTACAGCTTCGCCGGCGGCGGATGGCTCGGGCAGGGATTGGGCAACGGCGTGCAGAAGCTCGGCTACCTGCCGGAAGATACCACCGACTTTATCTTTGCAGTCATCTGCGAGGAATTGGGCCTTGCCGGGGCGGCCGTGCTGGGACTGGCCTACCTCATCATCCTCGGCGTCGGCTACAGCGGCGCGCGGCGTTGCGAGCACCCATTTGGTCGACTGCTGGCGTTCGGCATCGTCGCGACGCTGGGCCTTCAGGCGAGCATCAACATCGCCGTCGCAACCGCCAGCGTCCCGACCAAGGGCATGGCCCTGCCGCTGGTCAGCGCCGGCGGGAGCGGACTGGTGACGACTGCCTTCATGCTCGGCCTGCTCTACAGCGTCTGCCGCAACGAGCCGACTCCTTTGCCGGCGGTGGACGAGTGGATCGACGGCGAAGACGCGCCCGACGTTGACGCGCGCGACGAAAGTTGATCCCGTACGCGCTTGCCCGACGTCGACGCATCCTCCGGCCCCGTGGTCCTGCTCGCCGGTGGCGGCAGCGGCGGGCACCTGTATCCCGGCATCGCCGTGGCCCGCCGCCTCGTGGAGAAGCGGCCCGACGTCACGCCGCTCTTCGCCTGCACGGAAAAGGAGATCGACCGGGTCATCCTCGAGCCCACCGGCTTCGACTGGACGCCGCAGCCGATTGTGCCGCCCAGTCGCAGCGTCGGCGGGCTGCTTCGCTTCTGGCAAAGCTGGCGGGCGACGAACGATCAGCTTAAGAAGCTGATGCTCGGCAGCAAACCCAGGGCCGTCCTGGGTTTGGGCGGCTACGCGGCGGGGGCGGCGGTGAAGATGGCCGGCAAGAAGTTCGGCCTGCCGGCGGGCATTCTCAACCCCGACGTCGTGCCTGGCAAGGCGAACGTCTTCCTAATGCCCCAGTGTCGCCGCGTCTTCTGCGGATTCGAGCAGACGCTCGACCACGTGCCGGCGGAGCATCGCGAGCGGTGCGTCGTGGTCGGCTGTCCCCTGCGATCAGAGTTGCTGGCCCTGCCTGATCCCGCCGACGCCGCCCGGCGGCTGGGGCTTGACGCGAAGCTCAGCACGCTCGTCGTCACCGGCGCAAGCCAGGGGGCCCGAACGGTGAACGAGGGCGTGCTCGAGGCGATGAAATCTCTTGCCGCCGGCTCACAGTCGGCGGCGCTGCGTGGGTGGCAGATCCTGCACTTGGCGGGACGCGAGCACGCCGACGCCGTTCGTGCCGCCTGGCGGGCAACGCCGCTGGCCGAGCGCGTGCGCGTGGTCGACTTCACGCCCGACATGGCCGATGTGTGGGCCGTCGCCGACATGGCCGTCAGCCGCGCGGGGGCGGGCTCGTGCGCCGAGTTGCTCGCGTGCGGCGTGCCGTCGATCCTGATGCCCTACCCGTTCCACAAGGACATGCACCAGCGCCACAACGCCCAAGCGCTCGTCGACGCCGGGGCGGCCGATCTGCTCGACGATCAGAAGGACGCCAGGAAGAACGCCGCCGCGCTTGTGCCGGCGTTGGAGGGGTTGCTGTTCGACGCCGACCGCCGGGCCCGCATGTCCACCTCCGCTAAGGCGGCCGCCCTTCCCCACGCCGCCGAGGCGGTTGCCGACGAACTGCTGACGTGGCTTGACGAGGGCGACCCGTAGCCAAACCGCGACCCGGTGGGTCGCGGCTATGGGGGCGTGTGGGAAGACCGGGGATCAAAACGGGCCCGGCCGCGAACTTGCGACCGCCCGCGGCGAATACTACGTTGCATGCCCATGTCAGCCCTTGCGCCATCACGGACGATGGTCGCGCCCCCGCCGTCGATGGCCACGGATTCTCCGGCCGCGCGGCGCAGCCGGTTCGCCGGTTTGCGGGTGCATTTCGTGGGCATCGGCGGGGTCGGCATGAGCGGTTTGGCCCACATGCTCCTCGACGCCGGCGCCAGCGTCAGCGGCTCGGACCCGCAGCCCAGCGACATCACCGCCCGCCTCGCCGACCGAGGCTGCGCCATCAGCCAAACGCAGGATGGCGCGCTGCTGACCGCCGACGTCGACCTGGTCGTCCGCACCGCCGCCGCGCCGAGCGACAATGCCGAACTCGTCGCCGCTCAAACACTCGGGATCGACACCAGCCTTTACGCGCGCCTGCTCGGCGAGGTGATGGCCGAGCGGTTTGGCATCGCCGTCGCCGGCACGCACGGCAAGACGACGACCAGTTCAATGCTCGCCTACGCCCTCTTGCGGTGCGGGCTCGACCCGAGCTTCGTGGTCGGCGGCACCAGCCCGCAGCTCGGCGGCGGATCGCGCAGCGGCGGCGGGCAGTCGTTCGTCGCGGAGGCATGTGAATACAACCGCTCGTTCCTCAGCCTTTCGCCCACCGTCGCGGTGGTGACGAACATCGAGGCGGATCACCTCGACACGTACCCCGGCGGCATCGACGAGATTGTCGACGCCTTCTGCGCCTTCGGCGATCGCCTGCCGAGCGAGGGCCGCCTGGTCATCAACGGCGATTGCCCGCACAGCCATCGGCTGCACGAGCAGTTCGGCGAGCGTGTGGAGCGGGTCGGCAAGACGCTTGGGTGCGAGTGGACGCTCGTGCCGGCGGGCCTGTCCAACGGCTGCCCGGTCGGCCACCTGCTGCACGAGGGGCGGCAGGCGGCGACGCTGCGGCTGAGCGTGCCGGGGCAGCACAACCTGATGAACGCCGCCATGGCCGTCGCTGCCGCAACGCTGGCCGGCGCAGACGTCAAGCAGGCCGCCGACGCCGTCAGCGACTTTCGCGGCGTCGACCGTCGCCAAACCCTTGTCGGCACGGTCGACACCCCCGCCGTCACCGTCGTCGACGACTACGGTCACCACCCGACGGAAATCCGCATGTCGCTGTCGGCGCTGCGCGATCGCTACAGCCCGTCGCGACTGATCTGCATCTTCCAGCCGCACCAGGCGAGCCGGACGCGCCACCTGCTCGACGACTTCGCCACGAGCTTTGCGGCGGCTGACCTCGTCTTCCTGCCTGACATCTACAGCGTGCGCGACTCGGTCGACGACCAGCGCTTCGTCAACAGCGGCCAGCTTGCCGACCGCATCCGCGCCGCCGGCGGGCACGCCGAGCACGTGCCGACCTTCGATCGCCTCGCCGACCGCGTGCGTGCCGAACTCCGCGACGGCGACCTTGTCGTCACGATGGGCGCCGGCAACGTCTGGCAGATCGGCCGAATCCTCCTTCGCTAACGTTTCGCATGCCCGCAGTCGCCGAACAACCCGATGTCTCCGCGTTCGACGAGTTCGAGTTCGTCGAGCGCGACTACCCGCTGGCGCGGCACACCTGGTATCGCGTCGGCGGCCCGGCCGCGCTCTTCGCAACGCCGCCGACCGTCGGGGACTTGCAGTCCCTCGCCCGGCGCTGCGAGCAGACCGGCACCCGGTCCTACGTGCTGGGCCTGGGTGCCAACCTGCTCGTGAGCGACGACGGCGTGCCCGGCTGCGTCGTCAAACTCGCGGGCGACGCCTGGCGCACCGTGAAGATTGACCGCGACGGCCACGGCACGGCAACCGTCACCGTCGGCGCGGGCGCGGACATCCAGAAGCTGCTGCTAAAGCTCTGCCGCGAGGGCGTGACGGGCTTCGAGTGCATGGCCGGCATCCCCGGCACGATCGGCGGGGCGCTGCGCATGAACGCCGGCGGCAAGTTCGGCGACATCGGCGGCAGCGTCGCGAGCGTGACCGTGATGGACGCTGGCGGAACCATCTTCACCCGCGAGCGCGACGACCTGCTCTTCGAGTACCGGCGCAGCAACATCGTCGCTCCTTACATCCTGTCGGCCACGCTCGATCTGGCGGAGGACGATCCCGACGCCTGCGCGAAGCGGACGAAGGAGATCTGGATGTACAAGCGCAACACGCAGCCGCTGAACGCCAAGAGCGCCGGGTGCATGTTCAAGAACCCACGCGGCATGAGCGCCGGCAGTGTGATCGACCTCGCCGGCTGCAAGGGCCTGCGAATCGGCAATGCCGAGGTGAGCGACAAGCACGCGAACTTCCTGATCGCCCACCCCGGCTGCACCAGCGCCGACGTCGACGCCGTCGTCGCCGAGGTGCGCCGCCGCGTGAAGGAGAGCCACGGCGTGGACCTGGAAACCGAAGTGAAGCGTTGGCCGTAACAATCGACATCAACGGCGTTCAAGATGTTCGCCGATGCCTGTGGAAAGGACTCCACCCATGCACATCACCGTTCTTGCCGGCGGCCCCGATCCCGAGCGCGAGGTCAGCCTGACCAGCGGCCGCGCCGTTGCGGCGGGGCTCATCGACGCGGGCCACACCGTTCATCTCGCCGACGCCACGCCCGACGACCTGTCGGCGCTCGACTTGCCGTGCGACGTGGTGTTCCCCGCGATGCACGGTGCTTGGGGCGAGGGCGGGCCGTTGCAGGCCGAACTCGAAACGCGGGGTCTGAACTTCGTCGGCAGCGACTCGGTTGCGGCGGCGGTGGGCATGAGCAAGGTCGCCACGAAGCTCGCCTGGCAGGCGGCCGGGTTGCCGACGCCGGCGTTTCGCCACGTCACCCGGCCGGGCTTGGAGCGCGTGCCGGGGCCCTGCGTCGTGAAGGCCGCGACCGGCGGCAGCAGCATCGACGTCTTCCTGCGCCCGACGATCGCGGAAGGCGAGGCCGACGTGCGCGAGCCGGTCGACTACCTGCTTGCCAAGTACGGCGAAGCGCTGGTCGAGCAGTTGGTGCCGGGTCACGAGATGACGGTGGGCATCCTGTTCGACGAGCCGCTGCCGCCGATCTGGATCGACTCGGCCGGCACCGCCGCGGGCTGGTTCGACTACAAGGCCAAGTACAGTGACGGCCAGGCCGCCTCGGCGCATCGCTTCGACCTGCCGCCGGAGTTGTCCCCCGCCGCCGCGCGCGACCTTCAGGCGCTTTGCCTTGAGGCGCATCGCACGATCGGCTGCCGCGACCTGTCGCGCGTCGACGTGATGCTCGACGCCGACGGCAGGCCATTTCTGCTGGAAATCAACACAATGCCCGGCTTCACCGGCCGCTCGCTGCTTCCGGATGCCGCCCGCCACGCGGGGATCGGCTTCAGCGCCCTGTGCGATCGTCTCGCCCACGTCGCCGCCGACCGCGGCCGGCGGCGCGTGGCGGCGTAGCGCCCTTACAACTCGCCGAAGGAGACGCCCATCTTCGCTTCGAGGAAGCGCTGGTACTCCTCCGTCTCCAGCGGGAGCGGGATGCGACGTCTCGAGAAGCCACTGAGGATGGTCGCGTTGGCCAGTTCGAGCGACTTGACGCCGTCCGTGCCATCGATCGCCGGCGCACGGCCGTTGCGGATGGCGAGGGCGAAATCGTGCAGTACCGCGCGGCGGTACGGCTCCTGATCGGCGAACGTGGTGCTCGACGGCTCGCCGACGGCGATCGTTTCTTCGTCGCAGGGCACAGTGCGCAGGCGCGGCTCGCCGGTGGCGATGGCGTCGGCGGTCGACTCGCGCAGCCGGCGCACGCGCAGGCGGCCCTCTTCGGCGAGGACGGTCGCGCGGTCGCCGACCAGCTCCAGCCGGTTGACGCCGGGCGCCTCGCCCGTGCTGGTGACGAACTGCCCGATTGCCGCCGGACCGCCATTGACCGGCTGGAACTCAATTATCGCGTGGACATCGTCCTCCGTTTCGATCGGGTGCCACTTGCCTTGCCCGAGCGTTGCCGTCACCGCCGCCGGCGTCAGCCCGGTGAGCCACAGGAGCAGGTCGAGGTTGTGCGGCGCCTGGTTCATCAGCACGCCGCCGCCCTCGCCCTTCCACGTCCCGCGCCAGCCGGCGGCGGCGTAGTAGGCGTTGGAGCGAATCCAGTCGGTCACGATCCAGCTCACCCGCGACAGCCGCCCGAGTTCGCCGGCGTCGACCATCCCCTTGAGCCGTTGCCAGATCGGCATCAGCCGTTGCTGGAACATCGCCGACAGCACAAGATTCGGGTGCCGCTGTCGGGCCGACGCGAACGCACCGTTCAGCCGCCTCGCCCCCTCGACGCTGACGGCCACGGGCTTTTCCAGCAGCACGTGAATCCCCGCTTCGAGCGCGGGCTGGGCGAAGACAACATGCCGCGGGTGCGGCGTGGCGATCAGCAACGCCTCGCAGAGTCCGCTGACGAGCATCGCGTCAGATTGGGCGAACCCGGCGACGCCGTGCTCGCGCGCGACACGTTCGACGACGTTTGCGTCGCGATCGCAGACGGCCGTGAGTTCGATCGCGTCGTCGGCGAGCGCGTTGGCGAGGTGGCGGCGGCCCATCGAGCCTAAGCCGATCAGGCCAAGTCGCACGCGAGGTTGCAGGGCGTTGGCCGACAAGGGCGGGCATTGTACCGACCCGCCGCGCCGGCCATACTCGCCGCGTGGCCGCCGACGCACGACTGCTCCGCGATCTCGGCCGAACCGCCGCCATCACGCTGCCCCGCGCGCTGGGCGTCGCGAGCAACCCGCCGGGCGCCACCTTCGGCCCGCGTTCCATGGCCGATTGGGAGTTCGTTCTGATGCTCGAGGGCGGCGCCCGCTACCGCTGGTGCGACCGCTGGTGGAACGTGCCGCAGGCGACGGTTGTCTTGTGCCGCCCGACGCCCGAGGGTGCGACAGACGCATTCGACTGGGACCCGCTGTTGCAGTCGCGGCACGCCTACGTCCACTTCGACCTGCCGGGATTGTCTGCGCATTCGACGGCGGCTCTGCCGTGGGTGCGGGCACTGGACGACGCCGACGTGTGGCGGCCCCTGTTTCGCCACGCGCGCACGCTGGTGGCGCAGCCTTCGTCTCCCGTGCGGGATGCGGCGCTGCTGGCAACGACTCGGCACCTGTTGCTGACGTTCGCCGTCGATTTGCTCGACGCGGGGCCGCTGCCCGAGCCGGCGTGGCCCGAGCCGGTGCGTGCGGCGACGGCGTTCGCGCTGGCGCGCCTGGAGGCCGATCCGTCGGCGACGATCACGCTCGCCGCACTCGCCGACGCCGCCTGCGTGACGCCGGCCTACCTCTGCCGCGCCTTTCGCCGCGCGACGGGCCGGTCACCGCTGGGGTTCGTGCGGGCGCACCGACTCGACCGCGCGCTGGCGATGCTCACGCGGAGCAACGAGCCGGTGGGCCGCGTCGCCCGCGCGTGCGGGTTTGCCAGCGGCTTTCACTTCTCGCGCCGGTTCAAGGAGCAGTTCGGCCGGAGCCCGACGGCCGTGCGCGATGGCGCCCGCCGCGGCGTCACGCCGCCGCTGCCGCGACTGCACCGGCATTGGCGCGAGGTCAATGGCGGGCATGACTTGGCAAACAACACGCCTCGCCCCAACCGCGTGGCTGCCGCACAATCCGACGCATGACCACCGCCAATCCGCCGGGCGTGCGCCGCACCGATCCCGTCGCCGACCCCGAGGCCTTCCTGCACGACCACTCCGCCGTCGACGGCCCGCGCTACGAGCGGCGCGAGGTGACGACCGACGAGTACGCCTTCTTCCGCCGCGAGGGCTACCTCGTCGTGCGCGGCCTTGTCCCGACGGAGGACGTGGACGAGCTCGATCGCCACACGAAGGATCTGATGGCCGGCAAGCTGCCCGAGCAGCGGGAGATGGGCGAAACCGACCCGCGCGGGCAGGGCGGCAGCCGGCACGGCGGATCGGAGCTCGACACCGTCCGCCACCTCTTCCGCCCGCCCGAGGGCCTGAGCGATGCGGAGAAGGCGGCGCTGTTCCTGCGCATTCACATGCTCCACCGGCACCTGCCGCTGCACGAGCGCTTCCTGCTCCACCCGCGCGTGCTCGACGTGCTCGAGGCGATCATCGGCCCGGACGTGCTGGCGCTGCAAACCATGCTCTTCCTCAAGCCGCCCGGCAAGGTCGGCCAGGGGTGGCACCAGGACAGCTACTACATTCCCACGCACCCCGACACCCTCTGCGGCGCCTGGATCGCCATTGATGACGCCGACGAGTACAACGGGGCGCTCTGGATGGCCAAGGGGAGCAACAGCGGGCCCGTCTACCCGCCCTGCCCCGGCGACAACACCTACGGCTTCGGCGACCGCATGCTGAAGGATCTGACCCACACCGTCGGCGCCAGCGATCCCGAGGACGACGCCAACACCCTGTCGGGCATTGCCGACGGTTACGATCAGATTCTCGTGCCGGCGAAGAAGGGGGACGTGGTTTTCTTCAACGGCCACATCATCCATCGCAGCAAGTCGAACGTGACGACCGACCGCTTCCGCCGGGCGTTCGTCGGGCACTACTGCAACGCCCGCAGCTACACCCAGTGGGGCAACGATCTGGGGTACAAGCGCGACGACGAGGGGAACGAGGCATCGGTTGGCGGCGACGGCGGAATCACGGACATCGACCACGGCTCGAACCGCAGCCACATCCTTGCTCGCGGCGACTCGCACCTGCCGTTCGCCCAGCCGCGCTTCGGCACGCCGTGCGCCGCGCTGCTGCCGCGCGAGGAGCGCAAGGGTCATTTCGACGGCGTCGCCCGCACCCTCGCCGCGCACGGCAACGGCCTGATGGGCTGCGGCATCGGCGTGCCGGACGATCACGACTGAGCCCTCCGCCAACGTCCCGATCCTGCTCCGGTTTTAGCCGCCCGCGGAAGCGGGCGCTTCCGTCACCAGCGGCAGAAGCGCCCGCTCCCGCGGGCGGCTAAAAACCGAACGGGGCTTTCGGCATGCGTTAAGCTCCGCCATGCCCAAGCAGATCGCCTTTCGCCTCGACGACGCCTGCTCCACGCCGGGCCACGGGTTGGCGCAGGCGGACCTGCTGCGCGGCGGCATCGTCAAGAACGCGGCCGTGATGGTCTGCGGCGAGTCGTTCGACGACACGATCGGCGGCATTGCGGAAGCCAAGCGTGAACGCGGCGATGCGGTGAATATCGGCCTGCACCTGATGCTCAACTGCGAGTGGCGCGGCCTGCGATGGACGCCCGCCGCCCCGGCTGGGCGTGTGCCGTCGCTCGTGGACGAGCATGGGCTGCTCACGTCGACGCCGCACGTGCTGTACGACCGCGGCGGCATCGCGATCGACGAGTTGCTGATCGAGGCCGACGCGCAGCTCGCCCGGCTGCGCGAGGCGGGCATCGATCCCGATTACGTGGACGAGCACATGGACTTCCAGTGGACCAGCAAGGCCATCGCCCCCGCGTTGCACGGCTGGGCCAACGACAACGGCCTCTTTTACGCGCAGTTCCAGCCGCTGTCGATGACGCACGAGCGCCACCGCCAGCCCGATGGCAGCCACGATCTCGGTCGCTTCGTGAACGATTTGGCAGAAGGACCAGCCGTCGCGGTCTTTCATGCGGCCTACGCGACGCCGTTTGATCGGGCGCTTGTTATCGAGGCCTCCGACGACCCACCTGGCAAGACGGCCGCCGAGCGGCAGGCGGATGTGGACGTGCTGACGAGCGAGGCCCTGCGGTCGGCTGTCGAGCGCGGCGAGGTCGAGCCGCTCACGCTCCTGGAGGTCGAGCGGCGTCGCCCCTCGCGCCTACCGGCGTGAAGTTCGCCCGCGCCCGCGGTTGCCGGTAGCCTGCTCGCACGATGGCATTGGCGAGGGTGCAAACGTGCGTGCTGCAAGGGATTCAGGCCGTTGGCTGCGAGGTCGAGGTCGACGCAACCAACCGCGGCAAGTACATCACCGTGCTCGTCGGACTTGCGCAGGCGGCGACGAAGGAGAGCGTCGAGCGCACCCGCCGCGCGATTCAGAACAGCGGCCACCCCGTGCCGCAGGGCCGCGTGCTCGTGAATCTTGCCCCGGCCGATTTGAAGAAGGACGCGGCCGCCCTCGACCTGCCGATCAGCATCGGCTTGATGCTCTGCACCGGCAGCGTGCTCGGCGACCGCCATAAAAGATACCTTATCGCTGGCGAACTCGCCCTCGACGGCGGCGTCCGCAAGATCAAGGGCGGACTGAGCATGGCGATGTTGGCCCGCGACCGAGGTATGGCCGGCGTGATCCTGCCGCTCGACAACGCCCGCGAGGCGGCCGTCGTGGAGGGTGTCGAGGTCGTTCCAGTGCGATCGCTCGTGCAGGCGGTGGCGTTCCTGAACGACGAGGAGAATGCCCCGACGCCATTTGAGTTGGAGGACGAGCCGTACGCCGAGAGTGCGACGGCAAGCGACCTCGACTTCGCCGACGTGCGCGGGCAGGAGGCGGTGAAGCGCGCGGTGGTCGTCGCCTGCGCCGGCGGGCACAACCTCTGCATGATCGGCCCGCCGGGCACGGGCAAGACGATGCTCGCGCGGCGAATGGGATCGATCCTCCCGCCGCTGAGCCGACGCGAGGCGCTCGAGACGACGCAGGTCTACAGCGCGTTGGGCCTGCTCCCGCCGAACGTGAGCCTGCTCGACCGCCGCCCCGTCCGCACGCCGCACCACTCGGCCACGGCCCAGGCGCTCGTCGGCGGCGGCAGCGTGCCCAGGCCGGGCGAGTGCTCGCTGGCGCACAACGGCATTCTGTTCCTCGACGAACTCCCGGAGTTCGGCCGCAACGTGCTCGACATGCTGCGTGAGCCGTTGGAGGGGGGCGAGATCACCGTCAGCCGCGTCCACGGCAGCACGCGGTTCCCCGCCGACTTCATGCTCGTCGCCGCGATGAACCCGAGCCATCGCGGCGGAAATGAGCCCGACGGTAAGGAAAACAAGTACCTCGCCCGCCTGAGCGGCCCGCTGCTGGACCGCATCGACCTGCACGTCGAGGTGCCCAAGGTCGGCTACGGCGAGATGAGCCAACGCGCGACCGGCACGAACAGTTCCACCATGCGTCAGCAGGTCGCCGCCGCCCGCGAGCGACAGTTGCAGCGCTTCAGCGACGCGGCGATGATCAACAGCCGGATGCAGAGCAAGGCGCTCAACCAGCACGTTCCCCTCAGCGGCGATGCCCTGCTCGTGCTCAAGCAGGCGATGGAGGAACTGGGCCTCTCCGCCCGCGCTTACGACAAGGTCCGCCGCGTCGCCCGGACCATCGCGGACGTGGAGGGATCGGTTGACGTGAGCCAACTGCACGTCGCCGAGGCCGTGGGATACCGGCTGCTGGACCGGAAGTTTTAGCCGGTAGAATGGGTGTCATGCCGTCGCCCTTCCCCGGAATGAACCCGTTTCTCGAGTCGGCCGACGCTTGGCAGACGTTCCACGCGAACTACGTGGGCGCGCTCGAGGACCAACTGGCGGAGGTGCTCCCGGACGGCTACTACGCCAAAACGGAGGTCACGCTGATTCTCCACGAGCCAAGCGCTGAAGAACGCCTATTGACGTGGCGGGCAGACGTTGGTCTTGGCGAGGAGCCGGAAGGTCCGCCGTTGTCACGACCAACCGCCGCGAGCGCCGTCGCCGACCCGGCGGTTTGGCACACGGCGATTCCCGACGTGCAGGAAGAACGCCACTACTCGACCAACGTGCACGACGTGCAATCACGTCGCATCGTGACCGTGATCGAGCACCTGAGCCCGTCGAACAAGGTCGGCGGGAGCAACTTCAGCGCCTACAGCTTGAAGCGCACGCGCCTCGTCAACGAGGGGGTGAACCTGGTCGAAATTGACCTGCTGCGCAAGGGCGGACGCATGCCGTTCGCCAACCCACCGCCGGGCGATTACTGCGTGAGCGTCGCACGCGCCGCCGACGCGCCACGGGTCGATGTCTGGCCGATCCGGCTCCGCGACCCGCTACCGACGGTCCCGGTGCCGCTTGACCCGCAGGTAGATGATGTCTCCCTGAACCTGATGGCCGCACTACACGAGGTGCACGATCGTAAACGGTACGACCGATGGATCTACCGCAACGCTGCAAGGATCGACCCGCCGTTGTCGCCCGACGACGCGGCTTGGGCACTTGATCGAGCGAACACGATCAAACGCCCTGCTTCCTGAACGCCAGCGGCACCACCAGCACCGCGCCGCCCGCAATGGCCCAGCCCATCGTCCAGCCGCTCGGGCCGCCGAAGAACGCGACCGCCATGAACGGCGCGGCGACGGCGATGACCAACGCGCACGCGCGCATGCTTCGTCGCGCAACCATCACGACCAGCACGTACGTCGGGAAGATCAGGCCGAAGAAGCCGAGAAAGCCGCGGTAAACGAGCTCGCCCGGCGTGTAGCCGAGCAACTCGCGCGTCGCGAAACCGCCGGTGAGTTGGCTGCCGTCGAAGTTCGTCCACCGAAGCTCCGCGCCGAGCACGACGCCGAAGGCCGCTAGGACCAGCATGGCCACGGTCCACGTCCAGGCCGGTCGGATGCCGGTCTCGCCCGTGAACAGGCTGAGTCGCTCAATGGCCGACAGGTGGGCCGTCATGGTGAACGTGACCTGCGTAGCGAGGTGCGCCACGAGCAGGGCCGCGACGAGTTGCTCGGCCCCGTCGAACTCCGCCCGCATCAGGCCCGGCAACAGCGTGGCGTAACCGAGCGTGAGGGCGATCATCGCGAGGAAGAAGCCGCCGAAGCCGAAGCCGAAGGCGAGGCGGCTGCGATCGCCGGTGGCCTGCCGCGCAAACTGCAAGGTCACGTCGAGGAACGGGCACGTCAGGAAGCCGAGCGTGCAGACAACCGCCAGCCCCGCGAGGTCAGGGCCATCGATCTCACCAATCGTTGGCACCGACAGCCATCCGTGTACGGCCACGCCGATCGTCGCGGAGATCAGCCAGACGACGCCGGCCAGCATCAACTGGATTGCCACCGGCACCCGCCGGCCGAGCGTCGCCAGCAGCACCGCGACCGTCGGCACGACCACGCCCGCGATTGGCCCAACCAGCCGGGTCGCCAGCCACGCGAGCGTGAACGCCTGCATCGCGATCGTGACGACGGTGAACGCTCCGAACGCCTTGGCGTGCCGCACCGTCACCTCCGCCGACTGCCGCGGCGACTTCATCACGAACCCCACCGCCGCCGCCCCGATCACGTTCGGCACGGCGAAGGCAGCCCAGCCCAGCAGGCCGAAATCGCGCACGAGCAGCACCGGCAGGAACATGCCGATCACCCACGTCCACGAGACGGCGACGTAGACGCCCCAGCCGAGGGCGGCGCGGGTCGAGACGCGGGTCGGGGCGGTCACGCTTGATCTTAGCCGGGACCGCCAAACACTCGCCTGACGCCGACCGCGGTTGCGTGATACTGATACAATTTCCCGCGATGTCCATCGCCGCCCCCCCTTCACCGCCTCCCGCGGCCTCGACTCCCCAACCGGGCCCATCGGCGGGAATGTCCGTTCAAGTCACACCAGACTCCGAGCGAGTGGTGCTTTCGAACATCTCGTGGGACACGTACCTGCGCCTTCGCGACGAACTCGACGGGCCGCGCCTGACCTACGACAACGGACTGTTGGAGATCGAGATGCCGGGGATGACTCACGAGCAGACAAAGAAGGTTCTTCGCCTGACGATTGAAGCGTTGGCTGATGAGTTGGGGAGGGACTACATCAACGCCGGCAGCACGACGTTCAAGCGCGAATTTGCGAACCGGGGACTCGAGCCGGACGAGTGTTACTACTTGACCGGGATGGACGAGAACGGCGAGATCGCGGACTTGGACGAATCAGTCCCGCCGGACCTTGCGATCGAAGTTGATTTGTCGAGCGGCAGCATCGACAAGGAGCCGATCTACGCCGTGATCGGCGTCCGCGAAATTTGGCGGTGGAAAGACGGGCAACTCCAGTTTCGCCGCCTGCGCGACGGCGGGTACGCGGACGCCGCGTCGAGCGAGTTGCTTCCGGAGTTCGACCCGAAGTGGTTGATGACAATGATCCCGCGGGCGGGCGGGGTCAGCGATCGCCGGATCAAGCTCGATGTACATCAACTCGTTCAACGCTCGCTGAGGGGCCAGTAGTCGTCCTTATGCGTCCCTCAGCTTCGCCTTCTGCTTCTCGCGGATTTTCAGCTTCTGCTTGCGCTGCTTCGCCTGCTGCTTGGGCGTGACGTGAAACGTGATCTCCGCCCGGCCCACGCGCTTCTCGCGGTCGCCGGCCTTCATCGACAGTTGGCGAACGTCCACGTCGAGGCTGATGTTGAACTCGCTGCCGGCCTCGACGAGCGGCTTGATCGCCTCGCCCGGCGTCATCCGGTAGACCGCCGGGCCCAGGCATGGGCGGAGGAACGTGTAGTTCAGGTTCTTGCAGACGACCGTGTAGTCGCCGCCCGCTTCACCGAAGACGTACATGCCCGCGGCGATTTCGGTGTTGGCCAGCAGGCTCGCACCGGCCATGGCGTTGTACCAGTTCTTGTTGAACTTCTTGAACGGCAGGATGGCCGTGAAGCTGCTCGTGCCGTCCTCCTCCACGCGGTCGAGCCCGCGACGCTTCATGCGGATGCCCGACCAGAAGGCCAGCGGCAAAAAGAGCAGGCTGAAGATGCGATGCCAGAAGTTGTCGCGCGTGCTCAGCCGGCTGAGAAAGGCCTCAACGCGGTCGACCCACGTCGCCGGCGGCGGCTCCCCCGCGGGCGTCAGGCCCGACCGCTTGGCTTCGACGCGCACGGCGCGCTCGTCGAGCGAGGGGTGATCCTCCTGCACTGGCTCCGTCGCGGTCGCGGGCATGGGTCGATTCTACGCGCCGTCGTCATCCGTCCGGAATGGCCTACCCTTTCCCCATGCCGACCGCCCCGACCGCTCCCGATCCCAAGGCCGTTCCCGCCGCCGTTGCCGACGCTTCGTCGCGCCGCACGTTCCTGCCGGGCGACTTCGTGCCCGACCAGTGGGAGAAGATCAGCCCGTACCTCGAACAGCTCCAATCGCGCGAGATCAACACAAAGGAAGAGCTCGAGGCGTGGCTGCTCGATCTAAGCGAGTTGTCGGCCGTCGTCGACGAGTATGGCAGCCGACGGTACATCGACCGCTCGTGCTTCACCAACAACGGCGACATCAAGGCCGCCTACCTCGATTTCGTGGAGAACATCGAGCCCAAGCTCAAGCCGGTTATGTTCGAGCTGCAAAAGAAGTTCCTCGCCCAGCAGCAGGCCGACGAGCTGACCGGCCCGCGCTACGAGCAGCTTAAAAAGCACTGGCAGGCGGACGTCGAGCTCTTCCGCGAGGAGAACGTCGATCTCGAAACGCAGATCACCAAGATCGTCACGAAATACGACGAGATCAGCGGCGAGATGAGCGTCGACTTTCGCGGCGAAACCTACACGATGCAGCAGATGGCCCGGTTCCTCGAGGAAACGGACCGCGAGACCCGTGAGGAAGCCTGGCGCGCCACGGCCCAGCGGCGATTGGAGGATCGCGAGACGATCGACGCCCTCTTCGACGAGGTGTTGCCGATTCGCCAGCAGATCGCCGTCAACGCCGGCTTTGCCAACTACCGCGACTACCAGTTCAAGCGGCTCAAGCGCTTCGACTACACGCCCGAGGACTGCAACGCCTACGCCGACGCGGTCGAGAAGCACGTCGTGCCGCTCATTCGCGACATGGACCAGGAGCGTCGCGACGCCCTCGGCGTCGACAGGCTGCGGCCGTGGGATTTGAGTGTCGACCCGAAGGGCCGCGACCCGTTGCGGCCGTTCAGCGAGGACCAGATCGATCAGTTTGTCGAGACCACGCGCGGCGTGTTCGCGAAGCTCGACCCGGCGCTCGCGGACGACTTCGAGAAGCTGCGCACCGCCGGCAACCTCGACCTCGGCAGCCGGCGCGGCAAGCAGCCGGGCGGGTACCAGTGCAACCTGGAGGAGACGCGCATCCCCTTCATCTTCATGAACGCCGCCGGGTTGCAACGCGACGTGGAGACGCTTCTGCACGAGGGGGGCCACGCCTTTCACACGCTCGCGGTGATGGACGAGCCGCTCACGTTCCTGCGGCACGCGCCGATGGAGTTCTGCGAGGTCGCCAGCATGAGCATGGAACTGCTCGCCCTGCCGCACATGGGCGACTACTTCAAGAGCGAAGAGGAAGCCGACCGCGCCCGCCGCCACCAGCTCGAAGGCGTGAGCGTCCTCGCCTGGATCGCCACGATCGACCAGTTCCAGCACTGGATCTACACCAACCCCGGCCACTCGCGCGACGACCGCACCGCCGAGTGGAACCGACTGATGGACCGCTTCGGCCACGAGCAGGATTGGAGCGGCGTCGAGGACGTTCGCGACAGCCTGTGGCAGCGGCAGCTCCACCTGTTCCACGTCCCGTTCTACTACATCGAGTACGGCATCGCCCAGCTCGGCGCGCTGCAAATCTACAACAACGCCAAGACGGATCCCAAGGCCGCCTTGGCTGCTTACCGCAAGAGCTTGAGCTACGGCGGCACGCGGCCGCTGCCCGAGCTGTTCGAGGCGGCCGACATCAAGTTCGACTTCGGCGATGGGACGATCAAGCCGCTTGTGGAGACGATCCGGCAAGACCTGCAAAAGCTGCCCGTCTGATTCGTAGCAGAGGCCTCCGGACTCTGCCCGTCGGCTCAAAACCTTCCACCCAGTTGGGCAGAGGCCGGAGGCCTCCGCTACGGGATGACCAGAACGCGCGTCAAGATTTGCGGCGTGACGAACGTCGAGGACGCCCTTGCCGCCGCGAATGCGGGGGCGGACGCGGTTGGCATGGTGCTGCACGCGCCGGGGCGGAAACGCGAGATTCCGCTGGACCTCGGCCGGCAAATCGCCATGGCGCTGCCGCCGTTTGTTACGGCGGTCGCCGTCGTCGTTGATCTGCACCCAATGCGTCTGCGCCAACTCGTCAGTCACGTGCCGGTCGGCCTCGTGCAGTTCCACGGCAACGAGTCGAAGACCGACGTGCTCTCGGCCCAACCCATCCGCGCGACCAAAGTGGTGCCGGCGAACGATGGGCTGGGCGACGCGATGCGCCGGTGGGAGCAGGCGAGCGTGTGGAACTTGTGCGGCCTCGTGATCGACACCCCCACCGGCGGAGGCACGGGAACGCCGCCCGACTGGGATGTGGTGGCGGATGCTGTCGAGAAATCGTCTTCGACCTCCTTCCCCCTGACGTTGGCCGGTGGGCTGACGCCCAGAACCGTCGGAGATGTCGTCCGCCGCTTTCGCCCGTGGGCGGTCGATGTCAGCAGCGGCGTCGAGGGGGAGACGGTTGGTCAGAAGGATCCCGCGAAAATTGCCGACTTCATCGCCGCCGTCCGCGAGGCGGATCGCGCCCCATAGCCGCGACCCAACGGGTCGCCGGTTGGTCGGCGTAATCAGACCGGCGACCCGTTTGGTCGCGGCTACGAGGTGGAGACCAGTCTCGCTCACTCGCCGTCGACCGCCTCCGCTTGGCCGCTCGCCTCGCTGCGGAAGGCGGCCTCCAGCACCGCCAGCACGCGGCGCGACTCGCGCGGCTTCACCAGCAACTCCGCCCCGCCGCGGATTGAATCGCGCAGGTTCGCGTAGAAGTCAGGCCAATCGCCGGGCAGGGTCTCGACCCGCTCGGCATCCTCGGGGCGGCCCGACAGCTTGCCGTCGCTCGCCGACCGCAGACGCCCCCACTGCTCGCGCGGCTCGCGAACGGCCTGGACGGCGTCGATGCCATTCGACAGCTCCCCCTCCTGCGGGTCGATGCCGAACTTCTCGAAGGTGGCCGTCGTCCCGCGCAGGTAGAACCTTGGCTTCGGCAAGGCGGCGCGGCTGGAGCAGTCGATCACGCCCGTCCGCCCGTCAGCGAAACGAATCAAAACCAGCGCGTCGCTCTCGACGTCGGCATCCTCGAATTCACGGACGATCCGGGCGTACACGCTCTCGATCCGGCCGGGCATGAGTACGAGCAACTGGTCGATCAGGTGGCTGCCGAGGTCGACCAGGCGCCCGCCGCCGCGATCGGCGTCGCCGCGCCAGCCGCGGGTGGGGCCAAAGCTTTGCCACGCGAGTTCCGCCCAGCGCAGATCACCAAGCCGGCCGTCGGCGACGAGACGTCGCACGGTGAGAAAATCTCCGTCCAGCCGGCGATTCTGGAAAACGCTCAACACCCGCCCGGCAGTCGCCGCCGCCTTCAACATTGCGTCCGCCTGGGCGACGGTCGTGGCGATCGGCTTGTCGACCAGCACGTGACGGCCGGCCTCGAGGCACGCGATCGCGTCGACGGCATGCCGGTCGTTCGGCGTGGCGAGGACGAACAGCTCGGCGTCGCCCGCCAGCGCGTCGTCCAGCGTCGCGTACGTCGGGCAGCCGTGTTGCCGCTCCGCGTCAGCCCGCTTGTCCGGTGAGCGCGATACAACGCCGCGCAACGTCATGCCCGGCGTGGTCGAGGCGAGCAGCCCGTGACACAGGCGGCCCCACCGGCCCCAGCCGACAATCGCAACGCGGACCGGCGGGTGATCGCTCGTTTCGATCATGCCAGTTCAGCCTACCGGGTGAAGGTCGCGAGGCTGAACGTCACGCTCGGCGCCTCGCCCCGCAACTCCACCTCGGGCGGCAACGTGAAGACCAGCGCCCGCGTGATAGTGCGGCCCGGCGGATAGCGATCGTTGGGCTCGATGATCAAATGCGCCTGCACCTGCTCGGCAAAGGCGGGATCGCTTTTGAGCCGGTCGATCACGGACCTGGGCCCGCTGACGCGAATGCCGTTGACCACCCGCAGGTCGCCCGTGGGAACGACGAGCGTGACGCTCTCGCCCGATTCCAGTGCAGCCGGCTTGTCGATGTAAACCGCGACCGCGGGCAGCGTGTGCTCGGCGATCTGGCGTTCGCTGCGCGTAAAGGTGGCGGCCACCTCGGCGGGCTCCAGGCGGAGGCGTTCGAGCGCAGCCGAGCCCAACTCCTCGACAATCGCCTCGCTGATCTCGGGGGCCAGCGTGACGGCGACGGCGGTGGTTTGCGGCCCAGGCGCCGCGTCCTCCGGCAAGGCGGCGACGACGACGGGCTCGCCCGCGCGCATGACGCGGCGGACGATCTCCATCACGCGCTCGGGCGCCGAGACGGCGAGCTGTGCCGGCTCGAAAGTGACCTCGCCCACCCGCTCCGTCCGTGGCAGCCCCGTGGCGGCGGTCGCGACAGGCACACGCTCGTCGGCCGTTCCCTCGACGCTCACCTCCACGCTGGCGGGCGTGACCTCCGCCAGCGTGACGCCGAAGCGAGAGAGCGTTTCGGAGCCTCGCAGCGCCTGCTGTAGATCAATCGACGTGCGCTCCACGGGGTCGGCGGTGAGCTGAACTTCCAGCCCAGCCGAGGCGGGATCGCGCAGCTCCCGCAGCGCATCCTGCAACCCCGCCCGCGGGCCACGCAGCGCCAGCGTGACGTCCAGCGGCCCATCGGCCCGGTTAAGCACCAGGCCTGGGGCCGGCACGCGGCGAACAAAGCGGTCGGCCTCGACGTGCGACAGCCGCACGCGCACGCCGCCGACGACCTGCTCGTCAAGTTGCTGCTCCTGCGCCCAGATCCAGAGCAGCAACGTGAGCGGGATCGTCCAGGCGAGCGTGCGCAGGATTTCGACCGTGCGCTCCCGCGTCCAGCCGCGCCGCAGACGGCGGCCGGTGACGCCGAGCCGGCGCAGGCGGCGGGCCAGTTCGCGGTCGCGTTGGCCGCCCTCGGTTAAGGTCGTTTGCCCGGTATTAGTTGCCATTGTTCACCCCCGCGACCGGCTTGGACGTTTGCGCCGACTTTGCCGCGGGCCGCGGCAGGGGCGGCTGTTCGGACGGGGCGGAGATCCGCGAGCCGCCGATGGGCTTGATCTCGCGAATGGGCGCCGGCTCGTCGCCGTCACGCGACGCCTTGGCCGTCGGACGCGGCGTCGGCTTGCTCGCCTCGGCCTTGGTTCCCTCGGCCTTGGTCCCGCCCGCGCGCGAACCCTTAGCTTCCTTCGCCTCACGCTTCTCGCGACGCTCCTTCGCCTGGGCCTTCACCGTCAGTGGAACGCTCTGGCCGGCCAGTTCGTAGAGCATCTCGCGGAGCCGCTCGACGCCGAGCCGGCGGTGCAGGTGCCCACGCTCGGCGATGCTGAGGTCGCCGGTCTCCTCGCTCACGATCACGACGATCGCGTCGGTCTCCTGGCTCAAGCCGACGGCCGCGCGGTGACGGCTGCCGAGTTCCTTGGGTAAATCGCCGCTCTCGGCCAGCGGGAACTGCACGCCCGCGAACGCCAGCCGGCCGTTGCGCAGAACCACGCCCAAGTCGTGCAAGGCGGTGTTGGGGTGGAAGATCGTCGTCAGCAACGCGCTTGTGACTTGGGCGTCAACGGGCGTGGCCTCTTCGGTATAGCCGCCGAGGCCGACGTCGCGCTCGAGCGCCACGAGCGCTCCGACACGCCGCCGGCTGAGCGTGGCGCACGCCTCGACGAGTTGCTCGACGTCGTCGGTCATCTCCGCGTGGCCGCGGAACAGGCGCGTCTCGCCCAGCCGCATCAGCGCGCGTCGAAGTTCGGGTTGGAAGACGAGCAGGATCGCGAAGGTCGCGTAGAAGAGGAACTGCTGGAACAGGACTTGGAGCCGGTCGAGATCGAGCACGCCCCCGAGCAGGCGGACTGTCAGGCCGAGCGTGATCAACACGACGGCCACGCCCTTGAACACGCGGGCGCCACGGGTGCCCTGGAGGAACCGGATCGTCCAATAGCAGACGACCCCGATCACCAGCCACTCGAGGGCGATCTGCCACCACGGCACGTTCTTCAGTGCCGTGTAGAAGCCGGTGAGGTTGGGCAGCGGGTTGAACACGCGAGGCGGCCGGATAGTCGAGACAACGCAAGGGGCGAACTGAGCCTAGCACCTGACGATGCGTCAACGCCGCCGCAGCCGTGCCACGAAGGATCATCGCGGCAGCGACGTTCGAACGCGGCGGGCGACGTCGGCCATCAGCACCACGCCCGCCAGCAGCCCGCCGATGCCGGCCGCGAGCAAGGCCAGGCCGGTCGTGGTCTGGCCCACCTTGTACGGCGATGTGTTCGGCAGGAGGAACCAGGCAAGGCCGAGTACGAGCAGCAGTCCGCCGAGCACGAGGCAGATCGGCAGCGTGAAGCGAGCGAAGGCGATTGCCCCGCCCTCGGCGTGAGTCGGGTCACGCCGTCGCCGGGCGGGCGCGGCGGCCCGACGTCGCGGCGTTGCGGTACGCCCGGCGCTCGCGAGTGCGGCCAGCGGGTCGTCTTCTGACGCAGGCGGCGACGAAGGCGGTTCGGGTGGGTCGTGCATCGGGGGCGACAGCATACCACGTTGCGCCCTCGCCCCCCGCGGCGCTGCCAACGGGCAACAGGCCGCACAGCCGGACGAGTGCGGTGCGAGAAACCGCCGACTTCCGCCGCATTTTGCGCCGTGGCATCGGCGTTGATCGTCCAACGGCGTTATGCCCGATGCCGATCACGACCTTCAACTCGATCGCTTGATGAGCGAGCTCGACCTGCTCCCCGCCGAACACCGCGAGCGATTGCGCGAGGCGGCCGAGGTCACGCGCCGCCGCCAAGCGCAGCTCCGCCAGACGATCGAGAAGCTTCAGGAAACTCTCGATTTCCTCCGGCTGGGCGTGAAGTACCTTGTCTTCGATGTCGAGGCCACCAAGCGCGAGAACGCCTACCTGCGCAAAATGCTCGACGAGGCCAACGGCGACGATTAGAGCGGCTGAGCTTGTCTCTTGGTGTCCACCTCTGATGTAGGGTGGGCACGGCCCACCTCCGGATCCCGATGGTGGGCCGTGCCCACCCTACAACAAACGCCACGGTTCAAGTTCAACAGATTTACAGCGGTCCGCCCGACGCCCGTGAACGAGGCGCCAATGCAGAAGGCCCGCACCGGATGGTGCGGGCCTCCTGCGTTGCCAAGCGATGGGCACCTACATCCCGCCCAGGCCACCGGGGCCCTGAAGGCCGCCGGGGCCTTGCAGCCCGCCGGGACCTTCGTCGTCGCCCTCGTCGTCATCGTCTTCGTCGTCGTCGGTACCGTCATCGACGTCGCCGGCGAAAATCAGGACGAGCAGCGTCTTGCTCTTGACCTCCTCGGCCAACTCCACGGCGTTGAATCGGCGGTCGGTTTCGGTGTCGTACTCGAGCGTGGGCGCTTCCTCGACGTCGCTCAGGAAGTCGCGGATCTGCCGCGGGCCGACGGCAAGGCTGACGATCGAGTCGTAGATCTTGCGGTACGCCGTCGTGATGCCGATGACGTGGCCGTTGCGATCGAAGATGGGGCCACCCGAGTTGCCCTGGGTGGTCTTCATGTCGAGGTAGAGGTCGAACTCGTCGTCATCCGTGTCGTTCGAGCTGACGGTGCCGCGGGCCGTCTGGAAGACAAAGTTGCCCGTACCAACGGTCGGGTACCCGGCCGTCATCACGTCGGCCTGAATCGCCGGGACGTCATCCTGGAGCAGATGGAAGAACTCGGTCGTCTCCCCCTCGGGAAGCTCCACCTTCAGCAGCGCGACGTCGTAGTCGTCGTCGGCGGCGACAAAGCGGGCGGGATACTCGATGAAGTTGCCCTTGTCGTCCTTTTCACTCAGGCGAACGCGGTAGTACATGCCCTCGTCGGTTTCGGCGACGTGGCGGTTGGTCAGGACGTAGCCGTCGGCGGTAATGAAGAAGCCGCTGCCGTTGCCGCGTAGGCCGGGCGGGCCATTGCCGTCGGGATCGTCGGGGTTGATGTCGTCAACGCCGTGGGTGAAGTCCTCGATCCAGACCAGTCCGCTGGCGCTGTACCGGCCGCGAAGCAGCTCGGCTTGGAGGTTGATCTGGCGGAGCGTCGGGTTCGCCTGCGTGTACCCGCGGGCGTTGCAAAACTCGAGGGCTGAAAGCAAGTTGCCGGCCGTGAGATTGGTTTCGGCGATCTGCACCGCCTTCCACATGAACTCGACGCCCTCCTCGTACTGCTCCTGGACGAACAGGCCCGCGCCCATGCTGCTGAGCACGGCGGGAAGCTGCGGCTGGAGCTTGATCGCCGCCCGCGCGTGCGCCTCGGCCTGCCTGAGCTTCGTGGCGCCGCCGGGTACGTTGTAACCCTGGTGGAACTTGAGGTAGCCCAAGCGGTAGTGCGGGCGGAAGGCGTTGGGGTAAATCTGCAAGGCCTTGCGGTAGCCGCGCTCGGCGTCGAGCACGTTGCCCGACCGCTCCTTTTGCATCGACTCCTCCACCAAGTCGTTGGCCTCCTTCTTCATCTCCTTCAGCTCGTCGCCACCAACCCAGCCGCCGCGAATCTTCTCGCATCCGTCCTGGTAACGCTCCTTCCAGACGGCCAACTCTTCGTTGGCGCGTTCGGTGAGGGCGTCGTTGAGGTCCGTGCGGGTGAGGAAGCCCTCCCACATGGTGACGGCCTCGACGGGCTCGCGCACGCGCTCGGTGCGATCGAGGATGCGGTCAAACTCCTTCTTGGCGACGCCGTTGCCGAGGAACTTTGAGTCGCCCGACCCGCCGTCGGCGGAGGCGGTGGCGTCGGCGCCGTAGGCGTCGCCGTTGACGCTGGCGATCTTACTCGCCGGCATCATCTTGATCTCGCCGTCGTCGGTCTTGATCTTAACGAACCGCCCGCCGCCGATCGGCTCGATGGTGCCGACGAGTTCGGTGCCGTCGTCGAGGGTGATCTTGTCGCCCGCCCACGCCGTCGGCGCAGCCAATGCGAGTGCAAGGACACCTGCGGCGACCAGAACTGCGAGGGGACGGGCCGGCTTCCACCTGGCCCACCACGACGTGCCGGATTGGGATTGCTTCATGTCGTCTGGCAAATGCTCACCCCAGACCAGAGAGCCAAAAATAAGCGGGGGCAACAGATGCCCCGGCATGGCGGTGGCTGGGTCAAGGTTGATTGTAAGTGGTGAATCGGTCCACGTAAAGCCAAACTGAACCGACTGTCTTTCCCGCCCTCGCCAACCGTGCCGGGCGGGCACTAACGCGACGCCTTAAGCTAGTTGCCGCTTCGCGTCGCCGGTTGCCGCTTCGCGTCGCCGGGCCTAGAGTCGCCCCTTGCCCGCCGCGACCCGGCGGGCAGGCGTTTGCACCCGCTTGGCGAAGCCGCCAAGCCGGGTTCGCCGACGAATGCCCGCGCCGTAGCGACCGATTCTCCCGATGCCGACGATCAACCAGCTCATCAAGAAGCCGCGCAAGCCCCTCGCGGCGACCAACAAGGTTAAGGACCTCAACCAGAGCCCGCAAAAGCGCGGCGTCTGCGTGCAGGTCAAGACCATGACCCCCAAGAAGCCCAACTCCGCGCTGCGCAAAATTGCCCGCGTGCGGCTGAGCAACGGCAAGGAGGTGACGGCCTATATCCCCGGCGAAGGTCACAACCTCCAGGAGCACAGCATCGTGCTCGTGCGTGGCGGCCGCGTCCGCGACCTGCCGGGCGTGCGTTATCACATCGTCCGCGGCAGCCTCGACACCCTCGGCGTCGACGGCCGCAAGCAGGGCCGCAGCAAGTACGGCGCGAAGAAGGGCAAGTAGCTCGTCAACAGAATGGGTAAGTAGCCCGTCAGCCCGCTGCCACTCCATCGCCCCATGTCGCCGCTATTGTTGGCCCGTGTCATCGAGGAAAGTTCCGCCAGCGGCTTCGTCTGGCCGGTGCTGAAAATCCTCCTGTTCCTCCTGCTCGGCATCGCCGTGCTCATCTGGTGGCTCAAGCGCCAGACCTAGTCCCGACCGACCGATTCGCCCGCCCCCGACCGCCTCCCGAACCCCATGGCCTACAAGAAGTTCACAGCGAGCGCTTCGCAGCTCAAGCCCGACCCGCGCTTCAACAGCGCGCTCGTGACCAAGTTCATCAACTGCCTGATGCTCGACGGCAAGAAGCTCGTCGCCCAGAAGGTCTTTTACGACGCGATGGACATCGTGCAGACCAAGCTCGCCGACACCCCGCCGCTGGAGGTCTTCGAGACGGCCATCGGCAACATCAAGCCGTACGTCGAGGTGCGCTCCAAGCGCGTCGGCGGCACGAACTACCAGGTGCCGATGCAGGTCAACAAGAAGCGCCAGCAGAGCCTGGCCATCCGCTGGGTCCTTGACGCCTGCCGCGCCGAGAGCGGCCGGCCGATGAGCAAGATCCTCGCCGACGAAATCGCCGCCGCCTTTAACAAGGAAGGCAAGGCGATGAACAAGCGCGAGACCACCCACCGCATGGCCGAGGCAAACAAGGCCTTCGCGCACTTCGCGTTCTAGACACCTGCGGCGGATCGGAATCGGCAAGGGCGTCGGCGAACCATCGCCGACGCCCTTCCGCTTGCGCTGGAACTCCCCACCGACTCTACTCTCTCGCCCATGAGCGACCTTGCCGCCTATGCCGATCGACTCGCCACGAGCGCTCGCCAAGCGTCGCTGCGGCTGATGCGCGAGAGCGGCGAGCGGCGAGCGGAAGCCATTCGCAAGGCTGCGGACCTGCTCGAGTATCGCGTCGATCGCATCGCGCAAGCGAACGCCCGCGACCTCGCCGCCGCCGATGGCCTGCCAGACGCAACGCTCGGGCGGCTGCGGCTGGACGAGGCGAAGGTCTTAAAGATGGCGGACGCCCTTCGCCAAATTGCCGACCAGCCCGACCCGGTCGGCCGCACCCTCGGCGGCGAGGTGCGGCCCAGCGGCATCCGGTTGGAGAAGCGCGCCGTGCCGATCGGCGTGATCCTGTTCATCTACGAAAGCCGTCCCAACGTGACCGCCGACGCGGCCGCCCTATGCCTGAAGAGCGGCAACAGCGTGATCCTCCGCGGCGGCAAGGAGGCGGCCCAGTCGGCGAAGGCAATCGCCGACTGCGTGCATCAGGCGATGGTCGAGACCGGCCTGCCGACGGGCGCCGTGCAGCTTGTCGAACGGCCGGAACGCGAGCTGGTTCCCCTCCTGCTCGCCCGCGGCGACGCGATCGACGTCGCCATCCCGCGCGGCGGCAAGGGGCTGATTGAGGCCGTCACGAAGGCTGCAACGATGCCGGTGCTGAAGCACCTCGACGGCAATTGTCATCTCTACGTTCACGCCGACGTGGCCTTGCTCGATGATCCGCAGCCGGTGCTCGACCTGATCGTCAACGCCAAGACGAGCTATCCCGGCGGTGGCGTGTGCAACGCGGTCGAGCACGTCCTGGTCCACCGCGACGCGGCCGCCCTGTTGCCGCGTCTGTGCAACGCCCTGGCCGCCGCGAACGTGGAGGTGCGGGGCGACGATGCGGTCGTTGAGGCATGGCCGCAGGCGAAGCGGGCCGAGGCCGCAGACTGGGACGAGGAGTACCTTGCGCCGATTCTCTCGATCAAGGTCGTCGAGTCGCTCGACGCGGCGATCGCGCACATCAATCGCCACGGCAGCCGGCATACAGATGGCATCCTCACGCGCGACATCCAGGTGGCCGAGCGGTTCGTGGCGGGCGTCGATTCGGCGAGCGTGATGGTGAACGCCTCCACCCGCTTCGCCGACGGCGGCGAGTACGGGCTGGGCGCCGAGATCGGCATCAGCACCGACAAGCTTCACGCCCGCGGCCCGATGGGGGCGGCCGATTTGTGCAGCTACAAGTGGGTCGTCGTCGGCGACATGGCGACCCGCCGGTGACAAATCGCTGACGATCAGCGTTTCACCGGCTCGGCCGCCAGGATGGCGCGAACGCGAATGGTCCGCTGGGCGACCGTCGCGTAGCCGTCGGCATCGAAGGCGTGGAAGTCGCCTACAAGCGTGATGTCCACGAACCCGTCGTAGAGCGGGTTGAACGTCACGAGCACGTCGCCGGGCTGAAGCTGAAGCTCGCCGCCGCCCGTCCCGCCACCGGTGTTGAGGAAGATCCCGCTCGGGCCGTCGGACTTCTTGCCACTCGGGGCGGTGTAGGACCACTCGGCGTAGTCGAGGTCGCGCGGGCCGACCGGCTCCCCTTCGGCCAGCTTGGCGGCCACGGCGTCGCTCGTGGCGACGGGCAGGGCCAAATCCATCTCGAAGTAGAAGCTGTGCTTCTTCCAGTCGCTGCGCAACGCCTCGGGCGGGTCGTCGCTGTAGACCAGCGCCCGCACGCGCGGGCCGCCCTCAACATCACCGGCCTCGGCGGGCTCGGCCTTCAGGTAAAGCCGGGCCGGCGGGAACTCGTAGGTAACGCTCTCGCCCTCGTCGTCGGTGATGGTGATGAACGCCGGCTGCTCGACGCGGGCGGTCACCTCCACCGGGTCGGTCGCGTCGCCCGGCTGCGTCGCGGGGGCGACGGCGGGCTCCGTGGTCGGTCGCGGGCGGGGCTGGGGCTCAACCGGCCGCATGACCATCGGCCCCTTCGCGACGGGATCGTCGTCATCGCACCCCGTGCCGACGCAAAACGTGGCGGCGAGCAGCAGGGCAGCGACGGACTGGATCTGGCGACGGTTCACGGTGACTCCTCTTCCCTTCCATCCCAAGACTCTCGAACAGTCGCAACGTGCGGTGCAACCGGCGGAAGTCTCGGACGTATCATAACACAATGGCCGACGCCGCCGCGACGCTTCCGGACGAACCCGCTCCCGACGACTCGGCCATCGTCTGCGAGGGGTGCGGCTACCGGCTCGACGGCCTGCCCAACACGGCCCGGTGCCCCGAATGCGGCTTCAGCGTCGCCCAGAGCACGATCGACAGCCCCCGCGCTGCCACCGCCTGGGAGCGGACGGGCGGCCTCGGTGCCTTTATTGGGACGACCGCCCGCGTGCTTTGTTCGCCCACAACGTTCTATCGGACGCTCAAGGCCCATCCGACGGCGGATGAAACGGGCGCGGCGACACGGTTTCGCGCGATGCACCTTGGCGCCGCGTCGGGACTGTTCGCGGCGGGAATCCTCACCCACTACCTCGTGGTTTCACCGACGGCGCGCGGACTGTGGTACGGCCAGCGCTGGCCCGATTGGCTACTCGTCGTACCGTGGGCGGTTATCGCGGGGCTGACGTTCGCGGCCGCCCTGCTCACCGCCGCGCTCGCCGCCCGACTGACGGCGTTCGAGGCGCGGTGGCGCGGCCTGCGCATGCCGATGCGTGTTGCGCGGCGGTGCCTGTCCTACCACGCGGCCCACGCCTCGGCGGCGGCGCTGGCCTTCGCGACGATCGCCCTCGGCTACCGCCTGCTCTGGCTGCTTGGCCTGGTCGACTTCGCGTCGTTCGTGCCGTACATCGCCACGCTCTCGGCCTGCACGATTGTCGGGGCGGTTTACCTGTTCTGGACCTACTGGGTCGGCATGCGGAACATGCAGTATGCCAACGTCTGACGCGCCCGCGATCACCGTCTGGGCCTCCGACCGCTTCGCCGATCACACGCCGCCGCCGGAGCTGAACCTCGCCCACCCGGAGCGGCCGGATCGCATTTACGCCGTCAACGCGGCGCTGCGGACGTTGCCGTACCGGATCGTGGAGCCGACGACGCCCGCCGATGATGCAACGCTTCAGCTCGTCCACCCGGCCGCCTACCTGAAGCACGTCGCCCGCGTCTGCGCGCGCGGTGGATACGTCGATGCCGGCGAGACCTTCGCGAACGCCCACAGCGATACGATCGCGCGGCTGGCGGTTGGCGCGGGAATCGAGGCGGCCGACGCTGTCTGGGACGGTCGGACCCGCCGCGCGTTCGTCGCCGCGCGGCCGCCGGGTCACCACGCGCTCGCCGACCGCGCCATGGGATTCTGCCTCTACGCGACCGGCTCGATCGTCGCCAGGCACCTGCGCGAGCGACGCGGCGCGGAGCGTGTCGCGATCCTCGACTTCGACGTCCACCACGGCAACGGCACGCAGGCGATCTTCTACGACGACCCGAGCGTGCTGACGATCTCGATCCACGAAGACCCGCAGAGCCTTTGGCCTGGCAGCGGCTTTGAGCAAGAACGCGGCACGGGACGTGGCGAGGGAGCTTGTCTCAACCTTCCGCTGCCCGCGGGTTCGGGGGACGAGGCGTACCTCGCGCGGCTGCGCGAGGAGGCCTTGCCGGCCGTACGGGAGTTCGCGCCGGACGTGCTGCTCGTCAGCGCAGGCTTCGACGCCGCCGCGGCCGACCCGCTGGCCCACTTGAACTGGACCGACGCCGCCTACGCCGCAAGCGGTCGAGCGCTCGCCGCGTTGGCCGACGAACTCTGCGGCGGCCGGCTCGTGGCGCTGCTCGAAGGGGGCTACAATCTGGCCGCGCTCGCGGGCGGCGTCACGGCATTTCTTGAAGGTCTAACCTCAGGGTATGGCGGCCTCTCCAATCGTTGACGCGCACCTCGACTTGGCTTGGAATGTCTCGCGCGGTCGCGACGTCACCGAGGCCGCCGCCGACCAGCCGATCGTCGAGAACGAGACCGCCACCGTGGGCCTGCCCGACCTGCACGCCGGGGACGTCGACCTCGTCTGCGGCACCCTCTTCGCCCTGAAGGGCGACGGCGGATATCACGATCAGATCGGCGCCGCGTGGCAGGCGTTCGCGCAGTTGAAGTCCTACTACGCCTGGGCCGCCGGCGGCCTGATCCGCCCGGTGCAGACTGCCGCCGACCTGGACAGCAAAGGCCTCGGGCTCATCGTGCTGATGGAGGGGGCCGACCCTATCAACCTCGACGGACGCGACGGCCTTGAGTCCCCCGCCTGGTGGTTCGAGCGCGGCGTGCGCATGGTCGGCATGGCCTGGGGTCAAACCCGCTTCGCCGGCGGGACCGCCGCGCCCGGCCCCCTTACCGACGACGGCCGCCGCCTCGTGCGCGAGTTGGACCAACTCGGCATGATCCACGACGCCTCCCATCTCGCCGAGGCGTCACTTGAAGACCTGCTCGACCTCGCGACCGGCCCGGTGTGCGCGTCGCACTCGAACTGCCGCGCCATCGTCCGGGACGATCCGCGCGGGCGCCACCTGCCCGATGGTCAGATTCGCGCGATCGTCGGGCGGAACGGGGTGATCGGCATCAACCTGCTCGACAGTTTCCTCCTGCCGCCCGGCGAACTCGCCACGCGGCGGGCGACGCTGGCGGACGTGGTCGCCCACGTGCGGCACGTCTGCGACCTGGCCGGCGACGATCACCACGTCGGCCTCGGCAGCGACCTCGACGGCGGCTTCGGCCGCGAACGGGTGCCCGAGGAGTTGCACTCCGCCGCCGACCTAGGCCGCCTAGGCGATGCCCTCTCCACCGGCGGCTTCGGCGACGACGCCGTCGCCCGCATCCTCTGCGGGAACTGGCGCGCGTTCTTCAGACAGAGCCTGCCGGGCGCAACGAACGCCGCGACCGGATGAGTCGCGGCGGTCGGAACGTTCGATAAAGCGTGGCCTCAACCGCGGGTCGTGTCGCTCGCCGGGGCGGCCGCGTACTCGCCAACCTCGCCGCGCCGGTTGATCGGCTCGACCGCGACGATCACCCCATCCGCCGAGGCGGCGAAGATGCGCGGGTCTTCGCGGTTGCGGGCGAAGGCCACGTAGTCGTTGCGGCGCGTCTCGTACAGGATCTCGCCCGTCTCGATGTCGTGGGCGGCAATCGAGCCGTCGCGCTGAAGCAGGTAGACACGGCGGTCGTCGCTGCTGAGGTAGCCCTCGGCGTCGCGGGCGACCCACGCGGGCTGGCGCGAGTTGAAGCTGCCCGAGGCCTTCTTGATCGCGGCCACGCCGGCGGTCGGGATGGCCTGGTAGACGTAGTCGTCGGTCGGCACCGGGGTGTCGAACAGCTTTTCGCCGGCGAGGAATTTCCACTTGATGGTGCCGCGCAGGCGGTCGAGCACGTAGAGGGTGCCGTCGGTGCCCGCCGCGTAGACGCCGAAGGAATCGACGGCCAGCCCGGCCTCGATGCCGCGCCCTCCCTCGGTGCGGAAGCCGCGCCGCCCACGCCAGGCGCTGGCGAGACTTTCGTCGAGCCCGTACACGTTGCCCGCCAGATCGGCGGCGTAGACAAGGTTCTGGAACGCAACCGGCCGCGCCGTGATCCCCTGCGGGAACTGCACCCGGGCGAGCACCTGGGCGGCCGCCTTGGTCGGGTCGACCTGGAGCAGCCGCCCGCCGAAGTCGTCGGCGCTGCCGACGTAGACCACGCCGTCGGAGGCGAAGCCGGCGCTGGTGAGGTTGCGTGTCAGCACCGTCTCGCTGATCGGCTCGCCCGTGCGCGACTGCATGCCGATCGGCTCGCCGTCGGTTGTGCGGAGCACGAACGTGTCGCCGCGCGGGAACGCCAGGAACTCGCTCTGGTTGCCGATGCGGTTGAGCGCGTCGATGCGCAGCGGCGGAAACAGGCGGTCCTCGCGGCGGGCGATCGTCGGGTCGATGAAAACGGTCTGCCCGCTCTCGGCGCCGATGACGATCACGGTGTTCGTGTCGGTGTACGCGATCACGAGGTCACCGCGGCGGTAGAGGCGGTCGACCTTGCCGTAGCGGGCCTCGTTCACCTCCACCTTCCACTGCGCCGCGAAGCTGCCGGGCTCGAGCGGGCCCCGCTCGATCGCGACCTCCTCGACTTCCGACTCGCACCCGGTGACGACGCCAACGGCGCCGGCGGCAAGCACGGCCGCCACGGCGAGGCGCAGCAGCTTGGGGAGGATTCGATGGGACTCGACCGGGCGCGGGGCAGCGATGGGCATGGCGTCGGGGGTGGCCGGGGGTGGTCGCGGAAGCTCGCGCGGGCGAGCAGAACGTCGGAAACGGTCCAACGGGCGTCGGACGGAGGCGAACTTGGCTGGGCGGCCGGCAGCGGACACGCCGCGCCGACCGCGGCGTCCGCGGGTGGGGCCGGCACGTTACCCTGAGGCCGCGCCAGCCGTCAAACCCGGCGTTGGCGCTCGACTCGCCGCGCCGCAATATCGGTCCGCTGGCGAGCGTTCCAATCGCCGGCCGCGACCTGTGTTGAGCGGCCCGTCCGCCCGATTTTTTACGAACGATCATGCCACGCACTCACACCGCCCTGCTCGTCGCTGCCGGCCTGCTCCTGGCCTCGGGCGGACTGCCGCCCGCCGCCGCGGCGCAGGACGCCGCCAAGCCGGGCGATCGCAAGCAAACCGAGCGACAGCGCCGCAACCGCCCGCGTGGCGACACGGTTCGCCAGATGCGGACCGCCGCCGAGTCGCTCGACGTGGACGAGGCGACCAAATCCCAGCTCCTCGCGATTCTCGACGGCGCCCGCATCGACCTCGCTCGCCTCGCCCCGGCGCTAAAGGACGTGCCGGGCTCCGAACGCCGCACGCAGATGCTCGCGTTCCGCGCCAGCGTGATCGCCGAGATCGACGCCCTGCTCACCGAGCCGCAGCGCCGCGCGTTTCGCGCCGCGATGCGCTTCGGACCGACCAATCGCCGCCCGGCCACAACGGATGACGACACGCCCACCACCCCCACCACTCGCCCCACGCCCACCACGCCCACCACGCCCACCACACGCCCGGTGGACGCCTTCTGGGCGCAGGTTCTCGCGATCGACGGGCTGACCGAGGAGCAGACCGCGAAGCTCGTCGCCCTTCGCAACAGTCAGCAGGACGACGCCATCCGCCTCGGCCAGCAGGGGGCGAGCCTGTCGGACGAGGAGCGCGACGACCTCTTCCGCGGCGCCTTCCGCCAGACGGTGGGAAGGGTGTCGAAGGTGCTCGAACCCGACCAGCGCCGCCAGATGATGATGGCCCTGCGCTCGATGCACCAAGGACGCGAGCCGTCCGCCGGCTCCGAGCGGATGGCGGGTGAGCCGCAGATGATGATGGGCGAGGAGGACAGTCTGCCCGAGATCGGCCGCCCCGCCGCCCCGGCCGTGTCGTCGCCGACTGCATTCCTCGACCGCCTGGCGGACCCCGTTGGCATGGACGTCGGCGAGGCGCTGCCCGACGGGCTGACCGTGCTGACCCTCGCCGGCAACGCTCGCCCGCTGGCGGACCTGCTGTCGAAGCACCGCCCGACCGTCGTGCTGATCGGCAACGCCAGCAGCCCGACCTTCCGCGACCGCGCCGGCGACGTTGCGTGGCTGCTCGACGAGTTGAAGGTCGGCACCGGCCGCTCCGCCGACGTGCTGCTCGTCTACGCCCGCGAGCAGTACCCCACCGGCGAGTGGGACGTGCAGCGCAACCGCGCCGAAGGGTTCGAGCTCGCCCCGCCGAACACGAACGAGGAGCGCATCGAGCTGGCGAAGAACCTGCGGAACTGGGCCGGCCTGGGCCGGTCGGGGATGGAGATGGTCGTCGACCCAATCGACGACGGCGTCTTCACCGCCCTGGCCGGCGGCACGACCGCGACGGGCAACTTCGCCTTCGTTTTCCGCCCCGACGGCACCCTCGCCGCCCGCCAACGCTGGTTCGACCCCACGGGCATCCCCGGCCTCGTCGACGCAGCGGAGTAACTCGCCACGGAGGCACGGAGACACGGAGCCGAAGAGAGTTTCGCTTAATTCTTTCTCACTCCGTGCCTCCGTGTCTCCGTGGTGAGCCGACTTAAAACAGTTCGAGCTGCGCCGGCGGCCTTGCCAGTCGCACCTCGAAGCCGAGCTTCCCCGGCAGGCCCAGCTTGTGCAGGTGGTCGGGGAACTCCGCAAACCCGTGGTGGCTCAGCACGAGCTTCGGGCGGACGATTTCGATCGTCTCGATCAGTTCATCAAAATCGGCGTGGTCGCTCAGCGGCAGCGCGTGCTCCACGCCGTAGCGGAACTGGCTGCCGGGCGACAGCGCCCAGCCGCTCATCATGATGCGGCAGACGCGCTCGCCGAACTGGCCCGTCACGCTGTTGCGGGCGTCGCGTGGCGGGGTGACGAGCACGCCGCGCTCCTGCAAGTCGAGCTGCTTTGGCCCGCTGAAGTCCGCCTTGCTGTACTTGCGCAGCTCGCTGTTGCTCCCCAGGTGGACGCCGAACTCGCGGTAAAAGTTGCTCATGTGCCAGACTGCCCCCTGCATCGTGACATTGAAGCCGGCGTCGGTAAGGATGCGGATGATCTCCTGGCTCTTGCCGAGCGCGTAGCCGTGGACGACCGGCTGATCGCCGCGGGCAAAGGCGTCGGCGACGAGGTCGATCAACTGCTGCTCGACTTCCCCCGCCGGCGGAAACCGGAAGAAGGGGCTGCCATAGGTGCTTTCCATCACCAGCACGTCGCTCGGCGGCGGCTGGGCCGTCGGGACCGTGCGGCTGGGGCGCAGCTTGAAGTCCCCGGTGTACAGGAGCGATCCGGCGTCACGCTCGACGCGCACCATCGCGCTGCCGAGGACGTGGCCGGCGGGGTGAAAGCTCGCCGTCGCTTCGTCGCAGAGTTTGAAGGCCTCGTCGTAGGGGTACTCCTCAATCTCGCTCGCGAGCCCGCCGCGATACCGGCCCAGGGCGGCGGTGATCGGCGTGCAGATGGCCTTGCCGTGAATCTTCGCCGGATCCGGCGGGTCGTTGCGGTCGCCGTAGGGCAGGTGGTCGGCGTGGGCATGGCTCACGATGCACCGCGCCCGCGGCTTGCGCGAATCCAGGTGCCACGGCAACCCGCCGAGCTTCAGGCCGTCGCTCCACTCGAACAACTCGTCGACTCGCACGGCGAATGTTAGCAACGAGTTCGGTGACGGGCGAAGCCTGCTGCAATCGCTGGAGCAATCGGCGTCACGATTCCCGGCGACTATTGCCGGGTAGCCGCGGAGCTTGCTCCGCGCTCGGTTGCGGGATCGCGTGCGATCGCGGAGCAAGCTCCGCGGCTACCCGGAAGTCGGTATGCAAGCTTCTCTACGACCACCCGTTCATCGAGATGGGCGAGGTCGCGGCTTCGGAACAGCTCCGATACCATGCTTCCCATGCCGTTCCGACCGCTTCGCCGTGCCGTCCTTGCCGCCGCCTGTTCCGCCGTGCTCGCCGCCGTTCCCGCTCTCGCGCAGGAGGCGGCTGAGAGCAACGTCAGCCTGCCGCGTTCCCCCAGCATCTCGCCGGATGGCCAGACGGTCATCTTCAGCTTCCGCGGCGACCTCTGGTCCGTGGGCGTCGACGGCGGCTACGCGACGCGGCTCACCAGCCACCCGGCCGACGAGTCGCTCAGCCGCTTCAGCCCCGACGGCGAGACGGTCGCCTTCACCAGCGACCGCCGCGGCCTGCCCGGCCTGTACACGATGAACCCCGACGGCACCGGCGTCGAGGAAATCCTCGTCGTCGACCGCGCCGCCCTGCTCACCGACTTCGCCGACGACGGCCACCTCTACTTCACCGGCTACCTCGAGCCCGACGTCTACCGCTCGCCCCGCCCGTACAAAGTCGATTCCGACGGCGGCGTCCACGCGCGCGTCCACGACGCCTTCGGCCGCACGCCCGTGAAGGAGCCCGGCGGCGAGCGCGTCCTGTTCGTCCGCGGCGACGAAAGCTTCGACCGCCGCGGAAAAATCGGCCCCGACACCCGCGACCTCTGGCTCTACGAGCCCAACGACGACGAGGGCACCTTCACGCAGCTCACGACCTGGCGCGGCAACGACGGCATGCCCCGCTGGGCCGGCGAGAACACCTTCATCTTCGCCAGCAACCGCGAGGACGACGCCGTTAACCTGTACCGCGCGTCGCTCGAAGATGAGAACATCGAGGAGAACGCCCAGCGGCTGACGCACTTCACCGACCGCGACGTTGACAGCTTCGACATCACGCCCGATGGCAAGACGCTGGTCTTCAGCCGCTGGGACAGCCTGTACGCGCTCGACCTGACCGACGATGAGGCCGAGCCGCGTCAGATCGAGGTCCGCGCCGCCGAGGACGAGGGCGACCGGGTCAAGTACGTGACGACTGATTCCCGCGCCACCGATGCGGCCGTCTCGCCGGACGGCAAGACGCTCGCGACCGTCGCCTACGGCCAGGTCTACGTGCGGGCGACTGACGAGCGGGCGCCCACGCGCCGCGTGACGACCGACGCGGCCCGCTACACCGAGGTGGCCTGGAGCCCCGACGGCGGCACGCTCTACTTCGTCGGCGACCCCGACGGCCGCGACGCGATCTACGCCGCCACCGTCAAGCTGAACCGATCCGCGGTCAAGGAAGCAATCGACCCCACCGACGCCGAGGCGGAAGCCTCGGGTCCAACCTCCCAACCCACCACCGCTCCCGCAACCCAGCCGACGACCCAACCCGACGCCCAGCCCGACGCTCCCGCGCACGCGCCCGACCCGTCGAAGTGGGCCGACGCGATCAGCTTTCACGTCGAAACAGTCGTCGCCGACGACGCCGGCAGCAGCAACGCGGTGCCCGCTCCCGACGGCACGCGCCTGGCCTACATGCGGGGCGTGGGCGACCTCGTGATCCTGAACCTCGAGACGGGCGAGGAGAGGCTGATCCTCGACGGCTGGGACCGCGGCATGGAGATCGCCTGGTCGCCCGACGGCCAGCACGTGCTGTACGAAACCAGCGACGCCGACTTCAACAGCGACATCTGGGCCACCCGCGCCGACGGCAGCGGCTACCGCGGCACCGGCGTGCCGGTCAACGTCACGCGGCACCCCGACAACGACGGCTCGATCTCCCTCAGCGCCGATGGCCGGGTGATGGCGTTTGTCAGCGAGCGCGTGAACGAGGAGTACGATGTCTGGATGGTCCTGCTCGACGAGGAACTCGAAACCCTCACGCCCCAGGAAACCGCCGCCTACTACGAGGAGCTCGCCAAGGGCGTCAAGAAGCTCAAGCCGATCGACGTGCCCGCCTTCGCCAAGGCGCGAGGCACCGTGTCGCCGCTTGTCGACGACCCCGAGCCCACCACGCAACCCGACGCCGAGGCGGAAGCCTCGGATCCGACCACCCAACCCGCAACGCAGCCGACTACCCAACCCGACGAAGAAGCGAAGAAGGACGAAGCGGAGACGGACGACGACAAGGCACCCGTCGACATCGCCAACCTCGACGACCTCGCCCTCGACACCGCCTACCTGCGCCTGCAGCGCGTCAGCCGCGAGTCGGGCAACGAGTTCAACCCGTTCCTCCTGCCCGACGCCTCGGCGGTCTACTACCGGCAGGGCGGCTCGATCCTAAAGAAGCCGTGGGACGACTCGGCCAAGTCCGCCGGGTCGTCGGCGACGATCCTTGGGTCGGACCCGAGCGGCTCGACGCTCACGGTCCTCGCCGGCGGGCGCGGCGGGACGCAGCTCACCAACGCCAGCAACAAGCGTGAGACGTTTGCCACGAACGACCGCCTGGAGGTCGATCTGGCCGAGGAGAGCGAGCGCAAGTTCCGCGAGCTCGCCCGCACGCTCGGCGACCAGTTCTACCACCCGACGATGAAGGGCCTTGACTGGCAGGGCCTGACCGACGCCTACGCCCCACTCGCCCGCCATGCCCGCACCGGCGACGAGTTCCGCCACGTCTCGATGAAGCTGCTGGGCGAGCTCAACGGCAGCCACCTGGGCGTCTCCCCGCCCGGCGAAAGCCGCCCCGCCCGCCAGAGCCAGGGCCGCCTGGGCGTGCGGGCCGTGCCGCACGAGGACGGCTTCGAGGTCGTCGAGGTCATGGAGACGGGCCCGAGCGGCCGGGGCGACTTCAAGATCCTCGTCGGCGACGTCATCACGCACCTCGAGCTCGACCCCGTCGACACCAATCGCCCGCTGGAGGTGCAGCTTCCTGACAAGGTCAACCGCGAGGTCGTCGTCACCGTCGACCGCGACGGCGCGTCGACGAACCTGCTCATCACCCCGGCCAGCTACGGGCGGATCAGCGGCGAGTCGTACAACTCCTGGCGGCTGGCGAACCTGCGGAAAGTCGAGGAGATGAGCGACGGCCGGCTCGGGTACATCCACGTGCGCGGGATGGACCAGGGCAGCCTGAACGTCTTCGAGCGCGACCTCTACGCCGCCGCCGAGGGCAAGGATGGGCTGATCGTCGACGTGCGCAACAACGGCGGCGGCTGGACGGCGGACCGGCTGCTGACGAGCCTGATGTACCCGCGTCACGCCTACACGATCCCGCGCGGCATGCGCGACGGCGTTGACGCGGACCGCGCCAACCTCGAGCGCGGCGGCTACCCGCAGGACCGGCTCTTCATCCAGCGCTACAGCCTGCCGGTCAACATGCTGGCCAACGAGAACTCCTTCAGCAACGCCGAGATCGTCAGTCACGCCTTCAAGCAACTCAATCGCGGCACCCTCGTCGGCGAGGAGACGGCCGGCGGCGTGATCTCGACCGGCAGCTTCAGCCTTGTCGACGGTACGCGCGTTCGCCTGCCCTTCCGCGGCTGGTATCTGATGGACGGCCGCGACATGGAGAACAACGGCGCCGTGCCGGATTTGCGCGTCCCCCAAACCCCCGAGGCCGAGGTCGCCGGCGAAGACGTTCAACTCCAGGTGGCCGTCGAAGACCTGATGGGTCGCCTCGACGCCCCCGCCGACGACGCTGCCGCGAAGGCGGGCGACTGAGCGATTTCGTAGTCCACGAGTTTTTGATAGCCGCGACACAACGCGGCGCGGTCTGAACGCGGTTGCAACTGCGCCCGACCGCGCCGCGTTGCGTCGCGGCTATCAAACGCAACTGCGTCGTCAAACACCTACAAACGCCGCCGCGGAGCCAGATCCGCGGCGGTGTTTCGTTTGGGGTGAGACAGCGGAGAGAGGGAGATTCGAACTCCCGGTACGGACGAGCCGCACACACGATTTCCAGTCGTGCCCCTTCAGCCACTCGGGCACCTCTCCGGGGACGGGGACGATAGCCCGCGCCGCTCGTGTTCGCCAGCGAAGGCCCGCGTTCGCCAGCAAGGGCTCGGGATCGCCAACGAACGCAACGATCGTTGTCGCCCGCCTGCGCGGCCGTTACCGTGCGGCCCGATCCGAACTTTCGAACTTCAACAGGACACGACCCCCATGAGCTTTTCCGATGCCGTCCACGCCAAGGCCGTCGAGCTTGGCAAGCTGAGCGTGAAGATGATCGACGCCGCCGGCAGCGGCCACCCGTCGACCGCCCTGTCGCTCGCCCACCTGACCACGGTGCTCATGTACCACCAGATGCGGTTCGATCCCGCCAAGCCGTCTCACCCGACGGCCGATCGGTTCGTGCTGTCCGAGGGCCATGCCGTGCCGATCGTCTACGCCGCCTGCGCCGATTTGGGCGTCCACGCGGAGTTCGACGGCACGATGCGGGCGATGACGCCCGACGATGCCATGGGCCTGCGCGCGATCGAGTCGCCCGTCGACGGCCACCCGCACCCGCAGGTGGGCTTCCCCTTCTTCGACGCCGCCACCGGCAGCCTGGGCCAGGGCCTCAGCGTCGCCGCCGGCCTCGGCAGCGCGGCCAAGCTTGCCGGGAGCCCGCGCAACATCTACTGCGTCATCGGCGACGGCGAAAGCCGCGAGGGCCAAATCTGGGAAGCGTGCGACTACATCGTCGACAACGCCCTCACCAACGTCGTCACGATCTTCAACTGCAACGCCCTTGCCCAAAGCGACTACGTCAGTCCCCAGCAGAGCAGCGAAACAACGGCCGACAAGCTGATGGCCTACGGGTTCATCGTCCGAGTCATCGACGGCCACGACCCGGACTCGATCAAGAGCGCCCTCGACGAGCTGCCCGTCATCCAAAACGGCCAGCGCCCGCTGGCGATCGTCGCCGACACGATCAAGGGCTGGGGCGCGCCGAGCGACCAGGGCATGGGCCACCACGGCAAGCCGGTCGGCGACCCGCAGGCGATCTACGACGAGCTCGACGCGACCCTGAACGACCTGACCCACGGCGACCACCAGGACTACACGCTGAAGGTCACGCCCCCCGCCGAGGGTGGCCACGTGCCCGCCGGTCGCGATAAGCCGGCCGACATCAAGGCGCCGAGCTTCACCGAGGCGATGGAGGCCGCCGGCAAGGGGGACAAGGTTGGCAAGAACTTTGCCCCCCGCCAGGCCTACGGCGTCGCCCTCGTGGCTCTGGGCCACGCGAGCGAGCGCATCGTCGCGACCGACGCCGACGTGAAGAACTCGACGCACGCCGAGGACTTTTACAAGGTCTTCCCGCACCGCTTCTTCGAGAACCGCATCGCTGAGCAGAACATGCTCTCGCTCTGCGTGGGGCTGTCGGCCGGCGGTTACATCCCGTTCGCCAGCACGTTCGCCAAGTTCGTGATGCGGGCGTACGACCAGCTCGAGATGGCGGTCATCAGCGGGGCGAACTTTAAGGTGACGGGCAGCCACGCGGGCGTGACGCTCGCCGCCGACGGGCCGAGCCAGATGAGCCTGCCGGACGTGGCCTTCTTCCGCAGCTTCACGCACGTCAAGAACTTCAACGGCGAGCCGGCGGTGCGGTACTTCTTCCCGAGCGACGCCGTCAGCGCCTACGCCTGCACGACGATGATGGCCAACCTCGACGGCTGCTGCTACCAACGCACCCTTCGCGCCAACACCGCGCCGCTCTACAAGCCCGACGATACCGACTTCACCGTCGGCGGCCACCGCGTGGTGCGCGAGGGCAAGCAGATGACCTTCGCCGCCGCTGGCTACATGGTCCACGAGTGCCTGAAGGCCTGCGACGATGCGGGCCTCGACGCGACCGTGGTCGACTGCTACAGCCTGCCGCTTGACGCCGAGCCCGTCCTGGAGCACGCCGAGAAGACGAACGGCAAGCTCGTGGTCGTCGAGGACAACTACACCGGCGGCCTCGACGCCGAACTCGCCACGGCCATCGCCACCAGCGGCAGCACCGTGCGGTTGCAAAACCTCTACGTCGACCGCATCCCCAAGAGCGGCCGCACGCCCGAGGCCGTCCTCGACTACCTCTCCCTCGACGCCGCCGCCATCGCCAAGGCGGTGAAGTAGGCGCTCCATCGTACGTAGGGTGGGATTTATCCCACCATCGCGAGCCGGAGGTGGGATGAATCCCACCCTACGGGTTTCTCGAACCGCTCCCAGGTGCCAATGAAGCACCGTGACGTGCAAAGCTCACGCGGCCTTCGCAATGAACACCAAGTACGCGGTCATCATCGAGCGGGCAAACGATGGATCGTACTCGGCTTACGTGCCGGACCTTCCGGGGTGCACGTCGTGTGCCGGTACCGTCGACGCCCTTCGCGAATCGATCCGTGAAGCCATCACCAGCCACATTGCCGTGCTGAAGGAGTTCGGCGAGCCCGTGCCACCGCCGATTTCGCTCGCGGAGTTCGTTGATGCCGAAGTCGCCGCCGCCTGATTCAGTTGATTCACCTTCGGCCGCTCCACCCGCGTGGGGCGTGCCGTTGTATCCCAACCGCTACGTCTGGCTCGTCTTCGTGAGCGCGATGGACGTCTTCATGACGTTCCTGATCCTCTACTTCGGCGGCCGGGAGGTGAACAAGGTCGCCGACTACATCCTGCAGCGGTTCGGCATCGGCGGGATGGCGTTCTACAAGTTCATCCTGATCACGATCGTGATCCTGATCATCGAGTATGTCGGCCGAAAGAAGCCGACCACCGGCCGCCGCATGGCGGAGTGGTCGATCGCGCTCACGTGCGTGCCGGTGGTGATCGCCTTTGTGATGCTGATCGCGAACCTGCTCGGCGGGTAAGGACACGACGGGCAGTCGCGACGCGCCCGAACTTGTGGCACAATGTCATCACCGTGGCGAGCCACTTCGACAGCATCGGCTTCGCCGGCGACGACCAGGAGCAACTGGCCCACTTCGTCAAGCGGGCGCTGGCCGAGGGGGACCAACTTGAAGTCATCGGCGCCGAGCCCGGCTGGGGCGGGCGCTACGTCTGCTGGGAGGTGGGCAACGGCGTGCAGATGTGGGTCAGCGTCGACGAGAAGGGGAACGTCTCGAGCGTCGACCCCCACTACGCCGGCCGAAGCCGGGCGAACATCACGCTGGAACGCTCCTACGACTACGAGCAGGCCCCGCCGGCCGGGGGCGTCTTCGCGTGGGTGGCTGTCGGCACCGAGCAGGAGACCAAGGCCGGCTTTGATTTGCCGGCCTTCGCCCGCTTCTACGACATGGCCTGCGACTACGACGGCAACGCCCTCGTGCAGGTGGCCGCCTTCTGCCACGGCGGCCAGGCGTACGCGAACGAGGCGGAGTACCTCGTGGATCAAACGAGCGAAGGGGAGAAGCTCAAGTTTGCGGTGGAAAGCTTTATCCCGATCGGATTATTCGACGAGAGCGGCGAGATGCCCGCGGCCACCGCGCGGTTCAGCGGGCACGTGCTTGAGGCCGAGGAGGTGGAGAATCCCGCGACCGGCGGCAAGTTCTGGCGGGTGCTGGTCAAGACGTTCGGCATGACGGTCGACGTCGTCGCCCACGCCGAGCAGTTGGAGGGCAGGCCCGTTGTCGGCGGCGTGCTGGCGGGATCGTTCTGGCTCAGCGCCCTGCCCGCCGAAGGCCCCCGCTCCGGCGCCGGCCGCTTCATCGACGCCAACGCCGCCCCAGTCGCCGCCCCCGCCCCTTCTAACGGTGAGGCGAAGATCACGATCACGAAGATGGGGGAGTGACCCCATCCATCACGCCCCGCTCTTGCGGCTATACCGCTCGTAGAAGGCACCCGCCTCCTCTTTCGTCGCGTCGCCGCCAGCCAACCGTAGGACAAAGTCGCTGTAATCTGGCTCGCCGACTTCGAGCGTGAACCCGTTGATCTCGAGGAACGTTTCGGCAACCGCCGCCGCCACTCGCTTGTTCCCGTCGCGGAAGCAGTGGTTCTTGGCCAAATGGAACAAGTAGGCGGCCGCCATCTGGAAGATCGTCGCGTGCATAAACACGCCGAACGCTTGCATCCGCGGCATGTCGACCGCGGACTCAAGCAGATGCATGTGCAGAATGCCGGCCACGCCACCGTGCTGGGCGATCTGATCCTGGTGAATATGGATGACGTCTTCGATGTCGAGAAAGATGGGCTCGTCCATCACCACCTCCGCGTTCCGCTACTCAGCCAGTTTGCGGAACGTCTTCTCGCTCCGCTTCTTCACGCGAGCGTAGGCACCACGGACTGCCTGTTGCCTCGCTTGGAGTTCGGCCACGCGTTCGGCGGACGCAGCACGGATGACGAGCCGATCACCGTCCGCGGACAATTCGACCACCGGCGCATCGCCGTCAATGTGGATGAGATCGAGCAATGCCTTGTCGAGGACAAGGGCGAGCGAGTTGCCGTTGCGGGTCAGGGTCTTGATCACGGTGCCTCCGGGTACTGACATCGTCAGTACCGGAAGCATAATAGACGAAACGACAATTGGCTACGCAGCGTAGGAATTTAGACGGCCGCGTGGGCCTGAACCTGCCGTTCGGCGTGGTAGCTGCTCCGCACCAGCGGGCCGCTCTCGACGTGCCGCAGGCCCTTGGCTTCGCCGCGCCACTTCCACTCGGCGAACTCGTCGGGGTGGACCCAACGGTCCACCGGCAAATGCCGCGGCGTTGGTTGCAGATATTGGCCGAGCGTGAGGATGTCGCAGCCAATGCTCACAAGGTCGTCGATGACCAGATCGACCTCGTGCTCCTCCTCGCCGATGCCGAGCATCATGCCGGTCTTGGTCGTCAGCCCCTGCTGCTTGCAGCGTTGGAGCAGGTCGAGCGACCGCCGATACTTCGCCTGCGGGCGGACCTTCGGGTAGCAACGCGGCACGCTCTCGATGTTGTGATTGAGGATGTCCGGGGCCGCGTCGATGACGAGCTGCAACGCCGGCCAGTTCCCCTCGAAGTCGGGGATCAGCACCTCGACACTCGTCTCGGGCGACTGCTCGCGAATCTGCTCGATCGTCTTGGCCCAGATGCGAGCGCCGCCGTCGGGAAGCTCATCGCGGTTGACGCTCGTGATCACGCAGTGGCCCAGGCCCATCATGGCAACGGCCTCGCCGACGCGGCGGGGCTCGTCATCATCGAGCCACGTCGGCCGGCCGGTCTTGATGTTGCAGAAGCCGCAGGCCCGCGTGCAGGTGTCGCCCAGGATCATCAGCGTCGCCGTCCCGCCGCCGCTGGCGTTCCAGCACTCGCCGATGTTGGGGCACTTGGCCTCCTCGCAAACGGTGTGCAGGTTCTGCTCCTTCACAAGTTTTTTCAGCCGCGAGAACCCGTCGCCGGCGGGCATCTTCATCTTGAGCCAACTCGGCTTGCGCCCGCGCAGGTGTGCCATGTCGCCACCGCCGCCCGAGCACGCGGGACCGGCGGCGGGCGGGGCTTCTTTGACGACGGAGAGGGACAACGGCATGGGCACCCTAAGTGTACGAAGCAAGAGCGGGGCTGCGTTCGAATAGGCGGACGCGTGTGCGCACGGCCACGTTGGGGCCATCGCAGAATTTTGTGGTTGCCCCCGTGGACTTGCGAGCCGAGATCGGCTACAACGAAGACGTCTGCCGTTCGGCGTGGTTTGGACACCACGCGAGAGCGGGAGCGAATGCATCTCTTACCTGGGGAATCTTGACTAACACGCACTATCTGACGGGGCTGACCGTCCTCCTTGCCGCCTCCGCCGCATCGGCTGGCACCGTCACCAACGCGACGGTGAGCCCAACCAAGACCTCGAACGGTCAGTTCTTGGCAGGTTCCGGCATTTCGCCCAACGGTTTCGTCATCGACACCAACGACGCGACGAATCCCGACGGCATCGATGGGGATGCGGTGGCGTTAAAGATCCGCAACCGCTTGGTGCCGCCGCAGTCGATCAACGGCAATCGGTACACGATTGCCGTTGACGATCAGCCGGGCATGGTGAGCGCTAACGATTTCACGCTCGACTTCCAGTTCACGCCGGGTGGGTCAAGCACGGGGGACTACTCGAACTACAATTATCAGTTTCAGTTCGATTCTGATCCGACTGCCGGCGTCAACTTTGTCGCGGGAGCTTTCACTCCGTTCTTCGACGCCAACATGTCGGATGCGGACGGGAGCTTTGATGATTCGGACGGCTTCTTCACAAGCGGGTACAGCCCTTCGGACGCTCCGTTCGTTGTGTCGAACTCGTTCAACGTGAGCGAATCGCCAATTACGGCGGCGACGTTTGGCAATCTCTACCGAACTGCTGGCGAGTACACGATCCAGTTCAACGTTTTTGACGGCGTCACGTTGGTCGCCTCCGCAGAGGCCGTCGCCATTGTCCCCGAGCCGTTTGCGGCCACGGCCGGTAGCAGCCTGCTCTGCCTGCTCGGGCTTCGCCGAAAGCGTTCGCTCTAGGTGTAGACCAGCCCGTAACAACGAGTTATCCCACGCGGCGGCCGAGATTCGGCCGCCGCGTTCGCTTGTCCGCGTCAGGTCCCAAACAACACCCCGCTGCGCCCAAAGAACGCCTGGTGCCAGTACGGGTACGCCAGCGGCCTCTGGCTGACCTCATCGAGCCGGGCCAACTGCTCGCGTGTCAACGTGAAGTCGAAGGCACCTAGGTTGTCGGTCAGTTGCTCCTCGTTTCGAGCGCCCAGGATGATCGTGCTCACCGTCGGCCGTTGCAGCAGCCAGTTCAGGGCAATTTGCGGCAGGCTCTTGCCCGTCTCCTCGGCGATTGCGTCGAGGGTGTCGACGATGTTGTAAAGGTACTCGTCCTCCACCTGCGGGCCGGCGTCGAGGACTTTCTGGCTCTGGTTGCGGGTCTTTTCCGGCAGCGGTTGGCCGCGGCGGATTTTGCCGGTGAGCTTGCCCCAGCCAAGCGGGCTCCACACGACCGTGCCGACGCCTTGATCCTTCGCCAGCGGCATCAGCTCCGCCTCGTAGTCGCGGCCGCTGAGAGCGTAATACGCTTGGTGGGCGATGTAGCGCGGCAGGCCCAGGCGATCGCTGGCGGCCAGGCTTTTCATCAGGTGCCAGCCGCTGAAGTTCGAGCAGCCGATGTAGCGAATCTTTCCCGCCTTCACGAAGTCCGCCAGCGTCATCAGCGTCTCCTCGACGGGCGTTTCGATGTCTTGGCCGTGAAGCTGGTAGAGGTCGATGTGGTCGACCCCGAGTCGCTTCAGGCTGGCGTGGATCGCCCAGGTCAGGTGGTGTCGCGACGACCCGCCGTCGTTCGGGCCGGGGCCGGTCGGGAAGGTGCCCTTGGTCGAAATCAGCACCTGATCGCGCCGCCCCCGGATTGCCTTGCCAAGGATCTCCTCGGCCGCCCCGCCGCTATAGCCGTCGGCGGAGTCGAACATCGTCACACCGCGGTCGAGGCAGACATCCACCAGCCGCGTGGCCTCGTCCACGTCGGTCTGCCCCCAGGCCTCGAAGAACTCCCCCTTCCCGCCGAAGGTGCCGGTGCCGAACGAGAGGACCGGCACGCGCAGGCCGCTGTTGCCGAGTTGGCGGTATTCCATGACGTGAGCGTACGGGCGCCTGCAGGAGTCACGTCCCGGCTCGATGCTGAACCGCGCGTGGCAGCAGCATTGAACGCCAAGCGATTTGCACCGTTCTTTGCCGGTTGTGGACTTCGATCAGCGCCCGTCGCCTTCGCGTGTGGTGGTGGTGGCCGCGGAGCTTGCTCCGCGCTTCGGGCGCCGAACGGCATTCGGAGCGCGGAGCAAGCTCCGCGGCTACCCGGAAGACGCTACAGAGGAAGGCGACCCGCACGAGGGACTGCGCTGATGGGTTGACGTCCGTGAACGACTCGCGATGTTGTGCCTCCTCGATGCTCGATGTGCCCCGCCCCCTCAAGCTCCTCGCAGTCGCCGTGCCCCTCGTGGCGATGGTCGCCATGGCCCTGCTCAGCGACGGCGTGTTGCAGGACGACGACCTCACCCACTTCGCGATGGCGCGGTGGTCGTGGACGTACCCGAAGTACCTGGCCGACGACTGGGGCCGGCCGGCGTTCACGGTGCCGTACGCGCTCGTGGCAAACATCGGGCCGCCGGGTGTGGCGTTTGCGCTCTGCCGGCTGATGACCGTCGGCATCGTCGCCCTGGCGGCGTGGGCGACGTGGAAGGTGGCGAGGGAGATCGTCGATCCTGCGTGGGCTTGGGTCGCGCCGGCGGCGCTGCTGACAATGCCGCTCTACTTTCGCTTGGGATACACCACGCTGACCGAGACGATCTGCTCGCTCTACGCGGTTGCCGGCACGCTGTTTCTACTGAAGGATCGCACGTTTTTAGCGGCAATCACGTTCTCGTTGATCCCGCTGGCGCGGCACGAGGGTGTGCTGGTGCTGCCGGCCGTGGCCGTGCTGTTGGCGTGGCGTGGCGGGTGGCGCGGGTGGCTGGCGATCCCGCTGCTGCTTACGGGCGAGCTGGCGTGGAACGTCGCCAAGCCGCTGCTGGGCTACCCGTGGAACGAGCTGCCGATCTACCGATTTATGGTCAAGGGCGATCCCGGCCACCTCGGCTCCGGCGGGCCCCTGCACTATGTGGCGGCGAGCACGCGGGCGTTCGGGCCGGCGCAAGCGGCGCTGGCGCTGCTCGGGGTGGGCGTGCTGGTGATCGAGTTGCGTCGGCGCCTTGATGGCGCAGCGAACGCTACGGACCTTCCCTCGGACACTGTTGATTCGACAACCGAGCAGGACCCGCAGCTTCCGCTGCGCGGGAAGATTCCGATCCCGTTGCAGTATGTGACACGGGCAGTGCGAAAGGCGCGAGCAGTCTACCGACCGAAGCTCGCTGCCATCGTACTTTGTGCCGGCGGAACGCTGGGCATGCTGCTGTTGCAGACGTACCTCTACATGGTCAACACGCACGAGAGCGGCGGGTACGCCCGCTTCCTGCTGCCAGCGGCGCCATGGACGGCCGTCTGTGTCGCCGCGGCCGTCGCGTGGGTGCTGCGAACCGATGCCCGCGGCCGACGGGTCGCCGGAGTCGTCACGCTGTGCTTCGGCTTGGCGGCAATCTGGGGGTTGCGATGGAACAACTGGTCGATCTGGTGGGGCCTGGCCCCCCTCGTCCTGCCGCTGGCGTTGATCCCGCTCGTCCGCCCGAGCGACCGCTTCACGCGCCTCTTCCTGGCGCTGATGGCCCTTCTGGCGGTCGGCGTCTGGATCGGCTACGTCCGCCCGCACCGGCTGATGGACCACCAACGCCTTGTCATCGAAACGCTCCGCGCCGTGCAGTCCGAGCATCCGGGGGCGACCGTCGTCGGCGACAACCCCTGGACCGACTACGCCACCGACGCCCCCCGGCACCCCTGGACGTGGACACCCAACGACTGGCGAGACAACACCGCCGGCGGCCTGATCTACATCTGGGACCGCGACCATTCCTCGGTCAACCTGCCCATCGACGAACTGCTCTCCCACCCACACCGCGAGCTGAACGTGCCCGCGGTGCCCGTTCTCGAAGGCCGGCCCGCCGACGACCCCCTGCACGACTACCTGCGCGTCTTCGAGCGGTTGCCGGGTGACACGCCCCGATAAATTGTCGAAGCCGTGCAAAAACCTTCTTGCAATCGAGATAGATTCGTCGGTATAGTCGCAGGCACGAGATTTCGCACCGGTGAGCGCTGGCGGTCGTTTTCACGCGAGACACAGACATGTTCACGCCCCCCCCCCCACTACCCGTTCATTCGCTCCTTCGCGAGTGATGTTTGAGTCGCTCGAGCAACGCCGCCTTCTGTCGGCAGTGATGGCGATGGACGTTGCCCCGCCCATGGGCACGCTGAGCGACCCGGTGGTCGCCATGAACCACCATCCGTCGCCGCCTCCCGGCCCGGACGATCCGGACCCGGATCCGCAACCCGAGATCGACTGCGGCGAGACGCTCGACTGCAAGGATGACGGCGAGGGTGGACATTGGGAGTACACCCCAGGCGAGCCTTGGATCATAAAGGATTTCTTGAATGAGCCGGGGGAAGATCTGCTAGCTGAGAAGCTTTATGAGCTCGACGGCAACGAACCTCCCGGTGCCGAAGCTATTGCTGTCCAGTGGTTCGCCGTTCATGAATGGGAGCTTGCGGCAAGCAACGAAGGCACTTACGGGCAGAAAGTCTGCCTTAACTACAGCGTAACATATACCACACAGCGGACGATGCAGGCGCAAGTTGGAGGCGAAGCATATGGCATCGGGATCAGCATCTCAGAGTCCAAGACGGAAGGAGCCGGTGAGACATGCGATTTCGACCAGGTTGTCGCCGGACCTGATTGTGGCGAGGCGTGGAAGATCGAACTGTACCTCAAAAAGTCGAAACTGGTTAAACGAGAGGGATACTTTGACGTTCACGCCAATAACGGTCGAGGTGGATTTATGCACCAGTATACCGAAACAGTAGAAGACACCGGCGGGTACTCGCCGTGCAACTACGAAATCGTCAAGCGTGTGAAGGAGCGAATGTGGGTTTCAGATGGTCTCGATCCAGTCGAGCCACCGCCTGCGCCGCTGACGAACGGCAGTTACGTTCCTCTCGAAGTGCTACCCCCATCTGTTTTTGTCGGAGGCTTCTCGCAAGCCAAGGAATTGCGTGAGGATTTGATCGGCTTCTTCCGTTCGGAAGACGCCTTGGATCAGTTTGCCTCATTGCAATGAGTAATTTCCCGATTGACCGTGTGAGCGAAGCAGGGAACGTCGCGGCCGTACACGAAGCTCAGCGTCCGACGGCTTTGGCGTACGAGACTAAAGGCAGTGGAGGCCGCGCCCGCTTTTGGATGCGCTGCGGTGTCCTTTTGCTACTCATTGCCGGCGCAGTCGTAACGAGTGCTCTCCGTCTGTTCCAGCCTATGAGCGATGTAAAGCTGTGGGTGTGGGGCAATGACTTCATCGACGCTGCACCGTTGCTCCAGCCCGGCCAGTCGACTCCAGTTCCAGGACTGATACAGAATCCGAATCTATTCTTCTTCGAGATCGCCAACAGCAGGATCGGCTTTCGTCACGGCAGCGGCGATCTTCTACCCTACGACAAGGTGACTCCAATTGCACGGCCGGTGTACGCGAGGAGCCTTGTCTACACCAAGCCAGTGTCCCGGACCAAGACTTGGCCGCTCACGGTGATGACTTACGAGCGACGGGACATGTATTTTGCGAACCAGACTTACCTTGGTGTTTGGATCGACAACGCGTTCTTCGCGATCCTTCTGACCATCCTCGCCCTGTGGCGTGCTTGGGCGCTCTGGCGGCGCGGGTCGCGGGATCGGGGTGCGCCGGCGACGTAGCGTCCGGCTATGCGCATCCTTGCCATCGGCGACATCGTGGGCAGGCCGGGGCGGCTGGCGGTGAAGCAGCTCCTGCCGCCGTTCGTGCGCGAGCGTGGGGTCGACCTTGTGGTCGCCAACGGCGAAAACGCCGCGGCTGGCAGTGGGATAACGGCCAAGATCTTCCGCGACCTGCGCGGCGACGGCGTGGGCGTCGTCACCCTCGGCGACCACTTCGGCCGCCGCGCGGACATCCTGCCGGTTCTCGACCAAAGCGATCGCATCCTGCGCCCCGCCAACCTGAGCCAGCGCGGCCACGGACGGCCGTTCACGGTCGTGCCGGCGGGCGACGCGAAGGTGGCCGTCTTCGCCGTCAGCGGCCGACTGTTCATGGCGAGCCTGCCGGGCGGCGATCCGTTCGAAACGGTCGACAAGGTGCTCGCCTCGCTTCCGAACACGGTCAAAGTCATCGTCGTCGACGTCCACGCTGAGGCGACGAGCGAGAAGGTCGCCCTCGGGTGGCACCTGGCGGGGCGGGCGAGCCTGGTCTTCGGCACCCACACGCACATTCCGACGGCCGACGCGACCATCCTCAACCAGCAGACGGCCTACATCACCGACGTGGGAATGACCGGCCCGTACGACTCGGTGCTGGGTCGCAAGAAGGAGGCGGTGCTGAGCTGGATGGCCAAGCAGGTGCCCAAAGCGTTCGAGGTCGCGACGAACGACATCCGCCTGTGCGGCGTGCTGGCGGAGGTCGACGCATCCACCGGCCGCGCGACGGCGGTCGAGCGTGTCGAGCTGCGCCTGGGCAATACGGATCGGGCGTACGACGCGGATGACAAGAACCCAGGTTGAACTATTACGCTTAATGACTCGATAGCCGCGACGCAACGCGGCGCGGTCTCACGCTGCTGCAACGACGTCCGACCGCGCCGCGTTGCGTCGCGGCTATTGAACGTTTTCGGAAGCTACATCGACTTATGATCGCGCCGTGTCGGCGTTGCTCCTCATCGTTCACGCCTGCGCGGCGTGGTTTCTCGTCGGGCTGATCTGGATCGTGCAGCGTGTCCACTACGCGCAGTTCGACGGCGTGGGCACGGCGGGCTGGGGCGAGTACCACCGGCGGCACATGAGCAACATCGGCGTCGTGGTCGTCCCGGCGATGCTGGTCGAACTGGCGAGTGCGGTGCTGCTCACCTGGGTTCGGCCGACGGTGGTGCCGGCGTGGATGGTTTGGGTCGGCTTGGCGCTGGTCGGCCTGATGTGGGTCAGCACGGCGGCAATCCAGGTGCCGCTGCACAATCGGTTGGCCGGCGGGTTCGACGCCGAGATCGGCCGGCGGCTGGTCGCGACGAACTGGCTCCGCACGATCGGCTGGACGGTGCGCGGCCTGCTCGCGGCGTGGATGCTCTGGCTGGCGATGCGGCGCTGACGCGAGCCGCTACTCTTTTGCGAATGCTGCCGCTCGCCTTCGGACCGATCGACTGGCTCGTCGTGGTGCTCTACCTCGCGGGCGTGATGGCCATCGGGGCGTTGTTCGCCCGGAAACGCGGCAAGGGCGACGACGACTACTTCCTCGCCGGGCGCTCGATGCCGGGGTTCGCGGTCACGCTCTCGCTGCTGGCGACGAGCCTGAGCGCCGCCACGTTCGTCGGAGCGCCGAACGATGCCTACGCGGGCAACCTGACGTTCCTGATCCTGTACGTCGGGAACTTTCTCGCGGTGCTGATCGTGGCGTTCATCTTCGTGCCCCGCCTGTACGCGGCCGGCACGACGACGATTTACGGCCACCTTGGCCAGAAGTACGGCCCGGCGGCGCAGCGGGCGGCGGGGGCGACGTTCATCGTCGGCCGACTCCTCGCCAGCGGCGCGCGGCTGTTCCTCGCCGCGACGCCGCTCTGGCTGATCCTGACCAACGCGCAGCACGCGCTCGCCGACGGCCGGCACCAGTTGGCGCTCTGCGTGATCGCGGTGGGAACGGTCGGCACGCTCTACACGCTGCTCGGCGGAATCCGGGCGGTGATGTGGACCGACGTAATCCAGCTCGGCCTCGTCTTCGTCGCCGTGGCCGCGTGCGTGATCGTGGCGTACGGCGACGTCGCGCTGTCGGTGGGCGAGATCGTCCAGCGGGCGGACGATGCCGACAAGCTCACCGTGCTCGACCTGAGCACCGACCTCTCTAGGCCGTACACGCTTTGGACGGCGCTGCTGTGCAACACGCTGTTCTTCGCCGCCATCTTCGGGACCGATCACGACCTGGCCCAGCGGTTTCTGACGGCAAAGTCGGTGAAAAGCGGCATGTGGAGCGTGATTCTCTCGCAGGCGATCGGCCTGGTCGTGGTCGGACTCTTCATGGCGATGGGGCTGCTGCTGTGGGTCTTTTACGACGGCAACGCCGATGTCGAGGGGCCGCTGAAGGGGCAGCCGGTGTTCGTGCTATTCATCATCCGCGAGCTGCCGCCGGTCGTCGCGGGGCTGGCGGTCGCGGGGCTGTTCGCCGCGGCGCAGAGCAGCATGGACTCGGCCACCAACGCGATCGCCGGCAGCGCCCTGCACGACGTCTGGCGGCCCGATGCGCACGCCAAGGCCGCGACGTCGGCCGGCCCGTCGCGGGTGACGACGCTGCTCGTCGGCGTCGCCCTCACGCTGACGGCCATCGGCTGCGTCTACGCCTTCGACCCGGACGCGCCCGGCGGCTTCCTCGGCTTCGCCCTCGGGATCATGGCCTACGCCGCGACGGGGTTGATGGGCGTCTTCCTCTGCGCGTTCTTCACCCATCGCGGCAGCGCCCTCGGCGTCGTGACCGCGGTCGTCGTGGCGGCGACAATCATGCTCGTGCCGCGACTGCCGGCGCTGCTGCCGAGCAACCTCGTGGCACCCATCGCGGGTTGGCGACTCTTCGAGGTGACGTGGTTCTGGTTCGTGCCCCTCGCGGTCGCCGCGGCCTTCGCAACGTGCTGCTGCTTCCGTCCTCCCATCGCCCACGAGCCGCGGGGCTTTGAGCCGGTTTGAGCAGGGGATAGACTTCCCGCGTGGCTCTGCAAGCACCCTTCCGCAGCGAACGCCCCGCCCTGATCGGGATGGTTCACCTCCCGCCGCTGCCCGGCTCGCCCGGCTTTGGCGGGCAGTTCTCTCGCGTCATTGACGCCGCTAGACGCGACGCGATGGCCCTCGCCGCGGGCGGGTGCGACGCGATCATGGTCGAGAACTTCGGCGACATTCCGTTCTTCCCCGGCCGCGTGCCAGCCGAGACCGTGGCGGCGATGGCCGTCGCGGTTGACCGGATCAAGATCGAGGCGGGCGATCTGCCGATCGGCGTGAACGTCCTGCGCAACGACGCCCGCTCGGCCCTGGCCATCGCGGCCGCGGTCGACGCACAGTTCGTGCGGGTCAACGTCCTGTGCGGCGCCCGCGTGACGGATCAGGGCATCATTGAAGGGGACGCGGCCACCGTACTCCGCGACCGCGCCCGGCTGGCGGCCAACTGCTCTATCTGGGCCGACGTGGATGTGAAGCACTCGGCCCCGCTGGCGAAGCGATCGCTGGCGGAAGAAGTCGCCGACACGGTCGCTCGCGGCATGGCGGACGCGCTGATCGTCAGCGGGAGCGGCACGGGTCAGCCGACGGCGTCGGGCGATCTCGTGGCCGTCCGCGACGCCGCCCCCGCCGGCACGCCGGTGCTGGTCGGCAGCGGCGCCTCCGTGGAAACGCTCGCGGACCTGCGCCCCCACTGCGACGGCTTGATCGTTGGCACCGCCTTCAAGCCCGCCGGCCAGGTTCGAGAGCCGGTGGACGTCGACACGGTGCGCGACTTCGCCAACCGCCTCGACGCGTAGCCCCACCACGCCCACCACCCCCACGCCGCGTCTGATTCACCCGACTGGCGCAGACGCACCGAGCCCGGTCCAGAGGGACCGGGCTCGGCGGGTTTGGTGGCGGGATGTGCCAGCGGCTTGGCTAGAGGTCTAGCTAGAGGCCGCCGTCCATGTTGTCGCCCTGCTGGGCCTGCTCGAACTGCAGGGCCGTCACGATGGCGGCGCTGACAAGGTCCTTGTGGACGAAGATGCCCATCTGCAGCGCGTCCTCACCGGGGCCGGCGGCGATGCCGACGGGGGGCAGGTCCTGCGGGATCTCAATCGGCGGGGCTTGGCCAAAGGCCTGGGCGAAGCCGAGGCCCGTGCGGGCGATCTCGGCGACCTGGATGTAGAAGACGCCCGAACGCTCCTGCATGAGGTACTCGTTCACCGCGGAGACGCCGGCGTTGTCGGCGAGCGGATCGTCGCCGCCCTTGACGGCCTGAACGACAGACTCGATCTGCTGGTCGGTCAGCCCGCTGACGGCGACGAGGCTGTCGTCGACGCTGGCAAGGTACTGGGTCTGACCCTCGGGGCCGAAGATCATGTTCATGACCATCGCCTGCATGCCGTTGTCCATCGGCAGCTCGGTGCTGAACTTCGCGAAGCTCACGCCGCCAACGGTCTTGGCGTCCTCGGTGAAGGTGACGTTCACGTCGGGCATCTCGGCGTCGGGAACGTCGGCAAGGTTCTGGACCTTGGCCATCAGCTTGGGCGTGGCCTCGGCCATGTCCTTGGTGACGTCCATCAGCTCCTCGGGGTCGCCGGTGCGGATGTTGATCGCCTGGACAAGCGGGCTGCCGCCCATGCCGCCGGTGGGCGCCATGTAGCCCATGCGGTTGCTCTCGACGGCCGAGATGCTGCTGCGGATGCCGTCGACCATCGACGCGATCAGGCCGTCGTCATCGACCTGCTCGAGCTCCTCGATGACCGGGCCGGCCAGGTCGTCGAAGAGCTTCGTGCTGGTCTCCGGGTCGCCCACGCCGCCGCCGAAGGCGAGGTAGGTGCCCGCGGGCAGGCCTTCGAGCAGCGACCCGTCGCTGCTGTTCAGGTTGCCGAAGGTGTCGGCCAGGTAGCTGCCCTCCTTGAACTGGGCGATCACGCTGGCGCCGATGCCGGCGTCAGGCTCGAAGTTCACGCTGATCGTGGCGGCCTTGGCATCGCGGAAGAAACTCTCGACGACCGAGAAGTACTGCGTGATCGCCGCCTCGATGGCGGGCTTGTACGGCTGGATCGCCTCGGGGGCGTCGTTGTCGAAGCCCTCGCTGAACTCGCGCATCACCTCGTCCTTGATGCCCTCGTCGTCGAGGGCCTGCTGCAGCACGGGGCCGAGCATGGCGAAGTTCGCGTAGAAGGTGAGGTCGGCGGTCTCAAGCGCCTCGCCGGTCGGGCCGCTGAACTCGAAGCCCATCTCGCCCCGCTCGCGCATCGTCAGGAGAGTGCCGTCGGGGGTCATGGCGGCGTAGTCGCCAAGGTCCATCAGGTAGGCGGGGGCGCCGCCGTCTTCCTCGAAGTCGCCGACGTCCATGCCGTTCTCCTGGCGGACGTTCTGGAAGTTGCCGAGGAAGGCCTGGTAGTCGTTGATGGGGATCAGGATGACCATCGGCGGGTCGTCGCCTTCGAAGTCGCCGCCGGCGGGGACGTAGAGGGCGAAGTCGCCGTCGAAGTTGACGCCTTCGCCCATGCCGGTTTCGTCGCGGAAGGCGGCCAGCGGGTCGCCCATGGCGGGCTCCATCTGGTCCAGGCCCCACTCGCGGGCGAGGGTGGCCCACTCGTCGTTGACGGTCTGGAGGCTGGTCGCCTTGGCGACGATGAGCGCGTCGGCCGGCACCTGCTCGGCCACGTCGGCCAGGGCCGGGGCGGCGACGAGCGCGGCCACGCCGGCGGCGGCGGCGACCACCGCGCGGCGGGCGACGACGGCGCGGCGGGTGGCGAGATCAAAGAGGTGGGCCGCGGTGGGCCGGCCGGTCGTGCGGGTCTGCATGGAGTCTCCTTCAGGGGACATGGAACAATTTCGTTGCGGGGGAAGGGCCCACGTCGGTGCGCCTGCGAGACGCGTGCCAGGCGAGGGCCTCTGCGGGTCGAACGCGCCGCGCCGCGGAAAGTCGCAGCGGGCGGCCTAAACCTCGACACGCGCAAGACTAAGGCGTTGGGGGCCTTGGTGCATACCGCTGGATTTTGCGGCGCGGCCCGGCCCCTACCCTTGGGTCCGTTGAACCGACGCCGAAAGAAGAAGACGCAGCAGCCCAAAATCGTGCAGTACGCCGTCTACCTCGGCGTGCGGGCGTTCGCGTCGCTGCTGCACTGCATCCCGCTCGAGGCCTGCATGTGGCTGGCCGGCGGGTTCGGCGACCTGCTGTACCTCGTCGACAAAAAGCACCGCGTGCGCTCGATGGAGAACCTGCGGCTTTGCTTCCCGAACCAGCCCGAGGCGGTCTACCGCCGGCTGACGCGCGACAGCTTTCGCCTGCTGCCGTTCATCGCGGTCGAGTTCATGCTCACGCCGCGCTACGTGAAGCTCAATCGACTCTCCCGCCACTTCGTGCTCGGCGAAAAGCTCGGCGAGGCGCTGCGGCTGCTGGTCGAGCAGAAGAGCGGCGCGGTGCTCATCGGCAGCCACTACGGCAACTGGGAAGTGCTCGGCTACATGCTCGCGGAGATGGGCTTCGGCACCACGACCGTCGCCCGACCGCTCGACAACCCCTACCTCTACGCCTACGTCCTAGGCGTGCGCGAGGAGAAGGGCCATCGCATCGTCGACAAAACCGGTGCCCTTGCCGAGCTTCCGCCGGTGCTGGAAAGCAAGGGGGCCGTCGGGTTCACCGCCGACCAAGACGCGGGCAAGAAGGGGATGTTCGTCGATTATTTCGGCAGGCAGGCGAGCACGTACAAGAGCATCGGCATTCTCGCGATGCGCTACGAGGTGCCGGTCGTCATCGGCTATGCCCGGCGGCTTGGCTATGACTTCCGCTTCCGCGTCGACTGCCAGGACATCATCTACCCCGCCGACTGGAAGGACGAGGCCGACCCGCTGCGGTACATCACGCAGCGTTACACGAAAGCGATCGAGGACGCCGTCACCGGCGAGCCGGGCCAGTACCTTTGGCTCCACCGCCGCTGGAAGACGCGGCCCAAGGGCGAGGTTGAGGAACCCGCCGCCGCGTGAGCGTCAGGGGGTGGGGGTGGGGGCGGGGTAGCGGGAGAGATCCAGCGGCTCGAATCGCGTCGCGACGTCCGCCTCGTCGACGCTGGCGACAAGGTTGTTGTCGCGAAGGTGTTCGGCATCGCCCGCGATCAGGCGGCGCCACGGCGAATCGCGCGTCTGGCCGTAGCAGGCGTAGCCCAGCGGCAGCAGCGCGCTCAGCACGTCGCGCACCTTCGAGACGCCGTGCGTCGCGACCAGCAGCCGCGGGCGAGCCCCGCTCTCGAAGAGCCGGCCCATCCCCGCGAGCACCGAGCCCTCGGCCCCCTCGACGTCGATCTTCATCACGTCGGGCGTAGGCAGGCCACGCTGCTCGACGAGGTCGTCGATCCGCGCCAGTTCCACCCGCTCGGTCTTGACGCGCCCGCCTTGTGCGCCCATGCCGATGGTCTCCTCGTGCTCGCTTTGCCCCTCGACGGCCCCCTTGCCGCCGGAGAAGTCGTCGACGCGCAGGCGCGCCTCGCCGGGGGCGTCGCTGGCGGCGAGCTCGAGCAGCGTGACGCGCCGCGCCCGCTCGCCGGCAAGCGGGCCGAGGTTGCGGCGGAGGCGGCGCAGGTTCAACTCCATCGGCTCCAGCGCGACAAGGGCCGCCGGGTCGCAATGGTTCAGAACGAACCGGGCGTAGTAGCCGATGTTCGCGCCGACGTCCCAGAAGGCGTCGCCGGGCCGCACGAGGTCGACGAACTGGGCCAACCCCTCGCGATGGCCGTCGAAGCAGCCGTCGCCGAGCATCCAGGGTTGGCAGCGCAGGCCGAACGTGAAGCGGCCCAGCGTCGGGACGCGCCGCGTGATCGGCACGTCCGGCACGCGCCGCCGAACCGCGCCGGCGACGGACCGGAGCCGGTCGTGCCGGAACATCTGGTAGAGCCGGCGTTTCAAGTGGCGGCCCCCGCGACGGCGACCGAATGCTCGGGCTCGCTCTCCGGCGCCTGTTCCGCGTCGTCGGCCGAGTCGGGTTCGGGCTCGGACGCCGGCGGGGTCGCAAAGCGTTCGTCGCCGAAGATGCGGCGTTGCTTCACCGCGCCGGCGGGATTGCCCACGGCGACGACGTCGGGCGGAACATCCTTGAACACGCTCGACCGCGCCCCGATCACGCTGCGGTCGCCGATGATGACGTTGGGCCCCACGAACGAGTCGGCCGCCACCCAGGCATCATCGCCGACCACGACGGGCGGGCGCAGCAGCGGGAAGTCGCGGTAGCGGTAGTCGTGCGTGCCGGCGCACAGGTGCGCGTACTGGCTGACCACGGCGCGGCGGCCGACGGTAATTTTGCCGAGCGAGTAGAGGATCGCGTGGTCGCCGATGACCGCTCCGTCGCGCAGCTCGATGTTCCAAGGGATTTCGATGTGCGCCGTTGGGCGGACACGCACCTGGCTGCCGACGGTGGCGCCGAAGCGGCGCAGCAGCCAGCGTCGCCAGCCGTACCAATTGTGGAAGCTTGTGCGGAACAGCACTTTGCTCGCGATCATCCAGAGCGCGCGGCCGATGTTCTGGCGAAGCGACCACGGGCTGACGAACGCGAGGTCCGCCTGCCTGCCGTCGGGAAAAAGCGCGCCGCGACGCTCAACGAGCGTGGGGGCCATGTCCTCGCGATCGCGCGAATCGGCCATGGCCACCTGGGCGGCATGGGCGGTGCCGATCTCCCCGGCGACGCGCGGCAACGCCGGCGACCGCGGCTGGGCGGCAACCGGCGCAATCGTCGGCCCGGCGGCAGGCACGCCCCCTTCGGCGCGGGCCAGCGACACGTCGCTGCGCACGCCGCGCCCCTTCAAACGTCGAAGTTGTCGGAGCTTCAATTGCACGGCGAACTCATACTGGGCAATGAAACAACACAGCCACCACCCGGCGCGGCCATCGAGGAACCCAAATCGGGCAACGTACATGTAAAAGAAGCGGAACAACCACGCCACCGGCAATACCGGCATCACGCGACTCTTGGCAAAGCGCCGCCGCAGCGGGCCGTCGCTCAGCAGCGTGCCAAGGCCCGGCCACGGGTCGGGCCGCAGGTAGATTTCCTCGGCCTCGAGCGTGCTGTAACGGTTGTGCTTGGCGAAGAAGTGCTCCAGCCCGCGCCGATCCTCGTGGACCAGCAGGTGCCGGAGCTTCTGGACCGGCCCGTCGCACAGCATGTGCTCGTGCACCAGCCGGTCTTCGTACCGCGCCTCGCCCTTCTTGAAGAGGCGCAGGTTCCAGCTTGGGAAGTAGCCGCAGTGCCGGATTCGCCGGCCGAGGAAGATGAAGACGCGGTTGATGTTGAACCCGCTCGCCTCGACCTCCTCCGGCGGACGGTCGGTGATCGCCAGGATCTCGTCGCGCAACTCCGGGCTGACGGCCTCGTCCGCGTCGACGATCAAGGTCCACGGCGACTCCAGCGGCAGGTTCGCCAGTGCCCAGTTCTTCTGCTTGGCGTACCCGAGCCACGCCTGGTGGTGCACGCTGGCCCCGGCCTCCTCGGCGATCTTGACCGTGTCGTCGGTCGAGCCGCTGTCGACGACGAAGATGCGATCGACCCACCCCTCCAGGCTTTGCAGCGTGGCCGGCAGGTTGGCCTCCTCGTTGTAAGTCTGGATCAGTACGTCCAACGCCACGCGCGGCTCCTTGTGGTCAGAGTGCGGCCGGTCCGAGGCCGTGGGCACTACTGTAATGCCACGCCAAGCCCGTTGGCGCTGCCCCGTGACGATTATCAGGCGCTCTCTTACGCGTCCAACTCGTGGCGTCGCCGGGGATCGGCCACGGCCAGCACGCACCCGACCACCTCCGCCGCGCCCGCGTCCATCAACTCGCGGGCGGCCGAGCGGAGCGTTGCGCCGGTCGTGCGCACATCGTCCACCAGCAGCGCCACGCGGCCCGCGACCGCGGCGGGGTTCGGCACCGCGAAGCAATCACGCACGTTGCGCCGCCGGGCGGAAATGCTCGTCAGCGAGGTCTGCGCCGCCGTCGCGCGGCAGCGTTGGAGCGCGGGCACCAGCGGCCTGCACAGCCGCGTCGCCAGCCCCCGCGCCGCACCCGCGGCCTGATCGTGCCCACGCAGTGCCCGCCGATGCGGATGCAGCGGCACCGGGACGACGATCGCGCCCCTGCCAAGGTCGAGCCGCGCCGCGAGGACGCGATCGGCCAACTGCTCGCCGAGCCAACGCGACAGCTCCCAGCGACCTTCGAACTTCGCGGCGTGAATCAGCCCACGCGCCGGCCCGGCGAACGGCCAGAGGCGGACGACGCGCCGGATCGGGCCATCGCCCAGGCCGTCGCACCAGGGGCAGGCGCCCGCCGCGTCCGCCGTCGGCTGACCACAGGCCGGGCAGGCCGGTTCCGCCGCGTGGTCGTCGAGTTCGCGCCGGCAGGCGGGGCAGACCAAATCGCGTGACTCCCGCGTGTCGCACGCGCACGCCGCACAGCGCGCCGGCCAGACCGCCGAGGCTAGGCCGGTGCAAATCTGCGGGACAATGGGTGAAGCGCCGCCCCACGGCATGGCCGCAGCGTACCTTGTGACACGCCCGTTCGCTCGCGAGCCTCCCGCCCCCGCCATGCCGACCACCTCCGTTCCCGTCCCCACCGACTTCGCCTTCAGCCGCAAATCCCGCCGCACCGGGCCGGGGCCGATCGACGCCTTGATGGCCGCGGCAGTCGGCAACCCGAACCTCATCAGCTTCGCCGCCGGCCTGGTCGACTACGACACCCTGCCCGTCGACTCGACGCGCGCGCTGCTCGACGCCGCCCTCGCCGACGATGCCGGCGCCCGCCGCGCGTTGCAGTACGGCACCAACGCCGGCGACGCGCGGCTGCGCGAACTTGCCGTCGAGCGCCTGGCCGACCTCGAAGGCCAGGCCGACCTGCCGTTCGGCGCGGACGATCTTGTCGTGACCACCGGCAGCCAGCAGGCGCTCTACCTCGTCAGCGACGTGCTGCTCGACCCCGGCGATATCGTCATCACGGCCGCGCCGTGCTACTTCGTCTACCGCGGGCTGCTCGAATCGCTCGGCGCCGACGTGCGCACCGTGCCGGTCAGCGACGCCCACGGCTTCGACGTGGACGCCCTCGACCGCCTGCTGGGCGAGCTCGACGCCAGTGGCGACCTCGGCCGCGTGAAGCTGGTGTACGTGCAAAGTTACTTCCAGAACCCGACCGGCCTGACCGTGTCTGCATCGGCGCGGCCAAAGCTGGTGGAAGTCGTCCGCCGCCACGGCGATGCGGTCGGCCGGCGGATCCTGCTGCTCGAGGACGCCGCCTACCGCGAGCTTGGCGATGCCGCCAAGTCGCTGCCGTCGCTCAAGTCGTACGACCCGGACAACGCGGTGGTCGCCAGTTGCTACACGTTCAGCAAGCCCTTCGCCCCCGGCTTGAAAACGGGGTACGCCGTACTTCCGGCGTCGCTGCGGGAGGCGGTGTTGCGGCAAAAGTCGAACCACGACTTCGGCTCGCCCAACCTCTGCCAGCGGCTACTGCGCGAGGCGTTGGCGAGCGGCGCGTATGAGCAGCACGTCGCGTGCGTCCGCGCCGGCTACGCTCACCGCCGCCGGTTGATGCTCGACGCCCTCGACCGCCACCTCAGCGATCTGCCCGTGCGCTGGACGCGCCCGGCCGGCGGGCTCTACGTCTACCTGACCCTGCCCGACGATGTCGATAGCGGCTCCGCCTCGCCCATGTTTGAGGCCGCGGCGGCGCAGGACGTACTCTACGTTCCCGGCGCCTACTGCCACGCGAACGGCGGCGGCCGCAACGAGGTGCGTCTCTGCCACGCGACCGTACCGCTGGATCGCATCGACACCGGCATCGCCCGCTTCGCAACCGCGGTGCGGGCCGGGCTCGACCAGCGGGCGCGAGGCGATGGGCTGCGGCGTTCGGCGTAGGGTGTTGGGCCGCCGATGGGAAAGACGCTCTTCCTCTATATCTTCCGCGATCTCGTGAAGGTGTTCGCGCTGGCGGCCGTGTCGCTGGCGGGAATCCTGAGCTTCGCCGGCCTGCTGCGCCCGCTCACGGAGCGCGGCCTGGGGCCCGAGCAGGCGGTGCGGATCCTCGTCTGGCTGATGCCGGCGATGGCGAGCTACTCGCTGCCGGTGGCCGCACTCTTTGCGACGACGTTTGTCTACGGCCGCATGAGCGCCGACAACGAGGCCGTCGCCGCCAAAGCCGCGGGCATTCCCGCCTCGCCCGCCGGCCTGCTGCTGCCGGCCACGGTGCTCGCCGGGCTGCTGGGGATCATCTCAACGGCAATGGTTTGCTTCCTCGTGCCGGCGGCCAACCTCCAGGTCGAGCAGACGGTCTGGTCGAACCTGGCGCGGTTGGCGGCGAACGAGATCAACCGCACGAGCCGGATCTCCTTCAAGACCGACGCCGGCCGCGTCACCGTCTTCGCCCAGCAGGCCGTCCGCCCCACGCCCGACCAGCTCGACGCCGCCCGCGCCGACGCCCTCGCCCGCGTCGGCGGCGACGCGGCGCTGCTCGGCGTGAGCGAGGGCGTGCAGGTCGTCCAACTCCGCTACGCCTACGTCGTTCGCTACCGGGACGATCCCGGCGGCGAGACGCTGCTCGACGGCACGCCGCTGCAAGTGCCCGACGAGATCTACGCCGCCGAAACGGCCACCGTCTTCATCGACCCGCCCGCCTACGCCCGCGGCGACCCGCTCGATCGCCTCTTCGACATTGACCGCGCCCTGCAACAGAGCGCGCTGGCGGACGATCAGGTGTCGATCACGGTCGTGCTGGATGACGGCCTGAAGTTCCCGCGGCGACTCGGCTTGGACGCGCCCGCCGATGGCGCCGCCGGCCAGACGCTAGTGGCCGCGGCGCGGGCCACCCAGTTCGGCCCGATCCGCCGCAACACGCCGGTGCGCGTCAACCCGAAGTTCATGGACATCCGCGAGCTGCGCAGCCTGCTCGAGCGCCCGCACCTGGCGCGGCGGATCGTCCAGCTCATCGGCGAGTACGCCCGCGGCGACCAACGCTACGGCTACCTGCACGCGCTCACGGCCGAGGCCGCCACCGACGCCGGGGCCGCCCTAATCGAACCCGGCGGCAGCACGATGACCTTCGCCTCCGACGCGCCGGGTCTGGTCTCCGATGGCGTGCTGACGTATGCGAACACGCCGCTCCGCCTCGTGCAGCGTCGCCCCACCGCCAGCGGCGGCGTCGAGGTCATCGAGGTCGCCGCGACCGAGGCCACAATTGAGGTCGAGCCGTTGTCCGCCGCCGGCGACGAGCCGGCGCGCATGCTCATGATCTTCACAATCCCCGACGCCGCCGTCACCATCGACGGCCGCACGACGGCCGGTCGTTCGATCGAGCGCCGCATCACCGTGCCGATGCCGCCGAACCTCGCCGCGTTGCCGACGCTGACGGCCGAGGACTACCTGCGCGGCCACGCCGTTGAATATGGCGGCACCCGGCCGACGCGGCAGTTCGCCAGTAAATTGCTGCAAAAGCTCGCGCAGCAGACGGGCGGTGTGGTCGGCGAGCTGCACGCGCGGGCGGCGTTCGTCGTCGCCTGCTTCGTCCTGCCGCTGCTGGGTGCTGGCCTGGGCCTGATGTTCCGCAGCGGCAACTTCCTCACCGCCTTCGCCCTGAGCACCATCCCCGCCGCGGCCTGCATCCTGACGGCCGTCGTCGGTGGAAAGGCGTTGGAGGACGCGCCGCGCATCGGCGACGCGGAACTGGCCAATCCGGCCCTGCTCGACCCGGCACCGGAGCTGATTGCACTCATTTGGTCGGGCGACGCGATTGTGGCCGTCGGGGCGGCCATCCTGCTGTGGAGGCTGCGCCAACGGTGAAGATCCTCGACCGTTACGTCCTGTTGGCCTTCCTGCGCAACTACGCCGTGAGCTGCTGCGTGCTCGTGGGGCTGTACGTGGTGATGGACGCCTTCTTCAACTTTGACGAGTTCGCCGACGGAGCCGCCGCCGAGATGGGCGGCTGGGAACTGGCCGGGGCGATCAGCACGTATTACTCGGCCCAGGCGCTGTTCGTGTACGGGCAGCTTGCGGGCGTGATCCCGGTGGTGGCGGCGGCGTTCACGCTGATGGCGATGAGCCGCTTCAACGAGCTGACCGCCCTGCTCGCGGCCGGCGTGCCGCTGCTGCGCGTCGCGGCGCCGGTGGTGGTCGCGAGCGTGACGCTGAACATGGTGCTCCAGCCGTTGAACCAGGAGTTCGTCGTCCCCAGGCTCGCGTCGTGGCTGACGCTCGATCGGGACGAGGCCGCGAGTGGGTCGCAGGCGTCGTTCCCGGTCCGGGCGATGCCCGACGGCCGCGGCGGCATGTTCGATGCCGCCCGCTACGCGCCCGCGCCGCCCGAGGCGCTTGACGGCGACGGCGCGGTCGCCGACCTCGTGACGGTCGTCGAGCGCCCGGCCGGAAGCGGCGGCGTCGCCAAGACGACCGCCGCCCGCGCGGTCTATGACGGCCAACGGCAGGTCTGGGAGCTCACCGACGGCCTTCGCATCCGCGATTTGGCCCCGGCCGACCTTGGCGCCAGCGTCGCCGCGCCGCGCGGCGAGGCCATCGGCCTGTGGGACGGCGGCATCACGCCCGCGGAGATCCAGCTCTTCCGCGCCGCAGACCTGAGCGTGGGCGCCGGCGGCAGCTACTTCGACCTGCTCAGCACGCGGCAGCTCAACGAGCTGCTGAGCCGCCCGAACCGCCCGGCCTCGCCCGATTTGCTGCGCGCCAAGCACACGCGCATCGCGTCGTACGTGATGAACCTGGTCCTGATGCTCCTCGCGGTGCCCGCCGTCCTGACGCGCCAGCCCGGCCAGCTACGCCGCGCGGCGGGGCGCACGCTGCTCTGGGTCGGCGCGGCCATGGCGACGGTCTTCTTCTGCCAAATGCTCGCCCGCGACCCGCCCGGCGGCTCCGACTGGCTCGTCGCCCGCTGGCCGGCGCTGATGAGCTGGCTGCCCGTCTTCGCCTTCGGGCCCGCCAGCGTCTGGATGCTCGATCGGCTCGAAACGTGAGCAAGCCCGCGCGATACGCTCGGGCCATGCCCGAGCCGTTGCAGGAACACGACCTCGCGCGGCGGTGCGCGCACCTGGTGATGGGCAACGAGGTCTACGGCGTCGGGAGCGTGCAGAAGCACTACGCGGCGCACCTGCCGGGGCTGCTCTTCATCTCGCAGCTCGACGGGCCAATGCGCGACTGGCTGCGGGAGGCCGACGTGCGCCACCGCGTGGGCGACTTCGCCGTCCGCTTCCAGATCGGCGGCAGCGCCACGGCCCTGCTCAAAGCACCCGCGGCGCTTTGGCGGGCGCGGCAAGACGCCAACCGCCTCGGCGAGCTGCTCGAGCGCGAGGGCATCGAGCTCCTACACGTCCACAACCTGCCCCACCTGTTCATGGCCGGATTCCTGCGGCGGTCGCGCGGGATCAAAGTAATCTTTCACGTCCACAACAACACCAACCCGAAGCGTTTGGGCGGGCTGGGCATCCGCGTCAACTGGCGCATCGTGCGGTGGGCGGCGGACGCCGTGATCCCGGTCAGCGACTTCATCCGCGCCAACTGGTCGCCGAGCGGCGTGTTGTGCCGGACGATCCGCAACGTGGCGCCCGTGGTCTACCCGGAGCCGCCCGATCGTCCCGCGCCGCCGCCGCTGCGCTGCCTGACGGCCGGCCGGCTCACGCCGGGCAAGGGCCACCACGTCGCCGTCGAAGCCGTGGCGGCGGCGCGGGACGGGGGGCGCGACATCACCCTCGACTGCTTCGGCGCCGGCGACGGCAGCGACCTCGACCGCCGCTACCTCGACACCCTCCACGCCCTCGCCGGCCGGCACCTGGGCGACGGCATCCGCCTGATGGGCCTCGACCCGAACCTGCGCCAGCGCCACCGCGACTACCACCTGGGGTTGCAGTGCCGTCCCAACGCCGAGCCGTGCAGCGTCTGGGTGTGCGAAACGCTTGTCGACGGCCTGCCGCTGCTCGCCAGCAACACCGGCGGCACGCCGGAACTCGTCGTCGACGGCGAAACCGGCCGCCTCTACCCGCCGGAGGATGTCGGCGCGCTTCAGCGACTGCTCGAGCAGGCCTTCGACGATCCGGCCCGACTCGCCCGCTGGTCGGCGGCGGCGTACGAGCGGGGCAAATCGTTTCGCGTGCCCCGCCTGATCGAGCAGACGGTCGCCCTCTACCGCGACCTGCTGGCCCCGCGCGAACCTGCCGCCAGAGCCGGCGCATCTTGACGCCTGTCGTAACGTTGCCACACTCTCGCCCGGCCCGCCGCCGTCGTGGCCGGCGAGCCGCTTCGCACCTCGCATTTGGAGAGACTCATGAACATCAACAAGGCCATTATGAAGGAGCACGAGAGCAAGAGCCTCCGCGAGATCGTTCGGCTGCCCCCGCACGCGCTCCAGGGCGTCAGCGAGGGCGACAGCAAGCACCTCAAGGAAGCGTTCGGCATCGACACCATCGAGGAGATGGCCAGGAACAAGTTCTTCCGGAACGCGATGGCCCTCGTGGCGCTGGCCGAGAGCGAGGAGTAGCCCCCGGCGCGGCGTGGCTACACTGCGGCCTTATGGCAGGCAACGCAGTCGTCGGACAGAGTGGCGGACCCACGAGCGTCATCAACCAGTCGCTGGTCGGCGTGATCGAGGCCGCCCGTGAGCACGGGCACATCGACACGCTCTTCGGCGCCCGCCACGGCGTACGCGGCGTGCTCGAGGACGACTTCGTCGAGCTCGACAACGTTCCCGCCGAGCAGCTTGGCCGCATCGCGCAGACGCCCAGCAGCGCGCTGGGCTCGACGCGCGACAAGCCCGACGAGGATTACTGCCGCAAGCTTTTCGACAAGCTGAAGAAGCGCGACATTCGCTACTTCTTCTACATCGGCGGCAACGATTCGGCCGACACGGCGCGCATCGTCCGCGAGGTGGCCAAGCAGGAGAAGTACGACCTGCACGTCGTCCACGTCCCCAAGACGATCGACAACGACCTGCGCGTCCATGACCACACGCCCGGCTTCGGCAGCGCCGCCAAGTTCGTGACGTGCGCGACGATCGGCGACGACTTCGACAACCGCAGCCTGCCGGGCATCAAGATCGACGTCATCATGGGTCGCCACGCCGGCTTCCTGACGGCCGCCAGCGCGTTGGCGCGCACGAGCGACGGCGCCGGGCCGCACCTGATTTTCGTGCCGGAAAAGCCCGTCAGCCAGGACGATTTCGTCGCCGCTGTCGAAAAGGCCTACGCGAAGCACGGGCGGTGCGTCGTCGCCGCGAGCGAGGGGATCACGGCCCCCGACGGCCGCACCTTCGCCGAGCACATGGCCAGCGACGATCTCGCCAAGGACGCCCACGGCAACATCCAGCTTTCCGGCAGCGGCGCCTTGGGCGACTACCTCGCGGGCCTCGTCACGAAGGGCCTTCAGAAGCCCGGCCAGAAGCTGCGCGTTCGGGCGGACACCTTCGGCTATCTCCAGCGCTCCTTCGCCGGCTTCGTCAGCGAGGTCGACGCGAGCGAGGCCCGAATGGTCGGCCGCAAAGCGGTGGAGTATTCGGCCGATTCTGGCAACGAACAGGGAAGCGTCGTCATGCTCCGCGCCGGCGAGGGGGCCGACTATGCCGTCGAGACGCGCCTCGAGCCGCTGGAAAACGTCGCCCGCCTGACCAAGCACATGGCCGACGAGTTCCTGACCGACGACTTCGACGTCACGCCGGCGTGGTTCAAGTACGTCCGACCGCTCGTCGGCCAGTTGCCCAACGTCGGCACGTTTGACGAGCGCTAAGGAAACAACGCATGAGCGAGCCGGAGCCGACGACGATTCCCTACGCCACCCCCGGCCACCGCGGCAGCAGCCCGGCGGCCGTGGGCGGCGTGCTGATGCTCGGCGGCCTGGGGCTCATCGGCCTGGGCGGGTGCTTCCTGATCGGCATCCTCTTCTCCAACACCGACGCCAACTTCTACGGCACCGGCTCGCTGTCGGTCGCGGTGATCGTGTTTCAGGCCGTGCTCTACCTCGCGGCAGTCGGCTGCTTTGGCGGGGCGATCTTCCTGATCGTCCGGGCGGTGCGCGTCCTGCTGCCGATCCCCTCGTGAACCAAGCCGCGCCCGCGCAACTTCCGGCGCGGCCGACGCTCGCGCAACTTGTGCGGCCGGGCCTAAACGCGCTGCGCTCGAACTGGCGGCCGTTCCTGCTGTTGCAGGCGGCCGCGCTGGGGGTCGTGCTCGCCTACTTCCACGTCGACGCCGTCCACGATGCCCTGGGCCGACTCGCGGCGGTGCGCGAGCGGATGGGCCCGCCCTTTACAATGATCGCGGCCGCCGTCGCCGGGGCGATCCTGCCGGAGATCGCCAAGGCCGCCACGCAACGCGGGTGGCGGCTCGACCGCGCCCGCCTGGGCGACATCGGCTTCTTCCTGGTCTTTTTCGCCCTGAACGGCCTGCTCGTCGACCGCTTCTACGCCCTGATGGCCACCGTCTTCGGCGACGGCAACGCGCCCCTGACCATCCTGAAGAAGACGCTCGTCGACCAGCTCGGCTTCACGCCCTTCATCGCCCTGCCGCTGGTGGGCCTCGGCCTCTCGTGGCGGCGCCACAGGTACTCGTTCGGGCGCACGCTGAATGAGATCGTCGCCTCGCCGACGCGGTGGTACCTGGCCCGCGTGCTGACGCTGATGCTGCCCGGCTGGTGTTTCTGGATGCCGATGGTGCTGCTGATCTACAGCCTGCCGGGGCCGCTCCAGGTGGCGATGTGGTCCGGGGCGATGGGAGCGTGGTCGCTGGTCATGGTCTTCATCGGCAGCGCCGACAGTGACCCGGCCGTGCCCCCGCCGGAGTGAAGGACGTCCGCGTTCAATTAGCCTCCAGGAGACCATCTCGGGTGCCACTGCATTTTTGCAGTGTCCGGCTCCGACCACTGTAAAGATGCAGTGGCACCAGATAAGCCGCACCAAAAGGCGTCCGTTCTTGCAACGGTGTCAACGCCGTGGGACCATCGCGGGCGTGTCGGGAGAACCGCACAAGACGCCAATTCGCGTGATGCCCACCGGGTGGGCGCGGGCGCCGCTCGTGCCGATCGCCATGGCGATCATCGGCGGGATTCTGCTGCACGAGATCACGCCGCCTTACCCGACAGTTTACCTGGTCGTGGCGATCAGCCTGGCGGTGGCGGTGGGTGCCGCCGGAGCGAACGTCGGCTCGGCCTGCCTGCTGACGGCGGCCGCCCTCCTTGGCTGCGCAGCCGCCCAAGCGGCGCACGTGCGATTCGCGGCGAACGACATCGCCCGCTTCACGACCGACACGCCGCGCCTGGTCACGCTGCGCGGCGTGCTCGTCAACGACCCGCAACTGCGTGCCGGCGCCGACATCGGCCGGCCGCGCCCGCCGCGCATGGCGGCGCTGCTCGACGTGCGGGAGATCCAAACGTGGCACGGCTGGCAACCGACGACCGGCCGCGCGTTGCTGCAACTCCACACGCCCGCGCCGGCGCTGCGCGGCGGACAGGCGATCGAACTCTTCGGCAAGCTCGAACGGCCGGGGCCGGCCGTCAATCCGGGACAGTTCGATTACGAAAACTTCTACCGCAGCCAACGCATCGTCGCGAGCGTCAGCGCCAGCGGGCCGGCCACGATCCAAGTGCTCGGCGACGCGGGCCCCGGCGTGATCGGCCGCCTGCGCGACGCCGCGCGGGCGGCGTTGCTCGCGGGCTTCGACGCCGACGACGCCGAGTCGGCCGCGCTCCTGCGCGCGATGCTCCTGGGCGAGCGCGACTCGGCCATGAGCGACGCCCGCGAGCTGTTCCGCAAAAGCGGCACGAGCCACTACCTCGCCGTCAGCGGCCTGCACGTGGGGATCGTCGGCGGGGTCGTCTGGTTCCTGCTGCGCGTATTCGGTGCGGGCCCGCGCCTGACGATCATCGGCGGCGGGCTGACGATCGTCGGCTACGCGATTCTGGCCGCCCCCGCGCCGCCGGTGCTGCGGGCGACGGTGCTTGCCCTCTCGGTCGGCGTCGGCCTGCTGCTCGGCCGCCGCGCCGGCGGCGTGCAACTGCTGGCGGGGGCGGCAATTGTCCTGCTGCTGCTGGCGCCCCTCGACCTTTACCGCGCCGGCTTCCAACTCAGCTTCGTGACGGTCCTAGGCCTGATGCTCCTCGGCGAGCCGGTGCGAACGGCGCTCAAGGGTGCGGGCGATGCCGACGTGCTGCGCCGCCGGCGTGAGCACCCGCTCGTGCGTATTGGGCAGTGGCTCGACGCGCGGATGCTCAAGGCGTTGACCGCCGCCGTCGTCGCGTGGCTGGCGGCGATGCCGCTGGTCGCGGTTCACTTTGGCCAGTTCAACAGTTGGGCCATTCCCGCCTCGCTCGCGGCGGCGCCAGCGGTGGTGCTGTCGCTGCTGGCGGGCGTGCTGAAGCTGATCCTGACCGCCGCCGTGCCGCCGGGCGCGCCGCTCTTCGCCGATGTCGCGGCCTGGCCGGTCGCGTGGATGCGGGCAACCGTCGGCTGGTTCGCCGACCTGCCCGCCGCCGACGTGCCGCTGCCGACGCCGGGGTTGGCCCTCGTGCTGCTCCTCTACGCGGCGGTGCTGCTGGCGATCCTGACGCTGCCCAAGCCGGGGCGGCAGTGGACGACTCGGTTCGGCGCCGCGCGCTGGCTGGCGCGGGCGCCGATGATTGGGCTGGCGGTCCTCGTCTTCGTCCTGCCGCTGACGGGCGGGAGCCACTCCGTGACGGTCGACCCACGCCCGCTGCGCGTCACGCTGCTCGCGGTCGGCGCGGGCCAGTGCGCGGCGATCGAGACGCCCGACGGCCGCGTGACGCTGATCGACGCCGGCAGTTCCTCGCTCGGCCGGCCGCTGGAAAGCTGCATCGCTCCGTTCCTGCGGGCCGGCGGGCACGCGGGAGTCGAGCGGGTGATCGTCAGCCACGCGAACTTCGACCACTACAACGCCGCCGCCGACGTGACGGCGGTCTACGACGCGACCGAGGTGGTCGTCGGCCCTGGTTTTGCCGACGATGCCCGCGCGCAGCCGGCGGGTCGCGAGCTGCTGGCCCGACTCGACCACCTGGGCCGCCCGCCGCGCGAGGTGCGGCCCGGCGATGTCCTGCCGCTCGACGCTCGCACGCGCCTGCGCGTCCTCTGGCCCCCGGCGGACCACGCGGCCCTGTCGCCGAACGACGCCTCCCTCGTGCTCCGCCTCGAACACGACGCCGCCGGCGGCACGCGGTCGATTCTGTTCACGGGCGACATCCAGCAGGAGGCGATGCTCGCGCTGCTGGAGATGGATCGCGAGACGCCCGGCCTGCTCGCAGCCGACGTGCTCGTCGCGCCGCACCACGGCAGCCGCGAGCAAGCCACCGCCGCCTTCGTGGCCGCCGTCGGGCCCAGCCACGTGCTCTCCAGCAACGGCCGCAACCTGGCGCGTAAACAGGCCGACTTCAACAGTGCCGTCGGCGACGCCACCCTGCTGCGCACGCACGACGGCGGCGCGATCACCGTCGAGGTCGGCCGCGACGGCACGGTCAGCGTCTCACAGTTCCTTACCGACGACCGCCCGACGCTGACGTACCCGGAGTAGCGGTCAACTTTTGTGCAGGAACCGATCGACGCCGAAGCGGCCGCTGCCGGTGAACACGAACATCACGGCGATCGCGAGGTAAAGCAGCGCCCCCTCGACCGCGCCCTTGGCGGGCATGAAGAACGGGGCGTCGCCGGTGAAGCTGGCCGCGTGGGTCATGAAGGCGGCGCCCGCGAAGACGCCCGCGAGCCAGAGCGCCGCCGGCCGGGTCGCGAGGCCAAGGGCCAAAAGGATGCCGCCGATGAACTCGCCGAGAATTGCGCCCCAGCCCATCAGCGCCGGCGCCGGGAATCCCTGCGCCGCGACCTGCTCGATAAAGCCTTCGGACTTGAAGAGTTTGGGCCAGCCGTGGCCGATCGCGAGGAAGGCGCCGCTGGCGACGCGCAGGATTGTCAGGCCCAGGTCGGCCACGACGGTCGCGCCGCCGGGGCCGGCGAAGAGAAGTCGGTTGATCGCTTTGCCAAACATGGTGGACGCTCCGCGTCGAGGAAATGGAGTTGGGGCGACTGCGAGGTGGTACCCCGCCGAAGGGGAGACCTTACGTTCGAGATCGGCCCGATTGCGGCGGCGGCGACAGTCAGCGGCGTCGGTCCGACCCGCATGGCGCGACGCCAGGTGGGTCGGGGGCGGCCCGCGTTGTTGCATCGCCCAACAGGCGGCGGTACGCTCGCCCCACCCACGGAACCGGGGTGCTTCGCGACCGCGTGAAGTCAGGCCGATTCCGTCCCGCCTTGTGTCGTGCGGGCCCCGTCGATGCGGGACCGCGCGACGCCGTTCGAGCCTGTTGCCTTGGGCTCGAACACCGACCGGAACCCGCTCCCTTCAGGCCGCGCGGCCTGCCCCGTGGGAGCCCCCGCCCGTTCCGGTGCAGCTCGCGCCCGCCTTCGCCGCGTCGGCCGATGCGGCGGTCCCGCGGCCTCGGAGCCGGTGTCCCTCGTCCGTCCCTCGTGCCGATGCTGACACGACAGGTCCAGCCCGTTACCGGACGCGCCCCCGGCAGCGCGATGGCCGCCATCGGCCTGGCGCCGGCGCGAAAGGCCGTTCCCAGCGCTGCCGCGGCTTGATTTTCCCGGCGCAACGCCGGAAGATGCCCGCCCCACCCCCTGTTCGCCGCCGCCCGCCCGTGGGATGCGGCTCCCACCACGAACTACCGACTCGCACCCGCGACTTCACCCTCCCGCCAGATTTCGCTTGAAAACGCCGCGCCCCATGCGGCGACCCCCCGCCTGCTGCCGGCACAAGGCCACCGCCTCGTTCACCGGCGTCTCCCGACTTTCTCCCCGTCCGCGCGATCCACGGCGGACCCTCGCGTGACCCTCCGCGTGACTTCACCGGCCAACCCTTTGGGCACCATGATGCAAGACCCCCTGACGCCGTTGACCCGTTGCGACGCCGAGTCGCTTCGATCCGCCCAATCCGTTGGCCGCCGCGCCCGCTCGACCGCCCGCGCCACCGCGCTGGCGGCGGCCGTCGCGCTGCCGGCGCTGGCCGGAATCGCCCCGCTGGCCGTGCCCGCGCAACCCGCCTCGGCCTTTGCGCTCTTCGAGATGACCGCGCAGGACGCCGCGCTCGACGACACGCAGTTGCTCGAGGCCGCCCGACTCCGCGTCGATCGCGGGCAGTACGAGGACGCCCTCGACGTGCTCGGCTCGATCGACGCCGTCGCCCCTCTCCGCCGAGCAGCGCGAGGCGTACAACGGCCTGCTCGGACAGGCGAACGCGGCGCTCGAAGGGCGCGACGTCGCCGCCGAGCGGTACGCCGAGGGCGAGCAGGCCGCCGCCGACGGCGACTATCCTGCCGCCGTCGTCGCCTTCCGCCGCGCCCGCGACTCGCGCTTCGCCGACGCCGCCACGCAGCAGAAGGCTGCCGAGCAGCTCGAGCTGAGCAAGGTGCGCCTGCGCAGCCAGATCAACGCCGACTACGGCAACCCCGACGGCTACTACCAGGCCGCCGTCGAGGACTACCGCGCCGACCGGCTCGACGCCGCCCGCGCCAAGTTCGCCGCGCTCGACGCGATCGACTTCGCCGCCCCCACGCTCGGCGCCACGCCGGGCGAGTACGTCACCCGAATCGACGCCAGCGCCGCCGACGCCGAGGACGCGACCGGCCCGGTCGTGATCGAGGGCGACGAGGCCGACGTGATGGAGGATGTCCCGGCCGCCGACGGCGAGCCCGAAATCGTGATCGACGGCGACGGCACTGACGCGGATCTCGACCTCGATCTCAAGATCGAATCGGCCGAGCCCGAAGTCGAGTCGGCCGAACCCGAAGTCGAGGTCGCGAGCGAGCCCCCGGCCGCCCCGGCCGCCCCGGCCGACCCGAGCATCGGTGGCGACGCCCGCCGCACGTACCTCGCCGGCATCGCCGCCTACCAGCAGGAGAACTTCGCCGAGGCGAAGCGCCTGCTGACCGAGGCCCAAGACGCCGGTTACGAGGCGCGGCTGTTCGAGGACGACATCGACACGGTGCTGACGCGCATCGAGCAGCGCCAGGCCCGCAACGCCGCCCAGGCCGAGGATGGCCCGTCCGGCGGAGACAACGACGCCCGCACGAACGACGCCCGCCGCTCATTCGCCGCCTTCGAGGAAGGCCGCGCCGCCGAGGCGCAGGGCAACTACGAGCGGGCCCGCGAAAAGTACGCCGAGGCCGCCCGGCTCAACCCGAACTTCCAGGCCGCCCAGGATGCCCTCGGCGACCTCGACGACGAGCCCCGCGCCGATCCGCTCGACCAGTTCGGCGGCGAGCAGACGGCCCAGCGCAACCTCATCAAATATCGCTACGACGAGGCGATCGAAGACGCGAAGGTCGCATACCGCAACAACGACTTCGATGAGGCCCGAGCCGCCATCCAGCGGGCGAAGACGGCCCGCAACACGAACCCGCTGATCTTCAGCTCGCAGCAACTGAACCAGTTCGATCAGGAAATCCGCACAATTGAGCGGGCGATTAACGAGCGCGAAGCGGACGTGGTTCAGGCGGAAACTCGGGGCGCCCGCGGCGCGGCGCAGCGTGAGGCCGAGGAGCAGGAGCGTCTCCGCCAGCAGCAGATTCAGGACACAACCGAACGCCTGATCAGCGACACCCGCCTGGCGATTCAGGACGGCCGCTACGAGGCGGCGCTGGCGCTGATCAACCAGATTCTGACGATCGACCCGGACAACGACTACGCGATCGGCATGCGGCCGCTCGTGGAGGACTCGGCGCTGCTGAGCCGGCAGAAGGGGTTCTACCTCAAGTACCGGCTGGAGCAGGCCCGGGTCTTCACCGAGGCCGAGGAAAAGCGGATTCCGTACAGCGACATCCTCCGCTACCCGGACAACTGGCCCGATCTAATCGATCGCCGCGACCGCACCGTTGCCGAAGAGCGCGGGGCCGAGGAGGACGACGCCGCCCTCATCGCCCAACTCGAGCGGCCAATCGGCAGCGACCTGAATCTCGATCAGGTTCCTTTCGAGGAGGTCGTCGAGTTCCTGCGCAACGTGACCAACGCCGGCATCTTCGTGAACTACCCGGCCCTTGAGCTCGAGGGCGTCGAGCGGACCTCGGAGGTCTCGCTCGACATCCCCGGCAGCGTCAGTCTCGGTAAGGTGCTCGACCTGATTCTCGCCCAGGTCGGCAGCCAGGCCTTCGCCGAGCTCGATTACACGGTTGACGACGGCATCATCACGATCAGCACGCTCGACGACCTGTCGAAGAATGTGCAGACGCAGGTCATCGACATCCGCGACCTGATCGTTCCCGTGCCGGACTTCTTCCCCGAAGACCTGAACCTCGGCGCCTTCGGTGGCGGCGGCGGGCAGGGTGGCGGTCAAGGCGGCGGCCAGGGTGGCGGCGGCGGCGGTGGTGGCTTCGGCGGTGGGGGCGGCGGCGGTGGGGGCGGCGGCGGTGGATTCGCCGGCGGGGGCGGCGGCGGCTTCGGTGGCGGCGGTGGGGGCGGCGGCGGTGGTGGTGGCTTCGGCGGTGGCGGTGGTGGCGGCAACCAGGGCGGCGGCGGCCAGAACGGCAACCAAGTCAACCGCGAGCAGTTGATCCTGGAGATCATCGAGCTCATCCGCGACACCGTCGCCAGCGACTCGTGGCGCGAGAACGGCGGCACCATCGGCGCCATCGCCGAACTCAACGGGCAGCTCGTTGTCACGCAGACGAACGAGAATCTCCGCGAGGTCACACGCCTGCTCGCCAAGCTTCGCGAGACCCGCGCCATTCAGGTCAACGTCGAGGTGCGGTTCCTGACCGTGCAGCGCAACTACCTCGAGCAGGTGGGCGTCGACTTCGACTTCACCTTCAACTTTGACGCCCCGCCCGCCCCCGGCGAGGACGGCTTCGGCCCGGTCAGCGTCGACCAGAGCAGCACGGCCTTCACCTCGGCCGGCAGCGTTGTCACCGGTGCCCCCGGCAACCTCTCCCAGCTCTTCACGCCTGAGGCCCAGTCGCTCAGCACGCAGTTCACCGCGTTCCTCGACAATTTCCAGGCGAACATTCTCATCACCGCGCTGCAACAGCGTCGCGATCTGCAGTCGCTGACGGCGCCGAACATCACGCTGTTCAACGGCCAGACCGCCTCGGTGGTCGTCGCCCGTACGCAGCAGTACGTGTCGCAGCTCATCCCCGTGGTCGCCGCCGGCGTGGTCGGTTACCAGCCGCAGGTCGCGCAGATCAACGACGGCATTGTGCTGCAGGTGCAGGCGACCGTCAGCGCCGATCGTCGCTACGTGACGCTCACGCTCGAGCCGAGCCTGACCCGCATCAACGGCATCCAGACCTTCCAGGTCACTGGCGCCGTTGGTGATCAGGGCGGCGGCGGTGGCGGCGGCGTGGGAGGCGGCGGCGGCGGTGGTGGCGTCATCATCGACCCCGACACCGGCGACTCGCCCCCAAGCTTCCTGCAGCTCGTCGACTTCGACAACACGGCTCTGGCGACCACCGTCAGCGTCCCCGACGGCGGCACCCTGCTCCTGGGCGGCCAGACCGTCACCGGCGAGGCCGAGCGTGAGGCCGGCGTGCCCGTGCTGAGCAAGATTCCCTTCCTCAAGCGGCTCTTCACCAACACCGTCCGCGCCAAGGACGAGCAGGTGCTGCTGATCCTGGTCAAGCCGACCATCATCATCCAGCGCGAGATCGAGGCCGACACCTTCCCGCTGCTGGCCCCCGCCGGCGGCAACTAGGACTAGGACCCGCTCGTCGACCAACTCCCGCGACGCCCGGCCCACTCGGCCGGGCGTCGTGGTTTGTCGACCTCGGAGTGTTTTCCCAGAAGAACCCGCGCTCGTCGGTTGCCGGTGCAACCCACCCGCCCTATCCTTGCCGTCCCCATCTGGCCGCGGGATGTGACCGGGCCGCCTGACTTCATCGACCCGCCCTTCGCCCTCACCGCCATGCCCCGCCAGTGCCACTTTACCGGTAAGAAGACCACCATCGGCCGCCAGCAGACCACGCGCGGCAAGGCCAAGTACCTCGGGGGCGTCGGCACGAAGATCACCGGCGTCAACCCGCGCAAGTTCAAGCCGAACCTGCAAAAGGTGCGCGCCGTGATCGACGGCCGGGTCGTCCGCGTCTACGCCAGCGCCAAGGCCATCAAGATGGGCCTCGTCGTCAAGCCGCAGAAGCGCACCTGGCGCCCCGAGTCGGCCGAGGCGTAACGGGCTCGCCCCCTAGAGACTGATACACGCAGAGGCCCCGCATCGACTATGCGGGGCCTCTTCGTTGCGTAGGTGGAGCCGTGGCCCGCGAGAGCGATCGACCTTCAGCCGCTTCAGTACAACGGCCCGCCCGGTTCGATGGCCGTGTTCCACGCGAGGATGCCGCCGGCCATGCTGCGGCAGGTGGCAACGCCCTGCGCTGCGAGCGCATCAACGAGGTCGAGCGAGCGCTTGCCACTGCGGCAGTAGACGATGGCCGGTCTCGCCTCCGCCTTCAGCCGCGCGGCGAGGTCGGCCAGCGTTTGGCGCGTGAGGGCCGACAGCGGGACCAGTTCCGCGCCGTCAATGCGGGTGAGCTCCCACTCGCGCTGCTCCCGGCAGTCGAGGAGCACCACGTCGCCGGCGTCGAGCCGCGCCCTCGTGGCCACGGGCGTGACCTCGAGCTCGGCGTCGAGGGGCGTGCCGACGGGAAGCCCGGTGGCGGGATCAAAGGGGGAAGCGTCGGGCATGGCGACAGCGTACGGTGTGCGCGTGACGCAGTTCGTCGAGAACCTGGTCGACTCGGTCGAGGAGTCCGCGAAGCAGGCGGCCAAGCAGAACGTGGGGCGGCCCAAGGCGCGGCAGCTTCTGGCGGCGCTCAAGCACAAGCGGCGCATCTGCGTGACCTGCCACCGCTACCCCGATCCCGACGCCCTCGGCTCCGCGGCGGCGCTCGTCTACCTCCTGAACGAACGCCTGCCCGAACTGCCCGACAAGCTTGCTCTCGAGAACGGCTCGCTGCGGCCCGAGGTGTGCATGAGCGTCGACGGCGACGCCGGCATCGGCATGAATGCCGCCTTCACCCGGCACGGCCGCTTCGAGCTCACCCAGTGGGACGCCGACCGGTTCAATCCCGAGCACCCCGAGAGTTACGACGCCGTGGTGCTGTGCGACGTGCAGCCGAGCTTCCCGTACTCGCCGCTGACGCCGCCGATCCTCGACCAACTGAAGGATCGCCAACCGACGGCGATTGTCGACCACCACCGCGCCCGCGGGCGGAAGCCGAGTGCGCCGTTCGTCGACATCCGCACCGACGTGGGCTCGACGGCGAGCATCGTCTTCAGCTACTTTATGGAGCTCGACGTCGATCCCCCGCCCGACCTGGCGGCGACGATGCTGTACGCGATCGAAAGCGACCTTGCCGGCGCCGCCGGGCAACCGAGCGATTTGGACAACGCCGCCCTCTCCACGCTGACGATGCGGGCGGATACGAAGCGATTGTACCGCATGCGGCACGTGTCGCTGCCGCGGCATTACTTCGTGAGCTACGCCAACGCGCTGGCGGACGCAACCGTCTACGAGTGCGCGCTCTTCGCCCATCTCGGCCCGATCACGGCGCTGGAGAAACCGGCAGTCATCGCCGACTTTTTGCTGCGGTGCGACGGCATCGACTGGGCGGTCGTGACGGCGCTGGCGGGCGAGAACGAGGAGGGGCGACCCCGGCGGCTGGTTGTCAGCGCCCGCGCCGGCAAGCTCGACCTGTCGGCCGGCGAGGCGATGCGCAAGGCAATGGCCGACCTCGGCGAAGGGGGCGGCCACCGCACGAAGGCGGGCGGGTTCATCCCGCTGGACAACGGCACCCCGACCGAGATCGACCGCGTCCGCCTGAAGTTCCGCCAAAACCTGCTGACCGCCCTCAAGCTCCCGTCCGATTGCCGCGGCGGCCCGCTGATTTAGGCCGATTGCGAGGACGACGGCTCGACACCGGGGCCAGTCCTGTTCCTTGATCCGAACGAAGAAAACTGAGCGTGCGTCAATCGGCTCGCGCGGCGGCGCTGCGCTCGCTCGACGACAGGAGCAGCGAGGCGATCAGGCTCATCAGCACACTGGCGGCGAAGGCCCAGATGCCCCACTCGAGGTGCAGTTCGCTGCGGCCGGGCAGGCCCTTGACGACCAGGATGAACAGCGCGAGCACCGTTACATCGAGCATGGAGAACTTGCCCGCGTGGTGGGCCAATTTCAACGCGAGGCCGCCGGTCCCGCCGCGGCGGATCACCTCGTTGGCGTAAGCCATGACCGCCAATTTGAGCGTCGGGAAGCAGGCGCTGAAGGCGATGAGAACCAAACCGATCGCCACGTCGCCGGTTTCGATCAGCTTGAGGATGCCGCCGATCAGGCTGTAGGTGACATTCTCCTCCGCGATGATTTCGGGCGCGATCAGGCGCAGCCAGCCGTCGTAGCGGCCAAAGCTCGTGGTGATCGTCATGCACGGCGCGACCAGGCCCAGCCCCAGCAGGACGGCCGCGGGAAGCACGAGCAGGCGGATCAGCCGGGCCCTCCACGCAAGGCGGGTCATCGGGCGCTCGCGCGTTCGAGGAGGTCGGGCAGGTCCATGTCGCGCGGGACCAGGTCGAGCACGAGCCGCCGCACGCCGCCCGCATCGAACGTGAGCTCGTTCACGTCCTCCTCGAGCGTCGCCAGCGGCAAATCGAATCGACCGGCCTGGTCGCTGGACATCACGTCGTCGTCCCACACTTCGATCGTCAGCACGCCGCCATCGCCCGCGTGAACCAGCGGCGCGTTGACCGCCGCGGCGACCTCCACCTCACCGCGCAGGATCGCATCCTTGAGGTCGAGGCGGAGCAGGTCCCACTCGGCGATCAGGGTGTCGTCGCGCTGGGCGCTCTCGAAGACAAGCGTGCCGTTCCAGAAGAGCTTGTAATTGATGTCCGGCGCCCCGCCGCCCGTGTCCCAGGCGTCATCATCTTGGGGGGAACTGGCGAGTTCGACCAGCTTGACGTGCGCGTAGTAATCGGCCCCGGACCGGACAAGCGTGCGGCGGGTCGGAGACCCAGACGGCGTTCCGCGTTTCGCGGTCGAACGAGCCGTGGGGGGCACCACGTCGTCCGACTCCGAGGCAAAGGGCGACGTTCCGCGTAGCTGCCACCACCCGGCCGCGGCGACGCCGACAACGAGAAGGAACGTCAGCAGCGCCATCAGCCAGCCGGGCCACCGGCTGGGGGTACGACTCGGCGTTTCGTCGGCCACGGGGTCATCCTACGCCTTGAGTTGGTCGGCCCAGCGTTGCAACACCTCGTGCTGCGGCTTGCGACGACCGAGGCGGGTCATCTCGGCGAGTTTGAGAATCGGCAGGTTGGGCAGCAGCACGCTGGACTCGACCGACGCGTACGCCCCATCACGCAGGCGGCGCACGTCAAGGTCGCTGTTCTCCCAACGCCACAGTTCGGCAATGCCCATGGCGGCGAAGGCGGGCTCCTTGCTGACCGTGTGGCTGGTCAGATCGATCTCGATGACGAGATCTGGCGGGTTGTGGACCAGCAGGTTGGTTCGGTTCTCCTTCAGCGATGGCGGCTTGGCCAGCACGTAGTAGGCCTCGTCCGCCTCGGCTCCACGGTCGATCTGCTCACTGGAGAGGGTCAGGCTTCCAACGCCCCGGACCGGCACGTTCCGGATGAAGCAGTACAGTTCGAAGAGCCGCGCGATGAGCTTCTTGTCGTCCTCGTGTCGCAGGGAAACGGGTGATGCCATGACTTCAATGCTGTTGCCGTCGTAGACGATCTGCTGACTCGCATCCACGTCCTCCCGAAGCTTGTGGTACAGCTCCCAGGTTGCGTTGCGAAAGAGCACACTGCTCGGTGTAGTGACGACCACACTTGCCCGCTGGGCCACGATCGGAGTCGACGACGGCGCCTCACTTGTTGCCACGGTGTCGGTTGCCACGGTCATGCGTTAAGTCTACCACGCCCGCCCGCTGGATCTCGCGGCGGATGACCGGAAGTGCCGCCCCTAACGTTGGGCGGACTCTTCGACCCTCACGCTGTACCCACGATGCCCGATTTCGCCGAACGCTCCGCCCACCCCGACGCCGCCACGCTCGGGCAGCTCAAGGACACCGATTACCAGTTCCTCCCGGTCAAGGACGAGCTGCGCAAAAACCTCATCGCCAAGCTTCGCGCGAAAGAGGAGCTCTTCCCCGGCATACGCGGCTACCGCGACAGCGTGGTCCCGCAGATCGTCAACGGCCTGCTCGCCAAGCACGATCTGCTCTTCCTCGGCCTCCGCGGGCAGGCCAAGACGCGCATCCTGCGCATGCTCCCGACGCTGCTCGACGAGTGGATTCCCGTGCTCGGCGGGCTCGACCTCAACGACGACCCCCTTCAGCCCAGCACCCAGGCCGGCAAGCGCATGATCGCCGAGCACGGCGACGACACGCCGATCGAGTGGGTTCATCGCAGCGAGCGCTACCAGGAAAAACTTGCCACCCCCGACGTGACCATCGCCGATTTGATTGGCGAGATTGACCTCGTCAAGCACGCCGAGGGCCGCTACCTCAGTGACGAGTCGACCATGCACTTCGGCCTGATCCCGCGGGCCAACCGCGGCATCTTCGCGATCAACGAGCTGCCCGACCTCTCGCCGCGCATCCAGGTGGGGCTCTTCAACGTCTTGGAAGAGCGCGACGTGCAGATTCGCGGCTACCCCGTGCGGCTGGAGCTCGACGTCTTCCTGACCTTCAGCGCGAATCCGGAGGATTACACCAACCGCGGCCGCATCGTCACGCCGTTGAAGGATCGCATCGGCACGGTCGTTCGCACCCACTACCCGGCGAGCGTGCAGGAGGGGATCGCGATCGCCAACGAAAACGCCTGGCTCGATCGCGACGAGGGCAAAGCCGGCAGCGGCGTGGGCGTGGTCGTGCCACCGTTCATGCAGCTCATCATCGAGGAAGTCGTGCGTCTGGCGCGCAAGAGCCCGCACGTTTCACAGGCCTCGGGCGTGTCGGTGCGGACGAGCATCGCCAACCTCGAAGCCGCCGTCAGCAACGCCGAGCGGCGTGGCATCCTCACCGGCGAGGAGCGCGTCGCCGTGCGGCCCTGCGATTTGCAACACCTTGTCGCCAGCAGTCGCGGCAAGGTGGAGATGACCCTCGCCGAGGACGATGCGAGCGAGGACAAGCTCATCAAGTCTCTGGTCGGCGAGGCCGTGAAGGGCGTGTTCGACGCCGTGGCCGACCCGGACGACTTCGAAGAGATCAGCGAGCAGTTCCAGGGCAACCTGAGCTTCCCGGCCGATGATGAGCTGCCGGCGAAAGAGTTTGTCGAGAACATGAAGGCCGTCGACGGCCTGCTCAAGGGAGCCAAGCAGGTTTGCCGTGGCCTGCAAATGGACGCTGACGACCCGCAGGTGCTTGCCGCCGCCGGGGAACTCCTACTCGAAGGGCTGTACGTCCACAACCGCCTGAGCAAGTTCGACACCGACGGCAAGGCCTTCTTCAAGCGGTGAGCTTTCCACCTTCTCCCACGGCGATCGGCCGGCCCGAGACCTTCGGGCCGGCCGTGGCGTTGGCGGCCTACTTGTGCGCCGGATTGGTCGCCCTCGCGGCCACGTCCTTCGGCTGGCGGTGGTCGCTTGACTGGCCCCGCACGCCGGGCCTCTACGCGACGCAAGCGACGGCGACCGCCCTGCTGTTCGCCTCGCTCCTGTTGGGTAGCGGCTGGCTAAAGCGCCCGCGGCTCGCGTGGGGCGGAGTGGGAGGCGGAGTTGTACTGCTGTTGGCCGCGACCGCGGTCGAGCCCAGGCCGTTACCCGTCGTGCCGGCGATGATTGCAGGCGTCTCGCTGTGGCTCATCGCCCTGCACCGCCTCAGTGTGCGGCTGCCAAGCACCGCGGGGCTTGGGTGGCCCATCCTGGCGCTGCTGCTGCTGGTCGATCTGCTCGCGAGCGGCGGCTGGGTGGGCATCGCGAGGTCGATCTCCACTTCCCCCCACCAAGTGGGCGGAGCCTGCCTCGGACTCCTCAGCGTGGCCCTCGCGACGGATTTGCTGCACTGGCGTGGCACGGAGCGTCGGCCTGTCGCACTGCGACAAATTGCGGCCGACAACCTGTCCACAAGCCATTCCCAATCGTAGATTTTCTTCTCAAACCACCGTGGAAGAACAGGTTACAGAACACAACCCACGTTCTCGACGCCGCTTACGCGGCCGAGACGGGGGTCGGTTGTGCCGACTGGGGCGACGAGTTTGCCAAGTGGGAGGAAGTGGGTAGAGTTCCCGCATCGAGTCGCCAGGTGGGAGCGGGAACGTCATCCGACGCTTTCTCCACCCGCCGAACGGCTCGATGGACGGCCTGCTGGAAGCGGCCGCGTGTGTGACGGAAACGACCGGCCTGGATGGGCCGCCGCCCGTGCTCCGACCCACCCGTGACGCCTCCCGCCGACCAGGTTCCTCCCACTTCTCCCCACGCCGCCGAGATGGCCGCTGCGGGTGGTGCGGGTGGTGCAGGCAAGGCTGTGGCGGCCGATCCGTTTTTCATTGGTCAGTTTCCGCTGACGGTGGACGACAAGGGTCGGCTGCTGATTCCGAGCGAGGTGCGCAAGGAACTGAACGAGGACCGAGACGGCAAGAGCTTTATCCTGATCACCGGCCCCAACGGGCAACTGTGGTTGTACCCGGAGACGTTCTACAAGGAAAGGATCGCGCCGCGATCCAGTGGAGCGACGCCGGACCCCGACGAGATGGACTACTCGCTGATGCTCTACGGCACCTCGGCGAAGCTGACGCCCGACAAGGCGGGCCGGGTCCTGCTGCCGGACATCGCGGTGGACCGCGAGTGGCTGGGCAGGAACGTGGTGCTGGTGGGCGTCCGCGAGCACCTGGAGCTCTGGCGTCGCGAGGATTGGCAGGAGTTCCTGCAACAGAACAAGACGCGGGCCCGCGAACTAGCCGCCCGCTTCCGCAACCGACCCACGCCGGCCTAGCCCGAGGGCACCGCCGGTCAACCTGGAGAGCCCGGCCGCGACAGGTGGCGGGCAAAGCTGACGCGAACCACAACCCGTCGTGCAGGACCGCGAAAGTTCGCGATGCTCCCGCGGACGGACCGGCGAACCGGCCGGAGACATTTCAACCCCCGAATCACCCAGCGGCGAGAAGGAGACTGCCGCCCGAGAGGAACGCGCTCGCCCCCGAGGCACGCCGTTCCGTCAAGGACGACCGCCTGCTCACCGCCTCGGCCCCCGCTGGCTCGGCCCCACGCCTGATGGCAACGGGCCGTTCCGGCGGTGGCCCGAAGCGGCCCCCCGACCCCGCGAGTGCCCGCCAACGGACCCCGGCCTGCCAGAACACCTCTTGCAACCGCCGACCCCGAAGCGTGACGCCCATGTTCCACCGAATGCCCCGCGCCTTCCAACGAACGCCTCGCTCCGCCAAAGCGGGATCTGATCGGGACGCCGCTTGCTGAACCACCACCTGCTCGATATCGACCCGACCCGCCCCAAGAGACCACCCGACTCAACGGCCGCACCCGATTGCGTGCGATTCCGAACAACCTGAAGCACCCAGATTTCTTCGCTTTCCCGGCAGCGTGACGGACCGAACATCGGACGTTCACCCGCACGGCGTGGCGATCTCGCACGGCACACGGATGTGTCGCGTTGCTCAAGCTTCGGCTCGGGCAGCACGCGGGGTCCTGGGGGTTGGTGGCCGGCGATTCGTCGGCACACGACCCCGACCATCGGCGATCGGCCTGCACCTCCTCACGGCACTGAGGACGTGCGGGACTCGCTCACGATGGCCCCGCCACGCGACCCTTGGCATGAGGCCGAGGCCCCGCCCCGCCCGTTGGTGATCGCGACGGTGTGCCCGATGGCAAACCCCGACGACCTTCGTCTCCCGCTCCTGCGGTTGGCGGCTCCACTCGGATCGTGCGGCCACTCGGCGTGCCCCGACCGGCGAGGTCGGATCGGGTCGTGACTGACGGACCAGTCGCGACCCGATCCACGACCTCGCTCCCAACCCAAGCCGTGCATCGGTGGCGACCCGCAGACCCGCCACCGGCCGCACGCGCCGGTCGCTCCCGCCGCCCCGAGGACTGTCCACCTCGGCCCCCGGCCCGCTCGCGACCCTTCCCGGCCGAACGCTGACCCGTTCGGCCGGGATTTTTTATTGGTCGCCATCTCTACCACTCGTCGACCGCGCCCCACTCGTCGCCGCCGTCGGCGAGGGCGTCAGGCAACTCGTGCCACGCCCCGCTGGCATCCGCGGGCCGATCCTGCTCCGCCGCCTGCCGGGCCGCGTGCTGCTCGACCGCCCGCGCCAGAGCATCGGGCGCCGTCGCGGTGGCAACCTCCATCTGCTGACGCCAGAGCACACGCTGGCTTTGGACGATCTCCGCGTGCAGCACGCCGCACTCGTGGCGAAGCTGCAACCGCTGCTGGCGGAGCAGGAGCAGCGTGACGGCAATCGCCGCTCCAACCAGGATGCAAAACAGGAGGCGAAGCATGACGCGGCTTGGCAGACGGGTCGAAATGGGGTGGCCGGGGCAACAATCACTGCGGCAGTTGCAGGACCATGCCCACCTGCAAATCACGCGGGTCGCTCAGCAGATCGCCGTTGAGCGCGACGATCTCCTTCCACCGGCGACTCGTGCCGAGCTGGTGCTGCGCGATTGTGCCGAGCACGTCGCCGGGCTTGACGGTGTAGGTGCGGCCGCCGGCGGCGGGACGGGCGGGCTCGCGATCGAGCGTCGCGGCGGCCGGGGCGTCGGCGGGAATCTTGTACGCCCGGCCCGCGATGATGAGGTCGGGGTTGCGGGCGAGCTCCGGGTTGAGCTTCAGAAGGGCCGACCGCGTGTCGGGCGTGTCGCTGCCCATGGTGCGGCGGGCGATTTTGCCGAGTGAATCGCCGGGCTGAGCGGTGTACTCCTGCACGCGGACCAGTTGCGTCGCGGCCGACGCACTTGCCGACTCCACCGTCTCCACCGGCTGCCCGGCGGCGGCCGCCGCCTGCTCGAGCGTTGACGCCGGCGTGGAGTTCGGCTGCTCGTGCGACCACTCCGCCGCCGCCTGCGGATCGAGCGGCGTCGCGGCACCGGTCGCCTGCTCGGCCAGCGTCTCGGTCGGCTGCGACCGGGTGACGACGACCTCCGCGAACGGGTCGGGCGCCGACGCCGTCACCGCCGACGCCTGCTGCGCGGTTGGCTGCGAAACGTAAGGCCGGGAGACTTTCACCTCCGCCTCGGGAACGACCACGCCCTCGAGGTGGTTGCCCGGCACGGTCAGGCCGTTGCGGACGCTCTGGCCGGTCGCGGCGAGGGGCGCCTGGGCGTCGCGGGTGGCGACGGTGACGTGGTCGCTGAGCAATAGGCCGATCACTAGCACGAAGGCCAGTGCCACCAACAATCCAATTTTCGCTTCGCGGGACACGATTCTCCGGGGAAAAGGCTTTCAGTCGTAAGGGTCGCCACGCGCGCCGGGCACCGCTTCGGGTCGCCGCGCCGCCCGCAGTTTGGCCGAGCGCGAACGGGGATTCTCCCGCTCCTCGGCTTCGCCCGGCACGGTCGGCCGCTTCGTGAGCAGGTCGAGCGTGCCGAACGAGTCGAGCTCGCGCAGCCGGTGCTTGACGAGCCGGTCCTCGCCGCTGTGGAAGCTGATGATCGCCGCGCGGCCGCCGGGGTTGAGGGCGATTGGCAACGCGTCAAGCAGCTTTCCGAGCGCGTCGGGCTCGCCGTTCACGGCCATGCGGAGGGCCATGAACGTCCGGGTCGCCGGATCGATCGAATGGCCGCGCCGTCCCCCACCACGCTTAGGTCGGGGCACGCAGCGACGCACGAGATCGGCCAGCTCGCCGACCGTTCGTATCGGCGCTCGGCCGCGTGCTTCGATAATCTTCCGCGCAATCCGCCTGCTAAGGCGTTCCTGGGCGTACTGGAACAACGTGTCGGCGATCCGCTTGGCATCCCAGCGATTGACGATGTCCGCCGCCGACACGCGCAGGCGCGGGTCGAGCCGCATGTCGAGCGGCGCGTCGCCGTCGGTGAACGACAGGCCGTGCTCGCCGTCGAGCAGTTGATTCGTGCTCACGCCGAGGTCGGCCAGCAGGCAATCCGCGCCGTCGACGCCGGCGTCACGCAACAAGGTTGTCAACTCGCTGAAGTTCGCGTGGACCAGGTGCTTGCGACAGGGCACGCCCGCGAGCCGTTCTTCAGCGTAGGCGAGGTTGTCGGGATCCTGGTCGAGCCCGATCAGCAGCCCGCCCGGCCCCAGCCGTTCGGCCATCGCCAGCGCGTGCCCGCCGCGGCCGAGGGTGCAGTCGATCGCGACATCTCCCGGTGTCGGGTCGAGAAGGTCGATCGTCTCGGCGAGCAGAACGGGCTCGTGCCCGTGCGGCGGCATGGGGTCGGTCACGCACAGACCGTACGACCACGCGACCTCGACACGTCGTCAGGAGGGTTCCCGTTCGCGCGACTCGCGCAACAGCGAGGGCCCAACCAACGCCCCCGCGACCGTAACGACGCCCACGCCCGCGGAGGCGAGCATGACCCAGATCGCGCCGTTGAACCCGCCCGCGGTCGCCGCGGTGGCGGGATCGTCGGCGACGGACTCCTTGCATGTCGGGCACGCCGACGCCGTCGTGGCGAGGCAAAGCAACAGACCAACTGCGACGGCGACCTGCTTCACGCCGTCTCCCGAATCGCGACCGCCGGCAGCACGTGGTAGAGCAGCGCGTAGACGATCACGCCGGTCACGCTCACGTACATCCAGATCCAGAACGCCGGCCGGCTGAACTTTACGTGCCGATCGAACCGCCGCCGGTACGCCTGCCAGAGCGCTCCGAAGATGAACGGCAGCACCACGATCGCCGCCAGAACGTGCAGCAGCAGGAAGATCAGGTAGCCCCATTTGATCCACGGCAGGATGACCCCGATCGACGCCGTCGTGCGGTCGCCGAAGACGGCGTAGCTCGTCAGGTAGCAGGCGAGGAAGAGTGCCGACACCACGGTCGCCGCGGCCATGAATGTCCCGTGGGCCCGGCGGTTGCCGCGGCGAATCTGCACGTAGCCCAGCACGAGCAGCACGCCGCTGATCGCGTTCAAAATTGCGTTGACGAGCGCGAGCGTCTCCTTGCCGTCCATGGTTTACTTTGTGTTCTCGACCAGCCGCGCCGCGTCGGCGCGGAGACGGTCCATCGCGTTCTCGTCGCTATTTCCGTACAACCCGCGGACAAAGCCGTTGCCGTCGACGAGCAGGAACTGCGTGGAGTGGCCCCAGTCGTCGCCGACGGCCAGCTTCATCTGCTGGGCAAGCGTCTTCATCTGCTCCGGAGTGTCGCCTGTCAACAAATGCCAGCGGTCGCCGGGGGCATCACCCGTCACTCGCTGGGCGTAGCCGGCGAGCACCTCGGGCGTGTCGCGGTCCGGGTCGACGCTGAAGCTGACGAACTCAACCGGCACGTCGGCGAGGCCGTCGCGCAGGTCGGCCATCTTGCCGACCATGGTCGGACAGGCACCCGTGGGGCAGTTCGTGAGGAAGATAAAGCCCACCCACGCCTTGCCGTCGAGGTCGTCGCTGGTGAAGGCCTTGTTGTTGTGGTCGGTGAGTGCGAAGGCCGGCATCCTGAAGAGCGGCGGCATCGCGTCGTCGGAGGCGATTTGCTCCGGCTCCGCCTGCCGCGGGCTGGCGACGGCGCGGGCGACGAAGTAGGCGGCGACCGTGGAGATCGCCAGCGCCCACAGGGCGATCATCACGAGCTTGGACTTGCTCATGCCGACAGTTTAGTTCGCCTCGACGTCCGCCCGCGTCGGCCGCCCTGCGACAAAGCAGGCGAGCGCGAAGAGGGTCGCCCCCGCGATCACCGTGACCAGCCCGCACAGCCACAGCGGCGGCAATGCGGCGTGATCGGCCATCGGCAGCAGGCCGCGTCGCAGCCCGGCGAGGCCGTAGGTCAGCGGGTTGGCGTACGTCAGCCACCGCACGGCTGCCACAGTTGCGACGCCGATCGGGAAGACCGCGCCGCTAAGGAACCACAGCGGCATCAGCAGCAGGTTCATCGCGACGTGGTACCCCTGCGTGCTCGTCATCGGCCACGCCAGCAGGACGCCCAGGCCGACGAGGGCGACGCTCAGCCCCACGATGAACGCCGACGCGATCGCGTAGCCGCCGAGGGTGAACGGCATGCCCGCCAGCGGCGCGACGATCAGCAGCAGCAACGCCTGCGCCGCCGCCAGGCTCGACCCGCCGAGCACCTTGCCCAGCACAACCGCCCCGCGCGGCACCGGGGCCGCCAACACGCCCTGCATAAAGCCCTCGCGGCGATCCTCGATGAGCGTGATCGTCGCGAAGATGGCCGTGAACAAGACGACCATCAGCAGCATGCCGGGGAAAAAGTACGTCAGGTAGGGTGCGTCGCTGCCGGGCGCCTTGAAGCTGTCGCCCATGCCCAGCCCCAGCAGCAGCCAGAAGAGGACGGGCGTGGCGATCGCGCCGATCACCCGGTTGCGCTGGCGAAGGAAGCGCACCCACTCGCGCGACGCCAACGCCAAGGCCGGTCCAACGATCGCCCCGCCCCGCCGCGCGGGGATCGGCCGGGTGGCGGAATCGGTGTCGAGCACCTCGGGGATGTTCAATGCCTGAGACAACGCGGGCGAACAGTACGCGACCCAACGGCGCGGCTTGGCTACTTCGCGAAGTCCTGCGGCAACTTATCGCCCGCGGGCTTGTCGTCCTTGCCGGCCGGGTCGGGGCGCAGGTCGATGTAGACCGGCAGGTGATCGCTGGCGACGCGCGCCCAGGGCGTGTCGAGCACGCCGACGGCCTTGACCTGGTCGGCGACCTGTCCGCTGATGACGATGTGGTCGATAAAGCTGCGATACCGCGGCCGCCAGTAGCCCGTGTACGTGATGGCCCCCTGCTCGGCCAAGTCCTTCGTCGCCAGCAGGAAGCCCGAGCCGGCCGGGCCGACGAGATTGGAGATGACGTCGCCGCCGCCAGCCTCCTCGAACTCCTGGATGCCCATCTCGTCGTTCATGTCGCCCAGCAGCACCACGTCGAGCGGCCCGCGATTGCGCAGCTCCTGCATAATCGACCGCGTCATCGCCGCCTCGGCATTCCGCCAGACGGTCGCCTCGGGGCTGTTGCCGCTCTTGCTCTTCTGGTGCGTGTTGCCGACCCAGAACCGATACCCGCCGGGCGCCTCGACCAGCACGAAGGCAGGCCCGCGCGCAAACAGACGCTCGCCGCGCGGGTTCACGTCGGCCGCGTCGGGCTCGGTGTAATAGTGGTCGGCCCGATCGACGATCGTGAAGCCAGGCTTCATCAGCAAACCGATCGTCTGGTCGCGTGTGGTGTTGCTCTCGAAGACGATCGCGGTTTCGTAGGCGTCGTCCAGCCACTGATCGCGGAACGCCTCGAGGTCCGCCTGCACCGGCCCCTCCTGGAAGACGAGCACGTCCGGGCTGAACGCCGGGTCGAGCAGGACTTGAGCGATCTCCCAGTTGTCCTCGTCGTTCTGGAAGCGCTCGGTGAACCGGAGTTGATCGTGCTCCCGGTCCTCGGGACGCGGCGTGCCCTTCATCTTGGCGAACTGGAAGTGGTCGCGCCAGTTCTCGATGTTCCAGGTGGCCAAGCGGATCGTGGCCGGCGCGCTGGCGGGGGCGTCGCGGTCGGGCGTCTGCGTGACGGCCGGCGCGGGTTGGCCGCCGTCGCGGGTGGTGGGCGGGGTGGTGGGTTGCGAGGTCGCCTGTGCGGCGAGCAGCGCGGCAAGGAGGAGCGAGGGGGTCGCGAACGTCATGCGACCTCATCATAACCAACCCGCGGCACGCGTACCCGTCGCGTCGCGCCCGCGTCAGCCACGCGCGTGTCGCTTGACCAGCATGAACCGGTGCCCCAGCACGCCGCGGTAAGTGGCACCGAACCGCTCGCCCAGCGCCCGCGCCTCGGCGGGCGACCACGCCTGCCGCACGCTCACGCGGGCATCGTGCTTGACCATCGGGTCGCTGAACATCGTGAACAGCCCGATCCAGACCGTCGCCCGCCGCCGTCGCAGCAGGTCCGCCGCGACCCAGCCGCGCCGCGACACACGGTCCATCTCCGCCAGCAGTCGCCGCGCATCGTCGGTGTCAAAGTGGTGCAACGCCATCTGGCAAACGGCGACGTCGACGCTGTCGTCCGCCAGCGGCAGGCGCAGCGCGTCGCCACGCACCAGCGCCGCACCCGGCTGCCATTCCCGCGCGATTGCGAGCGTACCGGCGTGAAAATCGAGCCCGACGTAGCACATGCCGACCGGCGTGTAATCAGCAAAGTCCGCCGATCCGCACGCAACGTCGAGCAGCGTCTCGCCGCCAAGTTTGCCGACCGCCTGAGCAGTCGTGGCGTTGTAGCGGAGATATCGGTTGATCTTGCGGATGAACGCCAGCGCTCGCCGCAGGCGTGCCGGGTCGACATCGGCGGCGTCCATCTGCTCCGCAATGAAGCGACGTCTCATGAGCTTTCCTCGGCGAGCTTCGCCTTAATCATCTTCCAAGCGTCTTCGACGTCTAACAGGTAGGTCCACTCGTCAAGGTACGCGTAGTCGATCTTCCCCCCCTGGATCTTCAGAATGCCCGCGATGTCGCGGATGTGCTTCTCGCTCCCACCCTCCTCGAAAAATCGTAGTTTCGACAGAATCGCATCCTCGGGAGATGCGAAGAGAATGCGCTGGCCGTCGGGTTGCTCCTCGGGTCGAATGCGATCAAATCGTGTTCCTTCGTAGATGCCCATCGTCGGCGGCATCACGTCCGCTTTCAATCCGCTTTGCGGATGGTAGATGTTGAAGTAGCCGCTCCGGCTAACGGCGTCCTTCACGGCAACGCGATCAATCATAATCCCGTCGCCGCCCATGTCTTCGATCGCATCGCAAAACTCTTCGACATTTTCGATCCGAAGTCGAGCAACGACATCCACATCGTTCGTGTATCGGGGCTCGCCCCAAGTCACGCTTGCCATCCCACCCGTAACAAAATATGCGACGCCAGCACGATCAAAGGCGGCGGCGACCAGACGCATCATGTCTTCAGGTTCTGATATTCGGCCCAATGGCTCCATGTGACAGCCTCCTCGCGGTTTCGATGGTAATCTGCATGTCGTCCCACTCCGGCTCGGTCTTCTGTAGAAAAAACCGAATGCGGCGGCGCGCGCTACAGTACATTCTCCCCGCCACGGCACGACGTTCCGGTCCAGACATGGCCCGGAACATCTCTGTGGAGACGTCGTCAATCACCTCGATATTTCGCTCTGTCAGTCGGGTCATCGCCTTGGCTCCATTCTACCGCAGCTTCGCACGCAGCGCCCGCAGTCGCTCGTGCGCCTCGCGCGGCGAGAGCTCGTCGAGGTCAATCGCCTTCAACTCGTCCGCAACCGCCTGAAGCTCCGGGGGGACACCGCCGAACAGGAACATCTGGCCCGCATTCGGCGGCGGAACGCTCGAAGGCCGCGCCGGCTCCTCCGCCCCGTGCTGGACCTTCAACCGCTGCAACAGCTCGGCCGCCCGGTTCGTTACCGCGCGCGGCACGCCGGCGAGCTTGGCGACCTGAATCCCGTAGCTCTGGCTCGCGGCGCCGTCGACGATGCGGTGCAAAAAGACGATCCCGCCGTCCCATTCGCGCACGCTCACGTTCAGGTTCCGCACGCCCGGCAGCTCGTCGGCAAGGGTCGTCAGCTCGTGGTAGTGCGTCGCGAAGAGGCAGCGGCAGCCAAGGGTTTTGGCCACGTGCTCGCTGATCGCCCACGCGAGCGACAGGCCGTCGAGCGTGCTCGTGCCGCGGCCGATCTCGTCGAGAATCACCAGGCTGCGCTCGCTCGCGTTGTTGAGCAAGTTCGCCGTCTCGGTCATCTCGACCATGAACGTGCTCTGGCCGGCGTGCAGTTCGTCGCTGGCGCCCACGCGCGTGAAGAGCCGGTCGCACACGCCGATCGTCGCGGCCTTGGCCGGCACGTCGCAGCCGCACTGCGCGAGCAGGACGATCAGCGCCGTCTGCCGGATGAACGTGCTCTTGCCCGCCATGTTCGGCCCGGTGATGAGGCTGAGCGTGTCCGTTTCGCCAAAACGCACGCCGTTCGACACAAACTCGCTGCCGAGCGACTGCTCCAGCACCGGATGGCGGCCCTCCTCGATGTCGAGCACGCGATCATCCGTGACGACAGGCCGACAGTAGTGGCGTTCGAGCGACAGCGCCGCGAACGCCGCCGTCACGTCGACCCTCGCCAGCGCGTCCGCGAGTTTCTGGAACCTCGGGATGTGCGGCAGCAATTCGTTCCGCAGCCCCTCGAACAACGCCTGCTCCAACGCCAGCGCCTTCTCTTCTGCACCGAGCGCCTTGTCCTCGAACGCCTTGAGTTCCTCGGTGATGAACCGCTCGCTGTTCTTGGTCGACTGCCGGCGCGTCCAGGCGGTCGGGGCCTTGTCCTTGTGGGTGTTCGTCACCTCGATGTAGTAGCCGAAGACCTTGTTGAAGCCGATCTTCAGGCTCGGGATGTCGTGCTCGCCGCAGAGCTTGGCCTGGTATTGCGCCAGCCACTGCCTGCCGTCGCGGCCGACGCTGCGGAGGTCGTCGAGCTCGGTGTTGAACCCCTTGGCGATCGCCCCGCCGTCGCGCAGGTGGGCCGGGGCGTCGTCGCCGATGGCCCGTTTGAGAAGGCCGCCCTGTTCCTTGCAGAAATCAGCGAGGTCAGGCAATTCTCCTGCCGCCGGGCCGTCGCCGAGGGCGTCGAGCAGGGCCGGCACGTGTCGCAGGCACTGGCCAAGCGAGCAGAGATCGCGTGGCCCCGCCCGATGAACGCTCAGCCGCCCGACGATGCGCTCCACATCGCAAACATCGCCCAGCGCCTGCCGCACTTGAGTCAGCTTGGACGATTCTCCACGCAGCGATGCGACCGCGTCCTGCCGCTCGACGATTGTCGCCACGTCCGTCAGCGGTGCCCGCAGCCACTCGCGCAGCAACCGCCCGCCCATGCCGGTTTTGGTGCGGTCGATCGCGGCCAGCAACGAGCCGTCGGTCGAGCCGCTGCGCACGGTGCGGTCGATCTCCAAACTGCGGTAGCTCGCCGGGTCGATGCGCAGGTGCTCGCCCGGCTCGTGCCGCGTCGGGGGGCGGACGTGCTCGACGCGGTCGCGCTGCGTTTCTTCGAGGTACGTCAGCACCGCCCCAACGGCGGCAACGGCGGGATCGTCGTTTTCGAAGCCGAACCCGACTGCGGTCGAGACGCCCCAGTGCCGTTGGCATTCCTCCAACCCGTGGCGGCCTGAAAATTGCCAGCCGGGCCGGTTTTCGACGCTATTGAGGCCCTTGCCGCGCAGCAGGTGGGCGACGGGGTGCTCCTCACCCCCGGCCGTCTCAGGCACGAGGATTTCCGCTGGCCCGAGGCGTGCCGCGTGGTCGAGCACCTCGCTTTCGGGCCCGCCCATTGCCGCGAGCTTGCCCGTCGAGACGTCCACCCACGCCAGCCCCGCCTTCGTGTTGCGGCCACTTCCGAACGCGACGGCGGCAAGGAAGTTGCCCGCCTTGCCGTCGAGCATCGGCTCGTCGGTCAGCGTGCCGGGGGTGACGAGGCGCGTGACGTCCCGCTTGACCACGCCCTTGGCGTGCTTGGCGTCCTCGACCTGCTCACAGATGGCCACGCGGTGGCCCGCGAGGATCATCTTTTTCAGGTAGTTGTCGAGCTGGTGGTACGGCACGCCGGCCATCGGCACCTTGTCGCCGCGGGCGGTCAGCGTGATGCCCAGCGTCCGGCTGGCGAGGCGAGCGTCGTCGTGGAAGACCTCGTAGAAGTCGCCCATGCGGAAAAAGAGGACGTAGCCGGGGTGCTGCTCCTTGAACCCCTGGTACTGCCGCATCGCGGGCGAGAGCTTCTTCTGGACCTCCGTCGCGGGCATCGGTTTATCGTAAGTGCTGGCTCACCACGGAGGCACGGGAGGCACGGAGGGAGACAGGTTGTGCAGATCGAGAGGTGGAGTTTGGGTAGCTGCGGGTCCGTGACCCGCAGTCGGGTGCGGACCCGGTAGGTTGCGCGGATGCCCGAGCAAGAGTGCGTCGCGGTTCAATCGTCCTTGATCGAGGTGCGTCGCGTCGAAGATCGCGGCCGCGGCGGACGCGGCGTCTTCGCGCGACACGACATCCCGTCCGGCACCCTCATCGAGCGAGCGCCCGTGCTGCTCGTTCCGGCGTCACACGTTTACGAGACAATGCCCGACGGCCGCGTTCGCTGCCCGTCGCTCACGTGGTACGTCTTCGATTGGCGCTTCGACGACGCCCCGAAGCACAAGTTCGGCTCGAATGATCACATCGCCCTCGCCCTCGGCTACGGCTCGCTGTACAACCACGACTGGCCCGCCAACGCCCGCTGGCAGCGCGTCGTCCCCGACCTGCTGGAAGTCACCGCCCACCGCGACATCCCCGCCGGCCGCGAGATCACCATCAACTACAACGGCGAGCCGGACGACCCGGAGCCAATGGACTTCTGACGTAGGGTGGGATTCATCCCACCATCTGGCGGAACCGATGGTGGGATAAATCCCACCCTACTTGGGCTCGCTCACCGTGGGCGCGTTTGCAAACGGAATCGCCTTGCCGTTGGCGTCGACGCTCACCATCGTCAGCGTTGCCGTCGTGACCGCCTCGGCTTCCTGCGTCGCGTACCGCTCCGCCTCGACGTCGACACAGACCGTCACGCTCTTGGTCCCCGTCCGCACGGTCGAGGTGTAGAACGTGACCGTGTCCCCCACGTGGACCGGCCGCGCGAAATCGACGTGGTCCATCGCCGCCGTCACCCACCGATGCGCCCCGTGGCGCCGCGCCTCGACGAAGCCGGCCTGGTCGATGTAGCTCAAGATCACACCGCCGAAGACAGTGCCGTAATGGTTCGTGTCCTTCGGCAGCGTCACGACACGCAAAGCCAAGCGGCGGTCGTCGGCGGGGGCGGGCATGAACCGAGAGTAGGTCGTTGGGATTTGGGATTTGGGAGAGCATCCGCCGCCCTCTGCCCCCAATTGCCAATCCACCAATCCCAAACTCCGCTACCCTCCCCCCGTGCCCACGGACCTGCCGCTGAGCCTGCACCTTGTCGCGATCGGGTTCGTCTTCGCGTTCGGCGCGTGCTGCGGATCGTTTCTGAACGTGGTCGTCTACCGCCTGCCGAACGTGGCGATTCCGGAGACGGCGGGCATGTGGCGGGCGTTTCGGCTGAGCATGCGCGGGCTGAGCCATCCGCCGAGCACGTGCCCCAAGTGCAACACCACGCTGGCGGTCTACGACAACATCCCGATTCTCGGCTGGCTCTGGCTGCGCGGGCGGTGCCGCTTCTGCAAAGCACCCATCAGCGCGCAGTACCCGATCGTTGAACTGCTGACGGCCCTGCTGTTTGCGAGCCTGTACCTCTGCTTCTTCTTCGCCGGTCCGGCCTTGGGCCCGCCGACGCCAGTGGTCGAACGGACCATTGTCCTGCGGGGCGAGCTGGCGCTGATGCAGGACCCGGCTTCCTTCGAGCGAGCGGCGTTCTCGAACCTGAACTATCTCGATCGTCGCAACAGCGTTCCGGTCGATGCCTCGCCGGCGGCGGACGTGGTCGGGGTGAACGGGCGCTTCCCGGCCGCGCTCGTCGGCCTGCGGGCGCGGGCGTTTCTCCTGCAACACTGGCCGATGTTGGTGATTGCGTTGGCGTTGTCGTGGTGCCTGCTCGCCGCGAGCCTGATCGACTGGCAGCACTACATGATCCCGCGCGGCCTGAGCTATCTGCCGGCCCTAGTCGCCCTGCCGCTGCACGCACTCTTCGACCGGCCCGGCGAGCCGATGAGCCTGATCGTCGGCCCCATCGGCTGCGCCTGGGCCATCGGCGGAGGGGTCGGCCTGCTGGTTTCGCTGGCGCTGCTGAAGGTCGGCTGGCTCCAGCGCTCGTGGGCGGCGGGCATGCCGATGCTCGACGTCGAACGCGAGGCCGCCGGCGAGGAGGAACTGACGCCCGAGGAAGAACGGGCCATCCGCCGGCAGACGATGCGCGAAACGCTCCGCGAGCTCGCGTTCGTCGCCGTTCCGCTGATGCTTGGGGCCATTGCCGTCGCGCTGGCGCTGGGGCCGATGCGCACGCAGTTCGACGCGATTGCCGACCTGCGCCCGCTGTCCGCGGCCCTCGGAAGCCTGCTCGGCGGATTGATCGGCGGCGGCGTGATCTGGGGCATCCGCCTGCTCGGCAGCTTCGCCTTCGGCCGCGAGGCAATGGGCTTGGGCGATGTCGACCTGATGTTCGGCGTCGGCTGCTGCCTGGGGGCGGGGCCGGCGGGCATCGCCGTCTTTCCGGCGGCGCTGATCGGCATCCTCTTCAGCATTGGCAAGCTGCTGGCGCGTGGGCCGCAGGAGATTCCGTTCGGCCCGAGCTTGGCGGCAGCGAGCGTGCTGCTGATCGTGACGTACAACCACGTCGCCGACTACGTTCGCCCCGCGCTGCCGGGCGTCGCGTTCCTCTTCGGCCCGATCGCACCGTTCGTGGGCTTGTAGACGCGGTCGCTACCATGCGTCATGCCGTACCGCCTCGTCGCCGTTGTCTCGCTGGCACTCCTCGCGCTGCTTGGCTGTCGCGAACCGGAGGCCCCAACGACGCAGCCGGCAGACGACGATGTGTACTTACGGGTCACGCCCAGCCGCGACGGCATCGGCAAGGTCTACATGGGCCGCGAGATCAGCCACGTGATGGGCCACCTCGGCGCCGGCTGGCTCGAACGGCCCGGCCGCGAGGCGGAGGAGAAGCCGAATCTCCTCATCGACAACCTCGGCCTCTCGCCCGACAGCGTTGTGGCCGACATCGGTGCCGGCACGGGCTACTTCACCTTCCGCATCGCCCCGCGCGTGCCCGAGGGCAAGGTGGTCGCCGTCGACATCCAGCCGGAAATGCTCGAACTCTTGAACGAGCGCGAGGCGGAGCTTGGCCTCGACAACGTCGAGCCCCTGCTCGGCGCAATCGACGACCCGAAGCTGCCGGCGGAGAGCGTCGACCTCGCGCTGATGGTCGACGCCTACCACGAGTTCAGCCACCCGGCCGAGATGATGGCCGGCATCGTCGAGGGCCTCAAACCCGGCGGCCGCGTGGCGCTCGTCGAGTACCGCGCCGAGGATCCGAAGGTTTTCATCAAGCCGCTGCACAAGATGAGCGAAGCCCAAGCCATCAAGGAGATGGAGGCGGTGGGCCTGGAGCACGTCGAGACGATCAATGTGCTGCCGCAGCAGCACTTGATGCTCTTCCGCAAGCCGGCGGAGGACGACGCGCCCGAAGCGGCTGGTTTGCAGTAAGATGCAGAGTTATGGCCAGCGGAGACGAGATCAGGTTGCTGACACAGCTCTTCGTCCCGGACGAGTCGAAGCCGATCGCGCCGGAAGCGGCGAAATATCTGCTGTCGCTCTCCTTTTCGCAGCGGGATCGGGATCGCTTCACCGAATTATCGGGCAAGGCGAACGAAGGCACCCTCTCGCCAGAGGAGGCCTGGGAACTCGAGGCGATGGACAACATCCGCCACCTGTTGATTCAGATGAAGGCGCGAGCCCGACTCGCGTTGAAGAAGTCCGCTGAGGTCGCGGCATGAGCGTCTCGGTCGCGGCATGAGCGTCTCGGTCGCGGCATGAGCGTCTCGGTCGCTGCGCGACGTCATGTCCGGCAACGGGCGGGCGATACATGCGAATATTGCCTCCTGCCAAGCCAGGCGGACGAAATGCCATTGCAGATCGAGCACATCCAGGCACAACAACACGGCGGCGGCGACGAGCCCGATAATCTCGCGTTGGCCTGCGGTACTTGCAACCGTCGCAAGGGGCCGAACCTGACGGGCATCGACCCAGCAAGCGGCGCGATCGTCCGCCTGTTCCACCCGCGCCGCGACGTTTGGCAGGATCACTTCGCCTGGTCGGGCCTGGACGTTATAGGGCTCACCGACGTCGGCCGAACGACGGTGCAGGTGCTGGCCATGAATTCGCCGGCGCAGCTAGAGACTCGCGAGGCGCTGGCGTTCGACAATCCATAGGACCGTTGCCTCGTCGGCCTCAGCGTGCCGGTGGCCGGTTGTTGCCGGCTCTAGTTGTTGCTGATGTATGGACCCAGGATCGGCTGACCATCGACGAAGACTGTGTCTAGCGCAAATATCAATCCGATCCCGTGCGCGATACGGAACAACAGGTTCGACACATGCTCTTGCTCGTCGAAATCCGGCTCGATGACGCAACCGATAATGGTCTGCGTTGCGGAGAGCAAGGCGAGCATTTGCTGCATTGCATCCGCGCTCACAGCAGTGTTTTTCTGCTGACGCACCCAGCCAGCAAAGCCCGCTAGGTGCGCGTCCACACGCTGCGGATCCATGATGTTCATCGAGATCTTCGTGTCGTTGACCACGAGCTCGTAGCCGCCGATCGCCTGCCCCTGTGCGGCTGACGTTTGCAGCGATTGAACCATCGGCTGGGCCAACAGCCAGCCTTCGGACGGCGGCGGCGTCGAGATGTAGATGGCGGCGTTGGCAGGCATGCGACCTCTTACGATTACAGGTGAATCGCCCGCCCGTCCGCCACGCCGGCGGATTCCATGAGGGCCTCGCTCAAGGTCGGGTGCGGGTGCATCGCTTCGATGATCTCCGCCTCCGTCGCCTCGAGCTTCTTGGCGACGACCATCTCGGCCAGCAGTTCCGTCACGGTCTCGCCGATCATGTGGACGCCCAGCAGCTCGCCGGTCTCGGCGTCGTAGATCTGCTTGACGAAGCCGTCCGTCTCCCCCGCCGCCAACGCGCGGCCGCTGGCGCTGAAGGGGAACTTGCCGACTTTCAACTTGCGACCCGTCTCCCGCGCCTTCTTCTCCGTCAGGCCCATGCTCGCGACCTGCGGGTGCGTGTAGGTGCAGCCGGGAATGCTGTCGTAGTCGACGTGGTGGTCGCTGTAGTCGAACATCCGCTCGACGCAGTAGACGGCCTCGTGGTGGGCCACGTGCGCCAGCCACGGCGGGCCGATCACGTCGCCGACGGCCCAAATTCCCGGAACATTTGTCTTGTACGCCGCGTTGACCTTCACGTGCCCCTTCTCGATGGTCACGCCCACCTTCTTGTCGAACAGGCCCTCGATATTGCCCGTCACGCCGACCGCCATCAGGCAGAGGTCGGCCTCGACGTGCTTTTCCTCCCCCTTGCCATCCGCAGCTTCGACCGTCAGCACGACGCCGCCGTCGCTCTTGAGGATCTTGGTCGTCTTGCTGTTCGTCAGGAACTTGATGCCGCGCTTCTTGAACGCGCGCTCGAGGGCGACGCTGCAATCTTCATCCTCGTTCGGCAAAAGGTGCGGCAGGTACTCGACGATCGTCACCTCGGTTCCCATCGAGCTGTAGAAGTCGGCGAACTCGCAGCCGATCGCGCCCGCGCCGATGATCGCCAGGCTCTTCGGCTGCGTTTTGAGGCTCATCGCCTCGCGCGACGAGATGATCTTCTCGCGGTCGATCTCCATGCCCGGCAGGCTCCTGGGCGACGCGCCCGTGGCGACAAGAATCTTGTCGCACTCGCTCTCGCCGGCATCGTCGCCGTCCCACTTCACCTTGTTCTTCGCGACGACCTTGGCCGTGCCCATCTTATGATCGACCTTGTACTTGCTGAACAGGTGGGCGATTCCCTTGTTCAGCCGGCCGGCGATTTGGCGACTGCGCGCGATCGGCTTGGCAAAGTCGACCTTGAAATTGTCGAAGCTCACGCCGAACTCGCCCGCGTCGTGCTGCATCTTGCGAACGAGCGCGCCGGCATCGAGCAGGGCCTTGGTCGGGATGCAGCCCCAATTCAGGCACGTTCCGCCGAGGTTTTCCTTCTCGACGCAGAGCACGCGCCTGCCGAGTTGTCCGGCGCGGATGGCCGCGGCGTAGCCGGCGGGTCCGCCGCCAATCACGATCAGGTCGTATTTCTTCGCCATAAGCCGGCGATGCTAGGCCGACGGCGGCGCCGCTCGGAGCGTGAGCACGCCGATCTCCGCCGGCGCGAACGTCCGCAGGGGGAACCAGTTGCCCACACCGTTGCTGATGAACGTCGCCCGCCCCGCCGGGTCGCGGTAGAGGCCGCTCCAGTAGCGGTACATCAGCGGGCCAAAGCCGACGTCGCCCGGCAGCATCAGTTGCCCGCCGTGCGTGTGCCCGCCCAAAGTCAGGTCGACGCCCGCCCGCCGCGCCGAGTCGAATGCGTGCGGGTGGTGCGCCAGCAGCAGCGTGAAACGATCCGCCCGCGGCGCCGGCAGCGCGGCAAACGTCGCCTCGACGCCGGCGTCGCTCCGCTCGCGCGGCCAAGCCATGCCGAGCAGGTCCAGCTCCACGCCGTTCGCGCGCAGCGTGCGCCGCTCGTTCACGAGCAAATCGACGCCGCGCTCGACCGCGCCGCGTCGGAACTTCTCGAGGCCCTCCATCAAATCATGGTTGCCCTCGACGCAAACGACGCCAAGCCGCCCGCGCATCGCCGTCATCATCTCCGCCGCCTCGGGCAGATCGCGCAGCTCGCGGTTGATGAGGTCGCCCGTGTGGACGACAAGGTCCGCCTCCTCCGCATTGACGGCGTCGACGATGTCGCGCAGCACGTTGCCGCGCGTCAGGGTGCCGACGTGCGTGTCGCTGACGTGAACGATCTTCAGGCCGTCGAGCGCCGGCGGCAGGTTTGCGAGCGGAATGTCGAGCCGGCGAATGCGGAAATCGTCCAGGCGCACGTAGCCGACGCCCGCGCCGCCGAGGGCCACCAGCGGCGGCGCGACGGCGGCCGCGGCGAGGATCGCGCGGCGTGATGGGCCGGGCTCCCGGTCGGGCGCGGGCCGCTTTGCAATCGTTCGCCCCGCCCAGATCAAGCCGCGGCTCAGCCCCGCGACAGCCATCACGATCAGCGTCGCCGGCAGGACGATCAGGAACCACACGAACGCGTACGCCCAGATCGGCGTCGCCCGCCAGCCGGAGAAAATCACACTGATCGACGCCAACGCCAGCACCGCCGCGACAGCCACGACCACCCGCGCCCACCGCTGCCGCGACGCCCGCGCCAGCCGATCGGCCCGCCACCACCAGAGCAGCGTCAGCAACGGAATCAGCGATACGACGACGAAGAACATCGACCAACACTACGACGCTCGCCGCCCCCTACCCGCGGGCACCGGTGATCTCGGCCAACTTCTCGAAGAACCCACGCTTGCGCCGGTGGTCCATCGACCAGTCCGTCGGCACGCTTTGGTAGCCCGCCTCGAACGGCTCGCCCTGCATGCGGTAATCGAACAGGCCCCAACCCACGTGCTCGCTTACGGCCGCGATCAGGTTGTTGTCCTCCTGATCGAACGCGAAGTGGTCGTCCTCGTTGATGACGATTGGCTGCCCGCGGTAGCCGTCGATGTCGCGCGACTTGCGGATGTTCTCGCGCAGCTTCGCCGGCTCCTCCACGCTGTTGCCGTGCAGCAGAATGTAGTCGGCCGCCTTCGCGACATTGGGGCGCAGCAACGCGTCGCCGCGGTAGCTCGTGCTGGCAAGCAGGTTCCCGTCTGAGCGTTCGCGCACGCGGTCGACGAGCTCGTGCGCCCGCTCCGACCGCAGGATCGCGTGCTCGTAGTAGAAGTTGCCGCCGAGGTCGCAGTCGCCGATGTCGCACTCATTGGCGATTTCAATCACCACGTTGCCGTCGCCGCGCTCGACGAGCCAGTCGATCGCCTCATCCGTCGCCCGCACCACCGCCGCCTCGTCGGCCAGGCGTTCGTCCTGCCCGAAGTAGAAAAGACCCAAAACCACGACCATTCCCAGCGAGTCCGCTGCGTCGATGATCTGCTCGAACCGACGGCGATAGTCGTCGCGCAGCGTGCCGTCCGCTTCGAACGCCGAGTTGTGCCACGGCTGGTTCTTTCCGTAGCCGCGCGGATTGCCGCCTTGCATGTTCAGCGTGAACGCCAGCAACCCGTGCTCGCGGCAGGTCGGCAGAAAGTCGACGAACTGCTGCGTGTTGAGCACCGCGTCGTACGCCGAGCCGTCCGGCAGCTTCCAAGTGTCGCGTGTCTCCGGGCTAAGGTCGTCGAAGGTTGCCTGCACAAACCGCGCGTTCATCAGCAGCCCCTCAATGCGGTGGCCGTTCCAGGTTCGGCCCGCGTAGGTTGGCTGGCCGTTGATGTGAAAGTCGCCGCCGTTGATGGACACCGTCGTCTGCTTTGCCATGCCCTCAGCGTAATGCAACGCCGACGCGTTCGGCCACGCTTCGCACGAATGCCGCCGCTCGCTCGTAGGTTTCGGCGTCGGGCAGGTGCTCGATCAGGACCGGGAGATCGGCGTTGAGCTTGCCGATTTCCCGCAGAAAGACTCCATAATTGAGCACTCCCTCGCCCGGCGGAACTTCGGGCAGGCTAACCGTAAGGTCGCCTCGCAGGGCAATGTCCTTCGCGTGGACGCTGCGAATGCGCGGGCCGAGCAGGTCGAAGCAGCGCCGCAGGAAGCCGGCCGTGTCGTAGGCCAGGCGCGGCGCGTGGATCATGTTCACCGGGTCGAAGTGGATCGCCGTGTATGCGGGGCGGTCGATTGCGTCGAGCAGTTCGACGTACGTCTCTGGCGAGTCGGGCAGCGTGAACGGCATCGCCTCCAGCGCGTACGCCGTCCGCGTCGGCTTCACGGCATCGACGATGCGGCGGACGCTTTCGACGATGCGGTCGAACGTGTCGCGGCTGACGTTGTCCGGGTGCGGGCCGTCCCACGTCTCGCCCCGGCTGCCGGCGACGTTCACGCAGACGCGGGCGCCGACCCGATCGGCGAGCTCGAGCGCCGCGATCGTGTTGTCGACCGACAACTCCCGCGTGGCGTCGTCCGGCGAGATCGGGTTGTTCCCCCACGCCCCGACTTCGGCGATGACCACGTCGTGCCGCTTTGCCGCCCCCTCGCAGGCACGACAAGCGACGTCGTCCGCCCCCGGCCTCAACGGACAAACGGCCGCGCCGTAGCCAACCTCCCGCGCCTTGGCGAAGTAGCTATCGGGGTCGTCCCGCGGAGCATCGAAGATCGGGCCGCCGAGTCTCATCCGAGCAGGCTACCCGTTTCGCGCGTCGCCGTGGGGCGAGAGCATTCCAAGATCGGTCAACAGATCGCCAAAGGTCGTGATCAACATGATCCGCACGCCGTGGTACAGATCGAGCGCCAAGAGGTGACGGTCGTTAGTGAAGAACAGGACCTTCAAGCCGCCCCTTCGCCGTAGCGGACCTCCTCGCAGGCCCGGTCGATGGCGGCTTGGTCGATTCCACGTCGCTTGGCGTCCAGGCGAGCCTCGGCGGCCATCCGTTGCCACTCCGCCTCGCGTTCCTCATCGAGCTCGCGCTGGAGAACATCACGATCATCGTCGGAAAGGCGACGAATGCGGTCGAGAATATCATCGACGGCGGGAGGGGCAGACATGACCGCGAATTGTATCACACCAGCATCATCCCCGGCTCCTCCAGCATCGACTTGAGCGTGCCGAGGAACCGGGCGGAGTCCGCGCCGTCCACCACGCGGTGATCTGCGGACAGCGTGACCGTCATCACGCTGCGCGCGACGATGCTTCCATCGTCGGCCACGACCGCCCGCTTCGTGCCGGCACCGATCGCGAGGATGCCCACCTCCGGCGGGTTGACGATCGCGATGAACTCCTTCACGCCGAACCCGCCGAGGTTGCTGACGGTGAACGTCGCGCCGCTCATCTCGTCGCCCTTGAGCTTCTGAGCGCGGGCCTTGTCGACCAGTTCCTTGCTGCGCAGCCGAATCTCGCGGAAACCCATCTGGTCGATGTTCTTCAGCACCGGCACGATCAGGCCGTCGTCGAGCGCGACGGCCATGCCGAGGTTGACGTCGCCGTGGCGGGTGATGGTCGTGCCGTCGAACGTGCTGTTGAGCACCGGGTGATGTTGGAGCGTGACGGCGACGGCCTTGGCGATCAGGTCGCCGATGGAAAGGCGAATCCCCTCCTTCTCAAGCTGCTTGTTGAGCTTGGCCCGCAAGGCCTCGGCGGCGTCGAGTTCGATGTCGACCGTTTCGTAGAAGTGCGGCAGGTTCTGCTTTGCCTGCACGAGCCGCTTGGCAATGGTCGAGCGCATCTTCGTGAGCTGGACCTCTTCCGTCTGCCCACTCGCGATGCGCTGCGGCAGAACCGGCGGCGCGACCTTCGGCGGGCGGGTCGCGTCGCCGCGCTGGGCGCGGTCGCGGATGCCCTCGTCGGAGACATTCGCCGGCTTCCTGGAACTGCCGCCGCTTTCTTCGAAGTCGAGCACGTCCTTCTGCACGATCCGCCCGCCGGGCCCGCTGCCGGAGAGGTCGGCGAGATCGATGTTCTTCATCTTCGCGATCCGCTTCGCCAGCGGCGACGCCTTGATCCGCCCCCCACCACCGCCGCCACCACTGCCACCACCGCCGGCCGACTCGTTGGAATCCGCGGCCGGCATTTCCATCGTGGTCGTGCTGCCACTGCCCTCGTAGCTGGGGGCGGCGGGCTTGCGGGTGACGGAGCCGTTGGAGTCGGATGCCGACGCTTGCTTGGACTCCTTGCCCGACTTGGACGACTTCGACGCGCTGCCGGCGTTCTTCTTGACCTCGGCCACGTCCTCGCCCTCTAACGCAACCACGGCCAGCGTCGCCCCGACAGCCGCCGTCTCCCCCTCCTGCACCAGGATGGCCGCGAGTGTGCCGGGCTCGTCGGGGCCCTCCATCTCCATTGTGGCCTTGTCCGTCTCGATCTCGGCGACGACGTCACCCTCGCTGATGGTGTCGCCTTCCTTCTTGGTCCACGCGACGAGGACGCCCTCGGTCATGGTGTCGGACTGCTGGGGCATCGTGATGGTCGCGGGCATGGCGTAAATGTAGGGCCGCCGCCACGCGACGCCAACGCAACACAGCGTGGTAGACTCGCCCGTCATGAGTGATGCAGGCACCGGCCAACGCGAACGCTTCTACGCCACGCCGGAGGAGTACATTGCCTTCGAGGAAGTGGCCGACGAGAAGCACGAGTGGATCGACGGCGAGGTCGTGCCGCTGCACCGCCCACTCGTCATCGGCGGCGACATCGTCGCCATGGCCGGCGGGACGCCGACCCACGCGCTGATCGCCATGAACGCGGGCGGCGAACTTCGCCAGCGTCTCAAGGGTGGTATCTGCCGCGTCTACTCGTCCGAGTTGCGCGTCCGCACACCCACCTTCCGGCGGCAGTCCGGCCACAAAGGCCTCTACACCTATCCAGACGCCACCGTCGTCTGCGGCGAGCTGAAGACCGATACTCTCGGCCAGAAAACCAAGACCGCACTGAACCCCACGCTGCTCGTGGAAGTGCTGTCGGAATCGACCGAAAGCCACGACCGCGGCACGAAGTTCCGGCGTTACGCCGAGATTGAGTCGTTCCGCGAGTACGTGCTGATCGACCAAACCGAGCCGCTCGTGACGACCTTCCTCCGCCGCGACAATGGCGACTGGAAGATAGCCCACCACGCCGGCCTCGACGCCGTCGCCCGCCTCGACTCGATCGACGTCGACCTGCCGCTGGCGGAGGTGTACGCGGGGGTGGAGCTCGATGACGAGCAAGAGAGCGATGCGTTATGATGATGCCATGACCGCTGCCCTGGCAGAGCCACGGTTGCTGACCACTGACGACGTCGACGCCATGGGCGACGCCACGCACGGGTATGAACTCGTTGAAGGCAAGCTGGTCGAGCGGTCATCGAGCATGATCGGCGCGTTCTGCTCGGCGAGGGTCGCCACGCACATCGGTCTGTACCTCCGCCAGAACCCAATCGGCCGCATTGTCGGCTCCGAATCGATGTACCGCCTCGGCGTCAAGTCGCCGCGCACCGGCCGGAAGCCGGATGCGTCGGTGCTGCTGCTGGATCAGCTTCCTTATGGCAAGATCCCCGACACGACGTTTCACGGCCGCCCGACGCTGGCGTTCGAGAGCGTCTCGCCGGGCGACGAGGCGGACGAGGTGGAGCGGAAGCTGATGGAGTACGTCGCCGCCGGTGTGCCGCTGATCTGGGTGCTTTACCCGCAACTCCGCACCGGCCGGGCCGTTTCCACCGACGGCTCGACGAAGTTTCTCAGCGAATCCGACGCCTTCGACGGCGGCGACGCCCTGCCGGGGCTGAGTGTGCCGCTGGCCACGATCCTGCCGCCTGCGGAGCGGACGAACCCGCCGCCGGAGGCGGCGGAGTAGCGAATACGCTACCCAATTCCGGCGGACCGGAGCCAGTGTTCCTCCGTGACGATTGCTAGAGGAACACCACTGTCGCGGTACTCCATGGCCTTCTCAATTTTCCTGCCGAACGTCTCGTGCGCCCAAGACTCGGTCACATAGGTGCCAAGAACCAGATAATTTAGCTTTTTGGTGACGCTGTTCGCGTTTATGCCGCCCGCCGCCTCAACCGCCTGCTGACACGTTTTCCGACAGCCGTAGACGCAGGTGCCGGTGAACAAAAATAACGACCCCTCGATAACGATGTCCGGCTCCGGCAGATCGATCGGGAGCTTACTCGTTTTGGCCACTTCACCAAGCTCGCTGGGTTCGCCCGAGAGGTGACGGAGTGTCGAGAGCAGCTCGGCTGACTCGTCTTTGTCGAGAACGTCGTCATCGAGCATGTCACTGACCCTATCAAGGAGGTTGTGAATGATCGGGTTGTCGGTCGTGTGGGCGCTCTGCATCAACCAGCTTTGCAGAAACTCTGCTTCAGCCTGATTCACTCTGCCGTCAGCCGCGAGTCCTTTGCAGATGCCGATGAGTCCGTCGACTTGGCGGTCATCGATCGACTTCCGATTGTAGCGAAGGAAGATATCGGTATTGGGAGCTGCCATGCTGTGCCTGCCGGAACGGGGGTGTTGTGATCTTGTTCACTCGATATAGCATGCCGCCTTTACGGCCTGCTTCACCTTCTCCAGGCTCGGGAGCATCGCCTCTTCCATGTAGTGGCCGTAGGGGACGGGGATCTCCTCGCTGTGAACGCGGCCGATGGGGGCGTCGAGGTCGTCGAAGGTCTTTTTGTAGATCTGCTCCATCACGCCCGCGCCCATGCCGTAGAGGCCGTAGTCCTCGTCGACGATCACGCAGCGGTTGGTCTTCTTGACGCTCTCCGCAATCGTGTCGACGTCGAGCGGGCGGAGGCTGCGGAGGCTGATGAGCTCGCAGTCGATGCCGTCGTCGGCGAGTTGTTCGACGGCGGGCTTGGCGAAGCGGGCGAGGGATTTGCCGTAGGAGACAACGGTGCAGGCGTCGCCCTCGGTCATGACGTCGGCCTTGCCGATGGGCAGGGTGTATTCCTCGTCGGGGACCTCGCCCTTGTCGTTGAGCATGATCTCCGACTCGAGAAAGCAGACGGGATCGTCGCAGCGGATGGCGGCCTTGAGCAGGCCCTTGGCCTCGTAGGGCGTGGCCGGGCAGAGGGTGACGAGGCCGGGAATGCGGCCGTAGAGCGTCTCGACGCGGTGGCTGTGGGTCGCCCCGAGCTGGTGAGCAATGCCGTTGCCGCCGCGGAAGACGACGGGGACCTTGTACTGCCCGCCGCTCATGTACCGCACGTTGGCGGCGTTGTTGATGATCTGGTCGGCGCAGACGAAGGTGAAGGACCAGCTCATGAACTCCACGATCGGCCGCAGTCCCATGCAGGCGGCCCCAATGCCGATGCCGCTGAAGCCGGCCTCGCTGATGGGCGTGTCGAAGATCCGGCGTGGGCCGAACTTCTCGAGCATCCCCTCGGAGACCTTGTAGGCCCCGTTGTATTGGGCGACTTCCTCGCCCATGAGGAAGACGTCATCGTCGCGCTCCATTTCCTCGGTCATGGCATCGCGGAGGGCTTGTCGGTATTGAATTTCGGGCATGGGGGCGTGTAGTGGATCAACTAAAACAGGGATTGATTGCTTCGACTTGCTATCAGTCGCGTCGCGGCACAGGAAAGTACGCATTCGGAACGATCTGTCCGTCCTTTTCGATCACAACACGCTTGACATCAGGGTTGAGAAACAGACCACCAAGCAGAACCTCTTCGGGAGAAACGATTAGCCATATGTCGTTCGAGAACCGTAAAGCGCCGTTGCGAAGATCTGGAAGCCGTAACGGGATTTCAGGATCGTGTTGTACTGAGCCTCTGGACTTGCTTGGTGCCGTGCCATCATCAAGGCGAACATCGATTACCGGGTGAAACGACCAGACAGACAATACGTCTCCTACGTGCGTCTCATAGACGCGACCCTCACGCGCTTCTCCGCTACATCCTACTAGTAGCAATGCCGCGAGGATGAAAAGGTGACGTGGCATCAGAATGAGACGCTAGAGACATGGTGGAAGCCCGGCGGCGGGTTCGTCGCGAGCAGGCGGAGGATGTCGGGTGTGACTTCAAGCAACATCGATAGATTTGTGTTCGGCAGCTTCGTGACCAAGATCGGGATTTGTACCCAATCCGGTGCCTGCTGGTCCTGCATGTTCTGGTCGTTGGTCAGCATCGCACCGAAGCCGTTGCCGACGATCAGGGCCATGAGCTCGCCGTTGCTCCTCGACTTCCAGCCCATGTACTCGATGCTGAAGCCCTCGTGTCCCGGTAGGTGATGCCGCAGCGCGACGGGCATCATTTCATCGAGCAGAATCTTCATCTAGCGCTCGTAGGCGTACTTCTTCCGATGGACGACAATTGGGCCTTTGGCATGAAGCCGGCGAGCGTGCCGGCCCAATGACTCACCGGCATATCGGATCGTCGCCAGAACCTGCTCGCGATCCAACTGGGGGAACTCCTCCATCAGGTCATCCACCGACATGCCGGCGGCAAGGTTCTCGAAGATGATGTGAACGGGGAATCGGGTTCCATCGAGGCAAGGCTGGCCCCACGCCATGTCGGGCGCGATTGAGACTGGGCTATCCTGATCTTCCTCGTAAGTGTCTGCCTTGTTCATGGTCTAGACCTCCAACGGGTATTTCTCCGCCAGCGCGTCGTCAAAGCGGCTGTCGAGGTCCGGGTGGGGGTCGGACTCGGCCTGCTCGATGGCGTCCTTGACCTCGTCACGAATCTCCTTCGTCATCGCCTCGGCCTGCTCGTCGTTCAGGAAGCCGGCCTCGCGGAGTTTGACTTCGTAGAGGGCGATCGGGTCGCGGGCCTTGCCTTCCTCGGCCTCCTCCTTGCTGCGGTACTTCAGCGGGTCGCTCATGCTGTGGCCGCGGAAGCGGAAGGTGTTGGCGCTGATGTACGTCGGTCCGTCGCCACGCCGGCCGCGGTCGACGGCCTCGCCGAAGGTTTCGATAACGGCGTCGAGGTCGTTCGCGTCGAGGTTGAGCGTCGGCATGTCGTAGCCGAGGCCGCGCTTGGCGAGGTCGGTCTCGGCGCTGTGCCGTTCGACCTGCGTGCCCATTGCGACCATGTTGTTCTCGATCACCCAGATCACCGGCAGCTTGTAGAGGCTGGCGAGGTTGAGGGCCTCGTTGTGGGTGCCCTGGTTGATCGCCCCGTCGCCGAAGAAGCAGAACGTGACGCCGCCGGTCTTCTTGTACCACTGGGCGAAGGCGATGCCGGCCGCGACGGGGAGGTGTCCGCCGACGATGCCGTGGCCGCCGTTGTTGCCCTGGCTTTTGTCGAACAGGTGCATCGACCCGCCCTTGCCCTTGGAGCAACCTGTGGCCTTGCCGAACAGTTCGGCCGCGGCGACGTGGGGGCTCATGCCGAGGGCGAGGCTGTGGCCGTGGCAGCGGTATGCGTTAATGAGCTGGTCGTCGTGCTTCTCGCGGTTCATCGCGGCTTCGCAGCCGACGGCGATGGCCTCCTGGCCGCTGTAGAGGTGGCAGAAGCCGCCGATCTTCATCTCCTTCGTGCCGTCGTCGAGGGTGCGCGGCGAGGTGTACTCGCGGTACATGCTCTCCTCGAAGCGGCGGATGAGCATCATCATCCGCAGGCGATCGCGCTCGACTTGGCCGTCCTCGCTGGGCTGGAACAGGCCGCCCGCCGAGCGGGGGCTGGCGGCGTCCTGCACGGCGGTCTTCTTCGCGTGGGGGGCCTTGTGATCGGCCTGAACAGCGGGCTCCTGGGCGGTGGCGACAGTCATCGCCCGCAGTATAGGTGCTTGCGGGCCGCCTGCCCGCCCCGCGACCGCAGGCGTCGCCGACGGCAGGTGGGAAGCGCACGACCGGGCGACATGTGTTATTGTGCGATGAGGGGACCGACTCATCCGCACCATGAAGTATCGCTCACACGCCGCCGTTCTCGCCGCCGCCGTTGCCGCGGCTGCTCCCGTTGCCCTCGCCCAGACGGCCGACACGAGCCCGACTTTCTCGACTTTCAGCGAGACCGGCCCGTCGAGCAACCGCGTGGACATCGTCTTCATCGGCGACGGCTACACCGCCTCCGAGGGCGCCGCGTACGACGGCCACGTGAGCGAGACGGTCGACTACATGTTCAACAACCGCCTGAACGACCCGTTCATGCGGTACGCGAACTTTTTCAACGTCCACCAGGTGCGCGTCGAGAGCAAGCAGAGCGGGGCCGACGATCCCAATGCCGACGAGGGCAATGGCATCTTCGTTGATACGGCGCTGAACGCCTCGTACAACACCGGCGGAACCGACCGCTGCCTCTACTTCGACACCGGCGAGGCCAATGCTGCCACGAATGCCGCCCTCAGCGGCACCGGCATCGACGTCGACATGCGGCTGGGCGTGGTGAACTCGGTCAAGTACGGCGGGTGCGGCGGGCAATGGGGCGTCTGGGCCGGCGGGAACGCGGCGGGCAAAGACATCGCCATCCACGAGCTCGGCCACAGCTTCGGCCGCCTCCAGGACGAGTACACCTACGGCGGCCCAGACGAGTACACCGGCGGGGAGCGCGGCTTCTTTGTCAACGTCAGCACCACGCCTGAAATCAAGTGGGGCGAGTGGTACGGCTACGACGATCCCTACCACAACGGCACCAACGGCACGATCGATATGAGCGTCGTCGGCGCCTACGAGGGCGGCTACTACAGCGAGACGGGCATCTTTCGCCCCACAGACGACTCGATGATGCGCTCGCTGGGCGATCCCCTCAACGCCGTCAGCCGCGAGCAGGTCATCTTCAAGATCTACGATGAGGTCGACCCGCTCGACGCCTTCCTCGACAATGGCGAGACCCTTATCAACCCCGAGATGCTCTGGGTCGACCGCGTTGATGATGATGTGATCGACCTCGACTGGTTCGTCGACGGCCAGCTCGTGGTCGACAACGACGACGACAGCGAGCTGCTGCTAAGCGACCTGAACCTGGCGCCCGGCGACTACGAGATCAGCGCCGTCGCGCAGGACTCGGTGCTGGAGCTGGCGTTCACCGGGCAGGACTTCGACTGGGTCCGCCGCAACTTCGATCGGCTGGGGCAGTCCGTGTCGTGGTCGATCACGGTGGTGCCCGAGCCGGGCATGATGGCGCTTGCGCTGTTCGCGCCCGCCCTGCTCCGCCGGCGGCGTTGAGGTTAGTCGTCGAAGTGCTCGTCGGCCGGGTCGAAGGGCGGGGTCACGACGTTCAGAATCGTCATCCGCCCGCCCGGCGGGACGACCGCGCGGTGGCGGACGCCCGGCGGGATCAGGATGGCCGTGCCGACCGGCGCGGGCGAGAGCGTGCCGTCGAGCTCGATCTGGCCGTCGCCTTCGAGCACGTAGTAGGCCTCCGTGTGCGCGCGGTGGTAGTGCGTGCGGGCGTTGCTGCTGATGACCACGCGGTGAACGCTGCACGCGGCCCCGGGCACGTCGGCGAACGCGCGGCTGGCGTGGCCGCACGGGCAGGGGACACTTTCGATCTGGTCAAGCCTCACAATGGAGGCCCGCGGTTTCGGCGTGTTCTCGGACATAAGCGACCTCCTCCGCCAGCCGGCCGCGCAAAGCGTCGCGCGACTCGACCGGGTAAAACGGCATGAACGTCAGGTGCCCGCCGAACCCGCCGGCCTTCAGCTTCTTCAGCGTGTTCGGCCAGTCGCACATTCCCTCGCCGACGGGCACGAACCTGTGCGAGATGACGCCGTCCGTCCCACGCTCCCAGAGCAGATCTTTGACGCCGCAGCCGACGATGCGGTCGGGGCCGAACAGGCGAAGCGAGCGCTCGGGGTCCTCGTGGCCCTCGATCGTCTGGTTGCCGGGATCGAGCATCACCGCCACGCGATCGGGCGGCAGCTCCTTCACGGCCGGCCAGAGCGACGACGGGCTCGGGTGCAGCGTCTTGAAGTGGACCTGGTAGATGAAGCGCAACCCGTGCTTCCCGGCAAAATCGGCCGCGGCGTCCAGATGGCGTTCGGCGTCGGCGAGTTCCTGCCGGACGTCGCCGACCTTGCCGAACCCGCCGCCGCTGAAGAACTGGGCCAGCCGCACGTTCGTCACCCTCGCCTCCGCGAGCGCGGCGAGATCGGCTTCGGCCTCCGGCAGGTCGGCGGGCGTCCAGCCGGTGGTGGCGATCGGGCAGGCAACGCCCTCGCTCGCGAACGCCGACAGGAGCGGCCCGAGCGTCTTTGAGAGCGTGCCCGGCGGCGTCGGGTAGTTATCGCGCACGATCGCGTTGCACCGCGTCAACCCCGCCGCCCGCGTGAGCCCGGCGATCTCCGCGGCCGACGCGCCGGCCATCTGCTTCGGGAACCACGTCAATTCAACGCTCATCGCGGGGCCTCCACATGGTCGTCGCCGGCGATGGCGTCGCAGACCTTCAGCAGCTTCAGGTGATCGCCCAGGTGCGTGGGCGGCCGCGAGCCGTTGCGAATCGCGTCGACGAACGCCTTTGTCTCGTGGTAGTAGCCGTACGTCATCAGCATGTCGTCCGCGTCGCCCTCGCCCACGATGTCGGCCGCGGCGAGAACCTCCGGATCCTTGCCGCGACGGTAGACCGTCAGCCTGTTCGGCAACTCCGCGACAACGGTCACGAACTCGCCGTGAAGCTCGAAGCGTTCGATTCGGGCACCCGCGCGGCGATTGGCGGTCACGAGTCCCCCGCCGCCGTTCTCGAAGCGGAGCATGGCGTTGAAGACGTTGTCGCTGTGCGGGCTCCACCCGTCGCCGCCGTACCACAGGTCGGCCTGCCCGCGAACTTCCGCCACCTCGCCCAGCAGGTCGCGGAGCGGGTCGATCACGTGCAACACGTCGGCGTGGAGGACGCTCATGTCGAACATGGGCTTGTCCATCGGCTTGTGAAATGCGGCGAGGGCGCCCGAGGCGGGGCCGTTCTCGGTCACGATCTCGACCGCCCGCCGCCACAGTGGGCTGTAGCGGCGATTGGTGCCGACGCAGGTGGCCACGCCCGCCCGCTCGGCCTCGGCGACGAGATCCTCCACCTCGCCGCTCGTCTTGGCGGCGGGCTTCTCGGTAAACAAATGCTTGCCCGCCCGCAGGACGCGCGTCGCCACCGGCGGCAGCGGGCCGGGCGTCATAATCGCGTAAACGGCGTCGACCGCGTCGCCCATCTCCGCGAGCATTTCGTCGGCGTCGGCGAAGCGGCGGGCGATGCCCCACTTCCGGCCCGTTTGCTCGCGGCGGGCCTCGTCCATGTCGGCCAACGCGACGACCTCGACCGTCCCCTCGCGCTCGGCCAGCCGCGCCAGCGACGGGTAGTGAAACAGGTTCGCGAACTGCCCCGCCCCGATGCAGGCGACGCGCACGCGGTCCGACTTGGGCTGGCTGCTCATTCCGCGTCCAACCTAGCCAATGGCGCTGCCCGCCGCCAGCGGCGTGGGCGCGATCTGCGGAAGCAACCGGGCGACCACACTCTCGACCGCGGGGTCGCCCGCCAGGTTGTGCATCTCCAGCGGATCGGCGTGAAGGTCGAAGAGTTCGAGGTCACGGCCGTCGCCGTCGGCGATGAGCTTCCAGCGGCCGTCGACCGCGCCGCGCCGTTGATCCGGCGGCGGGGCCAAATCGAAGTTGCCGTAGCAACCCAGCGGCAGGACGCGGTCCGGCAGCGGCCCGTCGCCGCGCAGGCTCGGCCAGAGCGAGACTCCGTCGAGCTCCCGTGGAACCGCCACGCCCGCGGCCTCGAGCAGCGTCGGCGGCACGTCCAGCAGCGAGCAGATGCCCTCGCCACGAGCGCCCGCCGCCACGCCCGGCCCGGCGACAACCAGCGGCACGCGGACGGCGGGCTCGTAGAGCTCCATCTTCTGGTACATCGCGTGCTGGCCGAGTTGCTCGCCGTGATCGCTCGCGAGGATTGTCAGCGTCCGGTCGCCTAGGCCGCGTGATGTGAGGGCGTTCAGCACGGTGGCCGTCGCGTCGTCGGCGAGGCGCGTGAGGGCGAGGTGGGCGGCCCAAGCGCGGCGCCAACCGGCCTCGTCGACGCCGGCGGCGAGCTGCGCGGGCGGGCCGAGCCGACGCGACGGCGGCTCGCCCCGCGCCGGTTGGCCGACGTTGGCGGGTAACTCGATCGACTCGGGATCGAACAGCCCGGCGTATCGCTCTGGCACGGCCAGGGGTGGGTGCGGGGCGCAGAGGTTCACGAACAGTGCGAACGGTCGGTCGCCTGGCGCTTTTTCGATGAACGCTGCCGCCTGCCGGGCGAGCCAAAGGTCGAGGAACCACTCCTCCGGCCCGCGCCAGACGCCCGTCGCCGCCGACGAGTAGGGACGCATCATATTGCCGGCTGTGTTCTCGCGAACGTCGAGGTGCCGCCGGTACTCGTCGCCGAGCTTGGGCAACGCGACGCCCGCCGCCGCCGCGGCCTGGCGGTGGGCGTCGAAGTCGGCGAACAGGTCGAACTCGACGCGGTCGCGCAGATCGGGCGACAACCGCGCGTGATGGACGCCCACGTGGCCAAGGCGATACCCGGCGGCGGCCAGATGCTCGTGAATGCTGCGGCGGCACGTTCGCTCGCCGCGGGCGAACTCGTTGCAGGCGACACCGTTGGTCCACGGGGCAACGCCCGTGGCCAACGCGGTGCGGGCCGGCACGCAGAGCGGGCACGGCGTGTAGCACCGCTCGGCCGTCCAGCCCCGCCGCGCCAGGGCGTTGGCCGCCGGCGTGACCTCGAGGCCGGCCTGAATCGCCCCAAGGCTGTCGGCGCGGCCGTGATCGGTCAGCAGGACCAGCAGGTTCGCTTGATCGCTCGGCACGCGTTCGTGATACACGAAAACCCGGCCGCCGTGCGACCGGGCCTTCGGCGAACAGTCGATGGGGGCGCTACTTGCTCATGTGCATGATCAGGTCGATCACGCGGTTGCTGTAGCCCCACTCGTTGTCGTACCAACTCACGACCTTGAAGAACTTGTCGTTGAGCTCGATGCCGGCGCCGGCGTCGAAGATGCTGCTGCGCGGGTCGGTGATGAAGTCGCTGCTCACGACCTCGTCCTCCGTGTAGCCCAGGATGCCGTTCATCGGACCCTCGGCGGCGGCCTTCATTGCGGCGCAGATCTCCTTGTAACTCGTGCTCTTGCTCGTGCGGAACGTCAGGTCGACCGCCGACACGTCCATCGTCGGCACGCGGAAGGCCATGCCCGTCAGCTTGCCCTTGGTCTCCGGCAGGCAAAGCCCGACCGCCTTGGCGGCGCCGGTGGAGCTGGGGATGATGTTCATGTACGCGTTGCGGCCGCCGCGCCAGTCCTTCTTGCTCGGGCCGTCCTGCGTCGGCTGCGTCGCGGTGACGGCGTGGATCGTCGTCATCAGCCCCTCCTCCATGCCGAAATTGTCGAGGATCACCTTCGTGATCGGCGCGAGGCAGTTCGTGGTGCAGCTCGCGTTGCTGACAATGTCGGCCGTGCCGTCGTAGTCGCCGTCGTTGACGCCCATGACATAGGTCGGCACCTGCTCGGGCGACTTGGTCGGGGCGCTGATGACGACCTTCTTCGCCCCCGCCTTCAGGTGGGCGCTGGCGGCCTCGTGCGTGGTGAACAGGCCGGTGCTCTCGACGACGATGTCGCAGCCGAGGTCGCCCCAGGGGAGGTTGCTCGGGTCGCGCTCGCTGAAGGTGGGAATCTCGCGCCCGCCGACGGTCAGCTTCGTGTCGCCGTTGCGGCCGATCTCGCCCCCCTTCTCCGCGTCGAAACGCCCGTGGATCGTGTCGTACTTCAGGAGGTACTCGAGGTTATCGGCGCCCACCAGATCGTTCACGCCCACGACCTGAATATCGTCGTCGCTGCGGTAGGCGGCCGAGCGGAAGACGAGTCGGCCGATGCGGCCAAAACCGTTGATGCCGACTTTAACGGGCATAGTAAGTTCTCCTGATGGGTGCGAGCGGGGGGAATACCGACGGGCGCGACGGTAGTGAGCCGTCGGGCCGACAGTCAACGAACAGCGGCGGAACGGGTCCGACAACGGGGCCTGCGCCGCTTCGGCGCGCGGGTTTGGCGAGGGCCTCCGTATGATGCCGTCGTGCGCGACGCGGTGCTCGATTCCCTGGCTCCCCTTGCCACGTCCCCGGAGGCAGCGATGGCAGACGACTCCACTGGATCGGCCACGCAGGTGGTCGGGGTGGTCGGGGTGGTGGTGGTGGTGGTGGTGGTGGTGGTGGGCGCGGGCGACGATGGCACCGTGGTGGAAGGGATGGCCGAGCGGCGCGTGTCCGACGCCGCCGCCGCGGTCCTGCTGCTCGGCCGGCTGCAGCGCGAGGGCAACCCGGCGCGGGCGGTGGTGCTCTCGCTGGCCGCGGTGTCGCCGGCGGACCTGTCGGTGGTGCGGACGATTCGCAGCTACTTCCCCGGCGTGGAGGTCTGGCTGAGCGACGTGGGCGCCCACGCCGCCTCGCTCGCCCAAGCGGTGCTTTGGGGCGCGACTGGCCTGGTCGCCGACGGTCGGCTGCACCGCTTCGCCCAGACGCCCGATGCCACCCCCCGGCCAGTTCGCGACACCCCTGCTCCCCGACCGCCACCGGCGAGCGACACCGCCGATGATTCGGCGCAGCCGCTTTTGTCCAATGCCGAGCTTCGCGCACTCCTGGGCGATCCGGAGGAGGACGAGGAGTAGCCCACACCTGCAAACGATTGCGTCAACGCGGGTCGAAGTGGCTCGCCAAGTTGGGCGCAACCGTCACAAAGCGCCCAGCATCGCGTGACCGCGACGCGTTGCCGGGCAAGAGCCCGGCCAAGGCTTGTCGATCGCCGGTTCGGGGGCGAGAGTGGGACCGGGAAGAACTCCATGCACCTGTCCAACGCCACGCCTTCGTCGCCCGTGCGACCCGCCCCGGCGGGAGGCCAGAGTGTGCGCCGGGTGCTGATCCTGGGCGATGCCGACGGAGCCGTGGCCGAGGCTGCCTCGCAGGCGGTGCCCGGTGCCGACCTGATCTCGCTCGAGACGCCATTCGACGCCCTGGCGCACCTTGCGACGGTGGGCGACGAATTCGACCTGCTGTTGGCGCCGGCGGGCTCGATTGGCGCGGCCGAGGCGGGCGATGCACCGGTGGCCGGGCGGGCCCTGCGCGAGCAGCTTGGCGAGGCAACGGTCCTCCTGCTCGGCGGCGACGACGACCCGCTTGCCGCCCTTCCCGCCACGCCCACCGCCGGCGACCTGCGCCGCCTGCTCACCGGCCGGGCGGAGGCGGCGCCAATCTCGCTGCCGCACGGCCTGCCGTCGCTGTCGGCTGATGATGTCCTGACCCTCGTCACCGACCACGCCGGCCGATCCGTGGCGACGGCGACGACGCTGCTCAGCAGTCGTCTGCCGGCCGGCGTGATGCTCGAGCTCGCCGACGGCAACGCGACGGGCCTGCACGCCGTGGTGCGAGACGACGCGGATTCCGCCAAGCGCCGCGTGCTTGCCTTGCGGATGGTCGCCCCACCGGCCGCGGACGAGCGCGACGTGCTCCAACACGAACTTGACGCCCTCGCGAAGCAACTGGGCCGGCTTCAGGACGCGGACGACCGCTACGCCCGCCTGCGGCAACTGGCGCTCTTCGACGAACTCACGGGCTGTCACAACCGGCGGTACTTTCGCAGTTTTCTCGATCGCATTCTCGCCAAGGCTAGGCAGGAGCGCTTCCCGGTCACGCTGCTGCTCTTCGATTTGGACAACTTCAAGGCGTACAACGACCAGCACGGCCACGCGACGGGCGACGCGATTCTGAAGCAGGCGGGGCAGCTCATCCGCCGGTGCGTGCGCGACCACGACTTCGTGGCCCGCATCGGCGGCGACGAGTTCGCCGTGGTGTTTTGGGAGAAGGACGCCCCCGGCAGCGCGGATGCGTCGTTCGACGGCGCCGACCACCGCGCCGCCAACGCCGGCAAGCCGCCGCGTGGGCCGCTCCAGATCGCGGCGCGTTTCCGCCGGGAGATGAACTCGCCGGAGTTCGCCGCGCTGGGCGAGACGGGCGTCGGCTCGCTGAGCATCAGCGGCGGGATGGCCGTCTACCCCTACGACGCCCCGACCGCCGACGCGCTCATCGAGGCCGCCGACGGCGCCCTCGTCTTCGGCGCCAAGCGCAGCGGCAAGAACAGCATCGCCCTCGTGGGGGACTGAGCTGCTCTAGGCTCACCGCCGCGTGAATCGCCGTCGGACGAGTCGCTGGAACCCGTGGCCGTGGCTCTTGCTGGCGCCGTTCCTGCTGGCGTTCGCCGTCTTCCAAGCGTGGCCGTTGTGGCGGACGGCGCGGATGAGCGTGCAGTACGCCGCCGGCACCGACCGGGCGACGCCGGCGGGATTCGACAACTTCGCGTTCGTCCTGCAAGACCCGCTGCTGTGGCTGGCGGCGGCGAACACGATCGCCTTCTCGCTCGCGTTCGCACTCCTGCAACTGCCGGCGGCGCTCGGGTTGGCGCTGCTCGTCGACGCCTGTCCGCGCCGGCTGCGGTCGGCTCTCGCGACGGCCTTTTTTGCCACGCACCTGGTCGGCAGCGCCTTTGCCGGGCTGCTGTTCGCCTCGATCCTGACAGGGCGGCGCGGGATGCTCAACGCGATCCTGCTGAAGACCGGGGCGATCGACGTGCCGATCGGATGGCTCGACTCGCCCGCCCTGGCGATGCCGGTTCTGATCGGCGTGGCCGTTTACCTTGGCGTGGGATTCGGCATGATCTACCTGCTGGCGGCGCTGCGGCGGGTCGACCACGACCTGCACGACGCGGCGACGGTCGAGGGGGCCGGCGCGCTGCGGCGGTTCTGGCACGTCACGCTCCCGCAGGTGCGGCCGACGCTGGCCTTCCTGTTCGTCGCGGCGATCTTCTGGGGGTTGCAGGCGTTCGAGCTGCCCTACCTGCTCTTCGGCGGCGCGGGGCCGGGATATCGGGCGCTGACGGTCGTCATGTACCTGTTCGCACAGGGATTTCAGAACGGCGACCTCGGCCTGGCATCCGCGACGGCGGTGGTCCTCGCGGTCATCGTTGGCGCGATCACGCTGGCGTTGGCGAAGCTGTTCAAGCTCGGCGGCGAGGAGGTGCGGCTGACGTGAGGCGCGGCACGGTCATCCTCCTCGCATTGTTCGTCGCGGTGCCGATGCTCGCGCCGCTGGTGTGGGTGTTGGCGGCGTCGCTGGGCCTGACCCGGCCCAACGGGGCGGCGGTGTCGGCTTCGGCATTCGCGCGACTGCTGCGCGACGAGCCGGTCGGCCGGTGGCTGCTCAACAGCGTGGCGGTCGCGGGAACGCAGTCGCTCCTGGCAATGCTCCTGTGCAGCCTCGGCGGCTACGCGCTGGCTGCGCACCGGTTTCGTGGCCGGCGCGTGGTGATCGGCCTGCTCGTGGCGACGGCGCTGCTGCCGGGGCCGGTGGCGGTCGCGGGGCTGTTCGAGGTGACGCTCGCCCTGCGAGGACTGAACCAACTGTGGGCGGTGATCCTGCCGGGGGCGTTCAGCGTGTTCGGCTTGTTCCTGTTCGCGGCGGCGTATCGATCGGTGCAGATGTCGACGGTCGAGGCCGCCCGGCTCGACGGCTGTTCCGAGCCGCGGCTGTGGTGGAGCATCGCGCACCCGCAGGTCGCCGCGACGGGGGCGGCATTTTTGATGCTGCACTTCCTCGGCGCCTGGAACGCCCTGCTCTGGCCGGCGACAATTCTGATCGGCGAGGATCGCCAAACGCTGCCGGTCGGTTTGTCGAACCTGGCGACAACGGTGGCGTTCGAAGCCGACCCCGCCCTGCCGGCCGCGGCCGTGGTGCTGAGCATCCTTCCGCCGCTGGGATTGTTCACGCTGGCGTCAAGGAGCCTGTTTCGCCGAGCAGCGGCTTGAGTTCACAGAATGTCAGCTCCCGCTCTCCAAACTGGCGCAGCAGCCTGTTCACAGCGTCAAGTGTGACACAAGCGGGCGCGGTGAACTCGATTCCGAGACAAGCACCGTCTTTGGCAAAATCCGCGACCATGTCCGCCTCAAACCGCTGCGAGTGGTCGACGCCCGCCTCGGGAGTTGGGCGCAACTTGAGATAGCCGGAAACGGGCTGACCCGCCCTGAAATGGACGGACAGGTTGCGGCGGGATGATCGCGTGAGGGTCATAGCGGTTTCACTTCGTAAGCGGTGACGATCTCGACAACCACGCGAGAGTCATTCGGCTCAACAATCACTTCCCACGGTCGCCCGTCGCGACTGGTCGAGAGCACGAATCTGCCCGGAACGTGGCTCGGCGTCCAACCAGTAGTCTCCTCCACCATCTCAAGTAGGTCCACCAAGGTAAAGCGACGAGCAATCATCTGGTCTTCGACATGGTCCTGAGGCTCAAACGGCCAATCCCACCAGTGCGGAGCATCACGCAGTGTCACGCCGGCATCATCGCGCCGACACGCCGGCCGAACAAGGTCAGGCCGCGGGACTCCGTCACCTCCACGTCCACCAACTCGCCCGCCAAGCTTGGCTCGCCCTGGAAAACGACGATCTGATCGCCGCGCGTGCGGCCGACGAGCTGCGTCGGTGCCGACTTCCGCGAGAACCCGCTGCCAAGGCTGACGTTGCTCGACGGGTACGCCTTGGCCGCGTGCTTGCTCTGGCCCTCGACCATCAGCTCGACCGTCTGGCCGATCATCTCCGCGTTCACTGCCTGGCCGACCTCGTGCTGGACCGCCAATAGCTCGTTGTTCCGCCCCTTCTTGACCTCCTCGGGCACGTCGTCCTCGAACCGCTTGATCGCCACCGTGCCGGGCCGCGGGCTGTACTTGAAGATGAACGAGTTCTTGAACCGGCAGTAGCGGATCACGTCCTTTGTCCGCTGAAACTCCTCTTCCGTTTCGGTTGGGAAGCCGACGATAAAGTCGCTGGCGAGGCTGACGTCGGGCATCCGCTCGCGGGCGCGGTCGACGAACTCGTAATACTGGCCGATCGTGTAGCCGCGGTTCATCGCCTTGAGCACGCGGTCGTCGCCGTGCTGGGCGGGGACGTGCAGGTAGCGGCAGATGCGCTCGCAGTCGCGCATGGCGTCGAGGGCGTCATCTGTGAAGTCGCGTGGGTAGCTCGTGACGAACCGCAGCCGCGGCAGGTGCGGCGTCGCCTCGTGGATCTGGTAGAGCAGGTCGGCAAACGTTGTCACCCGGCCATCGCCGTGAGCGTGCGCGTAGTGGTTGATTGTCTGGCCGAGCAGCGTGACCTCCTTCACGCCGACGTCCGCGAGCCGCTTGACCTCCGCGACGATGTTCTCCGGCGGCCGGTGGACCTCGGCCCCGCGCGTGTACGGCACGACGCAGTACGTGCAGAACTTGTTGCACCCGCGCGTGATCCGCACGTACGCCTGCGGCTGCGCGTCCGCCGGGCTCATCGCCCGCGACAGGTCCAACAGTTCCAGATTGTCCTCCCCCGCCGCGAGCGTCGACGACCGCCGCGACGTGCTGCCCATCAGCGCCACCTGCTTCTCATCGGAACCTCCGTGGCTCCGCGCCTCCGTGGTGATGACCGCGTTGTGAACAAGCCCCGGCAGCTTGTCGAGTTCGCCCGGCCCGCACAGCAGATCGACGTGGGGGAACTTGCGAAACAAATCCGTCCCGTCGCGCTCGGCCATGCAGCCGATGACGCCGACGACCAGATCCGGGCGCTCCTGCTTCGTCTCCGCCAGCTCGCCCAAACGGCTCCACACTTTTTGCTCGGCCCGCTCGCGAACGCTGCACGTGTTGTAGATCACCACGTCCGCCGCGTGCCGGTCGGCCGTCGGCTCGTAGCCTCGCCCCACAAGTTGGCCCAGGACCAGCTCGGAGTCGAGCACGTTCATCTGGCAGCCGAAGGTTTCGAGGTAAAGCTTGCGCGGGCGATCGGGCATGGGCGAGGCAATGCTACGGGCTGCGGCGCGGGGCGTTCGGCACTACCGTCTGCCAACCCTTCGCATGGCATTGCTTCGCGACATCGCCATCTGCCTGCGCGTCGTGCCGTTCAGCGAGACGTCGCAGGTCGTCACGCTGCTCACGCGCGAGCACGGGCGGCTGAAGCTCATCGCCAAGGGGGCCCGCCGGCAAACCAAGGCGGGCAAGGGGCGCTTCGACGGCGGGCTCGACGTGCTCGACCGCGGCGACGCTCTCTTCAGCTACGCACCAGAAAAGGAACTCGGCCTGCTCGCGGAGTGGAAGCTCATCGACGGCCACCGCAACCCTGCGCGGCGATCTGCGTGCCGTCTGGCTCGGCCAGTACGCGGCCGAGGTGGTCGACCGGCTGCTCGAGGAGCACGATGCCCACCCGCGCCTCTTCGACGGCATGGCCCGCCTGCTCCAACGCCTCGCCGAGCCCGACGTGCGCGAGGCCGTGGCGCTCGCGTTTCTGCTGAACGTGCTGCGTCAGGCGGGGCTGCTGCCGGATTTTTCGCGGTGTCGCGAGGCGAGCGTGGACGGCCGGCTCGTGCCGCTGTCGCGGGCGGTCGCGGAAGAACGGGCGATCGGCTTCGACACGGAAGAGTCGCGCCTGATGTGCGGCGAGGCCGGCGCGTCGCCCGACGAACTGCACCGCGCCCGGCCGTCGCTGACGCCCGTGCCGCGCGCGGCGATCGTGGCGATCGTGCAGCTCCTGGGCCTCTCGCGTGGCGGCGGCGGGCTGCCGACGATCGACCGCCCCGCCGCCGACGCCGCCCACCGCCTGCTGGTGGTCCACATCCGCCACCAGACCGACGCCCGCCTACGCCTGGCACGGTTCGTCCTCGGCGATCAGTAGCCGAGCTTGATGTTGATGTTGAAGCCGACGTACCACTCGCTCGGGTCTTCGCCGAGATCGTCCTCGAAGTCGAGGTTGGTCCACAGGTAGCCCGCCTCGGCGCCGAAGAGCACGCCGCCGGTGTCGTAGCCGAGGCGGGCGTACGGGTTCACGCCGAAGCCGACCTCGGTCTCGGTGTCGTCGATATCGCTGGCGATCGGATCGTCGCCGAACTCGAGCGTGCTGCCGAAGCCGATCACGCCGATCGCCGGGCCGACGCCCACGCCCGGCTCGACGTACCAGCCGCCGAAGTCGGCGTCGCCGGCAAACATCTGGCGGTACGACACCGTGACCTGCGGCGTGAACAGGCTTAGGTCGACGTAGTCCTCGATCTCCAGGAACGGCTCGCCCGCGACGCGGCGGTCGTCGAAGCTCTCGCGCGTGTAGCTGAAGTTCACGCGACCGCCCAGCCGCGGGCCGCTGCCGTAGCTGTCGACGTCGGCCGCGTGCCCCTCTATGCCGATGCCGACGCGCCCGCTGAACCGCGGCGTGTCGATGATCGGGTCGTCGGGAAAGTCGCCCTCGCCTTCAAGGTCGATGGCCCCAAGGCCGGTCGTGATCGACAACTCCGGCGGCCGCGGCCCGTTGCAGCCGACGAGCGAGGCACCGGCGGCGCAGCAGGCGAAGACTCCGAGTTTCCCAAGTTTCAGTGACATCATGGCCTTCCGTAGACACCCCGCGGAGTGCGTTCGTTTGCGTGCCCGTCGTCACAGGCGGCAGACGCCCGCGACGAAGCCGAGCGCGTGCGGGATCCAGTCCTCGTCAGCATAACTGAACGGCCCGTCGTTGGCGGCGGTGGCGGGCACGTCCCACTGGAACTGCTCGCCGACGCAAAAGCCGTTCGACACGCTGCCGCGCAGGTTCATCCACGAGCCGAGCGATTGTTGCCCCACGCCATGGATCATGCTGTACGGGCGCGCCTCGCCCCGCGGCAGCTCGCGCTCGAGCTGCATCGCCATCAACGCCGGCTCGAGCGCCTCCTGCGTGTGGCCCGCGTTGAGGCCGGCGACCCACTGCAGGTTCGCCACCGCCAGATCGCGAAGTTCCGGGAGATCGAGATGGTCTTGCAGTTCCAGCGCGACGGCCGCGATCCAGCCGTAGCTCGCGTTGAAGCCGTGCCACGGCCCGGCGAAGTGCAGCCACCCCTGGCCCTTCACGTACCCGAGTGGCAGGATACCAAAAGGGTTTTTGCGGCAAACCGGCAGCAGGAAGTTCGACGCGAAGTTCTGCAACGCCTCGCGCCAACGCGCGGCGTCGGGATGGTCCGGCCACCGCTTCACCATGCGGGCGAGACCGATCACGTAATGCGGCAACGCCTGCCCGCCGTCGCTGCCGAGGTCGCCGCCTGCAAGGCAGTGGCTCCACGACCGCTCGGTCAGGTCGGCCGAATCGAACGTGTAGAAATGGCCGAAAATGCCGTCTTCGGCGCGATCCGCGGGCACCTGCCGATCGAGAAGGCGCGACGCGAGCGATGCGGCGGGCTCGCGGTCGCCCAGCTCCGCGTACGCGAGCAGGACGGCGAAGAGGTCGCTGGTGCGGTGCTCCTTCGGCACGGGCCAGTCGGCGGGCAAGCCGTGGCCGTGGCGGACGAAGCCGAAGGCGCCGTGCGGCTCGGCATTTAGCACGAACGCGGCCGCCTCCCGCGCGCGTCGCCGCCAGTCGGCTTTGGTGTCATGGTCGCCCGGCAGCACGTTCGCCGCCCGCGCCAGCAGCGCGGCGGCCTTGGCGCAGTTGCCGATGAGCACGTGCGTTCGGTACTTCACCGGATCATGCGCCATCGCCCCCGGCGGATGCCCGTCGGCGGCGGCGAGGTCCTGCAGGCGGACCATGTAGTTCACCGCGACCATCGCCTGGCCGACGACGGCTTCGCGCTGCCGGGGCGTCATGCGGGCGCCCGCGTGCTCGACCAGGTCCACCAGCCCGAGCCCCGCGATGGCGTGGCTGTAACACTCCTGCCACTGCGCCCCCGCGTCCTGCCACGCCGGCTTGCTGTAGGCCAGATGCGTGCGCGGCTCGAGCTGACCAACCGACGCCAGCCACCACGTTTCGTCGAACAGCCGATGCTCGGCCACCAGCAATCCCTCGGCCCGCAACGCCACGCGCCCGCCGCTGACCGCGACCAGTTCATAAGTCCCCGCGGGAACGCTCGCGCCGAAGTCGGCCGTCCACCAGTGGCTGCCCCAGAGTTCTCCCCACGGCTCGAGCGGCACCTGGACGTCCAACGGGACCTGCGGGGCCGTCGACAGGTGCAGCCGGCCGTCGGTGTCGATGAGATCGGCCGGACCGCGAACGAGCGCGCGGACCCGGTCGCCCACGTCGTAGCCGACCTGCGAAAACAGCAGGCCGACCGGCGGTGTCGAGGGCTTGATGCCGCGGGGCGGGTTCATTGTTTGGACAGAAAGGCGAGGATGGTTTGGCGCGCCGGAATGCTTGGCTGCGCGCCGAAGCCGGTGACGCACAACGCCGCGGCCGCCTGTGCGAAGCGGGCGGCGTTATCGACGCCGGTGCCCTCGGCGCGGGCGACGCAGAAGGCGCCGCAGAACGTATCGCCGGCGGCGGTGGCATCCACGGGCTCGACCTCGAACCCAGCCTGACGCCGCACGCCGCTGGCGTCGGCCAGCAGCACGCCCTTCGCCCCGAGCGTCACGATCACCAACGATGGGCCACGCCCGAGTAGGTCGGCCGCGAGTTCCTCGGGCGACGCCTCGCGACCGGCGAGTTGGGCCGCCTCCGTCTCGTTGACGATGAGCGTGTCGATCGACCCGTCGACGGACACCTCCATCCCGCGAACGGGGGCGTAGTTGACCACGACGCTCGCCCCGCCGCCCCGCGCGGCGGAGATGGCCGCGGCGACCGTGTCGGGCGGGATCTCCATCTGCAACAGGACTACACGCGACGCTCGAATGCGATCGGCCGCGGCGTCGACGTGTGCGGGCGTGAGGCGATCGTTCGCGCCGGGGGCGACGGTGAGATAGTTGTCGCCGTGGACGTCGAACATGACCAGCGCGCTGCCGCTGGGCGTGTCGGAGTCGATTGTGACGTGCTCGATATCGAGGCCGCTGTCGGCGAAGTCGCGGCGCATGCTCGGGCCGAAGGCGTCGTCTCCGACGCGGGCGACGAAATGGACGCTGCCTCGCCCGCCCGCCGCCCGCGCTGCGGCGACGGCCGAGTTGGCCCCCTTCCCACCAAAGACTTGCTTGAACGTGCCGTCGGTCACGGTCTCGCCCACGGCCGGCAACCGGGGAACCCGCATGATGAAGTCGACGTTCGCGCTGCCCACGATCGTCACGAGCGGCCCGCAGTTGAAGGGTTGCTCCGCCATGCCGCGAACCCTACCGACCGTTCGACCGACCGCAACGCTGCCAATGCGGCAGTCGACGAGGAGAGCGGCTCGCAGGATTGGCAGTACAAGCGGAGACGCCCACCTGTGCGCCGGGTCTTAAGTCGTTGACCAGCAAACGTCTCGACTGGCGGAAAGCCATGGCACGGCGGTTGATTGGGCAGGGGCACACGTGGTCGACGCCTCGCCACAACTTCCCTCGCCCGACGCGGCCGATCTGCCCGGCGGGCGGCTGCGCGTGCTGCTCGGTGACTCCGGTGGCAGCACTGAGCCCTGGCATCAGACGGCCCGCGGCCTGCTCGCGGCGCAGGGCGTGGACGTGCGTGTCGCCGAAACCGGCCGCCACGCGCTGGGGCTGATCGAGGAGGGCCTGCTCGGCGAGGGGCCGCGGATTCACGTGGCCGTGCTCGAACATCGCATGAGCGACATGACGGCCGTCCAGATGCTGCGGCGGCTTCAGGAGGAGCTCGCGCGGCGTGCCGATGCCGCCACGGCCTCCACGCTGCCGCCGGCAATCCTGCTGGCCCCCCTTGCCGACCGCGGCCGTGCCGACGTGGCCAGCCACCTGATGCACGAGGCGCTGACCGCCCACGTCTTCAGCGTGCTGCCGCGCCCGGTCGACCCGAACCTGCTGCTCGACACCCTCGCGAGGGCGCTGAAGCGCTTCTACTCCGGGCGGTGGCCGGGCGAGAGCAGAAAGGATGAAGGATGAAGGCAGAAGGATAAATCTGAAACAGAGTCTTCACTTCCGTCTCGGTTTCATCCTTCATCCTTCTGCCTTCATCCTTCCGAACACGCACACGTTTCAACTTCTCAACCAACGCAACACTTAGGAGAACGATCCATGGCCCAGCTTCGCCCCCTCGGCGGCAACATTCTCGTCAAGCGTCTCGAGGCCGAGACGACCACCAAGAGCGGCATCGTGCTGCCCGATTCCGCCAAGGAAAAGCCCAAGCGCGGCACGGTTCAGGCCGTCGGCGACGGCAAGCTGCTCGACAACGGTGAGAAGAGCACCTTCAGCGTCAAGAAGGGTGACGAGGTTCTCTTCACCAGCTACGCCGGCACCGAGGTCAAGATCGACGGCGACGAGCTGCTCATCATGAGCGAGGACGACGTGCTCGCGGTGGTTAGCTAGCTCGCCCGTAGCAGAGGCCCCCGGCCTCTGCCCGAACGCCCATCACTTCCCGCCGCTCGGGCAGAGGCGAGACGCCTCTGCTACAGCCGGAACCTCAAACCAACAAACTCACTATGCCTGCCAAAAAGATCGCATTCGACCAAGACGCCCGCTCGGCCATTTACGCCGGCGTGAAGAAGCTCGCCCGCGCCGTCAAGGTCACGCTCGGCCCGAGCGGCCGCAACGTCGTCCTTGAAAAGTCCTTCGGCTCCCCCACCGTCACCAAGGACGGTGTAACCGTCGCCAAGGAGATCGAGCTCGAAGATTCCTACGAGAACATGGGTGCCCAGATGGTCAAGGAGGTTGCCGACAAGACCTCCAAGATCGCCGGCGACGGCACCACCACCGCCACCGTCTACGCCGAGGCCATCTTCGGTGAGGGCCTTCGCAACGTCGGCAGCGGCGCGAACAGCACGCAGGTGCAGCGCGGCATTCAGCGCGCCGTCGAGGCCATCGTCGCCGAGCTCAAGACGATGAGCCGCCCGGTTAAGAACAGCGATGAAGTTGCCCAGGTCGGCACCAGCAGCGCTAACCAGGACAAGCAGATCGGCCAGCTCATCGCCGAGGCGATGGACAAGGTCGGCCGCGACGGCGTCATCACCGTCGAAGAGGGCAAGGCCCTCGACACCACGATTGATCTCGTCGAGGGCATGCAGTTCGACAAGGGCTACCTCAGCCCCCACTTCATCAACGAGCAGGCCAGCCGCGAGGCGGTGCTCGAGGACGCGTATGTCCTGATTTTTGAGAAGAAGATCAGCAACGCTCGCGACTTTATCCCGATCCTGAGCAAGGTCGCCGAGAGTGGCAAGCCGCTGCTCGTGATCGCCGAGGACGTCGAAGGCGAAGCCCTGGCCACCCTTGTCGTCAACGCCCTGCGCGGCACGTTCAAGGCCGTCGCCGTCAAGGCGCCTGGCTTCGGCGATCGTCGCAAGGCGATGCTCCAGGACATCGCCGTCCTCACTGGCGGCGAGGCGGTTATGGAAGAGCTCGGCCTGAAGCTCGACACGCTCGAGCTCGACAAGCTCGGCCGCGCCAAGAAGATCCGCATCGACAAGGACACCACGACCATCATCGAAGGTGCCGGCGACGAGTCGGCCATCAAGGGCCGCATCGAGCAGATCAAGAACGAGATCGACGCGACCACCAGCGACTACGACCGTGAGAAGCTCCAGGAGCGCCTCGCCAAGATGGCCGGCGGCGTGGCGCAGATCAACGTCGGCGCCGCCACCGAGGTCGCCATGAAGGAGAAGAAGGCCCGCGTCGAGGACGCGCTGCACGCCTGCCGCGCGGCGGTCGAGGAAGGCATTCTTCCCGGCGGCGGCACCGCGACCATACGCGCCGCGGCCAAGACGCTCGAGAGTGTCAAGTCGAGCTGCGAGAACGAGGACCAGAAGATCGGCGTCGATATTGTCCGCCGCGCCGTTGAGGCCCCGCTCAAGCAGATTGCCGAGAACGCCGGCGTCGACGGCAGCGTCGTCGCCCAGAAGGTCAAGGAAAAGCTCGACGACGCCAGCTTCGGCTACAACGCCCTGACTCACGAGTACGGCGACCTTATCAAGATGGGCGTCATTGTCCCGACGAAAGTCGAGCGCACCGCCCTCGAAAACGCCGGCTCCATCGCCGGCCTGCTGCTGACAACCGAGGCCGTCATCAGCGAGATCAAGGAAGACAAGCCCGAGCCCGCCGGCATGCCCGGCGGCGGCATGGGTGGGATGGGAGGCATGGGCGGAATGGGTGGCATGGGCGGGATGATGTAAGTCATCCGTTGGTTAGCTTCGAACGACCAAGGGGGTCAGGCGTCGCCGCGACGCCTGGCCCCTTCTTCATGTCCGTATCATCAGTTAGTGCCGCAGTACTTCACGGTCAAAGCCGCAGTTCGCGAGAGCGGACGCGAGTTCTCTGCAACGGTTACCGCCGATTCAGCCGACGACGTGCGGGAAGAGTTTCGCAAGCGCGGCTGGCTGATCGCCCACCTCAAACCATGCGGGCCAGGCGATGGGGTGGAGTGGTCGCTAAATATCGGTGACTACTCGATCAGCCTTGGGAAGGATGGTGAGAACGTTCGGTGCGAGGGGAAGTATCCCGAGGTGTGCCAACGCTTGATGTTGCGACTGTCAGCACTCGTGTTATCTCATGAGGGGCGGCTACTTATAAATGACGTCGAATGTCGGCCACGCCTCGATGACCTGTTCAATCCCAGTGCGGTTTATACCGCGTTCGACGAACCCGCTTCATCTCGTCAAGTTGCCTACATTAAATCTTTGGGGCTGGGCCACCTCCCGCACGCGGCGAAGTGGCAGGCATCGTGGGTGCTCGACGACTTTGAGGAAGTGCGCTGGTTGGGTTACGCCCGGTTTCGTGCCTGCTTCGGCGGAAAGCCGAGCGACTTCAACGCTGGCGGCGAACGTGTGAACCACGTATGTCGGGATCTGCTCAATGACGAAGTGTTATTAACCCGCTGCCGCGCCGCAGCGGTGTGGCGGAACTGCCAGGAATCGCTTCCAGATCCGCCATTCGGTGTTGTTCGGGAGTTGGACGAACTGTTGGTCGATGTCTACCCCGAGCTTCGCATGCGGCGTCGAGAATAAGCCGGCCGGTGGCACGGGTCGGGCGAAGCCAGACCCGTGGCCGGCACGCTTGCTGCCACCGCAGGCAGAATGGAGGTTGGGCGCTTTTCCCGTTCGATGACAAGCGGGCGAGCATCCACGGGGGCCGCAAGGTCGGGGCCGCGCGTCCGGTGTGGCGGGCCTCAGAACTCCGCGTTTCCCGGCACGCGGGGGAACGGGATCACGTCGCGCACGTTCCCCATGCCCGTGGCGTACATGATCGTCCGCTCGAAGCCCAGGCCAAAGCCGGCGTGGGGGACGGTGCCGTAGCGGCGGAGGTCGCGGTACCACTCGTAACTCTCGCGCTCGATGCCGATCTCGTCCATGCGATTGTCGAGCACGTCGAGCCGTTCCTCGCGTTGGCTGCCGCCGATGATTTCGCCGATGCCGGGGGCCAGCACGTCCATGGCCGCCACCGTCTTGCCGTCGTCGTTCAGCCGCATGTAGAAGGCCTTGATGTCCTTCGGGTAATCGACCACGACGACCGGCTTTTTCAGGTGCTCCTCGGTGAGCCAGCGCTCGTGCTCAGTCTGCAAATCGATGCCCCAGCTCACGGGAAACTCGAACGATTTGCCCGACTTTTCAAGCGCCGCGATGGCATCGGTGTAGGTCATCCGCTCGAAGGTCGAGTCGACGAACGCCTCCAGCCGAGACACGCAGTTCTTATCGATGCGGTCGGCGAAGAACTTCATGTCGTCGCCGCGGTAGTTCAGCAGGTCGCGGAAGATCGCCTTCAGAAACCGCTCGGCCAGGTCGGCGTTGTCGCTGAGGTTGGCAAAGGCGATCTCCGGCTCGACCATCCAGAATTCCGCTAGGTGGCGCGGCGTGTTGCTGTTCTCGGCGCGGAACGTCGGGCCGAACGTGTAGACCTTCGAGAGCGCCAGGCAGTATGCCTCGACGTTGAGCTGGCCGCTGACGGTCAGGTGGGCCGGCTTGCCGAAGAAGTCCTGCCGGTAGTCGATTGCCCCGGCCTCATCCCGCGGCAGGTTGGCGGCGTCGAGCGTGCTGACGCGGAACATCTGCCCGGCGCCCTCGGCGTCGCTCGTGGTGATGATCGGCGTGTGTATCCAGAAAAAGCCCTCTTCATCGAAGAAGCGGTGCATCGCCATCGACACCTCGTGCCGCACGCGGGCGATGGCGCCGAAGGTGTTCGTCCGCGGGCGCAGGTGGGCGACATCACGCAGGAACTCGAAGGTGTGCCGCTTGGCCGACGCCGGGTAGGTGTCGGGGTCATCGACCCAGCCCACGACCTTCACGTCGTCAGCCTGCACCTCGTAAGCTTGGCCCTTGCCCTGCGACTCCACGAGCGTGCCGGCCACCTCGATTGCGCAGCCGGCCGTCAGGTGCTGAACTTCGTCGGCGTAGTTGTGGAGCGTGTTCTTGGCGACGATCTGGATTGGGTCGAAGCACGACCCGTCGTGCAGGTTGATGAACGACAGCCCCGCCTTGCTGTCGCGCCGCGTGCGGACCCAGCCGGCGACGGTGACGCGCCCGTCTACCCCCGGCTCGCCTACAAGGGCGCGGAAGATCGGAGTGACGGCGGGAGTGGAAGCCATACAACAAAATAGGCCCCGGCCACGTCGTACGATGCCGCCATGCCCGTTGCGATCGGCCCGCTGCAAGACTCGACCCCGCTGCTCTGCCAGCCGGCGGCGCTGCGCGCGCGGGGCGATGCCGAGGGCTACCTCTTCTTTCAAGGCCTGCTGCCGCCCGAGCCGCTGCTGGCGGTCCGCCGGGCGATCCTGCACATCATCGGCAACCACGACCTGCTGCGCGACGACCGGCCGCTCGACGACGCCCGCGGCAACGTGGACGCCATCGCGCGCGAAGAACTCATTGGCGGCTGCCCGCCCGCGGTCTACCGCGACGTGCAACGGCTCGAGGCGTTTCACCGCCTCGCCCACCGCCCGGAATTGTTGAGCATGTACGAGGCCCTGTTCGGCGGCGACGCGGTGCCCCACCCGCGCAACATCGCCCGCGTGCTGCTGCCGGCCCCGAATGCCGAGCCGACGCCGCCGCACCAGGATTTCATCCACATCCAGGGGGCGGTCGACACGTGGACCGCGTGGTTCCCGCTCGGCGACTGCCCGCGCACCCTCGGCGGGCTCAGCGTGCTGCGCAAGAGCCACCAGCGCGGCGTGCTGCCGGTCGCCCCCGCGGGCGGCGCGGGCGGGCTCGCGGCGCAGCTTTGCCGCGACGAGAACGAGTGGCTCGGCCACGACTACGCCGTCGGCGACGTGCTCACCTTCCCGAGCACCACGGTTCACAAGGGCCTGCCAAACCGCAGCGGCGACCGCATCCGCCTCTCCTGCGACTTCCGCTACCAATCCGCCCGCGACCCGATCGAGGCCAAGTCCCTGCGGCCTCACCGCGATATCCTCGACTGGCCGGAAATCTACGCCGGCTGGGGCGACGACGCGAACGACCTGAAGTACTACTGGCGTCGCCACGCGATGCCCGCGTCCGCCTGGGACGAATCGATCCGCTGGCAGAAAGAGCGCATCTGCGACTAACGCCACCGCGCCTTTAAGCGACCGCGGCCAACGCCTGCACGGCGTGAAGGTTTGCGAGCAAGGCCGGAGTGGGATTCGAACCCACGAAAAACGGATTTGCAATCCGTCCCATTAGTCCACTCTGGCATCCGGCCGGGGCGTACACGGTAGGAGTGCCGGCCGCGTACAGCAAGAGGCGGGCGGTGCCGGAGGGTTAGCCGTACGTCACGCGGTCGATCGTGCCGTCGGCGAGGTTGGTGAGGTACAGGTCGCCCTGTGGGCCGACCGTCATCTCGACCACGAAGCCGATGTCGTCGATGAGGGTTTCGGCTCGGTTCACGCTGCCGTCGTCGTTGAACAACAGCACCTGGAGGTTGTTGAAGCCGATGTCGTTGAAGAAGAGCGAGCCGTCGTACTGCGCCGGGTAGACGCCGCTGGTGGCGAGGTCGCCGGCGATGATGGCCGACGCTCCGGCCTGGTGGCTGCGGGCGTAGAGCGCGGGCGTGACGGCTGGGCCGTCGGCGTAGAAGTCGGCGGCCTCGGGCAAGTCCTTGTAGCCGGGCGTTTGCACGAGCTCGCCGTTAGCGCCGCCTTCGTAGAAGGGCCAGCCGAAGTTATCTCCGCCGCGGGCCACGTTGATCTCCTCCCAGCGCGTCCACCCGACGTCGCCGACGAGAACGCGGCCATCGGTTTGATCGATCGTCAGGCGGTACGGGTTACGCAGGCCCAGCGCAAAGACCTTGCTGCGGTCGTCGTCGGCGTCGCCGGTGAAGAACGGGTTGTCCGCCAGGCCACGGCCTGTGGCGGGGTCGACGCGGAGAATCTTGCCGCTAAGCGAGTCGAGGTCCTGCACGCGCACGGTGCGCGGGTCGACCGCGCCGTAGCTCGTGCCGTCGCCGCTGGCGGCGTAGAGGGCACCGTCGGGCCCGAAGGCGATCGCGCCGATCGTGTGGCTTTCGCTGTCGGCCGGGATCACGTCGTCGACCCACGTGCCGTCCGGATTTTGCCCACTCGGCGGCAGGGAGAGGTCGCTCGTGGAGTTCTTGTCCGGGTGCGAGATGTTCGCCCAAGTGCTGTTCTTGCCGACCAGAACCACCTCGCTATTAGGGTCGATTTGCTTGAACCCGCTGGCGGCGGTGGCGGTGACGCGCGTGATGCGTGCCACACGGTTGCCCTTGCCGTCGGGACCGGCGAGCCCCGTTCGGCCCTGCGTTTGCGGCGGGTCGTAGGTGTAGCTCAGGTAGGCGTAGGGCTGCTGCGGGAAACTCGGGTCGAGTGCAAATCCCAGCAGCCCGCGGTCGCGCGTGCCGTTGACGCGGTCGCGGAAGTCGAGGAACGCCTGCCCGCGCAGCGGCGTGCCTGGGCCGTCGTTCACGTAGACGCGACCATCCTGCTGAAAGACGAACATCGCGCCGTCGTCGGCGAACTCGATTCCCGTCGGTTTGACGAGGCCGGCGCAGACCTCCTCCAACGCCCACTTGCCGTCGAGCGGAATGTTCGGGTCGATGTCAAGATAGTCGGTGCGGCCCAGTTCACCGATGTCGGCCGTCACCTCGACCGTTACGCGCGAGCCGCTGGGGATCGTGACGTCGCGGAAGACGATCGAGGTGTACGCGCTCTGCGCCGCCGCGTTGCTGCCCAGGTTCTGGTTGGCGATCACGCGGCCGACCTCGGCACCGTCGACCAGCACGCGGAAGAGGCCCTCGCCGTCGGTTTCGTCGAAGTACGCCAGGTCCAGATCGTACAGGGCGGTTGGCCCGGTGAAGGTGAACTCGCTCGTGGCGACGGTGCCGCTCGGCTTGCTGATGCGGCCGATCTCGCCGTTGCTGGCGAAGATGATGGCGTTGACATCGAAGTTGGTCAGCTCGCCGTGCTCCACCTCGAAGCGCCCGACGCCGAACGCCGGCAGGTCCGACCCGCCGGTGCCGTCGTCGTCCTCGACCGTGACGACGGCCGTACGCGGGGCGGCGAGGTCGCCGTTGCCGACGACGAGGCTGTCGAGGCTGATGCCAAAGGCTTCGGCGGACTCGTCGACCGCATCATCGACGATCGGCACGTCGATGTAGGCGATCTCCTGCCCGTTAGCGAAGGCGACCCGCCCGGCCGTGGCGACGTAGTCTTCGCCGGCGAGGGCGGTGTTGTCGACGGTGGTGTACTCGATCTCGACCACGCCCGCCGTGCCGCCGGTGCGGGTCACGGGCACGCGCACCTGGCCGTCACCCTCGCCGACGACGAGTTGGTTCGTGCCAAGCTGGAAGGTGCCGGCGTAGCCCGGCAGGTCGCCGGTGCGGGCGAGCTTGAACCAGTTCAGGTTGAAGCCTGACCCGCCAACCCGCTCGAAGCGCAGCACGGTCTCGCCCGCGGGAAGCTGGATCGGAAAGGTCTGCTCGCGCCAGTTGCCCCACCCGCCGGTGTTGGCGAAGGTGAACGTGCCGAGCGTGTCGCCGCGCGTCTGGTCGCCTACGCGGAAGTTGGCGTCGTACGGGACCGTGCCGCGCAGGGTCAGGTCGTAGGTGCCGGCCTGGGCGAGATCGACGGTGTACTCGGTCCAGTCGCCGCGGTCGAACCAGCCGACACCGCGCCCCGAGCCGGTGCCGAAGACATCGGGCCCGCCGGGATCGGGACGGTGGCGGTTGTCGCCGGTGCGGTTGGCGGGCTCGCGGTCGTTCCACGCCACGCCGTCGCCGCCGAGGTCGTAGTCGGCGAAGTGGATACGCGTCGCCCCGGTGGCCGGCACCGCCCAGGGTTGGCTGTCGCCGGTGAACGGAACCTGACCCTCGGGCAGCAGCGACGTGTACAGGGCCGACTGCGGCACGATCTCGCGCGGCTGGCTGGCGCTGGACCAATACAGTTCCGCCACCGCCAGACCGCGGTTCTCGTAGTAGTCGAGCTCGATCGCGTAGCGCCGCCCGGCCTCAAGCTGAATCGTGCCGCTGTCGAGGCGCGGCGCGTGGTCGTTCCAGGCGTCGATGACCGTCTGCCCGTCGATGCGCAAGCGCACGCCGTCGTCGCTGCGCGTCTCGAAGGTGTAGAGCTCGTCGTGGAGAACCTCGATCCCGCCGCGCCAGCGGACGCTGAAGGTGTCCGCCGCCACCTCGCCGGGGATAGGCGCGTTCGTGTCCCAGTCGAAGTCGACGCGCGGGTCGACGCGGGTGACGGCGAGGCCGGTGAAGTCGAGGTTGTCGAAGTATTCGGCGACAAGCCCGTCGCCCGCGAGCAGGCGGCGCGGCTCGAGCATCTCGACATGTACGGCAACGGCGGCGGTGCGAAGCCGGCGCAGCGCGAGCTGGTCGCGCCGCCGGCGGCTGGTGATGGTCATGTTGTCGGTCCCTCTCAAAGCTCCCTGGTTCTCACTCGGACTCCCGGCAACTTGTGCCGACGGCCAGTCTGGCGTGACGCGGCGAACACTTCAAGGCGACGGGCGTGGATGCAACACCGCCGCGGCCTTTCGATCGGCCGCTGGCCGCCCGATCGCCTCGTGTTATGAGCGCTGACGCGGTTGTGCGGGACCGGGTCACGCCGCTGGGCGTGCTCGCGACGTGAAACGTTGCGGGTGGCGCTGCGGGCAACGCTGCGGGTGGCGCTGCGGGTGGCGACGAAGGAAGGTGACGCTGGGGGTGCGGGTCAGCTAAGGTTGGGGCTCCACCGCGTTTCTATCTCATCGGGCGCGGGCGCCGGCCGACCACCACCGGCCGCGGACCTTGGTCCCGCCCGCGCCGCACATCACGACCCCTTGCAGCGGCAGCCGACCGTCCGGCGGCCGCGGGACGCTTGCCGTATGTCCACACTCGACTCGCCCGCCCACCCCACCCGACCCGCCGGCCCCGGCCTGTACGACGCGCGCTTCGAGCACGACAACTGCGGCTTCGGGTTCATCGCCCACCTGAAGGGGCGGCCCGACCACCTGATCGTCGAGCGCGCCCGCGAGATGCTCACGAACATGGAGCACCGCGGCGGGTGCGGCTGCGACCCCGACGCCGGCGACGGCGCGGGCGTGCTCGTCGGCACGCCCGACCCGTTCCTGCGGCGCGTGGCGCGCGAGGCGAAGATCGATTTGCCGCCGCCGGGCGAGTACGCGACGGGCATGATGTTCCTGCCGAACGATCTGGTCCTGCGCCGCAAGGCCGAGCGTATGTTCGAGCGCGTGCTGGCGGATTACGACATGGAGGTCATCGGCTGGCGCGACGTGCCGACCGACAACAGCGTGCTGGGCGAGGCGAGCCGGGCGGTCGAGCCGAAGGTGCGCCAGGCGTTCGTCGGGATGAAGCGGCACTTCTTCGACCGCAGCGACTTCAACCGCCGCCTCTACCTGGTGCGCCAGCGCGTCGAGAACACCATCGAGTTCGCTGACGAGCGCGACTGGCCCGAGGACGTAAAAGAGCAGTTCTACATCTGCACACTCAGCACGAACCGCCTCGTCTACAAGGGCATGCTGACCGCCCCACAACTCGGCACGTATTACCCGGATTTGTGCGAGCCCGACTTCAGCTCCCACTTCGCGATCGTCCACAGTCGCTTCAGCACGAACACCTTCCCGAGCTGGCGGCTGGCACACCCGTACCGGTACCTGGCGCACAACGGCGAGATCAACACGATCCGCGGCAACCGCAACTGGATGAAGGCCCGATACGACTCGCTGCGCAGCGAACGCTTCGGCACCGAGTTGAGCAAGCTCTTCCCGATTCTGTCGCACAGCACCAGCGATTCGGCCACGCTCGACAACGCGCTGCAGTTCCTGACCGTCAACGGGCGCAGCCTGACCCACGCGATGCTGATGCTCATTCCCGAGGCGTGGCAGAACAACCCGCGCCTCGACCCGGACCTGCGCGCCTTCTACGAATACCACGCCTGCCTGATGGAGCCCTGGGACGGCCCGGCGGGCGTGGCGTTCACGAACGGGCAGCAGATCGGGGCCGTCCTCGACCGCAATGGGCTGCGGCCGGCGCGGTACTACGTGACGCACGACGATCTACTCATCATGGGCAGCGAGGCGGGCTGCATCGAGCTGCCGCCCGAGCAGATCAAGCAGAAGTGGCGGCTCCAGCCGGGGAAGATGCTGCTGGCCGACTTCGAGCAGGGCCGGATCATCGACGACAAGGAGGTCAAGGACGAGCTCGTCGACGCCCGGCCGTGGGGCCGGTGGCTGCGCGAGAACGTGGTGGAGCTCGACGGCCTGCCGGATGAGTCCGACGAAGCCACGGTCGCGAGCACGGACCTACTGGTCGAGCAGCGGGCGTTTGGCTACACGAACGAAGACCTGCGATTGCTGCTCTACCCGATGGCCGCCACCGGGGCCGAGGCGGTGGGCAGCATGGGCGCCGACACGCCGCTGGCCTGCCTGAGCGACCGGCCGCAGCCGCTGTTCAACTACTTCAAGCAGCTCTTCGCCCAAGTCACCAATCCGCCGCTGGACGCGATCCGCGAGGAGATGGTCACGAGCCTGGTCACGTACCTCGGGCACGAGCTCAACCTGCTCGACGAGACGCCGGCCCACGCGCGGATGCTCAAGCTCAACGGCCCGGTGATCACGAGCGAGCAGCTCGCGAGGATTCGCCGGCTTGGCGGACGCGAGGTGGACTTCAAGCTCGCGACGATCGGCTGCCTGTTCGACGCCGAGGCGCCCGAGCCCGCCGAAGCGTTGCGGGTGGCGCTCGACCGCGTGATGCACGAGGCCAGCGAGGCCGTCCACGGCGGCGCGAGCATCGTCGTGTTAAGCGATCGCGGCGCGTCGCGCGGCTTCGCGCCGATCCCTTCGCTGCTCTACGCGGCGGGCGTGCATCACCACCTGATCCGCGAGGGGACGCGCAACAGTTGCGGGCTGGTGGTCGAGACGGGCGAGGCACGCGAGGCGCACCACTTCGCCTGCCTGCTCGGCTACGGGGCGGGGGCAATCAACCCGTACCTCGCCCTCGACACGGTTGCCGACCTCCACGCCGACACGCTCTTTCCCGACGACATGACGCTCTCCCAGGCGCAGGCGGGCTACGTGAAGGCGGCGCACAAGGCGATTCTGAAGGTCGCGAGCAAGATGGGCATCAGCACTGTGCAGAGCTATCGCGGCGCCCAAATCTTCGAGTGTCTGGGCATTGGGCAGGACGTGATCGATCGCTACTTTGTCGACACGCCCAGCCGCATCGGCGGGATCGGGCTCGCCGAGATCGCTGAAGAAGCGCTGATGAACCACCGCCGCGCCTACCCGCGCGTGCAGGCGGAGAAGAGCCAGGTTCTCGACGCCGGCGGCTTCTACCAGTGGCGGCGCGACGGCGAGCGCCACCAGTGGAACCCGCGCACGGTTGCCAAGCTCCAGCACGCCGTGCGCGTCGACAGCCGCGAGAGCTTCCGCGAGTACACCCGGCTCATCGATGAAGACGCCCGCGCCAAGAGCACGCTGCGCGGCCTCATGCGCTTCGAGAGCCCGCTGCCGCCGGTCCCCTTGGACGAGGTCGAGCCGGCGAAGGAGATTGTCAAGCGCTTCGCCACGGGCGCGATGAGCTTCGGCTCGATTAGCAAGGAGGCCCACGAAACGCTCGCCGAGGCGATGAACCAGATCGGTGGCCGCAGCAACTCCGGCGAGGGGGGCGAGGACCCGGAGCGTTACGTCTCCCTGATGGTCAACGGCGAGTCGCGCAAGAACCCGCGGCGCAGCGCGATCAAGCAGGTCGCCAGTGGCCGGTTCGGCGTGACGACGGATTACCTCGTCAATGCCGAGCAGTTGCAGATCAAGGTCGCCCAGGGCGCCAAGCCCGGCGAGGGCGGGGCGCTGAGCGGGCAGAAGGTCGACGAGTACATCGCGAAGGTGCGCCACAGCACGCCGGGCGTGGGCCTCATCAGCCCGCCGCCGCACCACGACATCTACTCGATCGAGGATCTGGCGCAGCTCATCCACGACCTGAAGAACGTCAACCCGCAAGGCGACGTGAGCGTGAAGCTCGTGAGCGAGGTCGGTGTCGGTACCGTCGCGGCGGGCGTCGCCAAGGCCAAGGCGGACCACATCGTGATCGCCGGCTTCGACGGCGGCACGGGCAACGCGGCGCTCAGCTCCATCAAGCACTGCGGCCTGCCGTGGGAGCTGGGTCTGGCTGAAACGCAGCAAACCCTCCTGAAAAACGGCCTGCGCGGCCAGGTGCGGCTTCAGGCCGACGGCGGCATGAAAACCGGCCGCGACGTCATCGTCGCCGCCCTGTTGGGCGCCGAGGAGATCGGCTTCAGCACCGCGCCGCTCATCGCCGTCGGCTGCATTATGATGCGTGTCTGCCACCTCAACACCTGCCCGGTCGGCATCGCCACACAGGACCCGGAGCTGCGCAAGAAGTTCGTCGGCACGCCCGACAACGTCGTCAACTTCATGTTCATGCTCGCCGAGGAGGTGCGTGAGCACATGGCCTCGCTGGGCCTGCGCAGCTTCGACGAAATGGTCGGCCGCAGCGATCTGCTGCGCTTCGCCGACCTGTCGAACCACCCCAAGCAACGCCACCTCGATCTCTCGCCAATCCTCCACCGCGTTGAGCCGCAGGAGCACGACACCACGCGCAAGTCGCGCCAGCAGGACCACGAACTCGACAAGGCTCTCGACGTGCGCTTGATCGAACTCGCGCAAAAAGCGATCGACGGCGACGGGCGCGTGGAGGCGGAAGTGCCCGTGCGCAACATCAACCGCACGTGCGGCACAATGCTCAGCGGCACGGTCGTCCGCCGGCACGGCGAGGCGGGGCTGCCTGAGGATTCGATCCACTTCAAGTTCGCCGGCAGCGCGGGGCAGAGCTTTGGCGCGTTCCTCGCGCGCGGCATCACGCTGGAGCTTGAAGGCGATGCGAACGACTACGTCGGCAAGGGCCTGTCGGGCGGGCGCGTGATCGTCTACCCGCCGAAAACCGCCACGTTCGCAGCCGAGGCGAACATCATCGCCGGCAACGTGATCGGCTACGGCGCGATCAAGGGCGACATGTTTTTGCGCGGCATCGTCGGCGAGCGCTTCTGCGTGCGCAACAGCGGCGCCGAGGCCGTCGTCGAAGGGTGCGGCGACCACGGCTGCGAGTACATGACCGGCGGCCGCGTGCTGATCCTGGGGCCGACCGGGCGCAACTTCGCCGCCGGCATGAGCGGCGGCGTCGCCTACGTCTACGACCCCGACGGCACCTTCGCCGACCGCTGCAACCCAGGCATGGTCGAGCTGGGCCCGATCGACCTCGACGACGACCTCGACACCGTTCGCCGGTTGATGACCGCGCACGCGACGCACACCGGCAGCCGCGTGGCGAGCGGCATGCTCGAACACTTCGGCAGCGCGATCAAGTTCTTCACCCGCGTGATGCCCACCGACTACCGCCGCGTGATGGAACACCGCCGCGCCATCGCCCGCCGGGCCGAGGATCTGGCGGAGTCGCGGGCGTGATCTGTTGACCCAGAGGCAACATGGAGGTACGTTATGAGCCGGTTTGATCCTGTTCGCGAGGATGCGTTGGAGATGTACGCCGCTGGGCGGACCTTACTGGCTGCTTGGGGCCCGTTAACAGAGCCGAACAAGTTGCTTTGGGTCGTCGAAGATCTCAACGAAGCGCTTCTCGACCTGAAGCTCGCCGTGCTCAACGACGACGGGGAGGGCATGGAGGTGAGCATTGAGGAAGTCGGCACGCTCATTGAGGAACTCCGCGGCTTCAGGCAGTAAAACATCAATCCTTTATTCGGGTCATCATGCTGGAACGAACTGATAAGCACCTCCGGAGCCATACGGCCGCCACGGTGATTGGCTATCTCATTCGCGAGCGAGGCTTGACAGCATCCCAGATCGCGGACGTTCTCGGCGTGCATCGTTCGTTTGTGAGTCGGTGCAAGGCGGGTGAGCGAGAGCTTGCAACAGGCAACCTGCGCGCTCTGGCGGACCACATGGGCATGTCGATAGGTGCGCTGCTCCTCGCGGCCCACCCGCCGCGGCTCGATCATCCCGATCCCGCCGTGCGGCGGCTTGAACGGGCGGCGGTCGACGCGCTCGAAAAGCTGTCGGCCCTGTCGGAGAAGATCCGCCAACGCCGCCTGGGCGGCGACGCCGCGGACGCGGCATGAACGCCGCAAGTGGTAGGCTGGCGGCGTGCGCATCCTCACCGATCCCGACGAGGCCCGCCGCGCCTTCGAGCCGTGGCGGAAGCGACACGCCCGGCCGGCGTGGCGGCCGATCACCCAGCCGGGCGAGGGCCTCGTTGCCGGCAGCCGTTTCGGCGGTCGCCCGGCACTCTTGCCCGACGAGCCGTGGCCGACGTGCGGCCACTGCCGCCGTCCGCAGACGCTCTTGCTCCAACTCGACCTCGACGCTCTCCCGCCCGACGCCGGCGATTTCGGCGGCGGGCTGTTACAGTTCTTCTACTGCACGACGTGCGACGACGGCAGCGTCGCGACGTGGGAGCCGTTCAGCGACGCCCACCTGTTCCGCATCCTGCGCGAACGGGCCAGCCTCCAGATCGCAGAGTCTGGTCGCGAATTCGGCGTGTTGCCGGCCTCGCAAATCGCCGGTTGGGAGCGGTTCGACGATCTGCCCGGTTGGGACGACGCGAAATCGCTCGAACTGAACTACGATATCGGCGGCAGGCGCACGGAACCAAGCCGCGTCGTTTGGGACGCGGGTGAAGTTGCGTATGAGCGACTCGATTACAAGTTTACCGACGTGACCGGCGAGCCCGCGACGCGCGAGAAGCTCGGCGGCTGGCCGTTTTGGGTGCAGGCGCCGGAGTGGGTCGCGTGCCCAACCTGCGGCACGCGGATGCGCCTCGTGATGCAGATCGACAGTTTTGGCGTACTCGACTACGGCTTCGGCGACGCGGGCTGCGGCCACGTCATGCAGTGCCCGAACCATCCCGATGTCCTCAGCTTCGCTTGGGCCTGCTGCTGACCCTCCGCAGCCACCGCTCCATGTCCGCCGGCCAATCGGTGGTAAAGCTCAACTCGCGCCCCGTCATCGGATGCGCAAGCCGCAGCGTCGCCGCGTGCAGAGCCTGGCGGGGCGGCGGGCGATCGTCGCGCCGGCCGTACGTCTTGTCGCCGCAGACGGGGTGGCCGATCTCGGCGAGGTGGATGCGAATCTGGTGCGTGCGGCCGGTCTCCAGCCGGCACTCGACCTCGGATAGATCGCCAAGCGGCCGCATCGGGCGGACGTGCGTAATCGCGTGCTGCGTCGGCTGGCCGGGCGGGGCGTCGGCGTTCACCGACCCGCGTCGGCCGTCGCCACGGTCGCGGACCAGATCGCTGCGGATCGCCCGCTTTTCCGGCTGGCCGTGGACGATCGCGCGGTAGTGCCGCTCAATGTCGTGGGCCTGGAACATGCGGATAAGCTCGCGTTCGGCCTCCTCACTACGGGCGAAGAGCATCAAACCGCTTGTGTCGCGGTCGAGGCGGTGGACGGAGTAAACCAGCCGCTGCGCCTTTTCGAAGCGCTTGTGCGGCGGCTGCTTGGCCTTGAGGCGGCGCGCCAGCAGCTCGTCAAGCGTCGGCTGGCGTTCGCGGCGCTTCTGGCTCATCCCCGCCTCGCGCGGCTCGCGCACGCTGACGAGGCCGGCGGGTTTGTCCACGATCAGGAGGTGGCGGTCCTGAAAGACGACCTCGAGATCTTCGGCCTCGGGCGGCTTGTCCATCGACTCCGCGTGGACGTTCACCACGTCACCTCTTTTCAGCCGGCGGGCCGAGTCGAGGCAGAGGTTGCCGTGGACCGCCACGAGTCGCGACAGGATGCGGCGTTCGGCCTCGCTCCAACTGATCTTCAGCCCGCGGCGCACGATCTCGCCGAGCGTCTTGCCCGCCAGGTCGGCCGTCACGTGGAGGGTTTGTCGGTCGTCGCGAGCGGGCATCGCCCCATTGTTGGCGGGATTGGAGCGGCCGGGGTGAACGTGCCGCAAGGCGATGCGGGCGGGAGCTTTCGCGGGTTTCATTGTTTCCGAAACAAACTGCAACAACGTCGTTTGCACCTTAGACTTCGGCCGACGTATTGGTCACGGGCGGCCCGGCCGCACCGCCGCCCGCGCCGCAACGAGCCGTCCTCCGCCATGCCGTTCACCCTGTATCCGCCGACGCCGACGACCACCGCCGCTCACGGGAAGGCGTCCTCGTCGCCCGCGGCACGCCCCGCCATTCCGCCCGCCACGGCCGCGGAGCGGGTCATGGCCCCCGTGGCCCGTGAACTCCGTGAGGTCGTAGATCTCTTCGACGCCGAGCTTGTCAGTGATCTGCCGAGCGTCAACCAGCTCGTTACGCACGTCGCCCGGTTCCGCGGGAAAATGCTCCGCCCGACGCTGCTCCTGCTGACGGGCAAGGCCGTCGCGCCCGATGCATCACTCACCCACGGCCACAAGGTGCAGGCGGCGGTGATGGAGATGGTCCACATGAGCACGCTCGTCCACGACGATGTGCTCGACGACGCCGAGCTGCGCCGCAAGGGGGCGACGATCAACCACCTGCGCGGCAACGAGGCGGCCGTCTTGCTGGGCGACTACCTCATCAGCCACAGCTACCACCTGTGCAGCCGCGCCGACGCCCCGCCGCCGCTCGAGCCGCAGTGGGCTGCCCAGGTCGTCGCCCGCACGACCAACCGCTTGTGCGAGGGCGAACTGTTGCAAGTTCACAACCGGGCGAACCTCGGGCTCGATGAGAACACCTACTACGAGATCGTCCGCCGAAAGACCGGGGCGCTCACGGGCGCGAGTTGCCTGATCGGCGCCCGCTTCGCCGGAGCGGATGAAGCGCTGGGCGACGCCCTCTACCGCTACGGCGAACTCATCGGCATGGCGTTCCAGGTGCAGGACGACGTGCTCGACCTGGCCGGCGATATCCGCGAGGTCGGAAAAACGCTCGGCGTCGATGCGGAGAAGCAGAAGCTGACGCTGCCGGTCATCCACTTCCTCAAGACGGCCCCGCGCGAGCATCGCGAGTTGCTCGTCTCGCTGCTGCGCGGCAACGATCCCGATCGATCCGAGCAGGTGCGGCAACTCATCGGCCCGAGCGACGCGATCGACCACGCCCGCAGCGAGGCCCGCCGCCTGACGACCGAGGCGGCCGCCTGCCTCGAAGGCCTTCCGCCGAGCGAGGCTAGGGCCGTGCTGCTGGCGATCTGCGACTTCGTCATCGGCCGGGCCGCGTGAAGAGCCGGCGTTACCCGAAGAGCCCGATCTGCTGCCCCGGCATTGGCGGCGGCGGGCCCTCGCCCAGCGGTGGGCCGATCGGCTCGCCCACCTCGGGCCCTTCGTTGCCCGGCTTGTTCACCAGCGTGCTGACCGGCACCGCCCGCATCTCATCGGCGGCGTAGGGGCGCAGCAGGCCCGCCAACCGCTCGGGCGGTGTGCGGCGGTCAATCCACTCGGCCCAATGCTCCGCGGGAAGCATCACCGCCATCCGGTGGTGAAGCTGGGCCGTCAGGGCGTTGGTTTCGCACGTCAGAATGGCAAAGGTGCCGTTGCGCTCGGCGATGCCGGCAAAGGCGAACGGCTCGCCGCTGGTCAGCTCGATCTTGTACGGCTGCTTAGCGCCGCCGCCTTCGCGCGACTGCCACTCGTAGAAGCCGTCGGCGGGCACGAGGCAGCGCCCGTGGCGGAACGCTTGCTTGAAGCTCGCCTTCGTCGCAACCGTTTCGGCCCGAGCGTTGATAAAGCCGTTGTACCCCTGCTCCGCCTCCGCCCACGGCGGGACAAGGCCCCACCGCAGCGGTTGCAGGCGGCCGTCGAGGTAGACGAGAACGTCCTGCTGGGGCGCGATGATGTATCGCTCGTATCCCTCCACCTCTGCCGACGGAAGGGAGGCCTCGATTGCCACGCCGAGCCGGTGGCGGGCGATCTCGGTCCAACGGTGCAGTTGGCGAAGCTGGTAGCGGCCGCACATCGGGACATTCTAGAGCGTCCCTACCGTGGTTCGTGCTCGCCGCCCGCATTGCCGCCGCCTGTGGAATCGCGCTCTACGCCGCCGTCGCCGGGTGCGTGTTGTGGAGCGGCCGGGCGACGGCCGGGGCCGGGGCGAACGGGTCGGCCGAGGAGCCTGCCCAATCCGTCGGCCCGCGCGTCGATGCGGGCGACCTCCTGCCGATCCGCGCCGTCGGAATGCAGATTCAGCGCACCGACTGGATCGAGCGGTATAAGCAGAGCATGGACGAGATCGCGGCGCTCGGGGCCGACACGGTCAAGATCGTCGTCGATGCCCGCCAGGAAGATGGGGCCAGCAACAAGATTTACGTCGACCTGCGCATGACGCCCACGAGCGACCAGCTCGGCGAGCTTTTCCGCCACGCGGACTCGCTTAGGCTGAAGGTGATCTTCATGCCGATCGTCCTGATCGACGACCCCAAGGGCAACGAGTGGCGCGGCACGATCCAGCCGCAAAGCTGGGAGAAATGGTTCGATTCGTACCGCGACATGCTGCGCCACTTCCTGTGGGTGGCCGACAGCAACGGCGTGGACGTCTTCGTGATCGGCAGCGAACTGCTCAGCAGCGAACGCCAGGCCGACGAGTGGGCGGAGACGATTGCTCTCGTCCGCCAGGACTTCGGCGGGCTCATCACCTACTCGAGCAACTGGGACCATTACGAGAACATCCCGTTCTGGGACCAGCTCGATTTGATCGGCATGAACAGCTACTGGACGCTCGGCCCGGACGGCGACGCGAGCGTGGAGACGATCGCAGGCAACTGGCGCGACATCCAGGCCGACCTGCGCCCGTTCGTCGAGAGCAAGGGCAAGCCGCTGATCTTCCTGGAGGTCGGCTGGTGCAGCCTCGACAACGCGGCGAAGGAGCCGTGGGATTACACGAAGCAGGTGCCGGTCAACCTCGAACTGCAAAAGCGTCTTTGGCAGGGCTTCTGGCAGACGTGGTACGGCGTCGACTGGCTGGGCGGCATGAGCGTTTGGGAGTGGCCTCCCGGCGACGGCGGTCCGGACGATCGCGGCTACACACCCGAGAACAAGCCGGCCGAGGATGTCATCCGCGAGTGGTTTGCGAAGGAACCGTGGGAAGTGGAGGCTTAAGTTTGGGATTGGGGATTGGAAATCTCGGTTCGGTCACGACTCCCGCTTCGGACCCAAACCCCAAATACCGAATCCCAAATCACCAATTTTCCCATCTCGCCCTATCGTGCTCGTCCCATGTCAGACAGCACGTTGTCGCCATCCTTTCGAACCCACACCTGCGGCCAACTCCGCGCGAGCGATGTCGGCCAGACCGTCAAGCTCGCCGGCTGGGTCGGGCGTTACCGCGACCACGGCAATCTCGCGTTCATCGACTTGCGCGACCGCGAGGGCATCACGCAGGTCACGTTCGACGCCGACCTGTGCGGCGAGGACATGCTCGAACTCGCCCGCAAGCTGCGCACCGAGTGGTGCGTGGGCGTGGAGGGCAAGGTCGTCAAGCGGACCGGCAAGGCCGACGAGGACAACAAGAACGAGAAGCTCGCCACCGGCGCCGTTGAGATCATGGCGACGTCGCTCGTGGTCTACAGCGAGTCCCCCACGCCGCCGTTCAGTCCGGACGACAAGGAGGCCGGCAAGGTCCGCGAGGAACGCCGCCTCGAAAGCCGTTACATCGACCTGCGCCGTCCCGCGATGCAGGAGACGCTGCGCATCCGCTCGATTGCGACCACCACCATTCGCCGCGTGCTGAGCGAGCAAGGCTTTCTGGAGGTCGAGACGCCCTATCTCACCCGGGCCACGCCCGAGGGATCGCGTGACTTTCTGGTCCCCAGCCGCCTGGTGCCCGGCAGCTTCTACGCATTGCCGCAAAGCCCACAAATCTTCAAACAGCTCCTGATGATCGGCGGGTGCGACAAGTACCTTCAAATCGCCCGCTGCTTCCGTGACGAGGACCCCCGCGCCGACCGCCAGCCGGAGTTCACGCAGGTCGACCTCGAGATGAGCTTTGTCGAGCAGGCCGACGTGATGAAGGTTACGGAGGACGTGGTCCGCGCGGTTTGGAAGGAGACGATCGGCGTCGACGTGCCGGCGGAGATTCCGCACATGACCTACCACGAGGCCGTCACCAAGTGGGGCAGCGATCGGCCGGACCTGCGCTTCGGCATGCCGCTGTTCGACGTGTCGGACCTCGGCCAGAAGACGGACTTCAAGGTCTTTTCGGCCGCCCCGATGGTGAAGGCGATCGTCGTGCCCGGCGGCGCGGAGATGACGCGCAAGGAGACCGACGCCCTCGCCGAGTGGGCCAAGGGATTCGGCGCGAAGGGCCTGGCCGTCACGAAGGTGCAGGGTGGCAAGCTCGAAACGGGCGTTGCCAAGTTCCTCGAACCGGTCGCCGGCGAGGTCGTCGCGCGGTGCGAGGCGAAGGACGGCGACCTGCTCTGCTTCGCCGCCGACCGGCCCAAGATCGTCCACAAGGTGCTCGGCGAACTCCGCCTGAAGATGGCGAAGGATCGCGGGATGACCCCGTCGACCGACTACGCCTGGGTCTGGGTCGTCGACTTCCCCGCCTTCGAGGAGGACGACAAGACCGGCGCCCTCACCTACACGCACCACCCCTTCACCGCCCTCGGCAGCGATGAAGATGTCGCCAAGCTCACCAGCGGCGACAAGGAGACGCTGCTGAGCATTATGAGCAAGGGGTACGACATCGTCGTCAACGGCAGCGAGCTCGGCGGCGGGTCGATTCGTATCCACCGCTACGACGTGCAGAAGCAGGTTCTGGCCGCCCTCGGCATCGACGAGCAACGCCAGCAGGAGAACTTCGGGTTCCTGCTCGAAGCCCTGAAGTTCGGCGCCCCGCCCCACGGCGGAATCGCGCTCGGGCTCGACCGGGTGGTGATGACGCTCCGCGACACGGAGAACATCCGCGACGTGATCGCCTTCCCGAAGACGCAGACGGGCACCGACCTGCTCTTCAAGACCCCCGCCCCGGTCGACGCGGCATCGCTACGCGAGGTCCACATTAAGTCGATCGCGGAGTGATTCACCACGGAGGCACGGAGACACGGAGACACTGAGGTCCAGACAAGAAAGAAGGGCTTGGCAGATCGGCTGCCAAGCCCTTTTCTAGTTCTGACTCTGAACTCGGTGCCTCCGTGCCTCCGTGATGCCCTCACTCCTGGTTCAGGTACATCAACAGGCGTAGCACGTAGAAGAAGAGCGTCGAGATGCTCGCGAAGAGCGCCAGGCTGGCCGCGACGTGGGCGCCGACGGGGTAGTGGTGCATCACGTTGCTCGTGTCGTACAGGATGTACCCGCACAACAGCACGATCATCGCGACGGTGAAGAAGATGCCCAGCGAGAAGCCGAAGGCGACGCTGGCGACGATCAGGCCCACCGCGCCGAGGCCGCCGACGAACAGGAAGCCGCGCAGGAAGCTGAAGTCGGCCTTCGTCACGAAGACGAACGCCGTCAGGGCCACGACCATCAGGCCCGTCACGATGGCCGCCGTCGGGATCACGTCCGGGCTGCTGAACCGGCTGGCGATGTAGAGCAGCGGCACGAAGATCAGCGCCTGGGCCACGATGTACACCCCCAGGCCCGCGTACTGCATTGCCTTGCTCGCGCCGCTTTCGGCCCAGCTTCGTGCCAGCCAACTCACGGCCATGAACGCGACGATCACCAGGATCCACGTCCAGCCGCTGACGGCCCACGTGATCGCGCTCTGCAGCGTGTTCTCGGGGACCAGGTTGAAGATCAGCAGCTCGATCCCGAACAACGCGCACAGCGCGCCGATCAGGTGCATGTAGGTCTTGCGGATGAAATCCGCCCGCGACTCGGGCGAGGCCTCGCTGGCGGGAATGGCATAGGCGTCGCCGCCCCAGCCGGCCCCGAGCTTGCCGTCCGATTGGCCGGCGCTGTAGTTGAGGAAGTTCTTGTTTCTAGACATCGGGGTTGCTCTTCGTGAATCTGCCCGCCCCTGCCGCCGCGCCGTGCGACGCCCACCGGGCTCGGGCCATCGCCAGTATATCACGCGGCAACGCCCAAGGTGCGGCAGCGGCCTAGCTTCGGCGGCGGGCCGACAGGCTCGTCCACGCGCCCGCCCCCATTGCGGCCAGGGTGAACGCGATGAACCCGAACGCCCCGGCCGCCCGCAGCGCCCGCCACTCCAGGAGCGTCGCCACCACCCACAATGCCCCGCCCAACAGCGCGGCGGTTTCGAGGATCAGAAACAGCAGGCAGCCGCGGGCCGCGTCCCGGCGGCGCTGCTCCTCGCGGGCGGCCTCGGGCGAATCTGGAAGCGTCGGTCGGTCTTGTTCGGACATCGGGTGCGGGCGCGGGCTTGGCACCGTATGCTGCGGCGCCCATGCCCGCCGCCCTTGCCCACCTGGACGCCGACGCCGCCACGGCGAAGGTCATCCGCACCAAGATTGTCGCCACGATGGGCCCGGCCGTCGCCGAACCGCGCACGCTCCGGGCGCTGCTCTTGGCCGGCGTCGACGTCTGCCGCCTGAACTTCAGCCACGGCGAACTCGACGACCACGCCCACACCCTGGCCACCATCCGCGCCGAGGCCGAAGCCATCGGCCGCAACGTCGCCATCCTCGGCGACCTGGGTGGCCCCAAGATCCGCGTCGGGACCGTCGACGAGGAGAACGCCGACGGCGGCCTTTGCGTCAACGCGGGCGAAGAACTCGTCATCCAGCGCGACGAGATCGTCGGCCGCGACCACACGGTGAGCTGCACCTACCCCGGCCTGCTCGACGACGTCAACATCGGCGACCGCGTTCTCATTGAAGATGGCCTGCTCCGCTTTGTCTGCTTGCGCAAAGAGGGCGACCCCGACCGGCCCGATCGCATCGTCCTGCGCTGCAGCGCGGGCGGGGTCGTGAAGACGCGCAAGGGCATCAACCTGCCCAGCACCGCCCTGAACCTGCCCAGCATCACCGAACGCGACTGGGCCTGCGTCGACTGGGCCGTCGCCAACGGCCTCGACTACCTGGCCCTCTCGTTCGTGCGGACGGCCAAGGACATCGAGCAACTGCGCGAGCACCTGACCTACCGCGACAGCACGATCGACATCATCGCCAAGATTGAAAAGGCCGAGGCCGTGGCGGACATCGACCGCATCCTCAAGGCCAGCGACGCCCTGATGGTCGCCCGCGGCGACCTGGGCGTGGAGATGGACCTGGCCCGCGTGCCGCTGATTCAGAAGGACCTGATCGAGCGTTGCCGCCGCGCCGGCAAGCCGGCCATCGTCGCGACGCAGATGCTCCAGAGCATGGTCGACAATCCCAGCCCCACGCGGGCCGAGGTCAGCGACGTGGCCAACGCGATCTTCGACGGCACCGACGCCTGCATGCTCAGCGGCGAGACGAGCGTGGGCAAGTTCCCGGTCGGGGCGGTCCACGTGATGCGCCACGTCGCCGAGGCGGCCGAGGAGTATTTGCTGAGCCAGCGTCCGCGCGGCGAGGGGGCGACCGAAGCGGGCAGCCTGGTCGTCAGCAGCGCCGCCGCCAAGGCCGTGCGGCGGTTGTGCGAGGCGATCGAGTGCCGGCTGGTGGTCGTCTACAGCCACAGCGGCGACACGGCGCGGCTCTTCGCCAAGCAACGCTTTCCGCTGCCGGTGATCGCCCTCAGCGCCGACGCCACCCGCCTGCGGCAGATGGCCCTGCACTACGGCGTCACGCCGATGCCGATGGGCCGCCCCGCCAACCTGCAAGCGCTCGTCCGCGACGTCGACGCCCTTGTGCAAGACAAGAACCTGGCGGGCAAGGGAGATCGCATCGTGGTCGTCGCCGGCCGCAGCATCGGGGCGGCGGGCACGATGAACGGCATCATCATCCACACGGTCGGCCACGGCGAGGAGGACCCGTGCGAGCCGTAACCCTCGCGGCGTCGCTCTTCGGGTTGCTTCTCCTTGCTGGCTGCTCGCAGCGACCGGCGTGGAACGACGACCCGAAGGCGGGCCGGGCCGAGTTCTGGGTGGATCGCCCCGCCGCCGCCGCCGTGGTCGCGGACGACTACGCCAGCCTGTTCGACGCCGCGCAGGATGCCGCCGACCGCTTCGGCTTCGCCGTCGGCATGAGCGACTACCGCGGCGGGCTGCTCGTAACCGAAACGCAGGTCAGCGGCCAGTGGTACGAGCCTTGGCGGGACGAGACGAGCCTGCTCCGCTCCCCTGCCGCCGTCCTTGAGGCGTCGCTGTCGACGGTGCGGCGGTCGCTGCGGTTCACGATCGAGCCGATCGAGGGCGAGGAGGCGTTTCGGCTCACGCCCGTCGTGCTCGTGGAGCGCGAGGTGCGCGGCGAGCGTCCGGTCACGAATGCGGCCGACTACACGCGCATTCTCGGCAACGGCTCGTTCCGGCGCGACGAACTCGGCCGCCGTGAGACGACGCGCGGCTGGTACGTGTCGGGTCGCGACGCCTCGCTCGAACGCAGCCTGGCCAACCGAATCGCGAAGCGGGCGAACGGGCGGATCGAGCGGTCACCGGCGAGTTGACCCCATCCGCGGCCGCCCTAGGATGCCGCCCGCCGTCGAGAGGCCCGCGCGTTGACGCCAACGCCGGGAGGGTAGACGGCCCCTTCCGCCCCCGGCCCGTCGGCCGCCTCTCGCGCGTTCGCGCAGCAAACACGCATCACTACCCCGTGGTGTAACGGTAGCACAGCTGTTTTTGGTACAGCTAGTCGGGGTTCGAATCCCTGCGGGGTAACTGCCGGAAAGGATGAAGGCAGAAGGATGAAGGATGAACCCGAGGGGTTCGCCTCTGATTCTGGCTCAGGTTCATCCTTCTGCCTTCATCCTTCATCCTTTCTGCATGTCCCTCACCGCCGTCATCCTCGCCGCTGGCCAGAGCAAGCGGATGAAGTCCGCCCTGCCCAAGCCGCTGCACCCCGTTTGCGGCAGGCCGATGCTGGCGTACATCCTCGACGCCGCCTTCGACGCCGGCGCGGACAAGGCCGTCCTCGTCGTGGGTCACGGCAAAGAGCAGATCGTCGACGCCTTCGGGGGCGACCAGCGCATCGCGTTCGTCGAGCAGACCCAGCGGCTGGGCACCGGCCACGCCGTGATGACGGCCGTGCCGGCGCTGCCGGACGAGGGGGACGTGGTCGTGCTCGCGGGCGACTTGCCGCTGATTCGCGGCGAATCGCTGAAGCAGCTCGTGGACGAGCACCGCGAGGCCGGCGCGGCGATCAGCATGGCGACGGCGGTCGTGCCCAATCCCTTCGGCTACGGCCGGGTGATCCGCGACGACGGCGGCGCGTTCGTGAAGATTGTCGAACAGGCCGACGCCTCGCCCGAGGAGGCGGCCGTGACCGAGGTCTTCCCGAGCATCACGATGGGCACGGTCCGTGGCCTGACCGACGCGCTCGACGGGCTGAGCAACGACAACGCCCAGGGCGAGTACTACTTCACGGACGTCTTCGAGATCACCCGCAATGCCGGCGGCCGTGTGCTGGCGGTGAGCTGCATCGGCCCGGATGACATTGTGGCGCCCAACAACCGCGCCCAACTCGCCGAGGCCGGCCGCGTGATGCAGGGACGCATCCTCGAGCAGCACATGGCCAACGGCGTCGGCGTGCCGCACCCGGCGACGGTCGTAATCGAGCACGGCGTGACGATCGGGCAGGACGCGACGATCCTGCCGTTCAGCTACATCGGCAAGGGCGCGGCCATCGGCCCCGGCTGCACGATCGGGCCCTTCGCCTACGTGGCCGACGACGCGGTGATCAGCGAGGGAGAATCGGTCGCCGGCAATCCGGATCGCGCGGCGATGTCGGGGACCTTGGGAGGTCTCGCGTGAGCGACCCGAGGCCGCCGGACATTCGCCTCTTCGCCGGCCGCGCCAACCCGGCGTTGGCGGGCAAGGTGGCCGACTTCCTCGGCGTCACGCTGGGCCGCGCCGAGGTCGTGTCGTTTCCCGACGACGAGATCATCGTCAAGGTGATGGACGACGTGCGCGGCAAGGAGTGCTTTGTCATCCAGCCAACCTGCGCCCCCGCCCACGAGCACTTGTGGGAGCTGTTCATCTGGATCGACTGCCTCAAGCGTGCCAGCGCCGGCCGCGTGACGGCCGTTATGCCCTACTTCGGCTACGCCCGCCAGGACCGCAAGGACGAGGGCCGCGTGCCAATCACGGCCAAGCTCGTCGCGAACCTGCTCGAGCGCGCCGGGTGCGATCGCGTGGTCAGCGTCGACATGCACGCCGCCCAGGTGCAGGGCTTTTTCGACATCCCCGTCGATCACCTCACGGCCGGCCCGGTCTTCGGCGGGTGGTTCGAGAGCCTTGGCATGAAGGGAGACCACGGCTGGGCGTTCGTGAGCCCGGATGTCGGGAACGTCAAGCGTGCCCAGATGTACGCCGACCGGCACGGCGGGACGCTGAGCATTATCGACAAGCGGCGTTACAGCGGCGAGCAGGCGGAGGCCGTCCACATCATCGGCGACGTGCGCGACAAGACCGTGGTCATGGTCGACGACATGATCTCGACCGCCGGCACCGTCGCGAGCGCCATCAACATCCTGAAGAACAACGGCGTGGGCGACATCTACATGGCCGCCACGCACGGCGTCTTCGCCGGCCCCGCCATCGAGCGATTGGCGGCGTGCGAGTTCACGCAACTGGCGATCACCGACACGATTCCGCACGACGGCGCCAAGTGTGCCCCGATCCAGGACCGCCTCACGGTCTTGAGCGTCGCCCCCCTGCTGGGCGAGGCAATCCGGCGCATCCACGAAAACCGCAGCGTCAGCGCCCTGTTCCAAAAGGGCAGCCGGCCGCGCTGACCGCTCGGGCCTTTCAACTTTCAACTCGTCACTTTCAACTTGTAACCCATGAGCACCCAGACCTTCACCCTCGACGCCGCCTCCCGCCAGAACAAGGGCACCCGCGACAGCCGCCGCCTTCGTCGCGATGGCCACGTGCCGGCCGTCATCTACGGCCACGGCGAGCAGAACGCCAACGTCGCCCTGCCGCAGAAGGCCACCGTCGAGGCGCTGCGCCGCGGCGCCCACGTCATCGAGCTCAAGCTCGACGGCGGCGCCACCGAGCAGGTGCTGGTCAAGGACGTGCAGTACAACCACCTCGGCGACACAATCCTGCACCTGGACCTCTTCCGCGTGAACCTCGACGAAGAGGTCCACAGCGACGTCCGCCTCCACCTCATCGGCGAGGCCAAGGGCGCACTCGAAGGCGGCATCCTCACGCAGATGCGCGACACGCTCGAGGTCATCTGCAAGGTGCGTGACATTCCCGACGAGATCCGCATCGACGTCAGCGGCCTGGGCGTGGGCGACGCGGTCCACGTGAGCGAGATCGAGCTCCCCGCCGGCAGCAAGCTGCCGCCGCACGACGCCGACTTCACCATCGCGATGGTCGCCGCCAAGAAGATCCGCGCCGAGGACGAGGAGGTCGCCCCCGAGGACGGCGCCGAGCCCGAGGTCATCGGCGACAAGCAGACCGCCGTCCAACCCGGCGAAAACGCCGAGGAAATCGCGGATCAGAATGCGTGACTGTGCAGAAGAAGCCAGGAGCTAGGAGTCAGGAGCTAGTCAGATCCAGACTCGGCTCCGGCCTCCGGCTTCTGACTAGCTCCTAGGGAGCGCGGACATTCAGGCGTAGCGCGATTTGGGCCGTGGCGGCAGCATGACGAGATGAGACGACGCCACGAGCTGACCGACGCACAGTGGGCGCGGATCGAGCACCTGCTGCCGGGCAAGGCCACCGACCCCGGCCGCACCGCGGCCGACAACCGCACCTTCGTCGATGCCTGCCTCTGGGTGCTCAAGACCGGTGCCGCCTGGGCCGACCTGCCGCCGCGGTTGGGCAAGCCCAACACGGTCTGGAAGCGGTACGACCGCTGGGCCGCTTCGGGCGTGTGGGAGCGGGTCGGACAGGCGTTGGGACAGGACTTGGCCGGCGGGGCAGCCGAAGAGCTCCAGATCGACAGCACGAGCATCAAGGCCCACCCGACCGCCTCGACCGGCCGGCGGCTCGCCGACGAAAAAAAGACGCCGCCGACCGGCGACGGTGCCTGGGGCGCAGCCGCGGCGGGCTCAGCAGCAAGCTCCACGCCGCCACCGACGGCCGGGGCCGCCCGCGGCGACTGATCCTCACGCCCGGCAACGACGGCGACTGCCCGATGCTCCCGGCGTTGATCGACGGCCTGCGGCCACGCCACGTCGTCGCCGACGCCGCCTACGACAGCCTCGAGAACCACGGGTTGATCGAGCAGGCCGGCGGCCGGGGCTGCATCAAGCCTCACCGCGGCCGCAACACCGGCCGGACCCACGACCCGGTGCGGTACAGGCGGCGGAACATGATCGAGCGGTTCTTCGGCCGCATCAAGGCCTGCCGACGCGTCGCCACGCGGTACGAGAAGAAAGCGGCCAACTACCTCGCCTTCGTCTGGCTCGCCGCGGGCATCACCACCTGACCTGAATGTCCGCGCTCCCTAGCTCCTGACTCCTAGCTCCCTCCCCCCATGCGCCTCCTCGCCGGCCTAGGCAATCCCGGACGCGAGTACGTCGGTTCCCGGCACAATGTTGGGTTCGAGGTGATTGACACGCTGGCCGACAAGTTGGCGTGGGCGCCGCGCGGGGACTTCGACCGGCTGGCGCGCAGCCGGTTCGAGGCGTTGTGCTTCGAGGGAACGCTCGACACGTCGGCCGGGAGCGAGAAGGTGCTGCTGATGAAGCCGCTGACCTTCATGAACCTCAGCGGTCGCAGCGTGCAGCAGGCGGCGAAGTTCTACAAGATCGAGCCGGCCGACGTGCTGGCCATCGTCGACGAGCTCGCCCTCCCCGCCGGCAAGCTCCGCCTGCGCGCCAACGGCAGCCACGGCGGGCACAACGGCCTGCGCGATGTCCAACGGGCCCTCGGCACCAGCGAGTACGCCCGCCTGCGCATCGGCGTCGACAGCCCGCCGCCCCCTGTCGCCGGCAAGGATTACGTGCTGGGCAAGTTCGACGATGCCCAGCGCGCCGACATCGACGCCGCCCTCCCCAAAGCTGCCGCCTGCTGCGTCACCTGGATCGAACACGGCGCGGACCGGGCGATGAACTTGTTCAACGAGTAGTGGGAGGTGAGAGCGGGACCGTGGCCAGAAGCTCGAAACCCGCTCTGTCATCAGTTTGGCGTTCAAACTCTGCCCACGTCCCACCTCCCCCGCTCCCACCTCCTCATCCCCGCCTAGACTGCCGACCCCACTTCCTTTCTCACGCTTCGCCGAGCTCGGCTCGGCAGCGGCCCAACGCCCGCTTCCACGGAGCAAACGACCCATGGCTGACAACGACACCCGCAACTACGAAGGCCTGTTCCTCTTCGGCACCGCCAGCACCAGCAACGTCGACGAGGCCAGCGGCATCGTCCGCGGCTTCATCGAGAAGCACGGCGGCACCGTTCATGTCCTGAAGAAGTGGGACGACCGCAAGCTCGCCTACGAGGTCGACAAGCAGACCCGCGGGCTCTACCTGCTGAGCTTCTTTGAAATCGATCCCGGCAACGTCGGGGCGATCGAGCGCGAGGTGAACCTGAACGACACCGTGCTGCGCTGCCTGATCACCGATGCCAGCCACCTGTCGGCCGCCGAGGTCGAGAACATGGAGCCGCAGAAGCCCGAGCCCAAGGGCGAGGTCGACGAGGAAGGCCGCCCCATCCGCCGCCCGGCCGCCGCGCCCGAGGGTGATGATGACTCCGATGACGAGGACGTCGCCAGCGAAGCGGAGATTCCCGGCGGCGGTGCCGATCAGGCTTGAGCCCGCTTGCACCTCCCCACACTTCACCCTAACCTGAATCGCGATGGCGAGCTTCAACAAAGTGATGCTGATGGGGAACCTCACGCGGGACCCGCAGATGAAGTACCTGCCCTCGCAGACGGCCGTCTGCGAGATCGGGCTGGCGTGCAACCGCAAGTACCGCACCGGCGACGGGCAGGACCGCGAGGACGTGCTCTTCGTCGACTGCACCGCCTTTGGCCGGACCGCCGAGGTCATCAACCAGTACTGCCAGAAGGGCAAGCCGATCTTCATCGAGGGGCGGCTCAAGCTCGACACCTGGGAAGACAAGCAGGGCGGCGGCAAGCGGAGCAAGCACACGATCGTCATTGAGAACTTCCAGTTCATCGGCGGCCGCGACGACTCCGGCGGCGGTGGGGGCGGCGGCGACGACGACGGCAACTCCCGCGGAGGCTACGGCAACCGCAGCCGTGGCGGCGGTGAGCGACAGTCGGGAGGGGGTGGTGGTGGTGGCGGCTCCTACGCCAACCGCTCCCGCAACGCCCCGCCGGCCGACGATCAGGACCAAAAACAACCCGCCGATGCCCCGTTCGACAACGAGGAACATTTCGGCGAGGACGACATTCCGTTTTAGCAGAAAGGATGAAGGCAGAAGGATGAAGGATGAACCCGAGCCAGAACGCTCGGCCTCTGACTCTCCCTCCGGTTCATCCTTCATCCTTCCGCCTTCATCCTTTCCCACCCTGGCCTAACCGGCGTCCTTCCCGCGCCGGGACACGAGCCTTTCCAGGACTCCTGACCCCCCACCCATGAGCCGACTCTCCCGCAAGAAGAAGAAGGTTGCCGACCGCAGCGTCAAGCTGCTGTTGAACGAAACGATCCGCCACCTCGGCAAAGTCGGCGACGTCGTCAACGTCAAGGCCGGCTACGCCCGCAACTACCTTGTCCCGCACGGCTTGGCGATCGCGCCGACGCCGACGAATCTCGAGCGCATCGAGGGCAAGCGCAAGGAGTACGAGCGCTTGGAATCCGAGCGGCGCGAGAAGCAGCAGGCGTTGCTTCAGAAGCTCGAGGGGTACGAGTTGAGCTTGGTCCGCCGGGCGAACGAGCGCGGCCACCTGTACGGCAGCGTCGGCGCCAGCGACATCGCCCACGGCTTGAGCGAGGCCGGCATGGCCGAGCACGAGGGCGTGGAGATCACGGCCGACGAGATCAACCTGCACGGCAAGATCGACAGCGTCGACACGTTCACGGCCGACGTGCGATTTGCGGACGATTTGATCCAGGAGATCACCGTGATCGTGACCGCCGACGCCGAGAGCCAGGAGGCGATCGAGGAGTACGCCCGCGAGGCGAAGGAGCGTGAGGAGGCCCTCGCCGCCCAGGAGGAGGCCGAACGTCAAGCCGAGGCCGCCGCGCCACGGGCGTGAGTCAGGAGCATGTCCACCGTTGAGGAAAGGCGTCTGGCAATTGCTGACGTTTCGCGGTAGGATTGGGATGGCTAACCGTTCAACCCGTCCGTTCGGAGAAGATACATGCGCTACAGCACGTCCTGGTCCTGCCTTGGCTTCGGCCTTGTTATCGCCGCCGCCGCCCCGCTATACGCCGCCCCCATCGCGGCGAGTGATGACGCGAACAACGCTGTCTACGACGACGGGTGGGATCTCTCGGACGATGGTGGCGTGGAGTTCGACTCCTGGGTCGAGTTGAACGGCGGGGGCGGGCGGTTCCTCGAGACGGGAGGTCGCCAAGTCACCGGCACCCGATCGTTTGGAATCTTCTCCGGCAGCAGTCGCTACGACATCGCACGTCCACTTGAGCGGGCGGCGGTCGACGGGACCTACACCGTGTTCGCCCGCTTCGATGTGAACAACAACGCCGGCGAAAGCGGCTTCTCCCTCAAGACGGCAGCCGGCAGTGCTTTCAACGATTCGAATGCCATCCTGCGGTTTGGCCTGATCGGCAACAGCCTGAACGATACGATCGTCGTCAACGGCGGCACCGAGACGCTTGACGTGTCGGGGGCAGACAACAGCGTGACGGGCGACACGATCCGGTTCGACCTTACCTTTGACACGGCGGCGGGAACCTACTCGCTCACCGGCCAAAACTTTGACGACGGTGTGACTAACACCGTGAGCGGCAGCCTCGTCGGCAGTGGCCCGGTCTCCTTCCTCGGCTTTGGCAACGCAAACACCGGCGGCGGGCAGAATCTGATTTTTGATGGACTGGCCATGTCGGCAACTGCCGTCCCCGAGCCCCTTTCGGCCGGCGCCGCGGGCCTGCTCGGCCTGATCGCCCTGCGGCGGCGACGCTGAATCGTCCGCATCGTGAACAACCTGGCGGCCCGGCGGAACTTCCGCCGGGCCGTTGGCGTCCGTGGGGTAGCCTCCACGATTCCGCCCGACCGGCCCTTGCCCGCGTTGACCGGGTTCGGTTAATGTTCGCATCGCCGCTTCGCAGATATACCTCACATGATCCGCTCCGCCACTGACGCCTCCAAATCCGCCCGCTCCTCCAACGGCCGCGCGAATGGGCGGGCGTTTGACGCCGAGGGGCCGTCCGCTGACCCCCTCGCCGGCCGGCTGCCGCCCCACGCGATCGAGGCCGAGGCCTGCCTGCTGGCGAGCATGACGCTCGACAAGGACGCGATCGGCGAGATCGTCCAGAAGATCGACCGCGCCAGCTTCTACCTCGCCGACCACCAGATCATCTTCGACGCCCTCGTCGAGCTCTGGAACCAGAACAAGCCGATCGACGCCGTCCTCCTGCGCGACGAGCTCTCGAAGCGGCAACTGCTCGACGAGATCGGCGGCACTTCGGCGATCGCCGAAATCCTCGGCAGCGTACCGTCGGCCGCGCACGCGCTGCACTACGCGCAGGTTGTTCGGGACAAGGCGATGCTGCGCTCGCTTATCGACGCGAGCAACAAGACCCTCCAAGACGCCTACAGCCCGCACGAGACGGTCGAGCAGGTCGTCGACCGGGCGGAGAAGCGCATCTTCGACCTCGCGCAGCAAAAGGTCACGGGCGAGATTGCGAGCCTCGGCAGCGTGGCGGAATCCGTCTACGAGATGATCGAGGACAAGAACCGGGCCGGGGTGATGACCGACTTCATCGACCTCGACGACATGCTGCACGGGTTGCAGGCGGGCGAGATGATCATCGTCGCCGCCCGGCCGAGCATGGGCAAGACGGCGTTGGCGATGAACCTCGTCGAGAACGTGGCGGCCAAGAAGATCCCCGTGGGCGTCTTCAGCCTCGAGATGAGCAAGCAGCAACTCGCCCAGCGCATGATGTGCAGCCGGGCAAACATCGACTCGCAACGCGTGCGCAAAGGCATGCTGCGCAACGAGGAATATCAAAAGCTCGCGATGATGGTCCACGAGCTGAGCAAGTTCCCGATCTGGGTCGATGACACGCCCGGCCTGACGATCATGGACCTGCGCGCCAAGGCCCGGCGGCTGGCGCTGCAGCGTGGCATCGGCATGATCATGATCGACTACATGCAGCTCATGGATGGCACGGCCGGCGTGGAGAGTCGGCAGCAGCAGATCACCGAGATCAGCCGCGGCATCAAGGGCATCGCCCGTGAACTGAACATCCCGGTCATCTGCCTGAGCCAGCTCAACCGTCAAAGCGAGGGCCGCGACGGCCACCGGCCGCGGATGAGCGACCTCCGCGAATCGGGCTCCATCGAGCAGGACGCCGATGTGGTCATGCTGCTGCACCGCGAGGACTACTACAAGCAGACCGAGCCGGACTTCGTGCCCGACAACATCGCCGAGGTCATCATCGCCAAGCAACGCAACGGGCCGACCGGCACGGTGAAGCTGACGTTCGACAACAAGACGACAACCTTCCGCAACTTGGCGAGCCAAATCGACGCGCTGTAAAGCAGCGTCGAGGCGACCTGCTCGAACGGGCTCCACTTTTAGCCGCCTGCGGGAGCGGGCGCTTCTGAACGGCCGACCCGCAGCGCCCGCTGCCGCAGGCGGCTAAAACCGGAGCGAGCTTGGCGCGATTAGACGTGCGGAAAGCTGTTACAGGTGCCCCGCTCCCCAAAGCGGGGGTGGTTCAGCGCGCAAAGAAGCCGGCACCCGAGAGGAGGAGGCGGGTGCCGGCTGCGGAGGAGGAATCGTGGCGAACGGTCGTGTCTCGCCGGTGGTTTAAAAACGGGCGGCCCCGAGGAGGAGGAAGGGCCGCCCGTGCGGAGGAGGATCGAAACCCTGACGCCGGCGAGGAGGAGGAACCGGCGCCAGTTTTCTGAGGAGGCTTGGTATCAATCGATTCTGACGATCATCCTGTGTGCATTTGTGTGCTGCGTAATCTCCACTCGGGAGATTGTTGAGAAAACAGCGTGCCAACGGGGGAGATCTGTCCTGAAATTTTCGCTCCCTCTACCTGAACAGCTTACAGTCAATGGTTTACGTACGCGATGGTTCACGATGCAGTCTCGACGCATTGGCACCGGCAACCATACCCGGTGCGGGCATGCCTGAAAAGCGTGCATTCGGCTGCTGGCTTCGCTTGCTCGACGCGCAAGCCGGGGAGCTTGCAGGCTCGTAACTACGCGCTCATGCCTGCACAACGGGCAGGCTAGACCAGTCTGGGGCCGACAGGAATGCAATTCCTACCTTCCTCGCGTCGGCGGGTGGCATCCGAGCTGCATCGAGAACCCGCGTAGGGGCGACGAGAACGACGCTGCGTCACCCCGCTCGACCAGTCATCGCCGAACGTGCGGTGACTTAGCCGGCACCCGCGCAATACCCTAACACTTTCCCTTCGGAAGTCAAGGGAGATGCGATGGATCAGGCTCACAGGCGAGCGTTGAAGATCATCCGGCAGGCGGCCTCGAACGAGGATGTCGCCGTTGAGTTCATCGAAAAGCGACGTTGGCGTGGTGAATCGTGCTGTCCGCGCTGTGGCGACGTTGACGTCTTCAGATGAAGACCCGTAGTGGCGAGCGCAACCGGGACTTCCGGTGGCGGTGTCGCGGCTGCAAACGGATGTTTACCGTCCGTACTGGTACTGTGATGGAGGAGAGCCGCTTGCCCCTCCACAAGTGGGTTCACGTCTTTGGGCGGGTCGTGGCGTCGAAGAAGGGGGTTTCCGCCAAGCAGATCGAGCGTGAACTGGCGGTTCATTACCAGACCGCATTATTTTGCTCCATCGCGTCCGGCGAGCCATGCAGGTCGATGACGACGTGCTTCTCGGTGGTGAAGGCTTGACCGTTGAGGCTGATGAAACCTACGTCGGCGGTCGGCCAGGCATCGTGGATCGAATCCGCGAGGACGTGGCACGACTCGTCAGCCCGTCTTCGCTGCCGTCGAGCGACAAGGGCGTGTTCGGATGCGGGTGACGCCACGACGGATGACAGCGCAGACGCTCGGTGATGAGGTGACGCGGGCTGTCGATCCGAACAGCCGTCTGGTGACTGACCAACTTCAACTTTACCGGCCGGTAGGCCAGAGGATGCTCGGCGGGCACGAGAGTGTCAACCACAGCATCGGTGAGTACGTCAGCGCGAGCGACCCAGAGCTGCACAACAACACTGCCGAGAGCGTGTTCGCCCTGCTCAAACGCGGGCTTTACGGCACGTTTCACTCCTGCACCGTCAAGCACCTTCACCGCTACCTCGCCGAGTTCGAGTACCGCTGGAACGCCCGGCACGTCCGTGATCCCGAGCGCTTGGACATGCTCATGCTCGACATGAACCACAAGCGTTTGCCGTACCGGCAGCAGACGTGGGGTGTCGTGGGATTGGCTTGAACGACACCGGGTCGGCGTCACTCTTATACTCGCGGGTGTCGAAGACGCCCCACGACGAGCCGCCGGAGAACCGTGATCCGGCGGATGACGAGATGCTCGACCCCGACGAGGAGGACGCCGTGGAGCAGGAGAAGGAATGCAAGCTAATGGACGCCCTCGACCGTTTCCTCGGGATCGACCAAACCCTTCCCCGCGATAAGTATGAGTCGAAGAAGGCGGGCGATGGTAAAGATGGAAAGGCAGAATCCTGATGCCAGTAAAGGTGCGGAAGCGAAATGCAGGGGGTAGATTGTCCGGGTTGGGCACCAGCGAATCAACTCGATGGGCCGTCACGTCCTTGGCGGCCAACACGTTCACGTTCGGCGACTTGTTCTCCGGCGGGGGCGGGATGAGCTACGGGTTCGTCGCGCACCCTTCGTTCGCGCCGACATTTGCCGTTGACCGGCAGGTGGGCAAACCGAGCGGCGGCGTGGGGTCGCTGGAGTGCAACACGACCTATGCCGCCAACATCGGCATCGAGCCGTTCGACCGCGACCTGTTCAAGTACGGCCCCGAAGACCTGATGAGCGAGGCGGGCGTCGGTCGCGGCTCGCTCGACGTGCTGATCGCCTGCGCCCCCTGCACGGGGTTCAGCCGCGCCGTCAACGCCAACCACCTACGCGATGACCGCCGCAACGGCCTCGTCGGCAGGGTCGGCGACTTTGTTGAGGCGATGAGGCCGCGCGTGCTCGTGATGGAGAACGCCCGCGAGCTGGTCAACGGCAACTTTCGCGATCATCTCGACGGCCTGCTCCGGCGGCTCAACGACCTCGGCTACGACGCCGAAGCATCGGTCCACGTCCTGTCGAAGTTCGGCCTGCCGCAAGTCAGAGAGCGGGCGCTGCTGCTCGCGTGCGAGCACGGCCTAACGCTGCGGACGCTGGACGACCTGTGGTCGAACCACCGCGTCGCCCGCGAAGCGACGACCGTTCGCCGCGCCATCGGCGGTCTGCCCGTCGTGGAGGCCGGGACGCCGCACTCGAACGACCCGGCGCACGTCTCGCCCGGCATGGGCGAACTCAACCGGGAACGGCTGCGTGCCATCCCCCGCGACGGAGGATCGTGGCGACACCTCATCGGCCATCCCGATGCCGAGCGGCTGATGACGCCCGCCATGATCCGTCACGCCGAGGCCGGGAAGCTCGGCAACCATCCCGACGTATATGGCCGTATGGCGTGGGACCGCCCGGCCCCGACGATCAAGCGAGAGTGCGCCCACGCCGGCAACGGGCGGTATAGCCACCCGGAGCAGGACCGGCTCGTCACGCTCCGGGAGATGGGCCTGCTCAACGGTTTCCCGTCCGACTACCACTTCGCCGCCGGGTCGCTCGCCAACGGCTACCGCCACGTCGGCGATGCCGTGCCCCCGCTGATCGCATTCCAGATCGCCCACGCCTGCCACTGGACGCTCACGGGGCAGAGGCCCGACCTGCGCGAGTGCATCCTACCGGGCACGTCGCTCCAGGCGGACGACTTGGTGGCCGATGACACGCGACAGACGCTGTTCTAGGCGTCCTCGTCATCCTCTACCTTCGACTTGATGACCCAGTGGGCCAGCAAGTCGCACCGGGCAACGGGCAGACCTCGGAGCGTCACCTTCTCCACGCTGGCGTCAAACACGAGGTCGCACAGCGGCTCTCCCTCACCGTCCACGACGTGGACCTTCCAACTGCCGAGCGGCCCCTCACCGTCTTTCGACTTCTTCCTCGACTTCGTACGTTCCACCTCCTCAGCGGAAACTTGGCCGATGTGCTCACGGAGGGCGTCGAGCGGGAACTCGTACAGGTCGTACCGCACGCCCTTGAACGGTACATTCACGTCGTAACCGCGAAGCGTCAGCATCCGGTCGTACTCGCCGAGGTGTTTCAGTACGGCTGTCAGGCCCTTCTCGACCACCTGCTCCGGCGTGACGAGGTCGCGGATGTCCCGCATCTCCATCAGCTTCGAGACCTTGATCGCGGTTCCGCTCTTGCCCGTCCGCTTGGCCCCCGCCGTCGAGAGCGAGCGTTCAGCCTCTGTTTTCAACGAAAACCGCTTGTCGCCGACCTTCACGTCCCAGCTTGAAGCGGTCGTGTTGCCTGCGGCCGTGTCGCTGACTTCGCGGCCTTCAGCGCGGTTGGCCCGCTCGAAGGCGTACTCGAACGGCGTCTTTTTGAACTTCTCGCCCGCCGTGGCGTGATGGACCTGGAGGCGACGAAGGATGTTCTCGGCAAACTTCGGCGTGATGAGGCCCGCGTGGTCGTAGACCTCTGCGACCGCCTCCTCGCACACCGCGTCAACGATGTCCACGATCACCGAAGCGGCTTGATCGTCCAAGTCGCTCTCGATCTTGGCGAGCAACGTCCGCTTCGCGCCGCCGACCCCATCAGATGCTGTCATGCGTACCGCATCGACCGCCGGCCATCATTTGCATCAACTCGACACTTCCGAATCTTAACCGTCGCGTCCGCCTCGCGCCCAAGCCGCGTTGCCACGGAGCTTCTTACGCCACCGCCTGTAAGCTGTTGCGCCAAAGACAGATTGCCCACGACAGCGACGACCTCTTACCCGGAGCTCGTCATGAAGCGGATCGTGGAACGCGACCTGTGCAAAGCATTGTACCCCCTGCTCCTCAAGCGCTCCTCAAGCGCACCAAGCGACGGCCACGCCGGTGCCGCGCCGGCTGCGCACGCCGGGGGGCGAGGGGGCTGCTGGCCGAGGTCGAAACGCACCTGGCGGGGCTGCGCGGCGGCGGCGGCGGCCCCGCGGCGGTCGTCGACGCCAAGGGGCTGGCGATCAACGGCCACAGCGGCGACGCCGACAGCGGCGACGGCAAGTGCGGCGCCACGTGGGCCAGGGGCAGCCCGAGGCTGGGCCAGGGGCAGCCCGAGGCTGGGCCAGGGGGTACAAGCTCTTGGCCATCGCCGACCTACGCGGAACCTACGCGGAACCTACGCGGAACCTACGCGGGACCTACGTGGGACCTACGCGGGACCTACGCGGCGTGATCTCGTTCGAGGTCGGTCCCATGAACCAGGTGGAGCAGACGACCGCCACGCGGCTGCTCGACCGCCTGCTCGACCGCCTGCCGCCGGGCCACAGGGGTGCTGCTGGGCGACAAGCTCTACGGCAGCAGCAACCTCTACGCGGCCGCCGGGGCACGCGCCGTGCAGCTTCGTGCAGCTTCGTGCAGCTTCGTGCAGCTTCGTGCAGCTTCGTGGCCTGCCGCAAGTCCCCCAAGGCCAAGCGGCCCGGCCGCAACGCCCATCGCGGCCGGGCGGGCGCGCACCGCAAGCGGGGCCTGCGGCTGCTGCGCCACCCGATGGCCAGGCTGCGCCACCCGATGGCCGGGAAGCTGATGGCTCGCCGCGGGCTCGTCGAGCGGGCGTTCGCCAACCTCTGCAACCCTCTGCAACCCTCTGCAACTTCGGCGGCGGGCTCACGCACCTGCCGCCGTGGACGCGCGGGTCGCGTCGGGTGACGGCATGGGTGACTGCCAAGCTCGCCGTCCGCCACGCCAGAACGATCTGCTCGATGCAATAAGCTCCAACGCAACGCTGGTCGGGGTCGAACGCCAATCAGACCACGCAAAGCCGGGCCAGCGTTGCGTGGCAACGCGGTTTGGTCCGCTACGAGCAAGCTTCGATCGCTCTAAGTCGGTGATCGCAAAAACGGAGGAGGCGAGATTCGAACTCGCGAGGCCATCGCTGGCCCGCCGGTTTTCAAGACCGGTGCATTCAACCACTCTGCCACTCCTCCAAGGGTGCCCTCCCGCGGCCCCACTTTAGACCCCGGCGGCCTTGCGCAGCTTGGCAAGCGCCCGCTCGCCGGCGAGACGGGCGGATTTGCTCGTGATCCGGTCTGATTCGGCCGTCAGCCCCCAGGCATCGCTGATTGCCCGCCGCTCCGAACGGCTCAGGCAGCCGAGCAGTTGGTCGAGCTCGTCCAGCTCGGCCACGCGGTTGAGGGCGCGATCGGTTTGCACCGGCTCGCCCAGCAGGCGCGGCGTCGCCTGGTCCGCCTGCATCGCCGGCACACTGCGGGCGTACCCCTTCATCAATGCCAGCGTGGCGTACGTGCTGAACTTGAAGCCGCGGTGGACGTCGAACCCGTCGACGGCACGCATCAGCACCACATTGCCGTCGCTGACAAGCTCCATCAAATCTAGGCCCGGCCGAACATGCTTGCGGGCGACGCTGACGACCAGCCGCAGGTTGGCGGTCACGATGCGATTCTTCACCGCGCGAGACGCTGCCAAATGCCGTTCGAGGCGCTGCAAATCGCGTCGGCGGCACAGGTGCGGGTCAAGGGCTTGCCGCAGCTCCGCGAACCGGAAGCGATGGTAATTCAGCGCGAGGAACAGCGCCCGTTCGAGGCTGGGCGTGAGCAGCGGCGTCGCGTACAACGCCATGAAGTACGGCGGCAGGCCCTTGGGTGCCCGGCGATCGCGCGGGTCGCTCGACTCCGCCTCGATCGCCTGCTCGGCGGCGGCGACCAGTTGGTTCACCTGCCGCTCGGCCTCGTCGGGGTTTGCGGCGTGGTAGAGCGGGTCGTCGTGGAAGCCGACCGCCGCCGACGCGAGCTTCTCCGCCTTTGCTTCGAGAACCACCCGGTAGGCCGTCGCTGCCCTGACCTTGAGCCGACGCGCGGCGGTGCGAAGCCCTTCACCTTGCTCCAACGCCTCGCGCAGCTTGGCTGCAACGACTTTCGAGGGTGCCGGGGCGGCGTGCGACAGCGTCTGTCGATCCGGTCGATCCGCGTGGACGCGGTCATGCTGTTCGAGCGTGTGCAGCACCGCCAATGCGGATCGCCCCGCGCGAAGAGCAACACGCCGCACGATCTCCCGACGGTCATACCCCGCCTCCACCAGCCGCCGCGCGTGTGTCACAAGGGCCGCCTGCTCCGCGGACGACAACGGCGCAACGCCGGCCGGGCGGACAGCGGCACCATCCTGCTTGGCAACGAACTTCTCGACGCACGACAGGCGAAAGCCCACCCGCTTCTTCGCCCGGCCGCCGTTGGCGTCGTCGAAGAGAAACCGCCGCGCCGGCAGTCCGCGGCGGCGCCAACGCTGGATCGTCTTGCTCGTCACGCCAAACCGCTGGCAGACGTCGTCGATGCCAAGGATCGGCTCGCCAGCCAGCGCCGGGTCGAGCGCGGCCAGGTTCGCGTCGTCGCTGACCTGCTCGAGAAAGAGGCCCAGATCGTGCTGAAGGGCGACACCCGTCAGCAGTTCGGCGGGGTTAATCTCCGCGGCGGCGTCCTCGTGCTTGGGGCGGTAGCCGGTGATCGCGTGGACGACCATGCCCACGGGGTAGGCGCGGTCGGGGTCGACCTCGAGCAGGAACGCCTCGGCGGCGTCCAACTGCGAAAGGCGCTTGCCCCGCGGCGCATAGCGGGCCTGTCGAGCGAGCGACTCGAGGATGTTCAGTTTGAAGGCCAAGGCGGGCAACCGGTCGGCAACGTCGGCCAATGTACGGCCGTAACGCCAGATTATGCCACCACCCACCGGCGTCCGTCAACCTTTGAGTGTCCGACCCCCGATTTCGTCCGCCGGACGCGGCGTTCCCGCTTGACCGCGACGGCCACCGGCCTACATTCGAGGCCGACCTCCCCCGATGCGGGCAGGTTGCGCCGCGGGTGTAGCTTAGTGGTAAAGCACCGGCTTCCCAAGCCGACGATGAGGGTTCGATTCCCTTCACCCGCTCTTCCAGCGGCCGCCACGCGGGCGGCCGCTTTTCTTGCTACATCTCTGCTGGACAAGGGTTTAGGCCGCCTTTCGTGTGTCGCGATGCTTGGGAGACACGTTGGCGGCATCGGCCGGATTTGCATCCCTGCTCCCACAAATTCTGCATCCCCTGCTGTGTTACAGGGCGTAGAGTGATGACATGGCGCACGGTGACGATCGACGTCGGAATCCTGAGGTAGGACGGTTCATGCGAGCTGACGGCACGATCGGCCGATTCAGGCCTCCCGACGGCCTTGATGTGACCCGGCTTCGCGACCAGTGGAAGGCATACCAGCGAGAGTGGAAGGCGGGTGGGCCGGCGTATGTCTTGGCCTCTACCCAAAGGCCGGACTTAGGCTTCTGTCGCAAGACGGCACTTTGGATCCCATGCCTGCCTGATTCGCCCCCGCTCCCGGATTCAGCCGTTGATCCGACTTGTCTCGTCGGCAATGAGGCAGCCAAGGCAGCCGTGGTCGATGATCTTCGCGCGGATCTGGTCAAGCAGTATATCGAGTGGCTGGACGATGTCGGCGCGGACGCCGCCAGATACGCCGACGCGGCCTTGTCGGCCATGGAACGGGGCTGCGACGCCGACATCGTGGGGCAGGATTTGAAGAAGGTGATCGACATTGTCCTCTCCAAGCTCGCTCGGCTGGCAGACTCGATCCTCACTGAGCAGCCGCTGATGGCTGCCACGACTACCGAAGATGCCGGCGATGCCCTGTCGGCATCTCTTCAGCCCACGCCTGTCGTTCGTGGGACGAACGCCATCGACGCCCACAATGTCCGCTCGGGTCGCGTCGCGGAGGTGTCTCGCCTTGGGAAGGCGGAGACGTCGCTTGGCGGCGCGATTGACGTTTACCTTGCCGATGTTCGCGGCCGGATCGGTCGGAAGGTGGATGGATTGTCCGAAAGTCGAGCCATCGAGATCCGAGACCGCCTCCTTCAATCAGTCGGTCTTGGACGCGGCACAGGCGACGTGGTCGATGCCAACGCTCGCAAGCCTCTGGTCAGCGGCGGCCATGAGGTTGAGGTTCCGGGCGTCAATCTTGACTCTTCGCTCCACGATGTGGGCAGACAAGCAATCGCCAACATCGCAAACTATTGGTACGGGGATTCGGATCTCTCGCCAAAGACCGCGAGCAATCGCATAGCTGAATTGAAGGACTTCATCGAGTGGGCCGCCGACGAAGGTGATTATAGATACTCCCTGCCGTCCAATATCAATAAGAAGCTCAAGACGACGAACGTCACTCACGTGGTGCCCGATTATGATCCAGTTCGACTTCGAAGCTGGCTTGATGCTGCTGACGAGACATGGCGGTGCTACCTACTCCTCGCCCTCAACTGCGGGTATCGACAGGCAGATCTTGCTGAGCTTCAATTCGCTCATCTTGTCGAGGATGACAACGGCCACCCGAGCCTCTCGAAGATCCGGGGGAAGTCGAGGCACCAGAACAAGAAAAAGTGGAAGTCGAGCCACACGCTCTGGCGAGAGGCAGTTGCTGCTCTTGAAGCCTGCCCAGCGTATCGCCGAGCACGGGATGCGGGCAGCGAGATGATGTTCTTGAACGAGGCCGGGAAGCCGCTCAATCCCCACACAGTGGGGAAGCGTTACGCCGAGGTGCTTCGTCCAAGGGTCAACGGCGACGACCTTCTTCTCAAAGACTGGAGAGGAATCGGATCATCACTCGTGCGTGCAGAATCTAAGTCGATTGTCGTACAATCAGCCTATCTGGCGGACCTTTCCGGGGCACCTGGGGTCTTGCCCTCGTACACGGCCGCCATGCTCACAGAGACGCTGTCGCCGTCACTGGCGGCACTGCGTTCTCGACTCATTGCTGATGATGTCTTGGATGTTTGCTCGTAATAGGGCGTTTCTGTTGGCCGGAGGCGGGCACGCCATGATAATTATCAGTTTGACTCAAGCAGCCGTACGTTCGGCCATCACTTCGGCCTGCTGAAGTACAAGTTTCGTCGCCGCCGGCTGGAGGTCGGGTGGATAGCCGTACTTCGTCAGGAGCCTCTTCACCGCCCGCCTCATATCGGCCCGCACTGTCTCACGCCGAGTCCAATCGAGCGTCGCTTTGGCTCTGATCTTCTCGGCTAGCTCGCGGGCGATCAGCTTCAGCGTGTCATCCTGCATCACCTCGCGAGCCGACGCGTTGTCGGCAAGAGCGTCATAAAACGCCACCTCGTCGTCGCCGAGGCCGATGTTCTCACCACGTTGCTTTGCACTCCGGATCGTGCGGGCTAGGTCGATCAACTCGGTGATGACCTCAGCCGTCGTGATCGCACGGTTGTTGTACCGGGCGATTGCCTCACCGAGTGCCTCCCGGAAGCCGCGGCCCTGAACCACGTTCACCCGCTCCCGTTCCCGGACCTGATCGTTCAGGAGTCGCCGAAGCGTCTCCAGGGCGACGTGCTTTTCGCGTGTGGCGACGACGCGATCGAGGAACTCGTCGGACAGGACGCTGATGTTTGCATCGGGCAGGCCGGCAGCCTCGAAAAGGTTGATCACCTCGTCGCTGGCAAGGGCGCCGCTAAGTACCTGCCGGACGGCCGAGGCGGCGTGTCGGTCAGATCCAGCCGTAGACTCACCCGTCCGCTTCCTGATCCTCGACCGCACCGCCTGATAGAAGGCGACCTCATCCCGCACTCCCTCCGTCTCTGGCCTTGGCACAGCGAGCGCGTAAGCCCGAGACAGGCGGGCTACGTGAAGGAGGAACCGGGCCTTCCCGTCATCCTGGCTGTAGACGTGCTCTTCGGCGGTGGTGAGCGTCCGCACCTGATCTGCCGCCTCTCCGCCGTAGAACGGCGACGGGTTGAAACCATGAAAGAAGGCTTCGAGTCGCTCAAGCTCCTCCTGCATCGCCGGTACGGCCTGCGCCTGAATCTCCGCCGGATCGCCGCGCCCCCCGGCGTCGGCATAAACCTTCAGTGCGTCGGCGAGCGGCTCCATGAGGCCTAGGAAATCCACGACGAGGCCGCCGGGCTTGTCGCCGAATACGCGGTTCACGCGGGCGATTGCCTGCATGAGCGAGTGCCCAGCGAGGGGTTTATCGAGGTACATCGTGTGCAGCGACGGGCAATCAAAGCCCGTGAGCCACATGTCGCAGACGATCACCAGGTCGAAGTCGCTCGTCGGGTTCTTGAACCGCTCGGCGAGTGCCTCGCGTCGAGCCTTCGTGCGGCCGTGTGCCTCGAAAGCCTCACCCTCCTTGGCGTCGCCGGTGATGACCACCTTCATCCGGCCCTCGCCGTCACCTTCGCCAACCCACTCCGGCCGAAGCTCGGCGATCGCGTCGTGCAGGTCGATCGCCGCCTGCCGCGTAACGGTCACAGCCATGGCCTTACCGATCATCGCCTCCTGCCGCTTCTCAATGTGCTCAACCAGCTCTTGGGCGACCCGGTGGATACGAGGCTTTGCGGCGATCAACTCCTTCAGCGGGAGCGGCACGTCCTTCTCATGATTCTTTCCCTCGCCCGCGGCCTCGGCAGCTTGCCGTAGCGCCCGGTCGGCGGCATCGGCACCCGATTCGTCGATCGTGAGCTTCACGAGACGGCTCTCGTAGTAGATGGACACCGTCGCCCCATCCTCGACCGCCTGACGGACGTCGTAGACGTCGATGTAGTCGCCGAAGACGGCGGGCGTATTGCGGTCGTCGCGCTCGATGGGGGTACCGGTGAAGCCGACGAACGTGGCGTTCGGCAAAGCCTCCCGCATCCACCGGGCACCTCCATCCACGAAGCCATACTGGCTGCGGTGAGCCTCGTCGGCCAGCACGACCACGTTCGGCCGCTTGTTGATCGCCCCGCGGCCCTCGGCGAACTTCTGGATGGTCGTGAAAATCACGCCTCCGCTGGCCCGGTCGAGCTTCTCCGCAAGATCTGCACAGCTGTTGGCCTGCTCAGGCTTTCCCATCAGCAGGTCGCGGCCGAGGGCGAAGGTGCCGAAGAGCTGGTCGTCGAGATCGTTGCGGTCCGTGAGAACGACAACCGTGGGGTTCCCCATCGCCTCATCGCGAACGAGGGCACCAGCGAGCATGAGCATCGTCAAGCTCTTGCCGGCTCCCTGGGTATGCCAGACCACGCCGCCCCGACCTTCGCCTCCGGGCTTCAAGGCTTTCACTACGCTTGCTCGCGCTCTCCGGACGGCTCTGAACTGGTGGTAGCCAGCTACCTTTTTTGCGATGGAGCCGTCCCGCGCCTCCTCGAACGTGACACAGTGCCGAAGGTAGTCGAGGAAAGAGGCTGGCGTGAAGAGGCCGCAGATGAGCGTCTCCAGCGTTGGCTCGCCCGGCTCTCGATCGTCTTCGGCCGACCGCCACGGTGTAAAGCGTGATAGGCCGGCGGTGAGCGACCCAAGCCTCGTCTCCGAGCCGTCGCTCGCAGCGACGACGACGTTGGTGCGGAACAGGACCGGGACTGCCTTCTTGTAGTCGGCTGAGACCTGATCCACCGCCACGTCGAGCGTCGCCTGCTCGTCCGTCGGGTCCTTCAGCTCGATTACAGCAACGGGAAGTCCGTTGAGGTAGATGACGAGATCCGGGCGCCGGGCCTCCTCCCCCTGCCGAACGGCAAGCTGCCGGACGACGAGCCAGTCGTTCGCCATCGGGTTCTCGAAGTCGATCAGTATCGCCCGCAGCCCCCGCGCCTCCCCTCCGGGTTCCCGAACCTCGACCGGAACCCCGCCAACCATCAAGCGATGGAGCCTGCGATTCTCCCGGACGAGGTCGGCCTCCTGCTCGCGGGCGACATCGAGCACGACCTGCCGGATGGCCGCCTCATCAAAATCGCGATTGAGCAGGCGGACCGCCTTCGCCAACCGCCCCTCCAAGATCGTTTGTCCGTATGTTCGCTCGGCCGCGCCCGGCTCGTCAGAGGACAGCTCCGCCCCGATCGCCGAGTCGTAGCCGGCTTGGCTGAACCAGGAGACGGCTGCGTTCTCCACCTGCTCCTCGTTCACGCGGCTGCCTCTCCCAGAAGGAGATCCTGCTTCGAGAAGGTCGGAATCTGCGACGGGAGGCCCACCCGCATGAAAAAGCGGGCAAAGCCCTGAGAAAAGTGTTCCAAGTACGGCGACTTGAGCCGGTATCGAGATGCCTGTGCCTCGGCGTGACGTCGCAGATACGAGATGGGTAGGCTGTAGACCTCCCGGAAGTTGACCACCCGGCACTGAGTCGGATCTGAGGCTTCTTGGAAGCTACTCAGGAGGTGAAGGCCCTCGATCCGTCCCTTTCGGACCTCATTCCACTTCCCCTTCATCGACGGGTTCTTCGACTCGAACTCTCCCAAGCCGTAGATCGGGCAGAGTGCCACCAGCGGCGCCCGGTTCTGTTCCAAGTCGCACGACTGCGTCACGATGATCAGGTCGTAGCCTCGAACATCGACGGCGTGATGGGCGTCAACGATCTCCCCCTCCTTGACATCCTCAGGTGCAAAGTCAGGTCCGACGTTCGGGACCAGGCACTGCGGCAGGTAGTCCCCCTGTGCGAGAAGCGGCTGGGCATTTTGGCCCAGCCGCTCCCAGTACGTCTCGTAGTGTGCCATCAGTCGTCAGGATCGAGGTCGTCGTACTCAGAGAAGTCGTACGCGGGCGGCTCGCCTCGACCAAGGTACCGGTACTGCACCTTCTGAACCTTGAACGAGCGAAGCGGCGGACCTGGGTTATAACCGACCTCGTCATCGTTCGCCACCTGTACGGTGGCACGGCGCATGGCACCCTCGCGGATCGTCTTCGCAGATTCTGTCAGAGCCTTGCCGGTATCGCCGTAGGTGCCACCGAACGAATAGCAGTAGCCGCCAACGACCTGCACGATCGCGGGAGCCTGATCGACCGGAGCTGGAGGGGGCAAAGCGGGCATCATCGGATCAATTCCCGGTAGGCTTCCGTGATGCAGGCCTCGAACGCGTTGTTCTTGGCGTCCCGCATCTGGGAGAGCATAGCCCATAGGCCATCGTCGTCCTGTGGCACATCATGCTGTCGCACGACGTCGATGTCCAACACGATCGAGATCACGTCAGGTTGCACCGGCGGTACAATTGCGGCGGTCAGGTTTGTCGCTGTCTTGCTCTCATTGCGAATGAGTTGCACCTGCATCAGGAACCCCGACATCGCGTCGCCAAGGTCTTGAGGCACCTGCGGCGTCAGCAGGAGGTACTCCCGAAGATCTTTCATCGTGTTCGGGAGGTCCAATCGGTTGACGTAGCGGACGTGGCACCCTGTCAGCTCAACCGGTCGGCACATGTCACGGTAGATGTTCCAGAGACTCCGTGCGCGGGGTGCGAGATCCTCCCACTTTCCGTACGGCGGCAGGCGGTGGTAGGAGAAGCCGTCGCCACGCGCCATCCAAACTTCCTTCGGGACGTTCCCCTCACGCTGCCCCTCGAAGACCCAGCCAGCCTGACCTTGGTCGATACGGGCTTCCGATGCTCCCTCGGTTGTAATGTTGAACTGGAAGCGGCCACCCAACAGCGGACTCTTCGTTGGGAAGTTCTCCTTCACCGCCTCGTGCAGGCCCTCCACCTTCGCCACGTCCACATCCTCGGGGAGTCGCACCCCGATGTCGATGAGGGCTTCGGTAACGGGAGCTTTGGCGTAGTGCGGCACGGGACGCAGTCAGGGTAGTCGAACGGCCGCCGACCTGCGATGGATCGTCCAGCATGCCGCGCATCGGCTCCTGAGGCCGCCGGGATGACTTGGAATGGGCAGAACAGGTTACACGGACGTGCCTCAGCCCGGCGAAACCCGAACCTCCCCCGAAAGCAGCTTCGGGAGGAGCGCATCGCGGGCGGAGGCAAGGTTTTGCGACTCCTCATCCCGGTGTCTCATCAGGGCGAATACCTCGGTCGCCACTTTCCCGAAGGCGGTGGCCACCCTCCCTTCTGGCACCACGACTGGGTAGCGGTCGAGCGCCGAAGGCGGGACACGCTGGCGCCCTGACGTGCCCGTCATGTTCGAGATGGCATGCTCCCGGAACGCCGGGTCGCGGGCGAGGAAGTAGGCGTACGCCGGCGGGAGCGGCGGCTTCGGGCAGAGGACGATGTACTCGGTTGACCCCCAGCCGACGGCCCTGTCACCGAGGAAATCGACGAAGGCCGTCTTCCCGTTCTCCAGGCACGGCGTGATGCGGGCCATCAGGGTGTCGCCGTCCATGAACTTCGAGCCGGACTTGAACTCGCGGTCGTACCAGTCGAGCGCCCGGCCGCCGCCGGTCGGCATGTTTGACATCTCCAGGTACGGTGCCGGGACGCCCTTCTTGAGCTTCCGCTTCGGGTTCACCTCGATCGCGGCTGGCAGATCCACAATCTGCCAGCCCTCCGGCACGGGGCCGGAGGGCGTGTCGGTGAGGGCGGCGGGGAACAAATCGGCAACCTCCGACGCGAGGCCAGGTGGTGGGTCTCCGGCGGCCTTGGCACGGACGGGGTCCAAGTCGATGAACCACGACTTGAAGACCGCCCGGACCATCGCCTCCAGCGTCCGGCTCGTCCGCCGGTTCAGCTCGATCTTCTCGTCGTATGCACTCAACACCTCCGCGATTGCCCGCTGTTCCTCAATCGGCGGGAGTTCCGGCAGTGGCAACTGCCGAATGTCCTTCATGTTCAGGTGATGGACCGTTGAACCCTCTGCGCGGCTGTGCATCGCATGCCGCATTTCGTTCGTAAGGAGCAGGTACAGGAGGTACTTTGGGTCGGCCTTCTCCGGGTTCGGCCGAATCAGGACTGTTCTCTGGCCAAGACAGACACGCTGCCCCTCCGGCACGATGCCGACTTCACCAACCGGAGCCTCACGAGCGAGGATCAGATCGTTCGGTTGCGGTTCGAGTCGAGCTGACCAGGCGCGATATGTCTCCTCGGAGACACGATTGGCATTATCAATGTCGAGCCTGCCGGACTTGATGTTCGTGGTACGGATTGAGGGGATGCCGAGTGCCTCCGTCGGAGCCGTCTTGTGCTCACAGTCAACAATGGCGATGCAGTGACCAGCCAAAGTTCTTGGGTCGGGCTTACGAATCATGGCCCAGCCCCTTCAAGTTTGCTGTTATGGCATCTTCCAGCCGCCGGCCTTTGACAAACTGACCCCTCAGCTCGGCCGACAGGCGGGCCATCTTCTCCTCGAACGGCTCGCCGTCGTCCTCCAGCTCCTCGGCCCCGACGTAGCGGCCGGGGGTGAGGACGTGGCCGTGGTCGGTAATGGCGTCCGTCGTAACGCTCGCGCAGAACCCCGGCACGTCGGCATACTCGCCGGCCTCGGGTTCGCCGCGCCAGGCGTGATAGGTCGTGGCGATGCGGCCGATGTCGCTGTCCGGCGGCGTCGGACCGTTCTCAGCTCCGGAGAGGACACGGAGGGTCCGGGTTTGCATCGTACCCAGCGAGCGGGCGTCGATGAAGAGCGTCTCGCCTCGACGGTCGCGGCCGCCGTCCTTGAGGTTTTTTCCCGTCTTGTCCCTCGTCAGGAACCAGAGGCAAACCGGGATACCCGTCGTAAAGAAAAGCTGCGAGGGCAGCGACACAATGCAGTCCACGAGGTCAGACTCGATGATGGACCGACGGATCTCGCCCTCGCCGCTCTGGTTGGACGAGAGCGATCCATTCGCGAGCACAAATCCGGCGACCCCGCCGCCACGTCCATTGGGCGGCGCGAGGTGGTGGAGGAAGTGCTGGATCCAGGCGTAGTTCGCGTTTCCGGCCGGCGGGACGCCGTGGCTCGTCCACCGGACATCCTTCTTGAGCAGCTCGGCACCGTAATCGGAGACGTTGAACGGCGGGTTCGCCAAGACGAAGTCGGCCTTCAGATCCGGATGGAGATCTCGGTGAAAGGTGTCCGCGGCTTCCCTCCCGAGATTCGCCTCTATGCCCCGGATGGCGAGGTTCATCTTGGCCAGTCGCCATGTTGTCGGGTTCGACTCCTGCCCATAAACGGACAGGTCCGTCCGGCGTCCTCCGTGGTCCTCGCAGAACTTCTCGCTCTGAATGAACATCCCGCCTGACCCGCAGCAAGGGTCGTAGACCCGGCCGTCGAATGGCTCGACCATCTCCACGAGGAGTCGGACCACGCACCGCGGCGTGAAGAACTCGCCTCCCAGTTTTCCCTCCGCCGCGGCAAACTTGCCGAGGAAGTATTCATAAACTCGACCGAGAAGATCGCTGGCCTCGCCGGCATCGCCCTTGAAGCCGATGTCGGAGACGAGGTCGATCAGGCCCTTCATCCGCTCCGGAGCGATCTGGCGCCGGCCGTAGTCGCGAGGGAGCGTGCCCTTGAGCTTCGGGTTCTCATCCTCGACGGCGAACATTGCCTCGTCGATCTTCACGGCCACGTTCTCATTGGCCGCGGCATCCCGAAGCGACTCCCACCGAGCCTGCTCAGGAACCCAGAAAACACCTTCCGCCTCGTACTCGTCGCGATCCTCAGAGAGCCGGGCGAGAGCCTCCGGGTCCGTGATCTCATCGGCTTCAAGCTCGCGGCGAAGATCCTCCCGCCGGGCAGAGAACGCGTCCGAGATGTATTTCAGGAACAGGAGACCCAGGACGACGTGCTTGTACTCGGCCGCGTCGATGTTGCCGCGGAGCTTGTCGGCGGCCTGCCAGAGCTTGTCGGCGAAGGCGAGAACGTCGGCGTTTCCGCCGGCGGGATGGGGAGGGTCGGGTTGTTCAGGCATGCTCGTCCTTGAGCGGGTCGATCGAAGTACCCCATTATTCGGCCATTCTGGGCCACCAAGGCGAGCCGTCCATGAGGTCGGCGCAGAAGCGGGCTTTATCGCCGACTCACCTTGGTGCTTCCGCTTTCCGCCCGGAGGGCCTTCAGCCTGAACCACACCAAGAGCCGGAGAGGAGATCTTTCGATCTCGCCGAGTGGCCCGAAGAACCCTGGTCGAGTCGTCGGCACCCCGTTGCGGCCACGCAGAGCGGGGATTATCAAACCAGGGAGAATCGCCACACAGAGGAGGTGCCTGCTCTCGGTCACCCATCCCACGCTCCGCCGCCCACACCCCCTCCGCGCGCAAAGGCTGCGCATCGAGGCGGTCCGCGGGCGGCGGATCTTCTTGCTCTTCTTTTCAGCCGTGGTGATCTGACCCACTCCTGAACGGGGTCTGCGGCTCACCGCTGACGCAACGAGGCCTATGTGGCCTCACAAGAGTGTGTGCAGGTCATCGTTCAAGATGAGAGTCGATCAGCTTCGGCCCTTCAGACACCAGTCGCGTGGTTGAGTCAACGCGGATCCCCACCGCTACCTGGCGACGCAGAACGAGGCTCAATTCATGTCGATCATGCTATCGAGCTTGTCCTCACGTCGCTTTGCCTCTCGGGCGGCTCCCTCCCTAAACGCCACCACGAGCAGATCGGGATCCCACGGTACTGCCTCGCCCTTGATCTTCCTCGCAAGTGCTTGACGATTGCCGAGCCTGCCGATGCCGGTAAGGACGGTCCGACTCGAACCCTCCTCGTTGACAGTCGCCACCCAGGAGGCGGCGACGTATCCGCCGTCCTTGTGGTGCCACCATTCGATGAACGGCTTCGCCATCATTCCGTCGTGCGCACTTATTGCATCTCCGTTGATGACGCCGGCTGGTTCTCCGAGATCGCGATGAACGCTCCGCCGACTGCGACTGTTGTTGGCTAAGCTGATCTTGACGTCGGCGATGTGAGACGGATCGATCGGCTTTGGAGAAGCTACCTCTGACATGTGTTCCTTCAGGCTCGCCGCCGCCTCATTGTAGAAATACATCGCGTCTTTCCCCTGCCGGTCAAGCTGGTCCGGGTCCGGGTCTCCGTAATCTGAACGCCCTGCTCGACGAAGTGCCCGCTCGGCCTCCCGTACGGCAATGGCCGGCTTCGACCGAACCTCGGCAAGCCATTCATCAGCAGCTCGGATTGCGTTCCTGAGATCCCCTCGCGGATTATCCACCCGGTAGGTGGTCAGCCTCTTCAGGTGATCGTTTGCCTTGTTGAGCTTGGTGTGCCCACCTGAAACTGCCTCGTTGGCCTTATCGTAAGCGGCCTTGGCCTTAGCAAGCTCCTCAGGAGCTGCATTGGACCTGCGTGCCTCGTGCATACGTTCAAGAGCAGCTTCTCGTTGCTCGGTCAGATCCGCCACGTTTCGCTTCGCCGCTTCCGCTGAGGCCGTGGCGGCCTCGATCTCTTTGCTTGCCTCATCCCAGACCACTTGAAGCTCACGGATCTCCTTCAAACGCTGATTCCATTCGTCGGCGTGATCCGCGGCCTTGATCCGCCCCGTTGAGGGATCGGGTTCAAACTCGGCCAGCCGAGCCTTTGCCGAACGCAGGGACGTGGACGCGTCGGCGACTTCCTGTTCACGCTTCGCCACCAGATCGTTCCAATTCTCGATAGCAGTGCGTGCGTCGTTGACGGCTGACTCCCGTTCCTTGACCTGTGCCTCCAATCTCTCCTTCTTCCGTTCCCACAAGCCAGTGAGTTTGTCGGCAGCCGCCCGCTCAGCCTTCGAGATGGCATCGTCCGGATCATTTAGCTTCACGACTACATGGGAGAGGTCATCGACGTCCGCCCCTTGACGCTCGGCAATTGTTGTTTCGCCTGAAGCGTTAGTCGAAGCCGCAGACGTCGGGCCGATCCGAATCACCTTGACCCCCACGAACTCGAAGCCATCTCCATCGAGGAGCACGTTCCCCCGTACCGGCTCGCCCGCGCGGGCGTCGGCGTCAATGAACAGGATGTGCTCGTTGAGCGTCTCGCCGCCGGACCCGTAGGTTCGGATCTTCAGGCTGTCCGCAATGTCGCCGCGCTTCGGGACGCTCTGAGAAAACGTGACGATGAGCGGTACGTCCAAGTGGGTTCCGCCGAAGAGTGCCCTTGTTAGGCTCGGCGTCTCCGCCTTGATTTCGGTGATGAGGGAGCGGGCGGACGCGTCGATTTCAACCGGCGGTGGCCCCGCGTCCTCGAAGAGCGAAGATGAATCCTCCTCGATCTGCTGATTGAAGGCGATCCGGGCGTCCTGCGGCACGGCGTCCCAGTCGCTCACCCCGTGCTCCGCATACAGGGCGGATCGGCGGTCTTCGAGCATGTCCTCGAAGTCGTCGTCGATCCCGGCGTAGAGGGGTGAGGCAGGAAGGACTCCGCCCACGCTCAGCATCATGTACCCGATGATCAGAACGGCGACGGCCGCTCCGGCGATGAGAAGATTTCGGGGCGAGAACCAAGAGCCGTTGCCGGCCTCGTGAAGAGCGGCTGCCTCGGCGGCGAGCTTCTTCTCCCGGTCATGGAGATCCTTCGCCTTCTCGACGAGAGGCACCGGCAGAGACCCATCATCTGCGAAGCGGTCGAGCGCGGCGTGTCCAAGCCGTCCGTAGGCAAGAGGCAGGCGGGCCTCGGCCCCTTTGGTCATGGCCGCTCGTTTGACACCGTCGGCGGCCGCTCGTGCGCGGGCACCGACTCCTTCGGCCGCAGGCTGAGCCTCCCCCTCCGCACCGAGCCGATCGACCTCCTGGAGGAGGTTGTCCACGGCTTCGTGCTCCGCGGCAAGTTCCTCCCGATAGAGCTTCTCGTGGTGGACATGCCGTCCGACCTCCCGATGGACCGCTGGAAGATCGACCTTCGAGATCTTTGCTCTCTGGCTCTCGACCCTCGCCAGGTTGCCGGCGGCGGATAGGCGACCTCTCGCCGAGCCGAGGTACTTCTTCCAGACTGGGGCCTCGGTCGTCGCCTCCACCGTCTCCGTCTGCGTCGCCATGTTTCGATTCCTACGCCCTGCCAACCCGACCAACGTTGGTGCCCACGCCCGCGCGAGGGAAAACCACCAACGCCGTTTACGATTGGCTACAGGTCGATATACCCTGAACCCAAACGGGTTTCAAGCTGGCTCGACGTCAGGATCATCGTCTTGGAAAAACGCCAGCACGATTCTGACTACCGCCCTGTTCTCGCAGCCCTTCGGCGACTTCGTGAAGCCGCTGGCCTGACTCAGCGACAACTTGCCGAGCGGATGGATCGTCGGCAAAGCTGGGTCTTCAAAAGCGAGAGCGGGGAGCGTCGCGTAGACGTTGCCGAGTGGATCGCATGGATAACGGCTTGTGGTGGCGATCCCGCTGACGAGATCCGGATGCTCTCGTCGCGGCTGACCACCGGCCCCCACCGGAATTAGGTCAATAAATCGGTGTTAGCCTTCGACAAATGCGGTCATGTCTCGGTGTACGCACTGATCATGTCTTCGAGCCGACGCCCCTTCACATGCGTTGCGATCTGGCCGACCCAGCCGCGAAAGTCGCCGGCTGACATCGAGCGCCGCATCGAGTTCACCTCGGTGGATGCCGGTAAACAGTTTCCTGGCTCGTAGCCGCGGGAGTTGTCGATCCGGTCGATCCCTACCACCTCTATGGCGTTGCGTTCGTACAGCCGCTCGTTCGGCCCGCCTCGACGCCAATGACGGCGGGAAGGTTTGCGGCCGGTCCAGGCGCAACGTGAGCTGGAGAGACGGCGGAACTGGTCCAGCGTCAAGGTCCAGGTGAGGCCGCGAGAGCGGGCACTCCGCCTCGTGCGGAAGTACAAGTCCCTCCAGTTTGCCTCGACCGGGCCGTAGATTCGCGCGGCTTCTGCAACAATGAACTGTTCGTCCTCCGCGAGAGGAGTAGTCAAGTGATCCATACCTGTAGGTAGTAGATCAAGCATGCTGCTCGCCGTTGATGAGCAACAACCCATTGCTTCGACAGAATAAGATAGGCGAGGCAACATGTTGCCTCGCCCGTTGCGATGAAAGATGACCTCGCTAGGCTGCTTGCTTTGCCTGCCCATCACCATGGGCACCGAGGGGGCGAAGAGCAGCAGACGCATTGCACGCGGAATCCCCCATCTCGATCGGCAACGACATCCTCGTCCAGGTCGGGGGCCGTTTCCGCCGGTTCGGACCCTGCTGCGAGACGATTCGGGCGAGCCGCAGCGGACTCAAGGCACCCACCGGACCGTTTGTCCAAGATGCACTGAGGGAACCACCAGTGCAGCCTGGGCGAACGGCCATCCATGTCGGCGGGATGACGACCTCGAACGTCAGCTCCATCGCTCGGACGTCGATGATCGGGGCCTTGACTACTGCCTTGAAAAACTCCTTCGCCTCAGCCATCGGCAGTTTTTGAGGGTTCTCCCGGAACGCCGCGAGCCGAGAGAGGACGTGGGAAGCCGCCGCCTCCGGGTCCAACTCCGCCGCCGCCTCGGCTTCATCTTGGCATGATAACTCCGCGTCGATCGCTTCCAGGCGACGCTCCCATGCGGCCATCTGGCCGGCGATCGCCCGCTGGGCCGCCGGCTTTCGCTGTGAGGCCAACAAAAATTGCTCCTCGACTTCGTCCCGCTCGGCCTCCAGCCGATCACGATCGTTCGGTCCGGAAGACCTGCGTGAAGCGGCCTCCCGAACGTGATGGCGGACCCGCTCCGCCAGATCCGGGATCTGGACGAGCACATTAGCGACCGCACCCGCCACTTCGGCCTCTAAGGCTTCGGCGCGGATGCGCCTAGCCTGAACACCGCGCTGGGCGTAGACGTGCGTGCTGCCGTCGAAGTAGTAGCGATAGGTGACGGGTCCGCTTTTGTTGTTTCTTTTCGTAGTTTGGCCACGCATGGTGTGCCCGGACGTCTTTTCCCGAAGGTGCCCGGCGAGCAGGTACGGACTGTTCCTGTTCCTCTTGAGTGCCTCGCCATGCGTGTCCCGGTTCTTCGCGGTCTTGTCGAGGTTGTCTAGAACACGCTTCTTCGCGATGGATCGGACCGGCTCCGGCAGGAACTCCTTGAGCTGCGGGATCTCGCCGATGGTCCAATCGCGACGGGGGCGATTGCGGATTGGGACGTGCTTCTTACCCTCACGCTTGAGCTTCCGTTGATCAACCTCGACTGGGCGTGGACCCTCATCAGTCAACTCGTAATGCAGGGCGTTACTCTGGCGGTTGCGGATCTCAATTCCGAAGTAGGCTGGCTGATGGAGAACCCTCTTGACGGCCGTGACACACCAGCGGCCGCCAAAGGGGCTGCCCGTTCCACGTCGGTTCAGCTCTTGGCAAATCCAGTCATAGCCCTTCTTGTGCAGGTCGTACTGCTCGAACATCCAAATCACGGTCTCAATCCGCTTCTGATCGCCGGGGATGAGGCGAACCGTCTCATCAGGCTGCCGGCGGTAGCTATTCCAACCTCCCTGCTTCTTCCGTTTCTCTCCGGGTTTCCGACGCGGCGGCTTGCGGCGACGGCTTCGGACCTCCTTCGTCACAGGGTCGAGGACGAGCTGCTCGTCGCCGTCCCACCGGGTGATCGTACGAGGAACGCCGTCCGGTCCGAGATACTCGCGGTCGAGACCGAACGGAGTCATGCCGGAGGCCGGCCGCTTGCCCTGCTTCAACGACGAGATCAAGCCACGCGAAGCGGCCAAGGCCGTCACACGAGCGGCCTTTTGATTTTGGTAATGCCGCACACTCTTGATGAGGTCAGCGTCGTCCTTGTCTTCCGGGAGCGGATCGTTGACCGAGAGTACCTCGATGCCGTGGTCCAGCAGTTCGCCTTCCAGCTCGGCGGTCAGGCCGATGCCGCTGCGGCTGAACCGCGAATAGTCATAGACGAGCAGGTAGTCAAACGGCGTCCTCGCGTGGAGGTCGAGAACCTCCTGGATGTCCGCCCGTCCGAATGCCTTTGAGGCGGATACGCCCTCGCCGTAAATGTCGCCGACGCCGACCATCAGCGCTTCGGACGCAGCATGATCGTTGCCCTGCTTCTGTTGCTCGGGTGAGGTGTCCGCTTGATCAAGCGTGCTGCAACGCAGCAGGTTTGCGTACTTCTTTCCGCGGACACGTTCCGGGAGCCTGTTTGTGTGCTTCATCGTGTCTCCTCCTTCTCCATCTGGTCGCACGCTTCGTTGGCCAAAGCAGCGAGGAGCGCGTGCAGAGCCTCCTCAACTTGGGCAGCCTCGGCGATCGTGGCGGCTCGTAGTCCGACGCGGCCGACCTTCAACGCCGGCCGCTTCTTGTTGCGGCGCGGCGACGGTTGCCCGGTAGAGAGGGGAGCGGGAGGCTCTTTTCTGCCGCCCCGTGATGGTGAGGTGCGTGTTGACATGCTCGCCGCCCGTACCGGGGAGAGGCGGGAGATTCGCTTAGGTCAGCCTGTCGTTCCGGGAGGACAGGCACGACGAAACTGTGCGCACGCAGTTACGGTTGCCGCCACTTTGGCCACCTCACACCTCGCCTCCATCCGCTTCGCCGCCTCGAAGGTCGGCCTCTCCCCCACGGTCCTTCGCCGCGCTGCGAATCGAGGCGAACTTCTTCTTCAGCTCACGGGCTGCGGACAGGCTCTCCTCGACCTCCGAGAGGTCGAGATTTGGCATGCCCGACGACGGCGGCCGGGAAGACCACGGGTTCTTCGGGCAATTGACTTCTTCGGCGGCCTTGGCTTGGTGGGAGAGGGTTTACGACGGGCCGGAGTCCGGCCGGTCCTCGTGGTCGATTCAAATCCGCAGAAACAGTTCCTCCATGATGCTCGTTCCACAACGCCGTACATGTTGGCAGGCATAGAGAACCGCGGGCTGCGTTTCCCTGATGCCGAAGTTTGGGCCGCCTCCTGGCCCTGCACTGATCTGTCTATTGCTGGCCGGATGTCGGGCCTTCGAGGATCCCGATCTGGCATCGTCTGGAACTGGCTGGATCACGTCGAGCGGGACCGACCAGCAGCCCTGCTCCTTGAGAACGTGCTCGGCCTCATCCATGATAGTGCCTGCTCAGAACTCCTTCAGAGGATTGGCGGTCTCGGATACTACCTGGACGCTCTCGTCGTAGACGCGCGCCATTTCGTTCCCCAGAGTCGCCCACGCCTACTCATTGTTGGAATCCGGCATCATGCCCTATCAGAGCTTGCAGTTGCTAGGGACGATGACTTCAGTGGGTGGTCGGATCGGATTCGGCAGTACCCCGACCTTCGCCCTCGGCGCCTCCTCGAACTTTTAGAGTCATCGGGGGCGGGATTGGCAACTGTCGCTCTTCCGCCGTTACCGACACGGACTCTTGATCTCGCCCACATACTCGATCGGAATGGCGTCGTTCACCGTTGGTGGGCTGGAGACCGCTTGCGCCGCCAGTTTGCGATGATCCCCGAGCACCATCGCCGGGAACTGCTCGCAATACCGGGTCGCTACCTGACCGGCCATCGAAGGATGCGAGGCGGTATCCAGCGGCTTGAACTTCGGGTTGACGAACTCTGCGGCTGCCTTCGAGCCGCCGGTGGCTCCGCCCGCTCGATTGTTGCCCGAAACTTCGATGGAGAAGTTGGACTCCGTTGGCTTACAGGATTTGAGGCTGCGCAGCTCCAAGGGATCGACGAGTACCCATGGAAGGACTTTACGGATCCACTGGTTGCTGGTGCCGTCGGAGATGCCGTCTGCATTCCCGTGATTGAGTGGGTCGCGAGAAACGTTCTCCTGCCAATGCTCAAGGTCGAATAGTTCGGCGACTTATCAGCCGTCGCTTCTGCTTGATTTGCTTTTGAGTTCGCTCGCCTACCTATGCCTATGCACCCGATCGGCAATTCATTCGACGTAGACACCATTGGCGATCCCGGAGTGTGCACCTTTGATGAGGTTCTAGAGCTTCTGGAGGACCGCGATGGTAGCTGCCTACCAGTAGGACCCTCAGTGCTTCTTAGACTAGCCAGCGGATGTGAAGTCGAACCCCGTGATGAGGCCGTAGAACTCGTCGGCCTTCGCTTGAAGCTCATTCAAGATCCTGCTTCGCTGCTCAGGTATCGCATTGCCGTGGCCGATCGTCCCTGGATGTCGGTGGCCGAGCGACTCAAGCTCGGGCGGGAGATACTCAGAAGCCCGCGACAGACGAGCACGCAGGCTGTTCTTCTAGCAGGCCGCATACTCAAACACCAGCAAAAGCTGCATGGTTGGGCAGATGCTGATCAAGAACCTTGGCCCTGAGCAACTCCTCGGCCACCGCACCCCGGTACGATGCCGTGTGCCAGGTATACGGACTGACCTCCTCCCCGACCCCACCCCAAGGGCGATCTCAAAGCTCCGCGAGTCTGAATGCCTCTTCGACCTCGTTGTTGCTCTTCCGGGATCTGAACCGAAAGACTTAGCCGAAGTCTCCGGAGTGCTGGGCGAGGGCGGCGCAGCGGCCGTGGTGGTACCGCAGGAGGCCAAAGCCCCCGGAGACTCCTACAGAATCGCCGCATACTTGGAAGCCGCCACGGGACTTCGCTTACAGGCTGGTATCGTCTGGACCTGGAGCGTGGAGGTTCGAGGAACTCGACACGGGAAGTACAGGCAGAATCGAAGCGTCAGATACCCGGATTCGGTTCATTCCCATCTGCTTGTTCTCTCGCGGAACCTAGACGCCAAGTTCTCCTTGCAGGCGTCGAGCGTCATCTTCAGCGACTTCGGACGCGAACTCCCGCCCACATGGATGGAGGGTGAGGAACCTGATTGGATCCGCCATCGAGATGCAGTGCGCCTAGGTGCCCCAACGAACAAGCTATCCGTTATGGCCGACGCGGGCTTCGTCAGGGACAACGGGCGAACTGGTGCCGACCGTCGGTACTGCTCGCGGTCAGTGCGAAGGTGGGTTCGCCTTCGAGATGAAGGGTTGGCCGAGGTTGCACGGGGCGAGAGAGGGTATCCGTGGCAACTCTTCGAGACGATCGTGCGAATGCTCCCCGGAACGACTTCAATGCTCGTCCTTGATGCGGGCCGCGGAGACGCTGTGCTGGCCGCAGCACGCCTCGCTTTGCCTGTAACAGCAACTGGCATCAGCGGGCCTGAGTCTGATCGAATCAGGCAGATCCTTTCCGTGCTGAGCACGGACTGATGCGATCGAAAAAAATCGAGGCTAGGCCTTGATTGCTCCCCGGTACGGTGTAGTATTCTCAGCAGAGAGGGTCCGGTGCCCACGAGTGCGGAGCGGAGTTGCCTTCGGGCGGCCGCCGACGCACGAAGGCCCCGAACCGGCTGGTGCCGGAGCTGGACTTCCGGAGCCAACACAATTTGGGGTAGTGACCAAGACTCGCCTGTGGCCCAAGCCACTCAGGCGAGGGCGCGAACGCTCGCGGCGGCAATTATGCCTCGGCACTGCCGCCGCTCCGGCCCCTTCTCGAACAACGTAACGAACGCGGCAGGCACTAGGGCGCGTCCACTAGAACTTACTACCTACTCATCCTACAACCCGCAACGCTATCTAGTCCTAGCGTGCGGGAAAACACAATAAGGAGAACCAAATGACTTCGCGAATCGTTGCTTGCTTTGAAGATGGCGAGTACGCCCAGGATTTCGCTGTTCAGATCCCAGAGACTCAGGCGGAGCATGAGATGCTCCTCCCGGCGCTCTATGCCGCGTTCGGGTCACACCTCCTGACTGACGATTATGACGTCTCACGATTTGCCGAGGAGGTGGGAGGGGAGAGCGAAATTCGGTTGCTCGATACCGGTGAGACGCTGAGTGGTCGCTGGGTCGGCCTTTTCACGGGCGGCTGGCGTCTCGGCTTCTTACCGACGAACCGCAACGACGTCGTCTTTCAGGTCGGCGATGGCACTTCGGCAACGAGGCCGTTTCTCACCGACTTTTCGACTCGGAGCGACGACACACTCGACAACGGGTAGTTCAATGGACGTGGGTGCGAGGCTCGGCATCGAACATGCCCCCAAGGTAGAACGCTGCGTTAGGACCCGCAGCGGCCGCGTTCAGAGCAGATCTAGCCTTTCCCAGCAACCCAGAGAGACTTCAGCCGGCGGACGTTCCGCTGGCCAGCAAAACGGGCCTGGATCGAGAGTTGGCCCTCTCGATCCAGGTCCTGAGTCAGATTCCCCGGTACGGAAACATGACCTACAGACAGTCTACGCGGCGGCCCACGGCCGCGCAAGTCGTTTTTACGATTGATCAGGCAATCAATCGTCTCCCTCCCCGCCGCTCCGGCACAGTTTGCTCCTGCCTAGAGCGCATACGTTCCATCGCCGCCGGTCGCCGCGATGGCTTCGTCCGCCTCGACACGCCCGTGTGGGCGGCCGACATGGCTCGCGATCCCAGTACCGTTCGAGCTGCAGTCCGCTGGCTCGCCAAAGCTGTATTCCTCGTAGAGGCCGGCGTCGAGTCGAGGTTTGGGGGCCGGAGCAGGCTGTTCGAGCTGCCGTGCCTCGACTCTCTTTTTGTCACCGAGCGGGCGAAAAAGCTCGACGATGCGGAGAAAGATTCCAACGCCAACGGGGGAAACTCCCCGCTCACTCAACATAGGAAGCACAACGAAGAGCACGGCGACGGCAAGCAGAGCGACGCCGCCGCCGCTGAGGCTCCGCCACGGGAGGAGGCGGAGGCAACCGCCGAGCTTGTCTCGGCCGGCTTCGGGCGGCCCGATGCCCTCGCCATCACTCAGGAGCATGGCACCGAGCCGGTGCAGCAGGCCGTTGCGCTGTGGCGGGAGCGGTTCGCCGGGTGCCCTGGTCCACGATCCACCCGCGGGTGGATTCTCAAGGCGATCGTCGGCCGCTGGGCCGACGGCGATGCTCCTCAGGCCTCGCCTAAACGACAGCCTGAGCAGGTCGATCTTCTCGCCGCCTACCGAGTCTTGCCCGGGCAGGAGCGTGCCTCCGTGAGGGCCGAGGCAATCGCCCTCGACTCGGACTCGGCAGCGGCTTGGGATATCGCTGAGGGCAAGGCCTCGGCTCTGGCGGTACGGCTGATCGAGCGAGCAATGTTCAGGCGGATCGGGGGAAAGCATGATTGAGTTCGCCCCGCCAGTCCTCGAAATGCCGTGTGATGATGTTCGCAATCTCAGCGCAAACGATGTCTTTCGCTGGTACTTGTTGACGAGGTCGCCCCTGTACCCGAACTCATGCCTCTTCGTCGGGGACGGCTCCGCAAGGTTGGTCTTGATCGACGACATTGAAAGCGAGCTGCTCGCTAAACTGTACGACCCGGACGAGGTCGCACGTATCCGCTGCAATCTGCGACCGGAAGCTGGCAAGCTCAAGTTCTTGTCTTGGTCCGAGGCGGCCGACGTTGAGGGCGGTTCCTTCACGATTCCCGGAAGACGTTCGATGCTCGACGAGGCGGTGAGAACACCGTGGGGCAACGGGGCCGCGTTGCGTCGAGGAGTCGTCTTCGATATCGGCAGCAGCGAGCTTCCAGCGGACGATGAGATCCAGAGGCCCCTCCCATACCCGACGACCATCTTCACGCACGAGAGCTTCTGCATAATTGCGGAAGAGGATGCAGTGGTCAGGTGTTGGGACTACGACGGATTATCGAGGGCCACGCTTCGGGTCATCTATACCGTGTACGAGTTCGACTGGGGGCGTCTACGTCGCTGCCTCCGCCTGCTCGATCAAGTATGTCCCGCCCTCCCCGCGAAGCCGCCTCGCCCTAGGAAGCTCCGCAGCGGGAAGATCCCGAAGCTGTCTCAGCGGAACAACGCCATTGTCGTTCGGCCGAGGGCCGAGCGGTTTCCCGATCCGACCGAAGCTGACGCCCCCGCACGCGTGGGTAAGCCGCCGGCTCCTCATGTCCGCCGCGGGCACCTCCGGCGACTACGGAGCGGCAAAATAGTCAAAATCAAGCCTGCCTCGGTTCGCGGCGGCATCATCCCGAAGGACTACAGGATTGGAGGCGGCTCCTGATGCGTCCCGGTCGCCTTGAGTTCATATCCTTGCTACTTGATGAGGCGCAACACCGTCTCCTCGACGGGGAAGGCCAAGACGTTGGCATCGCCTTCGCCAACGGCACCTTCGAGCTGATCGAGATTTGCGGCTATGAGGACACCGACTCCGGCGTCTGGCCCGTCCCCTGGCTCTCTGGAATCACAATGTGCTTACGAGCGGTGGCGTTTCGAGAGGTCGATCTAGACACTGGCGAGGCCTCCGATCCCTTCATCGTTGAGCCGTGGCGGAGCCAAATCTACCAGCTTGCAGCGGAGGAGTGGCGAGCGTGGAGCAGGTCGGCGGCGACGTTGGAGAAGCTGCGGCAGATCGCCTGAGATCGCCTATCCCCGGTACGGGACGGCGGCATGGAAAGTCTCCATGATCCCGCGAGTGCTGCGAATGCGCAGCCCCATTCCACCATCCCCAACGGCGAGATCCGAGCAGTTGCACTAGAAGCCGCAGAGCTGCTCGGGCGTCTCCAAGCGACCATCAGCGTCTCGAAGCCTGAAGATACCGTGTCACTCGTCGAGCGGCTCACGAAGGCCCTCGCAGCACTGGACGACCTAGACGGTAACAACGCCCACGGACTTGGTGGCACGCTCGACAGGCTTAGGGGACTGGTCGAGGCACCGGATCTCCTGGATGACAAAGACGTCGTCTGCGAGAAAATCGACCTCTACGAGCAGTTGACATCGAGAGTCCGCCAGATCGAGGCGAATTTCCTGTCCAGACTCGGCGAGTGGCTTGAGGAGCACGGCGAGCTGTCGATCGGCGATATCACATGGTACTTCGGTGTCAGCAAAACCACGAAGTGCCGTGACGTTAGCCGCGTTCTTGAACTGCTGATTGACCACGTGGACGGTGACGTCGGTGAGTTGGCATGCTACCTGTCGAGCCAGCCGGTGAAGCACGGCGCCGTCAGCAAGACAATCTCGGAAGAGCAGTTCGATTCTCTCTTTGAGAAGGTCGCAACTGGATCGGCGAAGAAGAAGCCGATCAAGGTCAACAAAGCGTTTGTACGTTGACCTCGATAACTTGATGATCGGCAGAGGGCCGGGCGCAGCGCCCGGCCCTGTGTTCTGCGTGGCTAGCCTTGGACTGATGCAGAGCTGAGGCTGGCTGAAGCTGCGGAGGGTCCGGCAGCCGGCGGCAGAGGTACCCCGTCCGGAAACGGAGGTTTGGGCCGGGGGAACCTACTGCGCTCGCATGGTCCCGTTGATCTTCTCGATTAGCAGGCCGAACCGGTCAAGCGTAGTTTCGGAGAACTTCATCTCCTGGTGATGTCGCAGTAGCGTATCGGCAACCTCGCCGTGAACGAACGGCTTCTTCTGATGAGCCTCGATCCGCTTGACGATGCGGCCGTTGCCTGCGGGCAATCCCTTCACCTTCAGCTTGACGCCGTACGTCTTGTTGAACAGGTCCAAGTAGTCGCCCTCGATGAACAGATCCTCGATGTCGGCGTGATCGCTTTCCGTCGCCGCGCTCGCCATGATTAGCCGCTGCTCAGCCAGCAGATCCTTCTCGATCATGTTCGTCACCCGTTGCATCCCTTTCGTGTCGGAGTCGGCAAGCACCGTCACGTCAAGGTGCGGGCCGATCAGGCTCACGAATGTCGGGATGTTGGTGGCTCCGCCTGCGGGCAGCACCCGCCACCGCTCGTCCAGCGCCGGGCGTCCGGACTCCTGGCAGAGACGGCTCATGACGGTGAGGTAAATGTAGTCCGAGGTACCCTCGACCAGCAGGTTGTGCGGCCCGACAAACAAGCTCTGCGCGATGTCGTAGCCGAGTGCCGCTTGGAGGGGGAACAGACTGTCGGCGTCGGCGGCAAGTACCTCACTGCTCGCAGTTGCCCCCTGTGGCGGACCGTTATCTTCCACGATCCGGACCCGCTCCAGTCGGTCGGCCTCGATCATGAAGGGTGAGTGCGTCGTGTAGAGCACCGGAGCCTCAGGGGCCAGCCGCTCGTTGATGAAGCGCAGGAAGTCAGATTGGGCCTTACCGTGCAGCGTCAGGGCCGGCTCGTCGAGCAGGATGATCGGTGCCCGTTTGCCCTCAAACTCGCTGAAGGCGGCGAGGAACGAGAAAAACCATTGGAACCCAGATGAACGCTGCTTGAAGTTGTTCGAGTAGCCCGTGCGGGAGTCTCGGAGGCGGATATCGAGGAAGCGGGTGACGGCGGTGCGATTATTCCCCTGCGTCACCGTCTCCTTGTCCACGTCGATCGAAACCTCTAGGTGCGGATTCTGCTTCCAGTACTCGAAGACTTGGCGGGTTAGGTCGATCGACACCGCCTCCAACTCGGCCTTACGGTCCTCATACTCGTCCTCACCGAGCTGGTCGAGGTCGGTACCGGCAAGCACAAGCAGTGCCCGCGCCGTTTGCAGGTTGTCCTCGCCTGGCTTCCCTTCCGCCTTCTCCTTGATCGCGTTGAAGTCGATGCGTCCGGGAAGCGTGCTGTAACTCGTGAAGCGGAAGAATCGTGGCAACCGCTCCCGCAGGATGTTGATGATCCGCTGCCAGATGGTGGTGTCATGTAGCCCGCGGGCCATGACGGCTTTCTTCGCCTCCGCGAGGTCCTCGGCCGTTGGCCCGTCTTCGCCCGGCGGGTCGCCTAGCTTCGCCAGCAGGTCTGCAAGCTCGCCAATCCCGCCGACCCTGCTCTGCACGGCATCGGGCAACGCATCGAAGAGGTTTTCGATCGCCCGATCCTCGCTCCGCTCGAACAACCAGGTGAGGTCGCCTGCATAATCTCTCTCGATAGTGAGCTGCTTCCCCTTCAGGACGCCCTCTCCCAGCACCTCTTCCACGGCGGCGTGATCGTCGTCATCGAGCGAGAAGATCACGGTGATCGGCGCGTGCTCCTCCAAGCTGCCCGCCCTGCGATCCTTCGTGGCCAACCAACGTGGATACTGATCCCGCACGTTGAACTTCTCGCCGTAAGCTGGGTTGAGGAGGTACAATGCCTCCAGCATTCCCGACTTCCCAGCCTCATTCTTACCAACGAGGCACGTCACTTGAGGATCCACGGCGACCTCGCCTGAATCCACGACGTTGCGGAACTTACGGACGTGGAAGGACAGCAGTCTCATGGCGAGAGGACGCTAACAGATCCCGTTCAATGCTGCGAAGGATGGGCGGCCGCGTGTCACCTCGCAGTTCTGGCAGATCCGCCGACTCCGCATCCCACAGCAGGCTTTTTCTGCATCCCAACTTGGCCTACAGTTCCTGCGAAGCCGAGATAGCCACAGTTCGCCAGGGTTCGATTCCCTTCACCCGCTTCTCAAAACGCCCGTGACACGCGTTGAACGGCCGCTTTCGCGAAGCTGCTTGTTTTTGCTCGGTCGGCGTAGCACGTGACTTGCTCAAGCTTCGGCTGGATGGCGGACGATCACGGCAACGGCAACGGCAACGGCAACGGCAACGGCAACGGCTACAAGCCCGGTTCTCTGACGTTGCCCGGCGCGGTAGCGATGGGCACGGGCGTGATGATCGGGGCGGGTATCTTCGCCCTGACCGGCCAGATCGCGGAGCTGGCCGGCGGGTGGTTTCCGGTCGTGTTCCTCGTCGCGGCCGTCGTGGCCGGGTTCAGCGCGTACAGCTACATCAAGCTCAGCAACGACGACCCGTCGGCCGGGGGGATCGGGATGTACCTGACCCGCCTCTACGGCAAGACCGGCCTCGGCGGCACGGTCGCGGCGGGCATGGCGCTCTTGATGTACTTCAGCATGGTCATCAACGAGGCCCTCGTTGCCCGCACGTTCGGCCAGTACGTCATGCAGCTCTTCGTCGGCCCCGACTCCGGCCCCATCGGCGGGAGCCTCTTCGCCGGCGAGTGGAAGATCCCGGCGCTGGCGGTCGGGCTGCTGGTCGTCGCCTTCGGCGTGAACGTGTTGGCGAACAAGTACATCGACAAGTTCCAGCTTGTTATGGCCGCGGTAAAGATCCTCGGCATCGCCGTCTTCGCCGGCGCGGGCCTGTGGGTCAGCGGCCTGACCTGGAGCAGCTTCACCGGCGGGGCGGGCGCGGGCGAAGGGGGCGGTGAAGCCGGCGGCGGTTGGATCGGCATCGTCGCCGCCGTGGCGCTGGGCATCCTGAGCTACAAAGGCTTCACCACGATCACCAACGACGGCGACGAGCTGAAGGACCCGAAGAAGAACGTCGGCCGGGCGATCATCATCGCGCTGAGCATCTGCGTCGTGATCTACCTGCTGGTCGCCCTTGCTGTCGGCGGGTCGTTGTCAATCCCGCAGATCATCGGGGCGAGGGACTACGCGCTTGCCGAGGCGGCGAGGCCGGCGTTCGGGCAGTGGGGGCTGTACCTGACGGTCGCCCTGGCCATCGTCGCGTGCGTCAGCGGGGTGATCGCCAGCGTCTTCGCCGTCAGCCGGATGCTGGCGATGCTCGTGGAGATGGACCTGGTGCCGTTCAAGGACGTGGGCATAGGCGGCCGGCGGCAGTACACGACGCTGGTCTACACGATCGTTTTCGCCATGCTCCTGGCGATCCTGTTCGACCTGTCACGCATTGCCAGCCTCGGGGCGATCTTCTACCTCATCATGGACATGGCAATCCACTGGGGCGTGCTGACGCGCGTCCGTCGTGAAATCGGTGCCAACGCCGCCGTCCTGATCGCCGCGCTCGTGATGGACGCGGTCGTGCTGGCGGCGTTCCTGTGGGTCAAGGGCGGCAGCGACCCGCTGATCCTTGCCTTCGCCGGCGTCGGCCTCCTCGTCATCTTCGGCGGCGAGTGGTTCTACCTACGCCGCCAAGCCCCGGCAGCTTCGGCGGGCTGAGGCGGCTTTGCGGACTGGTGAGGGCGACGCCGGCGTTATCGGTTCTGCGGATTGGACGAACAATGCCGTTCCAATTGGATACGCGGTGGACGTAAGATGCCGCCGAGGCCGATGACCCGAACGTGTCGGCCCCGCCCGCCACCGCGTGACGACTGGCTGTCACGCCCATCGTCCGGCTCCAGACGCCCGTCGTGAGTCGCCTGAGTTTGCCCCCGAGTTCCGCGAAGGAGCGCCGTGCGTTACCTGTTCCGAGGCCTGATCCGCGAGACCGGCAAGACCGTTGAGGGGGCGGTGGAGGCCGACTCCGCCGAGGATGCCCTCAACGCGTTGTCGGCCAACGGCATCGTCACCGAGGACCTCACGCCCGCGCCGCTGCCGATCGACTCGGTGCGGCCCAGCGACCCGGCCGACTACGCCCCCGCCAGCGCCGGCAACGCCGGCGCCCCGCCCCGCCCGCCGGGCGACGGCCCCATCGACGCCAGCGGCGAAAGCGGCATTGTCGGCGGCGCCCGGCCGTCCAACGGGCATGCGTCGGACTATGTCAACGCGAAGAAGATCAACCACCCCGACGCCGCGAGCAACGACCCGCTCGACCGCGCCCTCGCCGCCGCCAGCCAGGCGGTTGACTTCGACCAGGTCGCCCAGCGGTACCGTGGCAAGAGCGTTTGGGTGCTCGATCGCGACAAGATTCGCCGGCAGGTCGCCAGCGTGGTCGACTCGGCCCTGCAACGCGCTCAGAACGACCGCGGCAGCTTTAACGACGAGACCGGCGACAAGGTCCGCGAGAGCGTCGCCTCGGCGCTCAAGCAACTGTTCAAGGACAACCAGAACATCGCCAGCCAGACCACGCCCGAACAGGCGAAGGCGGCCCAGCAGGCGCAGCGCGGGCAGGCGCCCGCGCCGGCCGGCGGTGGTGCCGGGGGAGGGCAGGTCGTGGCGGCGGCGAGCACGCCGCAGCTAGAGGCGCTCGTCGGCCGGCTTGAGGGGTTCCTCGGAAAAGCCGAGGACGTGCTGACGAAGTTGCAGGTTGCCGCCCGGCGCGTCGGCAGTGGCGGCGGTGCCGCGGGCTTTGCGCCACGTCGCATGAGCCACCTGCCGCGACCGCGGTCCGAGGAGCAGAACTCGGTGCTGATGGAGATCTTCAAGAGCAACGTGAAGCTGCGCGACAACCTCGTCAAGAGCGACGACGGCGAGGCCGCGGCGCCCGAGCCCGCAGCGGCACCCGCGTAGCCTGCCCCCACCCCACCCTGCCACCCGCGGCCGGAAAAGTTTCGCCCCGCGACAACGTTCCGCCCACCGGTGGCCGATGAATCTTCCGGGCGGACCGCGTCGTCTCCCGCCAGCCACCGCCGCCGAGCGGCTGACTGCCCCCGCCACCCCACCGCCTCACCGTCCACCCGATCGATCACGCCCTGCCGAGCCCAAACCACACGCTATAGTCGGCGTTGTCCGCACAAGCGGGCCGACCCCGCCAAGCGACCTAGCCGTTGAGCCGCGGGTTTGGCCCGACCTTCCCGGCGACCTGCCGATTCAGCCTTTCGTCGCCGCATCCGCGAGCGACACCCCGGATCAAGAAGCCCTTCAAGCTCCTCCCCACCCCCGGCCTGGCCGCACGGATCAATCTCCGTTCGTCCACCACCCGGCCCCCCGCCCCCACCCCGCCCCCTCCCGCACCCCAACACGGAGTCGTAGAAGACATGGCCACCGCCAACCGCACCAAGACCATTCTCGAGTCCCAGGCCGACGACAGCGGCCGCGAAGTCCAGGCGATGGTCATGGGCATCGACCTCGGGACCAGCCGCTCGAGCATCGCCGCCATGAACGGCGTGCGCAAAACCGTCGAGTCCTACGTCGGCTACGCCAAGGACGCCGTCAGCCGCAAGCACCTCGGCGCCGACATCCTGTACGGCCGCGACGCGCTCGACAACGCCATGAGCGTGAACCTGTATCGCCCCCTCGAAAAGGGCGTGATCAAGGGAACCCTCGGCGACGACAAGGACGAGCTCGACAAGAACCTCGAGGCCGCCAAGCTCCTGGTCCACCGCCTCGTCGAGCTCGTCAAGCCCAGCCGCGACGAGCGCCTCTACGGCGTGATCGGCGTGCCGGCCCAGGCGAGCGATCAGAACAAGGAGGGCATCCTTGAGTCCGCCAAGGAGGTCTTCGACGCCGTGATGATCGTCAGCGAGCCGTTCACGGTCGCCTACGGCATGGAGCGCCTCAGCGACGTGCTCGTGGTCGACATCGGTGCCGGCACCACCGACCTCAGCCGCATGCACGGCACCGTGCCGTCGGCCGAGGACGAGATCAGCTTCCCCATCGCCGGCGACGCCATCGACCGCGAGCTGCACCGCATCCTCAGCGAGAACTTCCCTGAGGCCCAGGTCACGGTGAACATGTGCAAGCGCTTCAAGGAAGACTACGGCTACGTGTCCGACACGAAGGACGCGATCCTGGTCAAGATGCCCGTCAACGGCAAGCCGACCGAGTTCAACATCACCGACGAGATGAAGCAGGCGTGTGAGATTCTCGTCGAGCCGATCCTCGAGGGCGTCCACAAGCTCATCGCCACGTTCAACCCCGAGTTCCAGGACAAGCTTCGCAACAACATCATCATCGCCGGTGGTGGCTCGCAGATGCGTGGCCTGAACAAGCGCGTCGAGGACGGCCTCGAGCGCGTCGGCGGCGGCAAGGTGACGGTCGTCGAGGAGCCCATCTACGCTGGTGCCAACGGCGCCCTGCAACTGGCTCTCGACATGCCCAGCGACTACTGGCAGCAGTTGCACGACTAGGGTCGGCTCATCCAGCCAGCCACAGCAAAAGCCCGCGGCCAACGCCGCGGGCTTCTTGATTGGCAAAGGCAGGCAGTGGTCCTACCGGCCGAATTGGTTCTGAAGCGGAACCGACGTGACCGGCACTGGGCGGCGTGCCTGCGGATCCCAGATCACCACGCCGAACTCGCCGGTACGCTTGTCGAGGACATAGACGGCCTCACTGCCATCGGACTGGGCGGCGGACACCATGCTGTAGTCGCGCGAGTCGACCACCTCGGCCATGCTCGCCGCGGCGGAGGCCGGCGCACTGAAGGCCAACGGCCGCGTCGCGTGGGCGACGAGCAGCACGGCGAAGATGACGGCCATCACGCCGAGCCAGAAGGTCTTCTTGTCGATGCCGACGCTGGCCGGCTGGGAGGTGTGGGGGGTGTCGTAGTGCATTGGGGGTTTGATCGGAGGTCGGGGGCAAGCGCGGACGGAGACGGGCGGCGGAACTATCGGTTCGGGAAGAGCGCCACCTGCCCCACGAACCGAAGGCCGTCGTTGTTGTCGTAGGCCGCGGCGGTCATGAAGCCCGACTGCGTGTCGAGGATGTAAACGACTTCCTGATCAATGTTCGAAAGCTTCACCGGAAGCAGCAGGTACTCGCTCGGCCGGCCCGCCTGCTGGGACGCGACAAGCTGCGCGTCGCCCGCCTGCTGCGCGTGGGCGACGCTGGCGAAGTCGAGTGCTGACAAATCGAGCGCCGCCGGATCGCTTGCCGGCCGACCCAGGAACAGCGACGCGAGCAGGCCCGCGTTTGCGAGTGCGAACGCGCCCAACAGCAGGGACTTGCCCACTCCACGCGAGCGCGGGGTGGCGGGAGAATCGGAAGAAAGGGTGTGTTCCGGCATGGCAGGCTCTTGGGGAAGGCAGGTGAAGGCGGTACGCCGTCGTGCAGACAGCCGGCGTTGGCTTGGCGTTAGTGGGGGCGGGCCCCGGAGCTTAGTTGAGGAAGCTCAATCGAGGTGGGTGCGGCGGCTGGTCTTGAACATCACGCCCGCCGCCACCGCGGTCAGGCCCAGCAGCGCGAAGTACGGGTAGGCGGCCCCGCCGGCGTCGAGGACGACGTTGTCGTCCTCGTAGCCGCGCAGCCGCGCGTCGGCCTCGCGGATGATCTTGTCCGGGTCCGTCTCCTGCTGCGCCATCACTGCCGCCGGCAGCGCGAACACGGCGATCAACGCGAACGACAACGTGGCCGCAACGGGACGGCGCCGGCGATGGAGGGGCGAGTGCGTCATGGGCGGGCCCACTGTATCAGCGGCAAGCGTCCCGCGAAACCAAGGCGCCCGCCCGTGCGCGCCGCGGCGCCCTCCTACAGCCAGTCCTCGATCGGCTTCGCGTGCGCGAGGAACTCGGCGTGCGGGACGCTGACCGTGTCCCACTTTTCGCTGCGGCGGGTCATCAGGTCGCGGTACTGCCGCAGGGCGATGCCGCGAATCTGGTACGCCCGCTCGACGCCATCGCTGGCCGCAAATGTGAAGTAGCCCGGCGGCGGCGTGAGCAGCGGGTCGACCTCGTGCACGAAGGCAAAGAGCGCACAAAATTCGTCGCCGAAGATGCGCTCCCACTGGTAGAGGTCGTCCACGTCCCGCCGCTGCGCCCACGTCTGGAACGTCGGCCGATCGCCCCGCGCCTTGCGCCCCTTGACATCCACGAGCAGGTTCGGCCCGCCGCGGCTGTAGACGACGAAGTCGAAGCTCTTGAGCTTGGCACCGCTGAAGAGCGCCCGCTTCGACTCGTCGACGGCCACGTACGGCAGCTTCCGCTCGCGGAGGAAGGCTTCGAAGGCAGTCTCGTAGTGGTTGTTCCGCTTCACCCGACTCGGCAGGCTACCGGCCGACGCGTTATCTCGCCACACGTTGCGGCTCTGTTAAGATTGCGCGAGTGATGCTTGACGCGTTGCAGGCCGAGATGCAGCAGTGGTTCGGCGCCTTCGGCAACGCGGGTGAGCTGACGCTGCGCCTGGCCTTCGCCGCTCTGCTCGGGGCGCTCGTCGGCGTCGAGCGCGAGGTGCGCGGCCACGCCGCCGGGCTCCGGACGTTCATCCTCGTCTCCAGCGGCGCCGCCTTGGCGATGGTCGTCTCGCTGAGCGTCGCCGACGTCCGCACAGCCGAGCTTCCGGGCGACGCCGCGGCAAGCAGCGGCGTGCAGGTGACGGTCGATCCCGGCCGCATCGCCTACGGCGTGATGACAGGCGTGGGCTTCCTCGGCGCCGGGACGATCATTCGCAATCGCGGGCGGATCGAGGGGCTCACGACGGCCGCGGGCATCTGGGCGGTCGCCGCGATCGGCCTCGCCGCCGGGCTGGGGCTGTACGTCATCACGCTGCTCGCCACGCTGTTGCTGCTGGTTACTCTCATCCTGCTTCGCTGGGTCGACCATTGGCTGCCGGGCCGGAAAAAGCGGCGCGTGCGCGTGCTCGTTCCGCAATCGGCGACGTGCGTGTCGGATTTCGCTGCGAAGCTTCGCCACGACCGCGTGCGGCACGGCCACATCTCCGTCTCTCGCGCCAAGAATGTCACCGAGGGCCGCCTGCTCCTCTCGACGGTGCTGCGATATTACAGACACTCCGCCTACGCCGAGCTCCGCGATCGCCTGATCACCGATGACGAGGTGGAGGTCGATCGGTTGGGGTGAGCCTGCTCGTTACGGGACCGTCGACCCGACGCGGATCGGCAGCCACAGCGGGACGCGGCGTCGGTAGGCGGCGTAGTCAGTGCCGAAGCGGGCCAGCAGGTTCGCCTCCTCCGGCGGCCGCATGAACAGGTGCCACAGAACCCCGCCCAGCACGCAGTAGACCAGCCCCATCGGCGACCAAAACCACAGGCAAACGCCCACGCCCTGCGACAGCCCGGCCAAGGCCATCGGGTTGCGGACGAACCGGTACGGACCCCGGACGACGAGGCGGCGCGGGCAACTCGTCGGGACCGGTGTTCCCCCGCCCAGGCCGATCATGACGCGCAGCGTCGCCATGTTCAGCAGGCTCGCGAGGGCAAAGACGACCACCCCCAGCCACCCGCACCAGCCGGGCAACCGCGGGAGTTCCAGGCGGCGTTCGATTTCGACGATCGCGATCGGCCAGACTGCTAGGAATAGCACCCACGTCAGCACGACCTGCACGAGCGACCAGAGCCAGTTCGCCAACGTCGGCCGCTCGATCGAGGGGCGAAACAGCGTGACGCTGCCGTCGTCGTTGAGTGTCGACAATGCGGAGAGGTTGCAGAGACCGGTGCTGGCCATTAGTGCCGTGCCGAACCAGCCGCCGGGGGCGACGCAGGCCGCATGAAGGCAGACGAGGGTCGCGTAACACCATCCGCCGGACACCACCGCGGCCGCCAGTCGCGCCGATCGGCGGCACGCAACCAGCAACATGACCATTATCGATCCGCCCGCGAGCAACAGCAGATCAGCCGTCGCGAAGCGTGGTAGCACGACCGTCGCCCAGTCGGCGGGCACGAACCAGCCCCCGCTCGCCGGCACCGTCCAGAGCAACACCCACCACGCGATCACGGCGACGGCCGTCGCGAGGTAGAACCCCACGAGCGACGCCCGGAGCCACCGCGGCTGGAGCACGGATTGGCTCATCTCTTCGCTCACGTCGTACAGCGTAACCAAGCGACGTCGACGTGAAGTTCGGCGTCTGCGCGAGTCTTTGGACCCACGCAGACGGCCCGCCATGCGATGTGCGTGACGGGCCGGCGAGAGACAGGAGCAGTCGAGGGTTACGCCCGGCGACGGCGTAGCAGCCCGAGGCCGCCGAGGCCGAGCAGGGCCAGGCTCGTCGGCTCGGGGACAACGGCCCCGACGAAGCTGGCATCGTCGGCGAAGACCGTGGCGGTGGTCACGGCGCCCGTGAACGACTGCACCGCGAACACGACGCGGGCGGTGTCTGCACCGGCGGGAGCGACGGCGTCCTCGAAACCGACCTCCTCGTAGGACGTCGTCAGCGTCGGGATGAAGTTGTCCGTACGGCCAACCTCGCTGTCGGTGACGGAGTCTCGCCACTCGATGCGCATCTCGACGCCGTCGCTCGTCACCGAGCCGTCGGGCGACTGCGCGAAGATCATGAAGTCGTACTCTTCGCCGGGGATGATGCCCGCGACGTCCTGGAAGGCGCCGGCGAACTCGTTGTCCAACTCGGTGGTCGCCTCGAGGTGCTGGGCACCCGTGCGCGGGTCGGTCATGACGAAGTTCGACGACGTGCCATCGCTGGAGAACACCCGCCAGGTGCCGGGCACAACGGGACCGTCGGTGGTGGGAGTGCCTTCGAAGCTGGGGTCGACGAACTGGTTGACCTGAGCGGCCACGGGGGCGGCGACAAGGGCGGCAACCGCGGCAGCGGCCAATGTGGTGGTGAAACGCATGAAACAGTCTCCTCTCTGAGGGGTTGCTGCCTCGCCGCTCGCATGCCGCTTCCACAGCGGCCGCGCCCGACATCCGGGTCGGGAGACAGCACGACGGCTGGCACAAACATACCCGCCGCGTCTGGAACAGTTTACTCGCTCTAACCTGGAACGCCAGCCGAATCGCTCCGCGATCCGAATTAAACGTCGCCCGCGGTGCTGCTCCAACCGACACTGCCGGTTGTAGCGCCCGGCGAGGGCCGCAGTTTCCCATCAGGTTCCGCGGACTCGCTCGCGCAGGTACTGCTTCAGCTCGCTCACTGCCACGCGCTCCTGCTCCATCGAATCGCGATGCCGAACCGTGACGGTATCGTCGCTGACGGTGTCGCCGTCGACGGTGATGCAGAACGGCGTGCCGATCTCGTCCTGCCGGCGATAGCGCCGGCCGACAGCGCCGCCCTCGTCGTAGAAGCAGGGGAACTCTGTCCGCAACTCGTCGTAAATGGCCGTCGCCTTCTCGGGCATCCCGTCCTTCTTCACGAGCGGGAAGATCGCGGCCTTGATCGGCGCGATGTGCGGGGCGAACTTCATCACGACGCGCTGCTCGCCGTTGACTTCTTCCTCGGTGTAGGCATCGGCGAGGACGACCAGCACCCCGCGCGTCAGGCCGGCGGCGGGCTCGATAACGTGGGGGATGAACTTCTCTTTTGTCGCCTCATCGAAGTATTGCATCTTCTGCCCGCTCGCCTCCTGGTGGGCGATTAGATCGTGATCCGTCCGGTGGGCGACACCTTCCAGCTCGCCATAGTCTGGGTCGGTGAAGGGATATTTATATTCGATATCGACACACCCCACGCCGCCGTGGGCGTAGTGGGCGAGTTCGTCTTCCTCCTGCTGGCGGAACCGCAGGTTCTCCTCGCGGATGCCGAGGCTCTTCCACCACTTAATCCGCTGGTCCTTCCAGAACTCGAACCACTGCTGGGCCTCGTCCTTGTGGCAGAACCATTCGATCTCCATCTGCTCAAACTCGCGCGAGCGAAAGATGAAGTTGCGCGGCGTGACCTCGTTGCGAAAGCTCTTGCCGATCTGGGCGATGCCGAAGGGAACCTTCACGCGCATCGTGTCGACGACGTTCTTGTAGTTCAGGAAAATGCCTTGGGCGGTCTCAGGGCGAAGATAGCTTTTGCTTTCATCTTCTTTGAGAGCACCGACGTAGGTCTCGAACATTAAGTTGAACTCACGAGGGGGCATGAGTGAACCGACCTCGTCCGTGAACGGGCTCGGGACGGACTCGGGACTTTTCTCGAGCCTTACCTGATCAACCTTCCAAAGCCCCCACAGTTCGCGGCGGCGACCCTGTCGCTTGTTCTCAACGACGACAGTCGCCACACCTGAGCCTGTATCGTGAAGATCTTCGACGGCCCCCTCAACTGGAACAAGTTTTAGCCTTTTCGCTACAACGTCGATGAACGAATCCGTCGCTTCACCAACTGACGACGCCACAATCGTCGCATCGTACTTGTACGCATCACGATTCAAAATACTCGTCACCTTCACCTCTGCTTGGTCGCCCTCACTCACACCAAGGTCAGCACGCAGACATGAGGCGGCAAACAGGTGATCTGCGCGGAAACGACCATTCCCCTTGTCTTCCACCATCGGATCGCTGAACCCGCCGACGTGGCCGCTGGCGACCCAGGTCTTGGGGTTCTGAATGATGCTGCTGTCCAGCCCAACCACGCTGATCGGCCGCCCATCCGGGCCGATCGGCGGGCTCTCGACGATCTGCTTCCACCAGGCGTCGCGCAGGTTGTTCTTGAGCTGCACGCCGAGCGGGCCGTAGTCCCAGAAGCCGTTCAGGCCGCCGTAGATCTCACTCGCGGGGTAGACAAAGCCCCGCCGCTTGCACAGCGAGACGAGGCGTTCCATCAGGGTTTGCTCTGCGGCTTGGGCCATGGGACGGGGAGCTTAGGGGCGCAACTCTCCCCCTCGGCACCAAACCGCGTTGCCACGCAATGCTGGTCCGACTCGGGCAATCGCGAGGTGCCAGAACAGACCAGCGTTGCGTTGCAACGCGGTTTGGTGAGAGACGCCGTTCACGCGCTGAAGGCGTCGAACACCTTTGTGAAGAATCCCTTGTGCTTGCCGACCTTGTTCATCGGCAGGGCAACGATCTCCAGCTTCGAGTCGTGGATGAACCCGCGGGCGGACTCGATGCAGGGGTCGACCTGCTTCTTCATCTCCTCGACCCGATCCATCCAGCCGATCGTGCCGATGTCCGGCGTCAAAAACGCCAGCACGTCGCTCGTATTGGAGTTGACCATCAGGTAACAGCCCGCCAGCGGCGAGGACTTGAACAGCGTCGCGTCAAGCGCCCCGGTCTTGAGGTGCTGGTTGCCCTGGACCATCTCCTTGATGCTCAGGCCAAGCATGAACAGCGACTTGGCCATCTCGACGGCGGCGAAGACAATGTTGGCCGTCGCCCCGCCGTCGGCGGGAAGGCTGGCGACGCTCGTGCCGAACTTCGCCCCCGCGACCGCCGCGGCCGAGCCCTTGTCGGCCGCGGTGATCTTGAGCATCGTCTGAACCGCCCGCGCCGCTGCCGCCGGGTCGCCGGGCAGCACGCTGGGCATCCCCTTCACCACCTTGTAGTGCGTGTGCAACGCGTCGCCGCACTCGTAGAGATTCTTCAGCAGGTCGTACCCGGCCTTGATGGAGCCGACGACGGGCATCACGTCGCCGATGATCTTGGCAGGGTTCAGGCCCGGCACGAGCGTGGCCAGGTTGCCGAGCGAGCCGGCGGCGGTCAGATCGGTCAGGAACCGCTCGGTCACGGCCTTGGCGGCCATGGTGCTGACGCCGGGGGCCACGCCCTTGAGCGTGCGCACCTCCTTCACAAGCCCGCTGACGTTCTTCATCATCTCGGCCGAGGCGAGGGCGGCCTCCTTGCCCTTGAGCTGGATCTTGGCCGTGGCGAACATCAGCCGCAGGTTCTGCTGGCGCTGCTGCTCGATCATCCGCAACGCCTGGGCCTCCTGTTGCGGCGGCGTGAGCGGCAGCGGCTTGTTCGGCGGTTGACTGCCGGGCAGGGGCGGCAACGGCCGGCTGGGCGGGCCGCCCGAACGCGGACGGGTCGGCAACGGCGGCAACGGCTTGTTCGGCGGGGGCACGCGAGGCTCCAATCGGGCTGAATCGGGTCGCACCAGTCCCGCAGCAGGACTGGTCTGCCGTTCAACCTACCGACCGCCCCGCCCGCGGCAAGAGCCCGACGGCGGCCCCGTTCGGGGCAGGTCGCGCGACCTCTGCCGTTCGCGCAGCAACGCACCGCCCGAACATCGGGCGGTGCGTGTCATTGTTTCAGAGAGAACGGGCGTCTCAGGCCGCTTCGGCCTTGGCCTTGTTCAGCTTGATCGCCATCGCGCTGCGACGCCGACGGGCCACGTTCTTGTGCATGGCCGGCGTGCTGGCGACCTTTGCGAGCACGCTGCTCGCCTGGTTCAGCAACGTCTGGGCCTCGTCGAAGTTCCCTTCCTCGACCGCCTCATCGAACGCGCGGACGGCCGTCTTGACGCGGTCCTTCCGCCAGCGGTTGCGGGCGTTGCGCTTCTCGTTCTGACGGATGCGCTTCTTAGCTTGCAGCGAGTGGGGCCATATATCAACAGAAAGGCAGAAGGATGAAGGCAGAAGGATGAACCCGACTCCCGAGGGAACGGGCCGACACTTTAGGCGCGTGCTTTGGCGAGGCAAGTCACTCGGTGGCGGGTTGGACACGCTCGGCGAAGGCGGCGTGTTCTTCGGTGGCGAGGCCGCGGTCGAGCGTCGCGAGCAAGGCGGCCCCGTCACCAGCGAGCAGAGCGGCGGGGTCGAGCCAGAGGCCGGGGAAGACGTTGCTCTTGAGGATGCCGTCCGCGTCGGCCTCGATCGGCGTCGGGCCGTTGGCGGGGTCTAGCGTCATCCACCGCACCTCGGCGGGGGTTTCTTCGAGTAGAACAAGCAGAAACTCTTGCACGCCAGCGCGAGCGTACACCTGCGGCTTGATTCTCATGTCAATGCTTTTCGACCAATCTCGCACTTCAACCACGAGTTCCGGCGGGGCGACCAAGTGGCCAACGGCGTCAGATCGAGCACGGCCGCCGGCAGCTTCAGCGAGCATAAGCATCGTCGCCGGCTGATATTCGTTCGCGTTGTCGAGCAACATTGAAACGTGGCTGCCGCCGTCAACACCCGGCGCGGCAGCCATGTACCAGCCGAGCCAACGGCCGACGTCGGCACGCATGCGGCCCGATTCAAGGTCACCGGGTACGCGGTCGAGGTGGACGACGCCGTCAATGAGTTCTGCCCAGACCTCGCGGAAGCGTGTCTCTGGCACACCGCTGGGCATCGCCTCGTACCGGCGGTGGAACTCCTCTCGGTTGAGCCGATCACCGTCGCGCAGCGGCGGAACGGCGTCGGCGGCGAAATCCTTCTCCGACCGAGATGGTGCGGCGACTGGCATGGTCAAAGTATATCGATTGACGCCAACTTCGCCGCGTACGCGAGAGCGGCGGCGACGTGTTCATCGGAGATCGACGGGTAGCTCGCCCGAATCCGCTCCCGCGGGAAACCGGCGGCGAGGTTGTCGAGCACCGCGCTCACGGGCACCCGGCTGCGAGTGATTGCAGTGCATGAGGTTCATCCCAGATCCAGCGCATACGTTGGCTGGCGGCAGTGGCGGCAGACGAAGCGAAACACGGACATCATTCCACCGGGTGAATACGCGGCGCTGAACTTCTCCCAATACTCTCGATTCCAATCCCATCGCCGCAAGTGCAAGTTAAGGCGGGCTCCTTGCAACGCGAGCAGGTGTTGCCTAGTCGCGTCGCCATGGAATTCGGCGGCGTCGTCGCAGCAGACCTGCCAGACCTCTTGCTGCCACGAGGAATACCCAGGCGTCATTCGCGTCACTTCGAGCACGATGTTCGGCGCAACCGCCGCCTGCACAAGCGGATAATCATCGGCGAAGATGCGGTCGAACTTTGATGCGGCAGCGCCTGATGCAATGCACCACGGACATAGGTCGTGATCAAGTTCGTTGACGCAGTAAGCAGGGCCAGTGTAGATATATCCACGGGCTTGGCCGCAGCAGACGCACCTGTTTTCACTACGCTCGACACTTTCGGTCGCAATTGGATCGGGATGGTATCTAAACGGCGGAAGCATCTCGTTCGCGCTGCGTACCTGATGCGTTACCTCACCCCGCGCTGCGCACGCTCGCCGCGGCGACGGCTTGCTCGGCCGGGTCGACGTACTCGCCTAGCCGCCGGAACTTGGCGTAACGAGCCTCCAGCAGCGCATCGAGGCCGTCGCTGTCGACCGTCTTCTTCAGGTCGCGCAGCGTCTTCGTCAGGAACTGCTCGAGCAAGTGGCCGGCTTGGTGGGGGTTGCGGTGGGCGCCGCCGAGGGGTTCGCCGACGACGTGGTCAATGACGCCGAACTTGAGCAAATCGCGGCTGGTCAGGCTCAAGCTGTCGGCGATCGAGCTGGCCTGGCTGGCGTCCTTGAAGAGGATGCTGGCGGCGCCCTCGGGGCTGATGACGCTGTACCAGGCGTACTGGCTCATCGCCACGCGGTCGGCGACGGCGATGCCGAGGGCCCCGCCAGAGCCGCCCTCGCCGATGATGACGCTCACGATCGGCGTGCGCAGCCGGGCCATCTCCATCAGGTTGACCGCGATGCTCTCGCCCTGGCCGCGCTCCTCGGCGCCGATGCCGGGGTAGGCGCCGGCCGTGTCGACGAGGGTGACGACGGGCAGCTTGAACTTTTCGGCAAGTTTCATCGCCCGCAGGGCTTTGCGGTAGCCCTCGGGGTTGGCGCAGCCGAACATGCAGGCGATCTTTTCCTTGGTCGTGCGGCCCTTTTGCTGGCCGACGAGCATCACCTTCTGCCCGCCGATGCGGGCCAGGCCGCAGCGGATGGCGCGGTCGTCGCCGAAGCGGCGGTCGCCGTGGATTTCGCGAAACTCGCGGACGAACAGGTCGACGTAGTCGAGTAACTGCGGCCGCTGCGGGTGGCGGGCGACCTGGACGGTCTCCCACGCGCCGAGGTTGTCGTAGGTCTTGCGGAGCAGCGAGGTGTAGGTTTCGCGGAGCTGCCGCAGCTCGGCGGTGTGGTCGACGGGCCGGGTGCTGCCGTGCTGGGCGAGTTCGAGGTCGTGGATTTGCTGTTCGAGATCGACAAGCGGTTTCTCGAACGGCAGGACGTGGCGGGACTGCTGCGGCGTGGAGGGCGAGCCGTTGTTGCTGGGGGCCGGTTCGGCCGCGCCGCGGGAGGATGCAACATCGTCGGCGGCGGCGGTCGTCGTGGCGGTCATGCAAGCTCCTGCGGGGGCCGCGTCGCGGAGGGCGAGCGGCGGGCGTGGGGCACTTTAGATCGCCGGCCGACGGGCGACAACACGGCAACGGGCTGGCGCCGCAGCCGATTGGGGGTTTACCATCAACCGGCATGCTCGATCCCGCCCCGCCGTTTCGCACCGTCTGCGTGATCGGGACCGGCATGATCGGCGCGAGCATTGGCCTCGCGGCGCGGCGGATGGGGTGCCACGTCGTCGGGATCGACACATCCGCCGAGCACGCGGCGACGGCGTTGAAGGCCGGGGCGATCGATGCGATCACCGAGACAGTTCCGGCGGTTGATCTGGTCGTGGTCGCCGTGCCAGTCGAGCACGCGAAGCAGGTGGTCGAGGCGGCGGCGAAGGCGGGGGCGGTCGTGACGGACGCGCTCAGCACGAAGCGGACGATCTGCCGCTTGGCGAACGAGGCGGGGCTTGGCGATCGGTTCGTCGCCGCCCACCCGATGGCCGGCCGGGCCGAGAGCGGGCCAACGGCGGCGAACGTGGATTTGTTCCAGGATCGGCCATGTTTCATCTTTCCGTCAGGCGATGCTGCGGCATCGGCGAAGGTGGCGGAGTTCTGGCGTCGCCTGGGCGGCGCGCGGCCGATGCGGGTGCGAGACGACCTGACGCCGGCATCGCACGACGCGCTCGTGGCGCGGATTAGTCATTTGCCGCACGCGGTGGCTGGGACGCTGATCCGGCTGGCGGGGAACGATCTGGCGCAGGCCGGCCCTGGGCTACGGGATTCGACGCGGGTGGCCGGTGGCGATCCCGACTTGTGGGCGCCGCTGTTGATGGACAACGCGGAGTGCGTCGCCCCGCTGCTGCGTGAGATGGCGCGGTCGCTCGGCGAGCTGGCATCGCTGCTCGACGCCGGCGATAGAGCTGCACTACGCGAGCGACTGTCCGACGCGCAAGAAGCTCGGCGGCGTCTTGATGCCCCCGAAAATCCAGATTGAGCGTGCCGCGTGCGGTCGATAGCGACACGTGTTGCTCAATTCGGCGTTAGCCGCCCCGCCTCGCGGGGCGCTCAGCGGGCGTTCACGCGCCCCGCGAGGCGGGGCGGCTAACGAGCGTGTGCATTCAAGCACAACGCCCGCGCCGAGATTCTGGCGCGGGCGTTGGGGTTTGTGGTTCCTGCCAGCGGCAAATGCTGTTGGCAGGAGGCGGAGTTACTCGCCAATCTCGAAGCTAGCCTCGTCATCGTCGACGTCGCCCTCGCAGCCGATCGAGTGAACGGCGAGCGGGGCGATGCAGGCGGCGATGATGAGCATCAGGCCGTAGCGCTTGAGAGTCTTCATGGGGGTCTCCTTCAGTGTGCGGGCACGGCGGCGAGAGGCCGGCGTGCGGGGAAAAGAACGGGTCGCGAAGCCGCGCCCGCTGGAACACTAGTCGATCGAATCGGTGTCGCCGATCTCGGCATTGGCGCCGTCCTCGTCGATGCTCCCCTCGCACCCGGTGAGGGTGAGCAGGCCGACGGAGCAGACGAGCAGGAGGGCGGCGGCGGTGAGGCGGCGAAGCCAGGTGTTGTTGGTCATGTGCAGTCCCTTTGGGATTGGGGTGAAGTTGCCTGCCACGCCCACCCGCCGCACCACCACAGCGGGGGCGGCCGGGACGGGGCCGGGCAAGTTGTACAGCATTGCGACGGCAAGTGGAACGTCAAGCTTTTCATTCGCTTGCGCCCGCTTCACCATCCGCCCTGTTGGTTCGGGCCGTAACATGGGCCCCGGACGTTTCCCGTACCTCGTGACCAACCCGTTCGCCTCCGCTTGCTCCACATGGCCGCACACTCGCCGATCATCCAGACTTTGATGGACGAGTTCGGCCGCCTGCCCGGCATCGGGGCGCGGTCGGCGGAGCGCATCGTCTACCACTTGCTCAAGGAAGACCCCGAGCGCGTCCTCGGCTTCGCCGACGCCCTGCGCAATCTCAAGACGAACGTGAAGCACTGCCCGATCACGTTCAACCTGACCGAAGGCGACCGCTGCGCCATCTACGACAACCCACGCCGCGACCGGCAAGTCGTCCTCGTCGTCGAGCAGCCCAAGGACGTGCTGGCGATGGAGGACGCCGGATCGTTCGGCGGGACCTACCACGTTTTGCTCGGCCGCATCGCCCCGCTCGAAGGGGTCGAGCCGGAGGACCTGACGATCGACGCCCTGATGACGCGCATCGAGACCGACGGCGTGAGCGAGATCATCATGGGGACCAACCCGACGCTCGACGGCGACGCGACGGCGTTGTTCGTGCAGAACCTGATCGAGTCGCGCTTTCCCGATGTCAGCGTCACCCGCCTCGCCCGCGGCCTGCCGAGCGGCGGGAGCATCGAGTACGCCAATCGGTCGATCCTCGCGGACGCGATTCAGGGGAGAAAATGAGGAATACTGAATGAGGAATGCCAGGCGTTGCGCTTCGTTCATTCCGCATTCAGCGTTCCGCGTTCTTCATTCCTCCGACGGCCGCCTTCAGTTCCGCGACTTCGCGGGGGAAAAGCAGGCGACTGGCGGCCTCGGGTAGCTGCTCGAGCTTGATCGGGCCGAGGCGGACGCGCTTGAGGTCACGCACCTTGTGCCCCTCGGCCGCAAGCATCCGCCGCACCTGGCGGTTGCGCCCTTCCTTGATGGTGATCTCCAACGTCGACCCCTCGCGTGCCTTGCGGACGATCTTCACGCCCGCCTCGCGGGTCTTGCTGCCGCGCTGCGTGTCGCGGTCGACGAGGAAGACGCCGCTGCGCAGGCGTTCGAGCACCTCGGGCGAGGGCTCGCCGTCGCAGACGACGCGGTAGGTTTTGGGCACGCCGAACTTCGGGTGCGTGAGCTTGTGGGTCAGCTCGCCGTCATCGGTCAGCAGGAGCAGGCCGCGGCTGTGCTGGTCGAGCCGGCCGACCGGGTAGACGCGCCGCTGGAAGTCGGGCGGGAGCAAGTCGATCGCCCGGCGTTGCGGCCGCCCCGCCGACTCCTGACTGGCATTCGAGCAGACCACGCCGGCCGGCTTGTTCAGGATGATGTAGACGTGCTTGGGCTCGCTGCGCCCGCCGACACGCTTGGCGCCAGTTCTCACGCGCTCGCCGTCGACGCGCAAATCGTCCTCGGCCGGGTCGACGAGCACCGGCAGGGAGCGGACGACCTGCCCGTTCACCTCGACGCGGCCCTGGAGCACGAGTTCCTCGCACGCCCGCCGACTCGCGACGCCGGCGTTGGCGAGGGTTTTCTGGATGCGCTCTCGGTCGGCCATGGGAACCGCAACGGTAGGAGGGTCGTTCCCATTCCGACGGCGCCTGCGTCTACGCTAACAAGCCGAGCGTGGCGTGGGACGTTCCCTCGCACATGCAGATGGCGACCGGAACAGACCGCCGCTTCCCTCGCACCCGACTCACCATGCTCAACCGTTCGGCCACCGTTGAGGCCCTGCGTCAAGCCGGGATCGTCGCCGTCGTTCGGACGACGAACGTGGAGCAGGCGGTTCACGCCGTGCGGGCGTTGGCGGCCGGCGGGGTGTTGGCATCGGAAGTCACGTTCACCGTCCCGAACGCGGCCGACGCGATCGCCCAGGTGCGGGACCTGCACGCGAAAGGCGACCTTCCCGAGCGCTTGGTCCTCGGGGCTGGAACCGTGACGAGCGCTCAGCAGGCCCGGCAGGCGATCGAGGCGGGCGCACGCTACCTCGTTTCGCCGCACTTCGACGAAGCCGTCGCACAGGTGGCCGACGAGGCGGGTGGCGCGCTGCTGCCCGGTGCGTTCACGCCGCTCGAGGTGTTCAGAGCGCACCGGCACGGCGGCGACATCATCAAGATCTTCCCCGCGGCCAACCTTGGGCCGAGCTACCTCAAGAATCTCGCCGGCCCCTACCCGGACATTCCGCTGATGCCCACCGGCGGGGTGAGCGTCGAGAACATTCGCGAGTGGATCGCCGCCGGCGCCGTGGCCGTCGGCGTGGGGAGCGAACTGGTGGACAAAGCCGCCGTCGCCAAGGGTGATTGGAACGAAATCACCCGGCGCGCCGTCGCGCTGGTCGACGCGCTGCGCGAAGCACGCGGCGAATAGCTCCCGTTTTTCCGAAGTCCCTGGAGTCTTTCAGTGCCCACCGTTGTCACCTTCGGCGAGATCATGATGCGGCTGTCGAGCCCCGGCCACATGCGCTTCGTGCAGGCGCCGCACCTGGAGATCACCTTCGGCGGCGGCGAGGCGAACGTCGCGACCAGCCTCGCGCTCTGCGGCGTCGACGCCGGCTTCGTGTCGCGCCTGCCGATTAACGACTGGGGCGACCGCACGATCGCCTCACTACGCGGCCACGGCGTGGACACCTCGAAGATCGTCCGCGCCGACGAACGCATGGGAGTCTACTTCGTCGAAAGCGGCGCCGGGCCCCGCGCCAGCCGCGTGATCTACGACCGCGCCGACAGCGCGATCAGCCTGCTCCGCCCCGGCGAAATTGATTGGGAGGCGGTGTTCGAGGGGGCAACGTGGTTCCACTGGACCGGCATCACGCCCGCCCTCAGCGCGAGCTGCGCCGCCGAAACCCGCGCCGCCTGTGAAGCCGCGAAAAAGGCCGGCAGCACCATCAGCGTCGATCTCAACTATCGAAAGAAGCTCTGGACCCGCGCCCAGGCGCAGGCGGCGATGACCGAGCTCATGCCGTTCGTCGACGTTTGCATTGCCAACGAGGAAGACGCCGACAGTGTGTTCGGCATCAAGGGTGCCGACGTCGAGACCGGTGAGATCGACCGCGACCGCTACACCGACGTCGCCCGACAACTGACCGACAGGTTTAACTTCGACAAGGTCGCGATCACCCTGCGCGAGAGTATCAGCGCGAGCCGAAACGGTTGGTCGGCCATGCTCTACACCGGCGGCAACGCAGTGTTCAGCCGGCGGTACGACATCGACATCGTCGACCGCGTCGGCGGCGGCGACAGCTTTGCGGCGGGGCTGATCTACAGCCAGCTTCAAGGCTTTGATCCGCAGAAAGCCGTCGACTGGGCCGTGGCCGCCAGCGCGCTCAAGCACACGATTCCCGGCGACGCGAACCTCGTGGGCGTTGATGAAATCGCCACCCTCGCCGGCGGCGACGCCAGCGGCCGGGTGCAGCGGTAGCGACGCTCGGACACTTCGCGCTCGCCCACACGACCTCTACTCAGGTTCTGACGCCGCTCCTAGGTCGCGTTGCGCAACTTGTAGGGTGAGATTGATCCCACCATCTGGAGCGACCGGAGGTGGAATGAATCTCACCCTACGACGCGCCGAAGTAGGTTACGCAACAGGCGCTAGTCCACCAGTGGTCGCCGGGCACGACGCGCGTAGTCGATGGCCTGGCGGACGACGTCGGCGATTTTCTCCTGCACCACGAGCCGATCGCCTCCGTCGAGCTGGATCATGGTGTCAGGCGTCTCCTCGACGGAGCGGATCTTCTCCGCATTGAGGATAAACCGCTGGCCGTTAAGTCGGGTGAGGGCGATCATGGGGGGAGGGGAGGTGGGAGCGAGGGTAGTGGGATGTGGGCAGAGGGTCAGACGTTTGGACTCTGCCCACGTCCCACCTCCCCCGCTTCCACCTCCCGCAGCGTTAGCGGCTCGTGTTCAACAGTTCCGTCATCAATTCGTCACTCTTGGTGATGACGCGGCTGGCAGCGCTGAAGCCGGTGCTGGCGATGATGAGGTTGATGAACTCGTTCGAGAGGTCGACGTTGCTCAACTCCAGCGCGCCGCTGCGGATGCCGCCGGCGAGCCCTTCGAGGGGCGCGCCGATGCGGGGCTCGCCGCTGTTGGCGCCGACGTTGTAGAGGCTGCCGCCGCTGTCGGAGAGGCCCTGCGGGTTGTCGAACGTCGCCATGGCCACCTGGCCCAGCGCGCCGGTTAGACCGTTGTCGAAGGTGCCGGTGATCAGCCCGTTGTTGCCGATGCTGAAGCCGACGAGGCTGCCGATTTTCGTGCCATCCTGCTGGGCGAACAGTTCGCTGCCGCTGTCGGCAAGGGCGGTGACTTTCGAGAAGTCGAGCGCGATGTCGACGTTGGCCGCGGCCCCGGTGTCGGAGCGCGTGACCGTCATCGTCGAGCCCATCGGATCAATCACGCGGCCATTTGTGTCGAACTCGATTGTGCTCGACCCCAGGAACTGGCCGGCGCCGGCGGGGTCGAAGGTGGCGTAGTCGGTGTCGTCGGGGCTGGTGGCGATCACACGCCACGTCGTGCCGGCGGCGGTGGTCTGCTCGAGGTTGAGCGTCAAATCGATCCGCAGCGGCTGGCCGAGCGAGTCGTAGGCAATCGTGCTCGTATGGATGCTTTCGCCGGCCGGCCCGTCCGTCACGCCGCCGGCGTCGCTGCCGGGAACCATCGTGAAGAGCGGCATGCCGTTCTTCGAGAAGTCGCTTCCCTCGACGCTGACCGCGTTGCTCGTGCCGGTGTTGCCCACGAGCACGAGCGTCGATCCGGTCGTCGGCCCCGCCTTGAGCTGCCCGCCGCTGGTCGCGCCGCTCGGCTGGACGTTGCCCGGCTGGATGCCCAGGCCGTGGTTGAAGAAGGTCTGCAAATCCTGCACGGTGCTGGCGGCGGTGACGGCGAACTCCAGCGGCTCCTGACGGCGGCCGCCGCGCGTGCCCTGAAGTGTCAGCACGTCGCCGACGGCGAACATCCGCGTGGCGGTGCTGTCATCAACGTTCGTCAGGAGCGACGCGCCCGTCACCGGGCCACCCGCCTCGAACAGTTCGACGCCGCTCTCGATCACGCTCGCCCCGCCCGACAGGTCGCCACCGGCGTTGAGGTTGCCGCTGAGGAACGCCGTCTTGGTCGCCTCGGCTTTGGTCAGCCCACCGACGGGAATAATGATGTCCTCCAACTGCCCGGCCAGCACGTTCTCGTTGTCGTCGACGGCGAACCCCTGGACGAACTCGCCCGTGCTGGTGACAAGCTGGTTGCGGCTGCTGAGTTTGAAGGAGCCGTCGCGGGTGTACTGCTGGTCCTGGCCACGCACGATGAAGAAGCCGTCGCCGTCGACCGCCAGATCGGTGGGCCGACCCGTGGGTTCGATGCTTCCGCCGGACCAGTCCTTCTCGATGCTCGCGACGCTGACGCCCAGGCCCCGCTGGTTTGGGTTCGAGCCGCCGTTCTCAGCGCTGGGCGGGCTGCCGGCGGCGTCGGTGACGTAGAACTGCGGCTTGAAGAGCGCCCGGCTGCTCTTGAAGCCGACCGTGTTCACGTTGGCGATGTTGTTGCCGACGACGTTGAGCCGCGTCTGGTTCACGTCGAGCCCGCTGAGGCCGGTGAACATCGTGCTGGTGAGGGCCATGAGGTTGGGTCTTGTTGATTGGGGATTGGGGATTGGGAGTTGGGACAGACGGCGGCGCATCTCGCCTGACCGAATCCCAAATCACCCATTGCGAATCAGGCGGCGGCTAAGCGACGTGCGTCACGCGGTCGAGGCGCAGCGAGTGGCCGTTGTCCATCTCGAGCCAGACGTTGCCCCCCTCGACGCGCACGCTGTCGACGGTGCCGGTGACGTCGACCGTCTCGTCGCCGAACTCCGCGAGGCCGGTCACGGTCTTGCCGATCATGTTCCCGGCCGAGGCGATGTTGCTTTGCAGCGTCATCGTCTCGAGCGACTTCTGGAGCTGGGTGGAGCTCTCGAGCTGGCCGATCTGGCTCATCTGGGCGAGCAGTTGCTCGTTTTTGGCCGGCTCCAGCGGGTCCTGGTTCTGGAGCTGCGTGACCATGAGGTTGATGAAGTCCTCGGTTTTGAGCTTGAAGTTGGACGTCGGGGCCGCCGCGGAGGCGCTGGAGGTGGGGGCGACGGTCATGCTCCCGTTATCGGAACGCCAGGCGCCCACGCTTCACTATCGGACGCAGCGCAACCAAGCCGCGTTGCTACGCAACGCTGGTCGGGGCGAACACGTGACATTTCCCGCTCGCCGGACCAGCGTTGCGTAGCAACGCGGCTTGGTGCTGAATCAAGGTGGCTCGGGCGCCTACCCGCCCATGGCCTCGACGCCGCCCATGATCTCCGAGAGTTCCGTGGTGATCTGGCTCTGGCGGGCGCGGTTGTACTGGAGCTGGAGGGCCTTGCCCATCTTGTCCGCGTTGTCGGTGGCGCTCTTCATCGCGACCATCCGGGCCACGTGCTCACTCGTCGTGGCGTCCAAAAAGCACTGGAAGAACGCGCTCTTGACCGTGAGCGGCAACAGCTCATCGAGCAGTTCTTCGGCGCTGGGCGAGAAGTCGTACTCCACCTCGCCCGTTGGCTTGCCCTCGTCAGCGACGGGCTTGCTCGCGCTGTCGCCCTCACGGCGGGTGGCGTCGAGCATGCCGGCGGCAATCTGCTCGTCGCGCTCGGCCGCCTGCTTGGCGAGATCCTCGATGAGCTCCTGCACGCCCGCCAGGGGGAGCAGGCCCATCACGTCCGGCTTCTGCACGCCGGTGCTGACGAAGTTCATGTACGCCACGTGCACCGCGTCGATCTCGCCGCCCGTGAACTGTGCGATCAGCCGGTCGGCCAAGTCGAGAATCTCCTCGAACTTCGGCTCGTCGCTGACCTTCAGCGTCTCCGTGATCTTGCGCCCGCCGAAGCGGAAAAAGCTCACGCCCTTCTTGCCGTTCACGTAAAGGTCGATCTCCTGCCCGGCGGCGTCGGCGGCCTTCATAAAGCGCTCGGCCGCGCGGAGCACGCTGCCGTTGTACGCGCCGGCGAGCCCGCGATCGCTCGTGATGACCACCATCGCGCTCCGGCCGGTCTTGTTCTCGCGGTTGACGCGGCGCAGCAGCGGGTGCTCGACGTTGCCGACGCTGCCCGCGAGTTCCTCGACGAGTTCGCGCACCTTGGCGGTGTAAGGCTTGGTCCCGGTCGCCCGCTTGAGCGACTTCTGGAACTTCGCGGTCGCGATCATCTGCATCGTCTTGGTGATCTTGCGGATGTTTTTGACCGCCTTGCGGCGTTTGAGGATCGCGCGTGCCTTGGCCATGGGCCCGCATCGTAGCCGCTCGTGTCGCCGCGGTACAAAGTCGAAGCAGCCTTGAAATCGACCCGGGCCGCGGGCACGCTGGCGCGATGCTCCGCCTCCTCGCGATCCTCGCCCTGCTGCTCGGCCATGCCGGTCCCGCCGCCGGGCAGGCCCAGCAACGCGCCCGCCAAACCTCGGCCGGCATCAACCTGGCCGGGCCCGCCGACTGGAACACCGAGCTGCCTTTCGTCGACGCCTTCCGCATGAGCCGCCCCTGGATCAGCCAGCGCGAGGGCGCAGGTTGGGGCAAGGGGCCGCCGCTCGACCTCGACGCCCACGGCTACGTCCAATCCCTCGCCGACGGCTGCTTCGCCGAGACGCCCGTCCTCACGATCCCCAGCGGCCGCTACCCGAAGGGCCACTACACGCTGCTCTACGACGGCGTCGGCCGGTTCGAGTTCAACGGCTCGAACGCGACGGTCATCGAACGCGAGCCCGGCCGCATCATCGTCGACATCACCGGTCGCGGGTCCGTGTTCATCCGCTTGCTCGAGGTCGATTTCGAGAACTACCCGACGAACATCCGCTTCGTCATGCCCGGCTTCGAAGACTCTTACGAGACCGAGCCGTTTCACCCGATCTTCCTCGCCCGCTGGCACGGCATGGCCGCGGTTCGGTTCATGGATTGGATGCACACGAACAACTCCACGATCGCCACCTGGCAGGATCGCCCGACGAGGGCCGACGCCACCTGGTCGAAGAAGGGCGTTCCGCTGGAGGTGATGATCGACCTCGCCAACCGGCTGGAGACGGACGCGTGGTTCTGCATGCCGCACCTGGCGACGGACGACTACGTCTCGCGCTTCGCCGGCATGGTCGATGCGCAACTCGACCACGATCGCGTCGTGTACGTCGAGTACAGCAACGAGGTGTGGAACGGCCAGTTCCAGCAACAACGCCACGCGGGCGACGCGGGGCTTGACCTTGGCATCGGTCAGAACCATTGGGATGCCGGCTGGCACTTTTACGCGAAGCGCTCGATCGAGATGTTCGACATCTGGTCCCGCGTCTTCGGCGACGCGGCGGGCGAGCGGATGGTGCGCGTGCTGGCCACGCAGGCGGGGAACCCGTATGTGGCCGAGCAGATTTTGAAGTTCGAGGTGGACGGCAAGCCGGCCGGCGAGCAGGCGGACGCGCTGGCGATCGCGCCCTACTTCGGCATAAACGTCCGCCCGACCGGCGGCGACGCGGAGAACCCCTCGGCCGACATAATGGAGGACTGGGCCGTCGACAATGTCGTCGCCCACCTGCGCGAGACGTCGATCCCGCGGACGGTCGAGTGGATCGACGGCAACAAGCAGCACGCCAACCGGTACGGCCTTACGCTCATTTGCTACGAGGCGGGCCAGCACGCCGTCGGCACGCAGGGTGGCGAGAACGTCGAGGCGATCACCAAACTCCTCCACGCCGCCAACCGCAGCGACGCGATGGGCGACCTCTACGACGATTACCTCGCCGCCTGGCAGGAGGCCGACGGCGGGTTGATGTGCCTGTTCAGCTCGATCGGCACCTTCAGCAAGTGGGGAAGTTGGGGCCTGGCCGAGCATTACGACGATGCGCCGAGCGACTACGGCAAGTATGCCGCCGTCATCCGCTGGGCAAAGTCGCTTGGCCAGCCGGTGAACGACGATCCCACCGCCGCCGAATGAACCCGAACGTCGGGCCGATCAGGAGGAATTGGCGAAACCGTCTCACAGCAAGTCGCCCTCGAGGATGACCGTCGACTGCCGCTCGCGATTAACCGTCAGCCGTGTCACGTCCGGCCGGCTGTAGTGGCCGGCGGGGTCGAAGTTCTGGCGCTCTTCTCGCACGCGGGCGGGATCGAGGTCGATCACGTACAACGCCTCCTCGCCCACCTGCGGCGGAAGCAACCAGGCGCCGTCCGGGGCGGCGACGCACGAGCCGCCTTCGAGCAGGAGATCGGGCGCATCGGCGAGCATCGCGTCGCGCTGCGGCGTGCCCGGCGGCACGTCGTCCGGCCGGAGCAGGCCGCCCACGCTGACGACAAACGATCGTCCCTCGCGGGCGAGAAACCGGGTGATGTCGACCGTGTTCCGCTCCGCCCCAGGCCAGACGGCGACGTGGACATCCTCGCCCAGCCCGTAGAGCGCCGCGCGCGGCAGCGGCATCCAGTTCTCCCAGCAGTTGAGCCCGCCGACCGTGAAGCCAGCGAGCCCGTGGACGCGCAGCCCTTGACCGTCGCCGGGCGCCCAGACGAGGCGTTCCTCGTACGTCGGCTGAAGCTTGCGATGGACGGAGCCGACGGCGCCGTCGCGACCGATGAAGACGAGCGAGCAGTACAAACTGTGCCCGCCACGATCGCGCGGCTGTTCGACACAGCCGAGGTACACGGCGCAGCCCGCCCGCTTCGCCGCCGCGCCAACGTCGTCGAGGTCGCCCGCGTCGATGTCCACCGCATTGGCGGCGTAGTGGGAGAAAATCACCTTCTGGCGCGGCGAATCGAAGGTCGCCCCGCCGGTGCGTTCGAGCCAGAACGGGTAGCCCGGCACGAGCGCTTCGCCGAAAACAACGAGGCCGCAGCCGCGCCGGCCGGCCTCGTCGATGCGCTCGACCACCTTCGCCAGCGTCGCCGCGCGATCGAGCCAGACGGGGGCGATCTGCGCCAGCCCGACCGTCAACGTCTTGTCTTGACCGGCCATCCGGTCACGCTACGCCGGCGTTTCCAGGAGCGCGAGCGTCGCCCGTTCGGTCTTGCGGAGACCGCGCGGGTTGGCCGGCACGGGCGGCGGGTCGACCAGCACGCCCCGCTCGAAGGCGTCGATGACGGTCGGGGCAACGTAGCACTTGCGGCAGACCGCCCGCGTGTTCCCAAGGATTGCGGCAACCGCGTCGACCGCCGCCACGACCTGCCGATTGATGGCCGTCGCCGAGGATGCCAAGTCCGCCCCCGCCAGTTCCTCGTACGCCAACACGCTGGCGTGCCAGGTGCGAAAGTCCTTGGCCGTCACGTCGTCGCCGCAGAACTCGCGCAGGTAGTCGTTCACGTCGCCGCTGCCGACATCGTGAACGTTCCCGGCGCCGTCGAGGTACTGCAACAACTCCTGCCCCGGCAAGTCCTGGCATTGGCGGACCACCTTCGCCAAGGCGGAGTCTTTGACTTCGAGCTCACGCTCGATGCCGTGCTTGGCCGTGAACTCCAACCGGACGGCGCCCTTGGAGAACTCGGCGTGGCCGTCCCGCAACGTCGTCAAACCGAAGCTGCCGTTCTGAGTGGCGTAGTCGGCGTTGCCGATGCGGATGAAGGTGCGGTCGAGCAGCATCACGCAGGCGGCCAGCACCTTCTCGCGCGGCAGGCCCGGCTGCTTCATGTGCTTCTTGATCGTGCGGCGAAGCTTTGGCAGGGCGCGGGCGAAGGGAGGCAATTTCGCGAACTTCGCCCGGTCGCGCACCTCGGCCCAACGCTCGTGGTAGCGGTACTGCTTGCGCCCGCGATCGTCGCGACCCGTCGCCTGCAAGTGCCCGTTGGCGAGGGGGCAGATCCAAACATCCTCATACGCCGGCGGCACGGCTAGGGCGTTGATGCGCGCGATCAGCCTGTCGTCTTCCACCTTCTTGCCGCGGGGCGAGTAGTAGGCAAACCCCTTGCCAAACCGACGCCGCGTGATGCCCGGCTGCGCATCGCTCACGTAGACCAGATCCGCCGCCTCAGCCGCACACTGCGGGTCGACGTGCGCCAGCGACAGGTGGGGAGCATCGGACTGCATCAGCCTCCCGGCGAAGCAACGGGCGCGCCGGGGCATCTTTCAGATTTGCCGGTCGGTTAACCGGCGCGATCGTTCCACTTGTCCTCCACGATCTCGCCGTCGCTCAGCCGGACTACTCGGCGGCAGCGGTCGCCCACGAGGGGGTCGTGTGTGACCATGATGACCGTCTTCCCCTGGGCCACAAGGTCGTCGAAGATTGTCAGAATCTGCTGCCCGGTCTTGCTGTCGAGCGCGCCGGTGGGCTCGTCGGCCAGGAGGATCAGCGGGTCGTTCACGAGGCTGCGCGCGATGCAGACGCGCTGCTGCTGCCCGCCTGAAAGCTGCATCGGCCGGTGGTCGTAGCGGTCGGCAAGCCCAACGCTCTCGATCAGCCGCATCGCCCGCTCCTGCCGTTCGTGCGCCGGGATGCCTTGGTAAAACATCGGCACCTCAAGGTTCTCCAGCACGCTGAGCTGCTGGATCAGGTTGAAGTTCTGGAAGACAAAGCCGATCCGCTCCGAGCGAATCTCGCTCAGGCGGTCGTCCTGAAGCGTCGCCACGTCGTCGCCACCAAGCAGATACTGGCCCCGCGTGGGCTTATCGAGGCAGCCGACGATGTTCATGAACGTCGACTTGCCGCTCCCGCTCGCCCCCATGATGGCCGTGTACTCGTTCTCGGCGATCGTCAGGTCGATCCCCTTGAGCGCCGCCACCTCCACATCGGTGCCGGGCTTGCGGTAGATCTTCCAAAGGTCGCTGACCTGGGCGACCGGCTGGGCGTCCTGGGGCATCTCCCCACATCCTACCCCGCGGCGATCGAATACGGTTACACCCGTTCATCCGGCTGGACGGATGATTGCGACGCGGATACATTTAGGATGTGAAGATCGACCGCCACTTCCGCTCCGGCAGGCCGAGCGTCAGCTTTGAGTTCTTTCCGCCCAAGACGGACGCGGGGTTTAACAAGCTGTTCGACACCATCGCCCAGCTCACGCCGCTGCGGCCGAGTTTTGTGGACGTGACGTACGGCGCGGGCGGCTCCACGCGGGAGAAGACGCTCGAACTCACCGGCCGCATCCGGCGGGAGACGGAGCTTGACGTGATGGCCCACCTGACGTGCGTCGGCCACTCGGCGGACGAGGTGGGCGTGATCCTTGATCAGCTCTGGGACCAGGGCGTCCACAACGTGCTCGCGTTGCGCGGCGACCCGCCGAGCGGCGGGCAGTGGACCAAGTGCGACGGCGGCTTCGAGTACGCGGGCGAGATGGTCGAATATGTCGCGGGTCGGCACGACTTTTTCGTCGCGGTCGCGGGTTTCCCAGAGGGGCACCCGCAATGCCTCAACCGCACGCGCGACCTCGAGCATTTGAAGGCCAAGGTCGACGCCGGCGCGTCGGCGGTCATCACGCAGCTCTTCTTCGACAACGCCGACTTCCTGCGCTTTCGCGACGAGTGCCGTCGCACCGGTATTGATGTACCAATCGTCGCGGGCATCATGCCGATCCAGAAGCTCGATCAGATCAAGCGGTTCGTCACGATGTGCGGCGCCAAGATTCCCCACCCGTTGCTAACGGCGCTGGAAAAGCTGGAAGACGACCCGGCGGCCGTCGAGCGGGCGGGCATCGACTACGCCACGCGGCAGTGCCAGGACCTGGTCTTCCACAGCGTCGACGGGCTGCACTTCTACACGCTCAACAAGAGCGGCGCGACCGTCGAGATCGTCCGGCAGCTCGACCTGCCCGCGCCGGTCGAGAGCGCCGCGACGGCTGCGTGATCATTGATCGCACCTCGCCCGACGCCGGAGCGGAAGCTCCGGGTTCTGCTGGTCGAGGAGCGAACCAACATCAGACTTCAATGTCGGACCCGGAGCTTCCGCTCCGGCGTGTACCGATTTGGGGGAGCTTTCGGTAATCGACCATCTGGACCGGTATCCTTCCCGCATGGGTGAAGCGCGGTCGAACCCCGTCGTGTCCCGCCGTGCGTTGCTTGCGGGCGGTGCCGCGGCGCTGCTGGGCGCGGGGCGTGTCGCGGCGATCCAGCCGAGCGGGCTGCGGCGGTACAACACGCCGTTTTACGTGCTTTGGACCGACGTGCCCGTGGATGTCGCGCGCGAGGCGAGCATTCGCATGACGGCGATGGCGCGTGAGTACGCCGACCGCACGAGCGGCTTCGGTGGGCGGGCACCGCGCGGGATGCCCTTCTACCTACACGCCGACGAAGCCGGCTACCTTGCCAATGGCGGCGCGCAGGGGTCGGCGGGAGTCTTCCAGTTGCAGACGCGCAACGGCCGCCCGGCCGCCGGGCGGCTGATGGCCTGGCTGCGCGGGCCGACCTTCGCCGAGCGCCGCTCCACCTGGCGGACGGTCCAGCACGAGGGGTTCCACCAGTTCAGCCAACTCGCCATCGGCGGGATCAAGCCGCCGTGGTTGGAGGAGGGGATGGCCGAGGTGTTCGAGAGCAGCGAGTTTTGCGGCGACTCATTCGTCACCGGCCTCGCTCCCGCCGGCCGCGTGGCGGCCGTGCAGGCGTTGGTCGCCGAGGAGCGCGTCGTGCCGTTCCCGGAGATCATGCTCATGTCGCAGGAGCAGTGGAACGGCCGGCTCGACGCGACGCTCTACCTGCAAAGCTGGTCGATGGTCTACTTCCTCATGTACGGCGAGGACCGCCGGTGGGTGGGCGCGTTCGAGAACTTCGTCGGCCGCATCGGGAACGGGCAGGGGTGGCAGGACGCCTTCCTCGCCGCGTTTGGCCGACCGGAGGGATTTCAGGATCAATGGGCCGCTTGGTGGGCGTCGGTCGACCCGAGCCTCTCGCGGCTGGACTACCTGGCGGCCACCGTCCGTAAGCTCTCGGCCTTCGCCGCCCGAGCGGAACTCGCGGATCGGCCCATCACCGACTTCACGGACTTCCACGACGTTCCGCCGATGCGCGACGCCGACTGGCTCCCGCCGGGCCTGCTCGACGAGGCGCTGGAGGAGTCGCGGCAGTTCGAGGAGGTGCTATCGGGCGCGTGGTCGGTCGCGCGCGTGCCCGCGCCACAGCCGAAGGTCCGCCGCTACGGGGCCAAGCGCGTGACGGAGGTCACCCGCACCCTCTTCACGGCCGGCGACGGCACGGGCTACTGGGGCGAGTACCTGCTCGGCCGCGACGGCATTGAGGTGCTGATCGGGACGAAGCCGGTTGGCGATTAGTCCGGCAGGATCGGATCGAACAGAGGCACGCGGATAGGCAGTTCGGTTCGCGTGCCGTCATCTCCATCCGAAACCTCCACGGTTGCGATCGTCTCGACGAACTGGCGATCGGCGTCACCGACGATGCGGAGTGGGTCGCCGGTCACGGGGTCGTGAAACTGCTCCGCCGCCTGCGGATCATTTGTTGATAGCACCGCGATGGCCGCCCGCAAGGCCGCGATGTGGAGCGAGACCGTGCGACGCACCTTGATCGCCGTGCGCGGGTCAGGGTTGAGATCCCGCCAGTACCAGTAGCCGAGACGGTTGACGTGGCGATCCTTCGGCCACTGTTCGAGGTCGATTTCTCCCGCCAGCAAGCGGGCCTTGTCCGCATCGACGGCGTCGCGCAGCGCGTCGACCATTCGGTTTCGCCACGCCTGGCTGGCGAAGTCGTCGCGCTGCTGCTGGGTCCACTGCACCATCCCGAGGCCGAACTCGTCCAAGGCCGCTTCAGTCTGCTCGCGCGAGTAGTTGTCGCGCAGATCGACGAGCTGAAGATTGCGAGCGAACCACTCCTGCTCCAACGCCTCGGCCAGCGAAGGGCCATCGAACCCGACCAGCGCCCGTTGCAACGCGGCGTCGAGCCGCGCGAGGTCTGTGGCTTGCAGGTGCACAAGCGACTCGGCCGCGCCGGCGGCAGCGGCGAGGGTGATGATCTGCGCGATCGTCTTGTTGTCGATCCCCGGCGCCGAAGCGACGTGACGCGCCGCATACAGGATCGCGAGCAGATCATCGGTCGCGCCGGCGGAATCGCCGCTTCGGGCGCGGACGACGGCGCGCGAGGCGGCCGCACGCCCGACGAACACCAGGTCCATCGGCACCAGATCGCCCAGCGAGACGTCATCCGCCTTCATCAAGCCCCAATCCACCCGCTCGCAGGCGGAGGCGAGGGTGAAGACGTTGAGCGTCACGTCCAGCCGGGGCAGTTGGGCGGCGGCGATGGCGACGTCCCGCTCGGTCCGGGGCTCCGCGGCCGGACTCCAGTTGGCGAGCCGGCCCGCCTCGGCGCGATCGTCGTACTCCGGCATCGCCGCGTCCATCAGAACGATCGACCGCCGGTACGACTCGGCGGCGCCAACGTTTCGCTCGAGCACGTTCGGAGCGATCAGGGCGAGCAGCGTCGTGAGGAGCCACATCATGCCGACAGCTTAACGGACCCCCGACGCTTTCACCCCTGCCCCTCGCCCGGCGGAAGCTCGGGCTCGTCGACCTCCACCAAGTCCTGCGCCAAGCGCCCCAGGAAGAACTGGAGCTCGTTGCTGGCAACGGCGCACGGCAGGGGGTCGCGCAGGTCGTACTGGTGGGTGTGGTCCTCGCTCGTGTCCTGGTCGCGGCGTTCGCCCTCGGTGATGATGTGGTGCTCGAAGGTGACGGCGTCCTCGTGGCTCTGCATGATGACCAGCTCGCCCCACCGCCACGCGAGGTGGACGCGCACGCTGAGCTGGTTGCCCCAGGTGCTCACGCGGTGGACGACGCGGTCCTTCGCGAGCAACTTGGTGAGTTCGTCGACGGCGGGGAAGACGCACTCCTTCAGGAAGGCGAGGTAGTGGTCGTTGTACTCGCGCAAACGCTCGACGGCCTCGCGTTCGGCGGCGAGCTTGTCGTCGGGCACCTCCACGAACGGCGAGACGCGCCCGAGCCACCAGGTGGCGAACCCGCCGTCGAACGCGCCGCCACCGGCGCCCTGCTTCTTCTTGCCGTGTGCCATGGGCGGGGATGATAGAGGAGCGCCACCGACGCGCGACGACGCAACGGGGTGATCGCCGCGCAGCAACGAGGCGCGGTCCGGAGCCCGACCGCGCCGCGTTGCGTCGCGGCTTTCAGCGCGTTTCGGGGAAGCGGTGTCGGTTCGCTACTCTGCATCACCGGTGTCCGGTCTCACCCTCGCCATCCTCCTTGCGCTTCTCGCCGTCGCCGGGTTCGTGGTGAGCCTGCTCGCGACGCGAGCGATGATGAAGCTTGCGCCGCGGATCGGGCTGGTCGACAAGCCGGGGCATCGCAAGATTCACCACGACGTCCGGCCGCTCGGGGGCGGGGCTGGGATTTTCCTCGGCGTGGCGGTGCCGATGCTGGTGGGCGTTGCGCTGAGTAGGGTGGGATTTATCCCACCATTCGGTAAATCACCCGAACCCGATGGTGGGATGAATCCCACCCTACAGGCCCTCCTTCGCGGGGCGATCGAGCAGGTCCCGCTCTTGCTGTCGTTCCTCGCTGCTGGCCTCGGGATGTTCCTGCTCGGCCTCGTCGACGACCGCCGCGCGCTCGGGCCGTTCGTGAAGCTCGGCGTGCAACTAGCCATCACCGTTGGCCTCGTCGCGTTCTTCCCGGAGGTTCGCCTGCTGACGGTGCTGGGCACGATCCCGAGCGTGATCGTGACCGTCCTCTGGATCGCCGGCGTGACGAACGCCTTCAACTTCCTCGACAACATGGACGGCCTCTCCGGCGGCGTTGCGGCGATTTGTGCGACCGTGCTGCTGGCGGCGTCGCTGCTGGCCGGGCAGATCTTCGTGCCGGCGACGCTGGCGCTGTTCGTCGGGGCGACGCTCGGCTTCCTCTACTGGAACTTCCCCCCGCTCGGCGGGCCGGCGAAGATCTTCATGGGCGACAGCGGCTCCCTTTTCGTCGGCCTCGTGCTGGGCGTACTCACTGTCCGCACCACCTATGTGCCGCCGGGCGTCGACTTCAGCGAGATGGGCGGCGGGTGGTACGGCGTCTTCGCCCCGCTGGTCGTCTTGGCCGTGCCGCTGTACGACATGGGCGTGGTCTCGTGCATCCGCATCGCCCGCGGCAAGAGCCCGTTCGTCGGCGACACCAACCACTTTTCCCACCGCCTCGTGCAGCGCGGCATGACCAAACGCACGGCCGTCCTGACGATCTGGCTCGTCGCGGCCGCCACCGGGTTGGCGGCATTGCTCTTGCCGCTGGTCAACTCGCCGCTGGCGGCGTGGCTGATTTTCGGGCAGACTCTGCTGATTTTGGGCGTCGTCATGCTCCTCGAACGCCATCCGCTGCCGTCGGGGGGCGCCGATGCCTGAGCCGTCGCCGCGCTTCGTCTGGCTGACCCGCCTGGCCTTCTGGCTCGCCGCCGTGCTCGCGACGGCGCGGGCAATGACGCTGATCTACCTGCGCGACGTCGAGCCGGTCGTCCCGCTGCCGCCCGGCGAGCCGATGCCCCTGCTCGCGCCAGGCCCGGCCACGCAGGCGTGGCTCGACGCGGCCTGCCTGATCCCGGCTTGTCTCGTGCTGCTGCGATGGGCGTTCGACCGCACGTTCGTTCTCGCCCGCACGCCGAGCGTGGTGGCGATGGCGCTGCTCGCCGGCTGGGCGTTCGCAAGTTTCGCGTGGGCGTTCGATCCGTTCGCCGCGGCGGTCAACGGCAGTTTGTGGATCGGCGCGGCGGCGCTGTTCTTCGCCATCAGCAACACGACGCGCACCTGGGGCGACTTTCGGCTGATCCTCGGCCTCGCCGCCGGGCTGCTCGCGGTGAACGTGCTGGCCGGGCTCTACTTCATCTGGATCGACCACCCCGAGACGGTGGCGATGGTGGAGGAAAACCGCAACGCCGTTCTCGCCGCGCGCGGCATGGAGCCGGGCTCGTTCAAGGCCGAGCAGTTCCTGGGGCGCGTTCTGCGCGGCGAGTTCGCGGGGTTTGCCGCGTCGCCGAACAGTTACGCCGCCACGCTCCTGTGCCTCGGCCTCGCCACGGCCGGCGTCGGCTACTGGCGCGGGCGCCGCGGCGCGGAATCGGCGTGGGGATGGGCCGTCCTCATCCCGCTCGTGCCGGCGGCGTACCTGCTTTGGCGCACGGGAAGCCGGACCGCCCTCATCATCGGCGCCGCCTGCGTCGGCCTGCTCGTCGGCGGCTGGCTGCTGCGCGAACGCCTCGCGGCACACCGGAAGCTGGCGCTGCTGACGCTTGGCCTGCTCGCCCTCCTCGGCATCGCCGGCGTCGTCGGCGTCGGTCTGGCGACGGGCACCCTGCCGCACGTGTCGCTGCGCTTCCGCTGGTACTACTGGACCGGCGCGTGGGGCGTCTTCCGCGACAGCCCGCTGCTCGGCTGCGGCTTCGCCAGCTTCGGCGACGCTTACCTCGCCCACCGGCCGATGCCCGCGGCCGAGGAGGTCAGTGACCCGCACAACTGGATCGTCCGCTTCTTCAGCGAGCTCGGCCTCGTCGGGGGCTCGCTCGCGATGGGCTGGGTCGCCCTGCTCGTCCGCGAGCTGACCCGGCCGGCGCTGCCGCAAGAGGACATTGTCCGCAGTCCGATGGCCCCCCGCTCGCTGCGCGGCATCGTCGGCCTCGTCGTCGCGGCGATCGCCCTGCACCTGGCGTTGACGATCGACACGTCCGCCCCGGCCGACTTTGTCCTGCTCGACGCGATGAAGCGCGGCGTGTTCGGCCTGGCGTTGCTGGGGATCACGCTGCTGGTCGCGTGCTACCAACGCGACGATCCGCGGCTGGATTTGTTCCCGATGCCGCTTGTGGCCATCGCCTCGGCGGTGGCGGTCGCGGGGGTTTTCCTGCACGCGCTGCTGGACGTGTCGCTGTTCGAGCAAACGGTGCTGATGGTCGTCACGCTCCTTGCCGGCGCGACGGCGGGCATCCGCGGCGCGGCGGGCAGGCCGCGCGTGCCGATCGCGGGCCGGTTCGCCGGCGCCGCCCTCGCCTTGGGTTTGGCGGTTGCGTTCGTGGCTTTGTTTGCTTTCCCACTCGGCATGGCGGAGCGGGCGGCGCGGTCGGGCGATTTCCTGCTACGCACGAGCCGGCCGGCCGACGCCGTGGAGCGATACGCCGCCGCCGCGTGGTGGTCGCCGGCCGCCAACGCCGGGTATGCAGATCGAGCGGCGACCGCTGCGCGATTTGCCCGTGATGGGGACGCGGCCGTCGATTGGATGGAGCGGGCGATCGAGGCAAGGCCGCGATCAACGCGGCTCCGCGTGGAGCTGGCGGAACTTCTCGACCTGTCGGGCCGCCGTGACGATGCTCTGGCGGCATTCGAAGCGGCGGTCGAGATCAACCCGAACGAGATCGGCCTTCGCCGACGGATCGCCCAGGCATACGCGGCCGCCGGTCGCCCGGCCGAGGCGGCGCGGCAGCTTCGGGCAGCGCTGGCCGTTTCCGACGCCTTCGCGCCGGACGAGCCCGAGCGGTTGAGCGACGCGGAACGCGCGGCAATGCTCGCCGAGGTCGAGGCGCTGGACCGCTCGGGCGGGTGACGCTCCAACAGAGATTTACGGTCCAACAGAAACGCCCGCGGCGGGTGCCGCGGGCGTCATTGGTGTCTCACGCAGAAGCGGGAGGCTTAGTAGCGGTCGCGACCGCCGCCACCACCGCCGCCGCCGTAGCCGCCACCACCGCCGCCGCCGCGACGGCCACCGCCGCCGCCGCCGTAGCCCCCGCCACCACTGCCGCCGCCGCCGTAGCCGCCGCCACCGCCGCTGCGACGGCCACCGCCGCCACCGCCGCCGTAGCCGCCACCACCGCCGCCGCCGCCGCGGGGGCCGCGCTCTTCGCGGGGCTGGGCCTCGTTCACCTTGAGGGGGCGGCCGTCGAGCGGCTTGCCGTCGGTTCCCTCGATGGCGGCGCGGGCCTCATCGTCGTTGTTCATGGTCACAAAGGCGAAGCCGCGGCTGCGGCCCGTCTCACGGTCGCGGGCAAGGAAAACCTCGTCCACTTGGCCGAACTCGCCAAAGTGCTGCTCGAGGTCGGGCTCTTCGGTGCGGTAGGGCAGGTTGCCAACAAACAGTCGCATATCAGTCTCTCAATCAGATCGGCCCAAACGCGAACGCGCAGGGGCGGGGAGCGTGGCTGTCGCCGCGCCGCCGTTGGCAATCTCTAACTCAAGGCCACTTCGCGAAGGTCGGATCGCCCAGGCCGCGGGGGGAAGGGCCGGCGGACGCACCGATCGCGGCACGGGGCCGACACGATGCTCACGCGGCGTCGCGGGCATGGGATGTTCAGTCAGCCGTCGTCGTCTCGGGGACCGGCGGGCGAATGCCGCCGGGCGGGGGACCGTGCTAGACCTGCAAACACCGACGTTCGAAAAGCGAGTCCTACGAGCGGGCGAGACAACCGGGCCTGCCAACGCATGTGCGTCGGAACGGCCCACTGGCGACGGGCGATTCAGTCCTTCAAAATCGACCAACACCGTGTCGGCCGACGCACGCAGTATAGCGGCGTTGTCGCCAAACGCACGCGCCAAATCCCCCACACGCGCAAAATCCGGCGCGGCGGCCCCGCCCTACACTGCCGCCATGCCATTGATGACCACCAAGCCGATGTTCGACCTCGCCTACAAGGGCGGCTTTGCCGTGGGCGCGTTCAACGTCAACAACATGGAGCTGGCGCAGTCGATCATCGACGCCTGCGCGAAGGAGAGCAGCCCCGTGATCCTCCAGATCTCCAAAGGTGCCCGCGCCTACGCGAACATGCGCTACCTCAAGGCGATCATCGACGCCGCCGTTGAGGAGCACCCGGAGTTGCCCATCGCCGTTCACCTCGACCACGGCGACACCGTCGATCTCGTCAAAACCTGCATCAACGACGGCTTCACGAGCGTGATGATCGACGGCAGCCACCACGACTACGACGAGAACGTCCGCCTCACCAAAGAGGCCGTCGACGTCGCCCACGCGAGCGGCGTGACCGTCGAAGCGGAGTTGGGCATGCTCGGCGGCATCGAGGAGGACGTGGTCGGCCTCGACGCCGCCGAGTACCAGAAGAACCTCGACAAGTTCCTCACCGATCCCGAGGAAGCCCAGGATTTTTACGCCAAAACCGGCATCGACAGCCTGGCCGTCGCGATCGGCACGAGCCACGGGGCGTTCAAGTTCACGCACGAGGCGGTGCTGGCGTTCGACCGGATCGAGAAGATCATGGTCACGTGTCCCGGCCTGCCGTTGGTCATGCACGGGTCGTCGAGCGTGCCGCAGGAGTACGTCCAGATCGTCAACAAGTACGGCGGCAAGATGCCCAACGCCAAGGGCGTGCCCGAAGAGCAGATCGCCCGCGCGGTCCGCGAGTACGGCGTGTGCAAGGTGAACGTCGACACCGACCTGCGCCTGGCCATGACCGCCAAGATTCGCGAGGTCTTCAGCACCAAGCCTGAGGAGTTCGACCCCCGCAAGTACCTTGGCCCGGCCCGCGATATGATTACGGAGATGGTCGTCCGCAAGCTCCACATGCTCAACTCGGCCGGCAAGGCGGGCGACGTGGTCGAGCATTGGAAGAAGCAGGGTCAGCCCCTGCCGGACTACTACCAATCCCGGAAAGCTGCCGCGTAGGCAGCGGGCACGGCATCTGCGATGATCGGCCCGGTGAAGCGCAGGCCCGCACGACGACCGCTTGCGCTCGCCGTCGCCGGAGCGGCCCTGTTGGCGCTCGGCGTTGGCTACCTGCTGACTGGCGCGTACCGCCTGTCCTTCGGGACCGACTGGGCCATCCACGGCGTCGACCTGTCGCAACGCTGGCGCGAAACCCGCTACGTGCTCAAGGGGCAAAATCCCCTCGACGTCTCGGCCACTTGGTACGCCACCCGCGACGGCACGCCCCCGCCCGACATCGGCGGGCGCGACGGGAGCATGGATTGGTCGATCGGTTTCCCCAGCAACGGCGGCTATCCGCCGTGGGCGTACGCGACGGGCGCGCCGTTCATGTGGTCGGACCACTGGAACTTCACCCGGCGACTGTGGACGGGGGTGAATCTTGCCGCCGCCGCCGTGCTGGGGTGCTGGGCGTGGCGTGAGCTTCGCCCGCACGGCCGGCCGGCGGCGTGGCTGGCGACGGGCGCCGTCCTCGCCATCGGCGGCGGCTGCACGGCCGTGACGTACGGGCAATGGACGCTGCCCGTCGTCGCCGCCGCGGCCGCTTCGATCTGGCTGGCGGACGCGAAGGGGCTCACTGGCCGCGTGACATCGGGCCTCAGCCTTGGCGTCGCGTTGGCGAAGGTCACACTGACCGGGCCGCTGGCCGTCCCGTTCCTGATCCGCCAACGCTGGGGGTCGCTGATCGGGATCAGCCTGCTGCTTTCAATCGGCACGGCCGCCGTTTGCTGGCGCGTCGACACGCCGCCGTGGGAGATGCTGGCCCAGATGACCGACGCCGGCGCCACCTACGCCCACAAGGGGTACGACGCCGCCGGCCTGCTCATCGCACTGGGCGTTCCCGCCGACAAGGCCCTGAAGCCCGCGGCGTTGGGCGTGGTCGCGATCGCCGCCGCCCTGCACATCTGGGGCCGGCGGCGGGAGATGCTCTGGCACTTCGCCGTCGCCGCCGTGGCCGGGCGGTTCTGGACGTACCACAAGGGGTACGACAACTCCATCTTGGCGTTTCTCCTGGTCGCGTTGCTCGCGGCGGCGGTGCAGTCGAGGCGGCGCGTGGCATGGGCAGCGTTTGCCGTCGTCGGCGTGTCCCTTTGGCTCCCGCCGTTGCCGGAGGATGCAGATCTTGGCCACGCGCTGCAGAGCCTCGCTTGGCTGTTCGGCTTGAGCGTTCTCGTGCTCACGCCGCCGGTCAACGCGGATGGCCCGGCGGTTGCTTAGGATGGGCCATGGCATCAAAGTCTTTGGAACGCGCGTTCGACTGGCAGGCGGACGAGGGCGAGGTGAAGTTCGCCCAAACCGTGCTCGTGCCCGGCGTGGCAGCCATCGCGGCAACGGCGATCGGCTTCGGCGTCGCCCGCGCGTGCTGCGGCGTGAACTACAGGAAGGTCGATCCCCACCACATCCTGCCGATCGGCATGGCCGTGCTGACCGCGGGCGTCGCGGCGTGGAGCTACTTCAACCCGCAGGCCTTCGGCGGGCTTGATCGTGAATGATCCGGTCGGCAGCGTCGTGCCCGAGTTCGGCGCCGGCGCCGTCGCCGACGTGGTGCACCGCTTTTACGCGAAGGTGCGCCACGACGACCTGATCGGCCCGCTCTACCCGCCGGACGACTGGGACGAGGCCGAGCGCCGACTGCGCCTGTTCCTGATCCAACGCTTTGGCGGCGAGGCGACCTACAGCGACGGGCGCGGGCACCCGCGTCTGCGGATGCGCCACGCGCCGTTCGCGATCGGCCCCGACGCCGCCCGCCGCTGGCTGGAACTGATGGCCGCCGCGTTGGAGGAGTCCGTCGCCGCCGGCGCATGCCCCGCCGAACTGCCGCCGCGCGTGTGGGACTTTTTCGTGCACACGGCCACGTTCCTCGTCAACCGCCCGACTTAGCGTCGGCGTCGCGCTCCTTCTCATCGGCGGCCTGTTCCTTATCTTCGGCGGCCTGCTCCTTGTCCTCGGCCTCCTGCTCCTTCTCCTCGGCCTGCTCGAAATCCTTTTCGGCGCGGCGTTGCAGGAGGCTGGCGGCGGTGCTCGCGATCAGGCCGAGCGTCACGTAGCCGGTGAACGCCTGCACCGACGCGATGGCCCGGCCGATGTTCATCGGGCTGAAGTCGCCGAAGCCGACCGTGGTGAAGGTGGCGACGCTCACGTACATCGCGTAGCGGAAGTCCCACGTCATCGCCGATGGCGATTGCGTCGAGTCGAGCACGCCCGCGTGCGTGTGGCACAATGCAAAGGCGACCAGCACGCCGATCAGCGACAGCGCGGCCAAGATGAACTCTGCAACGAAGTGGTGGTTAGCATATATGCGCTTGAGTCGCGTTGCCAGCAGCATCAGGTACGCGCAGGCATACGCGATCGCCACGCCGATGCGAAACAGGTCCCACCAGAAGCCGTCGGGCAGCACCCAGACGCTGGCGACCATCCCGATCCCCAGCAGCACGCCGATCGTGAACCAGCCGTAGGCGTCCCAAACGCGCTTGGCCGCCCGCGGCGGCGCCTTGGCGGCACGTTCGGCCATTCGCTCGTCGTCACGGGGTCGCGTGCGCATCCCACCCGTTGTCGTGCGGAAGACCATCCTTTGGCAAGGTTCAATCGTTCGCGCGCCGGCGCTTGCCTCCTAGTCTCGCGGCATGAAGAAAGTCGCCATCCTGCTGGAGAAACTGTTCGAGGACAACGAGCTTCACTACCCGAAGTTTCGGCTTCGCGAGGCGGGCTACCACGTCAATGTCATCGCTCCCAACGCCGACGAAACCTACAGCGGCAAGCACGGCACAACGCAAAAGCCCGACCGCGCCGCGAGCGACGCGAAGGCCGAGGAGTACGATCTGATTGTTATTCCCGGCGGGTTCAGCCCGGATCACATGCGGCGGAGCGAGCACCTGGTGAAGTTCGCCCGCGCCGCCGCCGACGCGGGCACGCCGATGGCCGCCATCTGTCACGGAGCGTGGCTGCTGTGCAGCACGAAGGCTTTGAAAGGTCGGCGTTGCACGAGCTTTATGAGCATCGCCGACGACTGCCGCAACGCCGGGGCAACCTGGGTGGACGAGGCGTGCGTGGTCGACGCCAACATCATCACCGCGCGCACGCCGGACGATCTGCCGGCGTTCATGCAGGCCGTGCTCGCGACATTGAACGGCGAGACGGCGACAGGAACCAAGGGTACGCCCATCGCGCCCGCCTGGGTGCGGGAGGCATCACCCATCGACTAGCGGCGTCCTACTTTCTCGCAGCTATCGAACCACGCCGAAGTAAACGCGCGCGATCGAACGATAGCGGCGCGGCAGGTTGGAAACGACCGTCTCGAGCGATGACGTTGAGGCCGAGCGCCCAGCGGCCGCAACGGGCGAACGCTCTGCGGCGGCGACACCCCCGCCAGCGGTGTCGCCCGCTCCCGCCGATGCCGCTTCGCCACTGCCGGCGCCGGCACGCTCGCCCGACGCATCCAACATCCGTGGCGGTCGCGGGCGACGCTGAACGTAATCGGCCGCTTCGTTGGCGTCTGCGCGATCGCCCGCACCCTCGCTCGCTCCGGAGACGCCGGAGCCGTAATCGCCGTCTGTTGTCGCGTTCCGCGGCCGATCGTCGGCTTGGGACGCGCGGGTGCGCGACGGTGTCAGTTGCGGCACCGACGATGCAGTGAGTTCTGCGGGGACGGCCGCGTAGGCGTTCGCTGTGGTCTCGGGCAGGACCGCGTGGGCGAGTCGCTTGAACATTGTCGGACGCTCCACCGCAACGGTCATTGTCAAGAGCAACAGTGCCGTCGTGGCCTTAGCCGATTGGCGAAGCCACCAGCCGGCGGAAACGACTGGCATCGAAATCGGCACGCGATCGGCGGCGGCGTGAACGGGCAAACCATCCGACAGTGGCATCCGCACGCTCGTGCCAAGCGTTTGCGGGAGGTGCATGGCCTGATCGAACTGGTCCGCCTGCGCCTCGACCCCGATGCGGCGAACGAGGCTCGCGGCAAGGAGCGAGAGCGCGATCACACCGATCGCCGCCGCAGCCGAAGGGATGGCCAAGGTCGTTGCGGCGACAGTCGTGAGCGTGCCCGCCGCAGCCATGGTCAAGGCCGTCGCGACGCGACGCCGCCGCGTGCGGAGGGCGGCCGCCCGCGCGCACGCGCGGCGCGTTGCCACGCCGGGCGTCACCGGCCACCCCGCCCACCACTTCGCCCACGATTGTTGAGCGTGGCCGCATCCTGCCCTGCCTCTTGGGCGGCGCGCTGCGCCTCGCCGCTGTAGGGGTCGGCGTAGAACGCGCGGCGTTGAACCTCCGTCGCGCGCAGCGGCGTGTAGGCGTAGCCGGTTTCCAAGCGATTGGCTCCGCCGCACCCGATTATCGCCAGTCCGCCGAGCAGGAGCGCGGCGGCGAGTGCGACTTGGCGAAGAGGACGGCGCATCACGCGAAAAGCTTACGCGATTGCCGCGCAAAAAGACGGGCACGACCAAAAGGCCGTGCCGTCAGGTGAGTCGTACGGGCAGCGCTGCGGCGCGCGGTGGGCGAGGAAGTGCGGACGAACCCTTTAGCACGCAGTAGGTGTGGCCCAGGCCGATGCCGCGGTGGCGGACGGGATAACCCGTCGGCCGTGCGATCGACCCGCCGACAACGTCCCGTCTGATGCCCCGACGTGCGAGGCGATGCGGGCGTGTTCCCGGCGGGCAGCCTGGCGCCAAAAGGGTGTCCATCGGCTCGGCCACAGTGGCCTCGCCCGATCGCCGCAGTGGTGCCGTACGTCTGCATTCTATTTCGGCACAACGCCCCACGCCAATGAACTTTCCTGACTTATTCAGGGCGTGAACCTTCAAACCCCAACCCGAACATCCGCGCTCACGCGCTCGTCAGCTTGCTGGCGGCGTACTCGAGGATCAGAGTCTTCCGCCCAGCTCGGTCGAAGTGGATGGTCGCCTTCGCGTTGCTCCCACCGGAGAGCTCGAGGATCTTGCCCGCGCCGAACGCCGGGTGCCGCACGCGCTGGCCGACGGCAAAGCGGTTCGCAAGCTTATCGCCGACGCCGTACATCTGGTCGCGCTGCTGGCTGCGCACGTCGCCGCCGAGGCCCGCGAGGCCGGTGCGGTCGATTATTTCCAGGTGTTCTTTGGGGATTTCCTGAAGGAACGGGCTCGGCACCGTCCGCTCGCGCATGCCGCGCATCGTGCGGTACTGGGCCCGGCTGAGGAAGAGCCGCCGCTGCGCCCGCGTGATGCCGACGAAGGCGAGGCGGCGTTCCTCCTCCATCTCGCGCAAGCTGTCGCGGGCGCGGCTGTGCGGCAGGCAGCCCTCTTCCAGGCCGAGCATCGCGACGACGGGGAACTCCAGGCCCTTGGCCGCGTGAAGCGTCATCAGCGTGACCGCCCCGCCGTTGCCCTCGAAGCGATCGGTGTCGCTCATCAGGGCGATTTCGTTGAGAAAGTCCTCGAGCGTCGCCGACTCCCCCTCGGCCAATCGCGCGTCGCTGAAGTCGGCGGCGGCGCTGGCGAGCTCGAGCATGTTCTCGACCTGCTGCTGCTCGTCGTCGCCACCACCCCCCGTCTTTCGGTAGTGAGCCTCCAAACCGCTCTCGCGGATCACGCGCGTGACGAGCGCGGGAAGGGTGTGATCCTCGTCCGAGTCGGTGAAGAGTTCGGGAGGTTGCTCCCCCTCGACCGCGGGACGTAGTCCCGCAGCTACCTTTTCGGAGCGCACCCGCCAGCGCTCGATCATTGCGACGAACTTCAGCAGCGACGCCTTGCCGCGGGTGCTGACGTTGCTCACCTCCTCCACGCGCGTCATTGCCTCCCACAGCCCAATGCCCTGGGCGATGCCGAACGCCTGAACGGCCTTCACGCTCGCGTCGCCGATGCCGCGGGTGGGCGTGTTGACGATTCGCGCCAGGCTCACCTCGTCGGCCGGGTTGGCGATCACGCGCAGGTAGCCCAGCGTGTCCTTGATCTCTCGCCGCGCGTAGAACTCCGTGCCGCGAGCGATCTGGTACGGAATCTTCGCCGACCGCATCGCCCCCTCGACGACGCGGCTCAGGCTGTTCATCCGGTAAAAGATGGCCATGTCCGACCACTCGAAGTCGCCAGCGTCCTTCAGCGCTCGCATCCGCTCGGCCACCTGCTGGGCCTCGTCGTGCTCGTCCTGGCAGGCGAGCAGCGTCACGCGGTCGCCCCCCTCGTGGTGCGGGACGAGCTTCTTTTCCTTGCGCTCGGTGTTGTTCTGGATGAGCGCATCCGCCGTCGCGAGAATCGTGGCCGTGCTGCGGTAGTTGCGCTCGAGGCGGACGACGGTGGCGTCGGGGTAATCCTGCTCGAAATCCAGGATGTTCCGCAAATCCGCGCCCCGCCAGGCGTAAATGCTCTGGTCAGGGTCGCCCACGACGCACAGGTTCTTGTGCCGGTCGGCCAGCACGTGGGCCAGCACGTACTGGGCGCGGTTGGTGTCCTGGTATTCGTCGATGTGCAGGTAAACAAAGCGTTCCTGCAACTCCTTCAGCACGTCCGGCCGATCGCGCAGGCCGGTGACGGCCCGCAGGATCAAATCGTCGAAGTCGAGCGCCTCGTTCTTGGCCTTGAGGCTCTCGTACCTCAGGAACGCCCGCGCGACCGTCTTCTGGTAGAAATCGCTTGCGAGCGACGCGAACTCCTCGGCGGTCGCGAGGGCGTTCTTGGCGTTGCTGATCGTCGCCAGCACCTTCGTCGGCGGGAAGTTGGTGGTGCTGACGTCGAGCTCCTTCAGCGCCTGCTTCATCAGCCGGCTCTGGTCGCTTGTGTCGAAGATGCTGAAGTTCCGCGGAATGCCCAGGATGTCGCCGTAGTGGCGGAGGATGCGCAGGCAAAGCGAGTGGAACGTGCAGATCGTCGGCCCGTCGTGATGCAGGCGGCCCCAGTCGCGCAGGCGTCGGCCGTTGGCCTCCTCGACGCGCCGGCGCATCTCGGCGGCGGCCTTGTTCGTGAAGGTGATCGCGAGGATCGAGTGCGGCTCCACGCCCTGCTCGATCAGGTGGGCCACACGCCGCGTGAGCACGCGCGTCTTGCCGCTGCCGGCCCCGGCGAGGATGAGCACCGGCCCCTCCGTCGCCGTGGCCGCCGTCCGCTGCTCGGGGGTGAGATCGGCCAGTAGTTCAGATTCGGCGGCAACCGCGGTCGGCATGGCGGCAGTGTAGCGAGGTCGGATTCTGTTCGGTTCGCTGTAGGGTGGGCACGGCCCACTGTCCGGATCAGATGGTGGGCCGTGCCCACCCTACCCCGCGGCGCGACCGGCTTGGAGGAGCCGCAGGGTTTGGGTGCGCGACGTCGTCAGTGCTGGCCAAAGGCTCGCGAGCAGGCTGACCGCCAGCACCGCCAACGCGCCGGTGCCGATCACGTCCCACGCGACGCGCAGCGGCGGGACGTAGCCGATCGTCCACTGCGACAACTGCCGCGCGTTCAGCGCCATCATCAGCCCGGCGGCCACGCCAAGCGCCGCGGCGGCCAAGCCCAGCAGGATCGCTTCGGCCAGGATCAACCGCATCAACTCGCCGCGCGTCACGCCGACAGCCCGCAGGATGCCAAGCTGGTACCGCCGCGCCCGCACGCCCGCCATCACCGTATTCGTCACGCCGAGGCTCGCCACGACCAGCGCCGCCCACGCGACGCTGCTGGCGACGACGAGCAGGTTGCGCAGCCCCTCCTGAATCTGGAACTTCAGCTCACGCACGTCGCCGATGCTGATGCCATCGTCGCCGAGGTCGTTCGCGAGGCGGTCGAGCAGGTCTTCCTTCTGCACGCCCATCTCGAGGTTCGCGGCGACGAGGAAGACGTCGTCCATGCCGAAGAGTTCGCGGGCGTCGTCGATCGTGCCAAAGACGCTCGCCGCCGACTCACCGCGGAACTCGCGGCCGAGGTCGAAGGTCGAAACCATCACGTCGATTCCCGGACTGCGCACCACGCCGACCACGGTGAAGTCGACCGGCTCGGGCCGCACCCGGCCGAGCAGACCGGCGCCCGGCTTCTCCAACGTGAACGGGTCGCCGATGCCCACGCCGCGGAGCTCGTGGAACTCCTGCGTGATGATGAGGTAATAACCGGGCTGTTGGCTCTCGATTCGATCGAGCGGGATGCGCTTGACCGGCTTGTCTTGCGTCGGCAGCGTGAGCAGTGAATCGCCCTCGATCGTGCCGGCGACGACGGTGCCGTCATCGAGCGTGGCGTCGACGCCGCGCGAGAGCAGGCGGGTGGCAGTTTCGCTGTTTCCCAGGGAAAAGTCGAGGGCCATCATCTCGAAGATGCGCGTGGGGTCGACGGCGATGAACATCGTCTTGTCGGTCTGCATCATCGCGACGCCCAGCGCGGCGGAGCTGTCGCCGAGCGTCGGGTGCAAGTAGCCCACGGGCGAGATGTCGGCCGTGCCGTCGGGCCGCTGGGCGATGCCCTTGGCGCTGGCGATCTTCTCCATCTGATCGAGGCCGATACCGTTGCGGTTGAAGAGGAAGACGTCGGGGAAGCGATCGGGCAGTTGCCACCCTTCGATGCCGCTGCGCCCCTGGGTGTTCATCACGATCAGCACGGCCGGCCCGACCATGAGCGCCGCGGCGGTGCCGGCGGCGCGCCACATGCCGCCGCTAAGTTGCTGACGCAGGAGCGACGGCGGAATGCCGGCGATCAGCGCCGCCGGCGTGGCGAGCAGCTTTTCGGCCAGCCAGACGAGCATCGGCGCGATCAGGAAGAACCCGACCATCAACGCCGGCAGGCCGATGATGAAGTGGGCCCAAAACCGGCCGTTCTTCTCCCACTCGCCCGGCAGCGGCGTGACGCCCAGGGGCGGCCAAAGGAGCAGCACGTCGATGCCGATCAGCAGCAGCCCCGCAATCGCGAACTGCCACGGCGGGCCGGCGCACGTCGGTTCGGCGCTGGGGCGCATGGCGGCGAGCGGGTCGACGCGCGACGCCGTCCACGCCGGAATCGCCGCCGCGAGCGTGGCCGCGAGCGTCATGCCGACCACCGCCACGATCAGACCAAGCCAGCCGATGCCCATGCCGGCGGTGAAGAAGTCGGGGAACCATGTCACGAGCGCCCATACGAAAGCGAGCCCAAGCGGCACGCCAACCGCGATACCGAGCAACGCCAGGCCGATCCCTTCGCCGATCACGCTGGTCGCCACTTGCAGGCGCGTTGCACCAACCGCGCGCAGCATCGCGAGCGTGCGCTGCCGCTCGGCGACGCCCATGCTGAGCGTGCCGAAGACGATGAACGTGGCCGCCGTCAGGCTGACCATGCCGCCCATCAGGCTCAGCAGGTTCATCGCCCGCAGCCCGCGATCGACGGCCTCCCGATCCTGGCGAACCTGGCGGATCGACCACGCCGGGTTGATCGCGTTCAGCCGCTCCGCCCAGCGTTGCAGGAACGCCTCGCGCTCGGCGTCGAGCACGAACTCGATCACGATCGTCGTCACGCGGCCGGGATCGTCCGGGCGGTTGATCTGCTGGAGCGTTTCGAGCGGCACGTACATCGTGCGGAACCCGAAGGCCGAGAGAATCTTGGGCTTGTAGACCATCCCCACGACCTCGAGCGGCACCGTCTGGCCGCCGGGGATGGGGAAGTCGAAGGTGTCGCCGATCGACAGGCCCAGCGCGTCGCGGGCGCCGAAGTCGAGCATCACGACGTTCTCGTCCGCCCGCTCGATTTTGCGGCCCGAGTCGAGCGGCAGGCGGCCGAGGTAGCCGTCGACCGTCGGGTCGATGCCACTGATGTTGAAGTTGCCGCCAATCAGCTTTTCGTCGGCATCGCGAAACTGCTGCGCGAGTTCGAGCCGGCCGAACGCACTTTGCACGTCGGGATCGTCGCGCAGCTCTTGAAGGACCGACTCCGGGATGCCGTCCGCGTCGCTGCCGGCGGAGATCTTCACGTCGCTTGTGCCGAGGAAGTCGGCGACGAAGCTGCGGACGGTCTTTTCGGCGCTGGCGTAGCCGCTCGTGGTCGAGACGACGAGGCTGACCGACAGCGCGACGGCCGCCGCCGTCAGCAGCGTTCGGGCCCGGCGTCGCCAGAGGTTCGAGAAAATCAGCTTCCACATGGGAGATCAGCGGCTGACCGCTTGCTGGTACTTCATCGCCAGGCCCTGCGCGTCGCCGTGATCCGCGACGGGGAAGTCATCGACGAGCTTGCCGTCGCGCATGACGACCACGCGCGTCGCGAAGGCGGCGACGGTCGGCTCGTGCGTGACCATTAATATCGTCCGCCCGCCGTCGGCGAGGTCGCGCAGCAGGCGGCAGACGGTTTCGCCGTTGGCGGTGTCGAGGTTCCCCGTCGGCTCGTCGGCCAGGACCAGCGCCGGGTCGGCGACAAGCGCGCGGGCGACGGCCACGCGCTGCTGCTCGCCGCCGCTCATCGCGTCGGGCCGGTGGCCGAGACGGTCGCCGATGTCAAGACCGTTCAGCAGTTCGCGGGCGCGGCCCAGCGTGCCGTTCTTGCCGCCGTCGAGCGTGAGGGGCAGGGCCACGTTCTCCTCGGCGGTCAGCGTCGGGATCAGGTTGAAACTCTGGAAGACGAACCCAATCCGCCGGCGGCGAAAGAGCGTGAGCTTCTTGTCGTCGAGCTTGGCGAGGTTTTCGCCGTCGACAAGCACGTCCCCCTCGTCCGGCTTGGTCAGCCCGCCGGCGAGGTGGAGCAGCGTGCTCTTGCCGCTGCCGCTTTTGCCCATAATCGCGGTGAACGTGCCCGGCTCGAGGGTCAGCGACACGCCGTTCAGCGCCCGCACCTCGCGCGTGCCCTGGCGAAAGCACTTGACGACATTGCGGAGTTCGAGCGGGGGCATGGGCGAGGCGGGTAGTCAGCTTAGGCAGGGCCGGGGTTGCTTCCCGCCAATGATGAGGCCCCTTGCCCCGCGTCGCGATTACCGCCGACCTGCACCACGACGTCGCCCGCAGCCGCGACGCCGCCGAGGTCGCCCTGCGCCAGCTTCGCGACAGCGACGCCGATGCCCTGCTGCTCGTCGGCGACACGGCCACGTCCGACGGAGATGCGCTGGAGCGGGCGTTGTCGCACCTGCCCGACGACGGCCGCCCGCAACTCTTCGTGCCGGGCAACCACGAACTGTGGTCGAAGAAGGCCAAGACGCCCGCCGACGTGCTGCTGCGCGATGAACTGCCCCGCCGCGTGCGCAACCTTGGCTTCCACTGGCTGCCGGGCGATCCGGTTCGATTTGAGGATGGCACGGCAATCGTCGGCACGCTCGGGTGGTACGACCACGCCTTCGCCCTGCCCGAACTCGCGTTGCCGAGCCGCTTTTACGACAGCGGCCTTGCCCCCGGCGTCGCGGCGTGGCTGGGGCGGCTCGACCTCGAACCGACGGCCGACGACGTGCCCGAGGTCACGCGCAAGTTCTTCGCCCGCTGGAACGACAAGCGCTTCATCCACGGCCTGCCGGGCGATCTCCCGTTCGCGCTCGACCAGGTTCGGCAGTTCACGCGCGATTTGGAAGCGGTTGCGGGCGCGACGTCGGTGTTGGCGGCCGTCCACGTCGTGCCGGCGCAACAACTCCTTCCGCCCGTTCCGCCGGGGCCGATTCCGGCCAAGCGGCTCAAGTACGCTTTCGCCCGCGCCTACCTCGGCAGCCCGATGTTCGGCGAGGCGGCGCTGGGGCGGGCCAACGTCTCGCACCTTGTCTGCGGCCACTCGCACTTCCGCCGCGCCGCGACCCTCGGAGGCGTCCAGTGCCTGAACGTCGGCAGCACGTACGTCGAGAAGCGGGTGGATTTGGTACGTGTTTGAACGGGATCAAACTTGACCCTTCACACGTGCCATAGCCGCGACTCAACGAGTCGCGGTCTGCCGCGGCGGCGGTGATGCCGACCGCGACTCGTTGAGTCGCGGCTAGTTGCCCGTTGCAGTGGTCACATGTTCTTGACCGCGACGAATGCAGTCGGGCCGGCCACCGTTAGGTGGCCGACCCGAGGAGAGGGAGCAAGAGTCGTTGCCGGCGTTGCGTGAGGCGTGACCTACTTCATCACGTCCGAGTCGTCCTGCTCGGGCGTCGCGATCGTGGCCGCGGCGGGGACGACGGTCGGTTCGCCGTCGCCCTGGGCGAGGTGCTCGCCAACGGTGCTCGGCAGGATCAGCACCTCGACGCGCCGGTTCTGCGCCCGGCCGGCGGCGGTGCTGTTGTCGGCGACGGGCCGCTGGTCGGCGAAGCCGAGGATGCCCACGCGGCTCTTGGTAATGCCCTGGCTCATCAGGCGGTCGCCGACGCTGATGGCGCGGTGGGCGGAAAGGTACCAGTTGTCCTTGTGGCCGCGCTGCTTCGTGACGGCGCTGAAGTTGCCCACGTTGTCGGTGTGCCCGGCCACGCGCAGCTCGTACGAGCGGGCGACGTTGCCGTTGAGGATCTGGGCGAACTGGTCGATGGCGCTCGTCGCCTCGGGCGTGAGGGCGGCGTCGCCGGACTGGAACGTCACGTCGCTCTTGAACTTGACGATGCCGCGGTCGGCGTCGAACTCGATCACGTCGGGGTTGTTGGCCGCGAACGTCGACAGCTCGCTCGTGAGCGCCTCGGGCAACGCCGGGCCGGTGCCGATGGAGCTCATTAGGCGGTCGTAGCTCTCGGCGAGCTTGTCGCGCTCGGCGACGAGGCCGGCCATCTGCGTCTCGAGGTTGGCGATCATCGCCCCGCTGGCGTTGCCGCCCTGCTCGATCCGCGAAAGCTGATCGCGGTAGCCGCTGGCCAAAGCCTTGTTCGCCTCGGCCTGACGCTCGGCGACGGTGAGCTGCTCGCTCAGGTTGTCACGGTCGGCCTGGATGGCGAGGTAGTCATCCTTGCTCACGCAGCCGACGAGGCTGGCGCACACGAGCGAGGCGACGCCAAGGGACGCGAAACGGGCAATTCGGTGTTGAAGCATGTCTGCCTCCGTGCAGTAGGTCTCTCGGGAAGAACACCCGGTGGGAGGGGGTGGTGGGGGGCGGCGCGACGTCCTGTCGGGCCCGGTCGGTGGCCGGCGAGTATGAAAGCCTCGCCCGGCGCTTGCAAGTGAAGGACGCCGGAAATCCCCCGACGGTTCGCCACCCCAACAAGTTTTCCTCAAGCCCCCGCCGCGACGAGTCGCAACTCGACGAGCTCCGGCGGGGCGAACAGGCGCACGGGGTACTTCGTCGTCCCGATCCCGCGACTCACCACCAGCCAACCTTGACCGTGCAAATGCTCGAACTTGTGGATGCCGCGACTCATCTCCCACGGCAGCGCGTCGTGCGTCAGCATCGGCCACCCCCCCTCGGCGAGCGGCAGGCAGATCTGGCCGCCGTGCGTGTGGCCCGCGAGCGTCACGTCCGGCGACAACCGATCGAGCCGGCGGATTTCCTGCGGATAATGCGTCAGCGCGACCGTGGCGCGGGTCGGGTCGCGATCCATCGCCTCCACCGCCGGCCACGTTTCGCGCCGAACGCCGGGGATGCCCACGAGGTCGATCGGGCCAACGCTGAGCCGGCACGCCTCGATCGGTTGCAGCCCAACCCGTTCAAGCTCCGCCGCCGCCCACGGGCCATCGTGATTGCCGTTGATGCCGAAGCACCCCAGCCGCGCCAGCGGGGCCAGCCGCTGCACCCATGCGGCCGCGTGCGGAATCTGCCGGCGGTGGTCCCACTTGTCATCGACATAGTCGCCGGTGAACAGGATGAAGTCCGGCCGGCTCCGCTCCAACCGCTCGGCCACCCAATCGAGGACCGGCTGCATCGGTGTGCGCTTCAGGTGCAAATCCGAGAGGTGCGCGATCGTCACGCCCTCGGCCGGCAACGCGACGCCCGGCCGCAGCGGGAGCGTCGCGCGAACACGCTGAAGACGGCGCGGATTCCCCACGACCAGCCACGGCCCCGGCTCGATCTCGATCTTGGCGTCGCCCAACATGCTCAAGGCAGCGGAGCCTAGCGGCTACCATCGCCGCCCTTCACTTGCTCACGCCATGTCCGACACTTCCACGACGCCGACCACCGACCTCCCGCCCCGCTACGACGCCGCCGGCGTGCAGGCACAGGTCGCCCAAGTTTGGGAGAACGAGCGCCTCTTCCACGCCGAGCCCGAACCGACGAAGGAGCCGTTCTGCGTCGTCATCCCCCCGCCCAACGTGACGGCCGCGCTGCACCTTGGGCACGCGTTCAACAACACAATCCAGGACATCCTCGTCCGCCGCGCCCGCATGCAGGGCAAGAACGCCGTCTGGATTCCCGGCACCGACCACGCCGGCATCGCCACGCAAACCGTCGTCGAAAAGCGCCTGCAACAGAGCGAGGGCAAGCGGCGCACCGACTACGAACGCGAGGAGTTCGTCGCAAAGGTGCAGGCGTGGAAGGACGAGTACGAGGACAAGATCCTCGACCAGCTCAAGCGCATGGGCTGCTCCTGCGACTTCGAGCGGACCGCCTTCACGATGGACCCCCCACGGGCCAAGGCCGTCCGCGAGGCCTTCTTTCGTCTCTTCAAAGACGGCCTGATCTACCGCGGCAAACGCCTCGTCAACTGGGATCCAGCCACCCAAACCGCCCTCGCCGACGACGAGGTGGAGAACGAGGAGATCGACGGTCACTTCTACTACCTGAAGTACCCACTCTCCGGCCGTAGCAGAGGCGTCCCGCCTCTGCCCGACGCGGCGGACGGTGCCAGCGAGCACGGGCAGAGGCCGGAGGCCTCTGCTACGCCCGAGTTTGTGATCGTCGCGACGACCCGCCCCGAGACGATGCTCGGCGACACCGCCGTCGCACTCAACCCGAAGGATCCAAGGGCAGCGGCGTTGAAGGGCATGAAGGTTCTGCTCCCGATCGTGGATCGCGAGATCCCGATCGTGGAGGACGATTACGTCGTCATGCCGGGCGATGAGGACGACCCCAAGGCCAAGTTCGCCACCGGCTTCCTGAAGGTCACGCCGGCCCACGACCCGAACGACTGGGACATCGGCCAACGCCACGGCCTCGAGGTCATCAACATCATGGCGGGCGACGCCTCCATCAGCGACAGGGACGGCTGGACACCGGAGACCGAAGAAGCCAAGCAGTTCGTCGGCCTCTCGCGCGAGGCCGCCCGCGAGCGGATCGTCGCCTGGTTCAAGGAAAACGACCTGTTGGAGAAGGTCGTGCCGTACCGCCACAGCGTCGGCCACAGCTACCGCAGCCACGTCCCGGTCGAGCCGTACCTGAGCGACCAGTGGTACATCGCGGTGCAGAAGCCGATCCCGTGGATGGAGGAGGCGGGAGCGGTCGAAGGCACCGACGTCCCCGCCAACAGCCTCGCCGGCCTCGCCCTGACGGCCCTCGGCTCCGGCCGTAGCGGAGGCGTCTCGCCTCTGCCCGAAGCGGCGGACGGTTCCAGCGAGCACGGGCAGAGGCCAGAGGCCTCTGCTACGGCAGACAACCACGCCGCCGCCCTCGGCGACGACGTCCTGACCTTCGTCCCCGACCGCTACGCCAAGACCTACCACCAGTGGAACGCCGCCCTCCGCGACTGGTGCATCAGCCGTCAACTCTGGTGGGGGCACCGGATTCCGGTGTGGGAGGTCGAGGCGAGAAACCCTGGGCCCGCGTTGGACTTGTTCGGCATCTGCCAAAGTGGTTTCCGGCTTGAGTGGACTGACTGCTGTGCAGGCCGTCACATCGCGGCAGGTAGCGAAACTACCGCGGGTGTGCTAACGCTGGTTGAGCAGACAATTGAAGGTGAGGACGAAGATGGGTTCGCAGCGCGTTACGCTGAAATCTACGGCGTGAGCATCGAACGAGGTGATTTGTTCAAACGACGGCTGCTCTGGTCGGTTGCGAGACTTAACCAAGACCCCGACGTCCTCGACACCTGGTTCTCCAGCGCCCTGTGGCCGATGAGCACGCTCGGCTGGCCGGACCGAACGCCGGAACTGCTGCACTGGAACCCGACGAGCGTCCTCTGCACCGCCCGCGAGATCATCACGCTGTGGGTCAGCCGGATGGTCATGTTCAACCGGTACCTGCTGATGCACCCGGAGGAAGCAGAAGGCACGGAGGCACGAAGGCACGGAGGCACGGAGGGGTCGGAAGCGGAAGGCGACTCGGGGTCTGACCCTTCGTGCCTTCGTGCCTCCGTGCCTCCGTGCCTCCCCTTCCACACCGTCTTCATCCACGCGATGATCCAGGACGGCTTCGGCCAGAAGATGAGCAAATCCCTTGGCAACGGCGTCGACCCGAACGACGTGATCGACTCCCACGGGGCAGACGCGATGCGGTTCGCCGTCGCGGGTATGGCGACACACACGCAGGACGTCCGCCTGCCGGTCGACCTCGTCGACCCGCATACCGGCGAGACGTTCACGCCGCAGACGTTTTCGAACAAGGCCGGCTACACCGTCATGAAGCCCGTGCAGACGCACAAGGGCCGCAAGTCCGTCAGCCCCTACGGCATGGCGACCGGGGAGGCCGTGCCGAGTGATGAACAGCCGCTCGCCCGCTCGACGAGTTCCAAGTTTGATCAGGGACGCAACTTCTGCAACAAACTCTGGAACGCGGGGCGGTTCGTGATCTCGAACCTGAAGGATCACCACGGAGATACGGGAGGCACGGAGGCCGGAGGGAAGGTGGAGTTGGGGTTGACGGATCGGTGGATTCTGGCGCGGTTGAGCAGAGCAATCAAAGAAGCGAATGATGCACTTGGGGAGTATCGCTTCGATCGCTATACAACGGCGTGTTACGACTTCTTCTGGCGGGACTTTTGCGATTGGTACGTCGAGTCGACGAAGCAGCGCAAAGAGGACGCTGCGGCGAAGGCGACGCTTGGGGCGTGTCTGGATGCGTCGTTGCGGCTGATGCACCCGGCCATTCCGTTCGCGACGGAGCGGTTGTGGTGGGCGCTGAACGAGGCGGCCCCGACGCGCGGGATCGTCGGCGTGATCGACTGCCCCGCGAGCGAGCGGTGCATCAACGCGCCGTGGCCGCAGACAAGTTTCTTTGACGAAGAGGCCGAGGAGGCGGTCGCGGCATTGCAGGGGATCGTCCTCGCGATCCGCCAGGTGCGGGCCGACCACAAGGTTCCGCCGCGCGAGGTTGTGCCGGTCCACGTCGGCTCGATGCTCGGCACCGAGGCGAGGGCGGCCGTCGAACTGTGGGCGACCTGCAAGATCCAGCCGAAGAGCGCCCTCGAAGACGCCGCCGAGACAACTGCCGACGGCACCGCCATCCTCGTCGGCGGCGTCGTCGACGAAGGCGCCGACGCCGACCGGCTCGCGAAGGAGAAGGCCGACCTGGAAAAATCGATCAAGGCCCTGAAGGGTCGCCTGAACAACAAGGGTTACACCGACAAGGCCCCGCCGCACCTCGTCCAACAGACCCGCGACCAACTCGCCACCGCCGAGGCGGAGCTAGCGAAGCTGTAGGGTGGGATTTATCCCACCTCCGGTTCTACCGAAGGACTACCGGATGGTGGGATAAACCCCACCCTACTGCTCACTCGCGGCGATGCCCTTGTTGGCGGGCTCGCTTTCGCTGCTGGCGGTGCCGGGGGACTGGGCCTGCTCGCCCCACTCGGTGTGGAACGTCTGGCCGATGGCGCGGTCGAGGCGTTCGTAGGTGTGGGCGCCGAAGTAGTCGCGCTGGGCCTGAATCAGGTTGGCGGGCAAGCGGGCGGTGCGGTAAGCGTCGTAGTAGGCGAGGCTCGTCGCGAAGCCGGGCGTCGGCACGCCCTGCTCGGCGGCGAGGCGGACGACGCGCCGCCACGCGGCCTGGCGCTCGGCGACCTCCCCCTTGAACTGCTCGGCCATCAGCAGGTTCGGCAAGTCCGGCTGCTTGTTGATGGCGTCGGTGATGTCGTTCAGGAAGGCCGCCCGGATGATGCAGCCGGCCCGCCAGATGCCGGCGACCTCCTTGATGTGCAGGTTGAAGCCGTACTCTTTGTCAGCTGCTTGCAACAGACTAAAGCCCTGGGCGTAACTACAGATCTTCGAGCAGTAGAGGGCCGCCCGCACGTCGGCGATGAGCTTCTGCTTGTCGATCGAGCCCGATTCGGGCTTCGGCCCTTTGAGCACGCCGTCCGCCTTCTCTCGCTCACTCTTGCGGTCGCTGATCGGACCGGGCCATCACGGCTTCTGCGATGGTGGGAATGCTCACGCCGAGGTCCATCGCCGCCTGAACCGTCCACGCCCCGGTCCCCTTCGCCTTGGCGGCATCGCGAACAAGATCGATGAGGTCCTTGTCGTCGCCGTCGGCTTTTCCATACTTGAAGATGTCGGCGGTGATCTCGATCAGGAACGACTGTAGATCCTGGCCGGTGTTCCACTCGCTGAAGACGCTTGCGAGTTCTTTGTTGCTCAGCCCGCCGACGCGTTTGAGCAAGTCGTACGACTCGGCGATAAGCTGCATGTCGCCGTACTCGATGCCGTTGTGGACCATTTTGACGAAGTGGCCCGCCCCGCCGTTGCCGAGGTAGGTGACGCAGGGGGCGCCGTCCTCCTCCGCCTTGGCGCTGATCTTTTTGAGGATCTCGTCGACCTCGTCGTACAGCTTTTCCGTGCCGCCGGGCATGAGCGAGGGGCCCCACAAGGCCCCCTCCTCGCCGCCGCTGACGCCCATGCCGAAGAAGGCGAGGCCGAGTTCTTCCATCTCTTTCGCGCGGCGTTCGGTGTCGGTGAACAGGCTGTTGCCGCCGTCGATGACGATGTCGTCCTTGTCGAGCAGCGGTTTGAGGTCGCTTAGGACGTAGTCGACGGGCTTGCCGGCCTTGACCATCACGAGGATGCGGCGCGGCCGTTTCGAGGAGGGGCGACGAACTCCTCGTAAGTTTCGCCCATCCGGATGTTCTTGCCGTCGTTTTCCCTTGAGGAAGTCGACGCTCTTGCTGGTCGTGCGGTTGTAGACGGCGATGGGGTAGCCGTTGCGCTCGATGTTGAGGGCGAGGTTGCGGCCCATCACTTCGAGGCCGACGATGCCGAACTTTTGCGTGCCTTCGCTGCTCATGGCCGGCAACGTACGGGCGATGCGGACCGGCGGCAATGGGCTTAGGATCGGCGCCGTGCCGCTGCGCCACCTGTCGACCACCCTCAACAAGGCCGTCCACGAGCCGGATTGGCGGCGGCAGTGGGATTTGCGCGGCCGGGTCTGGCGCGGCTTGGGCCGGCTGGGGCTGACCGGCCTGCACGCGGCGCCGATCCACCGCCACTGGCTCGACGTCCGCCGCCTCGCGATGCCGCTGCCGGACCTGCCGGCGAACCTCATCGGCAAGCGCATCGCGCAGATCAGCGACTTGCACGTCTCGCCGGTCGTTTGGAAGGGGTACATGCGCGAGCAGCTTCGCCACGTCGCCAACCTGCGGCCGGACCTGCTGGTGGTCACGGGCGACCTTGTCACCGGCGGCTATCGCTACGCCGCGTACGCGGCCGACTTGCTCGCCGAACTCGACCCGCGCCCGCCGCTGGGAATCGTCTGCACGCTGGGCAATCACGACTACTCGATGCATGGCAAGCGCAACCCACGCGAGGCCGATCGCCGCGCCGGCCACTTCGCGAAGGTGCTGGGCGAGCGGGAGTTGACGCTGTTGTTGAACGAGCCTCTCGACATCGGCGGGCTGACGCTGGTTGGCCTCGACGACCTCTGGACCGGCCGCCTCGACGCCGACGCCGCCTTTGCGCGCATCAACGGCGGGCCGACGATCTGCCTGAACCACGACCCGCGCAACGCGGCCGAGTTGCTCGACTTCCCGTGGCACTGGATGCTCAGCGGCCACACGCACGGCCGGCAGCTCGCGACGAGCGCGGTGGGCAAGGCGTTCAACAAGAAGCGACGGCGCGCGTACGTCCGCGGGCTCTACGAACTGCCCGGCGGACGCAAGCTCTACGTCAATCGCGGCTTGAGCTACGGCCAACGGTGGGAACGCTGGTGCAAGCCGGAGATCACGGTGTTCAAGCTCACGGCTGCGTAAGGGCTACGCCGCGGCCTTGGCGTTGCGAAGCGGCACGCCGTTGGTGCGTCGCCACGAATCGAGGTCGATGTCGAGCAGGTCTTCAAGCGCGCGGACGTCGGGCTCGACGGCCGATGCGATCTGCCGCCGCGCCGCGTCGCTGAAGGGCGGCACGCGATCGACGCCGCGCCCGACGCCGAAGAGCTTCTTCAGGCCGCTGGCGCGCAGCAGGCCACTGACCTTGTGCAAACCGCGCCGCACGAGCCAGACGTTGACGAGCTGCGCCATGCGAAACGCCCGCGCGTGCCGGGCCACGCCGCTCTCGTTGCGCGGTGTCTCACCGGCGCCCTCGGGGAATCGCGCCGGGTCGAGCCCAAGGAAGGTGGCGATGCGCTCGCGCTCGCGCCGCGGGTGCTCACGCACGTCCTCAAGGACCGTGACCAGCACGCGGTTGGGCCCGAACCGCTCGCGCCACTGCTGGATGAACGGGGCAAAGGTCGTTTCCGAAGGCGGCAGGGCCGACAGGTCCAGCGCCTCCTCGATCGGTCGCGGGTTCGCCTCGTGGCGCACGCGCATGCGGTAGTCGCTGTAGACCATGTCTGCCGGGTTGCGGATCATGAACAGGAACCGCCCTGACTCGCCCAGGCCGGGCTCGGCCGCGATGCGGTCGATGCAGTCGAAGCGGTAGTACCCAGGGCCGATTTCGCCCAAGGCGGCGTAGCGGTCGGCCTGCTCCGGGCCGGGAAAGAACGACTCGTACCACGCCCGGCCGCGCGTGATGTTCTGCGGGTAGAAGTAGTGCAGTTCCTTGAACGCCCACGGCACGTAGGCGTCGGGATGCGCGTCGAGCAGGTCGTGCAGCCACGTTGTTCCGCAGCGAAAGAAGCCAACACCCAGGAAATTCGGCATCATAATCGGCCGATCCTAGCGATGCCCTCCGCGACGGCGGCCGAGTGGCTACCGCGCGTCCGCCGTCGCGGTCGCCGCGTCCTCCTCGAGAAGCATTTTGACGACGTCCTCGAGCGAATCGGGGGTTAGGGCCACGCCGCGCACGATGCCGTCGCGGTCGACGACGTAGTAGGTCGGGAAGAACGACGCCTTCCACGCCTCGAGCGTCTTCGTGTCCGGGTCCTTCGCGAGCGGGTAGCTGATCGGGTGCTCCTCCAGAAGCTTGTCGAGGTTCTCCTGCCCGCTGGAGGTCGTGACGCCGAGCACGACAACGCCCTGATCCTTGTAGTCCTCGTACAGCTTGTTGTTCTTCGGGATCGCCGCGATGCACGGGCCGCACCAGGTAGCCCAGATGTCAACGATGGTGATCTTGCCCTTGAAGCTCTCGTTGGTGAACGAGCCGTCCTCGACGTTGCGGAAGTCCGTCAGCGACAGCTCGGGGGCGGGCTTGCCGACCATCGGCATGAGCTCGTTGCGGATGCCCTCCTTCATGTTCTCCGGCAGGCCCTCGACGCCGAGGTAGGTGTACTTCTCCGGCACGGCGGTCTTATCGGCGTCGGCGGAAACGGGGACGCAGCAGGCCTTCTCGCACCCCTCGGGGCAGTCGCCGACGGCGCCGGCGTAGGCGAGGCCGGCCGCACCTGTGGCGAGGGCGGCGGCAAGGGCGAGGCTGATTCGGGTCGTGGCGGGCATGGCGTGTTCCTTCGTGGGGGTCAGGGATCGGCCCAGACCATCGGACGGTGACGCGAACGCCACACCGTGATCCGGCCCGATCAGCTTAATGCGGCGGGCTTGAATTCGGAAGCAAGATTTCGGGAGCACTTGGTTCGTCTCCGGTTGCGCGCGTAGGATTGCCTGACGCCGCCGACCGTGTGCGGCGCGTTCGCGTGTTTCCAACACCCCATCGCATGAAGACCAACCTGAAGAAGCTGCTCTCCCTGACCGCCGCCCTGCCCCTGCTCGCGTTTGGCTTCGCGACCGTCGGCTGCGACGAGGAAAACGACTCCGCCGCCGAAAACGCCGCCGAGGCGTACGAGGAGAAGACGGACGAGATGGAGGAGCAGGCCGACGACATGGAAGATGCGGTCGACTAGTCGCCACGCGACCCAAACGCCCTCCGCCCCGACAGGCATCGTCCGCCTTGCCTGTCGGGGCGTTGCGTTGCGCCTCGACCGCATCGCCACCTCCTATTGTTCGTCCCGATGTCGGCCGACTTGGCACAGCCTGAGCATCTTGACATCGCGGCCGGCGTGGAGGCGCTGGCGAAGCGGATCGCGGCGCTGGTTCCGACCGGTTCGCCACTGAACGTGATCGGCATCGTCACCCGAGGCGAAACCCTTGCCGCCCGGCTCAGGCCGATGCTGCGCCAGGCCGGCCTCGACGTGCGCGGCGGGAGCCTCGACGTCACGCTTTATCGCGACGACCTCCAGGAGATCGGCCCCGCCGCCGTCGTGCGGGCGACGGACATGCCCGACGCCGTCACCGGCGTGCCGCTGGTGCTTGTGGACGATGTGATCTACACCGGCCGGAGCGTGCGGGCGGCGCTAGAGGTCATCAACGACTTCGGCCGCCCCGCCTTCATCCGCCTGGCCGTACTCGTTGATCGCGGGGGTCGCGAACTGCCGATTCAGCCGGACCTCGCCGCGTTCGAGTTGGACCCTGGCGGCGGGCGCGTGAACGTGCGGCTGCGCGAGGTCGACGGGCACGACGCCGTGGAGGTCGCATGAATGCCGACGCCCGCTGGACCCGCCCGCACCTGCTTGGCATCGGCGACTTGTCGGCCGACGAGATTCGCTTTCTCCTCGACACCGCCGACGGCTTTCGCGAGGTGAGCACGCGGAGCATCAAGAAGGTTCCCGCGCTGCGAGGCCGGGTGGTCGTGAATGCGTTCTTCGAGGACAGCACGCGCACGCGGATGAGCTTCAGCCTCGCCGCCCAGCGATTGTCGGCGGACATCCTCGACTTCAGCAGCAAGGGGAGCAGCGTCAGCAAGGGCGAAAGCCTTGTCGACACGGTGCGCAACATCGAAGCGATGGGCGTTGACGTGATGGTCGTCCGCCACGCTGCGGCGGGAGCGGCGCGTCTTGTCGCGCAGAGTGTCGGTTGCTCGGTCGTCAACGCCGGCGACGGCGCCCACGAGCACCCGACGCAGGCGTTGCTCGACGCCTACACCCTTCGCCGGAGGTTCGGCAAGATCGAAGGCCTGCACGTCGCGATCGTCGGCGACATCGCCAACAGCCGCGTCGCGCGGAGCAACGTCCACCTGCTCACCAAATTAGGTGCCCGCGTCACGCTTGTCGGCCCATCGACGCTGCTGCCGGGCGCATTCGCGAAGCTGGAGAACGTACGTATCAGCACGGACCTCGACGCCGTCCTGCCGACCGTGGACGCCGTCAACATGCTGCGGATCCAGTTCGAGCGATTGAAGTCAGCGGCCTTCCCGAGCGTGCGCGAGTACACCAACCTGTTCGGCCTGACGAAAGACCGGGTCAAGCTCGCCCGCGACGACCTGTTCGTGATGCACCCCGGCCCGATGAACCGCGGCGTCGAGATCGACACCGGCATCGCCGACGGCCCCAACAGCGGCATTCTCCAACAGGTCACCAACGGTCTGGCGGTCCGGATGGCGGTGCTGTACTTGGTGAGCCAGGCGGGGCGGGGCTAGAATCGCGGCGATCACAGTTTGGAGGTGCATCGCAATGGTTGCAAAAGGTCATTTTCAGAACGGCGTGGTGGTGCTCGAGGACCCTTCGCAGTTCCGCGAGGGGCAGGAGGTCACGGTGACGGTGGACGAACGGCTGCCAACGGACTTGCACGATGAAGTCCCGGATGACGCGGTTCCAACGCTCGAGGAGGTGAAGGCCGCCTTCAAGGAAGCGGCCGCCAACATGAGCGACGACCTTCGCCGCACCTTGGCGGAGGTGGATGCGTCGTCATGGGACGGCTTGGACGACGAGGAGGCGGCACGGCGTCGCGCCTCGGCTGACCGCTACCTGAAGCCGGACGACCGCTACCTGAAGCCGGACGACGCTTGAACCGCTACCTGCTCGATACCAACCACGCCGGGCCTCTCGCGCTTGAAATTGCGGGGTTGGTCGACGTCTTCAATAGGCGAGGCGGTGAGATGTTTCTGTGCTACCCGGTAGTTGGCGAGATGTGGCACTCGGTCTATGCGGGTTCTCGAAACGAGCTGAACGAGCGGGCGATTCACACTCTGACGGCGCAGTACGAGGTGCTGCCATTCGGCGCGGAGGCCGCCCGCGAGTATGGCCGCCTCCGCCATCTGCTCCGGCAGGCTGGGCGAGAAACGCCTCAGGTCGACCTTCAAATCATGGCGATCAGCGTCGTCCATCATCTGACCGTGCTGACCGCCGACGCCCACTTTCGCGAGGTTCCCGGCGTGTCCGTCGAAAATTGGCTAGCCTGACACCTTGATGCCCAGCCTGCTCCTCACCAACGGCACCATCTACGACCCCGCCGCCGCCCTGCCACGCGATGCGGATTTACTCATCAATGACGGCAAGATCGCCGCAGTCGGCACGGACCTCGGACCGGCGGATGAGACGATCGACGCCGCCGGCAAGTGGGTCACGCCCGGCCTGATCGATATCCACGTCCACTTCCGCGAGCCGGGCGACGAGGCCGAAGAAACGATCGCCACCGGCAGCGCGGCCGCCGTCGCGGGTGGGTTCACGACCGTCTGCGTGATGCCCAACACGCGCCCGCCGCTGGATGACGAGGCGAGCATCGAGTTCGTTCTGCGCGAAAGCGCCCGCGTGAACCTTGCCAACGTCCTGCCGGTCGGATGCCTGACGAAGAACCGCGAAGGCCGCGAGCTCGCCGAGATCGGCGGCATGTGGAAGCGCGGGGCCGTGGCCTTCTCCGACGACGGCAGCGGCGTCAGCGACGCCAACGTGATGCGAAAAGCCTTGCAGTACTGCAACATGTTCGACGCCCCGATCATGCAGCACTGCGAGGAACCGTCGCTGAGCGGCGGCTGCATGAACGCGGGCGACGTCGCGACGGAACTGGGCCTGCCGGGCATTCCCAGCGAGGCCGAGGAGTTGATGATTGCCCGCGACGTGCTGCTCAACCGCCGCGTCGGGTGCCGGTATCACGTGCAGCACATCTCGTCGGTCGCGAGCGTCGAGCTGATCCGCATCGCCAAGGCGCAGGGCCTGCCCGTGACCGCCGAGGCGTCGCCGCATCACTTGTTGCTGACGGACGAGAGCTGCCCGCGATTACGACGCGAACTTCAAGATGAACCCGCCGCTGCGGACCCGCGAGGACGTGAACGCGGTGATTCGCGGCGTGGTCGACGGCACGATCGACTGCCTCGCCACCGATCACGCCCCGCATTTGGCGGAGGGAAAAGGCCGTGCCGATGCAGGAGGCCGCCTTCGGCATCCTCGGCCTCGAGTGCGCGTTCGGCCTCTACAAAAGAGCCCTCCTCGACGCCGGCCACATCGACGCGATGAAGCTGATCGAACTCATGACCAGCGCCGGCGCGAGCATCATCTCATCGAACCGCGGCACCCTCGCCGTCGGCAGCGTCGCCGACGTGACGATCATCGACCCCGACCTCCCGTGGACCGTCGATGCTGCGAGCTTCAAGAGCAAAAGCCGCAACTGCCCCTTCGACGGCTGGGAATTGACCGGTCGCCCGACACACACGATCGTCGCCGGCGCGGTAAAGTGGCGGCTGGATGGGTGAGGAACGGCACCTCGATTACGCGGACCCGCAGGTCGGAAAGCGGCCACCGGATGCCGTCGCTTCGTTCGGAATTGGTTGCGGCGGGTCGATTGTGTCAGGAGTCATCACTCTTCTTTCTGCAATCGTAATGACTGCCGCTATTGGTGGGGCAGGCGTTGTCTTCGACGAATGGTTCTTCATCTTTCCCGCGACGGTCCTCGTCTGTAGCGTCGCGGCGTTCGCCTACTGCGTCAGCCTGACGTTGAAGGCAAACGAACGCGGGCGACGTGAAACGTACGAGGAGCCGTGAAGGCAGCCAGAAGGTGCCACGAGTCGGCCGCATTCGGATGCGGCAGACCCGTGTCGGACCGCGCGGCCGTTCGCCCACCATTCCACCGCCGCCCACGGTTCTCCCGCCGCAGACGGCGGGCGATTCGCGCCACCAACATTTGCTGTAGGGTGGGCACGGCCCACCTCCGGGTCTGTCGCCGGGCCCGGATAGTGGGCCGTGCCCACCCTACAACTGACCATGCTTCGCCGACTTCTGCCAATCGTGCTTCTGCTCGCCCTGACGCCGCTGCTGCTCGCGCAGGACCGCTTCGCCAGCGTCGAGATCAAGACGACCAAGGTCGCCGACGGCATCTACATGCTCGAAGGGGCCGGCGGAAACATCGGGCTCTGCACGGGCGAGGACGGGGCCTTCGTCATCGACGACCAGTTCGCCCCGCTGGCGGAGAAGATCCTGGCCGCCATTGAGGAAGCGGGCGGCGGCGAGGTGAAGTACGTGCTCAACACGCACCACCACGGTGATCACACCGGCGGCAACGAGGCCATGACCGGGGCGGGCGCGACGATCGTCGCCCACGAGAACGTGCGCAAGCGGCTGGAAGAGGCGGAGGATCGCGGCGAGGACGCCCTCCCGGTCATCACCTTCAGCGAGAGCGTGACCTTCCACTGGAACGGGCAGACGGTTGTCGTCAAGCACCTCTGGCCCGGCCACACCGACGGCGACTCGGTTGTCTTCTTCACCGACGCCAACGTAGTCCACATGGGCGATTTGTTCTTCAACGGGGCCTACCCCTTCGTCGACCTCGCCGGCGGCGGTGACCTCGACGGCTACCTGAAGGCGCAGTGGGCGATCTACGAGGGCATCGACGACGACACGGCCATCATCCCCGGCCACGGCCCGCTCGCGACGAAGGCGGACTTGATGAAGTCGATCGACATGCTGAAGGAGGTGCGCAGCCGCATCCAGCAGGCGATCGATGATGGCAAGAGCGAGGACGAGACGGTGGCCGCCGACCCGCTGGCGGATTTGAGCGAGACCTACGGCAACGGCTTTATCAACGGCGAGCGGATGACGCGCAGCGCGTACCAGTCGCTTTCGCGGTAGGATGTCGATATGGCTACCAATCTGGCGATCGAGGCGGAGACGATGGTCGAGCTACATGTCCGTGTGCCAAAGCTTGCCTTGGACACCGCACGGGAGTTGGTGAGGGCACGGCAGTGGGAGTCGATTGACGAGGTGGTAGCGGCGGGAATCATGCACGCCGAGCGGGAGGTGCGGGAGCCGGATGAGATGTTGCCAAAGCCGGGCGAACCCGGTTTTGAGTCGTTCAAAGCAATGCTGCAAGAGCGGGTCCGTCAGGCCGATGCCGGCGAGTTTGTCACCATCGACGAGGTTTGCGAGCGCATCGAGGTAGCGCGGGCGAAGTTTCGTGCGGAGCAGGGATGAGCGTTCAGTACCGCCTACTCGATACTGCTTCCCGAGACGCGACGGAAATTTGGGACTACGTGGCACGCGCATACGGCGAGCGGGAGGCGGACCGGCTCGTCGCCCGCTTCCTCGACGAACTCGAGAAGATCGCCGGGATGCCGGGAATGGGTCACCCAGACGAAGACCTGTTCGACGAGCGGGTGCGCTTCTGGCGCGTCGGCAGCTACCAACTCGTCTACCTCTGGCGGACACGCCCGATCGAAGTCATCGCCATCGTTCACACCAGCCGCGACCTGCCGTCGTTCTTTCGCGATCGCACTTTCTGAACTGGTGACTGCCAACTGCCACGCCAACTCTGACCGCGCTTGGGTCGACACCGCCGTCGCCCGCATTGAGGCGGACTTCCAGCGGTCGGCGGATACGCATCTCATCAAGGTCGATCTGCCCGGCGTGCCGGATGTGGATTTGTATCTGAAGGACGAGTCGATCCACCCCACCGGCAGCCTGAAGCATCGGCTGGCGCGGTCGCTGTTTCTCTACGCGCTTTGCAACGGCTGGCTCGGGCCGGAGACGCTCGTGATCGAAAGCTCCAGCGGCAACACGGCGGTGAGCGAGGCGTACTTCGCGCGGCTGATCGGGCTGAAGTTCGTCGCCGTCGTGCCGGCCGACACGTCGCCGGAGAAGATCGAGCAAATTGCCTTCTACGGCGGCGAGTGCCGGCGCGTCGACCCGTGCTCGAACCCGAGCGACGAATGTCGCCGCTTGGCCAAGGAGACCGGCGGGCACTTTATGGACCAGTTCACCTACGCCGAGCGGGCGACGGACTGGCGCGGCAACAACAACGTGGCCGAGTCGATCTTCAGCCAAATGCAGCACGAGCGCCACCCGGTGCCGGCGTGGGTCGTTTGCGGCGCCGGCACGGGGGGAACCTCCGCAACGATCGGCCGCTTCGTGCGGTACGAACGACTTGATACACAACTCTGCGTGGCCGACCCGGAGAACAGTGTCTACCACGACGCCTGGCTCAGCGGCCGGCGCGACCACATCTGCGAGCGCGGCCCCGGCGTCGAAGGGATCGGCCGGCCGCGCGTGGAGCCGTCGTTTGTTCCAAGCGTGATCGACCGCTGCATCCGTGTGCCCAACGCCGCGAGCTTCGGGGCAATGCACTTCCTGGCAAGCGTGGTTCGCCGCAAGTTCGGCGGGTCGACGGGAACCGACCTATACGCCGCGGCCACGCTGATCGGCGAGATGGCCGCCCGAGGCGAGGGCGGGTCGATCGTGATGCTCGCCTGCGACACCGGCGACCGCTACCTCAGCACGTACTACGACGATGACTGGCTCAAGCAAAACGGCCACGATATCGCCCCGCACGTCGACCGCATGCGGCGGCTGTTTGATGAGGGCGTCTGGTAGGGTGGGCCCTGCGGCGAAGTAGTATTCGCCGATGCTTCGCTGCCTCGCTTCCTTGTTGTTCCTGCTGATGTCGCCCGCCGCCCTTGCCCAGCCAACGACGCGGCCGGCGGACGAGGAATACGCCGTCGCGGAGAGCGTGGCGTATCGGCCGAACCTGGAGGACGAGTACGCGAAGGAGATGTGCGTGCTCGACGTCTACTACCCGACCGGCGTTGAGAACTTCGCGACGATTGTCTGGTTCCACGGCGGCGGGCTGACCGGCGGCGAACGGCACGTGCCCGAGCACCTGAAGAACCAAGGCTTCGCGGTCGTTTCCGTCGACTATCGCCTGTCGCCGAAGGTGAAGAGCCCCGTCTGGATCGAAGACGCCGCCGCCGCGGTCGCGTGGACGTTCGAGAACATCGAGCAGTTCGGCGGCGACCCCGCCGCCATCTACGTCGCCGGCCACTCCGCCGGCGGCTACCTCGCGAGCATGGTTGGCCTCGACAAGTCGTACCTCGCCGCGCACGGCATCGACGCCAACCGCATCGCTGGCCTCGCCCCCTATAGCGGCCACGCGATCACGCACTTCACCGTCCGGGCCGAACGCGGCATCCCCGGCGAGCAGCCCGTCGTGGATGCACTCGCCCCGCTGTTCCACGTCCGCGCTAACGCCCCGCCGATGTTGCTCATCACCGGCGACCGCGACGTCGAACTGCTCGGCCGCTACGAAGAGGTCGCCTACTTCGCCCGCATGATGAAGATCGCCGGCCACGAGCAAACGGAGTTGCACGAGCTGCAAGGCTTCGATCACGGAAGCATGGTCGAGCCCGGTCACCATCTGCTGCTGCGTTGGCTCCGCGCGCGGGAACGTGAACGAACAGGTGATCGATAACGGAATGCGGTACGCTGGGGAGCGTGCACGTACTCGTCCGCCTGTTCGCGGTGATCCTCGCGACGCCTATTTTGGCGTTGGGCGGCGTGGGCTTGACCATCTGTGTTGGCGTCGGCCTCTTCGCCACCTTTGAGGAGTCGCCACCGCGAGTCGTGCTCCCGATCGCGCTGTGCGTTCTCGGCGTGCCGAGCGGCATGACAGCGTGGACGGGCTGGCGTTGCCTCCGCTTCGGGATTGGCCTGCGACGCCAATGGATCATCCCGCCGCTGCCCGCCTACGCCCCGCACACGTGGCGCTCGCCGGAGGATGCCGCTCGGCTGCGCGGCGCGTCGGCGTTGCCGCGCGATCTCGACCTGCCCGCGAGCTTGCGCCTGTCGGTCCTGTTCTCCCTCCTGATCGCTCTGGCTACCGCCGCTCGCACCTTCGCGTAGCGGCGGAAGATCGCCAAGCTATGGCAGCTTGCACGATTTCTGCTCGCTGGGTGCCACTGCATCTTTGCAGTGGTTGGCCCCAGACACTGCAAAGTTGCAGTGGCACCCGTGCTCCTCCAAGCGGCGGCGACCCGTCGGCGTTGCAGCGGTAGCGCGACGGATGGTGCGAGATTCGCTTCAAGTGGCATGGGCTGCCCCCGCTAATCCTCACCGTGCCGCGGCGGCCGGGCGGCGGTTGCGCGACTTGCCGCCCTTGGCGGGGCCGCGGCAGGGCTTGCGGCCACCACCGCCCCCACCACCACCGCTGGCGGCGCCGTTGGAACTGAACGATTTGGCGGTCTTTTTGGAAGATCGCTTGCCCGCCGGCTTCGCGGCGGCTGCCGGCCTGGCGGCCTTCTCCAACGGATGCTTTGCCCGCGCCGGCTTGCGACCGTTCGGGCCCTGCGGCACGCGCGGCATCGGCACGCGCTGCGGGCCGTCGGCGTACGGATGCTCGGTGACGGCGTCGATCTCCCGGCCGATGAGCTTCTGGATGTCACGCAGCCACGCCCGCTCCTCGCCGTCGCAAAAGCTGATCGCCACGCCGTCGGCGCCCGCGCGGCCCGTCCGGCCGATGCGGTGCACGTACGTCTCGGGCTCGTTCGTCAGGTCGTAGTTGATGACGTGCGTGATGCCGTCCACGTCGATCCCGCGGGCGGCCACGTCCGTCGCGACGAGGATCGGCACGCGGCCCTTCTTGAAGCCGTCGAGCGCCCGCTGCCGCTGGTTCTGGTTCTTGTTCCCGTGGATCGCCACCGCGTCGATGCCGTGCCGGAACAACTGCTTGACGATGCGGTCGGCCCCGTGCTTCGTGCGCGAGAAGACGATGCCGCAGTCGATGTCGTACCGGTCGATCACGTGCGCCAGCAACTCGGGCTTGTCCGCCTTCTTCACGAAGAAAATGCTCTGCTCGATCAAATCGACCGTCGCCTCGTCGGCCTCGACGTGGGCCCGCTCGGGGTTGCTGAGCAGCTCGTCGATGAGCTTCTTGATCGTCGGCGGAATCGTGGCGGAGAAGAGCAGCGTCTGCCGGCCCTTGGGCGTCATGCCGGCGATGCGGCGGACGGCGGGGATAAAGCCCATGTCGAGCATGCGGTCGGCCTCGTCGAGCACGAGGATCTCGACGTCGCCCAGACTCAACTGGCGCTGCTCGATCAAGTCGAGCAGCCGGCCGGGCGTGGCGACGACGATGTCGACGCCGTCGCGCAGGGCGCGCACCTGGCGTCCCTGCCCGACGCCGCCGAAGATGACGACGTGGCGCAGCCCCGTGCCGCGGCCGTAGACGCTCAGGCTGTCGCTGATCTGGCCGGCGAGCTCGCGGGTCGGCGCCAGCACGAGGCCGCGCACGCGGCGCGGGCCGTTCTGCTGGGAGGCGATGAGGCGCTGCACCATCGGCAGCGTGAAGGCGGCCGTCTTGCCGGTGCCGGTGGGCGCGCTGCCGACCAGGTCGCGGCGCTTCAGGATCGGCGGGATCGCCAGCGACTGGATCGGCGTGGCGACGTCGTAGCCCTCGCGGGCGACGTTCTTAAGGAGTTGGGGGAGGAGATCGAGACTGTCGAAGTTGAGTTGCTGCAAAGCGTGCTGGGTCGATTGGGGCGGGACGCACGCCACGCGCGGCCCAACGGCGGGCCGGGTCAAAAGGCGAGCGTTGCCGGCCACGCCAAAGGGCGCACCGGCGGCGACTGGCCTCAGCCCAAACGTGCGAGCACCCCGGCCACGATCGGCCCAGACATCGACGGAAGCGAAGAAGACAGTCCACCCGCGGCCACGGAAGCGACCCGCGGGGAGCCACCATTGTACGCGGCCATCGCCGCCCCGTCCCAGGATTCCGCCGCCCCACCACCCCGCCGCCTTACACTGCCTTCGCGCGGGCCTGTAGCTCAACGGTCAGAGCAGGGGACTCATAATCCCTTGGTTCTGGGTTCGAATCCCAGCGGGCCCAGTCGACCGTCCATCGCACAGTCGTACGTTCAACCCACTTCCGACAGCACGCGGTCGGCGACGTAGATGGGGACGTTGGTCGCCACGCCGACGGCGATGGCGTCGCTCGGGCGGGAGTCGACCTCGATCCACTCGAACTTGCCCGAGCCTTTGGCGCGGCGGCGGATCACGATGCGGGCGAAGAAGGTGTGATCCTGCAGGTTGTGAATCTCGATCCGGTCGACCGTGCCCCCCATCGCCTCGACCAAGCTGGCGAGCAGGTCGTGCGTCAGCGGCCGGGCGGCGACCTGGCCCTTTAGGCGGCGGTCGATGGCCAAGGCCTCGGGGTTGCCGATCACGATCGGGAACTGCCGCTCGCCGTCGACCTCGTGCAACACGATGATCTGCTGGTCCTGAAGTTCGCTGATGATGATGCGCGACAACTCCATCCGCACGCCCACCGGCTCGGCGCCCGCGGGCGTGCCGTGCGGCGGGGGCGTCGGCTGGGCGTCTGGCTCGTCCATACAGTGGGGATCTACGAAGCAACAACGGCGGCGTGGCGTGCGGCCGGGCCGCGCGTGAGGCGGGCCGCACCCCACCACCCCACCACCCCACCGGCAAAGCGACGGTAAAAGTGCGGCCCGTTGGGGTCAAGGTGAGGAGCGGCCCCGCCATCACGGGACGGCGGCCTTCACGTCTTCAACGCGGGCGTCGAAGGCGTCGAGCTCGGTGACGCCCTGCGGCGGGCCAAGCTGTTCGGCGGTCCGCAGCGCGGCGGACGCGCCCGCGTCGTCGCCAGCGGCGAGGCGTGCTTCGGCCAGGCGCAGGTGCGCCAGGCCGTTACGCGGCGCACGCTCAGTTGCCCGCGTGGCCGCGTCGACGGCGGCGGGCGTGTCGCCCTGCTTCAACAACAGTCCCGCGAGCGTCTCGAATGCCGCGGAGGCCTGGGGGTCCGGGGCCCCGTCGGTTGCGGAGCGTGCGAGGCGGATCGCCTCGTCGACCGTGCCATTGGCGCGATCGTTCAGAATGAGCTGCGCGAGATTGGCGGCCGCGACGGTGTTGCCGGAGTCGCGTTCGAGCACCTCGCGGTAGACCTCGCCGGCCCGCTTCAGGGTGGCCTCGGTCGCGGCCCGTTGCAGGCCGACCGCGACCACGAGCACCAGGCCCGTGGGCTGATCCCGATCGGCCACGGCGGCGTCGGCGAGCGCCAGCAGCTCGCCCTCGAACGACGCGGCATTGCCCGACTGCTCGGCGAGCACAAGGCGGGAGATGGTCGAGCGGACGCGGTCGGGAAGGTTCTGAGCAGACTCGCTCTCGATTCCCTTCATCAACTCATCGGCAACGCGCGGATCAATGCGGAATTGGTCGGCAAGATCCTCCACGATCGCGAGCACGGCCGGCTCGCCGGCGTAGGGGAGCAGCGTGTTGCGGACGTCGTCCCAATCGCCGAGTTCGGCGGCGGCGAACGCGAAGGGGCGCAGCACGGCCTCAACCGAATCGCCGCTCAAGTCGGCGACGTACGGCCGCAGGCGATCGCGGGCCGAGCGCGGGTCGCGGGCGTTGATGAGCGCGGTGGCGGCGAAGATGTTGGCGCGGCGGGCGTCGTCCGGATCGGTCGCCCAGTCGGCCCATCGCTGCGCGTAGACGGCGGCCTGGGTCGTTTCGCCAAGCTTCTCGGCCGCGACGGCGGTCAGGCGGGCGAGGTCGGCGTCGCCTGGAAAGCTCTCGACGGCGCGACCCCCGGCGTTGAGGACATCGGCCCACCGCATCTGGTCCACCAGTTGCGTGACCACGGCCAACGCCAGCGGGCGGACCAACGGGTATTGCCGGGCCAGCGCCGACAGTTCATCGGCGGCCGCGGCATCGCCGCTGTTGGCCAGCGTCGCGGCGCGGAGCACGTCGCGGCGGGCTTCGTCACCTGCCACACCCGGCCGGCCCGTCGAGACATCGGGCAACGTTGCCGCGACAAGGTTGCGCGACACCGCGCTCTCGCGCACCGCGCGGGCGAGACTGCCATCATCGAGCGCGGCCGCGACCGAGGCGAAGGCGTCTCGAGCGACGTTGGATTCCACTCGCTCCGCGGCCGTTTGGGCGAGTTGGCGGGTGCGGGCCGCGTCGCCGTCGGCGAGAGCCGTGAGGGCCAGGCCGGACCATCCGCGGGCGTCGGCGGGGTCCTGCTTCGTCACCCGCTCGAACCGCTCTGTGGCCGCATCCGGCTGGCCGGCGGTCCGATCGTTCGCCGCCAGAATTAGTTCGGCGCTGGTCGAGCCTTGGCCGCCATTTTGAGCGATCTCGTTGAGTTGAGCGAGGGCGGCGTCACGCCGGGCCGCATCGCCGCGCCGTACCGCGTAACGCAGCGCGACCTCGTGTGCGGCGACCCGCACCGCGGCGTCGCGATCCTCTCCACCGGCGACCGCCAGCAGGTTCGTGACGTCGCCGTCGCTCAGACGGTCGGCGCGAAGCAGTACGCGGGCGCGGGTGATCGCGTCGGCGGGCGAGTTCCCTTGGTTGGCGAGGATCTGCACGGCCTCGTCGGCGCTGCCGCGGCGGTTCAGGAGCTGCGCCAACTGTTGGCGGTCGCGGCTTGTGGCGGACTCCGGGTCGCGGCGGATCTGCCGCACCGCGAGGTTGAGCAGCCGGTCGGCCTCGGACGCCTCGCCCGCCTCCAGCAGCCGCTCGGCCAACGCCAGGCGCAGGCCCAGATCGTTCGGCGCGATTTCGACGGCCTCCTGCAACTCGTTGTTGGCGGCCTCGTCGTTGCCGATCCGCAGCAGCGAATCCGCCAGCAGCAGGCGGGCCTCGAGATACTTCGGGTTGGCGTCGACGATGCGCTGCAGGCGAACCGCGGCATCGCCCAGGCGGGCCTGGTCGCCGTCGGCGGCCGCGAGCAGCGCCCGCGCCAGCGGCAGCGCGACGCTCACGTCGTTGCCCGCGCCCACGCGCTCGGTCACGCGCCCCGCGGCACGCTCGGCAAAGGCCAGGCGTTCGGCGGCGGGCATCGTGCCCAGATCGTCCGCCTCCGCCGGGCGCGTCACCTCGCCGAGGGCACGGCGCTGCACGCCCAGGTCATCGGGCATGGCGTCGGCGACCTGCTGCCAGGCGCGGGCGGCGCCCGGCTCGTTCAGGCCCGACAGGATCGTCGCCCGCACGCGCTGCCAGTGTGGCTCGTCGGGCAGGTTGGCGACCATCTCCGCGGCCGCGGCGGCATCGCCCGTGCGAGCCGCGTGCACCGCCAATGCCTCGAGCGCCTCCGGCTGCTCGCGCCGCGCTTCAAGAGCGGCGACGACATCATCCAAGGCGGCCCCGCCCACGCGGCGGGCCGTCGGCATGGCGTCGGCAAGCATTGGCGTCGGCGTTGCGGCATCGCCGGCGGCGGCGGACAGAAGCTGGGCCGCCCAGTCGGGCCGACCCGCACGCTCCCACGCCAACACGCGCAGCGGCAGCAGCTCGGCCATGCCCGCCTCGGCGAGCGCGTCGAACTCCTCGGCCGCCCGTTGCAGGTTGGCGAGCGACGCGGTTTCGTTTAGGACGATTGCGCGGGCGTGGACGCGCCGCGTCGCCGGATCATCCGGGTTGCGGTCGAGCGCGTCCCCGGCCAGATCAAGCGCATCCTGCGGCCGGCCCACGTTGGTGAAGGCGTCGGCGGCGGCGCGCTGCGGGGCGACCCACCACGGCGCCAACGCCGAGGCCGACTGCCAACGCACCAGGGCGGCCCGCAACTCTCCCAGCTTCGCCAGCGCGTCGCCCGCAGCCTGTTCGGCGAGGGCGGTCGACTGGTCGCTCGGCAAACCGCGGACGGCCGTGAGCAGGTTCCCGGCGGCCACGTCGTCGAGGGTGGCGGTGGTGGTGGCGGCATCGAGGTTGTCGAGCCAGCCGGCATTGGCGACCGCGTCGGCGAAGGCCTGCCACGGCGTGCCGTCGGCGCCCGCGACGTCGGCGCCCGCGAGCCGCCCCAGCGCGGCCAGGCGCGGCTTGACGCTGTTGGGCGCCGCGGCGACCCAGTCAGCCGCGTACTGCTTCGCCTCCGCGGCGCGACCCGTGGCGAGCAGGCGTTCCATCGCGAGGGCGCGCAGCGTGTGCTGGGAGTCATCCACGCTCGTGTCGGCCAGCACGCCCGAATCGGGCGCGGGGGCCACCTCGTCGGCGGCGGCGTAGGTCAGCAGGGCCCACTCGGCATCGTCGTAGGCCTTGGCGGCATCGAGCCGGCCGACCAACTCGCGCACCACGTCCGGCGGCTCGACCAAGAGCTTCGACGGATCGTCGCGCAGGCCGGCAACCACCGAACGCAGGGCGACGTTCGCGTCCTCGTCGGCGTCGGGACGCCCGCTCGATTGCAGGGCCGCCACGCGCAGCAGGGCCAGCCCGGTGGTCGGACCGATGCGGTCCTCCAGCGCGTCGACGCGCTCGAGCGCCTCGTCGCCACGGCCCTCGTTGTCGAGCAGCGCGATGGCGTAGCGCTGCATGCGGTAGTCGGTCGGAACGAGCCGCGCGTATTCGCTCACGGCGGCAATGGCCTTGTCGACCTCGCGCAGCCGGCCGTGCGCGATGGCGCGGGCCTGAAGGCTCAGAGCATCGTCGCGGCCCTCGGTGGCTTTGAGGACGTCGCGGTTGGAGCCGGTGCGCACGTAGAGCGACAGCAGGTGCCGCCGCGCCTCAGCGTTGTCGGGGTCGAGCTCGAGCACGCGCCGGAAGATCTCGATCGCGTCGAGCAGGTGCTTGTAGCCGGGCATCTCCACCTGCGCCCGCGCCTTGGCGTAGGGGAGCAGTGCATCGACGTCGTCCTTGTTGCGGCCGACGTAGTCGCGGATCTTCTTCAGTCCCGCGTCGTACTCGCCCTGCTCGATGAGCACGATACCCTCGTCGCGGTCGGCGGCGAGGCGGCGGTCGATCTGCTTCGACCGCACGGTGTAGGCAATCGCCCCCGCCACCATCAGCGTGGCGACGACGGCGGCGAGCACGAGCACTCGGCGGCGCGAGCGGCCGGCGGCGCGGCGGGCGGTGGTCTTGGCGTAGCTGGGCATGGCAACAAGCGGAGGGTTCCCCCGGCCATCGCGGGAATCGCGGGCGCGGGCGGAACGGGGGTCGGTCCTTCAGTCCTCTCATCCGTCGGTCGCGCGACGCGAGACGCGGCGCGACGCGCGGTTGTTACGAGTCGGCCTCGTCCTCGTCGCGAGGCCGGCGCGGCTTGGCCGGCGACGACTCGTCGAGCGTGCGGGTTACGAGCTTTGGCGTCCCGCCGGCGGCGGCCTCCTCGGCACGGGCCGACGCCCCCCGCCACGCGGTGGCCGCGTCGTTGGGAACGCTCACGCTCATCGTGCTCGCGACGAACTTGTCGAACTGCCCGGCGTCGAGCCGGTTCACGACGACGCCCTCGAAGCTGCGCGACCGCTCGGTCAGCAACTCAACGGACCGCTCGACCAGCTTGCGGTCGGTGCCGCGGCTGATGCACAGGACGCTGCCGTCGGTCTCGGCGGCGATCGTGTTGGCCTCCAGGCTCGCCAGCAGCGGGCCGGTGTCGACCAAGACGATCTCGAAGTGCTCCATCGCCTCGCGCAGCACGTGCCGGGCGAACTTGGGGCTGAGGCGGCGGGCATCCTCGCTGCCGGCGTCGGCGCAGCCGAGCACGCTGAGGCGCTTGACGTCGGTGTCGAGGAAGCAGTCGGCCACGGGCGTGCCGCGGAGGATGGCGCCCAGGCCGCGGTCGATGGCGCTGGGGCCGCTCTCGCCCTTCTTGCTTGCGAAGCGGCGCGACAGGCTCTTGCCGACCAGGTCGAAGTCGACGAGCAACGTGCGCGTGCCGCTGGCGGCGAGCGACAGGCCAAGGGCCATGGTGACGCTCGTCTTGCCGTCGCCGCTGACGGGGCTGGTGATGGCAAAGCTGCGGCGGTCCTGCCGCATGGCGCGTTGAAGGCTCAGGCGCAGCTTGTGAAGCTGGAAGGCGACGGCGTCGTCCTCGCCCGCGAGCAGCCCGCCGCCCTGCATGTCGGGCAGGGCCGCCAGGATGCGATCGCCGCGGAAGACGTCGCTGTTGCGCGGGTCGTCCAGCCACCGCAGGCGGCCGTCGGACAGGCCCCACAGGGCAACGAGGCCAAAGCCGAGCATGCCGCCGAAAAGGCCGCCGACGGCGCCGATTTGCAGGCGCTTGTCCTCGCTGGGCTCGGTCGGCAGGCTGCCGGTGTCGACGACACGCACGCGCTCGCTGAACTCACGCTCGGTTTCGAGCTTTGTGAGCTCGTTGGCGAGGTCGTCGCGGAAGCCTGTCTTCTCACGAATCTGGCGCTGGAGCGTCGCGATGCTGACACTGGCCCTCGACGTGTTGTCGCGCTGGGTCGTGAGGTCGCGTTCGATCCGTTGTAGCTGGGCCAGTTCCTCCTCCAACTCCGCGGTAGTCTTGCCTTCGATCGCCCGCGTCTTCAGCAGGAATCGGGCAGAGTCGTAGACGCTTTGCTCGACCTGGGCGAGCTGCATTCGCAAGTTCTTCATGACCTGCGAATTCTCGGCGTACGTGTGCTCCTTGATGGCAATCTCGTTCCTGCGGCCGAGCAGTTCGAGATACTGCTGGGCAAAGCCGCGGTTGGTCTCGGCCAGTTCCCGCATCTCCTCCTCGGGCACCGGCGGAACCTCGACTGATGGCTGCGTTGCCGACGCGCCGTCAGTCATGGTCCAGCCGTTCGCGGCGGCGTCCGCCTCCTGCGCCTTTCGCTTGTCGATGGCGGCCTTCAACTGGTCGATGCCGATCCCCAGATCGCGCAGCCGCGAGGCGAGGTCGGCGATGTCGTCCTCCAGGTTCGGGTCGCCGTAGGTGCTCGCGATCGTCGCGAGGCTGGTGGCATCGGCCTCGATCCTGCGCTCGGTTTGCTCGATCCGCTCCCTCAGCTCTTTGACTTCTTTGTCGGTCGCGCTGGTCCGGCGGGCCGCCACCTCGACCTCGTAGGCATTGAGCGCCGATCGGACTCCGGCGTACGCAATCTCCGGATCCTCCGACTCGAACGCAACTTGAATGATCGAGCCGCCGCGTGGGACGGAGATGTCCATCGCGTCGCGGAACAACGCCACCGCCTCGGTGCTGGTGCCCCACCCTGCCTCTCGCCACTCCGGATCATCAACCGCCGCCCGCGCCACGGCGTCGCTACCGATGATGGCGGCCTGACCGTTGATGATGTTGTTGAACTGGTATTGTGGGACCGGTGCGTTGTCGTCCGTCGTGTAGACCAGCCGGTCCACCCGCGGCTCGACCTGCACGCGGCCGACCGAGGCGTACATCGGGGTCTGCGACAGGTAGCCCGCGACCCCGCCCAATGTGCCCAGCACCGTGGCTGCGGCGATTGCCAGCGGGTAGCGGCCGCGGAGCAGCGCGTGCGCGTAGTGGAACGGGTTGGGCGCCGGCTTCGCCTCCGGCCGACCACTGGGGCCTCGGTTGGGGCGGTGGGCGAGCGCGGTCGGCGCGGACGCCGGGTCGCGGCGCGGCGGGCGGCCGTTGCGACGGGCCAGGCCGTTGGCTGGCGGGTACATCTCGGGCGTCGCGGAGTGCAGTTGCGGCATGGCAGACAGGTACGGGGCTTGGCCGGCGCGGCACAGGCGCGGGACGGCGGGCGAACTAAAGGACGGCGGAATCCAGCGGGGCACGATCGCGACCGACTGCCGGCGCCGACCTCCCTGCATCGGCCCACATGTCGGACCGCTTGCGGCGGCTTTCCGTGCTTCGGCACATCGCGGCCCACAAATCGGACCCGCGCCGCCGCACTTCATTTTATCGGACTTTCCGCGCCGGCGGCAGGTTTGTTTCAGAAGGAGCGCTACCCCTGATTCGGGGGTTCCAAGGGCTGGTGAAGCCTACTCCGCGTCGGGCTCGATCGGCTCGCTCTTGCCGAGCATCGCGTCGATCGCATCCTTGTGCGCCGCGAGAAGCTGGGCGGCGAAGCGGCTTTCCATCTCTGCGGTCCGCTGGCGCGACTCATCGGTCGGCATCGACGCCGACCGCGGCGCGGGGAAGACGATCTGCACCTGGGCCGCCCCCCGCTCGCGCAGCCGCAGGCGGCGGCTGGCGTCGGAGATCGTCGTCATGTCGCGCCCGACGGTGCCGTCCGGCAACAACATCAGGTTGAAGACGTGCACCGTCTCGTTCACCCCGTTCGTGTCGCGCGTGAAGACGTACCGCTGGCCCACGAGACCGAGTTCCGGCCACTCGACCGGCTCGCTGCTCTGTGGCTCAAACCCGCGGCCGGGGTAGCAGTTGGGCGGGTAGTGGCCCTGCAAGTCGCGGGCGTCGCGGCAGTGGATGATCAGGAACTGCGCCCATCCGGCCAGGTCCGGGCCGCCCCCGACGCGGCGGAACCGCTTGGAAAGCGTCGCGTTGGGCTCGAGCATCGCCACGGCGGCCGGTGGCAGCGGGACGTCCTCGGCCACCAGCACGCCGTCGGCGCCGGCGACCACGGTGCTCGGGACGTTCGCGACGGCGTCGCGGACGTGCGCGTGAAAGGCGGTCGCCTCGGCGGGCGGCGGGCGGATAATCGTCCGGTCGGCAAAGGCCGCCCCCGCCAGCACCGCAACGGCGGCGGCGCCCAGGAGCCACGGGCCACGCTGCTGCGGCGAGCGAACACGATCGTCCCCGTCCGCGGCGGCCTGCTGCTCGCTCGACTGGTCGACCTCGACCCCCACCCAACGCACGAGGGCGACCAATCCGGCGACTACAAAGTATGCGACGAACAGCATCGCCCAGCCGCCGACGTCGTGGAACAAATCGGCCGTCTCCATCGAGGCGTGGCCGTAGGCGTAAGTCGTGGGAACGAGGCGAATCACGTTGCACCCAAGCGCCACGGCCGGGCTGATCGCCAAGAGCACCACGCGGACCCACGTCTTAAGCGGGTGCAGAAAGGCGTAGAGGTAGGAGACCAAGGCCAGCGCGAAGAACATGCGCATGCCGTTGCACGCTTCGGCGACGGCGACATCAATGCCGCCGATCGTCAGCACGCTGCCGCGCAGGAGGACCGGCTCGCCCAGCAGTTCGAGGGCGTGGCCGGCGAGGGTGGCGCTGGTCGTTTGCAGCGGCTGCGTCACGGCCGCGCGAAGACCGCCGGGCACCGGAATCAGAAACAGCAGCACAACCGCCGCCGGCCAAGCAGCGAGAAGGCGACGCCCTCCAAAGGCGGCACCAATCGCCCCGACCGCCAGCAAGACGGCCCCCAGATGCCACATCGCCTCGATGACCAAGCGGTCGCCGAGAGCGTAAAGAATGGCTCCCAACGCCGCGATGGCCGGCCCGACCCAGCGAAGTCCGTCGCCGGCCGAGCCGACGCGGTCGCGGTAGATCCAGAGCAGCCAGGCTGCCGCGACCGGGACGAGCCGGATGTGGCTCGATTCCTCGTCGAAGCGGGCGATGCGAACCATGTCCGCCCAGGCGTCGATCGTCGCCAGCACGCCCAGGGCGACCAGAACGACCGCACCCACTGCACGCACAAGCCAGGCGGCGCGGTCGACGGAGGCGGAGCCGGCGCGCGGGTCGAGGGATCGGTCCACCGACGGGCTGGGCAGCGCGTCGCGCGGTCGAAACCGGTTCGAAGTTGCTGCCGTCGCTTGCGTCATCCGTGTCGTCCTGGCGAGCCGAAAGGCGGCCCTGTAAGTGAACGGTCGATCCCGCTCCAAGTTGCGGCAGGCCCCTGAAGCGGTTAGGCGGCCGACGAGACGGCCGAGCCGGTGCCGGGCGTGCCCTGACCCGCCGGGGCGGCCTCGGCCTCGGCGGGAACTTCCACCGCCCGCTGGGCCTGCCCCACGTGCTTCGGCTCGGGAAGCATCCACCTGAAGCCCGCTGCCAGCCCGGCCGCACACCGCCGCCGCACACCGCGCCAGAATGCGGGCTCGGGCGGGGCCGCGACCGATTCTCGCAGAAAGTCGAGCAGTGCGGGCTCGGCGTTATCGCCCAGATGCCCCGCCGCCATCTGTCCGTCGGCGAAGTGGTCGAGCGCGAAACGCAGTTCCTTCACGTCCTGCACCACCCGCACGCCGCTCAACTCGCGCATCCAGGCGACGGTGTCGAGCTGGTGATCGTTGCGGTGCTCACCCAGATTGGCCCGGCGCGGCATCACGATCACGCGGGTGCCGTGATTTAGACACGTCAGGACGGTTCCCATGCCGGCGTGGCAGACCACCAACTCCGCGTCGCGCAGGCGGCGATCGCACGTGTCAGCCGTCAGGAATGCCTCGACGTGCAGCTTCTCTGGCTTGTAATCCGACTCGCCCACCTGCGCCAGCACGTCGTCCCGCCGCGCGTCGATGGCCCACGCGTCCACCACGCGGACGAGGCGGTCAAACGGGAACTGGGTGCCGACGGTTACGAAAATCATGAGCAGATGCCGCCCTGTGCGCGTCCGTGCAAGTCCGTGCAAGTCCGTCGGCGGTGCATCGACCATTCGGCCCCGCCGGGCCGGCCTGAAGACTCTAGCAGCACGTTATCACGCACGACACCCCGCCGCACCCCGGCAGAAACGAACCCCTTACATTGCTGTCTCCCCGCCCACACCCCGCGTCCCTGCCCACCGAGGCTAGAACGCCAGGCATTCAGAACACCCGGCCGCGGAAGTGCGGGCCCTCGGGCTTTTCAAGATGAGGCCACTGCGTGAGCCACACGTCGGCGAAGGGGCGCACCTTCACGCCCGACATCGACAGCCGTCCGTGGTTCGCGGCGCTGTCGAGCCACAATGTGCGGGCGCCGAGCAGCCGCCCCAGCCGCAGGGCGGCGTAACCGGGGGCGGCGCCGGTGGAGACCACCCAGTCGGGCCGCTCGCGAAGCAGGATGCGCAGCATCTGCCAGCCCGTGCGGAGCAGGCCGCGCAGGCTTTCTCGGCTGGCGTTGTCGACGCGGTAGTACCGGGCGCTGGCGAACCGCCGCTCCACGGCATCCTCGTAGCCGTCGATGGTCGTCACGCAGGCGACGTCGTAGTCGCGAAAGGCGAGGAACGTGCGGGACAACTGCACCCAATGCCCCCCGCCGGAAGCGACGAGCAGGATCCGGGGACGCGGGCCCGCGGCTTGGATCGTGTTGTGACTGGCCATGAAGAGGTTCCAACCGCGTGAACAAAATAAGGCTGAACGACTGGGCTCGTCCCTCCGGCGGGGACGTTAACACCCCTCCCAACCGCTGGCCCGGAGCCGGCGGACACCGGAGTTGCCTCGGGGTTAGCCGCCCGCCGTCAACTTTTTCGGACCCGCTCCCCGTGCAACAGTAGTTCGCAATCCACACGCGCCACGACTTCAAACCTCGGCGGCGGACCTTGAGAACAGGAACTCCACGGCGGCGGCGCTTCCGGGGCACCGCCCGCGAGGCCGCGTCGTCCCGCCGCAGCCGAAACCCGATCCGGAGACCAACTTTCAGCGCAAGTTACACTTCGTTAGAAGCTTATCGTCGATCAACGTAAGTGCGACTCAACGGCGGGGTGGCGGCAAAGATGCCGTGGCCACACCGCCGGGTCGCCGCCACCGGGCGTGCGTGGCCGATAACTGTTGAACCGCGTTTGGCGAGCACGTTTTCCGTTGCCAGACTCGAAGAACCATTGTACAGTTGTGGCGGATGCAGTTGGCCTGACCCGGCCGGCGGCGTCGCGAAAGCTTCAGGTGTGGGTAACGTGCCCGCCCTTTTCGTGACCGTCTCCGGCCTCCGCGGCATCCACCGGTGCTTGAAAAAAACGTTTTGCGGCCTCACAGAGCACCGGGAGGCCGCGTTGCCCGGACCACATGTCCGGAAAAGGAGCAGTTGTGCAGAACCAGAAGACCATTCTTGCGGGTGTCGCCCTTGCCGCGGCCGGCCTGACGGCCGGCGCCGCCCAGGCGCAGTCGACCCTCGCCATTGACCTCAACAACTTCTCGGTGACCAGCGCCGCGACGTCCGACGGCTTCACGCTGTCGCTCTTCGACGACGACAACACCGAGATCGAGAACGTCCGCATCAACGACATGGATGCAGGCGGCTTTGTCGACCCCTTCAGCCGCGTCTCGGCTGACTTCGTCGGCGAGCTCAACCTTGTCGGCGACGCCACCAGCGGTCGCATCGTCGGCGGCTTCTACGAGCTCTCGGGCCGTGGCAGCAACATGTTCTCGTTCGACAACATCAGCGGCACCTACGAAGACACGGGCACGGGAATCCAGCTCGCGTTCTACGGCCGCTCGAACAGCGGTGACTTCGCCACGGATGAGTTCGCCGGCGTCGACGTCAGCGAGTTCGACCGCGACGACCTCTCGGTCGCGATGCTCGGCTTCTTCTTCAACCGCAGCCTGCTGACGAACGTCGGCAGCACGGATGAGATCGCCGACACCGATATCGTCGTCACCATTCCGTCGCCGACCGCCGCCACCGCTGGCCTTGGCCTAATGGGCCTCATGGCCGCCGGCAAGCGTCGTCGCCGGGCGTAACCCCAACTCGGTTGCGGTCAGCCCTCGCGGGCAAACCGCTTAATCCGAATCGCCACGCCCGTGGTGGAGCCTTGCTCCACCACGGGCGTTCTCGCGTGGGTGCCGCCAGTTGGATGCCTCACCCAGAAGCCACCGTCGATGAAGCGACGCAGCGAATCTACGAGCGCCCGTTGCGCCGCTCGATCCGATGGCGGCCGCCGACGCGGGAAGGTGTCCAGGTCGGCATCGCCAGCGTCCCATTCCTACGTTGACTGCATGTCGGGCTGGCAGTGTCGGGTGCAGGTGCCCGAAGAAGTGGCACCGGCCGACGCCTTCGCACCCGGAACATGTGTTTGCCGAGGTCGAGCGAGGGGGGCGAGGGGGGAACCCGCATAACCCGAACGTTCCGGCGTGCCGGGGGCGGATTCTTGAGACGCCGGAGCTTATCGGACAAAATCTGTTCTAGCTGTCGGGGCTTTGGCGCGGTAGACTGTTGGGGAAGCAGCGACGCGGTGTGTTACCGAGTCGCCCGAAGCGTCGCCACTTGGTCCGGCATTTGCTGGGCATGTGACGGGCTTCAAGCTAGTTCAACGGGTGCCACCCTCGTTTCCCCCACAACCGCGACCCGGCCGAGGCACCCGGCGGATCGCAACTCCCGACTCACAATCGGGAAAAGGAGCAAGACTCACATGGATATCATCAAGTACAGCGTTGCTGGCGTTGCCGGACTCAGCCTCTTTGCCGCCTCGTCGGCCATGGCCCAGTCGCAACTCGACATCGACCTCAACAACTTCGTTGTGTCGGCCTCGAGCACCAGCGGCGGCTACACCCTGGACCTGTCGGACGACGACAACACCGAGATCGAGAACATCCGCATCGACGGCATGGACGCAGCCGGCTTCGCCGACCCCTTCCCGGACTTCGACGCCGGCTTCATGGGCGAGCTCGAGCTCAGCGGCGACGCTGACAGCGGCACCATCACCGGTGGCTTCTACGAGCTCAGCGACGGCCAGGGCAACGTCTTCTCGTTCGACAACATCTCGGGCAGCTACTTCGATAGCGGCACGGGCATCGGCGTCGTTCTGAACAAGATGAGCGGCACCGGCAGCTTCAACAGCGACACGTTCGCTGGCGTCGACGTCAGCGGCTTCACCGCCGACAACCTGCCCACCAGCGCCATCACGTTCTTCCTGAACCCCGAGGTGCTCACCGGCGGCACCACGGACACGACGGTCGACACGGACATCACCGTGACGATCCCGAGCCCGACCGCCGCCACCGCCGGCCTTGGCCTCATGGGCCTCATGGCCGCCGGCAAGCGTCGCCGCAAGTAAGTCGCATCCCAGCGGCTTGCCCCACGGCAACCTCGCGACGCGAACCGATCGCCTGACTTCAAGGTGATCCGCCTCCTTCGAGGCACGCGTCGAACCCCAACAACAAAGGCGGCGGGCACCTCGCGGTGCCCGCCGCCCTTGCGTTGTACTGAGCCCTCCTGCCGGGCCACCCGCTTCGGCGCCCCGCTGACTACGTTTCCGCGGCCCAGCGTTGGAACGCGGGCGACACCGGGTACGTTCTAGTCAGCAGTGTCTGAAGCGAGGTCCGCGTCGCCAGCACAAAGGTAGGGGCCAGCGGCAGCGACCGCGCGGCGAAGTTGATCGCCCGGCGCAGCCGAGCCGGGTCGGTTGCCAGGAGCAGGTGGCCCAGGTGGCCGGGCGTCGACAACTCGCGGCGAAGCGGCACGAGGCGAAACTGCCACGCTTGCCGGCTGTTGAGCATCGCCACGCAGCCCGGCTCCGGCTCCTCGAGCGAGACGTCCCGCGCTCCGTGCAACGCCACGAGCTGCTGGGCCCACGCGGCATCGACGGCCACGGCCGGCACGTCGAACAACCGCTCGGCCAACTCGCCGAACGGGCGATGCACCACCGACTGCACGTCAAGCACGTGCGCGACCTGCGCCGCGGTCAGCACGCCCTGCTGGACGAGCAGATCACCGATGCGAACGGCCGGCGTCTGCGGCTGCGGCGTGTCAGAGGCGGATTGAATCGTGTGTGGCTGATAATGCGAAGCCGATTGGAACTGAAAGCTGGGGTCTTGCATACATCTCCGGTCCACCGGTCGTATCGACCAGCTCCTGCGGACCCTTTCGGCAGGTTCCAGTTTGACAGGTCCGCCTTCGCATTCACCGCGGCCGGAGGTAACGCATCGCGTGGGCGAACAGCGAGCCGCGAACGCTTCGCCGAAGCCGCAGCGCGTTGCGGGACAGCCAGGGCAGGGCGGTTACTGCCGGACCCACGGATCCCATGAGCCCCCGCTTCGCGCGTGGTATATCGAAGCCATTTGTTCGGATGTCTGTCCCGGCGAGCCGTTGAAGCCACCACAACTCGCCCGGCGAGAGCGTCGCCGCCGGCTCGTCGGCGTTGCTGGCGTGCGTGCTGCTGTTGTCCGGCGGAACGCGACCGGCGAGCTCGACCACCGGCAGCCCCAGATGCTCCTGCACCTGCCGCATCGTGGCTGACTCGTCGTCGCGAAGATCGTCCAGCGACACGCGCAGGCACTGCTGCGGAAACTCGGCCACCAGCCGCGCCGCCTGCCGCGCGTAGCCACGCCAGATGAGCGTGGCGGGGATCACGTGATACGCCCGCCGCGCCCGTTCGCGTCGCTCGGGATCGAACTGCCGGCCCTGATTCTTCAGCGACGTCAGGAACGGCACGGGCTCGCGCACCATCACGATGAAGCGTGCCGCCGGGAAGTACCGCAGGATCCGGTCGGCCGCCCCGACGTGGTGCGGCGTCTTCTCGATTGCCAGCCGCTTCGACTCCGCCCGGCAGAACGCTTCGCAGAGCGCCTCGAACACCTGCCCCGGATCGCCGCCCTCGACGAGCAGGCGACGCTCGTCAAAGACCGCCCGCAGCACGTCGGGCCAGCGCCTGGACCGAGCCCCCACGTCCGAATCGAGCGCGCCCGGCCCCGACTCCGGCCCCCAAGACTCGTGCAGCGAACCCTCGAAAATCTCCCGCACCAGTTCGGGCGAGTACCGACCGCCGGCCGCGTCCGGTTCACGCCAGAAGCGCCCGAAATAGGCGCTCTCGCCGAAGGCGACCACGTCCGGGTGGAGGTTGAGCACCTTGTTCATGAACGTCGTGCCGCCACGACTGGTGCCGACGATGAAGCCGAGCACGCGCGACGCGGGCTCGGCCGGATCAGGAGGCATCGCGCGTCTCCTCGCGCAGCTCGAGCGCGCGATCGATTAGACCGGCATCGCCGGCGGTGGCGGGCTCCAGGTCGAAACGCATCGTCGGCCGGTGCACCAGGCGAAGGGGCAGCAACTCGGCCGCCAAGTCGATCGGCGGCCACTGCCACCAGGGGGCGGCGACCCACCGCCGATCCTTCAGCGTCTCGTAGCCTTCCTTCCGCACCGCCACCTCGTAGCGGCCGTACCAGTCGAACGGCACGCTCATCGGCGTGCGGCCGACCTCCTCGCCGTTGAGGAAGACCAGCGCGCCCGGCGGGTCGCTTTCGAGCTGAAGCCGCCGCTCCACGCACCCGCCGAGCATCAGGAGCATGAGGAACAACGCCAGCCAACGCATCGCCGGAAGGATACGGCAACTTCGCTACACCCGCACGATCGCCCGCGCCAGCCGGAGTCCGATCCTCGGTTCCGTCTCAAGCAGGCCACGGCTTCAACCCACGCACAGCCGCGGCGTACTCCGGCATTCGCTTCGGATCGTGGCCGCGAACGCCGCCAAGCAGCGGAAAATCTTCGAGCACCACGCGAACGCGTCCGATCGGCCGGACGGGGCGCGGGTTCGCGAGGTGCGGGATGCGGATCTTGAATCCGCCGGAATCCACGGGCGGCTCTTCTTCGAACCCGTCGCGCGGCAGCAGGTAGACAAAGCCGTCGCTCCACGGCTGCCGGGGCAACAGAGAAGCGTCTACGGAAAAGACATAGCGGGCGCGGCCGGGGTCGCCCTCCGGATGGACGCAGCCGTTGTTCATCGAGAGGTGCGGGAAACGCTCCCGGTCGAGCAAGGCGTGGAACAACGGCCAGATACCGTCTCCGGCAGCGAAGACGGCCCGGCGGTTGCCGAACTCGTTCTCGTCATGTGGATGACGCGGCTCGAACTCGGTAATCGAGCCGCTGGAACTGCCGTGGAGAGCGATGCGTCCAGACTCCGCAAGGTGGCAGAGGACGAACCAGAGCGGCACGTTCTGCGGACGGCTAAGCAACCGCACGCCGGACGTTGATCCCCCGCCCTGTTCCCTCCGAACCTCATCGCTGGGGTTCAGGGTCGACGCGTGCGGGCTGGCCGCACCTGCGATTGACCACTGCGCGAGCACGCGATCGGCATCTTGAGCGGTGAACGTGGTCGACGGCCGCTCGAGCCAATAGTCGGGCCAGTGGATCATCGTCTGGCCCGCAAATCCTTGATCCGCGCCTGCACGTCCTCGTAGCCGAAGTCCCACTGGGCGATCTGGCTATAGGCCTTAAGCGCGTCCTCCACGTCGCCCTTCTCCTCCAGCGCCCGGCCGTACCAGTAGTACATTTCCTTGGCCTTGTCGTCGGCGTCGACCTTGTAGCTCTCGATCAGATTCCGCAGCGTGTCGACGGCCTCATCGACATACTCGGCCTTGAGGAACGACTTGCCGAGCATCAGGCGGGCGTCGTCCTTGTACTTGGCGTCGCCCTGGCACTGCTGCAGGACGGGGATCGCCTCGGTGTACTCCCCGAGGGCGAACAGCCGCCGGCCCGCCTCGAACTTGAAGCGGTTGTCCGTCGGGTAGGCCTTCATCGCCCCCTGGAAGTGCTTGAGCTCCATCGCCGCCTTCTCGCGGCGGAACTCGGCGAGCTCGCGCCGGGCCTCGGCATTGTCGGGCTCGGCGTCGGCGACCTGCTTGAGCATCCGCTCGCCCCGCGCGAACTGCTTGATCTTGACCTCGTCGGCCGCGAACCGCCAGCGGTAGTTGTTGTTCTCCTTGGCCGCTTTCTCAAGAAGTTCGAGGGCCTCGTTCTCGTACTTCAGCTCGCCGGTCTTGGTCAGCGTTTCGACGAGCTTCACGAGCTTGCCCGCGACGCTCGGGTCGGCCTCGAACTCGGCGCGGGCGCGGGCGATCTGGCCCTGCATCGCGTCGACGGTGCGGATGTCGCTGTCCTTCTCGAGCAGCTCGCGCTGCTTGTCGGCGTCCTTGAGGCTGTCGCGGAAGTTGCCGCCGACCTGGTCGAGCTTCGACTCCTTCATCGTCATCTGCGCGCTCAGGCTGCGCAGCTCGTGCTGGAGGTCGCTGTCGTCGGGCCGCAACGCCGCCGCCTGGTTGAGCGCGTCGATGGCCAGGCGGTATTCGCCGACGCTCTCGAAGATCTTCTTGAGGTTCAGGAAGCTGTCGGCCTTGGGGTTTTTATCGTCGAGCAACGCCCGGTAGAGCATTGGCCCGATCCACACGACCACCGGCGCCAACTGCATCTTGGCCGCCGCCTTGGCGAGCATCTCCATGTACGCGGCGCTGCCGGGGTCGTAGGCGAGAAGCTTGCGTGCGTTGATGAAGTTCGCCTTCACGTCCTTGCCGACACGCTTGAGCTTCATCGACGCGAACGAGCCCAGCGGCTTGCCCTTGCCCGGCCCCTTGCGCAGCAGGGCGACGTTGCGCAGCTCCTTATGGATCTCGACGTTGCCCGGGTCGTGTTCCAGGCCTTGGAGGTACATCTCGATCGCGTAGTCGTACTGCGACGCCTCGGCCACCTTGCGGGCGTGGTCGTAATACTTGTCAGCGCGCTTGCGCTGCTCGGGGGTGACGGTGGTGAAGTCCTCCGCGGTCTCGTCCGGCATAGACGACACTTTACGCGGTCCGAGGGCCCGCGCCGAACGGGCGAAGCGTCTACGATCGCCGCCGCCTCACTGCCCGCGCTTCCGCCATGCCCGAATCCGCCACCGTCGACCGCCCGGACCGCGCCCTGCTTCCCGCCGACGCGGACGCCGCCGCGGCCTTGGACATCGTGCTCTGGCCCGACCCGCGGTTGCGTAAAAAATGCCTGCCCGTCGCCGACTTCGACGCCGACACCACACGCCGGCTCGACCTGCTCGTCGCCCGCATGGCCGAGGTGATGGAGGCCGAAAAGGGCGTCGGCCTCGCCGCGCCGCAGGTGGGCGTCAACGTCCGCCTCTTCATCATGCACGCCGACGACGACCTGAAGGTTTACGTCAACCCTCGGCTGAGCGACCCCGACGGCAGCGGCGAGGCCGAGGAGGGATGCCTCTCCCTGCCCGACATCCGCACGCCGGTGCTGCGCAGCAACGCCCTTCGCATCGAAGCCAGAACAACCGCCGGCGAGCCGATCGACGAAACGGGCGAAGGCTTTGTTCCGCGCGTCTGGCAGCACGAAACCGACCATCTCGACGGCGTGCTGATCCTCGACAAAATGCCCGAAACTGTTCGCATGGGCCACCGCAGGGTCCTAAGCGAGATGGAGGCGGAGTACAGCGAAAGGCACCCGAAGCCGGACCTCAACGCAAAGGCGCAAAGGAGGCAAAGGGCCGCAAAGAAGCGAAGGAAATAGATCAGGAGCCAAGACTGGCTCTTTGCGGACCTTTGTCTCTTTGCGCCTTTGCGTTCCTCTGAACCCGATGCCCGACAAGCTCAACATTCTCTTCGCCGGCAGCGGTGCGTTCGGCCTGCCGACGTTGAAGGCGCTGGCCGAGCGGCACGAGGTGACGGCCGTCTACACGCAGCCGGATCGGCCGGCGGGGCGGGGCAAAAAGCTCACGCCGACTCCGATCGCCGCGTGGGCGGACCAAAACGGCCTGCGCGTCATTCGCACCGAGCGCTTCAACGATGAGCCGCTGCCATCGGCCGATGCCCTCGTGGTCATCGCCTTCGGCCAGAAGATCAGCCAGGATCAGGCCAACCACCCGCGGCTCGGCTCGATGAACCTGCACGCAAGCTTGCTGCCGAAGTACCGCGGCGCGGCCCCGATCCACCACGCGATCGCGGCGGGCGAGCGGCGGGTCGGCAACAGCGTGATCCGCCTCGCCGAGCGCATGGACGCCGGCGCCGTTCTCGGGCAGAACAGCATCCCGCTTGACCCGACGCAAACAACCGGCGAAATCCACGACGCCCTGGCCGAGCTGGGCCCGTCGCTCGTGCTGCGCGTGCTCGAGGACCTCGATGCCGGCCATTGCATCGAGCAGCCGCAGAACGACGACGATGCGACATTGGCCCCCAAGCTCTCGCGCGGCGACGCTCTCCTGAACTTCGGCCGGCCCGCGACCATGATTGCCGCGACCATCAACGGCCTCTCCCCCTGGCCCGGCTGTCGCGTGAGGGTCGGCGACCAGACGCTCACGCTCCTGCGGGCGCGGCCCCTCGACGGCAGCGGCAAACCTGGGCAAATCAACGACGCCGGCCAAATCGGCACGCGCGACGGGCTCATCGAGGTGCTCGAACTTCAGCCCGAGGGCAAGCGGCCGATGTCGCTTGCCGACTACCGCAACGGCCGCCCGTGGCCGGCGGGCGCGACCGTGACCCCCACCTGATCGACCTTCCCTTGGACCCCCGCGACTACGCCGTTCTGGCCCTCGACGAGCTTCGCCTGCCCGGCTTCACGCGGCAGGCGTTCAAGCGGCGCAGCCCGGTCCCGCCGAGCGACCCGCGCGACCGCGCCCTCGGCGAGACGCTTATCGCGGGCGTGGTGAAGAACCTGATCCTGCTCGACACGCTCGTCGAGTTCTACGCCAAGCGGCCAATCTCGCAGATCGACAACCGGGCGCGGCTCATCCTGCTGGTGGCCCTCGCGCAGATTCGGCTGCTCGACCGCGTGCCGGACCACGCCCTGGTGATGGAGGCCGTCCACCAGACGCGCCGCCTGCGCGAGCCGGGGCTGGCCAAGGCCAGCGGGTTCGTCAACGCCGTGCTGCGCGAGGCGACCAAGCGGCCGGACCTGAGCGAAACGCTGCCGAATCGCGACGATCCGGCAGCCTACGCCCACGTAATGCTCAGTCACCCGCGGCCGCTGGTCGACCGGCTGATCGACCTGCTCGGTCCGGCCGACGCGGTCCGCTTTGCCGAACACGACAACCGCACGCCGCCCACGCTCGCGCGGCTGATCGGCTCGACGACAATCGACGATCTCGCGACGGATGGCGTCACCGTCACGCCCCACGAGCAGGCGGGCATCGCCGTTGTGGCCGGGGCGAAGCAGCCGGACTACGCCCGCTGGGCGAGCGCCGGCCTGGCGCAGGTGCAGGACGCGACCAGCGCTGCCGTCGTCGGCCACCTCGACGTGCAATCGGGGCTAACCGTGCTCGACCGTTGCAGCGGCGTGGGGACCAAGACGCGGCAGCTCGCCGAGGCCGCGGGGCCGGCGGGGCGAGTCTTCGCCGTCGACGCCAGCGGCAAGCGGATCAGCATGCTGCGCAAGGCGCTGAAGGACGCCTCGCATCTCGCCCCCATGGTCGCCAAGCGGGCGGAGTGGGCGGCGGAGTTTCCCGAGGATTGGCCCAGTTCGTTCGACCGCATCCTGATCGACGCCCCGTGCAGCAACAGCGGCGTGCTCGCCCGCCGGCCGGAGGCGCGATACGCCCAAACCGACCACGACGCGCTGGCCACGCTTCAGGCGAAGATCCTCGCCGACACGTGGCCCCTGCTCGCCCCCGGAGGCCTGCTGGCGTACGCGACGTGCAGCGTCTGGCCCGAGGAGAACGAGGCGATCGTCGACGCCTTCCTCGCACAAGCCCCCGACGCCGTCGCCGGCGAGCGCGTCGCGTGGCTGCCAAGCTTCCGAACCGACGACCCCACCCGCTACCGCGACGGCGGGTTCGTCGCGGTTCTACGGAAGAAGGCGCCGGCGCCCACACTCAACGATCCCTCGGAACCGTGACGCCATCGCGCCGTCAGCGCCTCGCCCCGTCGGACCGACGCCGGAGCGGAAGCTCCGGGTTCTGCTTGAAATCCAACGGTTTTATTCGGTCTGATAAGAAACCGGAGCTTCCGCTCCGGCGTCGAGTGAGGTGACGATGCTTCGTTCCACAGGCAGATCACAGGGCTCGCTGGCTCCTAGACCAGCTTGTGCTTTCACCTGCCCGTTGCCATGCTGCCGGCGATGAGCACCTACTCGATGGGCCTGCGGCACAGAGTAGTCGCGGCCAAAGGCACGCTGGCCGAGGTCGGCCGACGCTTTGGTGTCGACCCCCGCACCGTCCGCGACGGGCGGTGACGCCACGCCCAGGGCGAGCTCGAACCCCGCCGGGGCGGCAACCCCGGCCTGCCCCAACGCCTGACCCGACGCCTGACCCGCGGCGACGTCGAGGCCCTGCGGCGCGAGGGCAAGCCCTGAACCCTCGCCGCCATCCGGGCCTCAGGCGTGGTGCGCGAAGCATCAAGGCGTCGCTGGTGGGGCCGGGGGCGGTCGACGGCGAGGTCTTCCTCGACTGGGTGAGGGATCGCCTCCCCCCGGCGCTGTCGCCGGGCAACGTGGTTGTCCACAAGGTGGCGGGCGTGGAGGAGGCGGTCAAGGCGTTGTACGAGGCGGTCGGGGCGGCGTTGGACGCGCTGGCGTTGGACGCGCTGGCGCTGGACGCGCTGGCGCCGGCCGACTGCCTCGCCTTCATCCAGAGCTGCGGGTACGGCAGGTGAAAGTGCAAGCTGCTCGCTGGGTGCCCCAAAACCGCTCTAGGTAGTGCGGACATTCACATCACGCGGTGATGCCAGCAGCGAGCCAGACGAAGGCGGCGAAGTTGGTCGCCTTCTTCTCGCAGGCGCGTCGCCACCCGCCGGCACTCCTTGATCCGCCTGAAGACCCGCTCGATCACGTTGCGACCGGTAACGCTCCTCGTCGAAGTGCCTCTTGCGTTTGCGTGTCGGATTGAGCTTGATGCACGTTGTGCCGCCGGCGGTCTCGACCCTCTCGTGCAACGCGTCGGCGTCGTAAGCGCCATCGGCCACCACGCACAACGGCACAAGCCCCTTCAGCAACGCCCCCGGCCTGCGGCGCGTCGCCGCCTGCGGCGCGTCGCCGCGATGGCCGGGCGTCAGCACCACGTTCAGGAGCCGGCCCGTGACGCCGCTGACGGCGGCGTGGAGCTTGGTGTTCATCCCGCCCTTGCTGCGGCCGAGGCACCGGCAGTCGTGGGCCTCTTTTTGACTCGGCCGGCAGACGCCGGCCGGTCGAAGCCGTCGGACGAGCCTTGACGCTGGTGGAGTCGAGCTGCACCTCGGCGGCGGCGGCGGTCAGTTCCTCACCCAGCGCCCGGCCGACCCGCTCCCACACGCCCGCCGCCGCCCAGCGGTTGTAGCGCTTCCAGACGCTAGCGCTTCCAGACGCTGTTGAAATTGCCGAAGCGCTCAGGAGGATCCGCCCACGGCCGCGCCGGTCTTGAGCACGTAGAGGCAGGCGTTGACGAAGGTGCAGTTGTCGGCGGCGGTGCGGCCCAGGTCGCCCGCCTTGCCCGGCAGGAGGTGCTCGATCCTGGCCCACTGCGCGTCGGTCAGCTCGTGGCGGCGTCTCATGCGGGCCATCCTGCCGCGGCCGCTGCGATCGCGCTGCGCCTGAATGTCGGTACCACCTAGTGAACTCAGGCGGGGAGCCCCCGACTGCTAAACGCGCGGCCGCGTCGAGGGGAGTGGCGGGGAACTTGCCGGTGCGAGGCGGAGCAGGCGCCCGGTTCCCGGCTTGAACTTCTCCCGGCCGTCGCGGATGCGCATCTCGCCCTGGTCGAGCAACCAGAGGCCGCCGTCCCGATCGAAGGCAACGTCGATCGGCCGGTGGATCACCCGCGAGTCCTCCTCCTCGCGCGTGTTGTAGACCAGCGGCCGCCATGTCCCGCGGTCGAGGTCGACGACGGCGAAGACGCGACCCTGGGGGCGCTTCAGCGGCAGCCCGCTCGTCGCCAGCGGCGCGCGATCGCCCCGCAACGCCACAAGCGCCTGGCCCTCGAATGCTTCGAGCCCCGGCTGCTGTTTCGGGACGAACGCCAATCCCGATGCGCCGCTCAGCGGCGGGAACACCGCGCCGAGCAGCGTGTCGCGGTCCGGGGTCGACAGGCCAACCGTCGTGCCCGAGCCGCGCGATCGTTCGATGAGAAAGCTGAGTTCGGAGTAGCCCGTGCGGGCCAGCATCTGGCGGGGCGGCTGGAAGGAAGCGTCGGTGATCGGCCGAAAATCCGCGGAATAATCGGGCCAGCCGTACCAGCCGGCGGCATCGCTGGCGCCGCTGGCGAAGATGCGCACAAGGGCGTCGGGGTCGTCCTTCACCGGCCGCGTGCCGCGCAGTTCCATCCCCTGGTTCGTCGCCCAAAGGTTCGCGAACGAGTTGAACGCCAGCCCCGCCGGCATGCGCAGGCCGTGGGCTTCGACGACAAGGTCGCCGCCACGCGGGTGGACGCTGTAGACGGCCGCGTTCGGCTTGCCGTCGCGGGCGGCGGGCACGCGTTGGCCGCTCTGGCCGAAGGCGTTGAACGGGGCCGTGTTGACCTTGTCCGGGTTGAGCAGCCCCGCCGCGGGATCCTCGGTGTCGAATCGGTAGCCGAAGATTTTCAGCGGAACCAGCGGGCGGTCGTGGACCGTCGGATGCTCGCGCAGCCAGCCGCTTTGCCAACTGTCGAGCCCGACGACGCCGCTGTTGGTCGCGCTGCCGACGCCGAAGAAGAGCCGGCCGGTGATCGGGTGAAACGCCAGCGCCGTCACCGGGTGATCGCCCTGCGCCGGCAGGTCGGCCACGACCGTGCGCACCGGCGGCCGGCCGTCGCCGGGCTTCCAGCCGCGCAGGTCGAAGGCGAGGATCAATCCCGCGTCGTCCGCGTCGCGCACGCTCGCGTACAGCTCGCCGCCACGCCACGCGAGACCTCCGACGGGGCCGAAGTAACGCTCGCGCCGGTCAAACCAGCTCACTATGGCGTTGCGCGCGGGGTAAAGTTCGACCAGCTCGCCGGCGTCGGTGTCGAGCCGTTGGATGCGCACCTCGCCGCCACGCGCGCCGCGGTCGGCCACGAACACCTCGCCGCGCTCGCCACAAACGACGGCAGTGGCGGCGGTCAGGTTCTTGATGACAACCGACATCTCCAATCCCGGCGGGAACTCCACGCCGCGCCGGTCGAGCGTGGGGCGCTCCGCTGGCGCGTAGGCCTTGGGCGAGTTCACACATCCGCCCGCGACGAGCAGGACGAGGCAGGCGAGGATGAGGGCGGGGGTCAATCTCACGGGCAACACCCCGCAGGCTAGCCGCTTCGCCGAAACGTCGCCAGCACAACTCCTCGGCCTAGCCGCGACTGGATGAGTTGCGGGCTGAGTTGAGGTGAAAGCCAATCCCGCATTCGATTCGCAGAGGTGGCGGAGACGCCTTTTGAGCGGGTGTAGTTCTTTGGCGGATGATCCGCACTGAGCCCGCGACTCGTTGAGTCGCGGCTAGGCGGAGACGGGCTGCGGCAGGCTAGACGTGATCACGTCGACCAGGCGCTTCTCCGGGCGAGACCCCCAACTCTTGCAATGCCAGGCGTACCCGGCGATCAGCGGCACCGCCAGCGTGGCTTCGCTGAAGACCATCTGCTCCTCGGCGATGTCCACCTTGCCCCACGAACACGCCTCCTTCAGCGTGCTCGAACTCAGCGCGCCGTCGCGCACGTCGGCCACGGTGACTTGCACGGCGTACTTGTGCATCGTCGGCTCCTTGCCGAAGATGTCCGCCGCGACGGCGATGTCCTGCGCGTAGTTCTTCGGCACCCCGCCGCCGATCATAAAGAGGCCGGTGCTGGGATTCTTGTCTTTGACGAGGCACAACTCGTAAAAGTCGCGGACGGCGTCGAGCGTGAACATTGTTGATTCGCCCGCCTCCATCCGGCGCATCTGGTGCTGGATCATCCCGAATCCCGCCGAGCAGTCTGCGGCGGCGGGCAGGAAGATCGGCACGCCCTTCTTGTACGCCGCGTGCAGAATCGACCGGCCGTCGCCCTTCACGCCCTTGTCGTCGAGGTGCTTGCCAAGTTCCCCGAGAAACTCGCGCGACGAGTAAGGCCGCATCTCCAGCCCGTCGCAGATCTCGCCGCACAGGTCGTCGACGACGCGCAACTGTTCCTCGTCAATGAACGTGTCGTAGATGCGATCGACCATCATCTCGCGCAAACCGTCGTCATACATGCCGCTCTTGTAATGATCGGCGGCAATGTAGTGTTGAAATCCGAGCGCTTCGAAGAAATCCTGGTCAACGATGTTCGCGCCGGTCGAGACAATTGCGTCGACCATGTTGCACTCGATCATCTCGACGATTACGTGCTTGAGTCCGGCGCTGATCAGCGAGCCGGCGAGACAGAGGATGCTCGCGCACTCGCCGTCGGCCATCATGTGGTCGACGATGCGGGCGGCCCGGCCGAGGTCGCGGGCGGAGAAGGCCATGTCGGCCATTGCGTCGACGAGCGGGCGCACGTCGTGCTTGGTGATGTCGACGTGACGGATCGGATCGTTCAGCAACGCCTCCTTGGTCGGCAGCGGCGAGGGGGCGTCGTAGCTGGCGGCGGTTTCCTTGACTCGGCTCATGGGCGGAACTGTAGGGTGGGATTGATCCCACCATCAGCGCGACCGAGACCCGGAACGGTGGGATGAATCCCACCCTACACTGCCGTATGGCACAGTGCCGTATGGCCGATCCCGCCGATGTTCTCGACGCCCGGCGCCGCCTCGCGCTGCGGGCCGAGCGGGCGTTCGGGCTGACCATCACGCGCCGCCCCACCCGTGGTACGGGCGTCTCGCCCGTGCAAGCGGCTGACGAAGCTCGGCCATCGCCAGGTTCGCCAACGGTTCCCAAAGCGCACAGCCCGACGCTGGACGACCGTCGCCAACAGGGGCGAGACGCCCCTGCCACGAGCCAGCCCGCTGCGCCCACGACAGATTTGTTCGGAAACATCGTGAAGCCCGACGAACAAGGGTCCGCGACCGCCGGCCCCGACTTCGCCGACCCGCCCCCGCCGCGCAACAAGCGCATCGAGCTGCTCCAAGCGCTCGACGAGAACGAGGTCACGGGCTGCACCAAGTGCGATTTGCACGAGAACCGCACGCACACCGTCTTCGGCGAGGGCGACCCCGAGGCGCGGCTCGCCTTCATCGGCGAAGGGCCCGGCGAGAACGAGGATTTGAGCGGCCGCCCCTTCGTGGGCAAGGCGGGCGGGCTGCTCGACAAGATGATCGCCGGGATGGGGCTCAAGCGCGAGGACGTGTACATCGCCAACGTGGTCAAGTGCCGCCCGCCGGGCAACCGCACGCCGACGGCGGGCGAGGTCGCGACCTGCACGCCGTACCTCGACCGACAGCTCGAGCTCATCCGCCCGAGCGTGATCGTGACGCTCGGTTTGCCGGCGACGCGGCACCTGCTCGGGCTCAAGCTGTCGATGGGCAAGATGCGCGGCCAGTGGCACGACTGGCGCGGGATACGGGTCATGCCGACGTATCACCCCGCGTACCTGCTGCGCAGCTACACCGAGGCGAACCGCCGGGCGGTGTGGGACGACCTTCGCCTCGTGATGGAGGCCCTTGGCCTGCCGGAGCCGAGGCGGCGCGGCGGGTGAAAACCGAGGGGCTAAGCGCAGTCGCGACGGGGAGTTGCGGGCGAAGTGGGGCGGGCCGGTTTGACGGTCGGCCGCGGGTCGGTATGGTGGGAGCCCGGTGACGCCCGCGCGTCGCCACCCCGCCGGATTCGCCCGATTTACTGGGGGAAACTGGCGATATTGGAGCGGTTGTACCGAGAGTTTCGCCGGCGCGTTGTCGCCGGCGTTGGCGTTCGGTGCGGCCGCGCCGGCACGACGGTGGCGTCCGGAGGGGACCCGGCCACGCCACCGCCGACGCGAGGGATCGCGTGCCGGTCGAGTGGCGAACGCCCTGCGGACGTTTGCCGTTTTTCCTTTGCTGCCCCCGCCTCGCTGCGGTGGTGGAGCCTTGCGACACGGAAGCCTCACATGCCGGACCTGAACGCACCCGCCGTCCCGACCACTTCAGCTTCGCCCGCCGTTTCGACCGCGCTCGCGACCGGCCCGCGCTAGCGACGAGCACGCGTCGCGTCGGCGTCCCACCCGCGGGGCGTCCACGCGATGCCTTGGAACGCGCGGCCCCGCACGGGCCGCGCCGTTGGTTCCCGCACGTCCGCACGCCGAAAGCTCGCCTTGCCCCGCTCCGCCCTCGCCAACGACATGCCCGACCCGGATAGTGCCCCGCGCCTCGACGCCGGTGTCTGGCACCGCATCCTCACGCACGTGCGCCTGACGAACCCGACGCTCAACCGCGTCTGGTTCGACACGCTCGTGCCGCGCCAGCTCGACAACGGCTCGATTCACGTGACCTGCCGCACCGTCGCCGAGCTAAACTTCCTCTCGGCCTCCGGCCAGCAGCCGTTCAACGCGGCGGCCCAGGCGGTGATGAACCGGCTGGTCGTCATCGTGTTCTGCGCCGAGCAGCCCGCCCGCCCCGCCGCCGGACAGGTGCCGCCGCCCCTGGCCAAGAGCACCGGCCACATGGCCATCGCGTCCGCGGAGTCGGATGACCCGTGGGGCCGCGGCGACGGCGGGGTCCCGCTCTCGCCCGACTGCCTGTTCGAGAACTTTATCGTCGGCCCGGGCAACCAAATGGCCCAGGCCGCCAGCATGGCCGTGGCCGACAAGCCCGGCGAGGCGTACAACCCCCTGTTCCTCCACGGCCTGCCGGGCCTTGGCAAAACGCACCTGCTCCAGTCGATCTGCCAACGCATGCTGGAGAAGCGCCCCGACACGCGCATCCTGTTCCTGAGCTGCGACGCCTTCATCAGCCGGTTCATGGCCGCCGTCGAGGCGGGCGACATGGTCGGTTTCCGCAACCGCCACCGCAGCCCGGACGTGCTGGTCATCGACGACATCCACTTCCTGCAAGGCCACAACCGCATTCAGGAGGAGTTCTTCCACACCTTCAACGCCCTGCACCAGCAGGGCAAGCAGATCGTGCTCTCCGCCGACGCGGCGCCGAAGGAGATTCCCGAGATCGAGGAGCGCCTCGTCAGCCGCTTCGTCTGGGGGCTCGACGCCCACCTGACCCGCCCCTGCTTCGACACCCGCGCCGCCATCCTGCGCCTCAAGGCGAAGCTGCGCGGGCTGTCGCTGCGGCAGGACGTGGTCAATTACATCGCCGCCCAAATCGACGGCAGCCCACGCGAGCTCGAAGGGGCCCTGATGAAGGTGCAGGGCCTGACGCTGCTGGCGCGGCGCAACGCGCTGCCGAACGTGACGATGGTCGGCGACGAGCCGCTGATCGACGTTCCCTTCGCCCGCCAGGCATTGGGCGACACCGCGAGCGAAGAGGCCGCCGCCGGCACGCGGCGCGTGTCCGTGGAGAACATCATCAACGCCGTCGTGCGGTTCTACGACGTGAAGCTGAGCGACCTGCACAGCCGCAAGCGGTCGCGCAGCATCGCGTTCCCGCGGCAGGTCTGCATGTACCTGGCCCGCATGCACACCAAGTACAGCCTCGACGAGATCGGCAGCTTTTTCGGCGGGCGCGACCACACCACGATTCTCCACGGCGTGCGGACGATCTCGGCCCAAATGAAAACCGACGCCGAGACGGCCGACCAGGTCGCCACGATTGAGCAGCAACTCGGCACCGACGCCGCCAAGCGCCGCGACCACAAGGCCAAGCCGGATCCGAAGGACTCGGAGAAATAGCCCGCGGCAAGGGAACGTCGCCGGCTTCGCGACGTAGCCATTGCAGCGGCCGCGCCCCGACGGTTCCGTGCCGCGACAGTCATCATGTTCCACCATGCCCGCGGGGCCGTCGCCCGCCGGTGAACCGACGCTCGCTCAGGTCACGGAGGACCCATGAGCCAGGCCACCCTCGCCCCGCCGAAACCGGCGGAGCAACCATTCGAGTCGACCGGCGCGGCCGCCCCCCGCTGCGCCGCGTGCGGGTACCCTCGCGTCGGCATCGCGCAAGCGGCTCTATGCCCCGAGTGCGGCCACGACCCGCTCGAGGCGCCCATGCCCTCGGCGCGGCTCGACTCCGACGCCTGGTGGGCGCGCGGCGTGATTCTCGGCCTGCTCCTGCTCGGCGTCGCCAGCTTCGCGATGCTCGGCGTGACCGCGTACATGCGCTTCCGCGCCGACTGGGGCGGCTCGCTGCCGATCCTCAATTACGTGGGGCCCAAAATCTGGGGCGCCGGCCTGCTGCAACGCTCGATCGGCTCGGCGCCGGGCGAATGGGGCGTGGCCGGCACGCGCTTCGGCCTGCTGGCGGCGGTCGGCGTGTGGCTCATCACGATTCCCCGGCCCGCCGAACGCGAGGACGAATCGCTCTTCTCCCTCCGCCGCATCTGCCGCTGGGGCACGCTGATCGCACTCGGCGGCATGCTCGGCCTGCTGCTGAGCGAGGACGGCGTGCTGGCCTGGGAGGACGGCGCCCGCGACGACTACCACCTCCTGCTGCTCAGCGTCGTCGAACTGCCGGCGACGATGCTCCTGTACCTCTACCTGCGGCACGTTGCCGTCGCCGCAAAGGATCGGCCACTGGCGTCGCAACTGCGCGTGGTGTCGGCGCTGGTTCCGGTCGTGATGGCGGGGGCGGTCATCGTGCTGCTCGCGGGCGATGCGTGGCAGGACGCGAAGCAGGGCGTCTTACAGCAGGCAATCGTCGCCGCGTACGGGGCCGCCTGCGTGGGCGTCTCGATGCTCGGGCTCGCCGCGTGCTGTCGGCTGCTCCTCACGCTCGCTCCAACCGCGCTGGGCCCAGCCGGCGGCGGCGAGTTCACGGCGGCGGCGGTGCTCAAAAGCGTGCGCTGGCGCCAGTGGGCCGAGCATCTCCGCGGACGCCTCGCCTGCCTCGGGATCATGGTCGGCCTGCTCGCCTGGGTCGCCTGCTCGCTGTTGTTGACGCGCGACGCCCTGCACTTTGGCCTACGCGGCGGGTACGGCGGCAACTGGCCGATGCTCAACGTCCCTGGGCCGAAGGTGTGGGCAACGGTGCTGGCGCTTCGCTTTGACCACGCCTCGTGGCAGTACGCGGGCCTGTTCGGCGGCTGGACCGAGGCGGCGCTGCGCGTGCTGTTGGTCGTCGTCGCAGTGTGGGCCATCACGTCGCGCCCCACGAGCGTGAATGTCGGCCGCCTGACGCTGCGCCCGGTCGCCCGCTGGGGCGTTACGATTCTTGTCGGCATCGCGTTCGCGGTGGTCCTCAGCGCCGACGCCTTTGGCCGCTCGCCGTGGGTGAAGTCGCTCGACGCGACCACGCTCGCCAGCGCGTACACGGTGCCGCTGACGATGTTCGTCGAAGCGCCGGCGACGCTGCTGATTTTCCTCTACCTCGCCCAACTCGCGCGTGCGATCGACCGCCCGAACCTTGGCCGACAAACGGCGTGGGCGGGCATCCTGACGGCGAGCCTGATCATCGCCGGCAACGGCTTTTTCGTCGCGAGCCGTCTGCTGCCGTTTCACATTTGGCGGGGCGACGCGTGGGCGAGCGTGCCGATAGTCGCCTACGGCGCCGCCGCAGTCGGCGTGGGCATCTGGTCGACCGCGGTAGTCGCCCGCTTCGCGATGGCGGTGGTGGGTTATTCCAAGCCCATCACCGTGATCAGCCCCACCCGTTGATTGACGAGCAAGTACAAGGTGACGTGCAACATGCCGTCAGGACCCCGGACGTAGCCCTCATGGATGACCTCGCCGGCTCGCGCCGCGAGTTCCCCCGACTCGCACAACTCCTCGATCTCGTCGAGGATTGCCTCCTGCGTTTCACCATCAAAGTGCCGCAGCGAGGCCCACGTGTCAGCGGCGACGTGGTAGTCCAAGCTCACGCCGCGCCTCCTCGCCCGTGACATAATCGCCGGCCTCCGCCTGCTCGTAACGCCGCTTCAATTCCGCCACATCGACGGCCGCGCGTTTCGGAACGGACCGCACCAACGCTTGAAGCTTCTGGAAGTCCAGCGATTCCTCTACGCCGGCATCCTTGAGACATCGAACGAGCTCTTGCGCATCCGCCGCCCACGTAAGCCAGGCGGCACGAATACGCTGCGAACGCAGCCGCGCATCGGCATCTTCAAGCTGTCGGAACGAGATCAGGTCGTGATCGTACAGGCGCAGGAGGTCGGCCTCCGCCATGCAGTTGGCGATCGACTTCGCCGCCGCTCCCTTGGGAAGCGAGCCCGGTTCGAGTAGTTCCGTGGCAACCATGACGCGGATTCTACGACACCTTCTGCGCCGCCTCCACGAGCTCCTTCACGTGGTCGATGCTCGTCTGAAACGCCTGTTTCTCGTCGTCGTCCAGCTCAATCTCGAAGACCTTTTCCACGCCGTTCGTGCCGAGCAAACACGGCACGCCGACGAAGTAGCCGTCGATGCCGTACTCGCCGTCGCAGTAGGCGGCGCAGGGGAGAATCCGCTTCTTGTCCTTGATGATCGCCTCGGCCATCTGCACCGTCGCGGCCGCGGGGGCGTAGTAGGCGCTGCCGGTCTTCAAGAGCCCCACGATCTCGGCCCCGCCCTTGCGGGCGCGGTCGATGATCTCCTCCAAACGACTCTGCTCGACAAGCTGCGTGATCGGGATGCCGCCCGCGAACGTGTATCGCTTCAGCGGGACCATGTCGTCCCCGTGCCCGCCCAGCAGCAACGCCTGCACGTCCTCGACGCTGCACCCGACCTCTTCCGCCAGGAAGCTGCGATACCGCGCGGTATCCAGCACGCCCGCCTGGCCGATCACCTTGTTCGCCTCGAAGCCGCTGGCCTTCCACGCGACGTAGACCATCGCGTCCAGCGGGTTGCTGACCACCAGCATCACCGCGTTGGGCGAGTGTTTGGCAACCTCCTTGGTCACGCTCTTGACGATCTCGGTGTTCTTCGCGATCAGGTCGTCGCGGCTCATGCCCGGCTTGCGCGGCAAGCCGGCCGTCACGATGACCACGTCGCTCCCCTCGGTGGCGTCGTAGGTGGTCGTGCCGGTGATCTTGGCATCAAAGCCTTCAATCGGGCTGGCCTCGTAAAGATCGAGCGCCTTGCCCTGCGGCATGCCGTCGACCTGGGGGATGTCGACGAGCACGATGTCGCCGAGCTCTTTGGAAGCGGCCCAGTGGGCGCAGGTTGCGCCGACGTTGCCGGCTCCGATGATGCTGATCTTTGCGCGTCGCATGGGTGGCGATTATGGCACGGGTCCCCGCGAGGGCAACGCACGAAGGTAGAGTTTCGCCATGACCCGCACGCTCGCCTGCACGAACGCCTGCCTGATCGCCCTTCTCCTGTCCGCTCACATAACCGCCGCGCAGCCGACCACCCAGCCCTCCACGCGCCAACGCGACGACGGCGGCAAGGGAACCGCCAACAACCAGCCGCAGGACGAGGACTACACCCTCTTCGAGCCCGCCCCGCTCACCGGCACCATCGGCACCGGCCGGCCGAGCTTTGGCACCGGCACCACCGCGGTGCCCGTCGGGCGGTTGCAAATCGAGACGGGCGTGCTCTTTACCCGCGACGGCGACGACGACTCGATCGCCCTGCCCAACCTGCTGCTCCGCTACGGCGTTCACGATCGCGTCGAGGTGCGCTTCGGCACGAGCGGCATCGCCGACGCCCTCGGCGACGACCGCGACTTCGGCGACCAGCTCGGCGACATCCGCGTCGGCGCCAAGTTCGAGGTCTTCATCCCCGGCGAAAACGATCCCGCTTGGCTGCCGAAGGTGGCGGTCCAGCCGTCGCTGAAGCTTCCCACCGGCAGCGCGGGCGCGAGCGACCAGATCGACCCGGCCGTCCAGGTGGCCGCGAGTTGGTCCATCAACAACGAGACCGGCCTGCTCTTCAACGCCGACCTGTTCACCAACAGCATCGAGACCGACACGAGCACGCGCTTCTCCGCCAGCCTGCTTGTCGCGCGCGACTTGTCCGAGGACTGGGCCGTCTTCGGCGAGCTGATCCAGAACGTCGACGATACGTTCTCGGACACGACCGTCTTCGACGCCGGCGTGCTCTACCTGCTCCGCGACAACCTTCAGCTCGACGCGTTTGTCGGCGTGGGGTTGAACGACGCCGCCGACGATGTCTTCGTCGGCGGTGGCGTGGCGTTTCGAATCTAGCGGGGCGGGGACAGGGGTTGCCACCGGTGTTGAATCCGCACGTATCACTTTGAGGCGGATTCGCCGAAGCTAGCGTGAGCCATGCGCAAGCTCCTCCCTCTCGCCGCCCTTCTCGCCGCCATGCCGGCCGCCATGTCGGCCGCCGCCCAGGATCAGGCCCGCATCGGCGGGTCCGCGCCCGGCGACGCTCAGACCATTCAAAGCCGACCCGGCGACCCGACGACCCAGCAGGCCAGCATCGACGTGCCCGACATCGACTTTACCGAACAAGCGCTCGACAACGGCCTGCGCGTCATCTACGCGCCGCTCGACAACGCGCCCGTCGTCCACGTGCGCGTCTTCTACCACGTCGGCTCGAAGGACGAGCAGAGCGACCGGCGCGGCTTCGCGCACATGTTCGAGCACATGATGTTCCGCGGCAGCGCAAACGTGCCGAGCGAGGAGCACATGCGCCTCATCAACAGCGTCGGCGGCAACTCCAACGCCTTCACGAGCTTCGACCAGACCGTCTACATCAACACCGTGCCCGCCAACGCGCTGCAAATGGCGCTCTGGCTTGAGGCCGACCGGATGGCGTCGTTCGAGGTGGAGGAGGAGACCTTCGTCACCGAGCGCAACGTGGTGAACGAGGAGTACCTCCAGCGCGTCGCCAACCCGCCGTACGGCGAGCTGTTCACCGACTTCTTCAAGCTCGCGATGGGCGGCACCCACTACGAATGGACGCCCATCGGCGACATGGACGAGCTGGCGCAAAGCACCACCGACGAGTTGCAAGCCTTCTTCGACAAGTACTACGTGCCGAACAACGCCGTGCTCGTGATCGCCGGCGACTTCGACGAGAACGAGGCCAAGGGGTGGGTCGAGGATTACTTCGGCTGGATCGAAAAGGGCCAGGAGATCAACCGGCCGGAGATGAAGCCCGTCGGCGACGGCCCGCGCGAGATGACGGTGAAGAAGCCCACGCTTCCGCTGCCGCGCATCACGATGGGGTACGAAACCGTCGGCTACGGCAGCGATGACGAGCAGGCATTGAACGTGCTGGCGAACATCGTCGGCAGCGGGCGGAGCAGCCGGCTGTACCAGGCGCTCGTCGCCGGCAGCGACGGCAACCCGCCGATGGCCGCCTTCGCCGGCGGCGGGTCGCAGACGTTCGAGACGGCCGGCATGTTGCTGCTGAGCGTCGCCCCCCTGCCCGGCCAGGACATCGCCACCGTCGAGCAGACCGCCCTCGACACCTTGAGGAAGGTTGCCGAAGAGGGCGTGACCGAGGAGGAGTTGCAGAAGGCCAAAACGCAGTTGCTGCTCGGGGCGCTCAACGGTCGCCAGACGGCCGACAGCATCGCCGGCAGCCTCGCCGACGCCGCCGCCTTCACGGGCGACCCGGCCGAGGTGAACAATGCCATCGACGACTTGAACGCCGTCACCGCCGACGATGTCCAAGCCGCGGCGCAGCGTTATCTCAAGCCGGAGAAGCTGACGATCCTCCGCTACATTCCCGGACAGCCCGATGAAGCGGATGAAGCAGCAACGGGGCCGCAGTCGTCGGGCAAGTACTTTCGACCGACTGGCGAGGTACTGAGCGCGCCGGAACCCAGCGTGAAGGCGGCGGTCTACGAGGCGGCGGACGGCGAGCAGTTCGTCGCCTACCTCGCGGGTCAAGCAACGCAACCGTCCGACGGCGTGCAGTTCCCCGACGACTACCCCAGGACCGCCCCCATTCCGCAGGACGTCATCAAGGCGGACTTCGACATGGGCGACCAGTCGGGCGTCGGGCCGGTCGATCTGATCGTGATCCGCGACGCCCGCATCCCGCTGGTCGGCTTCACCCTGCTCATACCCGGCGGGGGCGACGCCCTGCCGCTGGACAAGACCGGCCTGGCGTCGCTTGCGAGCGACCTGATGACCCAGGGCGCCGGCGGCATGAGCGCCGCGGAGTGGAGCGAGGCCCTCGAGCGAAACGGCATCAGCCTGAGCGTCGGCGACGGCGGCGACCACACGAGCGTGAGCGGCAGCTTCCCCACGGCCGAGTTCGACCGCGCGGGTGAGCTGCTTTACACGATGCTCTCCGAGCCGAACCTCGATCAGCGCGAGTTCCAGCAACTCCAGATGCGCGCGATGGCAGGCTTGCGGCAGCAGTTGTCGAGCCCGCCCGGCGTGGCCGGTCGCGAGTTCGACACGGTCGTCTTCGGCGATGCCCCTGCCGGCCGCGCGACGACGCCCGGGACGCTCGCGAACCTCAGCCACGAGGATGTGCTGAATTACGTGAAGGAGAACTATCGCCCGAGCCAGGCGACGCTCATCGTCGCCGGCGACGTGACGGACGAGCAGGCCAGGCAACTCGCCGATCGCATCGGCGCCCTGCTCGCCGAGCAGGCCCAGGCGCCCGAGGCCGACTACGCGATGGATGACTACGAGCGAAGCATCCTCGTCGTCGATAACCCGGCCGGCGGGCAGAGCAGCGTGCGCATCGGCGGACGCTCATTTTTGAACGATTCCGACGACAAGTACGCCGCCAGCGTGGCCGGGCAGATCCTGTCCGGCGGCATCGAGAGCCGGTTGAACATGGCCCTTCGTGCGGAAAAGGGTTTGACTTACGGCGCCAGCGGCCGCTTCAGCCCCGGCCGGCATGCGGGGTCGTTCACCGTCAGCTTCAACACCAAGCCCGAGTCGACCGGCGAGGCGATCCGCACCGCCTTCGCGGTGCTCGAGCGCATCGGCACCGAGCCCGTGACCGCCGAAGAACTCGCCGAGGCCAAGCGCCGCGTGGCGGGGTCGCTCGTGATGAGCACCCAAACCGTCGGCCAGCAGGCGCGGCTGCGCAGCAGCGTGGCGCTGAACGATTACCCGCTGGACTACTACGACACCTACGCCGAGAAAATTAACGCGGTGACCGTCGAGGACGTGATGCGCGTGATGCGCGAGCGCGGCAACCCGGCCGACCTCTCCATCGTCGTCGTCGGCCCGGCGGACGTGATCGAGCCGCAGGTGAAGGAGTTCGGCGAGGCGACGGTCGTCCCGATGCCGTTGGCCCGCGAGGGCGGCCAGTAGTGGCATCCGCACGGTTGATTCTGCTGATCGTCGCCGCGAGCTACCCGCTCGCGGCGGCGTTGCTGTGGGTGGCGAGGGCGCGGGGTGAAACCGTGCCGTGGTACTGGCCGACGGCGTGGCTGGTCTGCGGAATCGTCGGCGGCGCCTGCGCGTACGTTCTCTCCGACGGCCGCCCGTGGGCGTGGGCGGGCGTGCTGCTGTTCCTCGGGATCATCATGGCCGTCAGCCTCGTGGTCGACGTGCGTCACGGGTACTGGATCATGGCCATCATTGATGTCGCGGGCCTGCTCGCGATCGCGTGGGCTTTGTGGACTGCACGGGCAGCCCTGACTTGATCAAACCACGTCAAGGTAGCTGCGGGCCCACGGGCCGCAGTCGGGACGCACCTGCAAACGGCCCCGACTGCGGGCCGTGGGCCCGCAGCTACCTCCTCGGATCAACCGTTCGTGGAAGAACAGTTCACCGCGCGCGTCGCAGTGCGGTGGGAACGCGCCGGAGCTTCTGGAACCACGTCAGGTGGCGGCGGGCGCTGAAGACGTCGTAGTCGGCGCGCTCGATCGCGTCGAGGATGCCGCCGTACACGGTCGCCATGAGCGAGGCCGTCTGCCGGCTGCCGTCGCGGTCGAGCGCGGCGAGGCCGGCGTAGCCCTCGGCGTACAACGCGCGGGCACGCTTCACCTGGAACTTCATCAAAGCGCGGAACCCGTCGGTCAGCGTCCGCCCGTTGGCGAACTGCACGAGGTCGCGGTCGCACAGGCCGTAGTCGCGCAACTCCGCTTGCGGCAGGTAGACACGCCCGCGGCGAAGGTCTTCGGCGACGTCGCGCAGGATGTTGGTCAACTGCATCGCGTCGCCCATCGCGATGGCGTTCTTGCGGGCGCCGAAGTCACGCAAATCGAACACGCTGCACATCATCAGCCCGACCACGCCCGCGACGAGGTAGCAGTACCGCTTGAGCCCCGGCCAATCCTCGTAGCGGGTAACGGTCAGGTCCGCCTCGACGCCCATGCACAGCTCGGTGAAGCGGCCGCGGGGAATCTCGCAGGCGGCGATCGTCAGCCGCGCGGCCTCCAGCACGGGCACGTCGAGGATCGGCTCGCTCCCGTAGACGCGGTCGAGCGTGCCTCCAAACGCCGACACCTCGCGCAAGGCGTCCTCGGGCGAGGGGGCCTCATCCACGGCATCGTCGAGCCGACGGCAGAGCGCGTAAACGGCGAAGGCGTGCAGGCGTTTCTCCTTCGTCAGCAGCGGGCTGGCGAAGTAAAAGCTCTTGGCGTGGTGCCGGCAGACACGCCGCGCGGCCGCGTACGCGACCTCGGGGGCGAGGGCGGGCGACGTCGAAACTTGCGCGGGGTCGGCCAGGAGGGTCACACTAGCTTTGACGGTTGGCGCGGCGGGTGGTTTGTGGGCGTGTCGCCGGGGCGGTACGTTGCTCGGCCTTCTCCTCCCCCGCCAGCCGAGCAAGCCCAGTGTCCGATCGCACGAAACCGCCTGAATCCGGCCTCGGCCGCGCCGCCGACCGCCTGCGCAGCTCGCGCAGCCGGCTGCGCTCAAACCAGCACAAGGACGCCCACGAGGACGCCCCCGAATCCGCCGAGCGCGCCGCCGCCAAGCAGCGGGCGCGGGCCCACCCGCTCGTGCCCGGCGGTAAGGCGACGCTGGTTGACGACCAATCCTCGCTCGACGCCCTGCTCGATCGCCTGCAAAATCAGGAGCAGTTCGCCTTCGACACCGAGTTCATCGGTGAGAGCACGTACCACCCCAAGCTCTGCCTGATCCAGATCGCCACTGCCGACGAGCTGGCGCTGGTCGACCCGATCGCCGACGTCGACCTCGACGGCTATTGGCGCCTGCTCGGCGATGCGTCCGTGCAGAAGCTCGTCCACGCGGGCGAGCAGGATCTCGAGCCCGCGATGCGCCTGGCGGGGGTTGCGCCACAAAACATCTTCGACACGCAGATCGTCGGCGGGTTCTGCCGCCTGCCCTACCCGGCCAGCCTGGCGAAGCTCGTCGAGCACGTCACGGCCACCCTGTTCGGCGGCGACGGGGTTCGGCTGGGCAAGGGGCTGACCTTCACCCAGTGGGACCAGCGCCCGCTCAGCAATAAGCAGTTGTCGTACGCCGCCGACGATGTGCGTTACCTCCTGCTCATTGCCGACTGGCTGAGCGAGCGGCTGACCGAGGGGGACGATGGCGCACTGCGGCAAGCGTGGGCGGACCAGGAGTGTGCGGCCCGTGCCGCGGCGGCGGTCGAGCCGGCGGCTGAGCCGTGGGAGCGTGTCAAGGGCGGCGGCTCGCTCAACGGTCGCGAGCAGGCGATCCTCCGTCGCCTGGCGGTCTGGCGTGACGATGCCGCCAGGGCCGAAGATCTGCCACCGCGCGTGCTCGTGCAGGATCAGGCCCTGGTTCACCTCGCCCGGCGCGGGATCACCGATGCCGCCAAACTCGGCGACGTCAAGTACCTGCCGCGGCCCGTTAGCGAACGATTCGGCCGGGCGATTGTCGAGGAGATCAAGCAAGGTAAGGCCGACGATGCCGTCGCCGTGCAGCGCGGCGCGCCAATCGAGCCGACGTTGGAAGACCGATTCATCGCCGACAGCGCTTGGGCGCTGCTGCAAACGATCGCCCACATCCGCGGCCTCGACCCCGAACCTCATCGCCAGCCGCCGCGAGACCGAGGGCTTTGTGCGCCGCGTGGCGGCGAAGTCGCGTGTCGAGGAGCACCCCCTGATGCAGGGCTGGCGGCGCGACGCGGTGGGCGAACGCCTGCTCGACCTGCTGGACGGCGGATCGCTGACGGTGCGCTGGCCTTGACCTGAAGCGACAGATCAACGGCTGCTGTTGCCGCTGGCCTCGTCGGACGTGATGTCGCCCTTGAAAGCCTGATTGTCGTGCTGCGTCTCGTTGTTCATGCCGTCGGCGCTGGTGGACGAGGCATTGTCAAGCGTGCCGGCGCGGGCGGGATCGGAGTGGACCACGGGCGGGTCGAGGACGGGCCGGTCGGCCGGGTCGCCGCCGGAGGTGCCTTGACGCACGCTGTGCTGGTGCGGGTCGGCCACACCGGTGAGGGCATCGTTGCCCACGTCGACATCGCCTCCCGAACTGCTACCGCGGCCGACGTCGTCGCCGCCAACGCCGCTCGTACGCGGGCCGGTGCCGCTGCGTGGCTGGGCCTTGCCGGGGTCGCGCTGTTCCGTTGAGGCGCTGGCGTGGGTGCGCTCGATGCGGTCGGTCGGGTCGACGCCGAAGTCACCAGACCCGCTCGCCGCATCGGCCGCGTCGGCGTCGGATCCGACTTTGTTGCTGTCGCTCATGCCCAATTCGTCACAATCGCCGTGCCAGGCGACTCGGGAACTGTTACTGAAGAACGCGATGGATCATGCGCATGCTCGTTAGCCGCCCCGCCTCGCGGGGCGCTCAGTACCGATCCACGCGCCCCGCGAGGCGGGGCGGCTAAAGAGAGGTTATGGGAGCACACGCATGATCCATCCTGTTCTCAGTAACGCCGCCCCGCCGGCCGCGTGCTCGGGCCGGTCCGCCGAAAGACGTACGGCCCCGCCTCGGCACCCCAAACCTGTCGGTCCGCCTCGTCAAATCCCCGATCCCAGCTTTCGAGGCGGTCGCTTGTGACGACGACCTCGCTCGTCGCGTACGCCGCACCCTGCAACGTCGACGCGCACCCCTCGCCCCGCGTGCCGCCGACGTAGCGGTCGCCGTCGCGCGTCAGGAAGACCGCGCAGCCGTCGCGCTTCTCCAAATCCTCCGGCGAGATCGCGTCGAACGCCGCCGGCTCCCGCCACTTGCCGGCGAACGCCATCGCATCGCCCGGCAGCGTGTAGACCTCACTGACGACTGCACCCTCTCGCTCGACGACGCGATACACCCGCTGCCGGTACGGCCGATCCGCCGCCGCCGACACCGCCTGCTCCACATACAGCCACGGCCCGTTGTCCCGCCCCTCCCAGATCGGCACGACGTGCAATGAGATGTCGAAGTACCGATCGTCGTCGGCCGCCTGCCGCGACGAATCAAACGACCCCGTCAGCCACTCTGCCACTCGATCGACATCACTCGGCCGCGTCGCCGGCTGCGTGGCGTGCGTCGCGAGCAACATCAACGGCAACACGAACGATGCGAGGAACGTCGGCATCGCCCCGTTGTACTCGATCCGCACATCCAAACCCGTCCCACCACCACCTTCGTCACCGCGCCGCGTTGGCCGTCGACTGCCCGGTGCCACGGCATCCTTGCCGTGCTCCGTCGCGCTCCCGACACGGCAAGGATGCCGTGGCACCGGGTGCGTCCTGCTAATCCCCGTCCTCCCCATCATGATCAATCCCGCTCGCGGCTTCATCGACGGCGGTGATGGCCGACATCCACTTCTCCACGTCCTCGGGCGGCACCCAGAGATGGACAACGACTGGATCCTCAAAGGGTATCTGCCAAGCCGGACGTCGAGCGTCCAGCCCGTTCAGCACGTCGAGCAGATCGCTGTACGCCGGCGTGCGGATACGGACATGATCGAGCGGCACCTGCCGCGTCGTCAGCGCTCCAAGCGAGACGAGCCTGTCCCGGTGGTGATCCAAACGATCCACCGGGTTCATTCCGAACAGGCTGGTTTTATTTGCAAGCGTATCGTCGAGCGCGTTCATCATTGCCCGCTCGTGCCACCACACCTGGACGGGCCGAGATCGCACGATCAGAACGGCGACTACAACGAGAGCAGCACAGATTCCTGCGACCCAAAGGAAAAGGCGACGTTTCATTGAGCTTCGTTCTTCACGGACGGTGGGCTGAAGCCCACCCTACTTCTTCATCAGTTCGATGAACCGATCAAACAAGTACGCCGAGTCGTGCGGCCCCGGGCTGCTCTCCGGGTGGTACTGCACGCTGAAGACCGGCAGGTCGCGGAGCTTGAAGCCCTCGATCGTGCCGTCGTTGAGGTTGACGTGCGTCACCTCGCCGCCGGCCGACTTCAAGCTGTCGGCATCTATAGCGAAGCCGTGGTTTTGGCTGGTGATTTCGACGCGGCCGGTGGCGAGGTCTTTGACGGGTTGGTTGCCGCCGCGGTGGCCGAAGGGGAGCTTGTAGGTCTCGGCGCCGATGGCCCGGCCGAGGAGCTGGCTGCCGAGGCAGATGCCGAAGGTCGGCAGGCGGTCGTTCATCAGTTCGCGGACGAGTCTTGTTGCGTACTCGACGGCGGCGGGGTCGCCGGGGCCGTTGGAGATGAAGATGCCGTCGGGCTTCAGGTCGCGGACGGCCTGGGCGTCGGCGTCCGGCGGGACGAGGGTGACGCGCACGCCGCGGTCGCGCAGGTGGCGGAGGATGTTGTGCTTGGCCCCGCAGTCGAGGGCGACAACGTGCAGGCCGGTGCCGTCGGCTTTCGATGATGTCGTCCAATCGCCGCGGTCGTCGTTCCACGTCGCGGTGGCGGTCGGCTTGACTTCCGTGACCCAGTCGGCCCCGGCCATTTCGGCGGCGTTTCGGGCCTTTTCCACCAGTTCCGCCGGATCGATGTCGCCGACGGCGAGGACGGCCCGCTTGGTCCCGCCGCTGCGCAGGCGGCGAACCAATGCGCGGGTGTCGATGCCCTGCAGGCCGGGGATGCCGTGCAGTTTCAGGTAGTCCGACAGCGGCATAATCGAGCGCCAGTTGCTCGGCCGGTCGCAGAGTTCCTTGCAGACGAAGCCGGCGACGCGGGGCTTGGCCGACTCGGCGTCGCGGTCGTTGACGCCGTAGTTGCCGATGTGCGGCGCGGTCATCGTCACGATCTGGCCGGCGTAGCTGGGGTCGGTGAGGACCTCCTGGTAGCCGGTCATCGAGGTGTTGAAGACGGCCTCGCCGGCGGCGGTCGCTTCGGCGCCGAAGCTGCGACCGGTGAAGACGGCGCCGTCTTCGAGGGCGAGGGCGGCCGGGGGCATGTCGTCGCGTGGCATCGGGCGGCATGGTACGCGTAGGGTGCTGCCGCGATGACGCCGCTCGCCCTGATCGACAGCCTGCCCGCGTTCGGCTTCGGCCTGGCGCTGGGGCTGCTGGTGGCGGCGATCGCGACGACGGTGCTCGGCCGGTGGTCGCTGCAAAAGCAGGTCGAGCTCGAACGCCGCGCCGCCGACGCCGAACGCCTCGCCGAGCTCGGCATGCTCACCGGCGGGCTGGCGCACGAGATCAAGAACCCGCTCAGCACGTTGCAGCTCAACCTGCAACTTGTGCGCGAGGAGGTGGACGAGCTCGCCGACACGAACCCGGCGATTGGCCGCATGGGCCGGCGGCTGGACTCGATCGGCAAGGAGGCGTTGCGGTTGCGGGAAATCCTCGACGATTTCCTCCGCTACGCCGGCCGCCTCGAGCCCGACCGCCGGCCGACGCGTTTGGACGAACTCGCGGGGGAACTCGCCGACTTCCTCTCGCCGCAGGTGCAGGTCGCCCGGCTGAAGTTCGAAGCGCGCCTCGCCCCAACCACGGCGGCAGTCGATCCGAAGCTGCTCAAGCAGGCCTTGCTCAACCTGCTGTTGAACGCCATCCAGCACACGCCCGAGGGGGGGACGGTGACGCTCGAGGTCGCGCAAGTCGACGACGTGCCGCGTCGGCCGGCGAGCGTGGTGCTGCGTGTCCGCGACACCGGCCGCGGCATTCCGGCCGACGAGGTGGCCCGCGTGTTCGACCCCTATTTCACCCGCCGCAAGGGCGGCACCGGCCTCGGCCTGGCCCTGACCCGCCGCATCGCCCGCGCGCACGGCGGACGGATCGAGGTCGACAGCGAACCGGGACGCGGCTCGACGTTCAGCCTCGAACTCCCGCAGAACCCGACGGGCCCGTAACGCGGCCGGCGCGGTAAGATGAACCCATGGCGACCCTCGCCCCACCCCCGCCGCCACCCCCGTCGACCTCAGCGGAACCGGCTCGCACGCACGTCCGCAACGGCCGCGAGTTCCTGCGCTCGCTCGGCGACGTGCCGATCGAGCGCGTCCTCTTCGACCCCCCGCCGGGCACGGTGACGGGCGAGTTCTACGAGAAGATCGACGGCCGCGTCCACGGGGCGCTGGTGGAGTTGGTGGACGGGACTCTTGTGGAGAAGCCGATGGGCATGAACGAAAGTCGGATCGCCAGTGTGCTGATCATTCACGTCGGCGGGCATGTGCTGCAGCACAGGCTCGGCTTCGTCGCCGGCGAGGCCGGCACGGTCAAGATGTCCGGCGGCAACTGCCGGATGCCCGATGTCGCCGTCTACCTGAGGAGTGACTACCCCGGCGGCAAGCGGCCGACGCAGAAGGTCCCGCAGATCCCGCCGCGGCTGGCCGTCGAGGTGCTGAGCGAGGACAATACCGCCGCCGAGATTGACAAGAAGCTCGCCGAGTTCTTCGCAAGCGGCTGCCGCCTCGCCTACGTCATCGATCCCAAGACCCGTACCGCCCGCCGCTACACGAGTACGGCCGACTCGACAGCCATCGACCCCGACGGCACCCTCGACGGCGGCGACGTGGTGCCGGGGTTCGCAGTGTCCCTGGCATCGCTCTTCGACGAGGAGTAGCCGAGGTCACTTTGCTTCGCGCCAGTTGATCGCCCAGCCGGCATCAACCTTGAGGGGCACCTTCAACTCCATCGCCGCCACCATCTCATCGCGAGCGAGGGAGGCCACCGCCTCGGCGTGGTCGGCGGGGCATTCGAAGACGAGTTCATCGTGAACCTGCAACAGCAGTTTGGCGGGGGCGTTCTCTGTCGCCAGACGGGCGTGGACGCGGTTCATCGCGAGCTTGATGAGGTCGGCGGCGCTGCCCTGGATCACGCTGTTGATCGCCGTCCGCTCGGCGTACTGGCGCATGGAGGCGATGCGGCTTTCGATCTCCGGGATCGGCCGGCGCCGGCCGCGAATCGTCTCGACGTACCCCTTCTCCTTCGCCTCCATGATGCACGCCTCGAAGAAGTCGAAGACCTTCGGATACTGCTCTTTGTAGCGGTCGATCAACTCCTTCGCCGACCGCTGGTTCAACCCTTCCACGCGCCGGGCGAGGCCGAAGGCGCTCACGCCGTAAATGATGGCGAAGTTGATCGTCTTCGCGTAACGACGCTGGTCGTCCGACACGTCGTCGAGCGTCGTCTTGTACACATCGGCGGCGACGGCGCGGTGGATATCCTCGTCATTCGCGAATGCGTCGACCAACCGCTCCTCGCCGCAGAAGTGGGCGAGGAAGCGAAGCTCAATCTGCGAGTAGTCCACTGTCAGCAGCACGTTGCCCTTGTCCGCTACGAACGCCTGCCGGATTCGGCGGCCCTCGTCGGTGCGAATCGGGATGTTCTGTAGATTTGGATCGCTCGAAGAGAGCCGCCCGGTGCTGGCGCCGGTTTGGTTAAAACTCGTATGAATGCGGCCGGTGCTGAGTTTGATCTCCTTCGCGAGATTTTCGAGATAGGTTTCACGTAGCTTCACGAGGCCGCGGTACTCGAGGATCAGCCCCGGCAGCGTGTGTTGTGCGGCAAGAACTTCAAGCGTGGCGGCATCCGTGGAGAAGCCCGTTTTCGTCTTTCGCAGCGGCTTAAGTTTCAGGCGGTCGAACAGCACTTCCTGCAACTGCTTGGGCGAGTCCGGGTTGATCTCCCCGCCCGCCTCGGCGGCAATCTTTTCGCGCAGGGCCTCAATCCGCTCCAAGAGAACCGCCGACTGCTCGGCGAGCACCTTCGGGTCGACTTTCACCCCGTTCCACTCCATTTCGGCAAGCACGTCAATTAGTGGAAGCTCCACGTCCTCATACAACTTCTGAAGATCGGGATACTGCTCTAGCTTAGGCTTGAGCGCTTCGTACAACCGCCACGTCACGTCGGCATCTTCCGCGGCGTAGGTAGCGACATTCTCGACGGGTACCTGTTCGAGCGTGATCTGCTTCTTTCCCGTTCCGATCAGTTGCTTGATCGGGATGCAGGTGTAGTTCAGCAAATCCTTCGCGAGATCATCCAGCTTATAGGTATTGCGGCCCGCATCGAGCAGGAAGGCCATCAGCATCGTGTCGGCGATGACGCCGCGTACGTCGACGCCGTGGCCTCGCATGACGAGGAGGTCGTACTTGATGTGGTGGCCAATTTTGCCGACCTTCGGGTTCTCCAGGAACGGCTTGACCGCCTCGATGGCCTTCGCCTCATCAAGAACGGTTGCCCCCATCGGGCCCTTCGTCGGCAGGTAGTAGCCGGTGTTGGGCTCCCAACTAAAGCTCATGCCGACCAGGCCGCTGCCGACGGCGCCGAGGGCGTCGGTTTCCGTGTCAAAGGCAAAGGCTTTTACCTTCTTCACTTCTTTGACAAAACTCGCAAGCTTGTCCGGTGTGTCGACTGTGACATAGTTCGCCGTCGTCTCTTTGCCATCGTCCGTTTCCTTCCGATCGAACAACCCGCCGCCGCCGAGGGGCTGGTACTTTTGCGGCGGGCGATCCGGCGTGTCGGCGTCGGCTTTCAATGCGTCGCTGCCGCCCACGCGGGCGAGCAGGCTGCGGAAGCCGAGCTCGTCCAAATGATCCCGCAGGGCCGGCGTGTCGAGCGAGGTGAAGGCGCACTCGCCGGGATCGAAATCGCCCAGCTCCACGTCGTCCTTCAGCGTCACGAGCCGCTTGCTGATCGCGAGCTTCTCCAGCCCGTGATTGCGGACGTTCTCGCCCTGCTTGGGCGTGAGCTGGTCGACGTTTTCGAAGACTGCTTCGGCGCTGCCGTACTTGTTGACGAGCTTGGCCGCCGTCTTCTCGCCGATGCCCGGCACGCCGGGAACGTTGTCGATGTTGTCGCCCATCAGGGCCTGCACATCGACGGCCTGCTCGGGCGAATACCCCAGCTTTTTCTCCATCGCGGCGCGGTCGAACTCGGCGTCGGCCTGCACGTCGTACATGGCCACGCCGTCGCCGATGACTTGGCGCAGGTCCTTGTCCTTGCTGACCATGTAGAAGTCGTACAGCCCGCCGTAGCGGCGCACGATGGTCGCGATCACGTCGTCGGCCTCGAAGCCGGGCTTGCAGAGGATCGGGATGCCCGCGTCCTTCACCAGTTGCAGAATGCGCTCCTCCTGTGGCTTGAAGTCATCCGGCGGCGCCTCACGGTTGGCCTTGTAGTTGGGGTCGATCTGCTTGCGAAAGACGGCCTCGTCGCCGCTGTCCGTCACCATCAGCAGGTAGTCCGGCCTGCGCCCTTCGGCGAGTTGCAGGAGCATTTGCGTGAAGACGTAGGTTGCCTTCGTCGGCTCGCCGGTCGGGCTGGTCAGGTCGCGGAACGGGGCGAAGTAGGCGCGGTAGATGTGGGCGTGGCCGTCGATGATGTAGAAGCTCTTGCGCGCCATGGCGCGGGAACTGTAGAGCGGGATAGGCTTGGCCCATGCAGGCCTGGCTTATCGACGATCAGAACGGCATCGACGGCCTTCGGCTCGGCGAGGCAGACGCGCCGACGCCGGCGATGGGGCAGATCGTGGTCCGGCTCGACTTCGCGGCGCTCAACCCGGCCGACTACTACTTGGCGGCCGGGCAGTACCCGGCGAGGCCGCCCATGCCGCACATCCTCGGGCGCGACGGCATCGGCACGGTGACGGCCGTTGGCGAGGGTGTGCGCGACATCAAGGTCGGCGACGAGCGCCTGCTCCTGCGTGGCGAGGCGGGCGTGACGGAGCCGGGCACGCTCGCCGAACTCGTCGCGGTGCCGGCGGATCGGACCGTCGCGCCGCCGGCGGGCTGGTCGAAGGAGCAGGCCGCCGCGGCACCGCTGGTCTACATGACGGCCCACCAGGCGCTGGGCCAATGGGGCGATCTGCCCGCGAAGGCGACGGTGCTCGTGACGGGCGCCACCGGCGGGGTCGGCGTCGCCAGCGTGCAACTCGCCAAGGCGGCCGGGCACACGGTGATCGGGCTGTCGCGCAGCGCCGCGAAGCGCGAGACACTGCTGGAGCTCGGCGCCGACCACGCGCTCGACGCTGCCGTCGACGGGCTCGCCAAGCGCCTGCGCGAGGCGGCCGGGCCGATTGATTTGTGCGTCGACAACGTCGGCGGTCCCGGCTTCAACGAGGTGATTGCGGCGATGGGCGAGCGCGGGCGGGTGAGCTGCGTGGGCATGCTGGCCGGGCCGGTGCCGACATTTAATACGGCCAAGCTCTTCTTCCGGCGCCTGCGGATCGGCGGGGTGGTGGTCGGCAGCTACGACCCCGCCCAAGCCGCCGCCGCGTGGAAGGAGATCGTCGCCAGCGGCGTGGAGCCGCAAGTCGATTCCACGCATGCGTTTGATGACGTTCCCACCGCGTTCGCCCGGTTGCAGGAAGGGCCGATGGGCAAGGTGGTCGTGCGGATCGGCGGCGGAGGCTGAGGTGCGCCCGCGGCGCGCCGGGCGCGGGTTCGGCTTGAACCGGGCGGCGTCATTCGGTTACAATGCCCGCCCCCGCGGACGCCGCTTCGGCGTCCCACCCGCTTCGCCGCGTTGCCGGCGTCGTCCCGCCCCACGGTCGGCTTGCTGACGCCTGCCCGACCATCCTGTTTACGCCGGAGTTTGCCATGCCGCCCGCCAATCAAGGCTCCAAGGGAGCGCTCATCACCTGGACGGTCGTCGCGACCGTGTTCGGCATCACCATGGCCGTCCTGGCCCTGGTCTTCTACTCCGGGCAGCGCAGCGCCGAGTCGCGCGCCAACACGGAGCGCGCCCGCGCCGATGAAGTGTTCGGCGACGCCGATCTGGGCCAGAACCCGGCCGTCGAAAGCCTGCGCGCCCAGCGCGACACCGACAACCAGCGCAACGTCAAGCTGCTGCCCTACGCGATCAACCAGGCGCAGCGTGTCTCGAACCGCGCCACCGGCAACACCAGCCCGGCCGACGCGCTGGGTCGGATCGAGAACGTCCTGCAAACCGCCAACGGCGCTCTGCCGCAAGGCCAGCAGGCGGCCGACCTCGCCGGGGCCGTCAACGGGCTGCTCCAGGAGATGACGGGCCTGCGCCAGCAGGTCGGCAGCCTTCAAGAAGCCAACAACCAGCTCGAGCAGTCGCTCGAGAACCAGACCAAGCTCGCCGAGGAGACCGCCGCCGGTCTTCGCGAGGAGATCACCCAGGCCCAGGAGCAACGCCAGGAAGCGCTCGCCCTCAACGAGAGCATTCGCGGCGGCCTCGAAGGCGTGACCACCAACCTGGACGAGCAGGTCGAAACCGTTATCAGCACGATGACGACCGAGGTCAACGACCTCCAGCAACTGCTCGGCACCGCCCGCGCGGAGATCAGCCAGCTCACGCGCCAGCGCGACCAGCTCACCGGCACACTCCAGAAGCGCGTCGGCGGCGAGCAGCTCCTGACCAAGCCTGACGGCGAGGTCATCGTCAGCCCTGCCGACAACCGTTTGACGATCGACGTCGGCCGGCGCAACGGCGTCTTCCGCGGCCTGACGTTCGAGGTCTACGACAGCGTCCGCGGCATCCCGCCGGTCAACGGCGATCCGGCGGCGGGCAACATCCAGTTGCCGCGCGGCAAGGCGAGCATCGAGATCATCCGCGTCAGCGAGACCAGCAGCGAGGCCCGCGTCATCAGCCAGCAGCCGGGCCAGCCCATTCGCGAGGGGGACGTGATCGCCAACCTTGCCTTCGACCGCGACATCCCGGTCCGCTTCCGCATCTACGGCCAGTTCGACCTCGACAACAGCGGCAACCCCAACGCCGAGGACGCCGAACGCCTCAAGACCCTCATCGGCGAGTTCGGCGGCGAAGTGGTGGACGACGTGACCGTCGACACCGACATCGTCGTGCTCGGCAAGGAGCCGGTCATTCCTGAAGGCCTCGACCCGAACAACCCGAACGACCAGATCATCCTCTTCCAGGCCCGCCAGGCGATCCAGGAGTACGAGGAAGTCCTTCAGCGGGCCCGCCAGCTCAACAAGTCGATCCTGAACCAGAACCAGCTTCTGAACTACATCGGCTACTTCGAGCAAGCCCGGCGGTAGACCCCACCCCCCACACCCCCACTCGACCCACCCGAACGCCCAGGGGCTCTGCCCCTGGGTTGTTCGTGGCGCCCCGTATGATTCGCGCATGCCCTCCATCTGGGACATGCAGGCACAGCTCAAAGGCAAGCCAGCCGTGCCCGACAGCGAACCGTGGACCGTATCGGCCCTCGCGGACCGCGTCAGCGGCGCGCTCAAGGCCGGCCTGCCGCGCGTGATCCGCCTGCGCGGGGAGATCGGTCAGTGGAACCGGGCCGCCAGCGGGCATCGCTACTTCACGCTGAAGGACGCCGACAGCAGCATCGACGCCAAGATGTGGAAGCGCGCCGCCGGCATGCTGGCGTTCGAGCCGAGCGTCGGGCAGGAGGTCGTCGCCGAGGGCCGCTGCGACTTCTGGGGCGTGCGCGGCCAACTGAGCTTCGTCGTCGACCGGCTCGACCCCGTTGGCGAGGGGGCGCTTGACCTCGCGTTTCGCCAACTCGTCGAAAAGCTCCGCGGCGAGGGGCTGTTCGAGGCCGGGCGTAAGCGGCCGGTGCCGCCGTACCCGCGGACGTTGGCGATTGTCACGAGCATCCAGGCGGCGGGCTTTCAGGATGTACTGAAGGTGCTGCGGCCGTTTGGGCACCTGCGCCGGCTGCTCGTGAACGTCCCCGTCCAGGGCGACGGCGCGGCGACGCACATCGCCAACGCCCTCGACACGCTCGGCGCGCGGCACGGGGACGTGGGGGGCATCGACGCCGTCCTGCTCGTGCGCGGCGGCGGGTCGCGGCAGGACTTGTGGGCCTTCAACGAGGAGGTTGTCGCGCGGGCGATCATCGCGTGTGGCCTGCCCGTTGTCACGGGCATCGGCCACGAGACGGACCAGAGCGTGGCCGACCTCGTGGCCGATTTGCACTGCCACACGCCCACCGAGGCGGCGCAGGCTATCGTGCGGGCGTGGCGGCTGGCGCCGGACCGCATCGACCAACTCGGCGTCGTCCTGCGGCGCGGTCAGCGACGGCGGATGGAGTCGCTTGCTCAACAGCTTCGCCACGCGGGCCGGCACGAACTCTTCCGCCGCCCAACCGAGCCGATCGACCGCCGGCGCCAGCGTGTCGATGAGCTGCAGAACGACCTCGCCAGCGCCCTGCGTCGCGCGGCCGGACGATCAAGTCGTCGCGTCGCCGACGTGCGGGCGCTGCTCGCATCGCACGGCCCGACGCCGCGGATTCGCCTCTTGCGGCAGCAGGCAGCGTCCACGTTTGACGCGGCGCGGCGGGTGGCGGCGGCGTCGCTCGCGTCGAAGCGCGGCCGGCTTGCCGAGCTCTCCCGCCGCCTCGCGAGCGTCGACCCCGCCCGGCGGGCGGCGGGCGATCGCGACCGCTTGCAGACCGCAGCCCATCGGTTCGAGCATGCCGTCCAGCGCTCGACGCATCTGCGCTCGCGCGTGGCACGGTTGGCCTTCGATCGCTTCGCCCGGCTCGACCCGACGCTCGCGCTCCACGACGGCCGCGGCAGCCTCGAGTTGTCCGCCGAGCGGCTGGCGCTGCTGGCAAGGACGCGCCTCCGCCAACGCCGTGATCGTCTGGCAACCTCAGACGCGGCATTACGGACGCTGAGCCCCACGGCGGTTCTCGGCCGCGGCTACACGATCACCCGGCGCCGGCGCGGCGACGCCCTGCTCCGCTCCCCCGCCGACGTCCGCCCCGGCGACGTGCTGGACACCCTCACCCCCGACGGCCCCGTCACGAGCACCGTCGGCACAAGCGAGCAGGACACACTGTTCTCCTGAGCGACGCACCCCGTGACGTGCATCAACCTCACCAAACGCCCAGTCGCTTTGCGGCTGGGATCGGTGCCGTAGGCTTGATGCCTGGCGCCGTCGCTTCTCACCCGCCCCAGACCCAGCCGCAAAGCGACTGGGCGTGCGCGAGAACGATACGACGTTCCCGACGCTCAAGCCCGCTTTAAAGGATGTAACGCGACGCGACGCTGGAGAAGCGGGTGCGGGACTCATAGAGCGCGACATCCAGCGCCTGTTGTTCGGCGTCGTCGAGGTTGCCCGCGGCCTTGGTTTCGAGGACGGCCAGGAGGTCGAGCTGTGTCTTGGCGGCGTCGAGGTCGACGATTCCCTCGCCGTTGGCGCTGACGGGCACGGCGCCGAGGTAGAGGCGGATCTGGCCGGCGAGGAGGTCGACGAGGCCCGCGAAGCTCGCCTCGCGCTGCGGCCGCTGGGCCGCGGGCGATCGGCCGGGCGCGGCCGAGGGGGCGGCGGGCGCGGCCCTGGCGGACCCGGCGGCCTTCTTCTTTTCCGACTCCTCGGCCAGCCGCCGCTTTTCCTCGCGGGCTTGCTTCTTCCAGTCGTCGTCGACGTGCAGCTCGAAGGGGGAATCGCTCATGGGCCAAGCATATGGCCGGGCCGCGCCGGGCCGGATCGTTGAAAGCCGCTTCGCCGGGTCTACGATGCTCGCCCCCCTGTTCCACCGGCGCCTCGCTACAGGAGCCCGCCGCGGCCTTTGCGCCTTTTCGCCATGACCGACACGACCGCCCTGCCCGACCAACTCGACGCCGACGCCTTCGCCTACCCCGTCGAGGTCGCCGACGCCGGGCCCAGCAAAAAGCGCCTGAGCGTCACGATCCCGCGGTCGCGCATCGAGGAGCACACCCAGGAGGTATTCGGCGACGTGCGCGGCGACGTGCAGATCCCCGGCTTCCGCCGCGGCAAGGCGCCCAGGCACGTGGTCGAGAAGCGGCTTAGCAAGGCCGTTAAGGACCAGGTCCAAAGCGATTTACTCCGCGAGAGCTACGAGCAGGCCCTTCAACACGATGGTCTCAACGCCATCGGCGAGCCGGAGTTCGACAAGGACGCCAAGCTCGAACTGCCCGACAGCGGCGACTACACGTACAACTTCAACGTCGAGGTCCGCCCCGACTTCGATTTGCCGCCCATGGACGAACTCACCGTCCGCAAGGCGAAGATCGCCATCAAGGACGAGCACGTCGACCAGGCGCTGGAGAATCTCCGCAACCAGCAGGGCAACCTGATGCCCGTTGAGAATCGCCCCGTGAAGGAGGGTGACTACCTCGTGGCTGACGTGGAGGTGAAGGTGGACGACGAAACCGTCGCCGACCAGAAGGACGCGAACCTCGTCGCGCGCGGCGGGCGCATCCTGGGCGTGGCCGTCGACGACTTCGGCGAGCGCGTCAGCGGCGTCAAGGCGGGCAACGAGCTGACGTTCACGATCCACGTGCCCGACGACCACCCGAGCGAGAAGATCAAGGGCAAGGACGCCAGCGTCCACGTGACGGTGAAGGACATCAAGGAGCTTCACCCCGCCGAGATCGACGGGCCGTTCCTGGAAGGGCTTGGCTTCGAGAACAACGACGAGCTGATGGCCGCCCTGCGCGAGCAGATGGAGCAGCGCGTCGAGCAGGACATCCAGAACGCCATGCGCCGCCAGGTGCAGGAGTACCTGGCCGGGAAGATTGACTTCGCGCTGCCGGAGAAGATGAGCGCCCGCCAAATAGACCGCGTGGTGAACCGCCGGGCGATGGACCTGCTGATGCGCGGCATGCCGCAGGAGCAGGTGCGCGGCATGGTCGAGCAGCTTCGCCAGGGCGCCGACGTCGAGGCGCAAAAGGAACTGAAAATGTTCTTCATCCTCGACAAGGCGGCGGCGGACAGGGAGGTCCAGGTCGAGGAAGGTGAGATCAACGGCCAAATCGCCATGGCCGCCATCGAGCGTGGCGAGCGCCCCGAGACGCTCCGCAAGCGGATGGAGAAGGACGGCAGCCTCACGAACCTTTACGTCCAGACCCGCGAGCGCAAGACCCTCGACAAGCTCATCGAGGAGGCCAAGATCGAAGAGTTCGAGCCGACGCCCGAAGAGCAAAAGCAGACCGTCGATGACGTCACCGGCGGCGAGGAATCTCAAGACGTCACCTGACTCGCGTTAGGACCACGGAGGCACTGAGACACGGAGGGCAGGCACTATTTCGTCTCTGCTCTCCGTGCCTCTGTGCCTCCGTGGTGAACTCTCATGTCGAAGAAGCTCAAGGCGCCCAAGGGAACCCAGGACATCCTCCCCCCGCAGTCGCGGGGGTGGCAGGCGGTCGAGCGCGTGGCCCGCGAGGTGGCGCGGCTGTACGGGTTCGAGGAGATTCGCACGCCCGCCTTTGAAGAGACCGCCCTCTTCCACCGCGGCGTTGGCGAGGCGACGGACATCGTTCAGAAGGAGACCTACACCTTCGACACACGCGGCGGCACGTCGATCACGCTACGGCCTGAGGGGACGGCCCCGGTCGTCCGCGCCCTGCTCCAACACAGCTTGCTCGACAACGAGGGGGCGACGGCCAAGGTCTACTACGTCGGCACGCCCATGTTCCGCTACGAGCGGCCGCAGGCGGGCCGGTATCGCCAGCACCACCAGTTCGGCATCGAGGCCTTCGGTGTGGCCGCGCCCGAGCAGGACGTCGAGTGCATCCTGCTGCAAAGCGACTTCTACCGCCGCTGCGGCTTGGGCGACGTGCGGCTCGACCTCAACACCCTCGGCGACGCCGAAAGCAAGGCCCGCTACCGCGACACGCTGCGCGACTTTTTTGCCCCGAAAGTCGACAACCTGTCGGAAGATTCCAAGCGCCGCCTCGACGCCAACCCGCTGCGCATCCTCGACTCGAAGGATCCGAAGGACGTGGCAGCGCGGGAAGACGTGCCGTCGAACCTTGAGTCGCTCAGCGACAAGAGCCGCGCCCACTTCGCCCGCGTGCGCGAGCTCCTCGACGCGGCCGGGCAGGCGTACGACGTGAACCCGAACCTCGTGCGCGGGCTCGACTACTACACCGACACGCTCTGGGAATACGTCGCCGGCGGCCTCGGCGCTCAGGCGGCGGTGGGCGGCGGCGGGCGGTACGACGCGCTCGTCGAGACGCTTGGCGGCAAGCCGACGCCCGGCGTGGGGTTCGGCATGGGCATGGAGCGGCTGCTGCTGGCGCTCGAAGCCCAGGGCGACTCCGGCCTCGTTGCGCCGCGGCCGCTCGTGTGGATCGTCGCCCAGAGCGACGCCGCCAAGGGAGAGGCCTTTGCCCTGCTGCGCGAGCTGCGCGGCGCTGGCATTGCCGCTGACAGCGACTTCACCGGGCGCAACACCAAGGGCCAGTTCAAACTCGCCGACCGCGCCGGCGCGACCCAGTGCCTGATCCTCGGCGACCGCGAGTTGGAGGCTGGCACCGTCGCCCTGAAGGACATGTCCACCGGCGAGCAACGCGAGGTCTCGCGCGGCCAGTTGTTGGAAGTGATGACGGCGTCCGACGACGGCGGACCGCACTGACGACCCGACCCGACCGCGACTCGTTGCGTCGCGGCTACCGCAGTAGTAACCGATTCATTGCGGACTAAGCCGCATTGCTACGCAACGCTGGTCGGGTCGAACGCCGACTAAATCGCGCAAAGCCGGACCAGCGTTGCGTAGCAACGCGGCTTGGTTTCGAGGCGGACGCGACGTTCAAAGTTCAACCGCCCTAAGCGATCGCCGTTGCTTTTCGCGCAGACGATCGATAGCCGCGACTCAACGAGTCGCGGTCGGACGCGAGGCGGTCATACCCGGCGTAGCAACGCCTGCAACGGCACGAACGGCGCAACGGTCACGCGGCCGGCCTTGAGGCCCTGGCCAACCGTGGCGAGCATCGCCCGCTTCATCGCGCCGGCGCGGCCGGTCGAATCGTTTAGGCGGAATGCCAGCGGGTTCCACGCGGCGTTGCCGTCGAGCAGACAATAGCCGGCGCGCTTGTACAGCCGGGTCGAGCCGCTGTAGCGCCGGTTGGCCTTCAAGTGCGTCGGGTACGCCTTGTGAATGAGGTAAAACGGCGCGTGGACCAGCAGCAGGCCGCCGGGGTCGACCGTCAGGCCCGCGAGTGTGGCGACCTGCTCGCGCGGCGCCGGCACGTGCTCGAGCACGTCGAAGCTCGTGACCGCATCGAAGCGTCGACCGTCGAGGGCAGCCTCGTCGGTCACGACCTCGACGGCCACGCCGAGCGTGTCGAAGGCGCGGCGGGCGAATTGCTCGCTTGGCCCTGGAAACTCGAAGTAGGTGACGGTGTGCCCGTCGCCCGCGAGTGCGGCGGCGTCGAGGCCCAGGCCATCGCCGTGGCACAGGACCGTGAGCTGCCGCCCCAGCCGGACCGCCTCCGCTTCAAGAAATCGCTGCGACCATCGCCGCATCGAGCGCTTGTACCGTTGACGGTTCCACCCGAGCAGTTCGAAGAGGAAGGCGTCGCTGTCGCCGTAGAAGCGCAGCAGCGCGTCGCTCCAGACGAACGGCTCGATGCCGCGACGCCGCACCTCGGCCGCAACGGTCGAACCGGGGGCGGCGAGTTCGGTGTCGAGCATTCGCCGCACCTCGGCCTCGGGCCGACCCGTCACCGCCGCCGCCGCGGGCACGGCCCAGTCAGGTTCGAGCAGCGCGTCGATGGCGGTTCGGGGTTCAGGCATACCGCTCCGTTATAGCGGCCATGGCCTCGTTTCTGGCGACCCCGCGCCGCGCCAAGCCCGCTACGCTGCCAGCGGACGTCGCACCCGATCCGTCCGACCCGTCCCACGCCCACTGCCGTGTCGACCGCCCCCGCAAATCTCGAGTACGCCTCGCCGGCGCCCAACCGCTACGAGTGGGAGCTGGAGAACGAGCGCGCCCGCATGCTCCGCCGGCGCTTCCTGTGGTTCACGGGCACGCTGATCGTCCTGACGCTGATCGGGGCCCCCTTCACGATTCACACCACGATCACGCGCACCGGCTCGGACTACTGGTTCGGCGTGACCGGGCTCGTCAGCACGGTGGTGCAACTGGTCGTGCTGGGCTTGGCCTTTCGCTACGCGCGGGCGCAGGTACGCCACGAGCGGCGGATTTACGCCCTTTCCTTCTGGATCGTGCTGGGCCTGGGGCTGCTGTCGCTGGTGACGGGGGCGATCAGCCACCAACTGATGCGCCAGGCAGACTCGACCCTCGTGCGTGCGGGCGTCGACGAACGCCGAGCCGCCCGCGAGCGGGTGGCCGAGCGACTGACGGCCCAGTCCCCCGACGTGGGCGAGGCCGTCGAGCAGGCGGCGGTCGTGGCGAGCCCCGAGACAGCCGGCCCGGCGTTGGCAAACGAGGCCGTCGGCGACGCCGTTGGCGAGATTGCGGGCGGAGGCTCCTCGCCCGAGCCCGCGCCCGCCGAGCGTTCGGGCCGGCCGATGCCGGATTGGGCGTACCAGACCATCTCGCTTTGGTCGCTGTGGTCGTCGCTGTTCATCACGCACTTCGTGGCGTGCCTGTTCCTGCCTTGGACGGTGCGCGAGGCGTGGCGACCCGCTGGCTGGCTGCTGGCGGCGGCGGGCCTGCTCGTCCTGCTGACCCTTGCCGCGGGACAGGGGTCGCTGTGGTACTTCCTCGGGGCCGGCATCGCCCTGCCGATCGCGCCGCTGCCAGGGCTGGGCTGGTGTTGGTGGCGTTACAGCCGATTCCGCGAAACCTACCGCTGGAAGTTCGATTCCGGCCAGCTCCAGGCGATCCAGGAGGACCTTAGCGGTGCCCGCAAGATTCACGAGGCGAGCCTGCCCAACCGCCACCGCCTAGGGCCGATTCGCATGAGCTACGTCTACGAGCCCATGAGCCAGATCGGTGGTGACCTGCTCTTCGTCCACCCGCCCCTGCCCGCCGACGACCCCGACCACGTGCCGGAGCGCTATACGGTGGTCCTGCTCGACGTCACCGGCCACGGCATCGCCGCGGCGCTGACCGTCAACCGCCTCGTCGGCGAGCTCGAACGCCTCTTCGCCGAACACCCCGACGTGCCGTGCGACGAGCTGATGGCGTCGGTGAACCGCTACATCTACCTCACGATGGCCAAGCACAGCGTCTTCGTGACCGGCGTGGCGATCTGCGTCGAGTGCTGCGCTCCCGAGGGCCGGGACCAGTTCGACGTCTGGAGCGACCCGCACCGCGTTAGCTTCGCCAGCGCCGGGCATCCGACGGCATGGTTACGTCGCACCGACGGCCGCATGACGCCGCTGGAGAGCAACGCGATGATGCTCGGCGTGCTGCCGCCCGAGGCTTTCGAGGTCGAGGTGCAGCGGGTCACGCTCGACCCCGGCGACGCGATCGTGGCCTACACCGACGGCGCGACCGAGGCGAAGGGGCAGGCGCCGCAGATGCTCGGCATCGAGGGCGTGCGCCGGCTGGTCGACCGCGTCGCCCGCAATCGGACTATCGCGGGCGACAGCGGGGAATCGGGCGATGCCACCACGGCCGTCCGCCCGCGGGAGGCCGAGGCGTTCGGTTGGCCCGACAAGCTCATCCGCCACGTCGCCGCCCACCGCGCCGCCCCGCCCGAGGATGACACGCTCATCGCCGTCGTCTACCGCCCCCTTGCCAGCGACGCCCCGCCGCGCGTCGCGGAACTCGCCGACGAACCGGTGGCCGACGCGGAACTAGCGGGCGTCGCGTAAGCGGCTGGGGATTGGGGATTGGGGATTGGGGATTGGGGATTGGGGATTGGGGATTGGGGATTGGGGATTGGGGATTGGGGATTGGGGATTGGGGATTGGGGATTATAATTCCGGCCAACGCCCAGTCGCTTGCGGCTGGGTCGGGGCGGGACACGGCGCGACCCAGCCCCGCCGCGCTTGCCGTCGGCGTCGAGCGGCCTACCATCGCGGCCCCCACCGATCCGAACGGTTTCGCCGGTTCCTCGCGAGAAAGTTTCCGCCATGTCTGCCCCCGCCCTCTCCGCCAAGCCCGGCGACACGTTCCACGTCAAAATCGTCAGGACGCCCGTGCGCGAGGGCGCTCGCAAAACGCTCGAACGCCTCTTTATGAGCGACGACGAGTACCGCGCCCCGATCGACGCCCGCGCCGCCAACCACTCGCATCGCCCCAAGCGGCGCGGCGGGCGCATCTACACGAAGTGGACCCGCAAGGTCCACCCCGACCTCGCCGTCGGCCACGAGGCGAAGGTCAAGGCGACCGCCCAGCACGCCCGCGACCTCGCGAGCGTCCGGTCGTTCGTCGAAGTGGCGTAGCTCTCCAAGCCAACTCAATCGCCCCGCCGCGTTGTGCGTCCTCTGCTGTAATGGGCACGGCCCACCTCCGGATCCCGATGGTGGGCCGTGCCCACCCTACAGCAGACGCCACGGTTGAAGTACAACCGATCTAGTGCAGTCCGCCGCCGAGGGTGTCGAGCAGGTGGTTCAGGTCGAGCGGCTTTGGGAAGAAGTCGACCGCGCCGGGGCGGCTCAGGCTTTCGATGAGCGCGGGCCGGTCGTATTCGCCGCTGATGGCGACCACGCGGCGCGGGCGGTTGGGCAACGGCAGGCGACCGGTTTGCTCGAGGAGCTCGAACCCGTCCATCTGCGCCAGCGGCATGTGCAGGTCCGTGAGCAGCACGTCGTAGTGCCGCTCAAGGAGTTCCTGCAGCGCCTCGGCGCCGTCGCCGACGGTGACGACCTCGGCCCCGGCACGGCGGAGCAAACGGCCCATCGCCGAACGGGTGGCGGCGTCGTCTTCGCAGAGCAGAATCTTCAAGCACACCTCGGGGCGAACGAAAGGCACAGGCGTAGGGCGAGCATGCTAGGGCTCGCGCTCAATCGCCCGTCGAAAATGCCGGCAGTTGGTCCCGCCACACGCCGTCGGTTCCCAGGATCTGCGACGGCCGAAAGTTCAGCTTGTACGCCATCGCATCGCACCCGGCGACCCAGAAGCCCAGGTAGTAGTGCGGCACGTCGTTCGCCCGGCACCACTCGATCTCCCGCAACACGCCCAGCGTGCCCAGCCCGCGACGGAGCTCGTTCGGGTCGAAGTAGAAATAGACGCTCGACAACGAGCGCGAACTGCGATCGCAGATGCCCACCGCCAGCAGGCGGCCCGTGTCGCGGTGGCGATAGGTGAACTCGATCGTCCGGACGGGCGAGTCGTAGAGGAAGTCGACAAAGCTCTGCCAGTCGAGGTGATCGCTCTCGCCGTGGCGGACCTGTTGGTAGCGGCGGTAGAGCTCGAACTTCTCCTCGGTCGCATTGAGCGGGCCGACGGTGACATGGAGGTCGGCGTTGCGCCTCAGGCAGCGGCGTAGGCTCTTGCTGGGGCGAAAGTCCTCGCTGCGCACCCGCACCGGCCGGCAGGCGCGGCAACTGGCGCAGGTGGGCCGGTAGATCACCTTGCCGCTGCGGCGAAAGCCGCTGTTCATCAACTCGTGGTAAAGCCCCGGCGGAAGCTTGTCGGCCAGGAATGCCTCGTCCTTGGCGCGTCGCTCGGGCAGGTACGGGCAGGCGTGGCGACCCAGTTGCACCAGCGGTAACGGCACGGGCACCGGCACGTTCGGCCAGCGGCTGCTGACCTGCGGGGCAATGCCGGGCTGGTCGTGGACAATCGACTTCACGGGACCCGCTCACGGTACGGCAAGTCACCCCGCCCCGCACAATGCGCCGCACCCTCTGCCAAACGCCGGAGCGGAAGCTCCGGGTGATCGGTGGTAGGTCGAGGGTTTTCGGCTCGCTCGCGCCTGTCACCCAAACCCGGAGCGTCCGCTCCGACATCGAGGGCATGACGCAGAATCACCCGTGCTCCTCGCGCAATTGGTCGATCTGCGCCACGTACGCCCCCATGTCGAACTTGCGGTCGAGGCCCTTCCGGTTCATGTAGCGGATCTTGCCGAAGACGTCGCGCTCGGTCCAGGGCCGATCGTGCAACCCGAAAATCCAGCCGACGTTCGAGTAGCTGTTCGGGTCGCGCCCGTCGACGAAAAACTTGTTGTTGAGATACAGCAGCGTGTCGTACGCGTACTCGGGCGTGTTGCACCACTCCAGCACCTTTTTGCCCCAGTACATCCGCATGTAGTTGTGCATAAAGCCCGTGAGCTTCATCTGCCACATGGCCGCGTTCCAGTACGGGTCATCGGTGTCGGCGGCCTCGAGCTGCTTGCGGGTGTAAATGGTCGGGCGCTCGTCGTCGCGGTGCTCGGCAAGGGTCTTCTTCGCCCAGTCGGGTAGGCACTGGTATTGGTCGTAGTCGGGCTCAAACCAGACGAAGTTTTTCGCAAGCTCGCGGCGGACGATCAGCTCTTCCAGATAGCTCTTCGTGTCCTCGCCCAGTTTGGCCTCCTTCACCGCCAGGGCCAGCTCAAGCGGGCTGATTTGCCCGAAGTGCAGGTACATGCTCATGTAGCTGTGCTTGTCGCGCGACGGCTCGTTGCGGCCGTCGGCGTAGCCGTCGAGCTTATCCTTCAGGAACCGCTTCACCAGATCGCCCGCCGCCTCCTCGCCACCCTCGAACAGCGGGCTGGGCGGGACGTCGTGGTTGATGTCGAGCGACTCCAACAGCTTCGCCGGGTCGGAGACGTCGAGCGTCTGTTTCGGCGACCAGTCAAGCGACTTGTTCTTCACGTCGCGTGGTTCCACCGGCGTGAGAAAGTCGTCCCACCGCTTGTGAATCTTCGGTCGCAACGTGCGGGCGGCGTACTCGCGCTTGTTGCTGGCGGTCTCGACGGGCACGACCACGCCGCTCTCGACCTGCACCAGCGCGCAGCCAATCCCTTTCGCCGCCTCCGCGCGCCAGGCGCGACACGGGCGAACGTAGCCCCATATCGGTCACAACGACACTCGCCCCCTTCGCCTGCTCGATGGCCACCGCCGCCGGACTGCCCTTTAAGGCGGCGAAGCCGATGCCGCGTTTCTCCAGGTTGGCCGCAACGTCGCGCAGGCCTTCGAGCATGAAGGCGTAGTGCCGGGCATTCGCCTCGGGGTAGCCGTCGGTCAGGCCGAAGTAGACGCGCAGGGGCTGCTGGCGGTCGTTGGCGCTCAGGGATCGCCAGTTCCAGCGCGTGGTTCCACCGCGACCGCTGACTGGGCCTGCATCCAGTAGAGGACGAAGGCGCCCTCCTCGTTCGGCGGCGCATTGTTCAGGCGGCGAACCCGCTCGGGCGGGATGTCGTCGGGCAGGTCGATCAGGTCGAAGGTTTCGGGCACAACGCCGCACCCTAGCGGCGCATCAGAAGATCGACCTTGTAGCAGCGGTCCTCGACGTACGTCACGCCCAGCTCCTCCGCGAGCGATCTCGCCTCGGCGCTGACGATGCCGCTTTGGAACCAGACCGCCCCGACGCCCGCGTCCGCCGCCTCCTGCACGATCGCCGGGGCGTGCTGCGCTGGCGCGGAAGATCACCGCCAGCGCCGGCGGATCGGGAATGGCTCCGAGCGACGGGTAGCACGGCTCGCCGAGCAGGATGTCGTGCCGCGGGTTGACGGGAACGATCTGCTTGCCGCTGGCGACGAGGCTGCGGGCCACGTCGTGGCTGGGGCGCTGGCGATGGTCGCTCAGGCCGACGATGGCGAGGCGGTCGACGGCGAGAAGTTGGGAGATGACGTCGGCGTCGGGCATAGCGGTCCTCCGGGAAAACGGCGGCCTTCCTACACTACCGCCGCCTCCGCCGATCGGGCGAGGCCCGAACCCCACGATTCCCACGAGTTCACGCGGCATGGCCAAACGCGACTTTTACGAGGTTCTGGGCATTTCCCGCTCCGCCGAGGCGGCGGAGGTCAAGCGGGCGCACCGCAAGCTCGCGCGCAAGTTTCACCCCGACGTCAATAAGGACGACCCCAAGGCCGCCGAACGCTTCGGCGAGGTGCAGGAGGCGTACGAGGTGCTCTCGAACCCGGAGAAGCGGAAACTCTACGACCAGTTCGGCCCACGCCGGACTCGGGGCCGGCGGCGCACCGGGAGGTGGTGGTGGTGGCGATCCGTTCGAAGCCTTTCGCCGACAGCAACGCGGCCAGGCGCGCGGCGGGCCGGGGCCGGGTGGATTTCCCGGCGGCTTCCGCGTGGAGGACATTGACCCCGAAGACCTTGAGGACCTGCGCGGCGGGCAGTTCGGCGACGTCTTCGAGGGCCTCTTCGGCTCCGCCGGCCCCTTCGGCCGACGCGGCAACCGCCCGCGGCCCGGCCCCGGCGACTACGCCACCGGCGCCCGCTCGTCGCCGCGCGCGCCCGACCTGAACATCGAGGTCCCCGTCACCATCGACTTCGAGCAGGGCCGCCTTCGGCACGAGCGTGAGCATCGCCACGCCCGGCAGCCGCGAGAAGGTCGAGACCAAGGTGCCCGCCGGCGTCAAGGACGGCCAGCGCGTCCGGTTGCGCGGGCGCGGCCACCGCTCGGCCGGGCAGACGGGCGACCTGATTCTCGTCGTCAGCGTCAGGGACCACCGCTACTTCCGCCGCGACGGGCTCAACGTCCTGCTCGACGTGCCGATCTCCGTCTGGACCGCCCTGCTCGGCGGCAAGGTCGAGGTGCCCACGCTCGACGGCCCCGTCACGCTCACCGTCCCGCCGGGCGCCAGCGGCGGGCAGAAGCTGCGCGTGAAGGGACGCGGCATCCAACGCGGCGACGACCGCGGCGACCAGCTCGTCACGCTGCGCATCGTCGTGCCCAGGACGTTGACCGACGACCAGAAGCAGCTCGTCGAGCAACTTCGGGACGCCGCGCCCGTTGAGTCGATCGACATGCCGTGGAAGTAACCAACGGCAACGCCCCGCGACGGTTCGGCGCGGGGCGGTTTGCGGTCGTGTGACGCGGCTCCAACTACGAGTACCCGCCGCCGAAGACGCCGCCGCCGCGCGAGCCGTTGTTCCCGCCGTCGATCGGGATGTCGCTGAAGGTGTCGCCGCCGCCGGCCGAGCCCGTGAGCCCGCCGACGGACCCGCCCAGGGCCTGCACGGCCTCGCCCCCACTGGCGCCCGCGCTGGCGGCGCGGCCGCCCTCGTTGAAGACACCGCCGTCGTACCGGCTGGCTTTGGCCTGCCCGTCGCCGCGGGTCACGCTGCCGCCGCCGATCGAGCCGCCTCGGGAGAAGAACGCCCCCGATCGTCCCCCGCCGCCGCCAGGAACGATTGCGCCAAATTGACTGAAGATGTTGCTAAAGCCATCGCGCAGGTCTGCCTCCGTCTCCGCATCCGGCAGGAAATCGCGGTAGAAGTCGGCGAGGCCGTCGCAGAAGTCCTCCGAAACGCCTCCGCCAAAGAAGAACCCGTCGTCGATGTCGTCGGCGATCGCGTCGAAGAAGCGGTCGTAGAAGTCGATCCAGTAATCGACCGCCTCGCCGACGCTCACGCGGCGATAACCGGTGCCATCGATCTCGCACAACACGGCGCTCGAGCTGGGCCCGAAGTTGACGCTGGACGCCGACAGCATGCGGCGGTTTTCCAGCGACTCCATCAACGCGGGGCGGGTGGTGGTTTTCATGACTTCCTTTGTAGAAAACGTGCTGCGGGCATTCAAGGCGAGCGTGCGGCCAAATCCTGCCGGCCGCCGGCGCGGGCTACAGCAGCAGTTGCAACTGCCCGCGGACGATGAACTGGAAGTCGTCGCTGAGCGAGTAGTCGAGCTGCGGCTGATCGGGCGAGCCGACCGGCAAGAAACCCACGTCCACCGTCAGTTTCGCACGGTGCGGGTTCTGCTCGTCGAGGTAAACGTTGATCCCGCCGGTGATCTCGAGCGAGAAGTCGTCGGCCACCTGCGGCAGATCGTCGTCGAGCGAGAGGGCACTGACGCGCGCGAACGGCTCATAGCCGCCGTCGAGCATCTTGCCGGCCTGCGCCACGCCGGCCACGTTGAACGTGCTGTCGCCCTCGAACTGCCCGAACGTGGCGAAGCCGGCGCCGTAGAGGGTCAGGCCGTCGGCGGTTTCCATGCGGTAGTCGCCGGTGGCGATGACGAGCGTGGTGTCGCCGCGGAAGAGCACCTCGCCGCCAAAGCCGATCACGCTGGTGGTTTGCGACGTGCCGACGGCGGTGAAGTCCTCAATGGCCGCCCAGTCACCGCCGAGCAGGAGTTCGCCGCGGCCGGCGACCGCCAGGTCGGCGTCGTCGCTGAAAAACGCGCTGTTGGCCGACCCGCTGCCGTCGGTGATGCCCGCCTCGCCGCGCAGGTTGCCGCCGTCGGTGGGGCGCAGCAGGACCGTCACGCCCTGCACGCGGGCGAACGACCCGAGTGTCGCCGCCGCCAGCGAGCGGTCGACCGCCAGGTTGAACCCGCCGAAGGTCGTGCCCTCGGCCGAGATCGGGTTGACGAACTGCCCCGCGCGAACGGCCAGGGTTTCGCCGATCGGCAGGACGGCGAAGGCGTCTTCGAGCACAAAGTCACCGCCGTCGGGAACAAAGGTGCCCTGCACGCGGTACTCAATGGGCCCCTTCAGGAAGCCGATGCCGTTCGCGTCGCCGATCGTACCGAAGAGGTAGGGCTTGACGCGGCTGTTCTCGTAGCCGAAGTCGAGCTCGTCATCGCCGCCGGCGTCTTCGAAGTAGCTGAAGATGCCGCGCGCCTGCACGAGCACGCCGGCCCGCGCGGTCACACCCGACAGTGGCCCGTCGCCGACGCCCGACGGCATGAGCTCGAAGGCGCCGGTCATTCCCTCGCCGAACTTCAGCACGTCGTTGGCGGCAAACAGCCCGGCGCCATTGGTGGCGGTCTCGGCCGATGCCGTTTCGGTCTCGATTGACACCTCCGCCTCCTGGGCGTAGGCGGCGCCGGGTAACGCGACGGCGAACAGGGCAATGCAGGAGCGAACGCTCGAACGCTGGAGTGACTTGTTGACGAACATGGCCAAATCCCGAAAGAAGTGGCCCACATTCGGCACGCAAGCGCGTGGCTGCGAAGGGGCCCCAACTCCCTTGTACGCCGCGCCACGCCGTAGCGAAAAATTGGCGGGGCGGGCGCGACAGGAAGCAACGCACCACCCGATTCTCTTAATTGTCGCCGGGCCGGTCCGTCACGTGCTCCAGCGCCGATTTGCTCTCCACCTCGACCGCCACCGCGTCCATCACCGTGAAATCGCCAGTCGTTTCGAGAATGACAGCCCCGACGTCCTCATAGCTCGCGTGCCCGCCGGCACGAACGGCACTGAGCACCTCCTCCTCGCTGACGCGCTCGCGGACCATCACGTCCCGCAGAATCTCGCCACGCCACAGGACGATGGTCGGGCGGGCCTTGACGATCTGGTCGGCCAAGTCATAGCGGGCGCACGTCCAGGCGACGACGAACTGGATGCCGATCAGCGTCGCGAATGCCACCAGCCCCTCGGCCAGCGCGACCGAGTCGTTCAGCAGCGTGGCCGCCAGCGTGCTGCCGAGGGCGACGGTGACGACGAGGTCGAAGGCGTTGAGCTTCGAGAGCGTCCGCTTGCCGCTGATTCGCAGCAAGGCGACGAGGCCGATGTACGCGCACATCGCGATCAGCGGCACGCGCAGCAGTTGCGTCCATCCGTCAAAAAACCAACTGGACACATGGGTGGAGCTATCGCTTGCAAGGAGAATCAGGCACGGCATCGTTCGCATCCTCGCGATTCGCCCGGCTTCGCGGAACGGTTGATGCGACTCCCGCATCCCGCCGCGCAAGAACCGGGTGGATTCGGCCGCGATCGTCGCGACAGTGACGCCTGATGGACCGCCCGCACTACCACGCCGTCGCCGACGCGATCGCCTTCCTGGCGACGCATTGGGACGATCCGCCGTCGTTGGACGACCTCGCGAACCGGGCGAAGCTGTCGCCGGCGCATTTCCAGCGTGTTTTCAAGCGATACACCGGTGTGAGCCCGAAGCGGTTCGCGCAGCACCTGCAACTGACCAGGGCCCAGGACCTGCTCGGCCGGCGGACCTCCGTGCTCGACGCCGCCCACGCCAGCGGCCTGAGCGGGCCCGGCCGATTGCACGATTTGACCGTCCGCTGCCTCGCGATGACCCCCGCCGAGTGCCGCAATCGCGGGGCGAACCTGACGATCCGCGTCGGCATGATCGCCACACCGATCGGCCCCGCGCTTGTGGGGTTGGTGGGGCGCGGCCTCTGCTGGCTCGGCTTCGGCGACGCAATCGAGCAACGGCGGCAACTGCGCGAGACGTGGGCAAACGCGGCGCTCGTCGACGACGCGACCGCCGCCGCCGATGTGGAGCATCAACTGAACGTCGCCGCCGAGAGATCAGGTGGTCGGCCGATCACCGTCGCCCTGGCCGGGACGAACTTCCAAATGCAGGTCTGGCGGGCGCTGCTGGCGATCCCGCCCGGCCGCGTCGCGACCTACGGCGACCTCGCACGGCACATTGATCGCCCCGCCGCCACCCGCGCCGTCGGCGCGGCCTGCGGGAGCAACCGCGTGAGCTGGCTCATCCCCTGCCACCGCGTCATCGGCGCCAGCGGCACGCTCACCGGTTACCGCTGGGGCGAGGGGCACAAGCGCCTGCTGCTGGCACGGGAGACTGCTCAAGCTAGGCTTTGAGCCTGATGAGACGTGAGATTGCGGAACCTGCAAACACAGTGACCCCCGACTATGCCCAGGCTGTTCCACGCGCGAACGACAGCTACCTTCGATGGACGGTCGTGGCCGCGTCAACACTGTGTGCGTTGATCGGCTGCGTCGTCCCTATGGAGATTTGGCTGAACCGATGGGACCTGCTGCCAACTGGGCTTGGCATCACCGATCCGAACGCGAAGTTCAGCGTCTTCGAGTGGTTGACGCTATCCGGTCAGACCATCGCTTTCATTTCCGCCGCGGCCGTTGCCACTGCCGTAGCTCTCGGCTTCTGGGCGCTATATGAGAGTCGCGGGACGTTCTGGGCCGCAGCCATCGCCGCGACGACGTCGGCGGTGGCAGTGATTGGAACGACAGGGGCGTACATCGATGCCTTGTCGAACGCCTATTCCTCGACCGGCTACATGCAGATCAAGCTTGGATACCTCATCAGTAAGGCGATCGCCCCGCACTTGATCCACTCTGCGTTGTTTGCTGTTATCTGCGCCCTCGCGCGACAGTGTCGCTAGAGCGGCTGAACTTGGCTCGTAGCGTCCGCCTCTGGTGTAGGGTGGGCACGGCCCACCATCGGGATCCGAGGGTGGGCACGGCCCACCATCGGGATCCGGAGGTGGGCCGTGCCCACCCTACAGCAGACGCCACGGTTGAAGTTCAACCGCTCTAATCCTCACCACCCCCACGTCCCCGGCCCGCCCTTGAAGGGGCCGACGATTTTCGCGGTCCGCCAGCCGCCGTAGAAGTCGCCGGCTTGCGCTCCCACTTCCTCGCCGTCGATCGTGCAGCGGTCCATGCGGCCGGGGTAGACGCTGACGTGGTCCTTCAACTCCGCGAAGGCGGCGACCGGCGACGGGTAGTACCACGCGGCCTTCTCCGCGATGTACTCGTCGACGACGATGTCGTAGTAGCTCGCGCGGCCTTTCCACTCGCAGTGGCTCGTGCCGCTCGCCGGGCGGAGGACGCCGTCGAGGAAGGCGCTCGGCGGCAGGTAGACGGTCGGCGGATGGCTCGTTTCCAGCACGCGGAACGCTTTCGTGCTGTCGGCGATGAGCTTGCCGCCGAACTCGATCGTCACGCGGCCGTGCACCGGCTCGAGGCGCGGCGGGCGCGGGTAGTCCCACACGCTCTCCTGGCCCGGACCGGGTTTGGCGCGATCTTTCGGCGGCATCGGCGACGGTATCCTTGTGCGTCGTGCGTCCCAACGATCTTGAAAGCTGGTTGACCCCTGACGCCCCCCACGCCGCGGCGGAAGCCGCGGGTTCGGACTCCGACCAGAACCCGCGGCTTCCGCCGCGGCGTCGACCGATGGTGATGGGCATTCTGAACGTCACGCCCGACTCCTTCAGCGACGGGGGGAAGTTTCTCGATTCGGAATATGCGAAGCGGCACGTCGACCAGATGCTGAGCGACGGGGCCGACTGGATCGACATCGGCGGCGAAAGCACGCGGCCGGGCAGCGAGCCGGTGGACGCCGACGAGCAGCTTCGCCGCGTTCTCCCGGCGATTGAGGCGGCGGCGAAGCGGGACGTCGTCGTCAGCATCGACACGAGCAGCGCCGCCGTCGCGCGGGCGGCGCTCGACGCCGGGGCGTGCGTGGTGAACGACGTCACCGCCGGCCGGGCCGACCCAGGGATGCTCGGCGTGATGGCGACGGCGCGGGCCTGCTGCCTGATGCACATGCTCGGCACGCCGGCGACGATGCAGCAGTCGCCGGCCTACGACGACGTGGTCGCGGAGGTCGAACGCCACCTGCTCGATTGCGCCGACGCCGCCGTCGCCGCGGGCGTGGAGCGAGGCCGCATTCTGCTCGACCCCGGCATCGGCTTCGGCAAGACCACCGCCCACAACCTCGCGTTGCTCCGAGCGACCCCGCGCCTGGCGTCGATCGGATTTCCACTGCTGATCGGCACGAGCCGCAAGCGGTTCCTCGGCGAATTGACGAACGAGCCCGACCCGGCGAGCCGACAGTTCGCCACCGCCGCGACGGTCGCCCTCGCCGTTCGCGACGGCGCGAGCGTCGTGCGCGTCCACGACGTGCGCGCGATGCGCCAGGTGGTGGACGTCACGTGGGCGATTGATGAAAACACCCACAGGTAGCTGCGTCGCCACGCGACGCAGGACGTGTTCGTTGAAGTCACGCGCTCGACCGTCCTCCTGCGTCGCGTGGCGACGCAGCTACCGCAATCGGTGTTGGAGAACGCGCGGGTTCTCGCGCGACGCGCCGTCCGCGTTACGATCGCCCCATGCCCGCGCTCACGGAAGACCGCATCGACTTTGCCATCGAGGAGCAGGACGCCTTCCCGACGTTCGCCCCCGACCGCCCGGCCATCGACGACGTGGCCCAGCAGGTCGAGGCGCTGCTCTTTAGCACGCACCACCCGCTGACGGCTAAGCAGTTGGCGGAGGTGCTGGGCTCGTCCGAGCCGGCGCGGATGCAGGAGGCGATCGAGTTCCTGAATGCGGACTACGTGGCGACGGGGCGGACGTTTCGCGTGGAGCACGTTGCCGGCGGGTACCAGTTGCTCACGCGGGCCGAGTTCGGCGACCTGCTCCAGCGGCTCCACGGCAAGGAGGCGGAGGCGAAACTGACCAACGCCGCCCAGGAGACGCTGGCCATCGTCGCGTACAAGCAGCCGGTGTTGCGCACGGACGTCGAGGCGATTCGCGGCGTCGGCTGCGGCGAGGCGCTGCGTGGGCTGATGCAGAAGCGCCTCGTCAAGATCGCCGGCCGCAGCGAACTGCCGGGGCGGCCCATCCTCTACGGCACGACGCGGCGATTCCTCGAGGTCTTCGGGCTCAACACGCTGCGGGACTTGCCCAAGCCCGATCGCGAATAGAGTTTCGGTGTGGATCTCGTACTCGGCATCGAATCGACGTGTGACGAGACGGGCGTGGCCGTCGCGGACGGCCGGCGTGTGCTGAGCAATGCGGTCGCGTCGCAGGTGGAGATGCACGCCGATTACGGCGGCGTCGTGCCGGAGATCGCCAGCCGCGCCCACATCGAAAACCTGTGGCCGACGCTCGAAGCGGGCGTGACGAATGTGGGTGTTTCACTCGAAGAGGTCGACGCCATCGCCGTCGCGCATCGGCCGGGGCTGATTGGCTCGCTCGTCGTCGGCCTGACCGCCGCGAAGACGCTGGCGATGGCGCTGGGCAAGCCGCTCGTCGGCGTCGACCATGTCCACGCGCACCTTTACAGCGTGCTGCTCGACAACGACGAGGCGGTCCCGCTGCCGGCCGTCGGACTCGTGGCCAGCGGCGGGCACTCGTCGCTTTACCTGATCCGCGAGTGGGACGACGTTCAACCGCTCGGCAAGACGATCGACGACGCCGTGGGCGAGGCGTACGACAAGGTCGCGGCGATGCTGGGCTTGGGCTATCCCGGCGGGCCGCTCATCGACGAACGCGCCAAAGCGGGCGACCCGAAGCGTTGGCGGTTCCCCCGGCCGACACTGGCGAAGGACTCGCTCGACTTCAGCTTCAGCGGCCTGAAGACCGCCGTCCTCTACGGGGTTTTCGGCCGAAACGGCAAGGAGCGCACGCGCGATGACCTGAGCGAGCAGGACGTCAGCGACGCGTGCGCCAGCTTCCAGGCGGCGGCGGTCGACACGCTGCGGATGAAGCTCAGGCGTGCCGTGACGCAGACGAATGCGAAGGCCGTCGTCATCGGCGGCGGCGTGAGTGCCAACCGCGGCCTGCGGGCGACGGTCGAGCGGCTGGACGTGCCCGCCTTCCGCCCGCCGATGCACTACTGCACCGACAACGCCGCCATGATTGCCGGCTTGGGCGGCTTCCTCTTCGAGCGCGGCCGGCGCGACGACCTGTTGCTCGACGCCGCCACGCTCGTCACCGCCTGACCAAGTCGCGTTGCGACGCAGCGCGGCTAGGTGCGGGAAAAGCTTCCTCTAACGGGCGACCCGCCGCGTTGTCTGACCGGGCGTGAAGCTTTTCGAATGCAGCATCGTGGGGTCGGTCGTCGCCTTGGGTCTTGCCGCGGCGCCCGTGTTTGCCCAGGCGACGGCGCCGCAAGTGGAGGCCCAGCAACAGGGCCGCCCGACGCTCGCGATTGCCGAGGTCATGGTCGAGCCCGCCGTCGCCCAGGCCGCCGAGCAGGGGGGAACAGCGTTAACGCTCGACCGCCTGGTCGCCGCGCTGCGCAACGCGCTCGTCGCCCGCTTCAGCGACGCGAACAAGTTCGCCGTCGTCCAGCCGAGCGAGGATGCCGAGGTCCGGCCGGCGTACGAGGTGCGTGTGCGCGTCGACAGCTTCCAGGACGTCGAGCAGGTGCTGCGCCTCGAAGGCCGGCGCAAGGTCGTGACGCGGCGGCAGATTCAGGTCGGGGCGCTGCTGGAACTACGCGACGGGCGCACGGGCGAGGTGCTCGACACGTTCGACGACCTCGTGGAACTCGAGGGCTTCGAGACGCGCGGCGAGGACGTGCGGGAGGTCGGCTTCGGCCTCGACCGCGGCGTCCGCGACGCCGCCGGCGCCTACGCCGGTCGGGCACTGGCGGCGACGCTGAACGGCGCCTTTCCCGCAACAATTATCGATGTCGCTGACGGCGGTCTGCTCACCATCAACCGCGGCGAGGGGACGGGCATCAGCGAGGGCGAGGCGTGGACGCTGTTTCGCCCCGGCAACGAGCTGATCGATCCCGACACCGGCGAGAGCTTGGGCGTCGGCGAGCAGCCGGTCGGCCGCGTCCGCATCGTGCGCGTCTGGCCGCGCTACAGCCACGCGGTGGCGCTCGAGCCCTTCGACGACGCCGGCGACGCCACGCCCGCCAAGGGAATGATCGTCCGCCCGACGGGCGAGGTCGTCTCCGGCCCCGATGCGAACGAGCGATAGCAACTTCGGGCGTCTTTTCGCTTGTAAGCCGCGGGAACCGGCCGGCGGTTCCTAGTGTCCGCACGTTCGTTCCGCACGTTCGTTTATGCGTTGTTTGCTCTTCCAAATTGCCCTGATTTGCCTCGCCTGCGTCGTCGGCGGATGCGTGAGCGAGGGGTACGACGCGCGAACGCAGGAGATGATCGACGCCTTCGCCCACGGCGACTTCGACGAGGCGATTGCCGAGGCCGACCGGCTGGCAATCGAGTCGGACAACCCGAAGAACTTCAGCGACAACCGCGTGCCGCGCGACGGCCTGCTGGCGCGGCTGGAACAGGGGGCAATCCTCCGGGCGGCGGGCGAGATCGAGGAGAGCGCTCGTGTCTTTCGCCGCGCCGATCAGATCGTGCGCATCGCGGACGCGCTGGCGGAGACGCAGGTCAACCAGGAGGCGGCCGCCCTGCTGACGAACCCGACGGCCGTCGCCTACCGCGGCACGCAGTACGACCGTGTGATGCTCAGCGTCTACCAGGCGATGAACCACCTGGAACTGGGCGACTTCGAGCTGGCCCGCGTCTACCTGCGCCAAGCCCTGAACCGTCAGCAAGCGGCCGCGGACGAGCACCGCGCTCAAATCGAGCGGCAACGCAAGGCTCTGGCGGCGCAAGGGCGGCAGGAGAACGTTGATGTCGACCGGGCGCTGGGCGATCCGGGATTTCAACGCGACCTCGCGGCCCGCGCCAACTCTGCCGAACGTCAGCGGGCGATCGACCCGCCGGACGATTTGCGCGAGTACGCGAACTACCAGAACCCGCTCGTCGAGTACCTGACGGGCGTCTTCTTCACGGCCACGGGCGACGATCCCGAGCGGGGGTTTGCCGCGTTCGAGCGGGCGCGGGCGCTCGAGCCGCGCAACCCGTACCTCGCCGCCGACGTCGCGACGGCCGACCGCGTGGCGAGCGGGCTGCCGGTCGAGGAGACGGTGTGGGTCATCTACGAGGCGGGGCTTGCGCCGGCGCTGGACCAGGTGAAGATCGACGTGCCGGCCTTCTACTTCGGCGGCGAGTTCGGGCGGCTGGGCCTGCCGGGCATCGCGCTGCCGACGTTGCTCTACGCGCCGCCGGCGAGCGATTCAATCGGGATCGACACGGGCCAGCGCACCTACGAGACGGCCCGGCTGGCAAGTCTGGACGGCATCGTGAAGGCGGAGTTCGACGCTGACTTCGGGCGTCGGCTCACGCGGGCAATCACCGCCAGCGTGCTGAAGGCGGCGGCGGCGTACGCGATCAACCGCGCCGCCGACGAGGCGGCGCGCGACCAGGAGAACACGCTCGCGGGTGCGCTCATCGTCCTGGGCAGCCGCGTGGGGACGATCGGCTACCAGTACGTGACCAACCAGGCCGACCAACGCTCGTGGCGCACCCTGCCGGGCCGCGTGCAGGTGGCGAGCTTTCCCGCCCCCGTCGACGGCCGGCTCACGCTGTACGGCGACCGCCAGCGCGTCGGCGTCACGCTTGACGCCGACGCCGTCGCGCATGTCATCTTCGTCAAGCAGACGCGGCCCGACGCGCCGCTGATCGTGCGGACCGTCTCCATCCCCCGCGGCGCCGGCCGCATGCGCACGCGCGCGGCGGCAAACGTCGCGGGCGTGTAGCGTGTCCATCAACGGCCACCCCACCTATCCATCATGCCAATGCCACGCCGACTTATCCTTTCCACCGCGCTGCTCGCCCTCTCGCTCGCCCTGACCGGTTGCGGCCGCAAGGGGGTGAACACCGTGACCGTGCGCGACGGCGCCGTGAACAGCGTGGTGCTCGACGGCGGGCTCGACGACATCGCCAGCGTCACCGAGGTCAACCAGTTCAACCGGGGTGACACGCTCTACGTGCAGGTGGCCGTCACGAACGACACGGGGCGCGACGCCTCGTTCCTGACGCGGTGGGAATGGTTCGAGGGCGACTTCCGCGTGCCGGCGTTGGAGAACGACCGCGTCCGCACGATCAAGGCTCGCGAGACGATGACACTCGACGGCGTCGCCCCGAACGCCAGCGTCGACGGCTGGACGCTGAAGCTCTCGCGTGCGAACTAACTTGGCACCGTTCCTCCCCATAACCGAACTTGAATCTATGAACCCGCTCTCCCGCGCCACACTCGCTCTTGCTGCCCTCTCGATGTTGCCGCTGGTCGGCTGCAACAACGGCGGCGCCCGCCGCATCGACACGCTCGGCGGCGACGTGATCACTAGCGTCGACGACGTCGACATCCAGGATTACATCGAGGCCGCCGCCGACCTGACGAACTCGATGCTCGCCAGCGGCGTCCTCGGCGACCTGGCCGGGCCCAACGGCGAGCCGGTGCTGGTCGAGCTCGACCGCGTGCGCAACGACACGAGTGATCCCTACGTCGACACGGCGCTCGTCACCGACACGATCCGCACCAACGCGGTGAAAAGTCGCCAGGCACGCTTCATCACGCCCGGCTACGAGTCGGCCAAGGCGGCCGACGACCGGGCGGAGCTGGAGCTGCGCGGCGAGGCCATTCAGCAGGCGGGGTACATTCTCAGCGGGCGCATCAGCGACGTGCGCGTCGCCGCCGGCCGCGACCGCCAGAGCACGTTCGTCTTCAAACTCACCCTCAGCGACCGCCAGGGCGTGGGCATCTGGGAGGAGCAGAAGTTCATCACCAAGCAGGGCCGCCGCAACCAGGTTGGCGTGGGGTGAGGCGGGGGAAAGGATGAAGGCAGAAGCATGGACCCGAGCAGAACCAGTGGGCTTCTTCTCTGACTCTGGTTCATCCTTCATCCTTCCGCCTTCATCCTTTAGCATCGGCCCATGGCCGATGCTTCCGACCGCCGCTTCGGCGATTGCCACATTGATGAGACGCTGCCCGAGGACGTCATCATCCGCGTCGACGGCGTGACCAAGCGCTTCGGCGACCACACCGTGCTCGACCAGATCAAGCTCGACGTCAAGCGCGGCGAGGTGCTGGTCATCCTCGGCGGCTCGGGCAGCGGCAAGTCGACCTTGCTGCGCTGCATGACCGGCGCGCTGCGGGCCGACGAGGGGCGCGTCGTCGTCCACCTGCCCGACGACCTAGGCCCGCCGGTCAACATCTGCGGCATGACCGACCGCCAGCTCGACGAGTATCGCCAGACCATTGGCGTGCTGTTCCAGAGTGGGGCGCTCTTCAACTCGATGAGCGTCTACGACAACATCGCCCTGCCGATGCGCATGCACGCGGACCTGGCGCCCGAGACGATCGACATCAGCGTCAAGATCAAGCTGGAGCTGGTGAACATCCGCAACGCGGCCGAGCGCCTGCCGGCCGAGCTCAGCGGCGGCATGAAGAAGCGGGCCGGCCTGGCGCGGGCCCTGGCGCTGGACCCGCAGATCCTCTTCTACGACGAGCCCAGCGCCGGCCTCGACCCGATCACCAGCGCGCAGGTCGACCAGCTCATCATCGACCTCAACCAGCAGCTCGGCGTCACCAGCGTGATCGTGACCCACGAGATGGATTCGGCCTTCCGCGTCGCCGACCGCATGGTGCTGCTCGACGAGGGCAAGTTCGTCGCCGACGGCACGAAGGAGGAGTTCCAGGACAGCGACGACCCGAAGATCAAGCAGTTCGTCCACGGCCTGACTGAAGGGCCCTACACCGACCGGCAGCAGAACGACGGGTATGAGGAATCGCTGCTGGATTCCGCGTAGGGAGGGCCGCCACGATAGACTGGCCGGCAGATGGCCGGAGTCACCGACAAGAACGCGTTCAAGGCCGGGCTCTTCATCCTGCTGTCGGTGGTGTTGGCAATGACGGTCCTCTGGTTCGTCACGGGCAAGCGCATCACCGGCGGGCAGCGGCAGACCGTGATCTTCGACATCCGCGACGACATCAGCGGCCTGCAAACCGGCAGCGAGGTGCGCGTTGGCGGCAAGCCCGTGGGCGAGGTGCGCAGCATTGAGTTCACCGACACCTACGACCAACTCCTCGTCACCGTGCTGCTGCCCGACGATCTGCCCGTCAAGCAGGACGCCACCGTGCGCGTGCAGTCGACGCTCACGGGGCAGGTGTGGCTCACCTTCACCGATCTCGGCAGCGGCGCGGAGCCCACCGACGACAATCCCATCGTCGGCCAGGCCGGTACCTTTAGCGATCTGGTCCAAACCGTCAGCAGTGTTGGCCCGCAGGTGGAGGGCCTGATTACCGACATCCGCTCCGACACGCTGCCGCTCACGAACGAAATCCTCGCAAACCTCGATCGCACCGCCGCCGAGCTCGAGGCCGCGGCCCGTGAGATTCGCGGCGAAATTTCCCCCGCCGTCGGCCGCTACAACGCCGTGGCGGACAACCTCGCCGGCGCCGCGGGGGCGGCCGAATCATTCGTGGGAAATCTCGACGACATCTTCGGCTCCGACCAGGGCAAGGGCGATTTGAAGGGAACAATCGCTAATCTGCGGGCCGCCAGCGATCGCCTGCCGCAACTCGCCGAGGATTCCGCGGGCCTCGTCCAAGCCGCCACGTCGGCCGTGGAGGACGTGCAGCTCACGATCGAAGACACGGGCGCCCGGCTGTCGAACATGCTCGACACCGTCGACACTGCCGCCGAGGACGTGGTGGGCGTCGCAAAGGACTTGCGCGAGACGACGGCCACCGCCCGCGGGCTGGTCGCCGGCAATCGCGGGCGGATCAACACGATCGTCGAGCGACTCGGCAGCACCGCCCGCACGTTCGAGCTCGCCAGCGCCGAAATCCGGCGCAGCCCGTGGCGTTTGCTCTACCAGCCCGACGGCGAGCAACGCGAGAACCTCAACCTCTACGACGCCGCCCGCCGCTTCGCCGAGGGGGCCAGCAGTCTGCAAGACGCGAGCATCGCCCTCGAAGGCGCCTTGGCCGACCCGGCGGCCGACCCGGAGGAGGTCGAACGCATCCTCGCCGAGCTCCGCCAGCGCTTCGAGCGATACGACGAGGCCGAACGCGAACTCTTCCGCCGCATCCAGAACTGAAACGCGACCACTCCGCCCACGCCGAGGCGGAAGCCTCGGGTTTTATTAACAATCGCGCTGTCGGCAGAACCCGAGGCTCCCGCCTCGCCGTGACCGGGGGGGAAGACGATGTGGTCGCCCGACGCCGCGGCGCCTACCGTCCCCGCCCGGCTGACGCCCGACCATCGCGGCGGGTCGCACGCCCGGAGCCTTGCCCCGCAGGACCGCTTCCCGTGAAGAAGAGCACCCACCCCGTCTACCGCCCCGTCGTCTTCAAGGACACCGGCGCCGGCTTCGAGTTTCTGACCCGCAGCGCCGTGCCGAGCAACGACACGATTACCTACGAGGGCAAGGAATACCCGCTCGTCAAGGTCGACATCAGCAGCAAGAGCCACCCGTTCTTCACCGGCAAGCAGACCTTCATCGACACCGCCGGCCGCGTCGACCGCTTCCAGAAGAAGTTCGGCGGCGGCCTCAGCTTCCAGCGCGGCGGCAAGGGCAAGAAGCCGGACGCGAAGTAGGCCGCCCCGCGCCCGGCGCGGGAGCGTTCTTTCAATCGCACAAAGCCCACGGCCTTGGCCGTGGGTTCTTCGTTGAATTACGCTCCTCAATCTCATGCCCGACGCCGCGCCGAACACGCTCTACTACGGCGACAACCTCGACGTCCTACGCCAGCACATCCCCGATGCCAGCGTCGATCTCGTCTATCTCGACCCGCCGTTCAACTCGAACGCCGACTACAACGTCCTCTTCGCCGAGCAGGACGGCACGCGGGCGGCGGCGCAGATCGAGGCGTTCAAGGACACGTGGCGCTGGGACGAAGCAGCCGCCGAGGCGTTCCACGAGGTCACGACCGGCGACGTCGCGATGGAACACCCCAAGGTCGCCGAGGCGATGGCGGCCTTCCGCACGCTCGTGCCGGAGAGCGACATGCTGGCCTACCTGTCGATGATGGCCCCGCGCCTCGTCGAACTCCGCCGCGTCCTCAAGGACACCGGCAGCCTCTACCTCCACTGCGACCCGACGGCCAGCCACTACCTGAAGCTCGTGCTCGACGCGGTCTTTGGGCCGGAGAACTTCAATAACGAGATCATCTGGGATCGCACTGCGGCGAAAGCCTTGATGACCGTGCGCCTGCCAAATAACCACGATGTGTTGCTGTTCTACCGCAAAACAGAGCAGGTGAAGTGGAATGCGGATGTGATGTACGTCCCGTACGACGAGTCCGACCTCGATGAGAAAACGGCGGAGAAGTACGCATCGAAAGATGACGACGGGCGTCGGTATCAGCTCACGAGCTTGATCAACCCGAACCAGAACCGCCCGAACCTGACGTATGAGTTTCTCGGTGTCACACGGGTTTGGCGATGGACGAAGGAGCGGATGCAGGCGGCGTATGAGCGCGGCGAGGTGGTGCAAACGAATCCTGGGAGCGTCCCGCGCTTCAAACGCTTCCTTGACGAGCAGCGTGGTAAGCCAATCGACGACATCTGGTCGGACATCCGCCCGATCAACGCACGTGCCGCCGAGCGCCTCGGCTACCCAACCCAGAAGCCCGAGGCGTTGCTCGAGCGAATCATCAAGGCCAGCAGCGACGAGGGCGACGTCGTGCTCGATCCGTTCTGCGGCTGCGGGACGGCCGTCGTGGCGGCGCAGAAGCTAGGCCGGCGCTGGATCGGCATCGACGTAACACACTTGGCTGTCAACCTCATCAAGACCCGCCTCGCCGGCAGCTTCGGGCTTGAGGCCAAGAAGGACTACCGCGTCGTCGGCGAGCCGACCACGCTCAAGGGGGCCGATCAACTGGCGAAGGAAGACCCGTTCCAGTTCCAAGCGTGGGCGCTGGGCCTGGCCAACGCCCGCGTGGCGAGCAGTGCGAAGAAGGGGGCCGACAAGGGCATCGATGGCAAGCTCTTTTTCAGCGACGAGGAGCGGAAGTCGGCCAGGACCAAGAGCGTGATTTTCAGCGTCAAGGCCGGCAAGGTCGGCGTGGCGATGGTTCGCGACCTTGTGGGCACGCTCGATCGCGAGGCTGAGGGAGGTGCCGTCATCGGCGTGCTCATCAGCATGAATGACCCGACCGAACCGATGCGAAGGGAAGCCGCCTCGGCCGGGTTCTACGACTCGCCGTGGGGCACGAACCACCCGCGCGTGCAGTTGCTGACGATCGCCGACTTGCTCGGCGGGGCGAAGGTCGATCTGCCGCCGACCGGCGACGTGCGGACCTTCAAAGCCTCCCCGCGCAGCAAGCGGGCCACGCCCGAGGCCGACCTGTTCGGCTCGAACGGCTAGGCTGACCGCCATGCATCACGCGGACATCGTCATCGTCGGCGGCGGCATCGTCGGGCTCGCCACCGCCTATCAGCTCACCCGCCAACATCCCGGCAAGAAGATCGTCATCCTGGAAAAAGAAGACCGCCTCGCCTTCCACCAGACCGGCCACAACAGCGGCGTGCTGCACAGCGGCATCTACTACAAGCCCGGCAGTCTCAAAGCCAAAAACTGCCGCGCCGGCAAGGCGAGCATGGAGCAGTTCTGCCGCGACGAAGGCATCGAGTTCGACCTCTGCGGCAAGGTCATCGTCGCCGTCGAGGAGGCCGACCTCGGCCCGCTCGACACCATCTTCGAGCGCGGCCAACAGAACGGCGTGAACTGCGAGATTATCGGCAAGGAACGCCTCGCCGAGCTCGAGCCGCACGCGGCGGGCATCAAGGCGATCCACGTCCCCGAGGCCGGCATCGTCAACTACCGGCAGGTCGTCGACAAGATGGCCGACCGCGTGCGCGAGGCGGGCGGCGACATCTGGTTCCACGCCGCCGCGCTCGACGTGCTCGAACGCGACGGCAAACTGGTCGTTGAAACCAAGGCGGGCGACGTGAAGTGCGATTACCTTGTCAACTGCGGCGGGCTGCACAGCGACCGCGTCGCCGAACTCACGGGCCAGAAGCCGCCGGTGAAGATCATTCCCTTCCGCGGCGAATACTTTGAGCTCAAACCCGCCGCCCGACACCTCTGCAAGAACCTGATCTACCCCACGCCCGACCCGGCGTTCCCGTTCCTCGGCGTCCACTTCACGCGGATGATCGACGCCGACCAGCACGGCCACCACGTCGAGTGCGGCCCCAACGCCGTGCTCGCCCTGAAGCGCGAAGGCTACCTCAAGACCGCCGTCAACCTGTTCGACCTCGCCGAGACGATGACCTACCCGGCATTTTGGAAGATGGCCGGAAAGTACTGGAAAACCGGCCTCGGCGAGATGTGGCGCAGCGTCAGCAAAGACGCCTTCGTCACCGCCCTCCAACGCCTGCTCCCCGCCATCACCGCCGATGATTTGATTGAGGCCCCCGCCGGCGTCCGCGCCCAAGCGCTCGCCCCGGACGGCCAACTTGTCGATGACTTCAGCGTGGTGGAAAGCGCCCGTATCGTGAACGTCCTCAACGCCCCCAGCCCCGCCGCCACGGCCAGTTTGAGCATCGGCGAGACGATCGTGGCAAAGCTGGCGACGCGGTTCTGACGCAACAATGGCGGCCAGCGAACGTAACATGGGTATGCGCACGATTCTTCCCGCCACCGTTGCCGGCCTGTTGCTCATCGCGATTGGTCTGGTGCTGTTCCTCCCCGGCACCTCCGCCCTGGCGGACAACGTGAAGGCGCCGCCGGCGCCGAAGGAGGCGATCAACCCGGACGCCGATGCGGAGTCGGCCCAGGTCGTTCTCGCGGGCGGGTGCTTCTGGTGTACGGAGCACGTGTTCCAGAACGTCAAGGGCGTGACCGACGTGGTCAGCGGCTACGCCGGCGGGACGGCGGCCACGGCCGACTACGAGAAGGTCAGCATGGGCGAGTCGGAGCACGCCGAGGCGATCAAGGTGACGTACGACCCGAGCCAGATCACGCTGGGTGAGGTTTTTCAGGTCTTCTTCGGGCCGATGCACGACGCCACGCAGTTGAACTACCAGGGACCCGATCGCGGGCGGCAGTACCGCTCGGCCATCTTCTACGCCAACGACGTTCAGAAGCAGGCGGCCGAGTCGTACATGGCCCAGCTCGCCGAGGCCGGCATTTATGACGAGCCGATCGTGACCACGCTCGAGCCGCTCGACGCCTTCTACCCGGCCGAGGACTATCACCAGGACTACGTCATCAAGAACCCGCGGAACGCCTACGTCGTGCGGTACGCGCTGCCGAAGATCGAGAAACTCAAAAAGCAGTTGCCCGACCTGTTCGATGAGTCGAAGTAGACGGGAGGGCCGGGTTCCACCCCGGCCTCTGGCACCCGTTGACGCTCGATCCGAGGCCGGGGTGGAACCCGGCGCTCCGGTTAGACTCCGCTCGTATGCCGCTGACGAACCGGAACGAGTTGTTGCGCCTGGTCGAGGGGCGTCACCCCGGCATCGCGATCACCACCAACGAGGAGCAGTACGCACTGGGCATTGTTCGCGAGGCGGCGTTGGAGTCGCGGCGGACGCTGTTCGTGTGGGACTGCGTTCGCGGCCTGCGCGACGGGCTCGTGAAAGATCAGGCCCCGCTGACCGACACGCGGCCGCCCGGCGGGGCGCTGGCGTGGGTGGAGAAGCATCTCAAGGCCGACGGCATCTTCTGCTTCCTCGAACTCAGCGAGCATTTGGAGAAGGACCCGGCCGTGCGGCGCATGTTCCGCGACGCGCTGCTGCGTGTGGAGCAAGGGGGCGGGACGATCGTGCTGATCGGCTACGACGAGCCGCCGCCGTTCGCGCGCCAACTGCTGACAGCCCACACGCTCGCCTACGCCGGCGAGAAAGAACTTGAAGAGTTGGTGCGCGACACCGTGCGCGAGCATCATCGCACCGTGCGGCCGGTTCGGGCGGATTTGCGGGCAAGTGAGCTGAAGTCGATCGTCAGCAACCTGCGCGGCCTGACCCGTCGGCAGGCGCGGCGGGCGATCATCGATGCCGTCGCCCACGACCAGCGCCTCGACGGCGAGGACGTGCAGTCGGTCCTGCGGCACAAGAAGCGCACGCTCGCGGTGGGTGGGCTGCTCAAGTTCGTCGAAGCGCCCACCAGCCTCGACGACATCGGCGGGCTTGCGAAGCTCAAGCAGTGGCTGGTTCGGCGTGAGGATGCCGGCACCGAGCGTGCCCGCGACTTCGGTCTGGAGCCCGCACGTGGCCTGCTGCTGCTGGGCGTGCAGGGGGCGGGCAAGAGCCTCGCGAGCAAGGCGGTCGCGACCGCGTGGCAAAGGCCGTTGCTGCGGCTGGATGTTGGCGCGCTCTACGACCGCTACATCGGCGAAAGCGAGAAGCGCCTGCGCGGCGCACTGCGGCAGGCGGAGATGATGAGCCCGTGCATCCTTTGGATCGACGAGGTCGAGAAGGCGTTTGCCGGCGCGGCGGCGCAGAGCAACGACGGGGGCCTGAGTCGCCGGATGTTCGGCAGCCTGCTGACGTGGATGCAGGAGCGCCGCGAGAACGTGTTCGTCATCGCGACGGCCAACGATGTCAGCGCCCTGCCGCCGGAGTTACTGCGAAAAGGTCGATTCGACGAAATCTTCTTCGTCGACCTGCCCGGCGATGCGGCGCGGCGGCGGATCTTCGAGATCCACCTGCGCCGGCGGCGTCGCGAGCCGGACGGCTTCGACCTCGACGTGCTGGCAAGCGAGAGCGAGGGCTACACCGGCGCGGAGATCGAGCAGGCCATCCTTTCGGCCCTGCACGACGCCTTCGCGATCGGCGGCGACCTGTCGACCGACGGCATCGTCGCGGCGCTTCGCGACAGCCCGCCGCTGTCGGTCACACGCCGCGAGCAGATCGCGGAGCTCCGCACGTGGGCGACCGGCCGCTGCGTGCCCGCGGACTGAAGCGCCTCCACTTCCTCCGTCACGCTTCTGGGGTAGCCGCACAGATGTGAGGATCAAGTGATCCGCGGTGGAGAGCCTGCCTACTCGCTGCCACCCTCGGCATCCGGGGCGTCGCCATCGGGCTGGCCGTGGGCGTCGGCGGGCGGGGCGTCATCGGACTGCGGGCTGACTTCGTCGGACTGCGGGCTGACCTCGTCGCCCCCGTCGACGCTGGGTTCATCGGCGTCGGCGGGAACCTTGGCCATGGCGACGAGCTTGTCGCCGCCGTCGAGCTTCATGATGCGCACGCCCGCCGCGGCGCGGCTGTAGGCGCCGATCTCGCCGACGCGCGTGCGGATGACGATGCCCTTTTGCGTGATGAGCATCAGGTCCTCGTTGCCCTCGACGCAGAGGATGCGGACGACGTCGCCGTTGCGCGGGGTCATCTTCAGGTTCTTCACGCCCTTGCCGCCACGCCGCGTGCGGCGGTACTGCGTGACGGGCGTGCGCTTGCCGAAGCCATTCTCCGTGGCGACGAGCACCATTGGGCCGGTCGTGTCGGTCACCTCGCCCTCGGGCGAATCGTCGGGCATGTCGTCGGCGGCGTCGACGTCGTTCGCGTCGGTCTCGGGGTCGTCGCTCGGAACGACGAGCAGGCCCACGACCTCGTCGTCTTTGCCCAGCCGCACGCCGCGGACGCCGCCGGCGTTGCGACCCATCGCGCGCACGCCGCCCTGGTCGCTGTCCTCGTGGAAGCGGACGGCCATGCCCTTCTTCGTGCCGAGCAGAATCTCGTCGTCGCCGCTCGTCTGCTCGACGCCGATCAGCTCGTCGCCGTCGCTCAGGTTGATGGCGATGATGCCGTTCGTGCGGATGTTCGCGAACGCGCTCATGGCCGTCTTCTTGACCGTGCCCTGCTTCGTCGCAAACAGCAGGAACGCCTCGGCCTTCTCCAGGTCTTCGAGCGCCAGCACACGCGCCACCGTCTCGTTCGGCTGGAAGTCGAGCAGTTGCGCCACGCTCCGCCCGCCGCTGGTGCGCGTGCCTTCGGGGATGTCGAACACGCGCTGCGAGTAGACGCGGCCGGTGTTGGTGAAGAAGAGCAGGTGGTCGTGCGTGTTGCCGACGAACAAATGCTCGAGGAAGTCGTCGTCGCGCGTGGTGCCCCCCTTGATGCCCCGACCGCCGCGGTTCTGGGCGCGGTAGGTGTCCAGCGGAAGCCGCTTGATGTAGCCGTTGTGCGTGAGCGTGACGACCACGTCCTCCGGCTGGATGAGCATCTCGCGGCTGGCGCTGGTCCAGGCGGTGCGGTCGATCTCGGTGCGCCGCTTGTCGGCGAACTTCTCCTTCATCTCGAGCGTGTCCTCGCGGATGATGTCGGTCACGGCGCCGCTGTCGGCGAGGATGCGCCCGTAGTCTTCAATCTGCTCGACGACCGCGCGATACTCGCTCGTGAGCTTCTCGATCTCGAGGCCGACAAGTTGGATGAGCTGCAGCCGGCCGATCGCCTCGGCCTGGACACGGCTGAGCCGCACGCCGTCGCCGCTGGCGCGTTCGAGCAAAGACTGCGGAATCTGCGGTGCGTACGGGTGATCAGCGGCGATGCGGAAGTTGCGCACGCGCAGCTTCTCGATCGCCTCGTCGCGCGTCTTGCTGCTGCGGATGAGGCGGACGACCTCGTCGATGTCGCAGACGGCGTAGATCTCGCCTTCGAGCAGGTGGGCCTTCTGCTGGGCCTTCTTCAGCAGGTGGCGCGTGCGGCGGACGATCACCTCGCGCCGGTGCAGGATAAAGTTCTCGATCAGCTCCTTCAGCCCGAGCGTCCGCGGGCGCCGGCCGACGATGGCGATGTTAATCATCGACACCGTCACCTGGGCCGGCGTGAACTGCCAGAGCTGGTTGATCGCCACCTCGGGCTCGGCCCCCTTCTTCAGATCGATCACGATGCGGCAGGCGTGCTTGCGGCCGCTCTCATCGTTAACGGCGGCGATGTCGTCCATCCGCCCCGCCTTGGCCGCCTCGGCGACGGCCTCGACAATGCTCCGCCGGATCACGCCGTAGGGGATCTCATCGAGCACGATCGTCGCGCGGCCCTTGGTCTCCTCGATGTGGTGACGCGCCCGCAGGGTCATCCGCCCGCGGCCGGTGCTGTACCCCTCGACGATGCCGTCGGTCCCCATCACGATGCCACCTGTCGGGAAGTCCGGACCCGGCACGATCTGCATCAGCTCGTTCAGCGAGCACTGCGGCTCGTCGAGCACCTTCACGATGGCGTCGCAGATCTCGCCCAGGTTGTGCGGCAACAGGTTGCACGCCATGCCGACCGCGATGCCCGTGCTGCCGTTGACGAGCAGGTTGGGGAACTTGCCCGGCAGGACTAGCGGCTCGTCCTTGCCGGGCCGCTCGTCGTAGTTGGGCTGAAAATCGACGGTGTCGAGGTTGATGTCGGCCAGCAACTCCGATGCAACGGCTGTGAGCCGCGCCTCGGTGTACCGCATAGCCGCCGGCGGATCGCCATCGGTCGAGCCGAAGTTACCCTGCGGGTCGATGAGTGGATGACGCATCGACCAGTGCTGGCCCATGCGGACGAGCGTCGGGTAGATGACGGTGTCGCCGTGCGGGTGGTAGTCACCGCTGGTGTCGCCGCTGATCTTGGCGCACTTGACGTGCTTGCTCCGCGGCCCGAGGTTCAGCTTCTCCATCGCGAAGAGAATGCGCCGCTGGCTCGGCTTGAGGCCGTCGCGCACGTCCGGCAGGGCGCGGTCGACGATGGTCGACATCGCGTAGGTCAGGTAGCTGTCCTGCAGCTCCCGTTCGATGTTCATGTCCTCGATGAGTTCCGCGACGCCACCCCCACCCGCACCCTCCGGCGCGTCAGGTTCGGGCGTCGGCAGGTCGTCGGGGGGAGGGGTTTGATCACTCATCGAATGTGCGGGTTTTTCGGGAACTTTCGCCGCGCTTGGACGCCGCGGCCGGGCTGGCATTCTAGGCGATCGGCCGCTCGATTTCGACATCAGACTGCCCTCGAATCAACGCCGAACCTACGGTCGGGCCGTGTCGCCCCCCGCAGCGTTGAGCATGACCGGCGTGAGCGTGAAGCGCGAGGGGCGAATCGTGTTGGACGGGGTCGACCTCGAACTACCGCCAGGCGAACGCCTCGCGATCGTCGGCCCCAACGGCGGCGGCAAGACCACGCTTCTGCGGGCGGCGCTCGGGTGGGTCGCCAGCACCGGTGCCATCTCGCTCGCTGGGCTGAGCCCGACGCGGGCAAGGCGGCACGGCGGTATCGTCGGCTACGTGCCGCAACGCCCCGCCGCGCCCGCCGGCTTGCCGATGACCGGCAGGCAGGCGGTACGCCTCGCCGCGCGGGCCGCGGATGCAGAACTCGCCGACACGCTGCTCGAGAAGGCGTGCAACGGCTTGTCCGACGCGCCGCTGGCATCGCTCAGCGGCGGGCAGTTGCAGCAGATGTTCCTCGCCCGCGCCCTCGCGAACCGGCCGAAGGTGTTGCTGCTCGACGAGCCCACCGTCGGCCTTGATGCCGCCGCCGTCGACCGGCTCGTCGCCCTGCTCGACTTCGCCCGCGACAGCTTCGGCACCGCCGTCGCCTGCGCCACGCACGACCACCTCGTCGCCCTCCGCCTCGCCGACACGTTGCTCTACCTCGACAAAACCGTCCGCTACCTCGGCCCGGCCGACCAGGTGCCACACCACCTCGACACGCGCCTGTGTCACCACGAGTGAGGCGCGTGTCCGCCACGTCTCGCCCGCTCGCGGAGCAGTTCGTGCCACTCGTTGTCACCGCCCATCGCGTCCCAGATCGGCCAACTAGGTGCTGTCTCAATGAGATGTAAAAGTGTCCATGCGGCTCCGAAACATTCGTCGGTTCCGAACAAAGTGGCTAACGCCCGTGCCTCAATATCACTGACCGGAGGCGAAACCGAATTGAAGAGGCGTTGATACTGCTCCAATACCTCGGAAGAAGCATCGATCTCGTTGGGGAAAGGGCCAAGTTGCTTCAATTCCTGAACCTCTCGGCGTTCTAATTCCACGACAGCATTACACTCGCCGCGCGGCGATCTGCAAATGCCCCGCCCGCGCGGCGTGAAGCGGGTCGCGGCAGAGGTCGAGCTCCAGCTTGAGCAGCCGGCGGTAAGCATCGCGGTCGCCCAGAAGCTCGCGGTGCTCGCGGATCGGCAGGACCGTCTTGCCGACCACGCCCAGCACCTCGAAGCCGCTGCGCTCGAACAGGCGGCGCAGCTCGCTCGGCAGGAACGTGTGCAGCTCGAACTGCTCGGCCGCGTCGCCCGTCACCCAGCGCGTGCGGCCGGTTTTGGCGAGCTGTTGAAGACCGTCGAGATCACCGCGACCGAGCAGCGCGTTGAAGCCCGCCAGCCGGTTGTCTGCCGTCGCGACGACCACGCCGCCGGGCGCGCAGCAGCGGAACAACTCGTTTGCCGCCCGCTGCGGGTTGGAGCAGATCGACAGCGGGTCGCCCATCGCCAGCGTGAGGGCGAACTGATCGGACTCGATCATATCCATCTGGGCGATGTCCGCCTCGACCGCCGTGCTACCAACGGCCTTGGCACCCATCGCGGCGAGCTTCTCGCGCACCTTGCCCACCATCGCCGGCGCGTGGTCGGCGAACGTCACGGCGTAGCCGCTCTTCATCAGCTTCAGCCCCCACTTCCCCGTGCCGCACCCGTGGTCGAGGCACCGCGCGTTTGCGTTCGTCGGCAGGTGCGGCTTCACCAACTCCCACGTCACCGCGTCGTGAAACCGCCAGTACGCATCGTCGTAGATCGCGTCGTACTGCTTCGCGACCCGGTTGTGATAACGCTTGCTGGCCTTTGACATGCTGGTTCACCACGGAGGCACGGAGAACACGGAGGGTGAGAGGGGTCAGGCTTCAGGCTCCGGACTCTGTGGCCTCCGTGCCTCTGTGGTGAACAGCTCGCCGCGCTCCTCGAAATTGGCGAACTGGTCGTAGCTCGCGAAGCCGGGGGAGAGGAGCACGACGTCGCCCGGCTCGGCGATCTCCCGCGCCCGCGCCACCGCCGACGCGAGGTCGCCGACGTACTCGCCCTCGATTTGCCGACCCATCGCGCCGATCGTCAACACCGCCTTGCACCGCCGCGGCAACAGGTCGCGCATCGGCGTCAGGTCGTTGCCCTTGTCGCTTCCTCCCACAATCTGAATCACCTTGCCCGCCTCGAACGCCTCGCACGCCGCGACGGCCGCCGCGGGGATCGTCGCAATCGAATCGTTCACCCACCGCACGCCGCGCTCGTCCTCCCACACCAACTCCAACCGGTGCGGCAATCCCGCGAAGTCCATCACCTCGAACGCCGCCTGCTCCGGGTAGACCCCGGCCAGCGCCGCCGCCGCGTACGCCGCCCGCTCGTTCAGGCGGTTGTGCTTGCCGAGCAACTGCGGCGCGAACGCCTCCGGCAAATGCGCCCGCTTGCCGTACTCGACGATCGTCGCCGCCGTCCGTTCCTTGAACGCCCGCCCCGCCTTGCTGAACGTCGGCAGCACCGCGTAATCGTCGCCGGATTGAAAGCGCACGATGTTCTGCTTTGCCTCCAAATATGCCTCGGCCGATCCGTGCCACGCGAGGTGATCCTCGCCGACCATCGTCACCACCGCCACGTGCGGCGACCACTTCGCCCCGCCGAGGTGGTGCAGCATGTAACTGCTGAGTTCTAATACGACGAAATCCGTCTCGCGGATATGCTCGAGATCGCTCAACAGCGACCCGCCGTAGTTGCCGCCGAGCCAGACGCGCCGCTCACCGTCGAAGGCGAGGTCGACCCGCCCGCTGCGCACCGCGCGCCTCCCTCGCACGCGCTCGGCCCGCTCCGGCTCGATCGGCCGCCAGCCGGCGAGCATCTTCGCCAGCAGGTACGCGGTCGTGCTCTTGCCCTTGGTCCCGGTGACGCCGAACGTCAGCCGCGTCGGCAGCCGCTCGACGAGCAGGCGGATCTCCGTCGTAATCGGCACGCCCGCGCCGTGAGCGACTTTGAGCATATCGCTCCCCGGCGGCACGGCCGGACTGGCCACGACCAAATCAGTCTCGCGAAAGTCCGCCGCGTCATGCCCGCCGAGCTTGAACGCGATGTCGAACCCGTCGAGCTTCTCCACCGAATCCGCCAGCGCCCCCGCCGGCTGCAGATCGGTCACGATCACCTTCGCCCCCTGCCCCACCAGCCACCGCGCCACCTCCACCCCGCCGCCGAACCGGCCGAGGCCCATCACGGTCACACGTTTGCCGGCGAAATCGTTCACGCCCCAACCTTACGCCGCCGCGGGAAGCTGACGCTGTTCCGGTGCCGGCAACTGCATCGATGGTGTCGGTCGTTTCCCCCGCGACAGCCTGGCAACGTCGTGCTTCGCCTCGCCGAGCAGGCGCGACGGGTCGGCGTTGATGTGGTCGAGCCAAGCGTCGCGCAGGTCGCGGGCGAAGGCGATCAAACGCGGGTCGATCTTTTTCGCCGCCACCTGCTTCTTCGCCGTCTTCCGCCGGCGTGGCAGCGGCTTGGGCAGCTCGTCGACGACCTCCACGTCGCCCGGCACCTGCCAGAACATCCCGCCGGCGTCGCCGAACTCCTCTTGCACCATCACCGCGGTCATCAGTCGTTTGCCGCTTCGCCATAGTTGTCCGTCGCGCTCCTCCACACCCTTTGGCCAAGTGTATGACGAAGCCTGTAGGGTGGGATTCATCCCACCATCCGACTCGGGTGTTGGTTCCGGCCCCGGCAGATGGTGGGATGAATCCCACCCTACGGGTTCTTCGGCTGCTGGAAAGATCACCGGCCGGGCGTCGCTCCAATGTTGATCGTCCGGGATCGGCAGCACCACGCGGTCCGCCCCGATCGCCCCGCCCTGCGTCATACTCGGGAACCACCACGGCGTCGTTACGTCCCCCGCGTACAAGCGTTTCTGCCAGAAGATGTGAGTTCTCGACTTCTTCGCCGACCCGCCGCGGTACGCCAGCGGGACGAAGCCCATCGCCTCCCAAAACTCGTTCGCCTTCAAGTCCTGAGCGCACCAGCAACAACACAGCTTCACCCCCCTCGGCCACGAGTCGAACAGCGCCCTCAACAAACTCGTCGCCACCAGCGATCGCCGATGCTCCGGCACGACGTTCATCTGATACACGACGCCGAGGTCTTCCCGCTTGAAGTACTTGTTCGACGCGATGACGTACCCGACGCGCTCGCCGCCCATCTCGCCGATCAGCACTTCGTGCTTTGCAATCTTCCCTTCGAGCGTGCCGCGAAACATGAAGCCAAGCGACTTCGACTCCGGCCGCTGTAGTGCGTCGATCCAATCAATGTCCGCCGACGTCGCCGGCCGAACGTGCAGATTGATGTCGCGTAACGCAAGCATGGCAAAGGAAATGAGGAATGCGGAACGCTGAATGAGGAATGTCAGAACGGAGGCGGAGTCGGAACGCGAGTCACGGCCACACCTCCGGCCATTCCTCATTCAGCGTTCCTCATTCCGCATTCAAACTCACGCCGCCTGTGCCATGCCGCCGGGCAGGTTCGTCGACACGGCGTTCGCCACCGGGCCGTTCTGTAGTTTCGTGTTCGTCCAGCACGCCGTGATCCAGACCGTCGCGCCGGCCGGGGTGTCGAGGGGGAAGACCACGTCGGCCTTGCGCTTGGTCGTCAGCAGGGTCATTCGCCACGCCATTGGGTCGGTCGGCACGCTCGCGCCAACGTAGGTGAAAACGCACGCCCCCTTGACCCCGAACGGCTTGGCCCGCGAGCCGTCGGCGTTGGCGATCTCGATCGTCGCCTGCCGGTTCCTCACGCCCAGCACCGACACCTGCGGCGAACTGGCGGGCACGGGAATCGGCGTGTTTTCGTCGTCCGGGATGGTCAGGTTCATCGCCTCGCGGGCCCCGTTGGTCGTGCCGGGGAAGGCCTGGATGACGTTGACGACCTCGCGCACCTTGGCGACCGTGATCGGCTTTTGCGTCTGCTTCTCCTCGATCTTCACCGGCGTCCGCGTGGCGGGCGACTCGCAGACATCGAACAAATCGACCCACGCCGTCACGGCCGAGTTGAGCTCGCCTAGCAGTTTCTCATCGATCCCGATTGACGCACTGTTGGCCGTGACGTAGTCATCGAGATTAGCGAGGAACGAGCGAAGGTTCGCTTCACGGGTGGGGAGATAGCTTTCGTACATGACGGCAGTCCTTTGCAGTAGCGCGACACTCGAGCCGTCGCGCGGTTTCGGATGGGTGGTGGGTGGTGGCGGGCCGCCAATGCGAAGGCGACGTTTGCCTCGCCCGCGGCCACCCGTTGTCTCGACCCGCACGCAAGGCGGCTTGAGACGCCCTCGAGATTTCCATTAACCTCGCCCGCTCCCCCCTTCGCGATCCGCCCGTGCGGCACACCACCACCCCGTAGGGTGGGTCTCAACCCACCTCACGAATCGCGTGTTACCGGCCCCACCCCCTCCTCACCCGCGTTCCCGCCCGAATAACGCCACCCGGACGTCAGCAACTTGCAAATTTCTCCCGGCAACTTGCAAGTGCGTTCCGTCTGCGTGCAAGTTCCCCGCGCCCACTTGCACGTCATCCCCGGCAACTTGCACGTCGCTCCCAGCAACGTGCAAAAATCTCCCGATCGCGTGCAAGTTGCCGGCGTCCGCGTGCAGGTCGCTGCGGGCAACTTGCAAGGCCCCCGCAGCAATTTCAAGGTTCCTCCCGCCTACCTGCACGCTCCCTGCGTCCGCCCGCAGGTCGTCGACCGTATCCCGCAGCGAGCCGGCTGACAGCGTCCGCCGAGCGGTAACGTAGCCTGCCCTCGATTTCTCCTTCCAAAACTCATATGCCAATTTATTTCCGGAATATCTTTGAGTTCACGGAATCCACCAATTGAAGCGAGAGACCAAGTTGGTTGGCCGCCCTCCATAGGCGAATCATCGCTGCTTCAACGCCTTCGATTGCAGATAGATTCTGGTCGAATTCTAGGTCGAGTTGCTTCCACCGGAAGTACGATGCGAACGTCTCAAACGCGCCGCCATACCACCGGCTCCAGAACCGGTCCGGTTCGGCCCTTTGTCGCTCCTGAACGGCTCGCAGGAAAATCTCCTCGCTTCCAGCGGGTAGTAGGTCAAAGCCGCCGTGCTCCCAGAAATGTTTCGGCTTCTTAGGATCCTTTATGTTGAGACGCGAGACCTCGACTAGTCGGTCGCGCAGTTGCTCTGCGGTCTCGTCGGCCAATACCAACACGCCGACTCCCCACTGCGCGTAGCTGTTCTGGTAGACACTGAGCACAAACGATCTCGGTACCTGTCCCGTCCAGTCGAGGCCATACGGTCCGAGTTCTCCCCCGAGCGCTCGCTTGACATACACGTCGAGTCGCGGTGGATGACCTGCAACGCGTATGAACTCCTCGTACGCGTGCAGGCGTACACCTTCATTTGCGCTGACTGACCAGCACTCTGGGTTGATCTTCGGCAACGAAGTGCGAGAGCAGACTAGCAGATGTTGATCGCTGGTTTGCACTAGGACGCGAACGCCGAGTGAGAGTGTGGCGACGACAGGTTGGCGGGCGTCGCTCGTCTCACTCACCAAGCCCCTTAGGCGCGCGAACCGTTTATCTCGTTCAACTAGTCCGTCGCTCGCAGCGAATGCCAGGAACGCCCGAAAGCTCGACTCTTCAAGTTCGAAACGATGCTCGCCTAGGTCATCTAAGTCATGGCCATCATTCGCCACGAATCCGACCGGCGCGAGGTAGCGTTGGTCGGGTAGATGCCTGATCCCTTTCGGCCGGTCCGTGTCTTTGAAGATGAAGCTCTCGTAGGCAAGATCAACAAGTTGCTCAATATCATCCGGCAGTCGTTTCTCATCCGGCACCCTGCGGAGCACAACGGACGACGGCGCAAGAGCACCCATCACGGGGACGTACAGCACCTGCGTCCTCGTGTCGAGCGAGCCGGCCCGCAGGTGCGGTATCGCCGTCGTGTCGCCGGCCGGATGCAACGCCGCGTCGAGCCACCGCCGCATGTCTTGGGTCGAAGCTGCACGCCCGTCGATTAGAACGGCCACCGACACGTCTTTATCGACGGAAATGCTCGGCCGGCCACCGCTAATGCTGACGGAGAAGCCTTGGCCTTTGGCTAAGGCCCTTGTCAAGCTGTTGGAGTTCTGCTTGGCCTTGCCGCAGTGCTTCAGAGTGTCGGTGATCTTCGCCCCAAACACTGCGTAGGGACCAGACGCCAAACTTGTCAACTCGACCACACTGCTTTCCTGCTGCTGCGGATGACCTTCACGCGCTTCTTGGACGGCGAGTAAAAGGCGCAGGACGCCTTCAACTTGATAATCTCGCAGGCGATCTTTGGATTTAGGCCATACGACCGCATCGCGCGAGCCGCTTTGCTCGACCCTGAGCTCGATTTGCCCGTTCAACTTCGAAAGCCGGTCGGCGTCGTCAGACGGCGGCGGCTCGGGCGGCAGCTTGAGGGTGAGTGAGACCTGCGGCATAGACTGGACCCTTCCCAGCTTAGGTCGCGCCGGGCTCACCGACGACAACGACCGCTAATGCGGGCATTAGGGTGAGGTACGCCACCAATTTCGCTCATAGTGCCCGCTGTTCCCCGCACGACTTGCGGAGGTGCGCGACCAACAACTTTCACGTTGCCACCGGTTGTCGATGGCTTTCCCACCGGGTTTCGAACGAAAGGAAAAATGAAACCCACTCTCATCATCATCGTCGCCCTGATCGGTTCGCTGGCCATGCCTGCAACCGCGGGCGCGAATCCCCTGCTATGGTTGCTTCGGCTTGGCGGCGGTGCCGGTGCCCGCAGCGCCGCCACCGGCGCGGCTGCCCGCAGCGCTGCTGCACGCGCGGCCGCTTCTCGAGCCGCTGCATCTCGGGCCGCAGTGTACCGTGGTCCCAGGAACCAGTACGGCCGGTCTATCACCGCTGGTAGAACCGCCGCTCACTCGGCGACGTCGCGCCCCACACTGCTCGCGCCGTTCTTTCTCCGAGTTACGCTGCGCGGCTCGTTGATCTCGTTGAACGCGTGGCCGTCGCGTACGCATCGCGCTGCCACCGAGTACGTAAACACCTTAACCTCTGCGGACCTCGGCGGGAGGCGACTCGTGCAGCACGGACGGTGCATATACCAGACCGAGGACGGCAACTACTGGCTTTTCGTGATCAGAACCGATGACCCCAACATCGGTGTGATGATTGTCGTCGATGCTCATGATGGGCTTCCCCTCGGCCACGGTGAAGTATATCTGCGTTGACGTGGTCGTCGCATTTTGGAAGCAAACCGGCCTCCCTGCTAGGGGAGGCCGGTTTTTCGATCAGGCCCGCATCAGGAGGATTGAAGAGGTCAGGTACCGTTCCGTGAGACGGCGGACGACCACGGGCAGAGGGTGGCGGGCTCAGGCGACGGTAAGCTGCCTCGCGTGGGGCAGCTCGCCGGCGGCGACGGGGCGGACGTGCGACGCGCGGACGGTTGCCACCGCGGCGGTCGTGCCGTCGAGGGCGACGAACTCGACTTCATAGCCCTCGTCCTCATAAACGTGGACGACCGTGCCGACGTCGCCGGCTTGCAAACCTTCGGCGGGCAGGTCTGCCGTCAGCACCACGCGGTCGTGTTCCTTGATGCGGGCGTGGCTCATGGTGCGGGGTAGGCGGTGACAAGGCGAGGGGCCGGATGGGGATCAAAGGGCTTAAGGGGATCAGGCACCGTTGCTCTCCGTGCGAGCGTCGAGCTTCCGAGTCACCCAGCGTCGCAGCAAATGCTCGGGTGTCGTGCCCGCCGCTTCGGCGAGGCGCCCTACTTCCTCAACTTGGTCCGCGGCGAGGGGAATCGTGATGGCGTGGATTTCATCCCGCGCGAGCACGGGTTGATCGACCGCCTCCAGTTCAGCGTCGAAGTCGGTTACGTCGTGCGTGTCCCAGAACTCGGCGAGTTCGCGGACGGAATCGGTGACGGGCAGGGCGGGGGTGGTGGGCTTTGTCATGGCGATCTCCGCTGTTGGTAGCGGCGGCGTTCGGCGTCGGTCATGGGGCGAGCGGTGACGGGATAGCCGTTGCCGTCGGGGAAGGCGATGATGACGCAGAACAAGTAGCGGCCGGCGGCGGTGCGGCCAAGGACATAATACGTCGGGTTCGACCCAACACCACCGCCGCCTTCCCCACCTCCCCGCGATTTGGCCTGGAGGACGAGCGGGTTGCCGGTGAAGCAGACGTCCTCGACCTCGGCGGGCGTGATGCCGTGGCGGGCGATGTGCTCGACGCGGTCGGCGGGCCAGATGAGCCGGCGGATGACCATGAGGTCAATCTAGCCGACGGCTTGCTTCATTTCCCTCGCGGCGCGGGCGATGGCGGATTGCCAGGGTTCGTTGTCGTGGCGGTCGGGGTAGGTGACGCTGCGGCTGGCGGAGATGAGGGCGCCGTGGTTGTCGTCGTGGGGGGTGTTGAAGGCGGCGCGGGCGGTGGTGGGGGTGCCGCCTTGGGTGCCGTAGCCGGGGAGGAGGAAGATCGACGTCGGCAGGCGGCGGCGGAGGGAGGTCATGGCGGCGGGTTGGGTGCAGCCGACGACGGCGCCGAGGTTGGAGTAGCCGCTCGTGCCGACGTTCTTTTGCGCGAGGTCGTGCAAGCCGTCGGCGAGGGCTTCGGACCAGGTGCGGCCGTCGGCGAGTTCGGCGTCCTGCAGGGCGGCGCTGCCCGGGTTGCTGGTGCGGACGAGGACGAACAGGCCCTTGGCGTGGCGGTCGGCGGCGGCGATGAAGGGCCCAAGCGTGTCGAGGCCGAGCATCGGGTTGACGGTCAGAGCGTCGGGCGTGTCGACGTCTTCAGTGTCGATCGGGTCGAGGTGTCCGGCGGCGTAGGCCTCGGCGGTGGAGCCGATGTCGCCGCGCTTGGCGTCGCCGATGACGACGAGGCCTTTCGACTTGGCCTCGGCGACGAGGGAGTAGTAGGCCTCGACGCCCTCGGCGTGGTAGCGCTCGAAGTAGGCGCTCTGAAACTTCACCGCGGCCGCGTGCTCGGCGACGGCATCGAGGACGCCGACGACGAAGGCGTAGAAGCTGTCGATGATCGCCCGCGGGTCGTTCGAGGTCGGGGCGATTTCTGGTGGGAACTTCGCCGGGTTCGGGTCGATGCCGACGCAGATGCGGGAGCGCTTTGACTCCATCGCGTTAATGAGTTCGTCAGCAAAATGCGGCATTCTAGTGGTCGTCAGACTGCGGGTCGTGGACCCGCAGCTACCTGCTACAGGGATCCAATCATTTCTTCTGCTCCGTGTCTTCTGTGCCTCCGTGGTGAACTATTGCCAGTTCATGTCGAGGGCGCGGGCGAGGAAGGCGTAGACGTCGGCTTGTTCGTCGAGGGCCTTGCTGATGGGCTTGCCGGCGCCGTGGCCGGAGCCGACGTCGTAGCGGAGCAGCACGGCCTCGGTGTTGGGGTTGTTCGCCTGCATCGTGGCGACCCACTTGAGGCTGTGGGCGGGGACGACGCGGTCGTCGCCGTCGCCGGTGGTGACGAGGATCGGCGGGTAGTCGACGTCCCCGCCGACGTTGTGCAGCGGGCTGTACTTGCTGAGGTACTCGAAGGCCTCGGCGTCCTCCATCGCATTGCCGTACTCGACGGTCCAGAACCGGCCGGTGCCGTAGGTGTGGTAGCGGTACATGTCGATCACCGGCACGGCCGAGTGAACGGCGCCGAACAGCTCGGGCCGCTGGAGGACGACGGCCGCCGTCAGCAGGCCGCCGTTGCTGCCGCCCTGAATCGCGAGCTTGTCGGGCTTCGTGTAGCCCTCATCGATGAGGTATTCGGCGGCGGCGATGAAGTCGTCGAAGACGTTCTGCTTGTTCTCGAACTTGCCCGCCTCGTGCCACGGCTGGCCGTACTCGCCACCGCCGCGCAGGTTGGCCATCGCGTAGACACCGCCCTGCTCGAGCCATGCAAGCCGCGTGCTGCTGAAGCCGGGCGTGAGGTTCACGTTAAACCCGCCGTAGCCGTAGAGGAGCGTGGGGTTTGCGCCGTCGAGGTCCAGGCCCTTCTTGTGGGTGATGAACATCGGGACCTTCGTCCCATCCTTGCTTTCATAGAAAACTTGCGTCGTCTCATACGCCTCGGGGTCGAAGCCTTCGGGCGAGTTGTCGGCGAAGGCGGTCATCTCGCCGGTCTTGAGGTCGTACTCGAAGGGCGTGGTGGGGTAGGTGAAGCTCGTGAAGCCGAAGTAGATGCGGTCGTGGTGCATGTCGCCGCTGATGCCGGCCACGGTGCCGACGGTCGGCAGGTCGATCGTTTGCTCGTCGCTGCCGTCGAGGGCGTAGTGCTTCAGTTCGCTCTTGGCGTCGCGCAGGTACTGCACGACGTAGCGGTCGCCCGCGCGAAGGACGGCCTCGATCTGCACGCCGGGCTCGGTCGGCTCGGGGATGAGCGTGGTCATGCCCCCCTCGCCGCCCGGCTCGCCCTTGCCGGGCTTGGCACCCGCGAGCGCGCGGGCGGGGTTGACGGCGTGGGGGTCGACCTTCACCACCTTGCCGGCGGGGGCGTCCTGGTTGGTGAAGACGACGAGGTAGGTCTTCTCGCCCTGCTCGGTCTTGACGGTCGGGTCGTCGATCACCTCGTACTCGGCCACCTGCGGGGCGAAGAGCTGGGTCCAGCCGCCCATTTGGCCGGGGTCGCAGCACATCGCGCGGAACAGGATGCCCGCCCGCCGATCCGTGCCGCGGCTGGTGTAGATGAGCTGGTACTTCTCGCCCGGCGTCACGGTCGGCCAGGCGCTGAGCTCGGGGTCGTTGGGGTTCTCGTAGACGAGGCGATCCTCGCTCGGGTCGCTCTCGAGGTCGTGCCAGTAGACCTTCTGGTTGAGGCGTTCCTCCTCGGGCGGCACGGTGCCGGGCACGGGGTACTTGCCGTACCAGAAGCCGCGGGTGCCGGGGTGCCAACTGATGCCGCTGAAGCGCATGTGCTCGAGCGTCTCGGGGTATACCTCGCCGAACTTGCCGGGGCGGAGGTCGAGGAGTTTGACAACCTTGTCGTCGCTGCCGCCGACGCTGACGCCGTAGGCGAGGGTGGTGCCGTCGTCACTGGGCCACTCGCCGCTTAGGGCGGTGGTGCCGTCGTCGCTCCATTGGTTCGGGTCGAGCAGCTCGACGAACTTCTCCTGCCCCGGCCCCTTCGTGAAGAGGACGCTGTGGTTCTGGAGGCCGGTGTTCTTGCTGACGAACAGCCGCGTGCCGCCGTCGCCGAAGCCGCTGCCTTCGGGCTGGCCCGACAGTTCTGGCACGCCGACGCGCGGGTAGTCGACGAGTTCTTCTAATCTGGCGCGGATGCGGTCGCGGGCCGGCGTGTTCAGGTAGGCGTCGGCGACGACGTTCTGCGCGTCGATGAAGTCGCGGGTGTCGGGCGCGTCGGGTTCCTCGAGCCAGCGGTAGGGGTCGGCGACGGGCGTGCCGTGGTAGTCATCGACGATGTCGACCGTCTTCGCCTGCGGGTAGGCGGGCCGGGTGGCCGGGTCCGCGTCGGGCGTGGTGGGGGCGGCGGCAAAGACCACGCCCGCGGCGGCGAGCGACAGGACGACAACGGCGGCGGTGGGACTCATCGCGGGCATTCTACGCCACTTTGCCCGCCGCCGGGGCACGGCGTTCGCGGGGGCGGGCCGCCATGAACAACCTGCACCACCTCGCGATCGAGGCCCGCGACTTCGACGCCTCCCTCGCCTTCTACACCGAGGGGCTGGGCCTGCGGATCGTCGCGTCCTTCGAGGAGGAGGACCGCCGCGTTGCCATGCTCGGCGGCCCCGGCGCGGCCGACGATGCGGCGATGATCGAGCTCTTCGCTCCGTCCGACTCGCCGAACACGGCCCTTGATGAACCCGAGAGCGGCCGCAGCGGGCCCTCGCCACTCATGCATCTGGCGATCGGGTGCGACGATGTTAACGCGGCGGTCGAGGCGGCGGTTCGCCACGGCGGCCGCGTCACGCTTTCGCCGCGCGAGACGACCCTAATCGGCCGAGACGGCGACGCCGATCGCCGCGTCCGCTACGCCTTCGTGCGCGGCCCGTCGGGCGAGTCGGTCGAATTGCTCCACCACGCCGCCTGCCGCCCGTGATGCGGGCGGCAAGTGGACCCGATCGGGATCGAACCGACAACCTCATGCGTGCAAGGCAAGCGCTCTCCCAATTGAGCTACGGGCCCGTGAAGGGTCGGGCAGTATAGCGGGCCAGGCAGTGCGAGTTGGGCATTGCGGATTCACGCGCTTCTTGCCGAGCGTGAGCGTCGCGAATGTTGAAAGTTCCGCGCGGCAGCGACTTTGCAAGACGCTACCCGGATCAATTGCCCGCCGCTTCAACACAACCGTCACATGATGGACAGCCCGACCCGCACGTCGACAAGCGCTCCTCCGGCGCCACCCGCCGAGTCGGCGGATCGTGGGGGGATCCCACGCAATCCCTTCGATTCGCCCCGCCACCGCGCCGCCTCGAGCTATCACGCCCCCGACGGCGGAGACCGCGTGCGGCGTCTCGACGCCGGGGCCGACGCCGCCCGCGACTCCCTGACCGCCTCGGCCGTGGACGGCGCGTTTCGCGCATTTATCGGCGACTCAAATTATCCGTGCGTCGGCGCCAAGTCGGCGGTCAACAACGCCAGTTACCGCCTGGGCATCTACGGCGAGTTGAGCGACGGCGACGCCACCGTCGGGCTCTGCCGCGACCTGTTCCGCTTCCGCCACGAACTTGACTCGATCGACGCCCACTTCGCCACGTTCGCCGCTGTCTTCTACGGCTCGCCGTCGCTCGACGAGCGGCAGTTCGAGCGGGCGCTGTGGCAACAGCTTCAGGCCCTGCACGACGCCGATGCGCCGCTGCACGCTTGGGACGGCGAGGTCAGCCACGATCCGGATGATTCGCACTTTTCCTTCAGCTTTGCCGGCCGGGCATTCTTCATCGTGGGCCTGCACCCGGCGGCCAGCCGCATCAGCCGCCGCTTCCCCTGGCCCACGCTGGTCTTCAACGCCCACGACCAGTTCGAGCGCCTACGCCAAGAGGGGAAGATGGAGCGCATGAAGCAGGTGATCCGCCGCAAGGACCAGCAGCTACAGGGCAGCGTTAACCCTGTACTTCGCGACTTTGGCGACGACAGCGAGGCCCGCCAGTACAGCGGCCGGGCGGTGGAGGACGACTGGTCGCCTGACTTCGAGGCCAAAGTGCCGAGCAAGTGCCCGTTCCATCGGTTGCTCAAGCTCGGGCGGACCCACCACGGAGGCACGAAGAGACGGAGCCGGAGCTAAGCCATGAGCATATCAACGATTCAACAGGACCCCGGTTTCCGCGACCTCAGTGGCTCCGCAGTGAACCGCATTCCGCCCACGAGTGGCGCGGCCTTCGTCGTGCGCAAGGGGCAGACGCTGCGCGTGATCGACCCCTTCGGCGGGCAGGTGGCGGACCTGCTGATGTTCGGCTTCGAGAACGGCCGGGCGACAAGCGAGGTCTTCAGCGCCGGACGCAGCATCGACTACGCGAACCGCCTGTATCTCACGACCGGCGACGCGCTCTACAGCAATCGCAGCCGGCCGATGTTCGAGATCGGCCGCGACGACTGCAAGCGACACGACGCCACGCTCACGCCCTGCTCGTCGGAGATGTACCAGCTTCTCTACGGCGACGACGGATCGCACCCGTCGTGCTTCAGCAACCTGCGCGACACCCTGGCCGACTTCGGCGTCGATCCGGACCAGATTCCGGGGACGTTCAACGTCTTCATGAACGTTACCTTCGCCCCCGCCGACTCCGAACGCCCCGGCGAGATGACGATCGGCCCGCCGCTGAGCAAAGCCGGCCACGTCTTGGAGCTGGTCGCCCAGATGGATCTCGCCGTGGGGTTGACGTCCTGCGCGAGCGAGGCGACGAACCACGTTGCCACCCGCGAAGAACTCAAGCCGGTCGACTACGCGATCTTATGAGTCGCCCGCGAAGCAACTCCCCGCGTCGCCGCGCGTGTCGGACGCATGCTCCTGACGATGCTCGCTTTGGCGTTCTGCGTCGGCCAGATTCCGGCCGTGATCACGCTCGACGACCTGAACGCCCTGACGCCGCTCGACGCAGGCATTCGCGTCGGCATCTCGGGCGAGGAGGTCGACGCACCCAGCGGCCTGCTCATCTACGTCCTGTGCGATGATGCGAACGCCCCGCCGCCCGAGGCGTGGGACGCGCTGCGGGAGGCGGGCGCGGCGGGCGAATCGTTGCAGATCGTCGGCCCCGTTGCCATCCGCGCCCGCCCGGATCGACCCGAGCGCCTTCGGCAGGCCGTGGCGGTGTCGCAGGTTGAAGGCGTCCCCACGCCCGATCGCCCGCTCCGCGTGGCGGCGGTCGCGCTCGATGCGCCGGGCGAGTGGACGGTGGAGGTGCTTGCCCCCGACGGCCGCGTGCTGGCGGAGCGAGCGGTCGCCGCCGAGGAGGCGGCCGTGTGGGTGAAGATGGATGGCACGCCCGCGGGGCCGACGCTGGGTTCGCCGGTCGTGCTCGACGCCGACGCGCTCGCCAACCGATCGCTGCCCACGCTCGCCGCGGCGCCCGGCACGATGGTCGCATCGCTGGACGGCACGACGCTGCGCCTCGCGGCCGAGCGAGCGGTCTTCACCCGCGGCGCCGCGGCCGACTGCCTGTTGCTGCGCTGGAGCGTCAACGGGCGCATCCGGCTGCCGGAGCTCGCCCTGCCCAAACGCATGCACCAAGCGGGCGAGCAGGTGGTCGACGTAATCGACCTCGACCTGTCGGGCCTGATAACCGCGCTCGACCTTGCGCCGGGCGATCGCGTTCGCCTCGACGCGCAATGGAGCGTCGGCGGGACGGCCGCGCCGGCCGGGGCTGGCGGGCTGCGCCAGGCGGTGCAGGCAATACAGGCAGTCGCGCCCGAGGGCCCGCTCGTGCTGGCGGCCGAGCCGATCCTTTGGCGGGTTTCTCCGGAGTAACGCCTATTTCGGGATCACGTCAAAGCCACGGCCGCTTGTGCCCGAGGTGATGCCGCGGTCGAAGTCGAACTCGGCGGTGTTGAGGAACGCCTCGCCGAAGCCGCCGAGCACCGCGCGATCCGGCCAGACACGCCGGACGTGAAGCGTTCGTCCCTTTACCACCAGCGCGATCAAGCCAAAGAGGAACATCATGAAGGCAGCGAAGGCCCAAGCCGGATTCTCCAACGCAACGCCCACCTAGATCCCCAGGGCCATCAACGCGAGCGTGACCGTCATCGTGATGCCAAGCGTCCACCGCCGCTTCGACCGCACGTCGCGGCGAACGCTGTACTCGACGCGCACCTTCTTGCGCACGAAGAAGTAGGCGATGATCGCCACGAGAAGCAGCGGGCGAAACAGGAAGAACCCGACATCGCGATCACGCGAAACCACGTCGGCGTCCACGAGAGGGTGCGGGAGACGCGGACCAGATCGGTGCCGGCCGCGACCGCGTCGTCGGGATCATCACCGGTGACGACGCATCGCGTCGGCAACGACGCCTGATCGGGCGGCGTGATGACGTCCTTGCCGTTGCGTCCGATGCCGGCGCCAGGCCGCGTGTGGGCGTACTCGAGCGTGACGGGCTCAGCGGTGGCGGGCGACGGGGTAGTGGGGTCGTTCACAATGATTTACCTCGAAGCAGATCGCGCGTTTGGACCACCGCGCGTCTTGCAACGTCGGGCGCGTCGGCGAAGGCCGTGAGATGGCCCATCTTGCGGCCGGGGCGGGCCTCGCTCTTGCCGTAAAGGTGGAGCTTCACGTTCGGCCGCGACAGCGTCGCCGGCCAGCGCGGCTCGCCGTCGTTCCACAAGTCGCCCAACAGGTTGGCCATCGCGATGCCGCCGGCGAGTGCGGTCGTGTCGCCCAGCGGCAGGCCGCAGACGGCGCGAAGTTGTTGCTCGAATTGGCTGGTGGCGCAGAAGTCGAAGGTCCAGTGGCCGCTGTTGTGCGGGCGCGGGGCGAGTTCGTTGACAAGAAGTTGGCCACCACCCCCGCCGCCGTCGACGACGAGGAACATCTCGACCGCCAGCACGCCGATCACGTCCAGCGCGTCGGCGACCGCCGCGGCAAGGGCGGCCGCTTCGCGCTCGACCGCCGGCGGCAGGCCGCTGGGCACTGTCGTGACGTCGAGGATGCCACTCGCATGATCGTTTCGCCCAACCGGAAACGGCCTGCACGCTCCCTCGGCCGTGCGGGCGACGATCACGCTCAGCTCGCAGTCGAACGGGACGACGGCCTCCAACACGGCCGAGGCCGGCCGGCCCAGCCGGTCCCAGGCGGCGTCGCACGCGGCGGCATCGGCGTCGGCGTGCAGCCGCGTCTGGCCCTTGCCGTCGTAGCCGAACTCCGCCGTCTTAAGAATGCCGCCGCCGAACTCCGCCACGCCCGCGGCCACGTCGCCCGGCGACCGCACCTCGCGCCACTCGGCGTGCGGAAAGCGGTGTTGTTTCAGGAACTTCTTCTCGCGCAGCCGGTGCCGGCAGACCTGAAGCACGCCCGGCGACGGATGCACCGGCCGCACCTCCGCGACGGCCGCGAGCGTTTCGGCCGGCACGTTCTCGAACTCGAATGTCACCACGTCCACGCCTTGGGCGAACGCGACGGCAGCGTCGACATCGTCATAAGGCACGTTCAGCTCGAGGTCCGCCACCTGGCCCGCCGGGCAGTCGGCCGAAGGGTCCAGGGCGTGAACGCGGTAGCCCATCCTTCGGGCCGCGATGCCAAACATGCGGCCGAGCTGCCCGCCGCCGAGCAGGCCGATGCGGGCGCCGGGAAGAATCGGTTCGACAGGGTCTGCCACGCCGCCCACTGTCGCCGCACGGCCGACGCCGTGCAAGAACTTCGCACACAGGTCGCCGCCGGGCGAGTTCTGCGGCTACGGAGAACACGGTGGATCGTGCGCGTCCTCCCACGACTTGTCGTTAGCCGCCCCGCCTCGGGGGGCGCTAAATGCCCATCCACGCGCCCCGCGAGGCGGGGCGGCTAACAAGCAACCGCATTCACCAGTCCGCGCGGGCGGATCGTGCTCAGTACGGCGTCGTCCGATACCGCTGGCAGCCGCCGGTGGTAAAGCGGACATCGCCGTAGGCCTCGTAGCGCGAGTGCCAGCGGGCCCGCTCGGCGCGACGCTCCTCTTCGCGACTCTGGATCGCCTCGACCACCGTGCGTACGTCGTCACGCGACAGGTCCATCCCCGCCCGGCGGGCGAGCGTGGCAAGGTCGGCCTCGAAGTCGCCCAGAAGCTCGGCGCGGCGGGCGAAGTCGAGCGTGCCGGTGTGGCGCAGGTCGCGCTCGAAGTCCTCCTGCAACAGGCCGAAGCGGTGCATGAAGCTGATGCCGTCGCGCCAGTTCTCCGGCTTGGCGAAGTTGCGCAGCGTGTCGCCGACTTCCTCGCCGATGCGGGCAGCGTCGGCGTCGCTCGTGCCATTGCGGGCCAAGGCATGCTCGAGCTCGACCTGCGCCTGGTCGGCCGCAATCGCTCCGCCGTACGGCAGCGCGGCCATCGCGCCGATGAACGTCGAGACGCCCGTGAGGAACAACGCCCCCACGCCGACAAGCGTGGCCATGACCGGCGTGCCCCGCTTCGTGCGGCGGCTGACCGTGGCGGTGGCGAAACCGACGACGCCCAGCAGAATCGCCGCCAGCGCGGGCAAGACCGCGAGCAGGCCGACGAACGGAATCCACGAAATCACCAACGCGATGAAGCCCAGCAACAGGCCGGCGGACCCCAGGCCACTGCGGCGGGTTCGGCCCTCGGGCTCGGCAGCCGGCGCGGCGGAGGCCGGAGCGTTCGGAGCGGCGGGCGTATCGAAAGCCCCTTGGGGCGGGCGGCGGAAATAGCTCATGGTGCTCCTAGAGTCGTGCGAAGAAACGGCGTCGTACCCCGCCCCCACGCGCCGACGGACCCGCGGTTGCACGGCGGCCGGTCGCGTCACTCGTCATCGGGAACGGCGGGCGCCTGCAGATCGCCATCGACGTCAATTTCGGGCGCTTCGAATTGCGGCACGTCGTCCAGCGAAGTGCCGGCCGCATCTTCGAGCGTGGCGCGGTAGTCCTTCATCGCCGCCTCCACCTTGCCTTCGTTCAGCCCGATGTCGTCGGCGTCGGTGGAAAGCCCGTCGAGCACGCCGTCGAGCGTCGCCCTGGCCTGATCGATCGTGATCTGATCGACACCCTCCCGTCGCGCACTCGCCGCCAATGCGTTGGCCTGGGCCTCTGTCGTGCTGACGAGAACCGTGTTCGCAATCCGTCCGCCCGCAGCGCTCAAACCCGTGCCCAAGGCCGCGAAGAAGACGAAGATCACGATGGGCACCAACACCAACGCCACGCCGCTCGTGATGGTTCCCGCGATGGCCGTTCCCGGCTTGACGCGCGGATCGCCCGACGCAGTCACCCATCCGACGATCCCCAAGACCAAGCCGACTAAACCCAAAAGGATCGCGAAGATCCACAAGCACCCGGTGAAGGCGAAGACGACCGCCAAGATACCGAGCACCAGCGACGCGATGCCAAGACCGCTCGCCTTCGCGTTGTCGTACCGGGACGGATTGGAGCCGTAGTCGACGGTGGGTGTCTCGCTCACGGGCCGGGCCTCCCAACGGGATCAGTAGAAGTGAAATGACCCGCCAATCGTCGCGGGTCGCACACGGAGTTGCAAGTGGATGGCCGAGTCAGCCCTCAGCGCAGGAAGGCCTCGGTTAGTCCGCCGTCGACGCTGAGAATTTGGCCCGTTGTTTTCGAGAGCTGGTCGGTCGTCAGCACGTAGATCGCCTCCGCCTGATCGGCTGGCGTGATGGGCGAGTTCGTCAGGGTCCGCTTGGCGTAGAACGCCGCAAGCAAATCGCGCAGCTCGTCGTCGCCCATCGACTCATCGTGCGCGATGTCGTACTTCACGAGCGACGAGATTACGCGATCGCGCGGGAACATGCTGCTGCCGGCCACCACCGTCGCCGGGGCCACGCCGTTCACGCGCACGCCCGGCGCGTAGGCGACGGCGAGCTCGCGCACGAGGTGGTTGGCGGCGGCCTTGCTGGTGTCGTAGGGGAAGCTGCCCTTCTTAGGCACAACGGCGTTTACGCTTGTCGTCAGCACAATGCTGCCGCCAAGGTGCTGCTCCTGGAGAATCGCGTTGGCGGCGTCGGCAGCGTTGTAGAGGCCGGTCACGTTGATGCTGAACGAGCGGTCCCACTGCTCGGACGTGTTGATGCCGCTCTTGTCCGGCGTGGCGAAGTAGCCGGCGGTGACGATCAGGCTGTCGATGCCGCCGTAGGCGAGGACGGCGTCGTCGAGCATCGATTCGACGCTCTGCCGCTTGGTGATGTCGGCGGCGAGGCCGATCGCGTCGCCGCAGCCGCTGATGCCCGTGCCGGCCACGCCGATGCCCTTGCCGACCTTGGCTTCAAGCTCCTTCGCCGTCGCCTCGGCCGCGTCCTGGTTCAGATCGACCGCGACGACCTCGGCCCCCTCCTTCAGCAAGCGGCCGCACGCCTCCTTGCCGATGCCGCTTCCGCCGCCGACCACGACGCAAACCTTGCGCGCCAGCGGCTGCTCGGGCGGCATCCGGCGTAGCTTGGCCTCTTCCAGCGCCCAGTACTCGATGTCGAACGCCTCACGCAAGCCAATGCCCTGGTACTCGCTCACGCTCTCCGCCCCGCGCATCACCTCAACCGCGCACGAGTAGAACTCGGCCGTCACGCGGCTCTCGCTCTTGTTCTTGCCCCACGCAACCATGCCGATGCCGGGGATAAGCACGACCGTCGGGTTCGGGTCGCGCATCGGCGGCGAGTCGGCATCCTTGTGCTCCTCGTAGTACTTGGCGTAGTCGGCGCGGTACTGCTCGATGCCGTCGTCGAGCAGCTTTTTCAAATGATCGAGGTCGAGCGTTTGTGGATTCCAGTCGACGTAGAGCGGCTTGATCTTCGTGCGCAGGAAGTGATCCGGGCAGCTCGTGCCAAGCTCCGCAATACGGGCGGCATCGGCGGAGTTGACGAACTGCATCACGCGGTCGCGCTGTTCGACGGTGCCGATGAACCGCGCCTGCTGGCTGACGCGCCCGCGCAGCCAGGGGAGCAGATCCGTCAGAATCTCGCGACCGTCGGACTCGTCGAGCGCGCCATACTTCTGCCCGCCGAAGGTGGCGTTGCCCTTGTCGTGCTGCTCGAGGTAGTTCGCGGCCTTCTCGATGAGCGAGAGGGTGAGTTCATAGCACTCCTTGTCATCGTCGGCCCAGTTGATCAGGCCGTGCTGGCCCATCAGGATGCCCACGGCCTGCGGGTTGGCCTTGGCGATGTCGCGCATCTTCAGCCCGAGGTCGAAGCCCGGCCGCTGCCAGCCAACGTAGGCCATGTCGTCGCCGTAGATCACCTTGTTCAGCCGCTCCTGATCCTTACTGGCCGCGATGGCGATCACCGCGTTGGGGTGCATGTGGTCCACGTGCCGCGCCGGCAGAAAGCCGTGCAGCGGCGTGTCGATACTGCTCGCCCGCGGGTTGAGGTCGAAGGTGACGTGCGGGTACATCGCCACCATCTCATCCTCGGTCGCCGTCTTGGGGCCCGTCTCCCCGCGGCTGTTGTAGATGTTCTCGATACGCTCAAGACCGCTCATATACAAACTGGCAAAGTTGGCGCGCTTGCTCGTGCGCAGGTCGCCGCCCGACCCCTTGACCCACAGCACGTCGACGGGGTCGCCCGTCAGCGGGTCGGCCTGCTCGATTTTCGACGACGTGTTGCCCCCGCCGGTGTTGGTAATCCGCTGGTCGCTGCCGAGCAGGTTCGACCGGTAGACGAGCCGATCGACCGGATCGGCCGGGGCCTTGGAGTCGTCCCAAAGGTAGTTGACGTGCTGGAAGTCGCTGGCGTTCATAATCGGTTACTGCGTGGGGAGCGCGGCGAAGCGCTTGGCGGCATCGGCAAGATCGCCGACGGGTCGGAAGGTCTTCGTGTCGAAGCTGTGGCGGATCAGCCGGCGCAAGCTCGGCAGGTCGGCAACGGTGCCGGCCACGATCGCCTGAATGCCGACGTTGCCGATCGCCGTCGCCTCGGCCGGGCCAGCCTCGACCGCAACGCCGCAGGCGTCGGCGGCAAGTTGGTTCAGAAGGTCGATGTTGCTGCCGCCGCCGACGATGTTCAAGCCGCTCGGCCGCGTGCCGATGAGTTCCGCGAGCTGGTCGAGCGTCTGCGCGTAGAGCAGCGCGAGCGACTCGTAGCAGCACCGGACGACCTCGCCCGCCGACTCCGGCGTGGGCTGATCGGTGGCGGCGCAGTAGTCTCGGATACTTTTCAGCAGGCCACCCACCTTGGCGAACTGCGGGGCATCGGGCCGGATGAGCGATCGACTCGCCGGCGCCTTCGCGGCGGATTCGGCAAGCTCGGCGTACGACGGATCACCGGGCAGGTCCTTCCGCGCCTCCTGCACCAGAAACAGACCGCTGAGGTTCTTGAGCAGCCGGATAGTGTGGCCGAAGCCGACCTCGTTCGTGAAGTTGTGTTTACGCGCGACTTCGCTCGTAACGGGCTCGTCCACCTCGACGCCCAACAGGGACCACGTGCCGCTCGACAGGTACGCATAGCCGTCGTTCAAGGGAGTGCCGGCAACGGCCGCGGCGGTGTCGTGGCTGCACGTGGCGATGACCTTCACGTCCGACCCGCTTGGCGCCACCTCCGGCGTCCGCAGCCGACCGAGCGGCGTGCCCGCCTGGACCAACTCCGGCAGCCCCATCGTCACGATGCCGTACTCGCCGAGCAGGTCCCTCGCCCAACCGCGCCGTCGCGGGTCGTAGGCCTGCGTCGTGCTGGCGAGCGAGACCTCCTGCCGCGCGTCGTCGACCGTCCCGCCGGCCAACCGCCAGTTGAGGTAGTCGGCGATCAGCAGCAGGTTCGCCCGGTTGCTGAAGGCCGGCAAGCTCGCGATCCACTGGAAGATCGAGTTGAACGGCATGAACTGGATGCCGGTGGCCGCGTACATCCGCTGCCGCCGGCCGTCGTGCTTGACGACGCTGGCGTACGCCTTCTCCGTCGGGGCGGCCCGGTACATCACGGGGTCGGCGACCCGGCTCCCGTCGGCCAAAAGGTGAACGTAGTCGACGCCCCAACTGTCGACGCTCACGCTCGCGACCGGCTCGCCGGCACCGAGCGTGATGCGGATGCCGTGCTCGATTTCGCGCTCGATCGCGTCGATGTCCCAACGCTCCAACCCGTCGACCGTGTGCTGATGCTCCGGCCAGCGGTGGACCTCTTCGAGTTCGATGCGCTCCCCCACCCGGCCGAGCATGACGCGGCCGCTTTCGGCGCCGAGGTCGATGGCGATGTGATTGCTCAAGCGGGCTCCAGGTTCAGGGCGCGACGACGGTACGACTCGTCCTCGCGGCCGTCGATGCGTTTAACGTCATTTTCAATCATATGCTGAACGGGGCCTAGTCCGTGGGCGAGCAGGAACACGCGGGCCGCCTTCTCGCACATGAGCATGGCCGCCAAGGCCGCGTCGGCGGTCGGGCCGAGGGTGATCACGCCGTGGTTGCGCAGCAGGATCGTTCGAGGTGGCCGTCCACATTTACTGTCGAACTCGATCATTCGCTGTCGGATCGCCGTCGCCAACGCCGGGCCGGGGTCGACGTATTCCACGAGCGCCATGCGGGCACCGCACACCACGATCTGATCCGGAAACAGAGGGCGTGTTGCAAAGGCATCGGCATGTCCGGTGCAAAGGATCGCCAGCGTCGCCTCGGGATGCGCGTGGGCAACGAAGCTCACGCCGCCCAGCGTCAGCAGGTAGGCATGGAACGCCGCCTCAACGCTGGGCCGCCTCGCGTTCGGATCGACCCGCGCCGCCTCCAGCGCCGCCAGCGCCTCGCCGTCGCGCACATCGCGGCCGAGCAGGTTCAGCAACGGCTCAAAGCGGCAGCGTGTCAGGCCACTCGCGTCGAGCGTCGCCAGCGTCGACCCGCTCGCCTTGACAAGGAACTCGCCGTCGCCTGCGCGGCAGGAGATGTTGCCTTCGCCCAGAATCGCCAGGCGGCGATCCTCGCGGCCAAGCTTATGAGCGAAATCGATCAATTCTGCGGCGCGGTCGCTCACTCGATATCTCCGCAGATCGTGACCGTCAGCCCCAGGGCCTCCATCGCGTGTGCTTTGGCCACGCAGGCCTTCTTCGCGTCGTCGTGCGTCGGGGCGTAGGCAACCTGGATGTGATTGCTCTGGTGGCGGGCCATCATTTGATCGCGGGTCACGCCGCGGAGGATCGCGTGCATGATTGGCCACTGCGGCGTGGTCCCGTCGAGCCGGTCTTGTGTCTCCTCGTCCGGCAGGCCGATCGCGTGGGCGAGACCCGTGTCGTACATCAACCGGCCGCCGGGCTTACTGCCGTCGACCCACACGCGGCTCCACACGACGTGGCCCGGCTTGCTGATGCCGCTGAGCGTGCTGCCGCCAAGGCGGAAGTACATCGGCGGTTGGCGATGGCCATGGGCGTCTTTCCAGCCGCGGGCGAAATGCTCGGGCGGCACGGCACCGCTGATCTCGAAGACCCACACGTAGTCATCAAGTTCAGCTTCGTTCCCATCCGCGTCCACGCCGGGCCCGCGATAGTGGCGGCCCCAGCGCAGGTCGTGCAGCGTGTTTTCCGGGGCGTAGCCGAGCTCGCGCCACAGCCGGTACGTGACCAGGCCGTCGAGGCCGGCGCACTCATCCACTTCGTTGAAGTGCGGCATTGCCTCGCCACGCGCCATGACCTTACCGGCGGCGTTCTTCACCGGCGGCCGTTTGACGTTGTTGAGTGTTCCCTCGACCAGATCACTCGCGGGGGCGAGGTCTTTCAGGCCCTGCTGGTATTGGATGCCGATCGCGTCGCAACCGAAGTCGTCGGCGATGCGTAGGGCGGCGATGTACATCTTGCACTGTTCGATCACCTGCCGCTCGGTCAGGTCTTCGGCCTCGTCATCGCCGAAGTGGAAGGTCATTCCTTTTGCGCAAATCCACTCATAAACGGCACGGGCCTCGTCGTCGGGCACCTGGGTCATCGCGTAGTACAGGGCCGACTGGCTAAGGCGCTCCTTGAACATGCCGCAGGCGTTCAGCAGCGCATCTGGGATGATGGCGTTGAACATGCCCATGCACCCCTCGTCGAAGACGCCGAGGATTGCCTTGTTCTTCAGGATCGCCTCGGCCACGCGGCGACCCGCGTCGCCGGCACCACCGGCCACGCCGTCGACGTTCACTTTCGCCAGCGGCTTGGCGTGGCGCGTGTTGTGTTTCACGGGCTTGCCCTCAAGCCAATTGCTCAAGTTTGCTCGAAAAGCATCATCGCGTTCGAAGTCCTCGCTCCACAGCGTCGAGAACTTCACGCCGGCTTTGGTCAGGCTGCCGTTGAGGTTGAGCATGCCGACGAGCCCCGGCCACTCGCCGCTCCAGTTGGCGACCGTCAGGATCGGCCCGCTGCGCCCGATTAGGCCGTGCAGCACGTGGTGGCTGTACTGCCAGACAGCTTCGGCAACGATCAGCGGCGCATCCTGTGGGATGCCGGCAAAGACCTCCATCCCGTACTTCTGCGAGTCGATGAAGCTGTGGCCGTCCTTCTTACGGAAGCCGTGGGCCCGCTTAACGGTTCCGCCGCACGCCTTCACGGCGGCAATCAACGACGCCTCCATGGCCTGTTGGGCGGCCTCGCACTGCTGGTTGGCACTGGCGCGCAGGTCGCCGCTGGCGACGAGGTAGACGGTGGGTTTGGACATGCTTGGATTAAACGAGGAGAAGTTGCTTTTTGTCGAGGTCGAGTCCCGCCTTGGCAAGCTTGGCGGCGCTGGCATCGGTGGCGAGCAGGCCGAACTCGCTCGGGCGGAACAGGCGCTCAGTCCCCTGGACGCCGAGTTTGGAGGAGTCGACCATTAGCACGCAGCGGGTCGCCCGCAGGGCGATGTGGCGCTGCAGGCTGACCACGTCGCCGTGGCTGTTGAAGGCCCCTTCGGCGTTGACGGCCTCGACGCCGAGGCAGGCGAGATCGATGTCGAAGCCGGTGGTCGCGCGGCGGGTGGCGTCGCCGAGGACGATCATCTGCCGCCCGAGCAATCGGCCTCCGAGCACGTGCGTTTCAATCGCCTCCACCGACGCCAGCCGCCCCGCGACGGCGAGGGAGTGCGTAATCACGCGCACGCCCTTGAGCTTGCGCGGCCCAAGCTCTGGGAGGTGGTCGGCCAGGGCGCCGGCGGTGGTGCCGGCGTCGAGAAAGAGGGTCATCTTCGGCTTCACGAGCGCGGCGACGGCCTTGGCAATTTTAAGCTTGGCGGCCGCCATATGTTCGGCGCGGTCGCCGTAGCTGGCGAAGGCGGCGTCGAACTCGGCGAGCGTGGGCGTCGCGGCCGATCCGCTGGCCATCGCGCCGCCGAAGGTGCGGGTCAGGCGCTGCTGCTCGCCGAGCGCCGCCAGGTCGCGACGGGCGGTCGCCTCGCTCACGCCGAGCTTTTCGGCCACGGCGGACACGGGCAGGTAACGCTCGCGGCCCACCAACTCTTCGAGCCGGCGGCGGCGGCGGGCGACAACGTGTTCTGCAACGCGGGGCACGCCCCAAGCCTAATAACCTTATGACGGAGTTCAAGCATAAGATGACGCGGCGCCATCCGTTCGGGCGCTGGTAGGACGAGCCAGCGTCCGGTCAGCGTCTGGAGCGAGCGGGACGGCGGCGCCGAGCGCTCCCCCGGTGATCGGGTCCACGCCGCAGCATATGCGCGAACTCAGTCAAGCCCCGGCATGCGGCGCGGCCAGGCGGGATCGGTGGCGGGCGGCACGGGCACGAGGATATTGGCGCCGTTCGCGTCGGCTTCGAGGCGGTAGAGTTCCCACCCGCCGCCGACGCCAACAGCCTCCGCGTCGGGCGCACGCCCGGCGAGGCGTTCGTGCAGTGCGGGCGAGAGCCGGAAGTGCCACAGCCGCCACGGCTCGATGTTGTTCTGGTAGAGGTAGTACCGCACGCCGCGCTCGGCGCACCAGTCGGCAACGCTCGGCAGCCAGGGCGCGTTGGAGACGTTGTTGGGCACGGGCACGAGGTCGCGGTCGAGCAGCAACTGCACGGCCCGCGGGCCGCTCTTGCTGAAGCGGACGCGGCCGAGGTTCTGGTAGCGCTCACTGACGGCGACCTGCTTGTGCCCGATCGACACCTCGCGCAGCGGCGCGACGGCGGCAACAAGCGATGCGGCGTCGCCGGCCTCCCAGAGTTCCGGATAGTCGTCGCCGGCGCGGGCGATGCGGAAGTCGACCACGTAGAGCAGCGCATTCACCAGCGCCACCGACGCAATGAACAGGGGCACGAGCACCCGCGTCGACCGCCGGCTGGCGATGTGGCGGACGCCCAAAATCGTGCCGAGGATGGCGAGAGGTCCCAGCGGCACGAGATAACGCGCGTTTGGGTTGGGCCAAAGCAGCACGATGGCCGCGAGGTAGAGAGCGGCCCCGATCCACAGCCCGTGACCGCGGCGGGCGAAGCGCCAAGCGGTCGCGCCGCACAGCGCGAGCACCACCCAGCCCATCAGGGTCGGCACCACGTCGAGCGGGCGTGTGCTGTCGGCGAAGCGGGCGGGGTACCAGAGCAGCCAGGCGATCCACTTGCCGCCCGAGGCGGCGCGGGCGGCGTACTCGGTTGCGAGTTCACGGTTGCCGCCGGGCGCCGCCAGCGGATCGCCGTGGCCGAGCGATTCTTGCACAACCGGGCCGGCCGCGGCGGGCTCATCGGTGGCGGGCGCCGTCGACGGCGCCGGCTGCGCTTCATCGTTGGGATCGGCCGCGTTCGGGTCGGTCGCCGTGACGGACGGCTTCGCGGGCGGGTCGTCCTCGACCGGCTGCTTGGTCGGATCGTTGTCCGACGGCGCGGTGGCGGGAGTTGAAGCCGGCGACGGGCGCGGCGGCGTGGCCTGAGCGAGCAGGATGTCGCCGGTCGGCTCGGGTTCCGAGCGTTCGCGGCTGAGCCCGAGGCTTGTCTGCGCCGCGAGAAACGTCACCCCCACCGCGAGCCACGTGACGGCGACGCCGGCCGTGCGCAACTCGACGAGGCGAGCGAGGCGAGCGAGGCGTCGCGTCGACGCGACGTCGGCGTCCCTTGGTCGGCCTGCAAAGAACGCCCCGGCAACGAGCAGCCATTGGAACACGCCGCCGTAACGGACCAGCACGCTCGCGCCGATCAGCAGAACCACCGCCGCGACCGTCGCCACTCGCCCCGCCGTGCCGCCCCGCCGTTCCCCGACGCGGAGCGCCCCGAGGACGGCAAGGTTGCCCAGCAGCAGGAAGAGCGGCTCGCTGTGGAGCCAGAACGACAGCGGGTAGACCGGGTGCAGCGCCCCGCCGATCAGCGTGCAGAGTGCGGCCAGGCGCGGCGAGGCGTAGCGGCGCAGGATTCGGTAGAAGACGGCGAACGCCGCGACGAGCAGCACGGCCTGCGTCGCCTTGAGAAAGGCGAAACTGGCGGAGATTGCCATAAGTCCCGCCAGAGCGATCGGCCAGCCGGGCGGAACGATCGCAACCGCGCGGCCGTTGTAGATCAGGCCTTCGCCCCGCACGAGGCTGCGGGCGATGCAGGCGTAGACCTCGCTGTCGCCGCCGGGCGTCCAGTAGCCGTTGTGGACGCCGGCGTAGACTGCGCCGAGGCCCAGGATCACCGCCAGCAGTCCGCGGCGGTCGCCCGCGGCGCAAGGAGTCGAAGCTGGCTCGGCAGGATCGGTGGACACGGGCGAGGTCGCGGGCGGCGCGAGCACTTTACCGCCGCCACAGGTGGCGGGAAAACCTTCTCAATGCTCCAAGTGCGGCACCCGGCGTCCGAGGCGGTCGAGGTCGTCATTGCGCAGCGGCGCGGCCGGCGTGTAGGTCAGCCAGCGGGCGTCGGGGTGCTTGCGTGTCGGGTACCAACGCATTTGGTAGAGCTCGAACTGATCGCGCTGCTGCTCGGGGACGAATCCCTCGATCGCCGCGTGTTGGTCGAAGCTGAGGCGAAAGTGCCAGGCGCGGCCCGGCCGCGTCGGGTTCTGGTGGACGTGGTAGCGCACCGCGTTGGCGCGGGCCCAGTTCTGGATCGGCTTGATGCCGCTGCCGCGCAGGAGTTCCGCCGGGACGCCCAGGGGCTCGACGTCGGCCACGTAAGCGGTCACGCGCTGGGCGTGCTTGTAGTTCCAACGCTCGCCCAGGTTTTCGTACCGGCCGAAGGTGCTGACAGTGGCCTGCCGCGCGTCGGGGCGACGGCCGATGTCGGCGGCGACCTCCAGCAGCGACAGGTGGATCCCCGCCTCGTAACGGGCGTAGAAGTCGAGGGCGATCGGCGCGCGGGCGACCCACAGGTCCACGCTCCACATAAACCCGTTCGTCAGCAGCAACATCGCGACGAACGCCCAACGCAGCCCACGCCACACCGGCGCCCACCGCCAACCGATCAGCGTGCGCAGGCCCACGAGGATGCCGGCGATCACCATCGGCAGCACGGGGACGACGTACCGGTTGTTCACGCCCGGCCAGCCGACGCACAGGGCCAGCACGTAGGCAATGCTGCCCAGGATCAGCCAGTCGCCGCGCCGCGCCCGCGCGATCCCGCCGACGAGCAGCATCCCGACCGCGAGCAGGCCAACGCCCAGGTCGACCCACCGTCCCGCGGGGTGCAGCGCACCGAGGAAGCGGCTGGGGCTGTAAAGCGTCCAGCCGAACCAGTGCGGCAGGGTTGCAAGGCGGCCGAGGTACTCCTGGACGATCGAGACGTGGGGGCGTTGGCGGATCAGGATCGACGGCGCGGCCGCTTCCTCGATGGCGGCAAGCGTCAGCACCCCGCCGCCGCTGGCGAGGATCGAGCGGATCAGAACGAATGAAGCCCCGGCGACCGCGACGATGCCAACGGCCGCCAGCAGCCGGGCGGCGAGCGAGCGTCGGGCGCCGATCATCCCGAACGCCGCCGCGGCCGGCACCACGGCGTAGGGCAGCCCGGCCCAGCGGATGGAGACGCCCAAGGCCACCAGCGCGGCGCAGAGCGTGATCCACCCCGTCGCCGCCCGGCCGGTGGAGGCGGCGAACCGCAGCCCCGCGTAGACCGCTCCGCCGGCGACGAGCATGAAGAGCGCATCCGTGTGGAGCCAGAACGTCAGCGGGTAGAGCGGCGAGCAGAGCGCCGCCAGCAGCACGGCCGCGATCGCCAGGCGGCGCCGGCCCGTCGCGCGGTCGAGGGCGAGGAAGAAGAGCACCAGCCCGCCGGTCATGCAGGCGATCAGCGCCAGCTTCATCGACAGAATGCTCAGCCCCAGCCGCATCATCCCGGCCAACACGAGCGTCCACGTCGGCGGCACGAACGCCAGGGGCTCGTCCAGAAACGTCAGCCCGCGGCCGTTGACAAGGTTGCGGGCGCCGACAAGGTAGACCTCGCTGTCGCCCGTGGGCACCCACCACGGGTGCAGCGTGCAGGCGAAGAAACCCAGCAGCACCGCCGCCAACGCCGGCGCGGGGTGGCGGCGGAGGTGATCGCAAATGCGCGCGCGAATGTCCTCGCGAGAACGGCTCACGGGGCGGGCGGCTCGGAGGCGGGCTGCTCGGGATCGGGCGGCAGGCGGCGGCGCAGGTGGTTGGGCAGGCGCAGCTCGTCGATCTCGTACGGCGCCAGCCACCACTGCGACTCCGGACCGTCCCCGACGGCGTAGGTGCCGACCATGATGGCGTCGTCGTCGGTCGGGTTGGCCGGGTAAACCGCGCGGCTGTCGATCAGGCGGAAGACCTCCTTGCCCTTCGACGCGTAAGCGTACTTCGGAAAGAGCATCCAGTCGGCCTTCTCGCCGCCGTCAACCTCGCGCATCAGGACCATGCGGTCGATCTCGCTCGTCGTCTCGCCCAGGCGGATATCACGCCGGTTGTAGACGCGACGGCCCGACAGGTACTGCACGATGTTCGCGTACGGGGCGATGATCGTGTCGCCGGGCGCCGTCCGCTCGCGCAGCACGCGGGCGAGATCGATGACCGGCAGGTACTCACCCCCCTTGTACGATGACAGGAACGGCGTAGCCCGCTGCACGGCGATCAGCTTGCCGACGTGGCCGAGGTTTGGCAGCACCACCAGCAGCGCCCCGGCCGCCACGTAGATCGAGCGGGCGCGCGGCGACGCGAACCACTTCGAGGCCCCCTGCGCCAGCCCGATCACCCAGCCGGCCCAGAGGATCGGCAGCACCATCAGCCAGTACCGGGGCTCGCTGCTCGCGACCAGCACCGCCAAAAACAGCCCCAGCACCACGAGCGGCCAAAGCGTGCGGCGGCGGTCGCGGTCGTCGCGGCGCAGCCCCAGCAGCATCACGCCGCCCAGCAACGCGAGGGTGAAGATCGGGTTTAGCCCCGCCACGCGCTCGGCGAAGAACAGGCGCGGCAGGTCGTCGTTGAGCACGTTCCAGAGGCCGCCCGGCGCGCGGCCGAGGAGTTGCGGGAAGCGATCCAGGCGCGCGAGGATCTCCGCCTCATACCCGCCGATCCCCCCGCCGTCGGCGGCGCCTTGGCGCGGGTCGAGGTGCAGGAAAGCCCAGACGATCACGACCACCGCCAGCAGTCCGGCGGCGCCGACAATCGCGCTGCGCCGCCGCCGCGGGTCGAGCAGGCCGCGCAGAACGACGATGGTCGCCCACCCGACACACGCCGCCGCCAGCACCCAGAAGGTCGGCCGCATGCTCGCCGCCAGCAGCACCCCGCCCAGCACCGCCAGCGCGCCACGCCAGCGTGGGCCGCCCCGCACCGCCTCAATGCCCCACAGCGTCAGCACGATGCCCAGCAGGAACGGCAGGTCCGTCATCAACTCGTGCGCCTGCTGCACGAACCGGTAGTTGAAGGCCACCCCGGCGGCCACGAGCGTCGCCCCCCACGCCGGCAGTACTCGCCGGGCGAGGGCGTACACCAGCAACACCACACACGCCGACATCAACAGCATGACTGCGATCGCCGGCCAGGCGGGCTCTGGGCCGAGCAGCCACTCGAGTCCGCCGAGCATGAGCGGCAGCCCGGGGTAGATGTGCCCGTGCGCCTCGCCGAAGACTGTGTACCCCTGCCCCGTCGCCAGCGAGTGGCCCAGTTGCCGGTACTTGGCCGAGTCGAGCCCGATCCGCCACTGCCCGTTGAAGCAAAGCAGGTGCAACGCCGCCCACAGCACCGCCAGCAGCCACCGGTGGCGCACCAGCGCCGGCGCCCACGCGGGGGTCCAGCCGTAAAGGTCATCGCCCGGCCACCGCCGCGGCACGCCGATGACCTCGGCGGCATCGGCAACGGACGGAGGATCGGCGGTCTGGCGAAGCATCCAGGTGGTCCGGGGCGAGACGCGCAAGACGCGCGAGGCACGGCGGGAACTTGATCGTACGACAGGCTGACCAGTCCGTGCGACCTCGCTGCAACCATGCCCGCCGTGGTCCCGCGGCTACCGCGACGCGGCGAGAACCGCCGATAACGACATCCATGCGCTGCTCCTCATGTAGCGGTGGTGGAGGCGGAGGCCGGGCCTCGCTGACCGCCTTCCAAAGACGCCGCCGGCCCAATGGGCTACGCGCCTGGAGCCGCGCCGCCGCCAAATACGCCTCGGCCCGCCTGCGCGACGTGCGGGACGCCGGCGCGACCATCTCGGATCCAACGTACCAGCAACGACTTCGCGTCTGCGCCGCCTGCCCGCTGCGCACGGAGCACAACGGCGTTGCCCACTGCGGGCGGCCGATGCACCTGCGCCCCTTCGCCGACCCGCTCGCCCTGCCGGGGTGCGGGTGCCCTTTGTCCGATAAAGCGCGCGACGCTTCGGAACACTGTCCGCTCGAAGAGGACTCGGCCGATTCGGACGTTGGCGGCCCGCGATGCCACTGTCGCTGGTGCCGGGCAATCGGGCCATCCGCCACCACGTCGGACGACTGCTAAGGGAAGATCGAAGCCGAACACGAGTTGCCCGCGACTGTCGCGGGGAATTTTCTACGGTCCCCCAATGGCCGGGCGTGGGTAAAGTTCCGGCCAGCGCGAGATACGGCGGGTAAAGACTTCGCTAAACTCGCGTGAGCGACCGGCTTAGCTGGCCAGGTGGCGTCGGCGGTGACGAGGGTTTGCAACTCTTGAGCCTCGCCCCGACGCGACTTCATTCGCCGCACCGCTCGATTTTCTCACTGCCATTCACCCGCGTATCCACACCCAAGGGATCCCTTCCATGAACAACCGCACGCACCGCACTTCGTCCACCCGTTTCGCCCTTGGCTTCGTCGCAGCCGCCGCGGCGGGTGCCCTGGCCCTGCCGGCGACGCCGGCGGCGGCGCAGTTTGAGGAGGAGGACTTCGAGCTCCGCCTCGACGGCTTCGCCAAGACCGACGTTAACGTCGACTCGACCAACCTCGCCTTCAGCGGCAGCCTGGGCTACTTCTTCACCGACCAGTTCGAGGCCGGCCTTCGCCAGACGTTCACCTACAGCGACGTCGGCCCCTCCAACCTCGACGGCGGCTCCGCTGTCTTCGTCAACTACCACTTCGGCGACGACGCCAGTGAGTGGCAGCCCTTCATCGGTGGCAGCATCGGCTACAACTACGGCGACTCGACCGCCGACACCTTCTTCGCCGGCCCCGAGGGCGGCGTGAAGTACTTCTTCGACGAGGATTGGTTCCTCTTCGGCCAAGTCGAGTACCAGTTCTTCTTCGAGGACGGCGGCGACGCCGACGAGGCCTTCGACGACGGCGTCTTCCTCTTCCGCCTGGGCTTGGGCGTCCTGCTCTAACAGCGGAAACCGTTCAGCCTGTACAATTCACAGCCCCGCGACCTCAGTCGCGGGGCTGTTGCTTTCCATCGAATGAACGCGATCTTGTTTTTACGACAGGATTGATAGCCGCGACGCAACGCGGCGCGGTCTGATCGGTGTCGCTGCGACCTATTCGAGCGTCGGCTGCGTCGCGGGATCGACCGTGGCCGGCTCATCGCCCGTCGCCTCGGCCGTTTGTTCGTCGGCCGCCTTCTTGGCCACCACGTCGAACACGCCCGACGCCCACGCGAGGCCGAGCGTTACGATCACCGGCACCAACGCGAGGCTAAAGCCCTTAGCCATGTCGAGCTTGCTGAAGATCATGTAGCCCGCGATGTACGTCAGCACCAGCGCGAAGACCACCCGCATCGCCGCCTGCGGGATCGACCCGCCGAGCCTGGCGCCGAAGTAGCTGCCCACCAGCAGCGACGGGGCCATGAACCAGACGATCTTCCACTCGATCATCCCCTTGCGGTGCCATTCGTAGATGCCCGGCGCCGCGAAGGGGGACAGGATCATTGCCAGGCTCGTTCCCTGCGCCTCGCGTTGGCTGAAGCCGAGCAACAGCACCAGCAGCGGCACCATGATGACGCCTCCCCCGAGCCCAAAGAGGCCTGCGAAAGCGCCCACGAACAGGCCCAGGAGAATCAGGGCCCACCAGTTGCCACCAATCGCTTCGGCCATGCGTCGGGTGTAGTGCATCGCCCCGCCCCGCCGCAAGGGACACCTTCTGCCGCGGCATACGATGCCCCCATGCCCACCGCGCCACGGACGGCCTCGCCCTCGGACCCCGCGTCAGACGCCGACTACCCCCGCAAGCGCTGGATCGTCCGTCCTGCCGACCCCGACGCCGCCGCCGAACTCGCCCGGCACCTCAAGCTCAGCCCGACGACCGCCCAGGCCCTGCTCAACCGCGGCTTCGCCCACACCAACCTCGACGCCGCCCGGCTTTTCCTTGAACCCAAGCTCGGCGACCTGCTCGATCCCGCGACGCTCCCCGGCGTGCCCCAGGCCGCCGAACGCATCGCCAAGGCTGTACGCGAGGGCGAAACCATCGCCATCTTCGGCGACTACGACGTCGACGGCATCACCGCCACGAGCATCCTCTGGCACGCCCTCATCCAGGGTGGCATTGACCAACAGAAGCTCGTCACGTACATCCCCCACCGCGTCGACGAGGGCTACGGCCTCAACGCCGACGCGATTGAGCAACTCGCCAGAGACGGCGTGACCGTCCTCATCAGCGTCGACTGCGGCATCACCGCCCGCGACGAGGCGACCCGCGCAAAGAAACTCGGCGTCGACCTGATCGTCACCGATCACCACGAGTGGAAGCACGACGACGCCGGCCGTCCCGCCCTGCCGGATGACGCCTTCGCCATCGTCCACCCGCGCCTCGATGGCGACTACGCCAACCCGCACCTGACCGGCGCGGGCGTGGCGTTCAAGCTCGCTTGGGAAGTCGGCAAGAAGCTAGCGGGAAGCGAGCGCGTGACGGAGGAGATGAAGTGGTTCCTCGTCGACGCCCTCGCCCTGGCGGCCCTGGGCACGATCGCCGACGTCGCTCCGCTTGTCGGGGAAAACCGCGTGATCGCCCGCTACGGACTCAGCGGCATCAAGAAGACGAGGCTCCACGGCCTGCGCGCTCTGATCGACTCGGCCGGCCTCGGGGGCGAGGAGATCGACTCGACGAGCGTCGGCTTCAAGCTCGCGCCGCGCCTCAACGCCTGCGGCCGCATGGGCCACGCCGCCGACGCCGTCGAGATGCTCACCGTCGCCGAGCCCGGCCGGGCCAAAACCATTGCCGCGCAACTCGAACGCGAGAATCGCGAACGCCAGGCGACCGAGCGCGCCATCGCCAAACAGGCGATCGAGATGGTGAAGGATCGCGGCTGGGACGCCGACGAGCGCCCGGCCATCGTGGTCGTCGGCGACGATTGGCACGCGGGCGTGGTCGGCATCGTCGCCAGCCGCCTCGTCGACGCCTTCTGCCGGCCGACACTCGTTCTGACGAAAAACCCGGACGGATTGGCCAACGGCAGCGGGCGGAGCATTGAGGGCTTCAATCTTGCCGAAGCCCTTGTCGGCTGCGACGACCTGCTCGACACCCACGGCGGCCACGCGATGGCGGCGGGCCTGCGCGTTCAACTCGACAACATCGACGCCCTGCGCGAACGGTTTACGAGCCTCGCCGCCGATCGGCTGACGCCCAATGATCTGCGTCCCTGCCTGACCGCCGACGCGACGCTCTCGATCGTTCACATCAGCGACGCCCTCGAACGCGAGCTGCGCCGCCTGGGGCCGTTCGGCGCCGGAAACCCGCGGCCTCTGGTGGTGATCGAGGATGCCGTCGTGCTGTCGGCGCGGTCGGTCGGCAAGACGGGCGACCACCTGCAACTGCAACTCGACAACGGCCGCGGCGTCGGGCGGATCAAGGCGATCGCCTTCGGCTGCGGCGACCTAGCCCTGGTCCTCCGCGGCGGCGATCGCGTGAAGCTCGCCGCCAGCCTCAGCCTCAACAAGTGGCAAGGCCGCGAGACGGTGGAGCTCGAGATCAGGGACATCGAGCGGTTGTAACGCTCCGGTTTTAGCCGCCCGCGGGAGCGGGCGCGTCGGGTCGAACGATGCACGAGCCCGAAGCGCCCGCTCCCGCGGGCGGCTAAAAGTCGGAAGATTCAAGTGAATCGAGCTCGGGTGCGATCTCACCCATCACCATCGCCCCTGCCACTGCCACCCGTCCGCGCTGAGAATGATTCGGGTTGTACATCGGCACGAACGCGCGGGCGTTCTCGCGATCGACCCAATCGTTCAGCGACGCCTGCACGCGCTTCTGCACGCCGCCGCCCAACGCGAGCGTGGCCGTCGACACAACCGCCGCCGTCGCGGCGACGGCGAGCCAGCGCGTGCGGCGAGCCACCCGGCGAAGGTGCTCGCGAGCGGTCTTGCAGTCGCGCGTGACGATCGTCCCGTCCGGCCGCCTAGCGAGGCGCAGACACAGTCGCCCGCCGCCGCTCGCCTCGTGCTGCTCAATGAACGCCTCCGCCTCGCGGCGCGTCATCGCCTCGACGTTGTAAACGTTCAGCCGGCACAACCCGCAGTGCCGCACGCGGTTCTCTTCGAAGGCGGACGGCGCCGCCATCTCCTCCCACGTCGCGGGGCACGGTTCGGCGATGCGGACGACATCGAGTGAGACGCGGGCCATGCCGTTGGAACGACGGCCGCGCTGGATTTCTTAGCCGCTCGCGATTTTCGTCCGAATGCATCGCCGCCGGTGGCGTCTACTGGGCAGAGCGTGACGCCCGATGCCGCGAGACAGCTTCACGACGCCTACGCCGCCCACGCGGGGGTGTGTCGGCGGTACGCGAGCCAGCTCGACGCCCACGGCGCCGAGGACGCGGCGCAGGAGGCGTTCGTGAAGCTCGCCCGGCGACTGGCGCGGGGCGACGCACTGCCCGAGCATCCGCGGGCGTGGCTGCTCGCCGCGACGCGGTCGGCGGCGCTGGATGCGCGGCGGTCGCGGTCGCGGCGGCAACGGCGCGAGACGGCCTTCGCGCCGCCCGCCGATGAGCCCGAAGCGGTCGAGGCCGAGCCGTTGCTGGCGGCCCTGCGCACGTTGCCGGCGCGGCAACGGGAGGTCGTGGTGCTTCGCCTTTGGGCCGGCCTGACCTTCCCAGAGGCGGCCGAGCTGATCGGCGTCGCCGCCAGCACCGCCCACGCCGACTACACCGCCGCCATCGAAACGATGCGGCAGATTCTGACGAAGGACGCGCGATGACCAACGAACAGCTTGAAGCCGAACTCACCTCGCTCGCCCCGTCGCCGGCGGACCCGTCTGAAGCAGTCGCCGCGGCGTACGAGGCCGGCCGTCGCGACGCGGAGCAGGCGGCCAAGCCGGCGGTCTACCGGCTGCGCATCGCCGCCGGCGTGCTGCTCGCAGCAACGCTCGGCCTCGGCGGCGCGATGGTCGCGTCGGACTCCGGAGGTAGCCGCGGACCCTGGTCCGCGCGTCCGCCGATCGTTGAGCCCGTTCCCGTTCCCGAACAACCCGCGGAGCAAGCTCCGCGGCTACCCCCGAGGCACCCGCAGAGTTATGCCGCCGTGCGCGCGGCGGTCTTCACCGCCGACGGCGACGTCGATCTGGACCAGCTTCCCGCTTCCGTCGGCGGTGCGAGCCGACCGGTCCTGCGCGCTGGCTCCATCTTCTAGTTGAACGACCCAACGTCACGCCACGAATCTTTCACCCACACGAATCATGCGAACTCCACTGCTCATCACGGCGGCGCTCTTGGCGAGTGCCACCATTTCTTCCGCGCAGCCAATCACCCAACCAACGACGCGGGAGGCGGCGGAGAACGACGCCAAACCCGCCAGGTCCTACGACCGCCGGTTTTCCGTCACGCCCGCCCCCGCCGAAGGCCCAGGCACGCTCGACCCGTTCGCCTTCACCTTCACCCTCGGCGAGCAGACGCGCGGCGACGCGGCGAGCCAGTACCTGATGGCCTTCTCGCTCGACCAGCCGCGGGATCACCAAACGCCCGAGGGCGAGCGCTACGTGAACGAGAACAACGCCCTCCAGGAGATGACGCCCGCGACACTCGACGCGGACATGGCGAAGCGCGTCCTCTCGTCCGCCGACGATCGCCTGGACCTTATCGAAGTGGCCGCCCGTCGCGAGGACTGTGAGTGGGGCTTTGCCTGGCGCGAGCAGGGGTTCTTAGCCCTGTTGCCGAGCTTAAATGAGGCGCGGCGTACGGCCTACCTGCTGAGCTTTCGCATGAAGCTCAACGCCTCCCGCGGCCAGTGGCAGGCGTGGGCAGACGACGTGCGGCTGATCTTGGAGATGGGCGACGACGTCGGGGCGCATGACGAGCCCGTGCTCGTCGAGGGCCTCGTCGGCATCGGCATCCAGGCGTTGGCGTTGGCGCAGGTTGAGCAGGCGCACGAGGTTGAAGGCATGCCCAACACCTACTGGCCGCTGGCGACGCTGCCGATCGACTTCGACTTCGGCCGCATGTTGCAGGTCGAGCGCCAGTCGGTGCTGGCGACGTTTCCGGAGTTGGCCGACCCGGACGACTTCACAGCGTCGGATTGGACCGTGATGCAGCAGCGCCTCATAGGCTTGGATTCGCCAACCGGCGAGTACAACGCCAACGCCGCCGAACGCCTCGCCGACGCCGCCAAGGCGACGATGGCCGGCATGATGCTCGAGCCCGCGGCGCGGGGCTACCTCGTCGACAACGGCCACTTCACGAATGAACACGTCGCCGAACTCGGGCCGTGGCCCGTTATCGCGCACTACATGGTAAAGAGCTACGACGACGCCTGGAACGACGCTGCCAAGCACGCCGCCCTGCCGCCCGTGGAAGCGCTCGCCGGGCTCGACGCGATGGAGCAACGCGTTGCCGCCGATAGCCTCGGCGGCACGCTTGTGGCCGTCGTCATGCCCACGCTCTCCCGCGCGTACGAAACACCTGTTCGCCTCGAACGCAACCGCCGCGCGCTGATGATCGTCGAGGCCTTGCGCCACCACGCCAGCCAGACCGGCGCGCTGCCCACGTCGCTGGATGACGTCGGGCTGTACATCCCGGCCGACCCCTTCACCGGCAACGCCTTCGGCTACCGGCTCGACGGCGATACCGCCATCCTCACCGCCGCCGCCTACCGCGACGACGAGCCCGAGCGCACCGGCTTCGACTGGTTCATCGACCTGCGCGACGAGTAGGTCGCTGTAGGGTGGGCACGGCCCACCATTCGGAGCCGGAGGTGGGCCGTGCCCACCCTACATCCACACGGCCGCCGCAGTCGCCCGTAGGCAGAACCGGGGCGTGGCCGTACGGTCGCGGTCATGCAACACACCACGCTCGGCCGCACGGGCCTGAAGGTCAGCAAGCTCTGCCTCGGCACGATGAACTTCGGCCCGCAGACGAGCGAAAGCGACTCGTTCGCCATCATGGACAAGGCGCTCGAGCTCGACATCAACTTCTTCGACACCGCCGACGTCTACGGCTGGAAGAAGGGCGAGGGTGTGACCGAGAAAATTGTCGGCAACTGGTTCGCCCAGAACGCCGCCAAGCGCGAGCAGGTCGTGATCGCCACGAAGGTCTTCGGCGACATGGACAACGACGCCCTGCCCGACCGCAACCTCAAGCGCGGCCTGAGCGCGCGCAAGATCGTCCGCTCGTGCGAGAACTCGCTCAAACGGCTGCAAACCGACTGGATCGACCTCTACCAGATGCACCACATCGCCCGCGAGATGCCGTGGGACGAGTGCTGGCAGGCGTTCGAGACCCTGATCAAGCAGGGCAAGATCCTTTACGCCGGCAGCAGCAACTTCGCCGGCTGGCACATTGCCAGCGCCAACGAGAACGCCAAGCGGCTGGGCATGCTGGGGCTCGTGAGCGAGCAGTCGAAGTACTCGCTGCTGGACCGGGCGATCGAGACGGACGTGCTGCCCGCCTGCGAGCATTACGGCGTGGGCGTGATCCCGTGGTCGCCCCTGGCCGGCGGAATGCTCGGCGGCGTGCTCAAGAAGGAGGCTAAGCAGGGCCGCCGCTCCGGCGAGGAGGCGCAGAAGCGCGTCGACAAGCTCCGCCCGCAACTTGAGAAGTGGGAATCCTTCTGCGACGACCTCGGCGAGGAGCCGGCCGACGTCGCCATCGCCTGGATGCTGCACGACAATCGCATCACCGCCCCGATCATCGGCCCGCGGACGATGGACCAGCTCACCGGCATCTGCCGCGCCGTCGACATCACGCTGGGCGACGAGCAGATGAAGCAGCTCGACACGGTCTTCCCCGGCCCCGGCGGCCCCGCCCCCGAAGCCTACGCCTGGTAGCACTCTTCAAAAACGCTCCGGTAGCTGCGGGTCCGTGACCCGCAGTCTGATCTGACTTGCGAGCTTCGCGCACCCCGCCCCCCTGTTATCGTCAGCCCCATGCCCAACGCCTTGCAATCGCTCATCGACACCGGCACCAAACTCTGGCTCGATAGCGTCGATCCCGATGAAGTTACCAAGAACATCGACCGCGGCGTGACCGGCGCCACCAGCAACCCGGCCATCATCAGCGCCCTGATGAAGAGCGGCCGCTTCGATGACACGATGAAGCCGATGCTCGAGGACACCACCGACACCTCGGCGGCGTGGATGATGTGCGACTACCTCGTGAGCAAGGCGCAGGAGCAATTTCAGCCCGTGTGGGAGCGCACCGAGTGCAATGACGGCTGGGTCAGCTTCGAGCTCGACCCGCTCATCGAGGACCCCGACGCGAACATGCCGCACGACGAGCGCGTGCAGCGTTACATCAGCCTCGGGCGGTACTGGAGCAGCGGGTACACGAACCGGATGATCAAGGTGCCCGCCACCCCGGCGGGCATCGAGGCGCTGGAAACGCTCGCGGCGGAGGGAATCACGCTGAACGTGACGCTCATTTTCACCGACCGCCAATACAAGGCCGCCCGCGACGCGGTGTGGAAAGGCGCCCAGCGTCGCAAAAACGGGCTTGATCGGTTCAAGAGTGTCTACTCCATCTTCATCAGTCGCGTCGACGTGTACACGGAAAAGAAGGTGCCCGAGTTGAGCGACAACGCCCAGGGCATGATGGGCCTCGTCAACGCGAAGCGGCTCTACCTCGACAACGAGGAGTTCTGGGGCTCGAAGAACCTGAAACTTCAGCAGGAAATTATCTTCGCCAGCACCGGCAAGAAGCTCGATTGGCAGGACGAGGACTACTACCCCAAGCACGTCGCCGGCGGCGGGATTCAGACGAACCCGCCCGAAACGAACGACGCGATTGCCGATTCTTCGGCCAGTTTCAGCAAAACGGTCGGCACGCTGCCGGACGACGCGGTGCTGAAGGAGCTGGACGACAAGGTCGATCTCCAGGCGATGGAGGACTTCCTGATGGAGGAGGGCATCGCCAAGTTCGCCAAGCCACAGCAGGCGCTGCTGGACGCCGTCCGCGAGAAGCGTGCGTCGCTCGACAAGGGTTGAATTGCCCCAGCACCTTGGCGCCGGTGCGGGGCCGCAGTTGACAGGTGCGCTGCACTTGCTAGTTTCGCGGCCGCGCCGATGGTCGGCGCGAAGGGACGCGGACATGGTGAGACTCATTCTGGCGGCGATGACTAGCGTGCTCCTCGTAGCGGGAGGCGTTCGCGCGGCGGACGTTGTGTTCGACCCGATCTATCAGGGCTTCGAGACGGACACGGCCCCCTTCAGCGATTTTAATGGCAGCTTCGGCGTCATCGAACGCGTGGGAACAGGGACGGGCGGCGTCACGTCGCGTACCGGCGATTTTCACTTGAAGATCGCGAACGCCGGAAACTCCACAACCGGCCCGTTCGCATCCTTCGGCACCCGAAAGAACCAGTGGCCCGGCGAGTTCCGGATGCAGGCGGCGTTCTACCTCGATCCGACGGTGAACAACAACTGGGGCTTTGACCTCGAGACGACCCTCAAGGCGAACAGTGGCAGCCGGTCGTTCTACTTCAACGTGCGCAAGGACAGCTCGACCGCCATTCCGACCGGCCTCTACGTCCGGGCCTCGCGGAGCGCGATCGGCGGCAGCACCAGCGACTACTCGTTCGGGGCCGGGGATCTGCCGAACCTTTACAACGTGACCACGGCCGGCTGGTACCTGTTCGAGCAGCGCTTTTACGAGCAGACCGCCACCGGTGACCTCGCAGCCGAGGTGAGCATCTACGACGCCTCCGACAGCCGAGTCTTTCGGACCGACTTCTTCGACATCGGCCGTTCGGTTGAAACTGACGTGAAGGGACCGAGTTCGCTGCAATTCAAAAATCTGGTTTCGGGGAACGGGCTGGCGTTCGACGACTTCGCCCTGGAGCAGGGGCCATTCGCATCCGCCGCCGTGCCGACACCCGGCGCGGCCTTGGGCGGGCTGGCGTTGCTGGCGGTCGCCTCGCTTCGGCGCGCGCGGATGCGGTAGTCGGGCGCGGTAGCGTGGCGGCAACGCTCCTACTGTGGCGGCATGCTGTGGTTTTGGGCCGGGTTCCTCCTGTTCGTCATCGCGATGCTCGCCCTCGATTTGGGCGTGTTTCACCGCAAGGCCCACGCGGTGAGCGTGCGCGAGGCGTTGATCTGGTCCGCCGTCTGGATCGGGCTGTCGCTCGCGTTCTGCGCGGTGATCTACCCGATGTACGCCTACCACTGGAGCGGCGCCGGGCTCTACCCGACCGGCAGTGATAAGGACCTCAGTCCGCTCTACCCCGACACCGGCTGGGAGGCGGTCATTGCCTACTTCACCGGTTACGTGACCGAGAAGAGCCTGAGCGTCGACAACGTCTTCGTCATCGCCCTGGTGTTCGCGGCATTCAAGATTCCCGACAAGTACCAGCACCGCGTGCTCTTCTGGGGCATCCTCGGAGCGGTGGTGCTGCGGGGCATCTTCATCGTCGTCGGGGCGGAGCTGCTCGAGCGGTTCACGTGGATCATCTACATTTTCGGGGCGTTCCTGGTCATCACGGCGATCCGCCTGCTGATGGCCGGGCACGAGGAGGACCCGAAGGAAGGGTTCATCGTGCGGATGGCCTACAAGTACCTGCCGGTCACGAACACCCTGCACGGGCAGCAGTTCGTGATTCGCCGCAGCGAGCTGGCCGCGGGCGAGACGCTGCACGAGGCGGGCGAGCCTGAGCACGCCGAGGACGCCCCGATTCCCCCCGACGCGCCCCCCGCCGACGCCGGCACCACCGCGTCGGCGGCATCGGTCGCGAAGAAGGCGGGTTGGGTGCTCACGCCGCTGGGACTCGCATTGATCGTGGTCGAGTTCACCGACCTGATCTTCGCCGTCGACTCGATCCCAGCGATCTTCGGCATCACGCAGGACGCGTTTATCGTTTTCACGAGCAACATCTTCGCGATCCTCGGCCTGCGGGCGCTCTACTTTGCGCTGGCGGGAATCATCCGCAAGTTCCGCTACCTCCAGCCGGCGCTGGCATTCATCCTGGGGTTCATCGGCGTGAAGATGTTGCTCGCGCACTGGCTGCACGGCAACGAGGCGATCGCCCACTGGCTGCCGTGGATCACGCTGAGCGTGATCTTCCTGGCGCTGACTGCGGGCGTCGCGGCCTCGCTGCTGCTGCCCGAGCCGGAGCCCGATCCCGACGAGCCCACGGCGGCGTAGGCGGCTTCACTTGCTGCCCAGGGGCAATTGGAGCGGTTGAACTGCAACCGTGGCGTCTGCTGTAGGGTGGGCATGGCCCACCTCCGGATCCGGATGGTGGGCCGTGCCCACCCTACAACAGAGGCCGACGCTAAGAGGTAAGTTCAGCCGCTCTAGCCGCGAACTATTCGTCGTCGCGGCGTAGGAAGAAGATCGTGCCGGCCCAGAGGGCGGCGGCGGTGGCGATGGGGATCCAGCCGAGCTCGGGCGGCAGGTTGAGCACGTCGAACCACAGCACCGTGCCCGCCAGCGACACGCCCGCGGCGGCCAGTGACAGCACACCCAGCGCCCGGCCGTAGAAGAAGCTGCTCAGCCCCAACAGCAGACCCGCGATGCCCGTCCGCCAGCCGCTGACCCAACGCGTCAGGCTCGTCGGCACACCGGAAATCTCGACGCTCCGGCCCCGCCCGGCGTACCACCCGCCGCCCGCCAGATCGATCCGCCCGCGGTTGCCGGCGGCGCGGTCGATCTCGGCCTGAAGGTCCGCGTCCTCCGCCTCGGCCCCGATTGACCCGGCGGCGGCGTCGGTGCGGTTGCGGCGATCCTCCAAATCGTCCATCACGGCCGAGCCCGCGTCGGCGACCTCGCCCACGAGAATCTCCTGCTGGTTCTGGTTGAACCACAACGCGAAGCACGCCAGCAGCACCGCCGCCACCACAAACCGCGGCGCCTGGCCGAGCACCAAATCCCAGACGCTGCCGTAGCGCCGCTTGAAGTAACTCTCGTGGATGCGCTCGAAGCCCTCCTCGGTGTACTTGACCTTACGCCGTTTGATCTTGCGGCCGCGCTCGTCGCTCAGGTCCTCGTCCTCGCGTTCGTCAAGTTCCTCGCGGACGACGTCGCGCAGCTCCTCGCGCAGCTCACGGCGGATGTCGTCGCGGATCATCGTGGCCTTGCCGACCTCGCGCATCGCCTGGTTCTGCGCCTGCCGTTGGGCGACCTCGCGTTTGACGCCCTTGGAAACCAGCTCGTTCTCCGCGAGTGCTTGGATCAGTTGGCGATCGCGTTTCAGGCGGCGGTGCTCGAGGCGGTCCTCGATCCAGCGCAGCACCGGCTCGCGCCATGCACCGTCCTTGGGCAGATGCCGGCCGCGGTCGTCGATGCCGAAGATGCGGCGGGCATCGAGCTTCTCCTTGAAACCGAAAAGGGATTCGTAGAACCCCTCCCACCCGTCGCCCGCGGCCTCGGCGACGGCCATCTTGACCGCGTGCTCGTCGGCGCCGGCGGCGCGCATGTCGCGGACGACGCGCTGCGCCTGGGCGACCATCGGCTCGCGGTCGTCGCGCACGCCCTTGTCGACCACGTTCGCGTACGCCCACCCCGCCAGCGCCGCAAAGGTTGCCGCGCCCGCCCACCAGGGGGCCCAGCCGAGGTTCCAGACGACCCAGCCGACCAGCAGCAGCCCGCCGAGCATCAGGGCCCACTCCGTCAGCGACGCCCCGAGCACGTACTCGCGGAACTTGGCAAAGAGCGCGTCGCGCCGCGCCAGGCCGACGAGGACGAAGCCGAAGGCGAATGTCAGCACGCCGAAGCCGATCACGCCGCCGCTGGCGCCGAAGCCGGTTTGGCCCCCGCCGCTGCCCCAGAAGACGGCGATCGCGCCCAGCAGCACGGCGACGGCAAAGCCGATGATGACCGGTGTGCGCAGCTTGGCCCAGCCGCTTTTCTTGAATTCGGTTGCGGCCCACTGAAGCTTCTTCTGCTGCTCCTCGCCCGCCTCCAGTTGCGCGTCGTGCTTGTCGCGCAGGTAGGCCTCCAGATCCTCAACGACCTCGGCCATGTGGGCGTGCCGGTCGGCGGGCGCCTTGGCCATCATCTTCCGCAGAATCTCCTTGAGCGACCGGCTGAGCTGCGGGGCGTTCTCCTCCGTCTCAGGGTCGGGAAACTTCAGCGGCTTGAACCGGTGCGCGTCGAGCAACTCCTGCAACGTCCGCCCGGAAAACGGCGGCTTGCCGACCACGAGGTGGTAGAGCGTGGCCCCCAGGCTGTAGATGTCGGCCCGGCCGTCGGTGCTCTTGGCATCGCTGGCCTGCTCCGGCGGAAGGTAGGCCGGCGTGCCCATCATCGCGCCGTGCTGGGTGATCTGCGCGCTCGCGGCGCTGCTGACGCTGTCGGGGTCGATCGTGCCGGTGAGGCCCTTGGTCGTCTCGCCAATCGTGCCGCCCCCAGGCGCGGCAGTCTCGGCGTCAGGATCGGTACTCGGCGCGGCCGCCAGGTCGCTCTCACTGATCTGCTTGACGAGTCCGAGGTCGGCGACCTTCACGATGCCCAGGCGGTTGAGCATCAGGTTGTCGGGCTTGACGTCGCGGTGGATCAGCCCGTGCTCGTGCGCGAACGCCAGGCCGCGCGCGGCCTGCAAGATGTGGCCGACGGCCTCCCGCGGGTCCATGCGTTTGTCGGGCAGTTCGGCGAGCTTGTTCTGCAGCGAGCCGCCGTCGACGAACTCCATCGAGAAGTAGTGCGTCTCGCCCCCCTTGCCGCCCGACAACCCGGCTGCCTTGCCGCTGCCGGGGGCCACCTTCTCGCGGCCGAAGTCGTAAATCTGGACGACATTGTGGTGTACGAGCTGCCCGGCCGCGTACGCCTCACGCATGAAGCGGCCGATGAGGGCGGGGGCGTTGCTGAGCTTGGGGCTCAGGACCTTGAGCGCGACGTTGCGGTCGAGCGTGGTCTGCTTGGCAAGGTAGACCGCGCCCATGCCCCCCTCGCCGAGCTTTTTGAGCAGTTCGTAGATGCCGAGCTTGTCGCCGGCGTCGGCGTTGGGGGGCGGCAGCGTGGCGGCCATGCCGCCGCCGCCCTTCATGGCACCGCTGTAGTCCTGGCGGTCGCCGGTCTTGCCGCGCGAGGCGCCGGTGTTGGCGACGGTGCTGTCGGGCTCGATCGTTTTCTGCGTGGTCGCCGACGGCGATCGCTTCGGCTTGGCGGGCGTGGCCGAGGGACGCGGCTTTGGCGCGCGGGTCTGGCCGGGGCGGGTCAGCGACTCGTTCATGCCCAGCGCCGAAGCGATTTCGGGCGAGATGCTCGAGAACTCGGCGGGCGGCTGGTTCTGCCCACCAAACTCCGCGACGGCCTTGCCGTCGGCGTGGACGCGCACGACGAACTGCTCCTTGCACGTGCGGCAGCGCGCCTTGAACCGCCCAGCCTGCTCCGCCTTTTCTTTCGGCAGGCGGATGCGCGTCTGGCAATGCGGACACGTGACAACCGGCCCGCCGCCGGACGATGGCGTGACCGATGCGTTGCTCGACGATCCCGTGCTCAAGGCGCAGCTCCCAACGTGTGGTGAACGGACGGCCCCTCCGTCGCGACGGTCAGGGTAAGATCGCGGTTGGGCCGCTGCAAACGGAGTGGCGCCGCCCGATGTCTGCCCGCGCCGAGGACCTTTTATGAAACGCAACGTAATCGCCCGCTGTGTCGCCCTGTTGGGGGCCGTCATCTGCCTGCCACTCGCCGCCGCCCCGCCTGACGAACCGCGAATGCGGCCGTTCGTGATGCGATGGGACGACACCGAGCCAAGCGTCCTCGACCTCTCGTTCCTTTCGCCCGACCCCGCCGGCGCGAACGGACCGGTGCTCGTCAGCGACGACGGCTACCTCGTCACCGGCGGAGAACGGCTCAAGCTCTTCGGCGTCAACATCGGCGGCGGGACGGCCTTCGCCGACATCGACGACGCCACGCGCGACAAGTTCGCGGGCCGCATGCGCAAGTTCGGGCTCAACGCGGTCCGCTTCCACCACCTCGGCGCGACGTGGTACGAAACCAACGCCTTCGGCAAGCTGACGGCCAACCGCAACGCGGACACGCGGCAGTTCGACGCGGAGAATCTCGACCGTTTGCATCGGTGGGTAGCGGCGTTTCGGGAGCACGGGATCTACACGAACATGAACCTGCTCGTCAGCCGCCGCTTCGTGCCGGAGGACGGCTTGCCCGCGAGCATCGACACGATCGGCTGGAAGCTTCAGGGCACCGTCGCCATGTGGCACCCGGCGCTGATCGACTTGCAAAAGGAGTACGCGACGCAGCTGCTCGCCAGCGACAACCCGCACACGGGCGTGCCGCTGGCAGCGGACCCGAGTTTGGCGACGGTCGAGATCAACAACGAGAACGGCATCCTGCACACGTGGTTCAGCGGCGAATTGGACGACGTGCCGGCCGACTTGATCGAGCCGTTGCGCGTGTCGTGGAACGACTGGCTGAAGGAGAAGTACGCCGACGATGCCGCCGTTGCCGAGGCGTGGGGGGCGAGCGATCAGCCGCTGGGCGGGGAGATGCTGACCGGCGACTTCGCCGTGCAAGCGCAGGGTGGCGCATTTGCGAATCTTGCCTCGGATTTCGGCCTGAGCCAGATCGTCGTGCAGCAGCCCGGCGGCGAGGCGTGGCACGTGCAGTACCTGCACCCAGGCGTGAGCTTCGAGGCAGGTCGGCCGTACACGTTGACATTCGAGGCCAAGGCCGACTCCGACCGCAGCATCGGCGTCGACTTCCGCCAGGCGAGCGATCCGTGGCAGCCGCTTGGCTTCCAGAAGAACGTCGAATTGACCGACGACTGGCAGACCTTCGCGTTCACCGCCGTCGGGACGATGGACGAAGACAACGGCCGTGTGACGTTCGACGGACTCTCGCAGCCGAACGCGGTTTACGAGTTCCGCAAAGTCAGCCTCCGGCCCGGCGGCAAGGTCGGCGGCGAGACAACGCTCGGCGAGATTCCGATCCCGTCGCAGGGGGGCGAGACGCCGGTCACGCTCGCGCAGCGCAAGGACTGGATAGCCTTCACGATGGACGCCGAACGGGCGTACTTCGGCGAGATGAAGCGGTTTCTGAACGACGACCTTGGCGTCGTCGCGCCGGTGGTCGGCACGATCGTCGGCACGAGCCCGATGGGCGTGCAGAAGGAGATGGACGCGATCGACACCCACGCCTACTGGCGGCACCCGCAGTTCCCTGGCGAGCCGTGGGATCCCGAGAACTGGATCGTCGAGCCCGACAGCATGGTGAACTTTCCCGAAAGCTCGGCCATCCTCGGCCCGATGCTGCGGCAGGTGCGCGTCGACGGCAAGCGTCTGCCGCACATGCTGACCGAGTACGACCACCCGGCCCCGAACCCGCACGCCGGCGAGGCCCCCCTCTTCGCGGCCGCCTACGCGGCGCTGCAGGATTTTGACGCGGTCTACCTGTTCACGTACGACGTCGACTTTGATGAAGAGCCCGGCAAGATCACCGGCTTCTTCGACTACGCCAACCACCCGACGAAGATGGCGAACATGATCCCCGCCGCCCTGATATTCCGCCGCGGCGACGTGAAGCCGGCCAAGCAGGAGGCGGTCGTCGGCATCACGGAGGAGATGGAACTCGACGCCCTCGTCGAGCGCGGGGCGGCGTGGAGCATGGTGGACTATGGAGCGTTCACCGATCAGCCGCTGGCGGCCATTGAACATCGGGTCGCTGTCGACTTTGCTCAGCAAGCCAAACCTGCGCCGACGCTCAAACGAAAGATCACGCGATATCGTGGGCCAGTGTGGTTTCACGCCACCCCCGAATTTCCACGGCGGCGCGGCTCGATTGCAATGATCCAAGCAGTGTCTGCTGGACTTTTTGGACATGCTTCCTCCGTTGGCTTCGGCAACGAATACTTTCTATCAGTCAAAGGACGCCGCTGGAGTACAGCGGCATTGACGCTCCTCGAAGGAAGCCAGCTCGAAGCTCCGGAACCGCGACGAGCCCTCCTCGTCGCCACCGGCAACTACGCCAACACCGGCTGGCAGTGGAAGAGCGACGCCCGCAACTCCCTCGGCACGAACTGGGGCACCGCCCCGACGTTGATCGAGGTCGTGCCGGTCACGCTCACGCTGAAGGCCGAGAAGTCGGCGAAGGCGTGGGCGCTCGACGCCGTCGGGCGGCGCGTGGAGGAGGTCGCCGTCGAACTGAACGACGGCGTCGCGGTCATCCGCGTCGGCCCCGGCCACACGGAGACGGCGACGCTGTTCTACGAGGTCGAGTGGGAGTGACCCCGTAGCAGAGGCCTCCGGCCTCTGCCCGAGCCGCGGCGACGCGCTCCAACTGGCGGCGGTGTTTGTCGCTGAGGCACGGTCCGACAGTCGGGCAGAGGCCTCCGGCCTCTGCTACGAAAGAAACGCCCCGCGAGCGATCGCGGGGCGTTGTCGTATCAAGCGTTGAAAGCCGCGGCTACTTGTCGTCTTCCGCGATGCCGATGCGCCGGCGGTCCGGGTCGGCGGGGCGCTCGGGCTGCTTCGGGCCGCGGCCGGCGTCGAGTTCGCCGACGAGATACTCGATCGCCGCATCCAACTGCGGGTCGGCGTCGTCCTGCATTTTGGCCGGGTCGTCGACGACCTCCATGTCCGGGTCGACGCCGTGGCCTTCGATGCCCCAGGTGCCGTCCTTCTCATAGAAGCCGAAGTTCGGCACGGCGGTGTAGCCGGTGTCGATCAGCGGCGGAACACCGCTGATGCCGACGAGGCCGCCCCAGGTGCGCGTGCCGATGAGCGGGCCGAGGTCGGCCTCCTTGAAGAGCCACGGGAACATGTCCCCGCCGCTGCCGGCCAGGCCGTTGATGAGCATGGCCTTGGGCCCGTCGTGCCCGTCCGGCGGCCACTTCCAGTCGCGGCCGTTGCGCCGGGCCCAGTAGTTGGTCGTCGGACGATTGAGCAGCTCGATGAACCGCGTCGGGATCTGCCCGCCGCCGTTCCAGCGCTCGTCGATGACCAGCGCCGGCAAATGCATTTGCCCGTAGAACTGGCGGAACAGCTCGTCCTGGCCCTGCGTGCCGGTGTCGGGCACGTAGATGTACCCGACGCGCCCGCCACTCTTTTCCAAGACGTAGTCGCGGTTGTGCGTGACCCACGCGCGGTAGCGCAGGCCACTCTCGTCGGCGATGGGCGTGATCGTCACGTCGCGCTGGTTTTCGTTCTCGGGGTCGAGCTCGGGCTGATCGCTGACGGTGAGCGTCGTGAGCCGGCCGGCAAGGTTGGTGAAGACCTTGAAGATGCTCTCGCTCGCGTCGATCGGCCGGCCGTTGACGGCCAGGAAATAGTCGCCCTCCTCCACGTCCACGCCGGGCATCGAGAGGGGGCTGCGGGCGTCGACGTCGTACGGAGCGCCGTTGTAGATCTTGGTGATCTGGAAGGCGTCGTTCTCGACGGCGAAGTCCGCGCCGAGCAGGCCGACGTTGCGGCTGGGCTCGTTGTCGGTCGGCTCACCGCCCCAGGCGTAGGCGTGGCCGACGTTGAGCTCGCCGATCATCTCGCCGATGATGTAGCCCACGTCCTCGCGGCTGGCGGCGTCGTCGACCATGGGCAGGTACTGCTCGAGCACCGCGTCCCAGTCGACGCCGTGCATGTTCTCGACGTAGAAGTAATCGCGGTGACGGCGCCAGGCGTCGACCACGAGCTGCTTCCACTCGGCGCGCGGGTCGTCGATGGTCTTCTCCATGCCGACGGTGGGCACAAGCTGGTTGATGCTCTGGCCCTTGCTGGCGTTGATGACGGCCATGCCGATGTTGCGGCCGCCGCCCTGGAGGATGCCGAACTGGCCCGGCCGCGGGGCGCCGACCAGGAGCTTCTTGCCGTCGGCGCTCATCATAAAGCCGGGCCAGATCGTGCCGGCGTCGATGATGCCGCTGGCGACGGCGCCCTCCTTGGGCTCGTCCTCGGCGAGATCGAACAGCATGATGTTCGAGAGGCCGGCGTCGGTCGCGCGGACGTAGAGGAGCTGGTTCTTGTCGTTCACCGCCAGATTGGTGAACTGGCCGGCGTCGATGGGGAGCATCATGGCGCGCTGCTCGAAGCCCTCGAGCTCGATCTCGACCGGGTCGACGTCGCCGGGGCTGGTTGAACTCGCCTTGGCGGCGTCGGCGGCCTCGTCGGCGGAGATGTCGCCGCTCCGGCTGGCCGACCACGTGCCGTCGACGACCGCCTGGCCGTTCATGGTGGCGGCCCAGGTGCCGGTGATCTCCTCGCCCGCGAGGCTGCCGGTCATCTCCACGACCACCGGCCCTTGGCTGGTGGTGGCGGTGATCGTGCCGTCGCTGAAGCTGACCGAGTCGAAGTCGCTCGTCTCGCCGTCGCTGGTGGAGCTGCCGCCGAAGGTGCCGTCGGCGTAGGCGTAGACGGTCATGTCGAACGGCGCCGGGTCGGGCGCGCCCATCGCCCCGAGGCCGCGCAGCTCGCCGGACCACTTGCCGTGGATGGGCGAGTCGGTGTCGAACGCGGGGCCGGCCTCTTCCTCGTCGGCGTCCTCGGCGTCATCAGCCTCGGCGTCCTCCGCGTCATCGGCCCCATCCGCCGGCTGGGTGGCGGGGTTGGTCGACGGCTGAATGGTGGCGTCCTCCGACTCTTCCTCTTCTGCTTCGTGCTCCTCGACGGCCTCCTCGTCGAGCTCGGGGAGCATCGGATTCTCCACGTCCGCCCGCAGCGGCACGGCGACGATGCGATCGAGGTCCGTGTAGACGAACGTCGTGCCGGCCTGCTCGTAGCTCGGGCCGCTGAAGTCGATCGAGGTGACGAAGTAGAGGTAGTCTCCCTCGCGGTCGAACGCCGGGTAGCCGGCGCTGAAGAAGTCGCTCGTCACCTGCGTCGGCTGCGCATCATCGGCGGCGGTGTCGTAGATGTAGATGGCGTTCGTGTACGCCTCCTCGCCGCCGCGGTGGTAGGCGATCCAGCGCGAGTCGGGCGACCAGCTCAGGGGTACTTGGCCGGCAAAGGGGTCGGTGTCGATCACCTCGACGCTCGTCGGCTCCGGCGGCGCGGCGCCGGGGTCGAGCGCGGGCGCCGACGCGGGCTGCGTGGCGGCGTCGCCCTCATCCGCTTCGTCGTCGCCCTCGGCTTCGGGCTGTGCGAAGTCGAGCAGGTAGATCTTGCCGGTCTGGTCCTGGACGACGTACTTGGTCGAGTCGGGCGACCACTGGCCGGTGTAGAAGAAGGAGCCGGTTTGATCGGTTAGCTGCGTTGCCTCGGTCACGCCGGCCGGGGCGTCGGCGGCGCGCAGGTAGAGGTTGTACTCGCCGCCGGCGTCGCTGCTGTAGACGACCCAGCGCCCGTCGGGGCTCCACGCCGGGTGGCGCTCGGCGGCGCCGGGCGTGTCAGTCAGCGGCCGGGCGAAGCCGGTTTCGGCAGGCAGGCTGAAAAGATCACCGCGCCCCTCGGCCAGCACGCGCGCGCCGGTCGGGCCGATGTTGCCGCTGCCGATGTACTCGGCGGCGTCAATCGTGCGCTCGCGCAGGTTCGGCGTGGCACCGGGGATCTGCACCTCGACCGCCACGGCCTCGGCGTCATCCGCCAGGCTCAGCAGCATCAGGTCGCTGCCGTGCTGGAAGATGATTTCCCCCTCGTCATCGGCGCCGGGGCCCATGCTGGGGAACTTGACGTCCCAGTCCGTGAAGTTCGTGAGGCGCGTCGACTCGCCGGTCTCGGGGTCGTGGACCCACAGGTTGAGCCGGCCGCTGTCGTTGGCGTCGTCGACGCGGTCGCTCAGGTAGTAGAGCTTGCCGCCGAAGAGCATCGGGGCGGTGTCGGTTCCCTCCCACTCGGTGGCGTTGGTGGCTTCTTTGGAGTCGAGGTCGAACATCCAGATGTCGGTCGCCATGCCGCCGCGGTAGCGCTTCCAGGTGCGGAAGTCGCGCGAGTGTGGCGTGTAGGCGAGGGTCTTGCCGTCTTCGCCGAGGCTGGCGGAGGCGCCGTAGGGAACGGGCAGCTCCTCGGGGACGCTCGGGTCGTCGAGGTCGAGGAGGTAGAGCTGGCTGGTGGTGATCGGCCGGGGGTTGCCGCTGCTAAGGCCGGCGCTGAAGAGAAGCTTGCCGTCGCCGGCCCAGTCCTGGAGGGTTTCGTTGGCCGGGTGGTAGGTCAGTCGCTCGGCGAGGCCGCCGAAGCTGTCGATGAGGTAGAGGTCGCGGTCGCCGTCGTAGTTGCCGACAAAGGCAATGCTTTGGCCGTCGGGGCTGAACTTGGGGAACATCTCCTGGCCGGGCGGGCTGGCCAGCGGCCGGGCAACGCCGCCGTCACGCTCGACGGTCCAGAGATCGCCGCCGTAACTGAAGACGATGCGATCCTTCGAGACGTCGGGGTAGCGGAGCATCGCGCCGTGGGGCTCAACGCGGTTGCCGCCGGGGCGGGCGGCCTTATTCTCGGCGTTGTCGGCATCGTCCTGCGCGGCGGCGAATCCGGCGGAGGCGAGCAGCGCGACGGCCACGGCGGTTGCGGCGCGGCGAAGCGAGACGGAGGCTGAGGTGGATCGGGGAACGGGTCGGGCGGGTGGAATCATGCGGCAATGGTACGGGAATGCGGGCAGGGCGCGCCCGGCGGCGCGTCCGGGCCTTCAGCCACCAGACGGTGCAAAGTTTCGGCCGCCCTACCCCTCGGCAGCGGGCGGCTTGCGGTCGAGGCGCACGCGCGCCAGGAGGCGCGGCGGCACGAGGAGTTGAAGCGCCGCGACGATCGAGGTGCCGAAGGTCAGCAGCGCCACCGGCACGCACACGGCGGCGGCGGCGGCGAGCAGCACGGCGGCGCCTGTAAGGCTTTCGGGCGCCAGCTCCAGCATCCAGCAGGCTGCGTAGCCGGCGGCGGCAGACGCGAGCAGCGCCAGCGACGGGGCCGCCATCTCCCGGAGAAGCGGCCGAACGGCGAGGCCGGCGGTTCGGCTGCCCACCACGACGCACGCGGCGGTGCTGAGCATCCGCGCCAGTGCGACCGCCGCCGCGACGGCGGCCACCACACCGAGGGACGTTGCCTGCCCGGTCCACGTTCCCAGCGCCGCCGCCACCGGCACGGCCACGCCCGTCGCGAGGAACAACAGCGTGCGACGCCGCCACGCGCCCTTGGCCTCCATCACGGAGTAGAACACGCTGCCCAGCAGCACAAAGTAGCCCGCCAGCGTGATCAGGACCGCCGCCGGAATGGCCGCGTCGTAGCGGCCCTGCCAGATCACGTGGATCAGCAACGGGCACGTCAGCGCCACCAGCAGCGTCGCGGGCGACATGCAGGCCGAGATCAGCCGCAGTGCTCGCGTGGTGCCGCGGCGCAGGTGATTGGGGTCTTCATTGCCCTTGACCAGCGCCGGCAGCAACACGCCGTTGAGCCCGTTCTGGAAGACCGCCATGAGCGGCGTGGTGAACTGGAAGCCGAAGAAGTAGGCGCCCAGCGTTCGGTCGTCGACGAGCAGGCCCAGCACGAAGTAGTCGCCCGAGAGCACGAGCGAAATGCCGATGCCGCCGGCCATCAGCCAGCGCGCGTCGGCGAGCATCGACCGCGCTTCAGTCCAACTGAACGGCGACAACCGCTCCGAGCTGCGCCGCGCGACGAGCCGCAGCACCAGCGCTTCGGCGTACAACGAGGCCGTGTGTGCCGTCGCCAGGGCGACCGGACCCGCGCCCAGCGCCGCCAGGACGATGCCGACGGCCAGCCGGCCGAGCGATCCGGCGACCATCATCTTGGACGTGTCCCGCCAGCGCATGTCGATCGCGAGCTTGCCCCGCTGCGTCATGGTGTAGGGCCCGACCAGCAGCGATGCCGCCAGGATGGCCATCATCAGCAGGCTCTCGCCCCGCTGGTGCGGCTCCGCCAGCAACGCCATCGCGAGCATCACCAGCCCGGCGATGGCCGCGTTGATCACGCCGCTCACCACGTGCGCCGTGGTCACGATGGCGGAGAACTCCCGCCCGCGCTGGATAATCAGCCGGTGCATCGCCCCCTCCCGCACGCTCGACAGCAGCGTGAAGATCGCGAAGACCGCAGCGAAGCGACCGTAATCGCTCTCGACCAGCAGCCACCCGAGCACAACTTGGTTGCCCAGCGACAGGACCCGCGTCAGCAGCGTCATCGACACCGACCACCGCATGCCCGACGCCGCGCGACCGGCCAGCCCTTCGCGACCGGACGCAGGCTGCGCCTCTTGCACGGCCGGCTTCTGCTCGGGCGTGGGCGAAGCAGGGGTGGCCGACTCGGGGTGATTCATGCGGGGCGGCTATGCTAGGGGGCAGGCGTGATTTCGCCCTCGCGTTCCCGCCTCCGACCGTGCCCACCGCCGATGAAGAACCCGCTCGACGCCGCGTCGCGTTGCACGGGTGCTACAACACGCTCAACTTCGGCGACGTCCTGCTCCTCGATCTGCTGGCCCGCCACGTGGCCGCACGGCCGGACACGCGAGCGTTCAACCCGTGGCCCCCGGCGGCGAAAACGGCCAAGACCGGCGAACGCGGACTGCTCGGATGCCTGCGCGCCGACGCGGCCGTCTTCGGCGGCGGGGGATATCTGACCGACGCCGGCGGTCGCTCCACGCGGCGCCTGTCTCGCTACAGCCTGCCGGCGCGCCTGTGGCGTACCACCCGCACGCCCTACTGCATCGTTGGCGCGGGCATCGGCCCGCCGCTGACCGGCCGGGGGGCCCGCCACGCGGCCACCGTGTTTCGCGGGGCGCGCTACGCAGCCGTCCGCGACGATGCCAGCCGCGCACTGCTCGCAGAGCGAGGCATTGACGTGCGAAACGTCGAGGTGACGGCCGACCTGGCGCTCTCGCTGCGGCGCGACGACATCGACCAATCGAATCACGCCGCGGCCGCGACACGCTTGGGAACCGCCCCGCCCGGCGTGCGGCGGCTGGGCGTTCACCTGGCGGTGGCCGGGCTGACGGCGCAGCTCGTCAACGCCATCGCCGCCGCATTGGCCAAGGGGCTGGCCGGCGATGCGGACGGGGTCGAGGTGGTCTGGCTTTTCGACCACGGCGACGCGGACGCCCCCGTCGTCGCCGACATCTCGCGACGCCACCTGCCGCGATTTCGCGTGCTGGGCCGCCAGCCGGTTTGGCCCACGATCGCTTTGCTGTCGGCGCTCGACGGCGTGATCACGACGAAGCTGCACGTTGGCATCGTCGCCTGGGCCGTCGGGACACCGCCGTGCGGCTTCTCGGCACACGGCAAGACGCGGCGCTTCTACGAGCAGGTGGGCCGAACCGATCATCACGCGCCCTTTGACCCGTCGCGCCTCGACGCGCTGCAGCGCTGGACGCGGCAGTTCGCCATGGACCCGGCGGCGTTCGCGGCCGAGGACGCGATCGCCCGTCGCCACTTGCCTGGGCGAGCGCGGCGGAACCTGGACCTCGTCGACGCCCTGCTCGACGAAACACGCTAGGCCGCTGGTCGCGCGGCTTGCGCCCTGCGGTCAGGCGCTCTTGCGTTTCGGGGTTCCGGCCGCCTTCACGGCCGTGGCCGGGTGTTGGAAGACTTGGCCGCGCCCCTCGACGACATTCTCGTCGATCACGTAGTGCCCCGCCGGCTGGTCCGGCAGGTCGTACATGATGTCGAGCATGACCTCCTCGCACACCGCGCGCAGGGCGCGGGCGCCGGTCTCCCGCTTGAGCGCCCGCTCGGCGATCAGCCGCAGCGCCCCCGCGGTGAACTCGACGGTGCTGCCTTCGAGGTCGAAGAACCGCTCGTACTGGCGGACGATCGCGTTCTTGGGCTCCGTCAGCACGTTGACCAGCGCGGCCACGTCCAGCGGCTCGAGCGTGGCCGTCACCGGCAGGCGGCCGACGAACTCGGGGATCATGCCGAACTCGACCAAATCCTCGGGCTGCACCTGCCGCAGCACGTCACTGCGCTCGGCGTTGGTCTCGATGCCCTCGCCCTCGTTAACGAAGCCGATGCGTCGCTTGCCGATGCGCCGGCGGATGATGTCCTCCAAGCCGACGAAGCTGCCGCCGCAAATGAAGAGGATCTGGCTGGTATCGATCTGGATGTACTGCTGCTCGGGGTGCTTGCGCCCGCCCTGCGGCGGGATGTTGGCCACGGTCCCCTCGAGCATTTTCAAGAGGGCCTGCTGCACGCCTTCACCCGACACGTCGCGGGTGATGGAGACGTTGCCGCTGGTCTTGCCGATCTTGTCGATTTCATCAATGTAGATGATCCCGCGTTGGGCGGCGTCGAGGTCGTAGTCGGCGGCTTGCAAGAGTCGCAGCAGGATGTTCTCGACGTCCTCGCCGACGTAGCCGGCCTCGGTGAGCGTGGTGGCGTCGCCGATGGCGAAGGGGACGTTGAGAATCCGCGCCAGCGTGCGGGCCATCAGCGTCTTGCCGCTGCCGGTGGAGCCGATGAGCAGGACGTTGCTCTTGTCGAGCTCGACGCCGGTCTCGATGTCATCCGGGTTCTTGCCCTGCTGCTCGGCGTCGTCCTTGAGCTTCTCGTCGTTCTGGATGGCGCTGAGCCGCTTGTAGTGGTTGTGGACGGCCACGCTCAGGTTGCGCTTGGGCGAACCCTGGCCGACGACGAATTCGTCGAGGTGCTCCTTGATCTGCCGCGGGCTGGGGATGCGGTCGAAGAGCGGGCGGTTTGCGGCGAGCTTGCGCTTTTCCTGGCGGATGATGTTGTGCGCAAGGTCGACGCAGTTGGAGCAGATGTAGACGTCGCTGGGGCCTTCGACCATCGGACCCACGTCGCGGGAACTCTTGCCGCAAAAGCTGCACGTGGTCACACGCCGTCCGCGGAACCCACCACCGCCACCGTTTCCACCACCGCCACCACCTCCACCACCGCCGGGCAGGGGCGCTTGCGGGACGGGCACTTCGCCGCCGAACGCCGGGGACGGCCCCTGCGAGTCATCGCCACCTCGCGCGGCCAGAGGAGTCGGCGTGCCCGTGGATTCGGGCGCGGCGGCGCTGTCGTCTTTGGTGACGCGGCGGGCGGCGGAGCGGGACTTGCTGGTGCCGGAACGGGGGGATTGGGGCATAACAACCTTGCGCGGATATACGGCGGGCGGCAACGTGTGGCGGGAGTCTCCGGTCGCCCGCCTCACCAGCAAGGGCGGTGCGGGTGGCGCGGTTGGGACTCGTCAGCTACATCGTGCGGGTCGGGCGAGCGGTTGAGGCGGCCGCGACCACTGTGGGGCGGCCGGGTCGCGGAGGTGGGAAACGCACTCCGCAAGCCGCCCCCAGGCAGCGACAACGGACGAGCGTTCGGCAGGTGCCGGTCCCTTGGCATCGGACCCGTCCCGCCTTGATCTTAAGGCGACACCGCCGATCTCGCCATCGGGCAGCCGCAATCGGGGTGCCGATAAACCACGGCCTCGCCGCGCTGGCAAACCGGGCAACCTGTCGGGGCTGGCCCAATCGCTACGACTCGGCGTCGCGGATCAAATCCAGGTTCTTCACGTGCGGCGCATCCGGCGGCGGACGGTCGGGATCGCCCTTGGCCTCGGCCTCCTTCGCCAGCGTCCGCCGCGCGCCCGCCACGATCCGCTCGCGGGCACGCTCGTACTCCTCGTCGCTGATCTCCCCCGAATCGCGCATCCGCCGCAAATCGCCCACGGCGAAACCGCCCGTGGCCACATCCGGCGCCATCTCGGGGGCGTTGCGGTGGTCGAACCGCTTTTTGACCCAAAGCGACAGCAGCAACAGCACAACGGCCGCGATAATGACCAGCAGCACCCAGCCCGTCGCGCTCATCAGTTGCCCGAGCCGATCTGCATTGCGGGCCGCGTCGGAGCCGATTGGTGCGGACGCCAGGAACAGGTGCATCACGATGCCCATCCTACCCGGCGACCGCGGCCGGCGTCAGCGCCGGGTGTTCGAACGCAAAGCCAAGCTCTTCCAGCCGACGCGGCACCGCCCGCTGCCCGAACAACGCCACCTCGTCGGGCACCCCCGCGACCGAGCGGCCCAGCCGGATGCCCCACGCCGGCGCGGGCAGGCCGATCGGCATCTTCGCCTGCTCGCGGGCGAACTTCATCACGTCGGCGTTGCGTTCGATGCCGGGCGACACGGCGTTCAGCACGCCGGTCACGCGCTCGTCTTCCAGGGCGAAGCGAACGACGCGCGCCAGATCATCGGCGGCGATCCACGGCACCCACTGCCGGCCATCGCCCGCGCGGCCGCCCAGGCCGAAGCGAGCCAGCCGCCTCAGCACCGGCCAGGCGCCCGCGTTCGCCTCGAACACGACGCCGATCCGCACGACCACCTGCCGCACGCCCGGCAACGCCACGTCGGCGGCGACCTCCCACGCCCGGCAGATGCCCGCCAGCACGCCTTCGCCCGGCGACGCCGAGGCGTCGAGCCGCTCGTCCCCCCGGTCGCCGTAGTACCCCACGGCCGACGCCTGCACCCACGCGTCGGGCGGCGTCGCCGTCTCCCGCATGGCCGCGACAACCTTCCCGACGCTTTCGACGCGCGATTGCTCGATGATCTTCAACGACCTGGCCGTCCACCGCTGGGCGACGGGTGCGCCGGCGAGGTTGACGACGCCCGCCGCCCCGTCGAGCGCTTCGGCCAATGCTTCCCACGCAACCGCCCGGCCGGGGCCGTCGTAGCCGGCGGGGGATCGGCTGACGATGACCACCTCGCGGTCGTCGGCCGCGAGCGACCGGGCCAGCCGCTGGCCGATCGCCCCGCTGCCGCCGCAGAGCACGATTCGTCGATAAGGCTGGGAATCCGGCACGCCGCCACGCTACGCAAGGTGCGGCGTGAACTGGATCGGCATCCTCTCTAGCCGCGACCCAACGAGTTGCGGCTATGCCGACGTCACGCGCGGCGTTGCACGGCGAAGCGGGCGAGGGCGGCCATGCCGTCGGGGTGGGGCAGCGGGGACAAGGCCGCGACGGCGGCGTCGGACTCGGCTTGGGCGAGGCGGCGGCTCTCCTCCACGCCCAGCAGCGCCGGGTACGTGTTTTTGCCGGCGGCGGCGTCCTTCTGCGTCGCCTTGCCCATTGCCTCGGCACTCGACTCGACGTCGAGCAGGTCGTCGGCGATCTGAAACGCCAGCCCGAGGTGGCGGCCGTAGGCGCGAAGGGCGTCGACCAGCGCCGCGTCCGCCTGCGCCGCGAGACCGCCCAGTACGCAGGCGGCCGTCAGCAAAGCGGCCGTCTTGCGGGCGTGGATCTCCTGCAAAGCGGCGAGGTCGAGCGACTGGTGTTCGCCGGCGATGTCGAGCATCTGCCCGCCGATCATGCCGGCCGGACCAGCCGCGCGGGCGAGCTCGGCGACGGTCGCGATTGCCACGCTCGGCGGATTGGCGAGGGCGAGCAGCTCGAAGGCGAGCGTGGTCATCGCGTCGCCGGCGAGAATCGCCGTCGCCTCGCCGAACTGCTTGTGGTTGGTTGGCACGCCGCGGCGCAGGTCGTCGTCATCCATGGCGGGCAGGTCGTCGTGGACGAGGCTGAAGGTGTGGATCAGCTCGACCGCTCCCGCCGCGGGCAAGGCCAAGTCGGGATTGCCGCCGCACGCGAGGCAGGCCTCGATCGCCAGCGCCGGCCGCAGGCGCTTGCCGCCGGCGAGCAGCGAGTAGGTCACCGCGTCGACCAAACTCGCGGGCGCGTCGGCAAAGCCGCAGATGGCCGGCAGGCTCTCGCGCAGGAACGCCTCGACCCGCGCCGCGTGGCGCGCCAGCAGCGCGCGGGGGTCTGGCGACCGGTTCACGTTCCGCTCTCCGCGCCGCCATCGGCGTGCATCGGCGAGGCCCCAAGCTTGCCGTCGTCGCCGCGCGTCAGGCGCTCGATCTGCTGCTCGGCGGCGTTGAGACGACTTTGGCAGAAGTCGCGCAGGAAGATGCCGCGCTCGTACAGGCTCAGCGACTCGTCGAGCGGCACGTCGTCGCGCTCCATGCGGGCGGTGAGCTCCTCGAGCTCGTTCAGCGCCGCCTCGAAGGACTCGGGCTCGGGTTGCTTCGCTCCGCCGCGCTTGGCCATGGCGGACGATAGGGGCCGTTTCAGAAAATGCGGCGTGGCTTGGCGCGCTTTTCCCGTGCGGGCACCGCCGCCGGCGTGGTAATTTGGGCGAATGTCCGCCGCTCAACTTGGCACCGTCCATCGCCAGCACACCGAGTACATCGATGACGTCCACGCGCCCGACCTCGACGCCGCTCGGTCCAGTCTGCTCGATCGCTACCAGGCCGTCCGCGCCGCCACCGAGGCATTGGCCGCGCCGCTGGAGACCGAGGACCAGGTCATCCAGACGATGCCCGACGTCTCGCCGACCAAGTGGCACCTGGCCCACACAAGCTGGTTCTTCGAGCAGTTCCTCCTGGTCGACGGCCCCACGGCCGACCCCGACTACCGCGTCTTCCACGACCGCTACGCCTACCTCTTCAACAGCTATTACGTCACGGTCGGCGACCGGCACTGCCGCATCAAGCGCGGCACGCTCAGCCGGCCGACCGTCGACGAAATCCGGGCCTACCGACGCCACGTGGACCACGCCATGGCCGGCCTGATCGGCCGCGCCGATGCGGCCGATCAGGCCGCCATTGCCCCGCTGCTCGAGATCGGTTTGCACCACGAGCAGCAGCACCAGGAACTGGGCTACACCGACATCAAGCACGTCTTCGCGTGCAACCCGCTTTATCCCGCCTACCGCGAGCCGGGCGGCCAGGTGCCGGCGGCGGGCGGAGCGCGACCGGCAGAGTGGTTGCCCGTCGATGCCGGCCTCTACGAGGTCGGCCACGACGGCGAGGGCTTCGCCTACGACAACGAATCGCCGCGGCACAAGGTCTACCTGCGCGGCTTCGCCATCGCCGACCGGGCGGTGACCAACGGCGACTTCCTGAAATTCGTCGAGAGCGGCGGGTACGACGAGGCGGCTCACTGGCTCAGCGCAGGGTGGGCGCAGGTCAACGCGGACAAGCTGAACTGGTCGCACCCGTTCTACTGGCATCGCAATGCCGACGGCTCGTGGGGCGAGTTCACGCTGCGCGGTTTGGTCGCGCTCGACCCGTTCGCGCCAGTGTGTCACCTGAGCTACTTCGAGGCCGACGCCTACGCGCGGTGGAAAGGGCGTCGCCTGCCAACGGAGTTCGAGTGGGAAATCGCCTGTCGCCTGCACGGCAACCCGGCCGACGGCGGCAATTTTCAGGAGGACGGCCACCTCCACCCGCGGGCGGCGGCGCACAGCGGGTTTCTGGGCGACTGCTGGGAATGGACCAGCAGCCAGTACACCGCCTACCCCGGCTACGTCGCCCCGCCGGGCGCGCTGGGCGAATACAACGGCAAGTTCATGTGCAATCAGTTCGTCCTGCGCGGCGGAAGCTGCGTGACGCCACGCTCGCACGTGCGCCCGACCTACCGCAACTTCTTCCCGCCCGACGCCCGCTGGCAATTCACCGGCCTGCGTCTGGCCCGCGACGTTTGACCATCCCGCCCCGACCAGAGATCGCAAAGACTAAAAGGAGCAAAGAGAGAGGCAAAGAGCAGAAAGCGATTGGGAGAAACGGCATCAAGCTAACTCTTCCGCTTTGCTTCTCTCTTTGCCCCTTTTAGCCTTTGCGATCTCTGGTTTCGGCCTGATCCTCCTGGCTCGATATGCCCGACGTGCCCATCCTTGACCTGCATCCCCCCGCCGCCGACCTCGCCGCGGAGGTGGCGGCCGGGCTGGCGATGGACCCGCCGAGCCTGCCGTGCAAGCTCTTTTACGACAACGTCGGAAGCGACCTGTTCAACCAGATCACCGCCCAGCCGGAGTACTACCCGACGCGGAGTGAGGTCGAGATCCTCCACGCGATCCGCGACGAGGTGGCCGCGATCGAGCATCGCGAGCCGGGCGGGCTGACGCTGGTGGAGTTCGGCAGCGGCAGCACCGACAAGTGCAAGATCCTCCTCGATCGCCTCGACGCCGCCGCGTACGTGCCGGTGGACATCAGCCGCTGGTACCTTGAGCACGCCGCGACGGAGCTGGCCGACCGCTACCGGGGCCTGGTCATTCGCCCCGTGTTGGCGGACTACAACCAGCCTGTCCCGCTGCCGGAGGGCCTGCCGGACGGGCCGAGGCTGGGCTTCTTTCCCGGCGGGACGATCGGCAACTTCACGCGCGAGGCTGCCGGCGACTTCCTGGGGCGTGTCGCCGGCACGCTCGGGCCGGGCGGGCGGTTGCTCGTGGGCGTCGATTTGAAGAAGGACCCCACCCTCCTGCACGCGGCCTACAACGACGCCGCCGGCGTGACGGCGGCGTTCAACCTCAACCTGATCGACCGCCTCAACGCCGACCTCGGTTTGGGCCTCGACCGCGACGCCTGGAGCCACTACGCCCCGTACGTACCCTCGCGCGGGCGCATCGAGATGTACCTCGTTGCCCTGCGTGACCAGCAGGCCCGGCTCAACGGCGACGCGTTCGATCTGCCACGCGGCGCGGCAATTCACACCGAGAGCAGTCACAAGTACACCCGTCGCGAGTTCGCCAGGCTCGCGGGCGAGGCCGGCTACGCGGTCGAGCAGGTCTGGACGGACGAGCGGGGATGGTTCAGCGTGCAACTGCTGCGGGTGAGTCAAGCCGAATCTCCCGCACGAACTTGACATTACTCCATTCCTCTCCGACAACGGCTGGACGCTCTTCTACACCGGCGGCGAAGTCACCGCGTTGAACAACTTCAACCAGCCCGGCCCCGTCGTCTTCGACTACGTGGCCCGGCAGGAACTCGACTTTCGCACGGGCGTTGGCAGCTTCTCCGACCGCGATTACGGGCTGGGCGAGATCGACCTTCTCGACTGCATCACCGACGGCGACAGTTCGTTCACCAACACCTACGGCCCGGCCAACGGCGACTTCAAATTGCCGTCACCTACAGCCTTGTTGCGCCAACGGTCACGAACGCCTTCATCGACACGTCGGTTGTCCTCACCAACAACTCCGGCGCCGTCGGTGATTTCTCGCTCTTTTACTACACCGACAGCGATCTCGACTTCTTCACAAGCGGCCCGCAGGACAGCGCCCAACTGTCGGCCGACGCCATCGTTCAGACCAACCCGGTGATCGGCGACCAGTTCGTTGTCCGCCCCGTGCCGGGCAGCACGCCGTCGGATCGCTTCGAGATCAATCGCGATTTTGCCCTCCTCGACGCGCTCAACGACAGCGGCGTCGATGACCTGAGCAACTCCTCGCCGACGCTCGGGCCGGCTGACATCGAGCACGCCTTTCAGTGGGACTTTACCAGCGTCGCCGGCAACGGTGACACGCGCAGCATTGACGTGCAGTCAAGCGTTCTGGCCAACATCGTCGCCCTGCCCGATGGTAACGACGACGGCACGTTCACCTTCAACGTCGGCAATCCGAACATGCCCGGCAACGGGCCGGTTTGGTACGACCCCGATAATGCCGCCGGGTACGACTACACCATCACCGAGGGGGCCAACACCAACAGCTTCGCCGAGCTCTTCCTCCCGGTTGGCATCGGTGACGGCCAGAACACGATCACCGTCGACGGCGTCGCGTTCTCCATCACGTCGACGCCGGCTTCGCCTACACGCGCTACCGACGCATCGACGTCGCCGGCAAGGTCGTCGGCCCCGGCACGAACGACAAACTGCCGTTCGACAAGAACCGGATGCTGATCGGCTTCATTACGCACCACTTTCGCCTCTACCGCCGATCCGCATTCGAGGCCGTCGGCGGGTGGGACGCCAGCTACCCGGCCGCCATCGACTACGACCTTTGCCTCCGCCTGGGCGAACGCTTCCCGGTGCGTCACGTAAAGCGCGTCCTGTACGACTACCGCATCCGTCCGGGGAGCATCTCGACCGGCTCGCGCCCGCTGCAACGCCGCTTCGCCCTGAAGGCCGTCAACGCCTCCCTTGCCCGCCGCGGCGAAGCCGACCGGTTTCACGTCGTCCTCGGCGACGACGGCAAGTTCCACCTGCAAGCGCGGCGTCTGCTGTAGGGTGGGCACGGCCCACCATCCGGATCCGGAGGTGGGCCGTGCCCACCCTACGACAGAGGCCACGAGAGAAGTTCAACCGCTCTCACCCGTATCAGTGGGAGGCGGGGAGCAGCAGGCTGAAGGTGCTGCCTCGACCGACCTCGGTGGCGACGATCACTTCCGTGTCGAGCAGCTCCGCGGCGCGTCGGACGATGGAGAGGCCCAGCCCGATGCCGTCGCCGCCGCGCTCGGCGCCACGGTCGAACTCGTTGAACAGGAGCTGCAACTGCTCGGGGGCGATGCCCGGCCCAAGGTCGATGACGGACACGCGCCAGTCGCCCTCGGCCGCTTTGCCCGGCGCGGGCTCGACACGCATCACGACCTCCCCCTCGCTGGCGTACTTCAGGGCATTGCCCACGAGGTTGAGCAGGATCGTCGAGAGCAGTTCGGGATCGGTGTGGGCGACCGCGTGGTCCGGGCACTCGACGCGGATGCGGGTGCCGTCGGAATGCTTGCCGGCTTTGGCGCTCGACCCGCCGCCGCCGTGGTGCAGTTGCCAGCCGCCGGCGTTGCGGGCGGCCGAGCGTGAGACCGAATCGAGCATCGCCCGCAGCGACACCTCCTTCGGCTGCGACGTCGACTCGCCGGCGCGCAGCTTCTCCGATTCGAGCAGGCGCGTCATCGACGCGATCGTCGACGTCATGGCGCGGCGTGACTCGCCGATGTCCTGAAGCAGCGTCCGCTGCGTCGCCTCGCCCGACTCGGCGGCGCTGCGCTCGAGCAGTTGCAACGCCATCATCGTGCCGTTGAGATCGTTCCGCAGGTCGTGCGCCAGCCGCGACAGGAACCGGCCCATCGCGTCGGTCTGCAAACGGAGCTGATCTTCCTTCTGCCGCGTGAATGCGGTCGTGGTTCGCCCGGTCACGTAATCCAGCAGGCTGTGCAACGCCCGCGCTTCGGATTCCGTGAGCTGACGCCCGAGGCGATCGCGCATGACTCGAACGACCACGGGCCGCAGCAACGCGTACTCGAGCGCGAGGTTCGACACCTCAAATCCCTGGGCGAACCGCGTGATACCGTGTGCCGGTGCGCGAAGGCGCAGCCGGCGCATGCTTGCGTCCTCGTGGCGGAGCACGCTTGCGCAATCGGCGAAAACCTCGGGCAAATCGTCGATCAGTTCCCGCTCGGACAAGCCCTCGACAACCTGCCCCATCTGCGCCGCCAGCACGGCGGCGTGTTCTCGGACAAGGTCTGGAATGGCATCTTCGAACGCGTCGGCAAGGGCCTTGGCGCCGTCGATCACTGTCGCGGACTCAATCAGCGTCGCAAGCTTCGACTCGTGGGCTTGGGAGTCGGTTTTGTCAGGCATCGTCGGGTGGCGGCGGGCCGAGGAGAAACGGGAGGATCGAACGTGGTTCGAGGACGGCCGGACAGCCCAACTTGGCCCGAGGCGCAACATAATCTTCCGTACTCCGGAGGCGGCGTGAAGGTTCTGCCCCGCGTCAAGGTTCTGCCCCGCCTAGTGCGGTTGAACTCGTCTCGTAGCGTCGGCCACTGTCGTAGCCCACCATCGGGATCCGGAAGGTGGGCCGTGCCCACCCTACAGCAGACGCCACGAGTGGAGTTCATCCGCTTTAGATGTTGCGAATCTTGTTCAGCCCGTTCAGCGCCGCCACCCGGTAGGCTTCGGCGAGCGTGGGGTAGTTGAAGACGTTGTTGCAGAAGAAGTCGGCCTTGCCGCCCAAGGCCATGGCGGTCTGGCCGATGTGGATGATCTCCGTCGCCCCGCTGCCGATACAGTGGACGCCCAGAATCTCCCGTGTTTCCTGGTGAATCAGGAGCTTGAGCATGCCGTTCTCGTCGCCCAGCAGTTGGCCGCGGGCGATCTCGTTGTAGCTGGCGATGCCCGCCTCGTAGGGAATACCCGCCTCGGTCAGCTCCGCCTCGGTCTTGCCGACCATGCTGATCTCGGGGATCGCGTAGATGCCGAACGGGAACAACTCCGGGAAACTGTGCGCCTCCACGCCGAACATGTGGCAGGCGGCGAGGCGGCCCTGCTCCATCGCCGTACTCGCCAACGCCGGGAAGCCGATCACGTCGCCGACGGCGTAGATGTGCGGGACGGCCGTCTGGTAGTGCTCGTTGACCGTCAGCCGCTCGCGGTCGTCACTTTCGAGGCCGGCCTTGTCGACGCAGAGCTTGCTCGTCATCCCCTGCCGCCCGATGGCGTAAAGCAGTGTGGCGGCGCGGAGCTTTTTGCCGCTTTCGAGCGTGGCCATCACCAGGTTCTCGTCGGGCCGGCTGCCGAAAGGGGCCCCCTCGGGACCGAACTTCTCGGAGTCGCCGTTGTCCGCCGGTTGGGTGGTGGGTGGGCGCGCAGCGTCCTTGAAGTCCTCGGTGACGTCCGGCGACCCGGCGGCATTTTCGGCCACGACCTCGCCGGCGTTGCGCATGGCGCGCTTGGGGTAATCCGGGTGGTCGGGGCCAATGCTCTCGATGTTCTTGACCTTCTCGCCCAACCGCAGCGTGATGCCGTTGCGGCGCATCTGGTACTGGAACGCCTCGCCGATTTCGTCGTCGAGGAACCCCAGCACCTCGCGGCGCCCCTCGATGAGCGTGACCTTGACGCCGAGGGTGGCCATCATGCAGGCGTACTCGGTGCCGATCACGCCGCCGCCGACCACGATCATGCTTTTGGGCAGCTTCTTGAGGTTGAGCAGCCCGTCGCTGGTGAAGACGCGCGTCTCCTTGAACGGTACCCCCTCGGGCATGGCCGGCCGCGTGCCAATGGCCAGGACAAAGTTGTCCGCGGTGATGCGCTCGCTGCGCCCGAGCTCGCCGTCGTCGCCCTCGTCGACGGTGCAGGTGATCTGGTGCGGCGAGTCGAAGCAGGCGTGGCCGGCGATCACGTCCACGTTGTTGCGGGCGAGCTGGCTCATGATCAGGTCGCGCTCGTGGTGGATCACGTTCTGGCTGACGGCCACGAGCTCGCCGATGGTGATGTTCCCCTTGACGCGGTACGCCTCGCCGAACAAGCCGCGCTTGCTGGCGCCGGTGAGGTGCAGAATCGCCTCGCGCAGCGCCTTGGAGGGGATCGTGCCCGTGTTGAGCGCGACGCCGCCGAGCCAGGTGTTCTTCTCGACCACGGCCACCTTCTTCCCCAGCTTGGCCGCCTGGATGGCCGCCTTTTGCCCGGCGGGTCCGCTTCCGATGACAACAAGGTCGTACTGGCGCATGGGCCACGAGCGTAGCCGACCCCGACGCTCGCCACGCCGGCAGAAACCTGCCCGGCCTGCCCGAAGGGTCGCGACCAAACGAACGACGCCGCGGAGTGGTCCGCGGCGTCGTCGCATCATGTCACTGCGATTGGTTGGCCCGCCCTACGGCAGTGGCGCGTCGCCCTCGCAGCGGACCAGGCGGAGCGTGGCCCGCTCGTGTCGGCCGGCGGCGGCATCGAACGGCAGGGGCTGCTCGTCCTCCCAGGCAAGCACGTCCAGCAGGCGGTCGGCGACGACGTCCCAGACGTCGCGCGACTCCACCGGACGCAACGCCTCCGCCGGCAGGCGAAAGATGGGCCCCTCGGCCGCAGCCTCACGACCGAGCTCGCGCCGAACGCGGCTGTGGTAATGCTCGGCCAGGGCCGGGTCGAGGCCGGTGCGGCGCCCCGGCGCCGGCTTCTTGGAAACGGGTTGAAGAGAAGAATGTAACGATTCGAGAGTATCCATCGTCATGTGAGCGTTCCCCCTAGGAACGACAAGGTTGAACAGCAATTGCGGCCGGGGTGACACGCCCCAGGCAACGGCTGCGTCCCCATGGCATCGGCGTTCTCCCACCGGCAGCCGCCGCGCGATTTGAATCAGCGCCCGGCCCGATAATTGCCTCGATATCGCCGCCGAAACGCACAAATCGCTCGGCACGCCCCGAACGGGGCACGTCATCTCGTCCCCGCAAATTGGCGTGTGGCCGACACTCCGTCGCCCCGCAATATGACGCGGTTAGGTCTGTTCCGTCTGGGTGGTTTCCGACAGCGCGAAGGCGCGGCGGCGTCATACTTGCCGTACCGCTTGCGCAACCGTGTAGCCGGGCGACTGCTTCAGCTTTTCATAGTTGCCAAAGCGTGCTTTGACATGGCGTTCGATAAACCGGCGCAGCCCGGTGACGGTTACGACGCACAGCCGCCCACCCGGCCGCAGGTGGGCATGGGCGTCGTGCAATAGGATCTCGAGCATCTCCCCACCGGTCTTGGCGGGCAGGTTGCTGACCACGGCGTCGAACTGCTCGCCGGCATCGCACCCGACGAACCCGTGGCCGAGCCGGGCGGTGGCGTTGGACAAGCCGTTGAGCGCGGCATTCCGGTTGGCGTAGTCGACGGCGAGGAAGTCGCGGTCGACCATCGTGACCTGACCTTGCGGCGCGTCGGTCGCCAGCGCCAACCCGATGGGCCCGTAGCCGCAGCCGAGGTCGAAGACGTGATCCGCCGGCGCGGCGTGAACGTGCTTCAGCAGCAACCGCGTGCCGTCATCCAGGCCGCGTGGGCTGAAGAGGCCCCACGTCGTCTCGAACGCCAGCGACCGCTCGCGGCCCGGCAGGTCGGCGGTGAACCGGATCGGCTCGCGCAGATGGCCCACGGCATCGCCGGCGTTCACTGGCGCCGGGCTTCCCATGCCGCGGTGCCGCCCGACCCGGTGGCCTCGCCGACGATGCGGCCATCGACAAGGGTGCCGGTCCACTCGATCGGGCCGGGCACGTCGGTCGTGCCCTCGCCGGTCAGGCTGGGCACGCTCATGCCGTCGGTGGTGAACGAGAGGCTCGGGTAGGCCGATGCATCCTTCATTACGGTGACGCCCCCGCCGGAGAGTTGCTGGTCGCCCACGTTTCCGGAGAGGTCGGCCGTCTCGGCCATGCCCGGCCCGTCGGCGAAGTCGCCCGCATCAAAGGAGGCCGAGACACTCGGGGCGTTCACGTCCACCTCGCCCGCCTCGGGGAGCAGCGTGATGCGCCAGCGGCCATCGAGATAGCGGGCCACGTCGTTCGCCGAAGCGTCGAACGCGGGCGCCTTCATCGACGGCGATGAGTTGCTCGACCTGTTGGCCGGCTTTTCGTCTCCACCGCCGCCGCAACCGGCGAGGGCAAGGCCCGTCAGGCCGAACATGCCGGCGAGGGCGAGGCGGGCAACGATCGGAGCAACGATCGGGACGGCGAAACGGGACCGGTTCATGCGATCCAGCGTAGCGGCGTTCCCACGGCTGTAAACGTCGTGAAACGCCGCGGCGACGCCCGATAACGGATTGGCGTCTTGCATTTCGCGCCTCCGAACGGCCGGGCACGTCGATAAGCGGGGCAATGCGAATGCTCTCGCCGCTCCAGTTCGCCCCGCCCGCCTTGACCGCCCGCCGCGTCTCGCCACGCCTGCGCCGCCACGGCCACGCGATTGGCCAGTTGCTCCTCGAGGCGACGCTGATCGTCGGCACGGTGGGCGCGTTGGCGGCGGGAACGTTCGTGCTGCGGTGACGGGCCGGCGTCGCTGCGGACCATTCGATATTTGCGTTCTGCTACCGCACGTCATGGGCCGAACCTGCCTAGACTTCCCCTTCACGTGAACGGTTCATGTGACGTCGGGGGCGCGGTTTAAGGGCCGCGTCACGGGGTCAGTTCAAGCGAATCCGCGCCGGAACCGGCGGACGGTTGCAGCGCAAGCAAGGGAGCGCATTTCGGTGGCAGTGCCAATTGAAGAGATCCTGTCCCGCCTGCGGGCCGAATCGGCACGTATGGCGGGGCTCGTGCAGAAGGCCGTCGAGGACGCCGCCGCGGCGTTGGTCGGCGGCAACGCGGCCCTGGCGGCCGACGTCGTGGCGCTCGACGACGATATCGACGAGGCCGAGGTGGAGGTCGAAAAGATCGCCATCGACCTCCTGAGCCTTTACCGCCCCGCCGCCGGCGAGTTCCGGCTGGCGCTGATGGTCGTGAAGGTCAACAACGAGCTCGAGCGCATCGCTGACGGCGCCGCCAACGTCGCCGAGCGCGTGCCCGCGCTACTGGCCGAATGCGACGACGCCGGCGAAGCCTACCGCTTGCCCGACGAGCTTGCCGACCTCGCCCGCGCCACCGCCGAACTAACCCGCCAGACCATCCGCGCGTTCAACTTCGTCGATCTCGAGCAGGCCCAGCGCGTGATCCAGGCCGACGACCGCGTCGACGCCCTCTACGGGCAGATGGTGCAGAGCGCCCTGTCGGACATGCGCCGCGCCGACGGCCGCACCGACCGCGACCTCCAGCACGTAATGATCGCCAAAAACCTCGAGCGCGTCGGCGACCACTGCACGAATGTGGCCGAGGACATCGTCTACATCAAGCGCGGCGAGATCGTCCGCCACCGCCATGCCGTCTGACCCCATCAGCCGAATGCGGGTGATCGTCGGGGACATCACGACGCTCGCGGTCGACGCCATCGTCAACGCCGCGAACGCGCGAATGCTCGGTGGCGGCGGGGTCGACGGCGCCATCCACCGCGCCGCCGGCCCGGCGTTGCTCGACGCCTGCCGCCGCGTGCCCGAAGTTCGGCCCGGCGTGCGCTGCCCGACCGGCGAGGCACGCCTCACCGACGGCTTCGACCTGCCGGCCCGACACGTCATTCACACGGTCGGCCCCGTCTGGCACGGCGGCGATCACGGCGAGGCCGAGCAACTTGCCGCCTGCTACCGCAACAGCCTTCACCTCGCCACCGAGCACGGGTTGAAGACGGTTGCGTTCCCCGCCATCAGCACGGGCGTCTACGGCTACCCGGTGGACCAGGCGGCGACGGTCGCAGTCGGCGCAGTGGCGGCCTTGCTCACCGAGCAGGATTCACAAGCCCAGGTGACGTTCTGCTGCTTCAGCAACGCCGCGGCCGACGCGCACCGCGAGGCGATGGGATCGAAGCGACAGTCCAAAGACGCTTAGAGCAACTTGCGTCACAGATGCCCGCGCCCAAACCGCTCCGGTGTTACTGAGAACGCGGTGGATCATGCGCATGCTCGTTAGCCGCCCCGCCTCGCGGGGCGCGTGGATCGGTGCTGAGCGCCCCGCAAGGCGGGGCGGCTAAAGAGAGGTCGTGAGAGGACGCGCAGGATCCGCGCAGAGCTCAGTAGCCGCTCTAGCTCTAACCGGCTTTCGGCTCGTCGTCGCTACTCAGGGCAGTCTTGGCGGCGTCGACGGCGGACTCCGCCTGCTCGCTCGCGACCTTGGCGTAGTGCGCCGTCTGCTTCTGAATCTCGTGCAGCATCTGCTTCGACTGCCGAGCCGTGCGCTGGCCGGCGCCGAAGAGGCTCTCGCGCAGCACGCGGCGGCGGTGGCGGCCCTGGTCGGGGTGGAACAGGTACATCGCCGCGGCGCCCACGCCCACGACGGCGAGGCCGGTGGCGATGTTGTCGACCACGTGCGACTCCGGCTCCGGCTTGCGGCCGTAGCGGACGCGCTCGTAGGCGTCGCGGGCGCGGCTGGTCCCTTCTTCAACGTAGCCCCGCGCCTTGAGCGCCGCGGCGCTGCCGGCGGCGGTCAGGCCGGGGTGCTCCTTGACGAAGCGACCGGCACTCTTGGTGGCCGACGCGCCGGCGCCCGCGGCGTACTCGGCGACCTTCTTGGCCGTCAGCGCCTTGGCGGCCGTCGCGGCGGCGCTGGAGAGCCCGCCGCTGCCGAGCGCGCTGAGCAGGCCGGTCACGCCGGCGAGCTTGGCGCCGTGGTCGACAATGCTCTCGCCGACGTCGCCGGCCTTGTCGGCGAGGGTTTCGTACCAGCTATCGGCCTCGTCCTTCGCGCGGCCGGCGGCGCGGCTGACGCCGCGGTTCTTCTTCTCGACGGCGGTGCCCGCCGCGATGGCGCCGCCGACGCTCAGCAGCAGCGGCAGGCCGACGCCGATGATCGTGCCGATGCCGGGGCCGTCGCTGGCGAGCGTGCGCTCGTGCGGCAGCGGCGGACTGTTGCGGGCGGCCTTCATGCTCTCGGATTCGTGGGATTCGCTCATGGGTGTGCTCCTGGGGAACGGCCCAAGATACGCTTCCGCGGTCGATGCCGGGTAGGGGCAAAGTGGACGCAAAACGCACGCCACCCGCGCCGTGCGGCGCGGGTGGCGAACCGGTCATTCGATGTTGTTACGCTTAGCGACGACGACGACGCAGCACGGCGAGCCCGCCGAGGCCGAGCAGGGCGAGCGAGGTCGGTTCGGGGACCGGGGTGAAGAGCAGGTTGTCGAAGTCGAACAGCTCGCTGAAGCCGGTGGGGCCCAGGTAATCGAGCGTCACACTGCTGACGGGGGTGGTCGACGTGAAGCCGATGAAGCCGACCCCGCCGTCGATCGCGAGGGCGCTCGTGTCGTCGACAAGGGCACCATCGGCCGAGATCGAGAAGCCGGCGAGGCTGCCGGGGCTGTCGAAGGTCGCGCCGAACGCCGTGATCGGCGAGTCGAAGTTGAAGGCGAGCGTTCCCGTTCCCAGGTTCTCAGCCACCTGGGCACCAATGAAGATCGTGCCGTCGATGTTGTTGAACGTCGCGGCGTCGTTGATGTCAAAGTCGTTGACCATCGTCGCGTCGATCTCGAAGCCGTCGAGGTCAAGGACGATCGGATCGAGGTTGTCGGCCGGGGTGAGGTCGTTGAAGTCCTCCAACGTGGCCGAGCCGGCCGCAGCGAGGAAGTCGCCTTCGTCGTCGAAGATAGTGAACTGCGCGAACGCGGGGGTGCTGGCAACGGCGAGGGCCGCGGCGGCTGCAAGGGTGCGAATCATAATTCTCTCCAGAACTGGGAGTGGCGGTGGTGACGCCAGTGCGTGAGTGGCCGGAGTCGGCTCCGCGGATGAACGTACGGCTAACCCCGCGCGAACGCAAGAGAAATCAACGGGGTCGCTAAATGTGAATCGCGTGCCCATCCGCCGCCATGGCGGCCTCCTTGATGGCCTCGGGCAGGGTCGGGTGGGCGTGGTAGCTGCGGGCGACGTCCTCGACGCTCGCGCCGAACTCGATGGCGACGGTCGCCTCGCCGATCATGTCGCTGGCGTGCGGGGCGAGGATGTGAACGCCCAGCAGGCGGTCGGTCTTCTTGTCGCCGATCACCTTCACGCTGCCGATCGCCTCGCCCATGCCCACCGCGCGGCCGTTGGCGAGCAGGGGGAACTTGCCGATTTTCAGGTCATCCTTGCCGTATTCGTCGACCGCCTGCTCCTGGGTGAGCCCGACGCTGGCGAGCTCGGGGTGCGTGTAAACAACGGCCGGGCAAGCCTTGTAATTCATGATCGGCGGCGTGCCCTTGGCGAGCATTTCGACGACGGCCTTGCCCTCGTGCTCGGCGTTGTGCGCGAGCATGATCTTGCCGATCACGTCGCCGATCGCATACAGCCCGTCGGCCGCGCCGGCGACCTGGAACTGGTCGTTCACCGGGATGAAGCCGCGTTTGTCGAGGTTGATGCCAAGGTCCTGCAGGCCGAGGCCGCTCGTGTTGGGACGGCGGCCGACGGCGACCATGACTTTGTCGACGGCGAAGTGCTTGGCCTCCCCGCCGCCACCCCCTTCCCCCTTAGGCTCGACGACGACCTCGACCTTGTCCCCCTCACTCGTGGCGCTCTTGGCGGCGTGCTCGAAGAGGAAGGTCAGGCCCTGCTTCTTGAGCTCCTTGTGGAGCGCCTTCGCCATCTCGCTGTCGCTGGCGGGCAGGATGCGGTCGGTGAACTCGACGACGGTGACGTCGGTGCCAAGGCGGTTCCAGACCGAGCCGATCTCAACGCCGATGTACCCGCCGCCGACGATGATCATCGAGCCGGGGACGCTGTCGATGTCGAGGGCCTCGGTGCTGGAGAGGACGTGCTTGCCATCGAACGGCAGGCCTGGGATCTCGATGGGCGAACTGCCGGTGGCGATCAGGACGTTTTTGGCCTTGTGCGTCTCGCCGTTGACCTCGACGGCCCAGCCACTCTCCGCCTTCTTCAGCGTGCCGTGGCCGTCGAGGTGGGTGATCTTGTTCTTCTTGAAGAGAAAGCCGATACCGCCGGTCATCTGGTCGACGACCTTCTGCTTGAAGGCCATCATTTTGCCCATATCGAGCGAGACGTCGCCGACGGTGATGCCGCGGTCGGCGAGGTGCTGGGCGCTGGCGTAGCGCTCGCTCGAGTCGAGCAGCGCCTTACTTGGGATGCAGCCGACGTTCAGGCAGGTGCCGCCGAGGTAATTCTCCTCGACGCAGGCGACCTTCATCCCGAGCTGTGCCGCCTTGATGGCCGCGACGTAGCCACCGGGTCCGGCGCCGATGACGATGAGGTCGAAAGCGGTGGAGTCGTTCGGGTCGGGCATCGAGCGATGGTACGCGCGGCATCGTGGGGATTGGGGGGTCGACCTTCAACCAGACCCAGCCTCCAACCAGACCCAGCCGCGTAGCGACTGGGCGTTGTATTCCCTGACTCCCGAACTCTCCGGGGTTCCGATAACTATCCACCCAAACGCCCAGTCGCTACGCGGCTGGGTCCGGATCCGGGTCCAGGCCCAGGCTCGGGTCCAGACCCGACTCCGACTCCGGCGCCTCCTCCTCGCGCTTTGGCACGCGCCACACCGCGGCCCCCTGCTCCGCATGGCGCAGGATGTACCAAAACGTCGTCACCTGATGACGTCGATCCATGATTGGCTTGACCGCGCAGCGGATGCCCCACACCTTGCCCGTGCGACGACCGTCCCGGATGAGTCTCCGCGCCGATCGCCCCTTCGCCCGCGCCACCCACTGCCGCGGGTCACGCTCCGGACAACGCAGCAGCACGTGGAAGTGGTGGCCATCCACGGCGACCGCGATGACCTCGACGCCATCGGATTTGAGTGAACCCACAAAAGCATCGAGTACGATCCGGCGCTCTACGTCATTCAGGTGGACCGCAGGCTGCGTCATCAGGTCGATGGACTGCCGCTTGAGGTGGGCGTATTTCCCCGCCGGCGGCGGATTGCGGTAATCGCCCTCGACGTGCTTGCGGTGGTGTCGCTCGCGGAACCCGAGATCGCTGCCGCGCAGCCACGTGCCGTAGGTGTTGCCGGTGCAGTGGTACCACCCGTTCCACGGAGCAGGCATGGGGCGCGAGCGTCGGGAAGGGAGAGCGGGATGTCAAGGGGCGTTGCGTGTGCTGACGTGCAATTTTGAGCGGAACCCCGACCCAGCCGCAAAGCGACTGGGCGTTCGAGTACACGCAGGAACAAAATTCATGCACCCATGCACCCATGCACCCATGCACCCATGCACCCATGCACCCATGCACCCATGCACCCGTGCACCCGTGCACTCGTGTACTCGTGTACTCGTGTACTCGTGTACTCGTGTACTCGTGCACCCGTGCGTCCCGGGGAGCGGGGGTTCGACTTGGAGCGTCTCCAGACGAACGCCCAGTCGCTTTGCGGCTGGGTCGGGCTTCGGATCAGAATCAAGCAATGCTCCGCACGACAGCAACAGAAAACCGGGATGCCCGCGGCGCAGGCATCCCGGTAGAACCAGGTTCAACAGTCGCACCAAACGGCAATTAGTACCGGTAATGCTCCGGCTTATACGGGCCCTCGACGTTGACGCCGAGGTAATCCGCCTGCTCCTGGCTCATCGTCGTCAGCTTCACGCCGAGCTTGTCGAGGTGCATGCGGGCGACCTTTTCGTCGAGCACCTTCGGCAGGACGTAGACCTTCTTCTCGTCGTACTTCATGCCGCTGAGCGTCTCCTCGCCGCGGTTGTACAGAGCGAGGTCGATCTGCGCGATCGTCTGGTTGGCGAAGCTGGCGCTCATCACGAAGCTCGGGTGGCCCGTCGCGCAGCCGAGGTTCAGCAGCCGGCCCTCGGCGAGGATCAGCACGCTCTTGCCGCTGTCGCTGAAGGTCCACTTGTCGTACTGCGGCTTGATGTTCGTCTTCTCAACCGCGCCCTTGGCCGCCAGCTTGTCGAGGCCGGCCATCTCGATCTCATTGTCGAAGTGGCCGATGTTGCCCACGATCGCCCCGTCCTTCATCTTCCGCATGTCCGCCGCGGTGATGATGTTGAACGCGCCCGTGGTCGTCACGAAGATGTCCGCCATCTCCACCACGTCCGCCAGCGTCTTGACCTCGTAACCCTCCATCGCCGCCTGCAACGCGCAGATCGGGTCGACCTCGGTCACGATCACCCGCGCGCCCTGGCCGCGCAGGCTCTGGCAGCACCCCTTGCCGACGTCGCCGTAGCCGCAGACGACGGCGACCTTGCCGCTCATCATCACGTCCGTCGCGCGGTTCAGGCCGTCGATCAAACTATGCCGGCAGCCGTAGAGGTTGTCGAACTTGCTCTTGGTCACGCTGTCGTTCACGTTGATCGCCGGGAAGAGCAGCGTGCCCTTGCGCTCGGATTCGTACAAACGCATCACGCCGGTGGTCGTCTCCTCGGTCACGCCCTTGCACGTCTCGGCCGCCTTGACCCAACGCTCGGGACTGGCGTCGATCGTCTTCTTGAGAACCTTGAGAACTTCCTTGAACTCGGCGTTGTCGGTGGTGTCGGGCGACGGGACCTCGCCGGCGTTGGTGTACTCGTAGCCCTTGGTGATGAGCATCGTGGCGTCGCCGCCATCATCGACGATCTGGTCGGGGCCGAGGGGGGTGGTGCCGTCGCCGAAATCGAGCATGCGCTCGGTGCAGGCCCAGTATTCGGCGAGGGTCTCGCCCTTCCAAGCAAAAACGGGCACGCCCTTCGGATCGCTCACGGTTCCCTTGGGCCCGGCGACGATCGCGGCGGCGGCGTTGTCCTGCGTGCTGAAGATGTTGCACGAGCACCAGCGCACAGTCGCGCCCAGCTCGACGAGCGTCTCGATCAAGACGGCTGTCTGCACCGTCATGTGCAGCGACCCGCCGATGTTCAGGCCCTTGAGCGGCTTCTTGGGCCCGTACTCCTCGCGGCAGGCCATCAGGCCGGGCATCTCCTGCTCGGCGAGCTCGAGCTCCTTGCGGCCCTGGATGGCGAGCTCGTTGAGCTCGTCAATCGACGCGCCGGGCTTGAGCGCGTACTCGATGGAGCCGGTCGTGGTGGTGGAAATGAGATTGAGATTGGTGGCAGTGGCAGTCATTGGCGGTGAGGGAGTTAAAGGTTCTGGGAACAGGCTCTGATCTGTAGTTTTGTTCGCCGGCTCAGTAGAAGAGGCCGAGAAAGAGCACGGCAAGCCAAGCGATGAAGCCAAACGCGAGGAACGCGAGTCCGACCAACAAGCGGCCGAAGATCTCGACGCCGAGGAAGCTAAGTGGGCCGTCGAATAGCCGTCGTCCATGCTCCCGAATCTGACGTTCGGCGTCCGTTCGCGTAAGCGACACCCGCTCTCGTTGGAACTCGTCGGTGGACTGATAATCAAGTTCACGCTGCTCGTCACACATAGCTCGCCCCGCTCGCGACGAACAACGCCGGGCCCTTCGCGTCGGGCTCGGGCGGCAGGGGGAGGACGCGGACGCTCGCGAGGCCGGCGGTCTCCAGTAGGCCGCGCATCTGGTCAAGGGCGAAGCCGCGGTGGCGTTGGCCCATCTGGCGGCGGAAGTCGTCGCGGTCGTGGGCGAGGACGTCCACGATCACCAAACGGCCGTTATTCTTGAGAATCCGCCGCATCTCGGCGACGGCGGCGGCGGGGTCGGCCGTGTAGCTCAGGGCCAGCACGCACAGGGCGGCGTCGCAGCTTCGGTCGTCGATCGGCAGGTTCGTCAGCTCGCCGCGCTTGAGGGCGACGTGGTCCATCTTGCCCACGCGCCGCCGGGCGGTTTTGAGCATCTCCGGGCTCGCGTCGACGCCGATCACCTTCGCGGCGAACGGGGCCAGCTTGGCCGTCGTCTCGCCGGTGCCGCAGCCAAGGTCGGCCACGACGCTGTCGGGCGGCAGGAGCGCAAAGGCGGCGGCGACGTCGAAGCGGTCGCCGTACTGCTCGCGGCGAATGCTGTCCCAATCGCCCGCCACGCCCGCGAAGAACCCGCCGGCCGTGGCGCGGCTGGCAAGGTGCTGGCGAAGGCGAAGCTCATCCTGCGTCGCCGTCGGCCACGCCTCGCTTTGACTGCGGGCGACGAGCCACAGTTCGCGGCGCGGGGCGTCGAGCTCGTCCAGGATCAGCCGATATCGCCCGCCGGTCCCCTCGCGACGATGGACCAGCCAGCCGCCGTCGAGCAGCGTCTTGAGGTGCCGGCTGACGGTCGACTGCGGCAGTTGCATCACCTCGCACAGCTCCGCGACGCCGAGTTCCTCGCAATCGAGCAGGCGCAGCAGGCGGAGGCGCGTCGGGTCGCTCAGCGCCGCCATCCAGCCGATTACGGCGTCGCCGGCGGGCGCGTCGATCGAGGCTGGGGCGGCGAGTCGGGTCATGCGGCCGTCCATCCGTTCAACCGGATGGGCGGATACAGTCTACGCGACCGCCGGCCCGCGGCAAGGGCGCGGCGGAGGTTTCACCCGATTCGATCAGCACGCTTCGCCGTCGGGCACGTGGCCGCGCGGCTCGCGCACCGGCAGGAGCAGCAGCATCCCGATCGCCAAAAACGGCAGCACCGCGAACACCGCCAGCCGCGGCCCGAACGCCGTGCCGACCGCCGCGAACAAGAGCGGGCCGAAGATGCTCATCGCCTTCGTGCCGATCGCGTAGAACCCGAACGCCTCGTTGCGAATCTCCGCCGGCGTCAGCTTGCTCATCAGCGTGCGCGACGACGACTGCACGCCGCCCAGCACCAAACCGATGAGGGCGCCCAGCAGCGTGAACTGCAAGGCCGTCTGCACGAAGTACGTCAGCAACACGCCCACGCACCAGGCCGACAGCGTGACGAGAATCACCGGCTTGCACCCGAACCGCTCGGCCGCGTACCCGCAGACGGCCGCGCCGACGAAGGCGACGAGCTGCACGATCAGGAACATCGTCGTCAGGGCCGGCACGTCCATCTTCAAGACGTCCTCGGCGAACGCGCTCGACAGGCTGATGACCGATTCGACCCCGTTGATGTAGACGAGGAACGCCAGCAGGAACAGGAAGAGCATCCGGTACTGCCGCAAATGCTGGAGCGTGCGCGCCACGTGGATGAACGGCCCGAACAACCCCGGCGGCCGGCAGTGGGCGTCGGCGGCGGGCGGAACCGTCGGCATCAGCAGGAACGCCGGCAGGCTGAAGAGCAGCCACCACAAGCCGCTCGCGGCCAGGCCCACGTGGTAAACGTACGCCCCGTCGCCCAGCCAGCGCGGCAGGAGCAACGCCGCAATCACCAGCATCACCGCCCCACCGACATAGCCGACCGCAAAGCCCCAGCCGCCGAGCTTGTTCTCCCCCACGCTCCCCGCGACGATCGGCAGGTAGGCGTTGTAGAACGTGATCGACAGGCCGAAGCAGTAGAAGCTCAGCACGTAGAGCGTTGCCGACGCCAGCCACGTCCAGTCGAGGCCGGCCGGCACGGCGACCTGCGCCATCGCCAACAGCGAGCCGACCGTCGCCGTGGCGATCAAGAGCGGCCGCTGCCAGCCCTTCTGGTCGGCCAGCGCCCCGAGCACCGGGGCGGTCAGCACCGTGAGCGTCGCGACGATCGAGACGAGGATCGCGAAGACCGCGCTGCCGGGCACCTGCTGCCCCAGCACGAGCAGGCCGGTGACGACTTCGTCGGTACCGTCGACGTCCCGCATCGGCCAGGTCGGCTGCTCGGGCAGCATCGAGCGGATGAAGACGGCGGAAAACAGCACGCTCCAGACGAGGCCGTACCCGCTGTTCGACCAGTCGTACAGCACCCACGCTACGCGGCGGGCGGTCGGGCGGGTCAGGGTGTCAGGCACGCGGGCGATGATCGGCCGCCGATGCCTCCGACGCAAACCTGCGCAGCATGGCCAGCCCGACGCCGCACAGGCCGAGCTCGACGCCCGTGTGCAGCAGGCGCATCAGGATCGCCGCCGCCGTCGCCGCGGGCAGGTCGATGCCGTCGATCGACGCCAGCAGCGGGATGAACAGCCCTTCGCGCACGCCCAAACCGCTCGGGGTCAGGAATGCCCCGAAGTAGCTGGCGACCATGACCAGCGCCGTGATGGCCACGACCTGCGGCAACGCCGATGCGGCCGGGCCGTCGCTCGCAACCGCCCGCAACGCCAGCCACACGGCTAGGCCGTTCGTCGCCCACTGCCACAGCGAACACGCGACGGGCCCCGCGTAATCGCGCCACCGCGGCACGCGCGGCAGCGGCGGGCGACGCAGCAGCCGCAACGCAAGCCCCGTCACCCGTCGAAACACCGGCGGCGACAAGGCCGTCACCCCGCCGGCAAACACAAGCGCGAACCACAGCGGCGCCCCCGGCAACCGCGTACGAACGGCGTCGTCGAGAAGCAACGTCGCGCCGAGCAGCGTGCCCGTCAGCACCGGCATCGCGTCGAGCAGGACGAAGACGCCCAGCGCCGTGGTCGCCGGGATGCCGAGGCGTTTGAGCAGCAGGACCGCCCCCGTCGCGGCCGCCACCTTGCCGGGGACGAACTTGCCCGCCATCGGCACCCACGCCGCCGGCAGCACGTCGCGCCACGCCAGCCACCGCCCGGTGAACGCCGCCAAGAGCAGCCGCTCGCTTGTCGCCAAACTGAAGTACATCGCCACGAGCGACACGGCCGCCAGCGCGATCCACCCCGGCCGCAGGCGGACCGTGCTGAAGTCCGCCTCGCGCACCTGCCCCGCGACCACCCAGACGACGCACCCGAGCACGGCGAGGGCGATCGCCCACTTCAGCCACACTTTCCACCGCAATCGCGACGCGGGCTTGGATTCGGGCGCGGCGGGGGGCAAGGCGGTGGAGGGTAGAGGCGGGTCTTCCCCCGTCGCTTGTCAGGGACGAACAGAACGACTTTCCCACTCGTTAGCCGCCCCGCCTTGTGGGGCGCGTCGTATCACCAGACGCGCCCCGCAAGGCGGGGCGGCTAACGGCGGATCGGACGGTCACTCGCGCACATCGACGGACGGCGCTTCTTTCGGCGCAAGCACCGCGAACCCCCGCTGGTCCTCGGTTTCCAGGCGACCCTTCACCCGGCCGTACAGCAGCGCCGCCTCGACCACCATCCAGACCTCCAACGCCAGGCAGAGGGCCGCGATGCCCGCCAGCACGTACCGCTCGCCACGCAGCCATTCCGGGAGTTGGACCATCGTCGCCCAGGCGGGCATCACGAGCATGAAGAGCATCGGCGGGACGAGGAACCACGTCGCGATCCGCCGCCTTCGCAGGTAGAAGAGGATGACGGCAAACGCCAGGCCCGCGAGAAGTTGGTTCGTCGCCCCGAAGAGTGGCCACAGGATCATCCCGCCGCTGCCGACGTTGGCGAGCGTCCACTCCCCACTGGCCGGCACCGCGGCGAGCAGGGCGGCGGTGACGACGGCGACGCCGGTGGCGGCGACTCCGGCCGTAGCAGAGGCCTCCGGCCTCTGCCCGATCGCCGCTGGGGTCACACCCTCACCAGCGGTGCCGGTTTCAGGAACCGCGTCGTCTCCCGCTCGGCCAGAGGCCGGAGGCCTCGGGTACGGCCGGAGGGTGGCCACGCCTTCTTGAATAACGTACCGCTGCAACCGCACGGCCGTGTCGAGCGTCGTCAACGCGAAGCTCGCCACGAGCACGGCCATCAACGCCGCGGCCCACGCCCGCGGCACCCCGGCGGCGGCGACGAAGTTCCCCGCCCCCGTCACGAACGCCCCCACCTTCGCGGCGAGGCCGTCGGCGGCTTGCCAGGATTGGTACTGCTGGCGGAACGCGTTTCCGCCTATCCGGGCGGTCGAAGCGTCGTCCTCCCGTACGACCATCTGCAATGAGCTGTCGCCTTGTCTCTTTAAGAAGCTGTTCCCGAAGGCAAAGACTCCGTCGCCAAAGCGAACGCCTTCTACCCAAGGTTGGGTAGGTTCGGCTACTTCAACGATGGTTCCATTTGCGATCGCAAAAGTGCCGCGGTCGCCGTTCCCCGCCATCTCGAACTGGAGTGTCGAGGTTGTGCCCAGCCCCAACCCCGCCCCGCACGCCAGGATCACCAGCACCGCCAGAAACCCCTCAGTCAGCATCGCCCCGTAGCCGACGAAGCGGGCCTCGGGCTCGCTGTTCAACTGCTTGCTGCTCGTGCCGCTGCTGACGAGGCAGTGGAACCCGCTGACGGCCCCGCAGGCGATCGTGATGAACAAAAACGGCCAGATCGGCGGGGCACCCGGCGGGTCGAGATTCACCACCGGGGCGACCATCTCCAGCGTCACGCGCTCCGCCCCCTCGACCGGCGGGGCGCCGCCGATGACGCTCGCGACGACCAGGCCGACCACGATGAGGGCGAGGGCCGACAGCAATTGCAGGCTGTTGATGTAGTCGCGCGGCTGGAGCAGCGTCCACACCGGCAGCACGCTCGCGACAAAGCCGTAGCCGAGCAGCAGCACGATCCACAGCCAGTTCGGCCACGCCGCCAGCGCCTGGTTGAAGTCGTGCAACAGGCCCACGTCCCCGAAGAACGTCGTCGCGTACATCACCACCAGCGCCAGAATCGCCGGCAACACGAGCGAGTTCCCCCTGCGATGCAGCCAAAGCCCAGTCGCTACAGCGGCTGGGATCTGCACCAGACACGGGAAAATCGCCTGCGGGAACTGCTTCAGCACCGCCGCGATCACCAGCCCGAAGATCGCGATCACGATCAGCAAACACAAAAACAACACGCACAAAAACAGCAGCCGCGTCCGTTTGTTGATAACATCGCCCGCGATGTCACCCACCGATCGCCCACCGTTTCTCAGGCTCACGACAAGCGCCCCGAAGTCGTGGACGGCCCCGATGAAGATGCTGCCGAGGATCACCCACAGCAACGCCGGCACCCAGCCGTACATGATCGCGATCGCCGGCCCGACGATGGGCCCGGTGCCGGCGATGCTCGTGAAGTGGTGGCCGAAGACGATCGACTTCTTCGTCGGCACAAAGTCCCGGCCGTCGCTGAAGGCATGACTCGGCACCACGTTGCCGGCCGCGAGGCGAAAGATGCGCCGCCCCAGCCAGCGGCCGTAGGTGTGGTAGGCGGCGACGAACGCGACGCCGCTCAAGAAGGCAATCAGCAGCGGGTGCATGGCCGTGTGAGCCTACCGCGCGGCCGGATATTCGCCGCGCGTTGCATCCTTCGGAGCGGCCGGTATAGTCGACGCGGGCCCGAGAGCGGCCCAGCCGCGCGTTCGCGTGCGGCAGGACACCGAACCGACGAAAGGGGTGAGATGCAGAAAATCGCCATTGCCGCCGCCACGGCGGCCTTACTTCCCGCCACCGCGCTGTTTGCCGGCGAGCTCAGCATGGGTGACGCGGTCATTACCTATGACTTCACGGGCTTCAACGGCACAGGCTTCGAGAGCGGGCCCGGTGAAAGCGCCGTTACGTCAAGCGGGCGAATCAACAGCAACGAGATCATCGTGCGCGGGTTGAGCGCCAGCCCCACCGATGTTTTCACTGGTCCTGGGAGCTCAGGGAATAACGGCATTCTGGATTACGGCGAGACGGCGACGGGCGGATCGGGCGCAGCCAGCACCGACTACGGCCGCGGCACGAGCACGGGTGGCGTTACCGACGGCGGCGTCTACGCCTTCGCCGTTGGGGTAAACACGCTGCTGGGTATTCAGCCGGCGACCGATGACTTTACGCCCGGCTTCTTTGCCTTCCGGATCACCAACACCGACAGCGACGCGATCACCTCGCTCACGCTCGCAAGCTCGCTGTTCGTCAACAACAATGGCGACCAGTCGAACAGTTTTCAGGCGCTGCTGAGCGATGATCTTATGGTGGACGGATCAGACGGCGTGTTCGATAGCTTCGTCTCGACAGCGGCCGCAGACTTGGCGCCGACTTTCCTCGCCGCCGATGACACGCCGCTCACGCCGGGTCTCTCGGGAACGCTTTCTGGCTTGAACATCGTGCAGAACCAGACCGTGTACCTCCTGTTCGCCAGCAACCGGGTCGACTTGGTCGGTTCGGGCGAGGACGACGAGTTCGGTCTCGGCAGCGTGACAGTTGCCGCGCAGTACGGCGCCGCCCCGATTCCCGAGCCCCTCTCCGCCGGCGCGGCCGGCCTGCTGGGCCTCGTCGCCCTTCGCCGCCGCCGGTAGCCATTCCGACTCACGCAACGCTCGCGCTGGCCGCGAGCGTTTTGCGTGGTCCCCCGCGCCGGCCTCCGGGTAGCCGCGGAGCTTGCTCCGCGATCGCACTCGACCAAGCGACCGATCGCGGAGCAAGCTCCGCGGCTACCAGGGAAGAGGGGCGCACGCTCGGGTGCCACTGCATCCTTGCAGTGTCCGGGTCGGACCACTGCAACAATGCAGTGGCACCCAGAAGCTACGCCTGAAGTGGAGCCGCGTTAACCGAGGCGGGCGAAGGCGTCGAGCATTGCCAGGCCGACCGCCTGCGACTTTTCGGGGTGGAACTGCGTCGCCATCACGTTCTCGCGGCGAACGCTGCTGACGAACGGGCCGCCGTAGTCGGTGGTCGTCGCCACGTCGGCCGGATCGGCGCAAACCGCGTGATAGGCGTGGACGAAGTAAACCGCCGCGCCAGGCTGCACCGCGTTCATCAGCGGCGAGGGGCGTTGCGCGTCGAGCGTGTTCCAGCCCATGTGCGGCACCTTCAGGCCGTGCGTTTGGTCGATGTCGAACCGCCGGACTTCGCCGCGCAGGACGCCCAGGCCCTTGTGTGGGCCCCCCTCGTGGCTGACGTCGAAGAGCATTTGCAGGCCAAGGCAGATGCCGAGGAACGGCCGTCCGCGGCCAATGTGGTTGAGCACGACCTGGTCCATCCCCGATTGCCGCAGGTTCGCCAGCGCGTCGCCGATGGCCCCGACGCCCGGCAGCACGATGCGGTCGTAGCCGGCCGCCGTCGCAGGGTCGCTCACGATCTCCGCCGCGTGCCCGCCCCGCTCGAACGCCTTCTGCACCGACCGCAGGTTGGCCAGGCCGTAGTCGAGGATGGCAACGGGAGAAGGAGTCAGGAGCTAGAAGCTAGGAGCTAGCCAGAAGTGAGCTTTCGGGAGTCAGGAGTCTGACTGGCTTCTAGCTCCTGACTTCTAGCTCCTTCTGCGACCTCACATCACCACAACGATCTCCACCCGGCGGTCGTTCTTCTTGCCTTGGCCAAGGCCCTGGTGCTCGCCGTGGCCGACGGTTTCGATGCGGTTGGCGGGCACGCCCTTGCCCTCGAGCACCTTTGTGACGGCATAAGCACGCTGGAGGCTGAGGTCGCGGTTGGAGTCGAACTTGCTCTTGGACTTCTTGATCGGGTCGTTGTCGGTGTGGCCCTCGACGCGGACGGTCTTGCCGGCGTAATCGCTCTTGAGGATGTCGGCGATGCGGGTCAGCGTGCCGGCGGCGCCCTTGCTGACGACGCTGCTGCCGCTGCCGAAGAGCACGTCGCCGGGGACGCGCATGGTCATCTCGCCCTTGACGTCGTCGAAGCTGACCTCCACGCCCTCGACGCCGGGGATCATCAGGCCGTCGCTGCCGGGGGCGTTGAGGCGCTCGTTGAGCTGCTGCTCGAGGCTGGCGATCTGCTGGTTCTTGACGGCGAGCTCCGACTCCAGCGCCGCGAGCTCGGCCGGCTCGGGGCGGGTTTCGAGCTCGCCCTCGAGCAGGTCTTTCTGCTGCTGGAGCTGGCGGGCCTGCGAGTGCAGTTGCATGTTCTCGTCGTACATCGCGTTCTGGCAGCCGGCGGCGCCGAGGCAACCGACCGCGGCGAGCAGGCCCAGCGTGCGGGGGGCGGAAACGAGCGAGAGAAGATTGGCGGAACGCATGGGCGTCGACTCCATTCGACAGGTGCGGCGAGGCGGACGCCGACGAACGCGGCGCCCGAAGATGAGTGGTCCGATGCCCGGCGCGGCCGGATCGGCACAGGTGGGGGTCCATCCCCCGCTTGCGGCCGCCGAAGATATCGCGTCGGCATCGCGGTGCAACAGGCACCGCGCGATTTCCTACGCACAAGCCTCAAAATGGTTCACCCGCGTGATTGAAGTTTGCTCGACTTCGTGCGCATGTCCACGATCTCGCGCTCGAGCTTCTGCGCCCGGCTGCGCTGTCGCGACTCGCGAATCTGGCGAATCGTGGTGAAGATCGTCCGCACCAGCAACGCCGCGATCGCCCCCAGTACAAAGGTGCCCAGCAACGCCAGCAAGGCGTTGAGGCCTTCGAACGAAACCGTCGGGAAGAGCCAGAGGTCCAGCGCCTGCCCGCGGTTGGCGATCACGAAGGCCGCCACGTAGATGAGCACCAGGGCCAGGAGGATGACCTTGGTCCAGATGCGGATTTTCAGGAACGTCGTGGAGGCCATGCAACCGAAAGTCTACTCCAACGCCGGCTCGTGGGCGTGGAAGAGCTTGGCAATTTCCGCCCCGAGCAGGCGCAGCGCGGCGCGGCGGACCTCCTCGGCGGAGCCGGCGGTCGCGGGCGGGACGCTGGCGGAGACCGCGCGGCCCTTCGACCCGTCGGCGGGCCAAAGCTCGGTGTTGTCGGCGTCGAGCACGCGCACCCGCGCCGAGGCGCGGCCGGCGCTGTAGGGACCGGCGATGACCCCGTCGGCGTCGTCGCCAATCAGGTCAACCACGATAATGCGCGACGCGGCGGCCGTCGAGATGAGCACGTCGGCGTCCGTGCGGGCCTTCAGGCCGCGGCGCAGCGTGGCGAGGACCGGGTCGGCGTCGAACGCCGCCGCCACCCCGCCGATGCGGCTCTCGTCGGCCCGGACGGAAACCGCCGCCGTCGTCTCGCCCAAATCAAACGCCGCCGGCACGGTTTCCGCGGGCGCCGTCTTGGCGACCACCGCCGCCACCGCCGTGCATCCGGCGCAGCCGGCGGCCAGGGGAAGCGTGAACGCGAGCAAACGAAGGGCGGGCGGCATGGGCGTGTTATAGCGGACGGCGTGGCCCGTGCCGCGCGGCCTACTCCTCGGCGTGGTGCGGCACGAATCGCTTCGACACGGTGTCGGCCATCAGCGCGACCAGTCCGCGGTAGGCGTAGTCGGAGGTGATGCGATTGCTCCCTTCCTCGGGCACGTTCTCTGGGAACACGATCTTCAGGCCGCCCTCACGGAAGACCTCGCGGGCGGCGTCCGTGCCGCCGGAGCCTTGGGCGAGCGAACCCTCGGGGTTCTCGCGGATGATCGGCTCGTCGACCTCGTAGACGACGAGGTTCACGTCCGCCACGCCGCGGACCAGCCCCGCCGCGGCGCCGCCGCGCGTGGTGAAGGTGTCGATCTCGATGTAGATCACACGCCGGGCGCCGAAGCGCGGGGCAAGGTCCTCGATCGGCACGGTGCCGAGCGTCGGGTCTTCCTTGAAGTACGCGACGTACGACTCGGGCGGGTAGGGAAAGCTGGTCTCCTCCAACGCCTTCTTGGCCGCGTTGCCGCCGCTGTCGCGGGCTTGGGCGAGATTGCGTTGGATGCGCTGGCCAACTTGGACGGTCAGGCTCGGGTGGTTGATGTCCACGGCATCGTCGGCCCAGACGACAACGGCGGTCGTCTCGCCCTGGAGCCCGTCGTAAGCCGGCCGAACGGTGGGCGGCGGCAGGGCGCTGGCGGTCCAGCCGATGACGTTGCACCCCGCGGCCGCGGTCAGGGCAATGCCGCCGGCAACGGCGGCGGCGAGGGCGCGGCGGGCGTGGGAGAAAGGCATCACAGAGTCTATCGTCCAAGTCGCCTCGAAAGTTCGAGCGGCGGGCTCAACCCAGGCTCAACCCGTGCCCGCGCGGTCGAGCAGCGTGAGGGCGATCTTCCACCCCCACGCGGCGATGGCGAAGCCGACGATGCCGACCACGAGCGACACGCCGTGCCCCGCAAAGCCCCGCGCGATCAGCCCGTGGACCGGCCGCCCCGTCGTGGCGATGTAACCGGCGATCCAAACCGCCAGCGCCGCCGCAAAAGCAAGGGCGGCCCCGAGCGGCTGGACCCAGATCGCGTGTAACCACTGCCAGCGCACGGCGTGGTTGAAGCTCGTCGTCAGTCCGCAGCCGGCGCAGGGGATGCCCGTTCGCTCCAGGAACTCGCACGGCGGCAGGCCCACACGCACCGTTGTGCCGACGCCCGCCGGGTCGGGCGCGAGGTAGGCGGCGACGATCAACACCGCCAGGCACGCCCCCGCAATCGCGAGCGCAAACCATCGCCCCAGCACGCCCACGCGCACCGGCGCGAGCGGCGGCGTCAGGACGGGCAACGGCGAGGCGAGTTCCACCAAAGGAGTCTACCGGGCACGCGAGGGATATTGCGCTGATCCTGCCCCGCCTCCGCCTACGGCAGCAGCATCGACCGGCCGCGGCGGCGGCTGGCGGGATGGGCGAGCCGCAGCCGATCGACCTCGTCGCGCAGCTTGGCGGTGAGCGTCTCGAGCCGGCCGCGCCCCTTGCCGACGGCGGAAAGGCGGATCGGCTCGCCCCACGCCAAACTTGGCGACTGCGGGGCAAGGTACGTGTTGAGCATCGGCGTGTTCCGCTGGCGACCGTCGAGGTAGACGGGGAAAATGTCCGCCCCGCCGCGCACTGCCAGAAGCGCGATGCCGGGGTCGAAGGGCAGCAGCTCGTCGGTCGTCTCGATGCGCCCCTCCGGGAAGACGCCGACGACCCGCCCCTCGCCGAGCACGCGCATCGCCGACCGCCAGGCGCCCGAGTCGTTGCCGCCGCGCTCGATGCGGATCATCTGGGCGTACTCCATAAACCACTTCAGCGACGGCACGTCGTAGAAGTCGCTGGTCATCACCCAGGTGATGATGCGCGGGCAGGCGGACTGAATCGCGATGGGGTCGAGCCCGGCCGTGTGGTTGGCGGCGATGAGGGCGGGGCCGCGCGGCGGGATCGGGCACGGGTTGTGCAACTCGCGTTGCTGGAACGCACGGCCGTAAAAGTTCACGAATTGGCGGATCGCCCGGTAATCACGGCGGCGCTCGGAGGGGGGCACGTTGGTCGCGTCGGGCGGCATCGGCGTGCCAGCGTAAGGCAGGCCATCCGCCGTGCAACGCGGGGCATCCGTTATGCAAGGCCAGCCGTACGCTTGGGCATGGGCGACGGCAGCGACCATCTCCTGGGCGTGCTGGGCGACACCCACGGCCGGGCCGCCGCCTGCCGGGCCGGCGTGGAGCTGCTTCAATCGCTCGGCTGCCTGCACTTGGTTCACACCGGCGACGTCGGCGACGGCGACGCCGGGAGGGCCGTGCTCGACCAGCTCGCCGGCACCGGCTGCCGCTTCGTCTGGGGCAACAACGACTTCGACGGCGACCGCCTCGCCCCCTACGCCGCCGACCTCGGCCTCACGCTGCTGGAGCCCTTCGGCACCTTCGCGCTTGCCAGCCGCACCATCTGCGTCGCCCACGGCGACGACCTCCGCCGGCTGCGCAACCTTCTGGCAACGGCGCGGGGCCACGCGCAGGATGCGCCCGATCTCCTGCTAACCGGCCACAGCCACCTCGCCCACGACGAGCGGGCCGGCCCGATGCGGTGGGTGAACCCCGGCGCCCTGTTCCGCGCCGCCACGAAGACGGTGGCCACGATCGACCTGTCGCGGCTGGACGAGCCGCAGGCCGTTGTGCATCACGAGATTAAGGTATCGTAACGCTGCGCCCCGCAACGCATTCCTGCGGGCACCGCGGTTGTCCACCCGACCCGCGCTTGCCTAAGATGGCCCCTGCTGCTGCCGGGCGGTGCCGGGGACACATTGGATTCGGTCCGCCCGTTGCTACACAGTTGCCCCTGGCCCACGCCGGATCGTGCCGGCCGTGGACAGGTCCGTCAGAACGTCGCCTCTCCGCCAGCCACCTTTAGCCTCTTGCACGCCACCGCCCTGACCCAAGATCCCGCCCGCGCCTCCACCTCCACCTTGCCCGCGGCCTTGCAACCGGCGGGCACGACGGATTGGTCGGAGGTCTACGGGCTCCGCACCTTCCGCGCCGACGACACCGCCGACTGCCGCCGCCTTTACCGCGACGGCCTGCTCGGCGGACAGCTTGCCACCAACGACACCGGCCTGGACATCGACGACATCTGCGGCGCCTACCTGTCGAGCCCGACGAGCCACTTCTGGGTTGCCGAGGTTCAACCGGGGCAAGCGAACCGCGCCGGCGCGCCCGCGGCGAGCGTGGTCGGCATGATCGGCGTGCAGCACCACGACGAGGGCGTGGGCGAGATCCGCCGGCTGCGCGTCGCCAGCGACCACCGCCGCCGCCGCATCGGCAGCCGGCTCCTCGAGACGGCCATCCGCTTTTGCCGCGACACCGGCTGCCTGAAGGTCGCGCTCGACACCTTCATTGAACGCGAGGCCGCCATGGCCCTCTTCGACCGCCTCGGCTTCCGCCACGGCCGCTCGCGGTCCATGCAGGGCAAGGAGATGCTCTACTTCTACCTCGACCTCTACAGCCAGGACCGCTAGGCATGGCCGGTCACTCCATTTGCAGTCGTGGAAGTCACAGCTAGACTTTCCTGCATGATTCGAAGCAGAGCGCTCGTCGTCGGGCTCCTCATCGGAGCGATACTCGCCCTGCCCGGCTGCGCGTCGATCCTGACGCCTGGGGCCGAGCGGCCGGTGAAGGTCAACTCGTACCCGCAGGGCGCGGACGTGTACGTCGAGGGGGAGCGTGTCGGCACAACGCCGGCCACGATCAAGGTGAAGCGAACGCAGCGTCATCTTGTCCGCGTCCAGCACCCGGACTACGAGCCTTACAACGAGGAGCTTCGCCCCGGATTCAACGGGATCTTCCTGGTGAATATCGCTTTTCCCGGCGTGATCGGCATTCTGGTGGACCTGGCCAACGGCGCCCACCTTCAGCCGACGCCGGGCAAGCTCGACGTCTTCCTGTTGCCGCCGGGCGGGGACTACGAGGACAACGACCAACGCTTCGAGGCGATGCGCACCTGGAACACTCAAAAGCCCGACGCCGACGAGAACGTGCGCGGCGACGCACAATGATGACGCTATGTCCATGACCGTCGCCGCCCTTCTCAACCGCGCGTGTGACGAGTCGCGCGACGTGATGGCACAGGTCGCGATGCTCGGGCCAAACCTGCAACGCGCCTGCGATCTGCTGGCCGCCTGCTGGGATGGCGGGGGCAAGCTGCTGACCTGCGGCAACGGCGGGTCGTGCGCCGACGCAATGCACCTGGCCGAAGAATTGACGGTGCGCTTCTGCGACAACCGCCGCGGTCTGGCGGCAATCGCGCTCGCCGACGTCACGGCCATCACCTGCACCGGCAACGACTTCGGCTACGAACGCGTCTTCGCCCGGCAAGTCGAAGCCCTCGGCCGACCCGGCGACGTGCTGGCCGTCTTCTCGACCAGCGGCAACAGCGCCAACATCCTCGCGGCCGTCGACCAGGCGAAGGCCCTTGGCATGAAAACAATCGCCTTCCTCGGCAAAGACGGCGGCCAACTGCGCGGCCGATGCGATGCCGAACTCCTCGTGCCCGTCGCCAAAACGCACCGCGTGCAGGAGGGGCACGAATTGCTCTACCACACCCTCTGCGAGTGGGCCGACGTGTACGCCGGGTGCTGACGGGGTGCTGACGGATCGGCCGCGGCTTCCCTTGCCGCGGCATCGGCTTATGATCCCAAAGCCATGCCCGACGCCTCCGCCCCTTCCGACTCCCCCGCGTACCGCCGCGTGCTGCTGAAGATCAGCGGCGAGGGGTTCAGCACCGAGGGCGGCTTCGGCATCGAGGCCGGGCCGATGGAGACCGTGGCCCGCCAGTGCATCGAGGCCTGCCAGATGGGCGTGCAGCTGGCGGTCGTCGTCGGGGCCGGCAACTTCATCCGCGGGGCGACCTTCAGCAAGGAAAGCCACATCCCCCGCGTGACGGCCGACTACATGGGCATGCTCTCGACCGTCCTGAACGCCCTCGCCCTTCAGGAGACGATGGAAAGCCTCGGCCAGCCGACGCGGGTGATGAGCGCCTTCCCGATCGCCACCGTCTGCGAGCCGTTCATCCGCCGCAAGGCGATCCGGCACCTCGAAAAGGGCCGGGCGATCATCCTGGCCGCCGGCACGGGCAACCCGTTCGTGACCACCGACACCTGCGCCGCCCTCCGCGCCGTCGAAATCAACGCCGACGCGGTGCTCAAGGCCACCAAGGTCGACGGCATCTACGACAAAGACCCCAAAAAGCACGCCGACGCCAAAAAGTACGACGAGGTCAGCTTCGACACCGTCATCCGCGACGACCTGAAGGTGATGGACACCGCCGCCTTCGCCATGTGCCGCGAGCAACACATGCCGCTGGTCGTCTTCAACCTCGCCACCCCCGGCAACATCGCCCGCGTCCTCAGGGGCGAGCGCGTGGGAACGCGGATTAATCCGTGACGGCAGAAGAAGCTAGTAGTCAGGAGCTAGAAGCTAGTCAGACTCCCGACTTCCGTTCTCAGTTATCTGACTAGCTCCTGACCTCTAGCTCCCAACTCCCTCCGCCCATGCCTGTAGACGACATCCTCCTCGAGTGCGAAGACGCGATGGACAAGGCCGTCGATCACCTTCACCATGAGCTGCGCGGCATCCGCACCGGGCGGGCGAGCCCGGCGCTGATCGAGTTCGTGAAGGTCGACTACTACGGCGCGCCCACCGACCTTAAGAGCATTGCCAGCATCAACGTCAACGAGGGCAACCAGCTCATCGTCAAGCCGTTCAGCCCGCAGGACATCGGGCCCATCAACAAGGCGCTGGCCGAGAGCCCGCTGGGGCTCAACCCGCAGAGCGACGGCAAGCAGATTCGCATCGCCCTGCCGAGCATGAGCCAGGACCGCCGCAAGCAGCTTGTCTCGCAGTGCAAAGACTACGGCGAGCAGGCGAAGATCAAAATCCGCAACGCCCGCCGCGACGGCAACAAGACCGCCGACGCCGAGGAGAAGGCCGGCGATCTCGGCGAGGACGAGGCCGCCCGCGCAAAGGACGAGGTCCAGGAGCTCACCAAAACCTACGAGTCGAAAGTCAACGACGCCGTCTCCAAGAAGGAAGCCGACGTCATGGAGGTCTAGTAGGGTGGGATTCATCCCACCTCCGGCCCCCCCCAGATGGTGGGATAAATCCCACCCTACTTCCCGTGACCGACGCCCGCCGAGCCTGGACCAGCACGAGCGTCGAGCAGACCGAACGCATCGCCGCCGAAGTCGCCGAAGGGTTGGCGGACGGCGGCGTCCTCGCGCTCGACGGCGACCTCGGCGCCGGCAAAACGCAGTTCGTCCGCGGCCTCGTCCTCGCCCTCGGCGGCGACGGCCGACAGGTCAGCTCGCCGACCTACACCCTGCTGCAAACCTACGAGCTCGCCGGTGGCCGCCGCATGCACCACCTCGACGCCTACCGCGTCGGCCCCGACGACTTCGAGGCCCTCGGCTTCGACGAACTGCTGGATACCCCCGGCGACGTCATCGCCATCGAGTGGCCAAGCCGCGTCCACGCCCTCCTACCGGCAAACACACTCTGGCTGCGCCTCGAGCACACCACCGCGACCACCCGCCGCATCTACCATAGACCGGATCAATAGCCGCACCGCCGAGCGTGGCTCGCAGGCCTTGCGTCAGCGCAAGGGGCCGTTGTTGGAATCGAGACAAGGGCTCCTAGCCCCTTAACCTCCGCCACACCTGGTGGCGAGCCTATCCACACGCACAACGTCGAAGTTAGAGTCGATGTGCACGACGTAAGCCCAATCCCCTAAGTATCTGGTGAACATAACTTCAACGGCACTCTGGTCATCTCCGAATGACGTGGTAATCCACACGCTATAGTCATCCAACCAAGACGCCAAAGCCACTCTCCTGTACTCGTCTGCGACCGCATTCGCCGCAATAGCAACAATATCATCTTCGCGGATGCGGGTGCCGTCCGCTGCCTCCAGTACGAGCGACCGATCACCGCGTTGCGCGGCCGGGGGCTGGGTGGCTACGTCCGTCTTCGGGTCTTCAGCATGACGATCCTGACCAACTGCCAGACCAAAAATCACCAGTGGTAGAGCGGAAAAGATCATGGGCGCAACCTTAACCTTCTAGGCCGTGTAACCGCAATAGAAAGTGGCCCAAAGCCTCTCCCCGCACCCCGCCGCCGGGTGGCCAGTACCCCCGGCAGGGTTCGAACCTGCGACCTGCAGCTTAGGAAGCCGCTGCTCTGTCCAGCTGAGCTACGGGGGCCGGGTCGGCAAGTCTAGGCCAGGGGCCGGCGGCGTTCGGCGAGGTGGTTGCGGGGCGGGCGAAGGCGGCCGATGATGGGCGCGTGCAGCCGCCGCCCTATTCGTCCGCCGGGGTCTGGGGCGTGGCCCAGTGGGTTCTCCTGGGCCTCTACGTCGCGGCCCCGCTCGTGTTGCTCGGCGTCACCCTCTGGCAGTGGCGGCGCCGGCGAGACAAGCCGGTCGGCCGCGGCAAGATTTGGGGCGGCCTGCTCGCCACCTGGGTCGGCGGCGCGGCGATCGGCGTGGGACTCGGGCTCGGGTACGCCTGGCTCATCACCGGCCACCTCGCCGGCATCGAACTCACGCAACTCGGCCTTGTCGCCTACGCCGCGATCGGCCTGCTCACGCTGCTCAAAAGCCTTGACCTGCTGATCCAACGCCTGATCCGGCCGGTCGTCGCGCGCGTCACCCGTGGCCGGGGACGCTGGCCGACGCGTAGTTTGCGGTCGCTCGGGCAGTTCGCCCGCGTGGTGCTGATGGTGGCGATCGGCGTGCCGTTCCTGATGGCCGCGACGATGGTCTTCCGCGTGAAGGTCACGCCGTCGGAGACGCCGGCGAACGTCCTCAACACGTCGTTCACCACCATCCGCACGGCCGCGGCGGACGGGACGCGCATCGCCATGTGGTGGGTCGAGGCCGCGCCCGCGTCGACATCGAGCGTGATCGTCGTGCCGGGCCTGGGCAGCGGCAAGGCGGATTTGCTGCCGGTCGTCGCGGCGATGCTCCAACGCGGGCACAACGTGCTGATCCTCGACCCGCGCGGCCACGGCGAGAGCGGCGGGCAGCTCACGAGCTTCGGCGACCGCGAGCGGCTGGATGTCCTCGCCGCCGAACGCTGGCTGCGCCGCGAGCGGCCGGCGTTCGCCGAGACGGTGAACGGCCTGGGCCTCTCGATGGGCGGCGCGGCGTTGCTGGCGGCCGCGGGCGGGGCCGCGCCGGAGCGGGCGGAGTTCGACGCCGTCGCGGTGGTCGACACGTACGACGACTGGTCGATCCTCGCCGACGACATCGTGGAGCGGCAGTTCGCCTACGTGCCGCCGGTGAATTGGGCGGCGAAGTGGATCGCGTTGCCGGCGGCGGCGGCGCACGCGGGGCGGCCGCTGGCATCGTTTCGCCCCGCCGACGCCGCGCCGTTCGTGTGGCCGGCGCCGCTGCTGGTGGTCCACAGCGAGGACGACGAGCTGATCCCGTTCGCCGCCGGCCAACGCTTGTTCGAGGCGGCGACGGAGCCCAAGCTGTTCGCCCCGATCCAGCGGCTGGGGCACAACGAGGTGATCGTCGACGGCGTTGTGATGAGCATCATCGCCGATTTCTTCGCCCAAGCCCGCCGCGTCCCCGCCATCGCGCGGGCGGACGATTGAGGCGGACGTAGGGTGGGCACGGCCCACCATCGGGATTCGGATGGTGGGCCGTGCCCACCCTACACCGGACACCACGATCGAACGTTCTAGCGTTCCAGGCTCGCACGCTTTGCCTCCCACTCGGCCTGTTCGCGCTTGTTGTCACTGGCGAGGGGTTGGCCCGTCCGGAAGGCGTCGAGTTCCAGCCGCGTGAGTTGGATGCCGCCGAGTTGGTAGTCCTCGAAGGCCTCGCACGCGACGGGGCAGAGCGGCCGCATCAGGTCGTACATCGCCTGGGCGTAGTCGCGGATTTCCTTTTGCGCGTGGGCGTCGAGGCGCAGGCGTAGGAAGCGGAAGACGTTGTGCAAATCGCACTTCCAGTACCACTCGGTGTACGCGTTTTGCGGCAAGGCGATGCGGGCGGTTTCGCGGGCAAGGCCTTTGTCGAGAAACGCCTCGTACTGGCCGTAGCCGGTTTGCTCGACCTGGTCGAGGTGCGCAAGGAATGCGTCGGCGGTGGCGTCGTCCAACGGCTCGCCGCGGCCCTGGCGGTTCGTCGCGCTCTGGGCCTGCAAGTCTTCGCGGGCCGGTTTGTAGAAGCGATCGGGCACAACGCTGTATCGCGCCGAGTATTCATTGATGTTCGCCGTCCGATGCCGCACCCACTGGCGGGCGACGAAGATCGGCATCACGCAGTGGAACTTCAATTCTACCATTTCGAACGGCGTGCTGTGCCAGTGGCGCATCAGGTAGCGGATCAGCCCGCGATCCTCGTTGATTTTCTTGGTGCCCGCCCCGTAGCTGACGCGGGCGGCCTGCACGATGGCGCTGTCGACGGTCTGGCCTTCGGGCACGAGGCGCGGCATGGCGTCGACGAGGGCGACCAGGCCGTGGTCGTGGACCGCGATCTCCCACCGCGCGTCGCCGTGCATCACGTCGACGAGCGGGGTGTCGCTGGCGGTGCGTTGGATGCGGGAATCGGGCATGGCGTTGGCGTCGGTCGGGCGGAACATGGGCGGCGGTGTTGTCGCGCGCATCGGCCGGCAAATCGACTTTTGGCCACTCTGTCGCCAGCGCCATTTCGCCGCCTACCGCGACACGGCCGCGGTGGTCGCGAGGTGGGCGGCGTAGAGCAGGATCAGGCCGACCCCCTCGGCCCGCCCCAGCCGCCACCGGCCCGCCGCCGCCGGCAAAAGCAGCAGGCCAACGATCGCCAGCAGGACCGCGTCCAGCCGCCAAGCGCGCAGGGGGAACTGTACCTTCCATGCCAGCGGGTCGAGCCCCGTCGCCCACATCACCCCCGCCAGACCGCCCAGGGCGATTAGCGGCAGCACGAGCGTCGCGCACGCCGAAGCACCCAGCGCCGTGCCCGCAAGCACGGCGTCGTCGCGTCCGTCGGCCGCGTACCGCGTCGCGACGCCGACCAGCGGCAGCGCGACGAGCGGGCCGAACAGGAGCGTTGGGGCAGCAATGCTCAAATCCCAGCCGAGCAGCGTCGAAATGGCGGCCGCCCCCGAGCGGGCCCAGGCGAGGGCCGCCACCGCCAGCACGGCCGCGAGGGCGAGTTGCATCGTTCGCGCCCACCAGGGGGAAGCGGATCGCTCCGTTGTCGACTCCGGGCGAAACAGCAGGGCCAACGCCGCTCCCGCGGCGAGCATCAAAGTGGCCGTGATCGGCGTAATCGCCCCGGCGAATCCGGCCACGAGCACGACCAGCGCCGCGGGCAGCAAGATTGCGGCGCGGGTGGAGTCGCGGCGCGGCGTGGGCTCGACCTCCCGGTCGGGCGGCGTCGTCAAACCGAGGCCGAGCACGAGCGTGACACAGGCGATCGCGACAGCCAGGACAAAGGCGAGGCCGCCGGAGGGTTCGCCGACCACGACCCCCGCCCCGCCGCCAGCGAGCGCCGGCAGCGTCGCCCCGGTCGCGATCGCCAGCGCCGGCCGGTGCCCGAAGGCATCGGCGGCAGCGCGGACGCTGATGTACATCGCGACCACGGCACCGAGGAACGGCAGTGCGACGCCGAGCGGGCCGGTGGAAATGTTCAGCATCGCGAGCGGAACCACGCAGCGACCATAGCCGAGCGTCCGCGCAGAAAAACCGGCCGCTCCCCCACGTCGCACACGGATTGCGGCCGTCGATTCAGACGCTCAACTTGAATCGGCGGGCGATCGGATGAATCTACATCGTGGCTGGCATTGGATGTTCAACTGCCGCTCGCTTCCGCTGCGCCAGCGGCTGCGCTACCTGCTGCCCGGCGGGCCGGACCTGGACGCAATGCTTCGCTCGCGCTTGCGTGGCGAGGGGAGCGACACCCGGTTCGAGCTTGACGACGCGACGATCTACTTCCATCCCGGCACCGCGGGGGACGAAGACGCGATCCGCCGCGGCGCGTTGCTGATCCTGAAGGAAGCCTACTGCTGGCCGCGGGAGTTCTTTCGCGGGCCGGTCCAAGTCGAAGCCGGCGACACCGTGCTCGACCTCGGCGGCAACCTCGGCACGTCGGCGATGCACTTTGCCGAACGCGCCGGGCCGCGGGGGCGCGTGGTGTCGTTCGAGCCGATCTTCCACGACCTGCTCGAGCGAAACTGCCGGGAAAACGGCGTGGACAACGTCGAGGTCGTTCCCGCCGCGGTCGGCGAGGAGCCGGGCGAGGCGGTCTTCGGCGTGACGGACTTGGGCATCGACTCTCGCATCGCCACCGGCGGTTGGACGCCCAGCCACCGCGTGCCGGTGACAACGGTCGATGCCGAGGTCGAGGCGCGCGGGCTCGGGTCGGTCGATTTCGTGAAGGTCGACATCGAGGGCGCCGAAGAGTGGGCCATCCGCGGCGCTCGGCAGACGATTGAGCGGTTTCGTCCCAAGTGGTCCGTCGCCTCGTACCACGACGATCTGGAGCAGCGCAAGCAGCACCCCCGGCTGATGCGACTCTTCGAAGAACTCGGTTACGTTGTCCACGAGGAGCCGGGCCGGCACATCTACGCGCATTGAGCGACCACCGGGTGCCTCGAGCGTCTTCCAGCTAGACTGCGCATCGATGGCCGCGCGCGACGAGCTCGAACCGATCGGCCGCGGCGTGTGGATTGTCCTCGCGGCGCTGGTCATCGTTGGCCTCGCGGCGAGAATCGGGCTGGCGTTCTGGCTGCCGAGCGATCGGGCGGCGTTGGAGGCGTTGCCGGACCAGCTTGAATACTTCGACCTCGCCGCGTCGCTGCTGGACGACGGGCAGCTCGTCACCGTCGACGACCGCTACCTCGCCGCCCAGCCGTTGCGGGCGCAGCGGATGGCCGGCTACCCGCTGTTCGTCGCGGCCCTCGGGGCGAACGTGACGGCCGTGCGGCTGGCGCAGGCGGGGCTCGACGTCGTGACGGCGCTGGCGGCGTTCGGCATCGCGAGAACCTGGCTGACCCCGCGCCTCTCGCTCGTGGCGGCGGCGGGGGTGTTGCTGAGCCCGTTCCTGATCTACTTCAGCGCGTTGCTGCTCACCGAGTCGCTCTTCGCCTGCCTGCTGACGCTCGGCCTGCTCGGCGTGCTGAAGGCGCGTGATCGAGCCGCCTGGTGGTGGGTCGGCATCGGCCTGCTGGCGCTGAGCGTCCACGTGCGGCCGACGGGTGCGCTTCTGGCGGTGGCGGTGGCTTTGGTTGCCGCATTCCTGCCGGGGCGACATCCGAGTCGGCCCGACACGCGCTGGCCGCTGCCGGCGGGCCTGACGGCCGGGCTGCTGGTGGGCGTGATCCTGTCGCCCTGGATCGTGCGGAACGGGATCGTGCTCGAGCGTTTCGTTCCGGCCACAACCAACGGCGGCATCACGCTTTACGACGGCTGGAACCCCGACAACACGACCGGCGGCAGCGATCAGTCGTTCGTCGGCCGCATGCCGCAGCTCGGGCTGATGGACGAGGTCGACCGCTCAACGTACCTTCGCAAGAAGGCGATGGCGGCGATCGGGTTCGATCCGATCCGCGCGGCGTGGCTGAGCGTAAAGAAGGTGGGCCGCACGTGGAGCCCGGTGCCGCTGAGCGAGCTGGGATCGCCGCTGAAGGTGCTGGCCGGGGCGATCTACGCGGTGCCGCTATTCGCTTTGGCGGCGATCGGGCTGTTCGCGGGGCGGCTGCCGGGGTCGGCGAAGCTGCTGCTGGCGACGCCGGCCCTCGTGCTGACGCTGGCGCACGCGGCCACGGTCGGCAGCCTGCGCTACCGCCTGCCGGCCGACCCCGCCCTGGCGGTGCTGGCGGCGGCGGGCGTCGCGGTGCTCGCGGGCGGCCTGCGGGCGCGGCGCGGGTCGGTGGTCGATGAAGCAGAGCCTGACTTGACGTAACTCCCCCGCCGTGCCACTCCCGACGATCAACCCGCGCCAGCACCGCCTGTTCCTGCGGACGTGGCGGCCGACGTGCCCGATTCGGCCGCGCCACTCGCGCTTTCGCCGCTGGGCCCGCTACCTGCTGCTGGTCCTCAGCATCACGCTGCTGAGCGCCTACGTCTGGATCACCGACGCCGACCGCGTGCAACGGCTCGCCGAGGGCTACCTCGAACGCCTCGTCGGCGGCGACGTGACCATCGAGCGGGCGTCGCTGGGCCTCTTCGACGGCCTGCGGCTCGACGGCGTGAGCGTGCGCGTGCCCGACTCCGACGGCGGTGACGACGAGGAGAACGTCGTCTTCACCGCCCGCAGCGTCACGATCGACTACGACCCGATGCCGCTGGTCCTGGGGCGACTGAGCGTGCAGAGCATTCGGGCGATCGACCCGCACGTGCGGCTCGTCGAGAACCTTTCCGACGGCACCTGGAACGTGCAGGGGCTGGGCATGTTCAACCGGCGGTCCACCGGGAAAGGCAAGCCGTTTCGCCCGCCGGGGCGGCTGCCGGCCATCGCGCTGCGCAACGCACAAGTTGACTACGCCCGCCGCGCCGGGACGGCGATCCTGCCGCGCGGCGGCATCGGCATCGAGGCAAGCATGACGCCCGTTCCCAACGAGGATGGCACGGTCGCTTACCAGGTGAACGTCCAAACGCTCCGTTTGGAGGGCGGGCCAACGCGCGATGTCGACGGCGCGCTCGGCGGGGCAATGGCGATGCTCGGGCCGGAGCTCGACGCAACGCTGCGCCTGGGGCGAACGGGCGGGCTGGCGGAGGGGGCGGTTGAGGCGACGGCGCGGCTGCAAAACGTCGACTTCCGCACCTTCGCCGACCTGCTTCCGCGCCAGGCCGCCGACTGGGCCCGCCGCCACGCGGTCGCCGGGCGCATGGAGGTGCCGCAGATCGACTACCGCTTCGACCCCAACCGCCCCACCGGCGACCGCACCGGCGGGCGGCTGCACGTGAAGCTTTCCGAAGGCCGCGTGCAGGGGTTGCCCGAGGAGTGGCTTCCGCCCGAGGAAATTGCGCTGCGCGCTGCCGCGGTCAATGGGGCCACACGCCTGGCGAACGGTCCGGCGTGGCTGCCCGGTTGGATTCGCGGTTCCGCCGGCGAACTTGCCGAGGCGTGGCGGCCCAAGCCCATCCGGCTCGACGACGTCGACGGCGACTTCATCTTCACCGACGACGGCGTCATCGTCCGCGGCCTCGTCGGCAGCCTGGAGGGCCAGCGCCTGCGCGTCAGCGGGGTCGTCGACGGCTACGACCCCGGCGCGGGCATGAGCTTTGTCGTCAGCGACGCCGCCCCGGACGGGCGCGGCCTGATCCTGCCGCCGGACCTGCCCTACCTCGCGTCTCTGCCCAAGCCCGTGCGCGAGCTGCACCAGCGGTTCCAGCCGAGCGGGCGCTGCCGGCTGCGCCTGGAGGTTCACCGCGACGGCCCGACCCGCGGCCCCAACGGCCGCGCCATTGCGGCGCGCCCGACGGTGTCGGGGCGCCTCGACATCCTCGGCGGCAGCTTCGAGCTCGAGCGCCTGCCCTACCGCGTGTACGACGCCCGAGGCCGGCTGCTGATCCGGCAGGTGCGCAACCGCGCCGACTCCCTCGACGCCGGCGCTTACGGGCAGGACGAGCTCGTGATTGAGAACCTTGTCGGCCGCGGCGATCCGAGCGGCCCCAACGCTTCGGCCCGGCTGGTGGTCAACGGCAGCGTCACACCGCTCAACAGCGTGGCGGGGTTCGACATCACGGTGGTCGGCAGCGGCATTCGCCACGAGCCGGCGCTGATCGCCGCCCTGCCCGAGCCGGCGCGGCGGGGCATCGAGGCATTCGACCCGGCCCTTCGCGATGACGCCGCTGGCCTGCCCGCGCTCGACTTCGCGGGCGACTTCGTGGCCACCGTCAACCGCCCCGCCGGGCCGGACCGGCGTTGGGAGTTCGGTATCGAGCTTGACCTGGCGACACTCAGCGGGGCGATCGGCGTCTTCCCCTACCCGCTGCAGGACGCCGCCGCCCGCGTGACGGTGACGCCCGCCGGAGCCATTCTCCACGAGGCGCACATGACGCGCACCCTGGACGATGGCACCCCGGCCACGTTCGCCGCCGAGGGAAGCCTCGCGTGGGGCCGCCGCGACTTCGACGCGCCCGACCGCGCCCCGCCGCTGCGCTACGACCTGACGCTGACGGCCCAGGACGTGCCGACCGACGCCGCGCTGCGCCGCGCCCTGCCCGCGGTCGCGCGCGACGCGTTGGCGGACCTTGGCATCGACGCGGGCGGCGCGGGCACCGCCCACGTGTGGGACGACGGCACCGGCCTGAACTACGACGTGGCGATGGACGTGCGCGGCGGGCGATTCTGGCCGGCGGGCGACACGTTCAGCCTTGCCGACGTGGCCGGCCGCGTCCGCCTGCTGCCCGACCGCGTGGAGCTTGGCGGCGTCACGGCGCGCCGCGGCGACGGGCGCGTGGGCGTCAGCGGCAGCGTCGGCCTCGGCGACGCCGGCCGCTCCGACCTGCGCCTGGCCCTGGTCGAGCTGCCGCTCGACGGCGACGTTTACCAGTTGCTCCCGCCCGCGGCGCAGGCGGCGTGGGACTGGCTGCGCCCGCGGGGCGGCGTCAGCGGCGAGGTCACGCTCGCGCTGCCGACGGCCCTGCTCGCGGGCGAGCCGGACGCCGCGCTCCCGACCGACGATGACGCGGCCGTGACGTTCGCCGCCACGCTGCGGCCGGACGGCCTCTCCGTCAAACCCGCCGGATTCCCGTACGCCCTGCAAAACGTCCGCGGCGAGATCACGGTCACGCCCGAGGCGATCGTGCTTGCCGGCGTGACGGCCGAGCACGCGGTGCCCGACCGCGACGTCCCGGCGCGGCTGAGCTTTTCGGGCACGGGCGACCTGACCGATCCCGCCGCGCCCGCGGGCGCGTGGGACCTGTGGGTCAGCGCCAATCGCGTGCCGGTCGACGCCGACCTCCGCGCCGCGCTACCGCCGGCGCTGGGCGACTTGGCGGAGTCGCTGGCGCTGGGCGGCGACCTGTCGGTCAGCGAACTTTCCCTGTCACTCCTGACCCGCCCGGCGGCCGACGGCGCCGCCGAGGCGCCGACGCCCGACGTCGCGTTCGACGGCACGCTGCTGCTGGCCAAGAGCGCCTTCGACATCGGCGTGGCGGTGACGGACTTCAACGGCGCGGTAAAGCTGTCGGGTGCGTACGAGGCGGGCGAACTGCGCGAGGTGCGCGGCACGCTGCGCGGCGATTCCTTCGAGGCGAGCGAGCGGCCGGCGTCGGATTTGTCCGCCACGTTCGCGCTGGAACGGGGCGAGGAGGTGCTGCACATCGACCCGATCGGCGCGAGCGTCGCCGGCGGGCTGCTCGACGGAAGCGCGGCGCTGGACCTGTCGGGGAAGACGACGCAATTCACCGTCGACCTTGCCGTGCGCGACGTGGACGTGCAGGCGTTGCTGGGCCCCGACGAGATCGGCGCCGGGCGACTCACGGCGGGGCTGCGGCTCAGCGGCGGCGTCGGCGACGCCGCCAGCCGCGAGGGGCGCGGCCAGGTGCTCGTGCGCGGGCGCGAGCTCATGAGGCTGCCGCTGGTGCTGGGGCTGCTCCAGGTGACGAACCTCGCCCTGCCCATCGCCGAGCCGTTCAGCGAGGCGGAGGTCGACTTCGACATCAGCGGCCCGGTGCTGCACTTTCGCCGCCTCGAGGCCCGCGCGGTCGCCGAGGGGGCCGTCGACCTGCGCATGAAGCTGACCGGCAGCGGCACCCTCGACTACGACACCGGCCAGATCGTGATGACCTTCAACACGAGCAACCGCGGCTGGGACGCCATCCCGCTCGTGGGCGACCTCGTCGGCATGGCCCGCAACGAACTGGTGGGCGTGCAGGTCACGGGCACGCTGGAGAAGCCCGAGCTCTCGGGCCGCAGCCTGCCCACCGTCCGCGGCACCTTCGGCCGCGTCATGGGCGGCGGGTAACGGTGCGTCACCTCGCGGCCGGTTCCCAAACGCCGCGATTCGTGGTATCTTGACCGGGTCCGCCGCCGAACGCTCGGTGGTGACGGTGTCGAGATTCGCCTGGACCCGCTGCGCGAGGAGGCGTTGCATGGCCGACGAGAACGCGAACAACCCGGAGCAGGGTGGCGCCGCCACGCTCGTTCCCGCGGCGCGCCCCGCCGCCCGAAAGCCCAAGGCCAAGCCGCTGCCGCGCTGGCACGTGGTGCTGCTCGACGACGACGAGCACACCTACGAGTACGTGATTCGCATGCTCGGTCGACTCTTCGGCCACGGCCGCGAGCGGGCGCGGCGCCTCGCCGCCGAGGTCGACCTTCACGGCCGGGCGATCGTGTATACGACGCACCGCGAGGTCGCCGAACTCAAGCGTGAGCAGGTCGTCTGCTTCGGCGCCGACGTCCTCGCCACCGACAGCACCGGCGCGATGCGCGCCATCATCGAGCCGGCGGAGTAGTCCGCTCCCAGTTCACCCTTTGCTTCACCGCTAGAGCGGTCGAACCGGCTCCGTAGCGTCTGGGGTAGCCGCGGAGCTTGCTCCGCGCGGACATTGATTCGAGTCCGACACGCGGAGCAAGCTCCGCGGCTACCCCAGAGTCGCTACGAGCGGAGTTCAACCGCTCTATAGCAGCTTGCGGCTTGATTGTTCGCGCCCGAGCCCACTCCGATTTTTAGCCGCCCGCGGGAGCGGGCGCTGCTGCGTGGTCGACCCGACGCGCTCGCTCCCGCGAACCTCGCCCTTTCGTTGCCTCGACCGCGAGCGCGCCGAGCAGCAACGCGCCGCCGACAAACGTGGCTTGATCCGGCCGCTCGGCGACGGCGAGCCACGTCCAGATCGGGTTGAGCACCGGCTCCAACAGCACGATCAGCGCCGCGTCCACCGGCCCGACGCGCGGCAACGCCAACTGGAACAGCGCGTACGGGATCGCCAGTTGCACCACGCCGAACGCCGTCACGAACAACAGCGTCGGCCAACCCAGATCCAGGCCCGCCTCACCGCGCGCCAAAGACAGCGGCAGCAGCAGCGCCACGGCCGCGGCGTTGAGCCAGAGGACGATCGCCGCCACGTCCGGCGTGCCGTCGGCGCGGCGGTCGATCCAGTCGAGGGCGAGGATCAGCCCGCCGTACGTCAGCCCGCTCAGAAGGCCGTACACCGTCGCGAGCACGCTCCCGCCGGTCCAGGCGAGCATGATGAGAACGCCCGTTCCCGCCAGTCCCAACGCCAACGCCGTGCGCCGGCCAATCTTCCGCTTCAGAAACAGCCAGCCGAGCAGCGCCACCCACGCCGGGCCCGTGTACTGCATCAGGATGCCAAACGCCGCCGTGCTGGCGCGCATGGCGAAGATCAGCAGCGTGACGTTGATCGTGTAGAGCCCGCACGCGAGCACGGTCGGCCCCAGCGCCGGCCGATGGCTTGCACCCGCGCGGCGCAATCGCAGGACGCCCAGGAACGCCGCCGCCACCAGCATCGCCCCCAAACTGCGCCAGAGCGCGAACCCGAGCGCCGGCATGCCGTTCACCAACTTCACCACCGGCCCGTTCAGCGACCAGAGCAACGCCGCCCCGATCAGCATCAGCACGCCGACGGTGCGGCGGCGATCAACAGGCAAGGCGGGCAACACGGGCCGCCACAATAGCGCTGCCATGCTTCACGCGACCGGCATCAGCGTCCCGAGGCGTTCGATCACGTGCGGGACGACGTCGCACGCCCGCTCGACCTCGCCGCGCGTCGTGAAGCGCGACAGGCTGAACCGCAGGCTGCCGTGCGCGTGGATCTCCGGCACGCGCATCGCCGCGAGCACGTGGCTGGACTCCAGGCTGCCACTGCTGCACGCGGCCCCGGCGCTGGCGCAGATACCTTGCTCGCTCAGCATGAGCAGAATCGCCTCCGCCTGCACGCGGGCGAAGCCAAGGTTGGTCGTATTCGGCAGGCGATGGGTGACGCTTCCGTTCACGCGAACGTCGCCGCACGCGTCGATTAGGCGAGACTCCAACTCGTCGCGAAGCGTGGCCATGCGCGGCATGTCGGCCAAGTGCTCGCCCGCCAGCGTTGCGGCGACGCCGGCGCCGACGATGCCGGCGACGTTCTCGGTGCCGCCGCGCCGATCGCGCTCCTGCGGCCCGCCCGTGACCAGCGCCGGCAAGCGAACGCCCCGCCGCTGATAGAGGATGCCAACGCCCTTGGGCCCGTGGAACTTGTGGGCCGCCAACGTGGCCGTATCGACACCTAAGTCCGTCAGGTCGACCGGCAGCTTGCCGACCGCCTGTGTTGCATCGCAATGGAACGGCACGCCTTTCTCGCGGCAGATCGCGGCGAGGGCGGCGACGTCGGTGATGACGCCCGTTTCGTTGTTCGCCCAGATGGCCGTCGCGAAGGCGGTGCGGTCGTCAAGCGCGTCGGCGAAGGCGGCGGGATCGACAAGGCCATCCTCATCGACCGGAACTTCCACGACTTCGGCACCGGCCAACCCTTGAACGGTTTCGCGGGTGGCGGCGTGCTCAACGGCGGTCATCACCACGCGCGGGCGGTCGGCGTCGCGGTTGCGCAGGGCGATCAGGCCGCGCAGCGCGAGGTTGCTCGCCTCGGTGCCGCCGCCGGTGAAGGTGAGTTCGCGGTCGCGGCAGCCGACGAGCGACGCCACGCGATCGCGCGCCTCGTCCACCGCCGCCCGCGCCACTTGGCCGAGCCGGTGGACGCTGCTGGGGTTGCCGTACTGCTCGGTCAGGAACGGCAACATCGCCTCCACCACGGCCGGGTCGGGCCGGGTGGTGGCGTTGTTGTCGAGGTAGACGAGGTCCACGGAGCGACCTTAGCCCAGCCAGCCGTTGAACCAGGCCATCAGCAGGATCAGGATCGCCGAGAGCGCCAGCGACAGCACGAGCGACTTCAGGCAGCCGGCGCGGTTGGAGTAGAAGACGAACATGCCGGGCAACCCTTCAACACTCCACCGCCGACTGCGGGCCGTGGGCCCGCAGCTACCCCTTGCGGATTAGGTTTTTTTAGCTCGCGTCGGCCTTGTCGTCGAGCAGGAAGGTGACCTGCATGTTAACCTGATACTCGCTGACCTTGTTGTCGTTCACGACGACGCGCTGGTCCTTCACCCAAGCGCTCTTGACGTTGCGCACGCTCTTGCCCGCCCGCTCGACGCCGAGCTTGACGGCCTCGTCGAAGCTGTTGGGGCTGGTGCTGCTGATTTCAATGATTTTGGCGACGCTCATGGTTGGGGTCCTTGGGTGAAGTGAATGGAACCAACCGGTCGCAACCCGCGTGCCGCGGAGCGGTTAGACTCCTGGGATGCCCACGCTCGCCCCGCCACCGCCGTCGATGCTGCCGAGCATGTCGTCGCTGCCAACCGGGAGGGTCCGCGTGTATGCCATTGCTTTCGACATGGACATCGAGTCGCTGCGCCTGCATTACGGCGACCCGTACAACAACGCCTACGGCGAGATCCGCCGCGTCTTGCAAAAGCGTGGCTTCAAGTGGCAGCAGGGCTCGATCTACTTCGGCGGCGAGGAGATTAACGCCGTCACCTGCGTGCTGGCGGCGCAGGACCTGTCGGCCACGCTGCCGTGGTTCGCCGACTGCGTGCGGGACATCCGGATGTTGCGCATCGAAGAGTTCAATGACCTGATGCCGGCGGTGGAGCGGGTAGGCTAAGTGCCGTCGCTCTCACCAATCGAAGTTGGTCGCCACTGACTTCCACTCGATCCGAGCGGCCGCTGCCTCCGACATTGCCTCGAAAGATCGACCTCCCGGTTCATCATCGAACCACACCAGGATCACACCCGATCCCATCGATTTGCCATCGGTTGGCTCGTAAGAGATCAGCATGGCCTTGCAAAGACTTGGCGGCAGGCGCATCCGCCCCTGATCGTCTGCCGTGTACTGCGGTGGCACAACGTGAACGCGGAGCGATGGCGACGATGAAAATCGCTCCTTCGCGAGCCGCTTCAACAGCTTCTCGTGCCACCGGGGCGGCGGGAAGCCCTCCATCACACCGGCATACGTGCGTGACCACTGAAACTCCTCTAGGTATACGTGCTGCCTACATGCGGTCTGCATTGCTCAGCCTTCTGCCACAAGTTCGGGAATCGCGTGCGACTGCGTCCGCTAGTATGCCGTACGCGGCCGCGTACAGGTAGTCGGCACGCCTAAGGACTTTCTGATGTCAGATCCGATTCCTCCCGCCATCCTGCCCACGATCCAATCGCCCGTCGACCTCAAGCGCCTCGACATGAACGGCCTTGAGCAGGTCGCGGGCGAACTCCGGGCGGCCATCTTTGAGGCGGTTTCACAGAGCGGTGGGCACCTCGCGAGCAATCTGGGCGTCGTCGAGCTGACGTTGGCGTTGCACTACGTCTACAACTTCGGGCCATACCCCGAGGGGCCGGACCGGCTGGTTCTCGACGTCGGCCACCAGTGCTATCCGCACAAGATGCTCACCGGGCGGCAGGACGGCTTCAAGAAGCTTCGCAAGGCTGGCGGCGTGGGCGGGTTCCCGATGCCGGACGAGTCGAGCTACGACCTCTTTAATGTCGGCCACGCCGGGACGGCCATCTCCACCGCGGTCGGCATGGCGCGGGGCGATGGGGCGATGGGCCGGCAGAATCACGTCGTCTCCCTCGTCGGCGACGCCAGCATCGTCAACGGCCTGGCGTTCGAGGGGCTCAACAACGCCGGCACGCTGAACCGGCAGCTTTTGATCGTCCTGAACGACAACGGCATGAGCATCAGCGGGCCGCAGGGCGCGTTCGCCGAGTACCTCGAGCGCGTGCGCGTCAGCACGACCTACGACGAGTTCAAGAAGGTCAGCAAGTCGCTGCTCGGCACCATGCCCGGCGGCGTGGCGGCGGCGGTCGAGAACGCCTGGCGCGGCCTGACCAGCGGCGTCAAGGGGGCCATGTGGGGCGGGCAACTCTTCGAGGCCCTCGGACTCAAGTACATGGGCCCCATCGACGGGCAGGATCTGCCGGAACTCATCCAGTTCCTGGGGGAAATTCAGCACGTCGACAAGCCGGTGCTGCTGCACGTCAAGACCAAGAAAGGCAGCGGCTACGAGGTCAGCGAGAGCGACCCTACCACGCTGCACAGCCCGGCCGCGTTCCGGGTCGAGGGGTGCCGCGTCGAGATCAACAAGGGCAGCGGCAAGAGCTGGACGACCGCCTTCGCCGACGCGGCCATCGCGATCGCCGACACGAACGACAAGGTCTTCGCCCTCACCGCGGCCATGCCCGACGGCACGGGGCTGAGCAAGTTTCAAAAGGCCCACCCGGATCGGTTTATCGACACGGGCATCTGCGAAAGCCACCTGATGGCGATGGCCGCGGGCATGGCCAAGAGCGGCCTGCGGCCGCTGGCGGCGATCTACTCGACCTTCACGCAGCGGGCGTTCGACCAGGTCTGGCAGGAGGTGACGCTCAACGCCCTGCCGGTCGTGCTGGGCATGGATCGTGCGGGGTTTGTCGGCAGCGACGGGGCCGTTCACCACGGCTTCTGCGACCAGGCGTTCCTGCGGCCGATGCCCGGCGCGGTGCTGATGGCCCCGAGCGACGAGGCCGACCTACGCCGGATGATGAAGCTTGCGTTCGAGCTCGAAACCTTCGTTGCCCTGCGCTACCCGCGCGACGACGTGCCGGCGACCAACTACGAGGACGCAATCGCCGACGACTTGGCCGACGCGGCGCGGCGGATCGAGCTCGGCCAAAGCCGCGTCTTGCGGACCGGCGGCGACGCGACGATCCTCGCCTACGGCACGCTCGTCGCCGATGCCCTCGCGGCCGCGGAACTGCTGGCGTGCGAGGACGGACTGGACGTCGAGGTGATCGACGCCCGCTTCTGCAAGCCGCTCGACCGGCGCATGCTCGCCCGCGTGCTGGGCAAGGGCGGGCCGATTGTGACCGTGGAGGATCACGCCCTGGAAAACGGCTTCGGCAGCGCGGTCGTCGAGGCCGCGGCGGAGCTTGGCGGCGGGTCGCCCGTCGTGCGGTTGGGGCACCCGGCGGACCGGCTCATCGGCTTCAAGGGCCGCGCCGAACAACTGCGCGAGGCAGGCCTTGACGCCGCGAGCATCGCGTCGGCCGTGCGCGGGCGGCTAGCGGCGCACGCCCCCGCATCGCCCGCAACGGCGTCGCCCCGAAGCAAGCCGACCGCGCACGCCGTTGTTGCCACAAGCGTCTGAGGCGGGCGCGTATCGAAAGCGCCTCAATCCGCCGGCGCGGTCGCCGGTTGCGACGTGGGCGGGGTGGGCGGGGTGGGACCGGGCAGGCGAAAGAGGTATGTCGTTGGGCTCGCGAAGGTGGCGCGAGGCCATGGCTCGGGATTCTCAAACGACCACACAAACTCCAACTCGCCGCCGAGGAGCGTCGCGTACCGCTCCCGCGCCGCGGCGTGGCGTTCAGCGATGGACGGCACCGAACGGATGTCCGGGTCGAGGTAGCGCGCGTACGACCAGTCGCTTAAGGCAACGTGCGTGAAGCCACGGTCGCGCAGGTCGCTGGCGCTGGTGCGCTTGTCGCGGATGACGTCGATTTTCTCGGCGTAGAACGGGTAGGTCGAGTTGCCGAAGCGCGAGTAACTGTCGAAGGCGACCCGTGCGTCCTCGGGCAGCGATTGCCGTGCCCAGCGCCGGAGATCGTCGCGTTGGTCGCGGTAGAAGTCGCCCAGAATGCCGCGTGTGCGCTGCAACTGCCCCACGAGCGGCACGGCGACGACGAGGGCGGTCACGATCCACAGCACGATCGGCCGCGGTCGGCGGCGAGTGAACGGCAGCGCCACCAGCGAGCCCAGCGTTGCGGCGCCCATACCGGCAAGCACCGCCAGCAGCGTTTCGCCCACGAGCATGTAACGCGGATGGAACGTCCGGCTGACGCACGGCATGGCGACGTGGACGGCGAACATCGCGGGCAACAGCCACAGCTCCGGGCGGCGGCGGCGCGACGGCAGCGCGACGAGCGCGATCAACTCGACGGCCGCCAGCGGCAACAACGCAACGATGGGCCAGCGTGTGGCGATGCGCCACATCAGGCGCGGCGAGTCGTAGACAAGGCCGTCGGAGTGATTGTCGAAGGCCACGCCCGTCACGAGTTTGGCGGCAAAGCGGAGATCCTCACCCGACGCGACCAGGGCCGGCGCGTTGATGCTGAGATAGACAACGGCCGCCGCGACGAGCGCGAGCAGGCCCGCCCCAATGCGGCGCAGGAACCGGCGAGCGAACGGCGGGCGCGGCGAATCGGCATCGTCGTTCAAGTGCCCGACCCGCGGCGGCAGCGCGAGAGCGGCGAGGGCCAGCACAACCGGCGAGGCGACGCCGACCGTCTTTCCGCCGGCGGCCAACCCGGCCGCAGCGCCCGCGAGCAACAGTCGGCCCCACGTCGGCCGGCGCAGGTAGGCCGCGCCCGCAACCAACGCCACGGCCGTGCCGCCCACGAGCGTGGCGTCCTCCTTGAAGTAGTGCGCCGCCACGACCAACGGCGGAAGCGTGGCCACCAGCGCGACCGCCGCCGCCGCGCCGGCCAACCCGCGCTGGCGGTAGGCGAGCCAGCCCAGCGCCCCCACCGCGACCGCCGCCATTAGCGCGCTAAAGCTCCGCCCGCGCACCACGCGCAGCCAGCGCTGCGTCGCCTTCGTAACGGACGTCATATCGCCGGAAATGTCACCCGTGGCAATGAAGTTGAGCGTCTCGGCCCCGCGCAGCATGAGCTGCGGGTGGTAGAAGTTGTACTCGCCCGTGGTGACCTGGTGGACCTTGGTCTTCTCGTCCGGGTGGTAGCTGTCGGTGAAGGTGTTGCAGTAGCGGAAGATCACCAGCGACAGCGCCGCCGCCATCGCGATGCAGAAGGCGGCGTAGCCGTCGCCGATGCCGCGCGGCAGTGGGCGCAGCGGCTGCGCTGGCGACGGCCGCGAGTCGGAGGCAGCATCAAGGTCCACATCGGCACGGGCAGGCGAAGCGGGCGTAGGCGACGTGGGCATGGTGGGCGAGCGCGAAGCGGGCGGCGGCGGGCCCGATCCTTGGCGCCTCCGCCGGCCGAGTCTGCGGCGCCCGCCGTCGCTCCGGGGTGGGTGGTGGTGGGGGGGGGGCGGACGGCACGAAGAGTGGCGCATGAGCGCCGACCTGACGAGCCCGCGGCTGATGTGGATCAAGGCGGGTCTGTTCGCCTTCCTCGGCGGACTGGCAGCCCTGCTGCTGATCGTCGAGTCGCCGTCGCTGCGAACCGGTGTGCTGCTGGCCACCTGCGTATGGGCGTGTTGCCGGGCGTACTACTTCGCCTTTTACGTCGTGCAGCACTACGCCGACCCCGGCTACCGCTACGCGGGCCTGGTCGACTTCGCGAGATACGCCTGGCGACGCCGGTCGCAAAAGTGAAAGTGGCACGCGTCCGCGGCGGTACCGTGGGGGCGTGCCGGCGCATCCGACGATTCGCGTCAGTCAAGACGTCCCCGCCCCGCCGGAGTCGGTCTTCGATCTGATCCACGATTACGAGCGCCGCCTGGAGTGGGATCCGTTCTTGCGCGAGGCCCGGCTGCTGGATGCCGACGCAGCCGGTGTCGGCGCGGTCGCCCGGTGCGTCGCCCGCTGGCGTAGCGGCGGGCTGGGAATGGACGTCCGCTACCTCAGCTTCGACCGCCCGCGCGTGGCCGCCATCGACATGATCCGCGGCCCGTGGCCGTTGCGCTCATTCGTCGCTTCACTGCGGCAAGACCCGCTCGATGACGGCGCCGCCACGCGCGTGACATATGCCTTCCACTTCACGAGCGCCCTGCCGTGGCTGACCCGGCCGGCGTTCAGGCGATTCTTTGCGTACGAAACGCGGGCGCGACTCCAAGCGCTGCGAGAACATTTCGTTGGCGGCGCCGGCGCGGGCACGCCGGGCGCGAGTTAGCGCATCTTGCATCATGGTTTGCCGTTGTTAGCCGCCCCGCCTTGCGGGGCGCTCAGCGCCCATCCACGCGCCCCGCAAGGCGGGGCGGCTAACAAGCATGCGCAGTATCCATTGCGTTCTCAGTAACACCGGAGCGGGTTCGGGTACGGGCAACCGCGATGTAAGCGGCTCTAGCCATCCGGTCGCGTCGTGGCGCCGTGCAGGCGGTAGATGCGCAGGCTCGGGCTCGCGTAGCCGTACCGCTGCGGGACGGGAACGGGGTTGTCGTAACGCCAGACGAGTTCGTGGTCGGCGGCCAGGTCGGCGAGGATTTGCCGCTCGCGCCGGACCTGCTCGAGGTGGCGCGGGTCGGGGTCGATGCCGGGCGTGAAGTAGCGGCCGTAGCTCATGTCGGCGATGGCCGCGAACTCGATGCCCTCGGCGGCGAAGTCGGCGACGGAGCCACGCTCGGGCCAGATGATGCGCTCGATGTTCGTCAGGCCCGGCGTGAAGGCGTAATCCTGCATCACCACGCGCGTGCCGGACGGCACGTTCTCCTGGAACCACGCGCGCAGCGCGATGCGGCTGTCGTTGCCGAGTTGACCGTTGAACCGCAAGTCGTGGCGAAGCTGCGACGCCAGCGGCGCGGCCAGCAGCAGCGCCGCCAACGCGACGCGAACCGCCGGGCGGCGCGCGACGAGCCCGGCGAGTGTCACCGCGCCGCACGCGCCCATCCAGCCGATCAGCGCCTCGGTCGGCAGGAGGTGGCGCGGGTGGAAGAAGTCCGAAAACGACAGCATCACCGGGAACAAGATCGCCACGCCTGGCACCAGCCACCGCCACGGCTCGCGACGCCGTTGGCGGGACGCGAGCGTGAAGCCGACATCGACCGCCGCCAGCGCCAGGAGCATCGCGTTGGGCCAACGCAGCAGTTGGCGGGCGATCAGTTCCGGCGGGCGGTAGAGCAAGCCGTCGCTGTGCCCGGTGCCGCCGACGTAACGGCCGACGTGCCGGATGGCGGCGATGAGTTTGTCGAACGCGAAGAGGATCGGCAGGTTCACCAGCGCGTAGACCGCCGCCGCCACGCAGAGCGCGGCAACGCCCGCTGCGATGCGAGGTCGCGATGAACGAGCGGGCTCACTGGCTTCCGCAGGATGCGCAGCGTGATTCATCACCGGCGGCCATAACGCCGCCAAGACCACGCTCGCGATTGCCAGCGGCGCGCCGACAAACTTTCCCGTCGCCGCCAGGCCGCCACCGACAGCCATTGCCGCCAGTGCCGCCCAGGTGCGATCGCGCAAGAACCAACTTGCCCCGAGCAGCCACGCCGTGACGCCGAAGAGCAGGGCCGCGTCTTCCTTGAGGTAGTGGGCGTTGACGATAAGGTTCGGCCCCGTCGCCACCACGGCAAAGGCCGCAAAAGCGGCCGCCGGGCCGTGATGCCGGTAGGCGAGCCACCCCAGCAGTCCCGCCGCCGCCGCCGCAAAACCCACAGACGCGAATCGCCCGCGTTTAGTGATGCGCTGGAGCGACTCCGACGTCCACTGCCACGTGCCGCTGAGGGCCACGTTCGCCGCCTCCGCGCCGCGCATCAGCAACTGCGGGTGTCGAAAGTTCCAGTCGCGTTCGGCGAGCTGAACCACTTTGCCGCGATCGTCCGGGTGGTACTGAAACGGCGACACCGTCACGTTCCACCCCATCAGCACGAGCGCGCCGAGCATCGCCACGAGCAGGCCCGCCGCCACCGCGAGGGTCGTCCGCCGACCGCCGGCCACATGGTTGTTCGAGACCGTAGACGTCATGCGAGAGGAACCAGCGGAGACCGCATCAGAATCCCAGCGCCTTCGCCATCGCGTCGCCCATGCCCGCCGGGCTGTCGGCGACTTCGAAGCCGCCCGCCTTGAGCGCCGCGATCTTGCTTTCCGCGTCGCCCTCGCCGCCGCTGATGATCGCGCCGGCGTGGCCCATCCGCTTGCCGGGCGGGGCCGTGCGACCCGCGATGAACGCCGCCAGCGGCTTGCTCATGTTCGCCTTCGCCCACGACGCCGCCTGCTCCTCATCCGTTCCGCCGATCTCGCCGATCAGGATCACGCCATCGGTGTCGGCGTCATCCTGGAACATCTGCAACAGCTCGATGTAGTTCAGCCCCTTCACCGGATCGCCGCCGATGCCCACGGCCGTCGTCTGGCCGATCCCCTTGCGCCCGCACTGCCAGACGGCCTCGTACGTCAGCGTGCCCGAGCGCGAGATGATGCCGACCTTCTTGCCCGATTTTGCCTCGCCCGCCGGCGTGTGGATGTAGCCGGGCATGATCCCGATCTTGCACGCGCCCGGCGTGATGACGCCGGGACAGTTCGGGCCGATCAACTTGCAATCGGCTCGGTCGCTGATGAACGCCTTCGCCTTGACCATGTCGAGCACCGGGATGCCCTCGGTGATGGCCACGAGCAGCTTCACCCCCGCGTCGGCGGCCTCCATGATCGCGTCCCCCGCAAACGGCGGCGGCACGAAGATCATCGTCGCGTCCGCCCCCGTCTTCTCCACGGCCTCGCGCACGGTGTTGAAGATCGGCAGGCCGTTGTCGTCCTTCGTGCCCCCCTTGCCCGGCGTGACGCCGCCGACCATCTTGGTGCCGTACTCGAGGCACTGCTTCGTGTGGAACGCCCCCGCGCTCCCGGTAATGCCCTGGCAGATGACCTTCGTGTCGGCGTTGACGAGAATGCTCATGGGCCGCGATGGTAGCGACACGATGCCGAGGGGCCACCAACGCGTCGACGCCGGTATGCTGCTGGCCATGGTGGATGCCCCCGACAATCGCGATCAGTCGATCCGGAAGCCAAGCCTTCGCTGGCGCGTCCTCAAGTGGGGTGCGGTCGGCAGCGTTGTCCTCCTGCTCTTCGCCGGCGGCATCTGGCTCGCTTGGCTGGCGGGGGCGAACCGGCAGTTGCGGCTCGCCAAAGAAGAAGCCCGTTCCGCCGGCCTCCCCGTCACTCCGGCGGAGTTGTTGGCGGACCTTGAAGTGGTGCCGGCGGAACTGGACATCGCCCCCGACGTGATGGAAACGGCCGCTCTGATCGACACGACCTCGCCAACCTACGTCACGTGGAACGAGCAGCGCAGTATCCCGGCGTCCGAGCGAACCGCGACAGAGCAAGCCGCGTTCACGAGGCTGCGCGATGATGTGGTCGTGGAGCAATCTGCTGTGCTGGATCGTCTTGCAACTCTCGACGCCAAGATTCCGCCAGCAACAACAGATGCCCGAGCAAACTTATCGAGTTGGATTGACGTCAAAGGCCAAGTCGATGCCGGTGAATCACCGGAGATGCTGGAAGTATTGCTCCCGCACGCCTCGGACTTTCGAACCGTTGCGACACTCGTTGCCGCAAACACGGATGTTGCAATGGAGGCAGGCGATGGCACCACGGCGGTTCAGAACTGGCTTCGACTGCTCGGCATGGCCGACGCGTTGGACAATGCGGGACACACGCTCATCGAGCACCTTGTCGCAAACGGCATTTGCCGTTTAGTGACCGATGGAATCCAGCGGGCGGCACACGAACACCCCGCTACGCTCGCCGCAAGTTCTGAAAACGTGCGGTCCGCCTTGCATGCGCGGCTGACTAAAACAGTCACTGCACGAGCGTGGCGACAGGTGTTCGCGGGCGAGCTCGTCATGGTCAACGACATGTTCGAGTCGATGGTCGACGGCAGGCCCGCGACCGGGATTGGAATGCCATCGTGGGCTTCCACGAGCGGACGCCCTCTCCTGCGTGGCGATCAGGCGCAGGTGCTTCGATGGTTCCTGGAACATGCTGAGGCCGCCGATGCTTCCACACTGCCGAATTTTCTCGCTCAGGTGACACCCGAAGAACAGGCATTCGACTTCAGTGGGTTCAGCCCTAATGTGTTTGCCATCATTCTAATTCCCTCACTCGATCAGGCGGCGGATGTAGAGTACCGCAGCCGTGTCGATCTCGCCGCCGCCGACGTCGCTCTTGCGATCGCCGAGTACAGGGCCGACCACGATGACCAGCTCCCGCCAACACTCGACGCCCTCGTGCCGGCTTACCTGCCAGCCGTTCCGCGCGACGCACTCGCCGCCGACGCCGCCCTCCAATACGACCCGGCCCGCGGCCTCCTCTGGAGCGTCGGCCAGAACATGATCGACGACGGCGGCTCGAACGCCGTCCTTCCAGGTACGCGACGTCGCCCCCCCTCCGCGTGGGATCGCCTCGACCTGCTCTACCCCCTCACGCTCGATGCCGAGGACGCGCTTAATCCCGCTGACGAGTGAGAAATCCGTCAGGTGAAACGCATCCCGCTTCCGGACAGGCGTCCGCGCCGTGCCGCGATCTGTGGTGAAACTCGGCAATGGCAACGACAGGTGGAGACGTTCATAAGCGCGGCGGAATAAGGCCACTGCATTGGTTTTCCGGTCTCGCGCTGATGGCGTTGATCGTCCTGGGTAGCCTCGCGCTGCATCGGATGCGGCCGTCGAAGCCGGCCGATTTTGGCCCCGCCGAGGAGACGCTTCGGGCGGCGGGCCTGCCGACGTCGATCGAGGAGTTCACGGCGCAGATCGAGCCCGTCCCGCCGGAGGCCAACGCCGCCGCACCCTTCCTGGAAGCGGGCCGCGCGCTCGCGGGCGACGATCCGCTGCTCGCGGCGTTTCGAAACCTGGACGAGCATCCGTCTCCCGCTGAGTTTCGCGCCGCGAAGGTTGACCAAAGCCTTGACGTGCGCGACGAACTCGAAGCCGCCACCACGCGCCAGGCGGCCGCGTCGGCGGCGGAATTGGAGGCGATGAAGAACGATCCGATGCTCCGCAAGGTGGCGGACCAACTCGCCGAACTCGCTCGAGAGTTCGGTGACGGCAACGCCGATCCCGACGAGTTCGAGCCGAACCTGCGGATCGCCTTCATCCGCCAGGTGCTTCGCGAACAGCAACCCCCGATCGACGCGATCCTCTCCGCAGAGCGATCGACTTGGCCCGTCGCCGCGGACTGGGAGGCCGGCTGGCGTGACCCGCCGGGCCTGTTGATCGAACTGGAGTTGGATTACCTGGGCGAGCAGCGAGCCCTCTCGCGACTGCTTCGCCTCGCCGCCGTCTCCGCCGCGGCCGATGGCAACTTCAACCGAGCGATGGACCTGACGCACGCGATGTGGTCGCAGGCGCAGGCGATGGCAGCCGGTTCATTCACCACGAGCGGCTCATTGCTGACGATCGGGTTGGAAGCACACACGTTGACGGCGATCCAGACGGTCCTCCGCGACATGCCCGACGCCGCACTTCAAGACCCGGCATTGCGCGATTCAATGACCCGCTTGGCGAGCCGCCTGGAAGATGAGCGGCCGCTGCGGCACACGCTTCGGGCGGCCTTCATCGGCGAAGCCGCATCGGCAATGCAGATTTGCCGCCAGCTCGACGGCGTACAGGATGACGTTCGCGAGAAGGCTGGCCTGCCGAAGCACCGCGCGCTCAACCTCGGGGCAGACGCCTTACTGCTCGCTCAGGTTCACGCCGATGCGATGCAGTCGATCGACGTCGACAACGAAGTCGTGGCGATCGATCGTTTGATGTGGACGCAACGCCACGAAGATCGGGCCGTCGATGAAGGGCTCCTCGTTACCATTCTCACGCTACCGGCGATCGACAGGGTATTCGTTGCAAAACACCGCATCGCCGCCGGCCGGCGCGCGATGCGGGTCGCCTTCGCTTGCCGCCTTTACGCGGCCGACCACGCGGGCAAACTCCCGCCGACGCTCGACGCCCTCGTCCCCGACTACCTCGACGCTATCCCGACCGACCCGACGGACAAGGACGCCCTACCCATCCGCTACGACGCCGGCCGTGCCCTCGTTTGGACCAGCGGCTGGGACAACGATGACGACGATGGGATTTCGCTCGAGGTGTTGGAGGCCGCGGAGCCGGATGCGTCGTCGTGGCAGCTTCGCGGCCGCTTCGACGAGGTGATCTCCCTTCGGTAACAATTGTCAGTTTACTTCGAGTCACGCGTAACCGTCTGCGTGAGCGTGTGCGACTCGCCCGGCGGAAGCTTGATCGCTTCGTCGCCGATGGCGGCGGACTCCACGCAGACCATGTGCTGCCACTCGTCGTTGCCGAAATCCGACATCCGATTGGCCTTGGCGACGTGCGGGTTCCACAGCACCGTGCTGCGCCCGCCGGACTTGGCGACCACGATTTGCCGACCGCCGTCGCGTACGGACACATCGGTGGTATGGCCCTGGTAGATACGATCGACTTCGTTCGTAAGCGCCGGCTCGCCCTCCTGGCTTCTACGCGCATTGTCGCGCAGTTGGTCGACGTAGTCGCACCCGGCGAAGCCGGCCAGTTCAACGGCCTGCACGTCGTCGACGCGCAGGTAGGTGTGCAGCGCGAGCTCGCACGCGAAGGCCTTCGGGCCGGTGTTGGTTAGCGTGGCCGAGAGGTGCAGCGCGTCGCCGAGGGTGACGGTGTACTCGAAGGCGAACGCTTGCGGCCAGAACTCGCGCGTGTGCTCGCTGTGGGCCAGCCGCAGCGTGACGGCGTCGGTCGCGGCGCGGACGATGTCCCAGTGAACATTGCGGGCAAAGCCATGCGATGGGCTGTCGGCCTCGGGCCCGTTGCCGCCAAACCAGGGGAAGCAAATTGGCACGCCGCCGCGGATTGGCTTGGAGCCGTCGAGGTGGGCATGCTCGCTGAGAAACAACACCTCGTCGCCGCCTACCGCATAGCGGGTGACGTGGGCGCCAAAGGGGCTGACCTCCGCCACGCTGTCGCCGCGAGAGAGGCGAAGCATCGGTAAGCCGCCGGGGCCGGTGAACCGTTCGGGAGCATCTGGCATAGGCGGACGATACCGCCCGCTACTTCAGCTCCGCCAGCAACCGAATCTCGCCCGTGGGCGCCGGGCTGCCGCCGGCCGGCTCGGGCGTGATGGCGGCGGCCTCAAAGTCGGCGAGGTTTGCGGGAATTGCCCCGCTTAGCAGTCCGCGGCCGTCGGGGCCGACGGTAAACAGCCCGGCCGACGCGGGCGCGGTGTCGGCGTCGACCAGCCAGAACTGGTACGCCTGATCGTCCGGCAAATTGGGCAGGTTCTCCGTAAACAGGTACCACTTGCCCGCCTCGGGATCGAGCAGCACACGCGCCGTCTCGTCGACCCCGGCCGCGTCCGTTGGGCCGAGCGAGACGAACACCGCCCCGCCCGACTGCAAGGCCGCGACGATCTGCTGGGTTTCGGTCAACTCCTCGCGCATCTGCCGCGCGAACTGCTCCTGCTCGGCAAGCCGGTCAGCAAGCTGCTCCATCTCCGCTGTCCGCGCGGCAAGCTCGCGACGCTGTTGTTCGCTCGTTCGCTCGGCGGACGCGAGTGCGGAGCGAAGCGCGTCAGCGGCCTGCGTTGCGTCGGCCAGAAGCATTTGGCTGGCGAACGCATCGGCCTGCTGCGTTTGCAGGTCGGCGGCGAGTCGGGCGAGGCGATCGCGCGCCTGCGTCAGATCGTTTGCCTGATCGCTCGCTCGCGCCTCGGCATCCTCGGCTCGCTCGGTTGCCGCGGCGACGGCGTCGGCCGCATCCTGCCTTGCGTCGTACGCCAGCCACGCGCCGATGGCGCCCGCGACCAACGCCGCCGCAACGGCCGTCAGCCACGGCGCCCAAGATCGTCTTGGCTGGGTCGCTGGCATCCGCAGCGGCGCGTCCGGCACGATCTGGTCGAGCAACCGTTGCTTCGCTTCGGCCGACGGCGCGACGGGATCGAGCGCCATCGGAAGCTGCCGGAGCGTGGCCATCACCTCCGCGACGTGCGCGGCGCAGGCCGGGCACGCCGCCACGTGCACGCGCAGCGCGGCCGCCTCGGCGTCGGGCAGTGTGCCCAGCGCCAGCGCGTCAAGCGCGTCTGCGGGAGGATGGCGAAGCGGGTCGGTCATGGAGAGTCAATCGCGCGGGCGACGCGGCTGCCGGTGGTCGGACGGGTCGGTGGGGTCGGTGGGGTGTGGGAGATCGTCGTCCAACGAGCCGGCGAGGGCGTCGCGCAGCTTGGACAGGGCTTGGCGGATGTGACTCTTGACGGTGCCCAGCGGCCGGTGCAGCTTGTCGGCGACCTCCGTGTGGCTGAGCCCCTCGAAGAAGGCGGCCTCGAGCGCCTCGCGGTGCTGCGGCTCGAGCGCGTCGACGGCGGCCCGCACCAGGTTGGCACGCTCCTGCTCGATCACCGCCTCGGCCGGGCGAGGCGCGGCCTGATCGGCCGTGCCAGTCACACCGTGCAACGGCCGGTTCGAAGGCTCAGTGCGAACCGAGCGCAGTCGGTCGATCGAGCGGCTGCGCGCCAGCAGCAGGATGAAGCCACGCACGCCGCCACGCGTTGGGTCGTAGCGGTCGGGCTTGCGCCACAATTCGGCGAACACGTCGATCGTCGTCTCCTCCGCACGGCCAAAATCACGAAGCACCCGCAGGCAGACGGCCATCGCCAGCGGTGCGTAACGGTCGTATAGCTGCTCCAGCGCATCGGGGTCCCTGGCGGCAATCGCCCGCATGGTCGCCTCGTCCGACGCGAGACCATCCGCGGTCGGCGACGGGGTCGACCGATCGGGCGGAACGCGAGGTTGGCGGGGCTCGGACAAAAGCGCGGGTTGGACACGACGAGGCACGCCAAGCAGCACGTGGCCACGCGTGCCGGCCGCCGCACCTTACGTGCTTTGTCCCGTCACACCAACGCCGGCGATGGACACGGGTTGTTTCGATCCCCTCCGGAAGACACCAAAACCCGCACGCTTTTCGCCCGCAAACCCGCACGCTTTTCGCCCGCAGCACCCCACCTTACGGACCCGGCACGCGGGCGGATGAGCACGCGCCGGGTTCAACCATCTCCTTGTCCGAACCACCCTGCCCACGACCTGCGGGTGGCCGCCTCTCGGGCGGTCGCTAAGCGACACCCAGGTCTTCGTAGACCGCCGTGTTGACAGCGGTCTGCCGGCGCTGGTGGGCCAGTTCGCCCGGCAGGCCGTTGGTGAGCCAGGCGACGACGAGCTTGTGCCGCGGGTCGGCGAAGGCGCAGCTTGATTGGTTGCCGCTGTGGCCGAACGTGTCCGGCGAGGCGTGCGGGCCGTAGCCGTACGGAATCCGGCGGCCGCTTGCGTCGTTCAGAAGGAAGCCGTAACCCCAGTCGATCGTCGCGCCGAACGTGCGATCCTTCAGGCCGACGCGCTGGCGTGCCGTAAACATGCGGGCGGTCGATTCGCGCAACCATGGGTCGCCGGCAAGCTCGCCGCGATCAACCAGGAGTTGCTCGTAGAACCGGCCCATCGCCCGAACCGGCCCGCGTGCGTTTCCGCCGGGGCGACAGAGCGTGAAGCCCGCTTCGGTGTTCGGGAACGTCATCGGTTTACGCTCATCTCTGCTCGTATCGTACGCGAGGCGGTTGCCGTAGTCGAGGTAGCGCGGTCGCGGCATCCCGATCCAGGCGTCGGTCATGCCGAGCGGGTCGAGCAGCTCGCGCTGATACATCGCCATCATGGCGGCGTCGGTCGGCTCGACATCGAGCGTGCGGCGGCAGATGTCGGCAAGGATGTACCAGCCGCTGGCCACGTGGTAGCCGGCGGTTTCACCGGGGATCCAATTCTCCTCCAGCGGCGATGCCGCGATGCGGTCGATCACCTTCGCCCATGGCTCGGAGCTCCAGTTGCTGCCGACGTTGCGGAAGCCGCCGGTGTGCGTCAGGACGTGAGCGATCGTCACGTCGCCCTTGCCGCCGACTTCGAATCCGTCGATCCAGTCGGCAACGTGTTGATCGACTTTGAGTATATCCTGATCGACCAGCTTCGCAACGAGCGCGGCCGTCAGCGGCTTGCCCATGCTCATCCACAGCGCAATCGAGTTGGGCGTCATCGGCGTGCCCGGCCGCGCCTCGCCGAGCGCGGCGTCGGCCACCGTTTCGCCATCCAGCGACACGTAAATCTGCGCGCCGGGATGCAGCCCGTCGGCCAAGCCGGCCTCGAACACCGCGGCGGTGGCGGGTAGTCGATCGTGCAGTTGCGTCCAGTGTTCGTTCACGCATCGACCTTAGCCGCTCGCCGCCCCCAGCCGACCCACCAGGCCCATGCGGCCAGAACGAACTGGAACGGCACGCGGGCCCACAGAATCCACCGCGGGATCGGCTCACCGCCAAACGTGGCCGGGCGGAAGAGCAGGTCGACGTGAACCCACAGGAAGCCCAGGAGCATCAGGATGATTCCCACTGTCGCCGCCCGGCGCAGCGCCGGCACGAGCAGCCCGACGCCGCCCGCAATTTCGGCGACGCCGGTGAAGAAGATCCAAAACCGCTTGGCCGGCAACACCTCGGGCATCAGCGGCAAGTAAAGATCGGGCCTGAAAAAGTGGATCGTGCCCGCGATCACGAATGAGAACGCAAGCAGCCACCGCGCCAACAGCCGGAGCGAAAGGCGGCGCGGCGTCGACATGCGCGACGGTAGGATCGACACGATGTCGATCGACCTGGCAACCGTCGAACGGGATGGTGTGGCCGTTGTTGAACGGGTTATTCAAGATGACGTCTTGCGCAGCTTGATCGCGGCTTTGGAAGAAGCGTCGGACACGAGCATCACGCGGCGCGGGAGTGTCTTCGCCCGGCGGAACGTTTTGGCCATTCCCGACGTTCGCACCTTTGCCGAGGGAGAGGGACGGGTGCTGGTCGAGCCGGTACTCGGGCCCGGCGCTTTGCCGGTGCGTGGCCTGCTGTTCGACAAGACGCGCGACGCCAACTGGACCGTGCCGTGGCACCAGGATCGGTCGATTGCGGTTCGCGAGCGATTCGATGTCACAGGGTTTGGGCCGTGGTCGATTAAGGCGGGCGTGACGCATGTTCAGCCACCAGTCGATGTGCTGCGCGACATGCTTACGTTGCGGCTCCACCTTGATGACTGTGGCGAAGGCAGCGGACCGCTGCGCGTGGTGCGTGGCTCGCACGAGCGGATTCTGGATATGAGCGAAGTCGATCAAGCCGTCGATTCCGGGGAAATGTTGACCTGCATCACGCTGGCTGGCGGAGCGGTGCTGATGCGACCGTTGGCGTTGCACGCCTCGTCGCCGGCGAAGCGGCCGGGGCGCCGGCGGGTGCTGCACCTCGAGTACGCCCCGGCGTCGCTCTCCACGCTGCCCGGCGGACTCGCATGGGCCTTCGCATAAGCTGTGAGCCGTGGCCGACGAACCGCCAACTTCCGGCGACTCGCCAACTTCCGGCGACTCGCCAACTTCCGGCGACCCGCCCTATCCCCGTGCCGTTCCGCCGGACGTGCTTTACCACGCCGTCTTTGCGGCCGACGTGGACCTCGCGTTACGCAGTGGCCTTCACCCGACACGCCGGCCGCACGTTCACCTCGCCCGCAAGGCCGAGCACGCCCGCGCGGCGCTGGGCGAGGATGACGGCGTGGTGCTCGCCGTCGACGCCGCCGCCATGCACGCGAGCGGCCACGGCTTCTTCGTCAGCCCGAAGGCAACGTGGCTAGTCCACAGCGTGCCGGCGGAGCATCTTCGGGTAGAGTGACGGTCGTGGTGGACGAGACCCAGGCGAGCATCGATCGGCTGAAGCAGGCGTATCCGAAGCGGCCCGACCCGCCGCCGGGTAAACCCATCTGGAGCGGCCGCATTGCGGCAGGCGTGATCTACTTGCTTGAAGCAATGGCCGTCGCTGAGCTGTCAGCAACATACATCTTGGCACCACTGCTCGCGAGGCAGCCCGTGTTTATTAACGTCGGCGCTTTGCGGGCAGGCCCCGCGGCACGTTGCACGACTGGCTACTCGGCACGCGGGTGATCAACCCCCGCCTCGCTCCGGCGGACGACCCGACGCCGGCGTTCGAGGTCGTGCGGCCCGCGAAGTGACGCCTACGCCGTCGCCTCGGCCGGGATGTCCTCGGCGCTCGTGACGTGCAGCGGCGAGATGACGACCTGCCGCTCCGGCAGGCCGTCGGGACCTTCCTCAATCGAAACGACGATCCGGCTTCGGCTGATCGCGATGAACTCCGGGTGTCGCACGTCGTAACTCTGCCCGCTGCTCAGGTGCAGGCGGAACGAACGAAACGGCTTCTCCCGGATGCGGTCCCACAAGTTCGCAGTCGTCATGGTTGCATCCTATCAACTCGGCGAATCGGCTTCGAGGTTCAGCCACTTGTGTTCCTGGTCGCTCAGCCCAATCGCGAGTCCGGGCAGGCTGGTGCGAAGTTCTGTCAGGCTGCGCGGACCGATGAGGGCGACGCTGGGGAAGGGTTGCTTGAGCACCCAGGCGGCGGCGATGCTGACGGGTTCAACATTCTTCTGCTTCGCGAGTTCAAACGCCCGCTCGCGGCGTTGCAGGTTGGCGTCGTTCACCCAGCAGCGGTTGAGTTCGGCCTCGTCAAGATCGCGACCGGGCACGAAAAACCCGCGGGCCTGGCTGCTCCAGGCGAAGTTGGGCGTCTGCGTCTCCTTCAGCCACGCGAGCCATTCGGGCGTGTGTGCGCTCTGCACCCCGCCCCAGACTGGGTCAACCATTTCGGCCAAGCTCAGGTTCATGCTGACGGCCACCATCGGGGTCTTGCCGTGCTTTGTCGCGTACTCGTTGAACGCTTGAACGCGGTCCAAGTCCCAATTGCTGCCGCCGAAGCCCTTTGTAATCAGACCGCTGCTCATGCCTTCGTTCAACACGTCGACCCACTCGCCGATCGGCACGTCGCGGTTGTCGCGGTGGCAGAAGTAGAATTCGCAGTGATCTGTTTGAAGTCGTTCGAGATCCTTTTGTAGTTGCGGCTCGAAGAACTTCGGGAAGTTCTGCGGCGTGTGGACGCCCTTGCAGACGACGACGCACCCGTCGCGCACGCCGCGCGAGGTCATCCAGTGGCCCAGCAGCGTGGTCTGTCGTCCGCCGCCGTAGATGTTGGCGGTGTCGAAGGCGTTGCCGCCGCGCTCGTAGAAGGCGTCGAACAGCGGGGCCGCCTGGCTCATCTCCGTCTGGTTGTCGCAGCCCATCACGAACCGGGAGACGCTTACGCCGGCCATGTCGGTGCGGCCGATCGGGGCATCGTCCTTCACCTTCACGCGGTCGCCGGTCAGCGTCGTCTTCGGGTAGCCGGTGTCGGTTTCGAAGGAGTACTGCACGCCGGCCTGTTTGCGCCAGGCGTCGGTGACGCGGGCGTTGGCGAGCGATTCGTCGCGGCTCATCGCCGGGTGCGGCGCGGTGCCGGTGCGAACGCCCTGTGCAAAGGCGTCGGCCTCGAGGGCGTAGAGGTGCTTGGCCGTTTCGACGGCCACGTCCTCACCGTTGACTTGGATGACCTCGCGGCCGCCTTCCTTGCTGTGGAGGAACGGGGCGCTCACGTCGATCCGCCCTTTCGTGCCGAAGATCGTCAATCGCTGCCCCGCGTTGACGCGCACACCGGTCAGCAGGTTGGCGACGATGTTTCCCGAAAACTTCAACGTCGCCGTGGCGACTTCATCAATCCCGTTCTCCGCGGTGATGCCGACCGCCTTGATGCTTTGCGGTTCGATGACCTCGACATCGTTCGCCGCCGCCGCGACGAGGAGCGCGGCGCTGCTGGCGTAGCCGCCAACATCGAGGATGCCGCCGCCGGCGTGCTTGTCCGCGAAGAGGCGGGCGTTGGCGTAGTCGGGCGACTCCCCACCGCCGCGGAAGGCGAAGGTGCTCTCGATTACCTGCACGTCGCCGATCGTCTTGTCTTTGATGAGCTCGACGAGCTTCTGCATCAGTGGGTGGCAGCGGTACATGTACGCCTCCATCACGAAGACGCCGTGCTCGTGGCCCGCTTCGAAAATTGCCTCGGCTTCGGTGTAATTCACGCCGATCGGCTTCTCGCAAAGCAGGTGCTTTCCGGCCCGACAGGCCTTGATGCCCCACTGTGCGTGCTGCGGGTGCGGCGTGGCGAGGTAGACCGCGTCGACCTCGGGGTCGGCGAGCAGCTCGTCGTAACTGCCGTAACTTTTCGCCGCTTCGAACTCTGCGGCGAACTTCTCCGCCTTCTCCTTCGTGCGGCTGGCGACAGCGTGGAGCGTGCCCGTCTCGCTCTTGGGCAGGGCAGTGGCGAAGGTTTTGGCGATGTTGCCGGTGGAGAGAATGCCCCAGCGGAGACGGTCGGTCTGGCTCATGGCGACACCGTAGGGTGGGCACGGCCCACCATCCGGCATCGCCACGTTCGGACGGTGGGCCATGCCCACCCTACGGCCGGAGGCGGACGCTCGGCGGGGTCATGGTGGCGAAGCGTTCGTCCGGCGGATAGGCGGCGGTGATGGTGCCGGCGGCGCGGTCGTACGTGAACGCCCCGCCGGAGAGCGGGTCGATCGGGATGGCGTCGAGGTAATCCGGCACAAGGGCATTGAGCGTCGGCGGGAGCTGGCCACCCCCACCCTCGTCGTGATCCGCCCGGTAAAAGGCGGCGGCGATTGCGAGGCGGCCGAGGCGGCGTTCTGCTAGACGCGAGTAGTGGATGATGTGACCGCTCTCCCCCAAAAAGCCGCTCATGTAAAGCAGGGCACGACCGCCGCCGTCCGTTACGCGTTGTTCAATCTCGTGTCGGTCTGGGGCGACTTCAAGCGCTGCGGGTAACGACGGTGCGTCTGCCGCTGCGATGATCTCCGGCATCAGGTGGGCAGCGATGTCAGCGTCTTTCTGCGGGTGGAATTCACCGTCGGTGAACGTGTCAGGCTCCTCGCCACGGTCGAGCGCGTTTTGTAGATCGCTCAAAGAGCTTTGTTGGAGTAATGCTTCGCCACGCAAGGACCGCAGACGTGACTCGATGACCGCCGCTTCCTCTGCCCAGCGATTCGCAAGAGCTGAAGCTGCTTCTCTCGCGGGCGCATCCGCGAGCATCCTGGGTTCAGACCAAAGCATCGCTGCTGCTTCGAGCAGTCGCGACTCTTCCATTGCCACAACCTGATATTCGATGATCGTGTTCGTGGCACCGGTGTAGGCGTCTGCCAAGGACCAGCCTCGGTGTAGGCAGCGGAGCATCCCCTTTGCATCGTCTCGTGCCCCGACATCCAGAGCCGACACAACAAGTGCCCGTGAAAGGCGTCTGGCGGGGTCGAGCGGCGACAGGTCAACGATGCCGAACTCGCCGGCCGCGTAGTCCACGCCGAAGTCCGCGTTGAGCGAGCGCTGGGAACTTCGCAGGTCGGGCAACGCCTCGACTGGTTCCACGACGGCTGACGCGGCCTCGCGTAGTAGGGCCCGCATAGCTGACGGTGTCAGATCATTCAGATCGGCAGGCGAGGCCAATTTGACGTTGTGGCGGAAACCATTCTGCTCGTCGGAAAGCTGATTTAGGAGCGTTGCTGCGTCGGCTGCTTCAGCTCGTCGTTCAGCCGCAAACAACCGAGTGAGTGCTGCGCGTGACACATCGGCGGCTTCGTCTGCAGCGCGCAGCCCCTCCACATCGATCTGACGCCACGGATCGGCGAGGAAATCGAATAACGGATCCTCCCCCTCCGCCGGCAGCAGCTTGGCGGCCTCCAGGAACGGCGTCGCCGCGTTCTCCTCCGGCGGGGGGCGGTCGATGTCGAGTTCTTCGATCGTCGCCGGCAGGCCAGCGGCGCGGAGCTTGGCGGCGGACTCCTCGAACGAGGGCGGCGGTGGCGGGGCTTCCTCGTACAACGCCCACGCGAGGCAGGCGACGAGGGCGAGCAGGACGACGATGACGGCAACTGCGATCTCCCGGCGCGGCATGGGGAGACTCTACCCGATCGTGCTCGATGGCTTGGAGGTGAAGGGGTAGCTGCGGGATTACATCCCGCAGTCTGCTCATGCACCAACCGCGCCCCGACTGCGGGATGTGATCCCGCAGCTACCTCTTTGTGTTCGGAACTCTACTTGCGCAGCGCCTCCACCAACTCCTCCTTGGTCATCTTGCTGCGATCGTCGCCCCCTTCGCGCCCGGCATGACGCTGTTGTATCAGCGCGGGGCGTCCTCGGACGGCACATCCTCGGCGTCCCACGGTGCGGTCGGAATGACGTCAAATCCGCGCGGCTCGTATTTGCGCCGCGGGGGCCACGTTGTAACGATATACATCGTGCCGTCGCCGCGCTGGACGCGGGCGATCCAGGCAATCAACGGGGGCAGGATTGTGACGAGGCCGACGATGAGGGCGCGGCGTTGGAGGAGGGCGATGAGTTCAGCGTTCGGCAGCGCCCGCGTCGGCTGTTGCGGGGCGAAGACGCCGACGGCGAGGAGCAAAACGATCGACCCGCCGAGCAGCCAGAGGGTCGGCCACTTGAGGCGGAGCCAATCGGGCGCCCGGATCGGTTGGCCGTCGGTGCGGATGCGGCGAATGTGCTGCATTCGCTCGCCAATTGTCTGGCCGGAGTCGACGCGGCAAATCGAATAGGCCAGATACAGCAGCAGAAGGATTGGCAGCGCGAACAGCACCAAGCCGAGTTGAGCGAGCGTTGATCCGCCGTGCGGTGAGACTGACAGGCAGCAGCCCAGGAACGGCAGGAACGCGATGATCACGCCGTCGGTCAGCGCCGCGGCGGAGGCGCGGGCCGGGATCCAGCGGTCGCTCGCCATCGGCGGAATGTATCACGGTGGCACGGGTCGCACGCCGTCGGCGGCGGGAGACCCGTGGGGGTCGCGCGTCCGGACACGGGTCACGCCTTGCCGAGTTGGTCCATCAGGCCCGGCGGGAGGCCGAGGTCGGCGGTGATGGCGGACATCTTCTCGCCGGCGACCTCGGCGCCGCGCTGGGTGGCCTTCTGCTGGGCGGCGGCGACGGCGGCGACGATCAGGTCTTCGAGCAGTTCCAAATCCTCCGCCGAGGCCTTACTGGGGTCGAGGCGATTCGGGTCGATTTTCAGGGACACCAGCTCCCCCTTGCCGTTGCAGGTGGCCGTGACCATCCCCCCGCCGCTGTCGGCGTCGACGCGCAGGGCGCCGAGTTCCTTGGCGACCTCGGCCTGCATCGCGGCCATGCGCTCCTTCATCTCGCCCGCTTTGGCCATCAGGCCGGGGAGCGACGCGAGGTTCTTCAGGTTGTCGAGCATGGGCGACGGTAGGAAAGGATGAAGGCGGAAGGATGAAGGATGAACCCGAGGCAGAGCCGAACGCCTCCGGCTCGGGTTCATCCTTCTGCCTTCATCCCTCATCCCTTCCGTTTCACCACCAATACCGCACCGTGTACGTCACCGTCGCCTCCTTGTCGGGCGCGACCTCGAGCGGGAAGTGGATTGTGCGGACGTCCTGCTTCTCGAACGGGTGGCTGCTTTGGGTGATCTCCCAGTTGACCCAGCGGTAGAGGCTTTCCTTGACGATGATGGTGACGGGCTCGGCCTTGCGGTTGCGGAGCTTGATTTCGAAGTCCTCCTCGATCTGGTTCTGCTCGTTGTCGAGGCGAAAGTCGAGTTGGCGGCGCTCGCCGACGAGGTCGAAGGCGCTGCCGAGTTTGGCGAGGACCGTCTCCTCGCGCGGCGTGTGCTGGAGGACATCCTCGCCGACGAACTCGAGCGCGTCGTCGGCGTCGTCGCGCTGGTAGACGCGCAGCTTGCCGGCCGGCAGCGGGATGCCCAAGCCGTCGGCCTCGCTGTTCTTGAAGCGCAGGTAGACGTCGACGTTCTTGTTCGACCCGGTGCCGAGGTCGCGGTCGGTACGCGGGCGGGAGAATGTGCGGTACCACAGGTCGCGCGGTAGGCCGTAGTAGACGAAGACTTTCTCGGCCGGCACGTTTTCGACGGTGGGGAACAGCTCGATTTGCTTGACGCTGTTATTGCCGAGGGTTGTGGGTCGCGAGAGGGTGTAGAGGTGGTATTCGAAGAAGCTCTTCTCCTCGAACTGCGGCTCTCCTCCGCCGACGCCACCGCCGAAGCCCCCACCGCCGCCGCGACGGCGAAAGGTCTGGTCTGGCGTCACGCGTTGCACGTCGCCAGCAATCAGCTTGAGGGTCGCCTCAGGGTAGCTCAAGCCGCTCTGGTTCACGAGCGTGACCCACGATCCGACATCGACCGACGAGCCGGCGGCATCGGTGACGACGGTGTAATCAGCCCGCCAGGTCAAGCCTTCGGCCTCATACGTCACCTCGATCGGTCGCTCGCCATTGACATTCGTGTGCAATTGCCAGACGAGCGTGGGCTGCAAGATCAGGCCAGCGGTGTCGGGTAGCTTTACACGCTCGAGCCCGCTAGGTCGGTCGTCGCTGTAGGGCGTGTTGCCGCTGATGCGAAGGAACTGCACCTTACCGTTGCTGCCATTGCGGTAGAGCAGGTTGCCGTAATCAATGCTGAGCAGCGTGTGACTCGCGTTGTCTATTTCGATCATCTGGCCGACGTACTTTTCAAGCAGCTTTGTGGTGCCAAGCAAGTCGTACTCATAGTTCTGCTCAAGCACGCTTGCGCCGGGGTCGGCGAGGTCGCGGAAGCGCAGCGTGCTCGGGTCGATGCCCGCGGCGACACCAGTGAACCGCATGGTGTTCAGGCCCGCGTCGAGGGTAATGTTGCGCGTCTCGCGGACCACGCCGTAGCCGGGGACGTCCTCGGGCCCATCGTTGTAACGCCGCCACTCGTTCCAGTCGAAGGCGGGGACGGCGGTGGAGTAGACGGTGAGCGCGAAGCCGGGGCGGGTGCTCGGCTGCGTCGCGGGTTGCGTGGTTGCCTGCGCCGAGGCGACGGAGGCGACGGAGGCGGCGGAGGCGGCGGAGGCGGCGGAGGCGGCGAGCAGGGAGAGGACGAGGGCGAGTGATCGCATCCTCCTGTTATACCTATGATGCTCTCCCGTCGCTGCGATCGGGCGGGTCGTGCGGGTTCCGGACTCCGGGTCGTGGACCCGCAGCTACCTTCGACTTTTGCGCGAATCTTGTGGACCGGTGGGCGCATCGGATCGGAGGACTCATTCGTCCTCGACCTTCACCACGCGGGCGCCGAGTTCGCGGATGGCGGCGGCGACGAGGGGGTCGGCTTCGAGGTTCAGGTCCGACGGGACGGCCGACGGCTCGCGCGGGGATGGGGCGTTGGCGTGGCCGCGGTTGGATGGCGCGTTGCCGCGATGGGGCTGGGGGTCGGCGGCGAGGCTGGCGTCGGCGCGCAGGTGCAGTTGCGGCGGCTCGGGCAGGTCGAGCAGCCGACCGAGCACGGCGGCGACGGCCTCCCTCTTGCCGTTGCGCTCGAGCATGCCGGGGTACGGCGTGCCGCTGGGGAAGACGATCTCGACCACGCCGCCGGCAGCGTCGACCTTGCCGAGCTGGCCCGATTGCAGCAGTGGCGCGACCGTTTCGTGCTCCCGCGACAACGCCCCGTTCAGCCGCGCCCAGAGATCACCGAACCCGTCGCCGCCACTGGCGACGGGCTCGACGTTCTCCAACGGTTCCGGCTCGGAAGGCCTTATTTCAGCCGTTTTTTTTTGAGCGGTCGACGCGCCGCCCGCGAGCAGGTCGTCGATGGAGGCAAACTGCTCGGCGAGGGCGAGGCGGACGAGCGTGGCGTCGAGCAGCGCGCGGCCTGCCCCGCCGCTGCGCATCTGGCGGCGGAGCTCTTCGAGGATCGCGATGTCCTGGCTCAGCAACTCGGGCGAGAGCTTGGCCGCCTGCTGCGCGACCAGCTTCGGATCGAGGCCAGGCAAATCGGCGAGTTCGGCGTCGTCGCCGGCGACGTTGCGAACGAGCAACGCGTGCAGGTGGTCGATGACGGCGCCGATGAGCGAGTCGGTCCCCTGACCGTCGCGCAGGAGGGTTTCAGCGAGGGTGAGGGCGGCCTTCGTGTCGCCGTTGCCGAAGGCGTCGACAAGGTCCATCACGCGCTGGCGCGGCGGCAGGCCGAGCAGGCTGGTCACGTCGTCGACCTTCAACGTGCCGCCCTTCTCGAGACCGCTCGTGAGGCGGTCGAGCAGGGAGAGCGAGTCGCGCATCGAGCCTTGGCCGTTGCGGGCGACGAGGCGCAGGGCGTCATCGTCGGCCTTGCGGTTCTCCTGCTCAATCACGTCCTTCAGGTGCGCGACGATGTGGTCAACCGCGATGTTGCGGAAGTCGAACCGCTGCACGCGGCTCAGGATCGTCGGCAGCACCTTCTCCGGCTCGGTGGTGGCCAGGATGAACTTCACGTGCTCGGGCGGCTCCTCCATGATCTTCAGCAGCGCGTTGAACGCGGCCTTGGAGAGCATGTGGACCTCGTCGATGATGTAGACCTTAAACCGACTGCGCATCGGGCGAAACCGGGCATTTTCGATCAAATCGCGCACGTTGTCGACGCCGGTGTTGCTGGCGGCGTCGATCTCGATGACGTCGACGTCGTCGCCCTTGAAGATGGCGCTGGCGACGTCGGTGGTCGGGTCGGGCGTGGCGGTCGGTGCGTCGCTCTGCGGGTCATTCAGGGCGAGCGCGAGGATGCGGGCCATGCTCGTCTTGCCGACGCCGCGCGTGCCGCAGAAGAGATAGGCGTGGTGGACGCGGCCGGTCTCGATGGCCTTCTTGAGCGTCTGGGCGACGTGCTCCTGGCCGACGACTTCATCGAAGGTGCGGCTGCGGTACTTGCGCGCCAGGACGGCGTAGGGCTGCGAAATTACGGCGGTGGCGTCGGCCATGGGCGGTCATGGTACCCGCGCCGGGACGGGCGAAGGCGAAAGGAAACACGCCGGCGGGGGAGGCTTCCCGCCGGCGTGCGACAATGGTATCGATTGTGGTTCAGCGACGCCGGCGCAGGACGCACAGGCCGCCGACGGCGAGGAGGCCGAGCGTCGTGGGCTCGGGGATCGCGACGCGGCTGATAAAGCGGTTCCCGTCGCCGACGGTGGTGCCCTCGCCGTCGGGGCCGGCGGGATCGAAGACAAAGGCGCCGTTGCCCTTGGTGTAGATGTAGTTGCCGTTGCCGAGTTCCGCCACGCCGCGGCCACCGAAGCCCTCGGCGTAGACGTCGACGAAGTCGCCGTCGTTCTCGAACTCGTACACGCCGGCCGGGGCACTGAAGCCGGCGACGAGGAAGTTGCTGTCGCTGATCTTGCCCGCGATCTGCTCGGGGAAGTCCGGGCCGTTGTTCGGGTCGGTGGTGCCGACGCTCACGACGCGGCCGATGTAGCTGCCGTCGAAGTTGAAGGCGTCGACGCCCTCGGTGTTGAAGGGGTTGCTGCTGGGCCCACCGTCGATGTCGCTCACGAGCAGGACGTTTCCGAACACCTCGACGTCGAACGGCGAGAAGTCCGGCGGGCCGAAGCCGAAGCTGCCGGTGATGCTGCGGGTGGCGGCGTCGATGGTGACGATCTGGTCTTCGGGCGCGCCGTTGTTGCCGCCACCGTTGGCGGCGTAGACGGTGCCATTGACCGCCGCAATCCCGCGCAGGTTGTCGAGGCCGGAGTCGATCTTGTCGACGTAGTTGCCCGATAGGTCGAAGATGAAGATCGCGTCGGCGATCTGGTCGCTGACGAAGATCTCGTTGCCGACCTGGATCGCCTCGATCGGCGTCGCGAAGTCGTAGGTGTTGGCGTCGTTGGCGTCGGTGATGAAGTTGGCGTCGATCAGCGAGCCGTCGGCCGCGCTGTAGAGGCCGATCGAATCGGAGTCGGAGTCGGGGATGAGCAGTTGCGCCGAGACGGGCGCAGCCGCGATGGCAAGGACGATGGTGGCGGGCAGGACGGTGCGGTGCATGTGCATTCTCTCCGTGAAGGGGATTGTGTCTGGCGACTGGCGCGAAACGGCAGCCGGGGAGTCTAACGAAGCTCGGGGCGCGAACGCCAGCGATTTTCGATGGAACTTTCCCGCGCTGCTGGCGGTTTGGGCGCTTTGATCCGCCTGAGCGGCGCCGGAGGGTCAGAGGTGGGGCCGCGTGACACGGGCGGGCTTGGCTTTACAGTGGCCGCCATGCCCGATGCTCTCAAACTCTGGCGCTGGCCGCTGCACTGGCAGATCCTGCTCGGGCTCGTGCTCGGCGGCATCGTCGGCCTCGCCCTGGGACTGTGGGGCGTCGACGCGGCGTCCGAACTACCGCCCGGCGAGCGGGCACCGGCGGCAACGGGCGAGGTCACCGGCACCTGGCTCTTCATCGTCGCCAAGCTCGTCGGCGACATGTTCATCAACGGGCTCAAGCTCATCATCGTGCCGCTCGTGACGAGCAGCATCGTCTTGGCCGTCGCCGGCATGGGCAGCGGCAGCGGCTTCGGACGCCTCGGCTTCAAGACGCTGGGCTACTACCTGACCACCAGCGCCATCGCCATCACGATCGGCCTCGTCCTCGTCAACGTCTTCACGCCCGGCACCAACAGCGAGGGCAACGGCATACTCGTCGGCGAAGATCTCAGCGCCTTCGCGGGCGACCAGGCAGCCGTCGAGGGCAAGGCCGGCGGCAAGACGGCGACCGACTTTCTCAACGTCTTCCGCGAAATGGTCCCGCCGAACGTGATCGATGCCGCGGCGCAGGGGCAACTGCTCGGGCTGATCGTCGTCTCCATCATCCTCGGCTACTTCCTCGCCCGCATGACCAGCCCCGGCACGGCCACGCTGCTAAGTTTCACGCAGGGCATCTACGACCTGACGCTGCGCGTGACCGACCTTGTGCTGGCGCTGGCGCCCATCGGTGTGTTCGCGTTGCTGATTACGACCGTCGGCGAGCAGTACGCCAAGCTCGCGCCCGACGACCGCTTCATTGAGTTCGCCACGGGCATTGGCGTCTTCGCCGGGGTGGCGTTCGCGGCGCTGTTGCTGCACCTCGTCGTGACCATGCCGCTGATTCTCGGGCTCGTCGCCCGCGTCAACCCGCTGCGTCACTATCAGGCGATGGCCCCGGCGCTGGTGACGGCCTTCAGCACCGCCAGCAGCGCGGCCACGCTGCCGGTCACAATGGAGTGCGTCGAGGACCGCGCGGGCGTTTCGAAGAAGACGACCAGCTTTGTCCTGCCGCTGGGGGCAACGGTCAACATGGACGGCACGGCGCTCTACGAGTGCGTGGCCGCGATCTTCATCTGCCAGGCGTTCGGCATCGACCTGAGCCTTGGCCAGCAATTCATGATCGTGGTGACGGCCTTGCTGACGAGCATCGGCGTGGCCGGCGTGCCGGCGGCGTCGCTCGTCGCGATCATCATCATCCTCCAGGCCGTCGAGAACGCCCTGCCGCCGGGCACGCTGCCCGAAGGGGCCACGCTCGTCGCCGGCCTGGGCCTCCTGTTCGTTTTCGACCGCCCGCTCGACATGTGCCGCACCGCAGTCAACATCTTCAGCGACAGCGTCGGCGCCGTGACCATTGCCAAGAGCGAGGGGGAGACGAACGTGCTGACGGGAACGCGTCGCCCCGTCGAGACGGAACCCGCTACGGCTTTGTAAGCGGGGGCATCGCGTAGCGGTCGCGCAGAGCGTTGGCGGCGGTCCAGAGGGTGGCGTCGCTGGCGAGCAGCTTCAGGAACGAGCGCAGCGTGACGCCGGCGTTGGCCGCGGCGCGGGCGGGGTCGGCGTCGCTGGCGGCGAGGAGGTCGAGCAGTTCCGCGCCGGCGGCCGGGTGGTGCGGGTTGCTCGCGTTCACCGCCAGCCGCCCCGCCACCACGTACGATGCCAGCCACTCAGGCAACGTGTACGTCAACGGGTCGACCGGCTCGCGCAAGGCCGCCGCGATCTTCAACCGAAGCCGGCGGAGCGCCCGCAACTTGTTCACGCGCAGCGACCGATCCTCGCGCGCCGTCGCCACGATGCCCGTCGGTTCGTGCGTCAGCCGGACGGCGTTGCTGGTCTTGTTCCGCTTCTGCCCGCCCGGCCCGCTTCCGCGCGTCAGGTCGATCCGGCAGTCGCGCAGGAGACGCGCATCGCTTTGCAACAGGTCGGGTCGCAAGTGACAACTGTAGGGTGGGATTCATCCCACCTCCGGTTCCGAACAGATGGTGGGATCAATCCCACCCTACGCGCTGCTTGTATCGTGCCGCGGCAGCAAGATCGTGAACGTCGTGCCGCGCCCGAGTTCGCTCTCGACCGCCACGGTGCCGCCGAGGGCGCCAACGGCGTGCTTGACGATGCTCAGCCCCAGCCCCGTGCCGCGCCCGCTCGATCGCGGGTTCGTGTGAGCGTTCGTCCCCGTTCGGGCGGCCTCGACCTGATAGAAACGCTCGAAGACGCGGTCGACGTGCTCGGGGGAAATGCCCATGCCGGTGTCGCGGACGGTCAGGCGGTCGCCCCGCTCGGTCGCCGCGTGGCGAAGCTCGACCGACCCGCCGCTGGGCGTGTACTTGATGCCGTTCTCGACCAGGTTCTTCAACGCCAGCAGCAGGAGGCGCGGGTCGCTCACGAGGACGCGGCCGGCCGCCGTCGCATCGGGCAGGAGCGTTAGCGCCACGCCCTTTTCCGCGGCCAGGTCCGACAGCGACTGTCGCAGGTCGCGTGCCACGTCCCCCAGGCTCACGCGCTCGCGGCTGGGCGGGCGGTGCCCCGCTTCCGCACGCGACAGGTCGAGCAAATCGCGCAGCATCTCCTCGAGCCGTTGCAGGTGCCCGCCCATGATGCTCAGACAACGCCCCGTGGCCGGATCGATCGGCGGAGCGTTGTCGTCGGCCAGGTTGTCGGCGAGCGTCTCGTAGGCGGCCTTGATCGCGGCGAGCGGCGTGCGCAGCTCGTGGCCGGCGTTGGCGACGAAGTCGGTTTTCATCCGCAGCGTCGCGTCGAGCGTCGAGACGTCGCGCAGCACCACGAGCACCCCGCCCGCGCCGCTGCGCGTGGCCACGGCCTGGTACGCCAGCGGGCGGCCGTCGCGGTGGAAGCGCATCTGCCGCCGCACCGGCAGCGCCGGCTCGCCGCCGGGGCCGGTCTCGTCGAGGCCGATGGTCGAGACGGCGTCGAACAGCGCAAGCACCGCCGGCTCGGGCACGACCGCTTCCACCGCCCGGCTCAGCGCCGCCTCGCGGTCGATCTCCAGCAGCGACGCCGCGGGCGCGTTGAGCAGGATTACCTCGCGCCGCGTGTCCACTTGCAGGATCGGGTCGGGCAGCGCGTCGACGATGGCCACGAGGTCGTCGTGCTTGCGGGCCAGATCCTTCAGCCGGCGCAGGTTGGCGTCGGCGGTGGCGTTCATTTGCCCGGCCAGGCGGCCCAGCGGCGCGAGCAGGCCCAGCGTGCCGCGCGACAGGCTCGTGCGTGCCCGCCAGTCGTTCTCCTGCTCGCTGCGCGACAACGCCAGCAATTCCCGCAACGCGCGACGCGACGGCGCCAGCAACAGCCACGCCGCCGCCAGGGCCACGGCGACGCCGACGAGAAAGCCAAGGATCGCGACGCCCATGTTGGGTCTAGCCTACCCGCGCCCGTGCCCGACGCCGCGCCCGCTAATCTCCCGCCGCCCTACTGCCCGGACTGCGCGGCGCGCTGGCCCGCCAACGCAGCGGCCTGCGCGGCGTGCGGCTACGGCCCGACTACCGCCGACGAGTTGGCCATCGTCCCGCCGCCGCCGACCGCCCGGCAGTTGCGCCGCGAACGGCTGGCGATGCTGTGGAGCCTTGCGAGCGTCCTCGTGGTGGCCGTCGTCATCCTGATGGTCACGTGGGATGTCAAGGTGTTCCTGTTCCTGATGGCGCTCGCGGGCGTCGTCGGCCTGATCGCCGTCCTGTCGTGGCTGCTCACCCGGAAAGGCCGGCGCAACCGCTGGCGGCGGCAGGTTCGCCTGCGGGCCGGCGGCATCGCTCAGCGGCAGATCCTCGGGCCGATCAAGCCGGGCAAGTGGAAAGACTGGCCCGACCTGCCGGTGGTCCGCTTCGAAACGGGCACCGGCACGCTCAAGGGCCTGCTCGTCGGCGGGCGCGAGGCGACGCCCAAGGCCTACCGCCTGTTCGGCCAGTCGTTCGGCAGCACGAATCAGCCCAATCGGTGGAAGGCGATGGTCGACGTGCCGCTGTCGCCGCGCGCCCACCGCCTCGTCGCGGCCGCCCGTGATTTGGCGGGCGACCGACCGCAGCCGGCTTGCGAGCACGTCGGGCGCGTCAGCCACTGCCCCGACTGCCTCTACCGCCTCGCCGGCCTCAGCGCCGACGACGAGTCCGATGCCACGCCGACCCGCTGCCCCGAGTGCGGCTGGGCGTGGGCGCCGGACGACGTGATCCTGTACGGCCGGCGCGGGCCGAGCTTCGGCACGGGCCTATCGCTGCGCGGGCTGCCCACGCTGACGGCGGCGATCATCGGCGGCGGCCTGGCGGGGTTCGTGGGCGGCGCGCTGCCGATCTTTCTGATCCTGTGGGCGTGGCAAAGCCTGCCGCCGGGGTGGAGCCACGCCGCCGTCGCGGTCGGGCTGATGGCGGTGATCGGCGGGACGGCTTGGCTCGTCGCCCGCGCCGCGCGCTGGGGCGAGGCGTCGCGCGAGAAGGCCGACCGCCTCGGCGACGCCGCCGACGCCCCCGCCGGGCTGATGTGCCTGCGCCTCACCGCCGCCGGCCTGCACCAGGGCCTGCTCGGCGCCGCCGATGCCAAGCCGATCGCGTGGACCGACCTCGCCCCGCCGCGCGTGCAACGCTGGCCCGGCGGCGTTCGCCTGCGCGCCGACCGCCGCGGCAAGCCGTGGCGCTGGTGGCGCTCGACGCGCCCGATCGACTTCGTCTGCGACCTGGCCGACCCACTCGACGTTGCCCACCTGCGCCGCCTTGTGCGCGGCGATGCTGCTAAACCCAGATCGAACACTGCGAAACCGGCGACAACTTGACGTTCCCGCTCGACCAGATTGGCGCGGCTACTTCGGGTTGACGGTTGATACATGGACTGCGCATGATGAGTTGATACGCGACTGCGGGAGTCGCACATCCAAGTACCATCTTGAAGGAAAGCGTTGAGCATGCCTCGTCCACCTCGCCACATGTCCACTGGAACCCCGCTCTTTGAGACGCTCGAGAGCCGCCGCATGTTGTCCGGAGACGGCCCAGGTGGTGGCGGACCGGGTGGCGGCGGGCTGGAGCCGCCGCTCACTCCGCTCGTCGCAACGGTCACGCCGGACATCACCGTGACAAACGAAGAAGATGCGGCGACGATCACCTACACCGTGACCCGCGAGGCCGCCCCGCCGGATGAAGACTTGGAGGTCTTCCTCGCCCTCGGCAACATCGGCGACCGTGATCCGGCGGAAGAGGGATTGGATTTCACTGCCATTCCCACATCGGTCACCATTCCGGCGAATCAGGCATCGGAACCCTTTTTCGTCACGATCAAGGACGACAAGCTGACCGGCGGCGTCGACGAGGGCGAAGCGCTCAACGAGCACTTTGTCATCCGCATCACCGGCTTCGGCGACCCGGATCTACCCGCCCCGCCACCGGGTGAGGGACCAGGGGTGCAGATCATCGACACGCCGCAGTGGTTTTACACCGACTGGGAGCTTGATGTCCCCCAAAACTTCAACCCTCACAGCCCCTCGGAAGACATCACGACTGTCATCCAAGACCAGTGGCTCGATCTCGACGGAATCAGCCGTGTCGACACTTTCTACTACCGCGACTCTTGGGAACCCCTGTATGACCACGCCGCCCAAAGCATCGACTGGGGCGAGGATGCAGTGCTGACCTTCGGCATTAGTGTCGGACGCGCTACAACGTGGGGCGTCGACTTTGGTGTCGAAGTGGAGGGCGTCGGGTTTTCCGTGAACCAAGATTACACCGTCTCGACAACGGTTGCAAGCACCCAAACCCACACCGCCGTCGCTGCTGACAATGAGAAGAAGTCGATTGTTGCCACTCTAGAACGCCGAGATGTTTGGCAGCATACACACTACATCAATTCAGATACGGGCGAATGGGCCTCGGGATGGTACAGCGGGCATTATCTACAACCGGAGCTGAACCTCATCGCGAGCGGCTACACGGGCCAGCATTCGACCGTCGTTTATAAGATCACGCGGGCCTATCTCGACGAGGATTCCGAACTCCGCTCGCTGTTCGAGAATGAGGGGGAGCCGGAATCTCCAAATCGTGGCGGGCCGGACCCCGTGAACTGGCCGTAGGGCAGCAATATGGATGCTCAAAATCGAACACCTGCCGTCGTCCAAGTCGCAGCTGGCGTTTTAGGAGCGGTGCTCCTATCTCTGTCAGCGGCTGGCATCTTCTGCATTGCTTTGCCGGATAGGTCGGCTGCCCGTAACGGCGAGGTGTCACCACTGTGGACCTTCAGATCCACGAATCGAGAGCTCGGATACGTTGCGGCCCATCGTGGAGCTGGTATAAACGTCCTGACAATCTCGCGAAAGTTCGCGGGGGAGCCGACGGCCTACCCTGGCGCGTTGACGAACTACTTTCGCGTGCCCTTTGGCATATTTCGATATAATGAATTCTCTTCAAAGAACGCCGGCGGCGGTATCGTCATTTTACAAAGAGAGTATTTCTTTGGTGTAGTTGGCTTTGTTCTGCTCGCGATTGCGTCACTTTTGCTATTGCTCATCGTCCGCCCGGTCCGTAGAGCGTTTCGAGCACTTGGCCAGTTGCTACAACAGCAGACTCCACAGCCCCGAAGAGGCTTTGAAGTCTCCGAGAATGCTTGACCGCACGGATCAGACAGTTCAGGGTTTCGAAAGCTTTGTCCGCCACGATAGCTTTAGCGTCGGGAGGATTTTCCTCTTTTTGCTTCGCGTTGACAACACCCCGCTGCCGCCGGGAGTAATGGGTGCAAAGCTGCTAAAGGTTACGCCGCACGCGACGCGACCGAACATCTCCCGTATCATGCTCGCATGGCCAAGGCGGGCAAAGTCAAGACGCGGTTCGTCTGCCGCTCGTGCGGGAGCGTTCACCCGAAGTGGATGGGCAAGTGCCCCGACTGCGGCGAGTGGGATGCGCTCGAGGAGACACGCGACGCGGCCATTGCCACCGATGATCGCAAGCTCAGGCTGGCGGCGCCGAAGGTCGGGGGCGGCATCGACAGCGGGGCCACGCCGATGCGGCTGCGGGAGGTCGGCACGGAAAAGGTCGATCGCCTGCCCAGCGGTATCGGCGAGCTCGATCGCGTGCTCGGTGGCGGCCTCGTCGGCGGCATGGCCGTGCTCGTCGGTGGCGAGCCGGGGATCGGCAAGTCGACGCTCCTCCTCCAAGCCGCCGGCAAGTGGGCGGAGCGGGCGAAGGAGGAAGGGCCGGTGCTTTACGTCACGAGCGAGGAGTCGGCCCAGCAGACGAAGCTCCGCGCCGACCGCCTCAACATCCGCACCGACAACCTGCTCGTTCTGGCGGAAACGAACCTCGAGCGCATCGTCCACCAGATCCACCAGAGCAAGGCGAGCGTCGTGGTGGTCGACTCGATCCAGATGGTCTACAAGCCCGACCTGCCGGCCGCGCCGGGGTCGGTCACGCAGCTTCGCGACGCCTGCATGGACCTGGTCTACCTCGCCAAGCAGACGGGCGTGCCGGTGGTGGTCGTCGGGCACGTGACGAAGGCGGGCACGCTGGCGGGGCCGAAGATCATCGAGCACATCGTCGACACGGTCGTTTACTTCGAGGGGGATCGCTTTCACGCGCACCGCGTGGTGCGGTGCATCAAAAACCGCTTCGGCGGCACGCACGAGGTCGGTTTGTTCGAGATGGGTGGGCGCGGGTTGGAGGAAGTGACCGATCCCGGTCGTTTGTTCGCCGAGCAGTACGGCGACTCGCCACCGAGCGGCAGCGTGTTGACCGTCGCGATGCAGGGCAGCCGGGCGTTGCTCGTCGAGGTGCAGGCGCTCACGGCATCGAGCGTGATCGGGGCGGCGAAGCGGAAGGTCAGCGGCTTCAGCGCCGACCGCACGGCGATGATCATCGCGGTGCTTGAAAAGCGCGCCGACCTGAAGCTGGCGGCCGACGACGTGTTCGTGAACGTCGCCGGCGGCGTGAAGGTGGCGGAGCCGGCGATCGACCTCGCCGTCGCGCTCGCCATCGCCTCGGCCCACTTCAACCGCCCGCTGCCCCCAGGCACGCTGGCCTTGGGCGAGCTGGGCCTAGGCGGGGAGATCCGCAGCGTGCCGCAGTTAGAGAATCGCCTGAAGGAGTCGGGTCGCTTGGGCGTCGGGCACGCCGTGATCCCGCACCTGCACGGCCGCAAGATGCAGCTCGGCGGCATGGCGTTGCACGAGGTGCGCCGGCTCAGCCAGGCGATGGCGGACCTGTAGATTGTGGTAGAATCGGCGGCATGGCGTCTCCCTTTCCCGGCATGGATCTGTATCTCGAGAAGCGTGGCATCTGGCGCGAGTTCCACGTCCAGTACATTCACACGCTCGCCCGGCTCATCAACGATGGGGCAAACCGTCGCTACCGCGCTGGGATTGAGATCGACATTGTTCTGCGCGAACCGGCGGCCGAGGAACGCATCGCCCTGCGGGCCGATGTCGCCGTCACACAGACCGACAACCGCGGTCCGACGCATCCCGCCACCTCGTCGGCTGTGGCCGACCGCCCCCTCACCGCTCTGCTGCCAGCAGACGTGTACGAGGAGAAGCGCTACTGGATCGAAGTGCGCGTTCACGACCGGTCCGGCGACGAGCCGGCCAGCCGACTCGTGACGCACGTAGAGGTGCTGAGCCCATCGAACAAGCGGCAGGACCGCAGCGAGTACGTCCGCAAACGCTTCGCCCTGTGCCGCAGCGAGGACGTGAATTTCGTCGAGATCGATCTCCTGCGCGGCGGCAACCGAATGTCGATCGACGAACTGCCGCCCTGCGATGGCTACGCGATGGTCCACCGGCCCGCCGACGACTTGCGTGTCAGTGTCTGGCCAATCGCGCTGCGCCACGCATTGCCGAAGATCCCGATTCCGCTGTTGCCCGAGGACGGCGACGTCACGGTGGACCTTCAAGCCGCCGCCGACCGGGCGTATGAGGAGGGAAGCTTCGACCGAATTTCAGAGCTCTACGCCGCGTCACCCGAGCCGCCACTGTCGCCCGAGGACGCCGCCTGGGCCGAGGCGCTCCTGGCGTCGGCAAGCTCCGCCAAGTAGGCCCACGAGTAGATGCCGCTCGCGTGGCCGTCGTCAAAGTAGAGCTTGATCGCGTAGTTGCCGATCGGCTCCGCCCGCTCGACCGTCACCCGCTGACGGCCGACCTGCTCGGCCTTGAGGATGTTCAGCTTGCGCGGACGCTTGGGCGACTCCCCCACCTCCTCGGGCCGGGCCGGGCGGACGAGCTGGTGCGGGTCAACGCCCTCGCGCGCAATCTTGCAACTGGCGCACGGGCAGAGGCGGCGCAGGTCGTTGATCGTGAACGTCGTCTCGCGGCCGTCGCTCCATTCGATGCGCAGGCGCTCGTCGCGCTTTAAATCGAGCTTGGTCGGCGTGGGCGCGGGCATCCGCTCGAGCGTAGCGCGTCGTGGTTGCGTGAAGGTTTGGTGAACCCCGCAACATCGGTTGACGCACGTGCCCTGGCGGGTTTGGATACGCCTGATGCTCCCGACCGCGCGACCCGCCCATCCGCCACCGCCGGTGCTCGACCGACTCGCCCTCGCCATGCAACGCCCGCCCGACACCACGGCCCGCGGCCACACGGCCGCCGGCGGCGCGGGGGCAAAAGCGGCCACGTCGCGCAAGCCGCTGATTCTCGTGGTCGACGACGAGGCCGACCTCGTCGAGCTCATCACGCTCAACCTTGAGCGCAACGGCTACGAAGTGCTCGCCGCCGGCGATGGCGAGGTGGCGCTCTCGCACGTGCGCAAATACAAGCCGGACCTGGTCGTGCTCGACTGGATGCTCCCCGACCTCGACGGCGCCGAGGTCGCCCGCCGGCTTCGCGCCGACCCGGCGACGGCCCGCCTGCCGATCGTGATGCTCACCGCCAAGAGCGAGGAAACCGACGTCATCGTCGGCCTGTCGCTCGGGGCCGACGACTACGTGACCAAGCCCTTCAGCCCAAAGGTGCTGGTGGCCCGCGTGCAGGCGATCCTCCGCCGCGCCAAGGCCAAGGCGACGCCCGTGGGCGAGCCCGACGCCGCCGGCATCCTCCGCGCCGGCCCGCTGGCGATGGATTTGGAGAAGCACGACATCACCGTCGACGGCCGGGCGGTCAAGCTGACGCTCACCGAGTTCAAGCTGCTGCGCGCCCTCGTCGAGGCCGGCGGCCGCGTGCTCAGCCGCGACCGCCTGATGGACAAGGGCATGGGGACCGATGTCTTCGTCACCGACCGCGCCATCGACGTGCACGTGACGGCCATCCGCAAGAAGCTCGGCGATGCAAGCTGGCTCGTCCACACCGTCCGCGGCGTCGGCTACCGGTTGCAGGACGAGCCGCCGGGCGTGGAGAAGTGATTGGGAAGATAAGATCGATTCCGATCCTTATTGCCTTCGCCGCGGGCACTTGCGAGCGAACCACCTTGATTACTCTACGGGGGGAACCACCGCCCTCCCTTCGCCTGTTTCGTCACGGTTGAACTGTGGGATGCGAACCAACATCAGGTGCCAAACTGAAGTTCCGTTGCGCCGCGCAAAGCGGAGCCGAAGCTCGCCGAGAAGCGGTATGCCGTTCGAGTAACGCATAACGCCGGGTAGAATAACCTCAACCACCTGAATCTCGCTCGCCTTTGCGTCGAACAAGTCGCTCGAGCCGCGGGATTGGGTGACATACTGTTGCGTCAGGCCTGAACCTGGACCGGTGAGAAGACTACTTAAGTCGCGCGTGGAGTTCCAGTCGCCATCAATCTCCTCGACCCGCACGGCATCTGGATACAGCTTGGCGTCGCGTGTGGTCGCCGTCAGCATCTCAAACGTGTCTTGTCTTGTCTCTTCATTACGATTACCCCACACCTCGCCTGGCTCAAGGCCGGACGCGGAAAGAAGATCAGCAAAGTCGCTGTAGGTGCCGCTGGTATATGCACGAATGGCACGTGCAGATTGTTGTTCCAGGTGCTCCGTTGCAACCTCATCCATCCGAAGCGGCCGCTGCTGATTGCGAACTGCGGTGCGAACAGCGTTTAGAAGTTGCGGGCTGGATCCTTGCGCGGCCTCTCCCCATTCAGTGAAACCTTTGCGATTTTCATGCACCACGCTCATTGATGAGCCACCCGTCGCCGCTCCCCCAGTGCGGTGCCAGGCGATAAATGCCAACACCGCGACCACAAGTAACCCTGTGACGATGAGAATAGGATACTTAGTCATTGTTAGAAAAGGAAGTACGGATCGAACACGAGGTTGACCCGTACAGACTTCAACCTCTAAAACAATCAAGCGTTGGTGCCGTAGTTGACGTCAGCATGCATGACTACAGAGGGGGATCGACCTCTTCCTCGCAGGGAACACACTCCGCCGAGTATTCAGTCCGTACGTATTTGCCTTCGTTGTCGAAGACTTGGTGTGTTGATCTCTTGCAACACTGCGAAAGTTCGCAGTTCTCAACGTCAACTGGCGGTTTGTTGCCGCCGGGTCCGTGGGAACAGATGTAGGTGCCGGGTGGCGGCGGGTCTCCTAAGGCTGCGAGCGGCATGATTGTCAGGGCGGCAGCGCCAGCCGCGAGTATGCACAGCGTCGCCGCGCGAATGACGCCGTTGCGCCGGTCCATGTTGACCTTCATAGTCAACCTCCTGTCGAAGAAGAGAGAGGCGTAGCCATGCCAGCCGCGGACGCCGCGGCGGGATGAGACGATTGGCGAGCAAGGTGCCAACCGAGTACGGCTACGAGAATGAGAATGCTGTTTCGGGCGAGCGACATCACGTGGTCGAGCGGAGTCACCGGCTCGCGATTGCCGGTGCAACCGCACGGGAGATCGCTGCCTTGAATGAGCTGTCGCAGCGGGCTGATCGTCACCACAAGCAGAAAGCCTACCGCGAAGATAAATCCGAAACTACGCCAAGGTCGCCATAAAAGTGAGGCGACTACCGCAAACTCCACCAGTAGCAACACAACGAACACGAACCGCGTGAATGAAGCGTCAAAACCCCATACCTCTCGTAAGACCGCGAGCGTTGCCATAGGCCACATTAATTTTGTGGCCGCGAGTAAACTGAGCAGGAAGCCCAACAATAGCGCTGCGAAGTCTGCTAATTGGCGGTTGAATTGCATCGGTTGTTATGGTTGAGATCGCCGGCAGCAATCACTCGTGCGGCAAGAGGAACACATCGTTGAGATCGTTCAAATCCGCGGCTCGTGAAGCAACGTGCCCGTCCACGAAAAGCAGGTTCAGATCGCCACGGTGGCGCGTCAGTTCCAGCGTCACGCGATGCGGATCATCCATCGCATCTCCGCGGCCTAACTCGTCGGCGAGCGTTACCATGCCGGTTCCGCTAATTGAGGGTTGCCAAGCGATGATCGAGCCGGGGGTTCGCTTGGCATCTGCCATCACAAGGGTGGTTGCGGCGTCGCGGGCACGCGCTAACTGGCCGCGGTGGCGACGGGGTAGAGTGACCCGATTATCGTCGTAGCCCAGCAGGCTTCCGTTCAACCCAAAGTCAAACCGGTAGCTTTCCCCAACGAAGTAGCCGACACCGTCGACGAACAGCATCGTTGTCTTCGGCGGCGTCGCGTGCAGCTCGGGAGCTGCCGGGCAAGCGAAGATGCCGGCGTTCGCGTCCGGATCAACCCCTGCTTCTATTTCGAGGTAGCGGCCCAGCGAAGTTGGAAACTCCGCGACCAACTCGTCGCCCGGAACATGGGCGGCCGACCGGACGTCCACATAATCATAACGCCGCCGGCGCGGGTCGTTCAACGCCAAGGGAAGTGAGCCATAGGCGTTGAGGTTTGTCACGTTCACCCGGCCAGCAAGCGGAAGATAGCCCTCGCGGTCGATCGCATACGAAGCAAGCGCTATACCTTGCTCGTGCAGGTTTGCCGCACACGCCGCCTGCCGTGCGGCCGACCGCGCCACCGAAAGTACCGGCAGCAGGATCGCCAGCAGCAGGCCGATGATGCCGACTACCACAAGCAACTCAATCAGCGTGAAGCCGTTGGATCGCGAAGCTTCTCTCCTGTTCGCGTTGCCCCTCATGTGATCTCCCGCGCTGGCCTCGGGTTGCTATAGCAGTGCTAGATCCGGGCAACATAACCCCCCCCGAAAAGTCAAGCGCGAAATCAGCCGGTCAGAAGTTTGCCTTTCGCACGTAGACCGCGAAGCGCGTCGGTTTGGCGGCGGTGACGGCGAAGGCGTTCTTGCCCTGCTTGAGGCGGACCGTCGTCTCGCCGCCGTCGCCGGCGTAGGCCTGTTCGCCGTTGACGAACAGGGTGATGCCGTTCCAACGGTTGGCCTGCACGCGGACGGTCGCCTCGCGGTCGTGGACGCTGTCGAGCTCGCCGTGGGCGACGAGCGCGCCGTCGGTTCCTTCGGCGAAGCGCGGCATGTTCGTCAGGCCCAGCAGCTTGGCGAAGTCGATGTGGTCGTCGGCCTCGGCGGCGGCGGGCGTCCACTCCGTACCGTTGCTGCCCGGAGCCGGCGGAGCCTCGCTCTCGGCCAGCTCGACCGGCCCGGCGACCTGCCACGCCTCGACGACCTCCTCGTTCGACGTGTGCTTCTTGGCCGCGTCCCAGCTCGCGCGCAACTGCTGTGGCGTGGGTGGATCGAACGTTTTGCCGCTCGTCGGCAGGCGGCCGGGGTTGAGCGGCGGTAAATCATCTTTCTGGGCGGCGATGAGCTCGTCGACCATCTCAACGATCCTGTCCATCGGCAGCGTCGCGGCCGTCAGCGGATCGGCGAAGCAGGCTTGATAAACCGCGTCCAGATCCTGCTCGCGGATCGCTCGCGCGTACAGCTCGTGCTGACTAATGTGGGGCATCATGTAGTTCACAAGCTGCGCCGGTAGCGGGTCGACGCGCGTCGGCTGGCAGCCGTTTTTGTCGACGAGCGTGGGCGTCTCGACGATCGCCGTCGGCGGCAGGTTGGGGATTGCGCCGCGATTTGGCAGGTTCCCGTAGACCACGCTCGACTCGCCCGTGACGATGCTGTGCGCGATCACGCTGCCGTACTCGTGGCTCTTGTGAACGGTGATCGGCTCGTCGCTCTTGCTGAAGTCGATCAACCGCTCGAACTCGTCGACGATGCCGTCGCAGCGGCGAAGATACTCGTCGACGGGCACGTTGAACTTCTCGATGTACCCCTCGTGCGGCATGAAGTGGGCGTTGTACTCGGCGTTGTGCTCGGAGCTTTCGGTGACGAAGTAGCCCAGTCGCTTCATCAACTCATAGCGGACGCTCTCCCGCCCGGCGGCGATTTTGTCGTCGGCGATCTCGAAGAGCTTCGGGTAGAGGTCGACGCCGTCGCGTTCGAGCTTCAGGAAGAAGGCCATGTGGTTGATTCCGGCGACGACGTAGTTGCCTTCCTCCTCGGGGATGCCCAAATCGGTCATCCGGCCGCTGTAGGTGCCCTGCACGCTGTGGCACAGGCCGACGGCGTTGATCTTCCAGTCGGTCGCCTCGTTGAGCCCGCGAATGTTCATGCTCATCGGGTTGCTGTATTGCAGCAGCCAGCAGTCCTTCTTGGCCAGCTCCACGATGTCGCGGCCGAGCTGCTGCATGAAGGGGTAGGTCCGCAGTGCCCTGAACAGCCCGCCGGGCCCGGTGGTGTCGGCGATGGTGAAGTTCAGCCCGTACTTGCGGGGGATCTCGAAGTCGACGAGCGTCGAGTTAAAGCCCCCCACCTGCACCATGCAGACGACGAAGTCGGCGTCGCGAATCGCCTCCTGCTGGTTGAGCGTCTTCTCGATCGTCGGGTTCACGCCGAGCGCATCGGCGACCTTCCGGCAGAGGGCGGCCCCGACATCGAGGCGGGCCTCGTCGATGTCCATATAGGTGAAGGTGGCATCCTGGAACTCTGGGTACTGCAGCAGGTCGCCGGTGAGGTTCTTGCTGAAGACAACGCTCCCGGCGCCGATCATGGCGATCTTCTTGGGCATGATGCGGAGGATAGCAACTCGCTCACGCCGCCGGGCTAGCGGCGGAGGCGGCGCGGATGCGGTCGTTCATCTCACGGGCGATCGGCTCGGCCGACGCCGGATCGGCCGGGAAAAACTCAACCGGGCAAAGGGACACGAGCAGGCGCGACAGCCGCGACTCGACCGCGACGAACGGCCGGCGACTTTCGAGGTTGCACGCCTTCGCCCGCCAGCCGCGCCGCCAGCGTCGCCACGTCGGCGGGCCGCTCCCCTCGCGAAGCGACACGCCGCGCCGCGACAGGCGAAGCTGCCACCGGCAACGCTCGGGCAGCGGGCCCTGTTGCCGCCTCGCCTCGCGGGCGAGCGCGACGGCACCGCTTGCCACCAGCAGAATGATCGCACCGCCCGCGGCCCAGCGAGTGTGTTGACGCCAGACGACGTCGAGAGCGATGAGCAACCCGCCGACGAGGACGGGCATGCCGATCAACCAGTAGAGCTCGCCCATTGAACTGGCGCTGCCCCAGACGAGCGTCTCGTCCTCCTTCAAGGAAAAGCCGCAACCGGCGCAGGTTCGACCGTCGGGCATGTCGGTGAGGCACAGCGGGCACGGCGACCCCGGCGGCGGCGGGCGGCCACACTCGGGGCACGGGTGGTCGCCGATGCCGGTGCGGTCGTACCCGCAGTTCGGGCAAGTCTGCGGCAAGATTTGATCGGTCACGCAACCTCCTGGCACCTGTTTAGCCGGTCGCCGTCGCGGGTTGCGTTTCACCCGCCCACCGCGTCAAGCGGCGGCGCAGGGCGGTGATCATCGGCGGGTCGGCGCAGAACAGTACGTCGGCGGCCGGTTCGAGCAGGCCTGCCGCGTCGCCGGGCGAGATGTGAAGTCGCCACAGGTCGGTGTCGCGCCCGAACCGATCGAGCCGCCACCGCAGCCCGTCCCACGCCCGCCGCTCGGTGCCCTCCGTCTTGACGTGGACCACGATGCCGCCCCGCGACAGCAGCACCAGCGGCTGGGAGCGATTGTCGCGCAGGGCGTGAAGCACCCGGCGGCGTCGCGGCCAGGTTGAGGCGAACAGCACCGCGAATCCGTAGCTCATCATGACGATGATCAGCACGAACCCGCCGATGGCGCGTGGGACCGAGAGCCAGTCCAGCAGCCGGATCACCAGCCCGCCGATTAGCGGGAGCCCGACCAGCCCACCGATGAGAATCAGGCCGATCCGCTGGTCGCCCCGCCGTTCGAGCCGCGCGGCCTCGCGGTGCGTTGGGTCGCGGCGCGACAGGAGCAGCTCGCGCGGGGTCGGCTCGATCACCAGCGCCAGCTGCCGCGCCGGCTCGCCGCACTCGGGGCACTTGCGGCGCGGCGGCAGGCCGGACCGGTCGTAGCCGCAGGCGAGGCATTGGGGCGTGTGCGTGACGACGTGGAACGCGTCCCGCCGCGCGGTCGGCGTCGCGCGCAGTTGTCGAAGCAGGCGGCGCAGGCCGGCCGCGGAGAGCCCGCGCGACTCGACCAGCCAGCCGGGCCCGCCGTTCCAGGGCCGCCGCGCGGCCGTGAATGCGTGCCGCAGATCCAAGCCCCGGCACCACGCCGCGACCACGTCCTCGACCACGGCCGCCGCCACCAGCAGCACGCAGGCGACCGCCAACCATCCGGCAAGCCACCAGCCGAACCATGCCCCCAACGCCGCGCCGGCCGCGGCGAACAGCAGCGTGACCGCCGAGTTCGTCAGCCACTCGCGCCGGGTCGCCTGACGCGTCCCGCCGATGCCGATGCGCAACCGCAGCAGCCCGTCGCGATCCGGCCGGACGGCGAGGCGAAGGTACTCCCGCCACGGGTGGCCCGGCGGCTCGCCCGCGGCCCCGCGCACGCCGTAGCCGTCGGCCGAGAGCGCGAGGAAGCGTCGCCCGCGGTGGTGGGGGCGGGGGACGAGGTCGTGGATTCCGCCCAGCAGCACGACCGCCATCGCCAGCCCGATCGGCACGAACGCGAGGAACCACGGCGCGCCGGCGATCAGCCCGCCGATCGCGAGCAGCCCCAGCCACGTCGCGCAGCCGAGCTTGCCGCCGTAGGACCGCCACCGCTCGCGGCGGGTCGGCTCGGCCACGGGCAGCCAAAGTTCGTCCGGCGGCGGGCGGAAGCCGCAGGCGTCGCAGCGCATGCCGTCGAAGCTTCGCGACTCGCAACGGGGGCAGCGTTTCAGCGGCCGGACCGGCGGGAGGTCGATTTGCCGCTCACCCGCCGGCGGCAGGGCTAGGACATTCGTCGGCAGTTGCCGCGTCTGGCGTCGGAGTTTCGCCAGCGCGTCGCGCCGCCGTCGCCGCTGGGTCTGTCGCCCGGTGCGACGATTCCACCGCACGAGTTGCCGCCAACGCCTCACCGGGGGGATCGTCGCCGGCGTCGGCCGCGTCGACAAGCGGCGGCAGGTTGAGGGCGACGCGCGTCGCGAGCGGGACGTCGAGCGTCAGGCCGGCGGGCGTGAGCCAAGCTTCGAGCGTCGACAGCACGGCGCGGGCGGCGTCGGCGGGAAGTTCCGCGTCGAGCGTGGCCGACTCCTCCGGCTTCACCCCCACCCAGCGTTGCCAGCGGCGGCGGAGCGGCGCGCGCGGGGTGATGCGCAGCGTCAGCCAGCCGGGGGCGGGATCAGGCTCCCACGTTGCGGCGACGCCCACGGTGCGGCCGTCGCGCCAGGGGGTTGTCTTGCCGAGGCCGGGGCGACCGGCGTAGTGCCAGCCGTCGGCGGTGAGCGTCAATTGCGTGCGGTCGCGGCGGCGGTCGACGACCTTGGCGCCGTAAAAGGCGGCGGTGCCGAAGAGCCCGAGCACGCACGCCCCGAGCGTCGCGACGGCCAGCCCCGCGACGAGCCACAATGCCGCCGCCGTCGTGCCGGCCAGGAGCAGCGTCGCCCAGAACCAGCGCGTGGGCGAGGTCGTCAAGGCCGGCCCCCGGCCCGCGCTGGTGGCCTGGCCGTGCAGGGCGATGACTTGGTCGTCGTACGCCCACCCGCACTCCGGGCACCGCCCGACCGCCGGCAGGCCCCGGAGTTCGTAGCCGCACTGCGGGCACTTGCGCGGCGGGGGCGGGGTCAACACGTCCGTCACACCCGCAGACTACGTTCCCCTCAAGCCGCGGGCTAACAGCCCGCAGGCCTCGCCTCTCCCTAATCCTCCACCCCATCCACCTCACCCTCGATCGGCGGCCGGAACCCCTCACGCCGGTTCCACCCCCAACCCCGGTGCGACGGGTGGTACGACTCCACCAATCGCAATAGGTGCTCGGCATCGCCCACGAGCCGGCAGTTGTAGCCCTTCGTGAACCAGCTTCGCCGGCAGAATGCTCCATTCAACGCTCGCGTGAGTGACTGCTTGAGCGCGATGCAGATCGCGTCCTCTTCACGCTCGTTGCGCCAGCCGATCGCAACGTGGAGGTGCGAGCGATCCGTGGCGACAGAGTAGACCGTGGTCTGCTGGAACTCCTGCGATGCCAGCGTTGCCTCAATGATCAGGCGTTGCTGGTCTGGGCCGAACCACGCGGACTCCTCCCGCTGGTTACGGCGATACGCGTCGGCGAGTTTTGCGTTGGTCGGCTTGAGGCCGTGCGCGTGGTGGACGTAGCCCTGCGGGCGATCGGGCATCCAGGTGCCGTAGGCGTGTTGGGTGTAGTGCGCGACGGGCACGGGGAAAGGATGTCGGGTCCGTGAGAGATTTTGGTGGCCTGCGGGCTGTTAGCCCGCGGCTGGGAACTGTCATCCCGCGGCTGGGGGCGAGGAGAGTTGCACGCGGTCGCCACCGGCCTGCATCTCGGCGGCGCGGGCGACGTTGGCCAGGAGCATTGCCACCGTCATCGGCCCGACGCCGCCGGGGACGGGGGTGATCTTGCCGGCCTTGGGGCGCACGCGCTCGAAGTCGACGTCGCCCACCGTCGTCCGCTTGCCGCTGAGCGTCGTCACGCGGTTGATGCCGATGTCGATGACGCAAGCCCCCTCCTTCACGTGATCCGGCCCGATCAGATTCGGCCGGCCGACTGCCACCACCAACACGTCCGCCCGCCGGGTGTGCTCGATCAAATCGCGCGTCTCCTTCTGGCAGACCGTGACCGTCGCCTTGCGCTGCGTGAGCAACAACGCCACCGGCTTGCCGGCAATCTCGCTCGCGCCGACGACGACGGCCTCGGCGCCTTCGAGCTCCACGCCGCTCGCCTCGATCAGCTCGACGGCCGCCCGCGCGGTGCAGGGGGCGATGAGCGTTCGCCCATAGACCACGCGCCCGATGTTCGCCGGGCTCACGCCTTCGACGTCCTTTTCCCCGCGAATAAGCGATTGCAGCGGCGTTGGGTCGGTTCCGCCCGGCAGCGGCAGATGGAGCATGATGCCCGTGACGCTCGCCTCCTGGTTGAGACGGATGATCTCGCCCGCCACGCGATCGAACGGGGCGTCTGCGGGCAGGCGGAGCAGGTCGTAGTCGATGCCGACGGCCCGGCAGCTCTCGGCCTGGCGCTGGGCGTAAACCTCAGCCCCGCCCCCGTTCGACTCGCCGCAGAGGATCGCGACCAGCTTCGGCGGCCTTCCCGCTTCGCGGAGCTTCGCCACCCGTTCGGCCGTCTCCGCCCGGCTGACTTCGGCCAGGGCGCGGCCGTCGATAAGGTTGTCGGGCGGGGCGTCGTCCGGCGCGGTCATGGTGCGAGCATAAGCGGGCACGCCTTCGCGAAGCGCTACCCTCGGCCGATGCCTGATTTCGAAGGAACACTGCAACAACGCTGGGAACCACTTGTCCATCCGTGGCGACACGAGGATTTGCGTACCCGGGCCGCCGCGTGGCTGGAGAAACACCTTGCCTGGCAGTCGGAGCTGACGTTCGCCGAGAAATTCGCGCGCGGCGTGCCAATCAACGGAGCGACGCCGGCCGACTATCTCCAGCGCGTCATTGATGTCAACGGCGTTGCGGTGTTGGCCGGCATTCGGTTCAAGGGCAAGCGGGAGTTGATGCCGTTCGTCGACCTGCTCGCCTGGGACGGCCCGATCGACCTGAAGGCAGCGACGCGAGCGGTCGGCGACGCGTGGTCGATCTTCAAGCCGCGATACGCCCGCGTGCTGTGGCGGGGCGAGCCCGACGTTCTCGGGACGACGCTGGATCAGTCCGTTCACGCCGCTCGTGCCGGCGACGTGGCGGCAGGCGAGACAGACCCGTCGCTCCGACTGGTGCCATGGGACGATCCAGGCGCGGCCGCGGCGCTCGTCGGCGGGATTTATGAGGAGTTTGGCGAGGATTTTATCGAAGAAGTGGTCCCGGCCACCGCGGAGACATTGGCCTGGTGCCGCGACGACGGCGAACTCTGTCGCATTGAGGTCGATGGCGAGACGGCGGGTGTCTGGGCGACAGCGCCCGATTCGGTCGAGTGGATGCCCGGCCAAGTCGTAATCGAGGAGTGCCTGTCGAAGCGGTTTCGCGGGCGCAGGTTGGGGGTTTCGGTGCAGCGGCTTGGGGCAGCTCGGCTCGAGGCTGACGACGTGCTGCTGGGAACGATTGCCGCCGTCAACAGTGCCAGCCGGGCCACGGCTACGCGGGCGGGGCGCGTTGAGGAGATGCGGCTGACCTTTCTCCCGATGAACGACTGAGTGCCGATGACTTCGATACACTCCCGGCCATGCCGTCGCCCCGCTTTGCGTTCGCTGCCATTCTCGCCTGTGCCGCCGCCGCCGGGTGCACCCGGCGGGAGACGACGGAGATCGCCGCCATCGCCGATCAGCCGGTCGTTTACGACGAGGCCCAGGCGCTGCGCGATTGGCCGCTGACCGAGGCGGCGTACGTGGAGGGAGACGTGACGGCGGGGCCGGCGTACTTCCCGTTGCGGATTCGAAAGTCGCAATCGCTCGACCGCTACACGCTGGGCGGCGCGGCGCGCGTGGGTGATTCGCTCGCCTTCCTCGGCAACCTGGCGCTCCTGCCGGCGCAGATGTTCATCACGCCGCCGTGGGCGACGCGCGAATTTGAGGGAACGCTCCTCCCGTCGACCTACCACGCCGCCCCGCCACTGCCGGACGAGGGCGAGACGACCCGCGAGGCGCTGCGCGTCGACGAGCCGGAGGATGTCACGGTTCTGCCGGCAACGCGTCCGACCACCGTGCCCGCGACAACGCTCCCCGCGACGTTGCCCAACCCGCTGTCTCCCGCAGATCAGTAACCCATCCGGGGTTCAGCTTGACGCGCCCCCGGTCGCGCTGATAGCACAGGACATGGGCGACTCGCTTTCCGTTCCTGCCACCTCCCGCCTTTCCGCCGACAACGGCCTTGCCGCGAATGGGTTCGACCCGTTTGCGAAGATCGTGGCCGACGCGATCACGTTCGACGACGTGCTGCTGCTCCCCCGGCGCAGCGACTTCACGCCCGGCGAGGCGGACACGCAAACGCGCCTCACCCGTCGCATCACGCTCAACGTGCCGCTGCTGAGCGCGCCGATGGACACCGTCACCGAGGCTGCGCTGGCGATCGCGCTGGCGCAGGAGGGGGGCCTGGGCATCATCCACAAGAACCTGTCGGCCGAGCGGCAGGCGCGCGAGGTGGCGAAGGTCAAGCGCAGCGAGAACGGCGTGATCGCCGACCCCGTCACGCTGCCGCCGACGGCCACCATCGGCGAGGCCCGCAAGCTCATGCGGGATTACAACGTCAGCGGCGTGCCGATTGTCGATGAGCCGGGCGAGGCGTCGCCGAAGCTGCTGGGCATCCTGACGCGGCGAGATTTGAAGTGGCAGGAAGACGACGGCCGCCGCGTCGAGAGCGTGATGACCGCGACCAATCTCGTGACCGCCCCGCCGGAGACGTCGCTCGAAGAGGCCGAGCGCATTTTGCAACGGGCCAAGGTCGAGAAGCTCTTGCTCGTTGACGGCGACGGCCACTTGGCCGGGCTGATCACGATGCGCGACCTCGACAAGCTCACGGCCTCGCCCAACGCCTGCAAGGATTCGCGCGGCCGCCTGCGCGTCGGGGCGGCCGTCGGCGTGGGGCAGCTCGAGCGCGTCGAGCTGCTGGTGAGGGCCGGCGTCGACCTGATCTGCGTCGACACGGCCCACGGGCACAGCGAGAACGTGATGCGGACGGTGCGCGAGATCAAGGCCGCCCACGACATCGACGTGATCGCCGGCAACGTCGCCACGAGCGAGGGGGCGGCCGACCTGATCGACGCGGGGGTCGACGCGGTGAAGGTCGGCATTGGGCCCGGCAGCATCTGCACGACGCGGGTGGTCACGGGCGTGGGCGTGCCGCAGATCTCGGCGATTATGAACGCGGTGAAGGTCGCCACGCCGCGCAACGTGCCGGTCATCGCCGACGGCGGCATTCGCATGAGCGGCGATATCTCCAAGGCCATCGCCGCCGGCGCCAGCGCGTGCATGTTGGGAAGCCTGCTCGCCGGCCTCGACGAGAGTCCGGGCGAGCTCATCATACACGCCGGCCGACGCTACAAAACCTATCGCGGCATGGGGAGCATGGGGGCGATGGTCAAGGGTTCTGCCGATCGCTACGGTCAGAAGGAGACGGTAGAAAGCGGACGAAGTTCAAAATTAGTGCCCGAGGGGGTGGAGGGTCGTATCCCCTATCGCGGCCCGCTGGCGGACTTCGTCTACCAACTCGTCGGCGGGCTGCGCGCGGGCATGGGGTACTGCGGCTCGCGAACGATCGACGAGTTCCGGCAGAACGCCCAATTCTGCCGCATCTCCGCCGCCGGCATGGTCGAGAGTCACCCGCACGACCTGCAAATCACGCAGGAATCGCCCAATTACACGATTGACAACGGGTGAGGCATGCGCGGTACACTGGAGGGTTGTCATGACCTACGACGCCGTGCTGCAAGAGGCACTCAAGCTTCCACCGAGTGACCGCCGTCGCTTGGTGGCGGCGATCAATGCTCCGAGTTTGGGCAATCATCCCACCGGGCCCGATCCCGCAACTCCGGCTGGCGTGCCGGATGTCGATGATCGGGACGGCACGAGCGTCTGGGATGTCCTCCACGAGAGCGGCCTGCTTCCAACGCCGGGCGAGGCGTCGGACCTGCCGCATGATTTGTCCACAAACCCGAAGCACATGGAGGGCTTTGGCCTCAGTCGCAATGACCCCAACCACCCGCAAGGCGACGCCGCATGAGCCGGGGCCAAGGCGACGTTGTCAGCCGAAACGGCAATCCGAAAACCCCGCTTCGGCGGGTGCTGCTTGATGCCGGGCCGCTCGTGGCGCTGCTCAACGTGAACGATCCGCAGCATGACCTTTGCGACCGCGTCCTGAAACGCATTGTTCCCCCGATGCTCACCTGCTGGGCACCTCTCGTCGAGGCGGCCTACCTGCTGCGGGCGGATCACCGCGCGATTACGCGAATGCTCGGGATGGTGCAGACGCGAACGATCCAACTGCTCCCGATCAGCAAGGACGATCTGGCCGGCATCGGCGCCTACCTCGCCCGCTACGTCGATCGCCGGCTTCAGTTGGCCGATGCCTGCCTTGCCCGCCTGGCCGAACGCGAGCGGCTGGTGACGCTTTTCACCCTCGACCGCCGCGACTTCGACACCCTCGTCCTCCTCGACGGCCGGTCGCTGACGCTCGTGCCCGAGCGGGGCGAGTGAGGTAGGCCGCACCGGGCGAGGGTACGCCGCCGTTGAACCCGTCGGGCGCAGGGGCGTATCTTCCTCCCATGGCCCGCGACGCCGCCGTTCAAGATGCCCCGCCACGAGCGAACGCCGCGCCGGCGTCGCTGCGTGAGGAGTTGGGCAAGCGCGGCGACTTCGAGTCGTCGGAGCAGGAGGCGTACCTCAACCTCATGCGGACGGCCAGCCAGCTCGCCGTAGGGTTCGAGCGCTTGTTCGAGGGGTTTGGCCTAAGCGAGTCGCTTTACAACACGCTGCGCATTGTCGCCGGCCACGGACGCAAGGGCGTGCGCAGCCAGACGATCGCCCAGCACCTTGTCTCGCGCGGCCCGGATGTGACGCGCCTGGTCGATCGCCTGGTGAAGCGCGGGCTCGTCGAACGCCGCCCCTGCGAACGCGATCGCCGTGTCGTCCACGTGCGTCTCACCCGCGCCGGCCGCGCGTTGCTGGCGAAGATGAACCCGGCCGTCAGCGATCTGCACCGCCGGCAGTTGTCGCACCTGGACGACGAGCAGTTGCACGCGCTCAATCTCCTGCTGTTCGCGGCGCGGCACGCGGATTAAGGCAATGTACCCCGCGCTGCCGACGCAGTACCGCCCCGCGGCCGAGGCTGCGGGGCGATCGTTGCAGGCTGACACGGAAGGCGAGCTAGCTTGTAGCCTGCTCGACCTCGCGCACGTGAATCTTGCGGCCTTGGAACTCCACGTGGCCGTGCTTGAGGGCGAAGACCGTATCGTCCTTGCCGAGCTTGGCGTTGAAGCCCGGCTTGAACTTGGTGCCGCGCTGGCGGACGATGATGCTGCCAGCGGTCACAAACTCGCCACCGTAGGCCTTGATGCCCAGGTACTGCGGGTTGCTGTCGCGGCCGTTCTTGCTGGAGCCCTGACCCTTTTTATGTGCCATGTGTCGTGATCCTTCGCGTGCGGGGGCGGGAGTGTAGGAACGAGAATCGGAGGGTCAACCGAAAGGATGAAGGCACAAGGATGAAGGATGAACCCGATCGGAGTTGGGAGGCGTCCCTTCTGCCTCAGATTCATCCTTCATCCTTCCGCCTTCATCCTTTTTGACCTCTTCTACCGCATCACCCAGGTGTCGGCCACCCGCGCGATGGAGTCGCGGCCGTCGGAGACGTCGTCGCCGCGGACTTTGTAGGTCAGGCGCTTGCTCTTGCGGACGAGGATCGGCACGCCGTCGGCGTCCTTGAGTTCGTTGCCCTGGCGATCGGTGAGGCGGACGACCTCGCCGCTGAGCCCGCCGACGTAGATGTCGAACGTGCCCATCTCCGGCGTCGGCTCACGCCACATCGCGACGCTGCTCTTGGCCCGGTCGCGCCCCAGCAGCAGCCGGCCGGCCACCTCCTGGGGCGTTACCAGCGGCAACGAGCGGACACGCCGCTTGATGGCGTCGAAGACCGCCAGCGGGATGTTGTTGTTGGCGCGCAGGACCTCGCCGTCCTTCGTGACCATCTCGATGTCGGGCAGGAACAGCCGCTCGGCGTCGGTTTCGTTCGTAACGGTGTAGGGCAGGTACCAGTAGGCCTGGCCATCGACGACGATGCGGCCGGGGGTGCGGTTCTCGAAGTAGAACTCCCACGCGACGGGCGCGAAGCTCGGCTGCGGGTAGGCCGACGCGGCCGGCGGGCTCACGAGCAGGGCTGTTCCGCTCGCCAGCGCCGCCACGACGGCGGCCGTGGCCAAGCTCAGGGCGGTGGCGCGGTAGGCTCGGTCGAGGCAGGGGCGTTGTGCGAGCGTCGCAAAGGCGAACCGGCGGCGATAGGTCGTCGTGGCCATAGTCGGGCGGGGCAAGCGGAACGTGCGAGCAAAACGGGCAGGCGTGCCAAGGCGGGATCCGCCGGGTCGAATACGCGACGGGCGGACGGGCACGCTGTGGGCCGAGTCGCCGACACGGGGGCCGGCGGTTGCGTAGTGTCGCGGCACGTGCCGGGCCTGTCAAACCGACCCCAGTCGCCCCACCCGCCGGCTACCAGCGATGGCTGGCGGCGCTTGGGTGGCGTGCTGCCGCTGTTGCGCCGCGCAGCCGAGGGCGACCCGGTGATCGTCGCCCCCGTCGGCGACGAGCTCGAGCGGGCCGTCGCCCTCGCCTTGGGCCCCCAAGGCCGCTCTGCCCCGCTCGGGGCCGCCCGGTCGCTGCTGGACTCATCGGCGATGGCCGGCGGAACCGGCGCCGACGACATTCGCGCCGTCCGCGCCGGGCGAACGTTGCGATACGCGGTCGTCCCCGTCCGCTCCCCCGGCCGCACCGCGATGCTGCTGATGAACGGCCGGCTGCCGCGCGGGGTCTCCCCGGCCGACGAGTTGGCCATCGCGGGGGCGATCGACGCCGCCTGCGGTGCCCAGGCCGCCGCCGGGGTGCGGCTCGCGCAGGCGCTCGTGCCCGATGCTCAGGGCCCGCTCGCCCGACTGCTACGCGACCGCTGCGGCTTCGAGACGCTCGCCGACCTGCTTTACCTTCAACGCCGCGCACGCACGCGTGCGGCCGTCATGCCGCTGCCGCCGGGGATCACGCTCGCGACGTACGGCCCGCGAACGCACGACGCCTTCGCCGAAGCGATCGAGGCGAGCTACGCGGGGTCGCTCGACTGCCCGAAGCTCGCGGGGGTGCGGCACATCGAGGATGTCATCGCCGGGCACAAGGCCGCCGGGCTGTTTCGGCCCGACTGGTGGACGCTCGCGCTCGACGCGGGCCGGCCAATCGGCGTGCTGCTGCTGGCGGGATTGGGCATCGGCGGGCACATGGGGGCGGAGGTGGTCTACCTCGGCCTCGCCCCGGCGGCGCGGGGGCGCGGGTTGTCGGCGCCACTGCTGGCGTGGGCCGAACGCGCCGCCGCGACCACGCCCGGCCGCCTGATGGCCCTGGCGGTCGACGCGGCGAACACGCCGGCGCTGCGGATCTACCGCCGCGCGGGGTTTCGACAAAACGAGCGGCGCACGGCGCTGATCCGACGGCTTTGACCACCTGAACGCACCACTCTGTCCTGACGCCGGAGCGGAAGCTCCGGGTCCTGGCCTGAACCCGGAGCTTCCGCTCCAGCGTGAAGGAGGGAGTGGAGGGGGAGCGACGTGCCTCAGGCATTGGAGCACGCGAGGGCGCGGCTTTGCTCCTCGAGGCGTTGAACGAGGTCCGCAGCCTGCTCGGTGCGGTCGCCGGTGGAGCCGGTCCAGCTCACGGGCTCGTTGCGGCCGACCGCCGCCTCGATGCGGCGGCAGGCGCTGATGACCGTCGAGTGATTGCGCTTGCCCATCCGCCCGGCGATGTCGGGGTAGCTCAGGTTCGTGCATTTGCGCGTCAGGTACATCGCCACGCTGCGGGCGAGGCTGATCGTCCGCTGACGCCGGCCGCTCATCAGCTCGCTCCGCTCCAAACCGAAGAACTCGCAGACGCTTTCGAAGATCTGCTCGGCGTGCAGGGGCTGGCTCATCTGGCGGTCGAGGTCGTGCAGCACCTCGCTGGCGAGCTGCACGTCGGGACGGCGCCCCGCCAGGCGCACGTGCGCCGCGATGCGCGTGATGGCCCCCTCCAACTCGCGCACGTTCTGCGTGACACGCCGGGCGATCCACTGGGTCGCGTCGCCTGTGAGCTCCACGTTCTGCCGCTTGGCAAGGGCGTTGAGCAGCTCCTCGCGCTGCTGCCGGGCCGGCGGGTCGACGCGCACGACCATGCCGCTCACGAACCGATTGATCAGGCTTTCGCCGAAGCTGGCGATCGTTTTCGGGTGGGCATCGCTGGCGAGCACCACGTGCTTGCCCATCGCCTCGACCGCGTTGAACGTGTGCAAGAACTCCTCCTGCGTCGCCCGCTTGCCGCCCAGGAAGTGGACATCGTCGATCACGAGCAGGTCCAAATCGCGCATGCGGCGGCGGAACGTGTCGACCTTGTTGCCGCGGATGGCGCCGATGAAGTCGTTCGTGAACTCCTCGCCGGTCATGTACGCCCAGCGTCCCGCGGGGTGCAGCCGCGCGTACTGGCGGCACAGGCCCTGGAGCAGGTGCGTTTTGCCCAGCCCGACGCCGCCGTGGAGGAACAGCGGGTTGTACGCCCCGCCCGGCTGCTCGGCGACGCTGCGGCAACACTCGTAGGCGACCTGGTTGCTCGGGCCGACGAGGAAGGAATCGAGCTCGTGCCGCAGCCGGCTGGCCATCTGCCGGCCGACCCCGCCGACGGGCACGGCCGGCGTCGGCATCGGGGCCAGGAGATCGTCCGCGCCGCCTAGGCCGCGCACGGAGGCCGTCGCCTGCTTCACGATCTGCCCCGCCGCGCCGCTCGCAACGGGCTGGCCGGCGAGCTCGCCCGCAGTCACGCTTGGCACGGGGCCGGCCGGGGCCAACCCGCTCGGCTGGGGCGTGAAGAGCCCTTCCCCCTCGCCGCCCGCTTCGAAGCAGCGCGGGTTGACCTCGTACTCAACGGGCAGCGAGCAGCCGACCGTCTCGGTGGCCGCCTCGGCGACCGCCTTGCCGAAGTGCTTGGCCACCCAGTCGACGACAAAGTCGTTGGGCGTGATGATCCACAGGGTCTGCCCGTCGCCCCCGTGCCCGCCGGGGCGCAGGGCGAGCCTGGTGCTCTTGGCGAACCAGACGGCAAAGCGTTGCCGGCCGACGCGGCGCTCCACGCCCGCGCTCAGGCGGGCCAGGATCGACGCCGGCCGCTCATCGCCGACGATCCCGTCGCCGGCCGGTGTCGGGGCATGTTGAGGGGAAGCGGCGGGGGTGGTGGGGGGAAGGGAGGGGAGGACGGGGTGGTCGCAGACCATGGGGGAAGGCTCCTGCCTTGCCCGCGGGGCGGTGCCGTGTGACGGAGAGTCCGTTCCGTCCGGCAGGCCACGCGGGCGGCAAGCGTGTTGCGTGTCAACGGGCACGCGACGTGCCGGCCAGCCATGGCCCAGCGTCGGGCGACGCAACCTGCAACGCGGTGGGTCCCGTTGAACCGAAGGCTTTGCCTTGGTTCGCCGCGCTCCGATCGCGCTCGCCGCTCGCGGGGCCTGTCCGCCCGTGGAGTGGGGTGTGCGTCGAGACGCGCGGCCGGGCCGCACGCGCTCCGATCGCGCGGCTGACTCCAGGAGTCGCCGTGGCCGATCGTCGCCCTCGTCGATGTCCGCGGCCGCCGCCCCGCCGCTCGCGGGGTGATGGCGACCTTCGCACGCCCGGCGGCCCGGCCTTGACGTCGCGCCTGACCGCGCGACGTCGCCTTGCCACTCGAGCATGTTGGGGAGGCGTCCGATGCCTCGGAAGTTCGCGACGAGTCGCGCGGGCGCTGACCACGCCGGGTTGCCCGTTCGTCGCGAGGGGTTGTCCTTAGGGCGGCCTTGCCCGGTCGTCCCGCCCCCGGTCGCGCCTGCCGGTGCAGCCGGCAAACAAGCGAAGGCGGGGCCTCATCCGTGAGGGCCGGCAACAAACGAGCGTGTCCGCTGCCGGCGATGTGGGGGCGAGACTAGAGCCCGCCCCACCCGTCAGCAAGTGCGACTCCGCCCGCGTTCTCGCCGGACATTTTGAAGGCGATTTCCTGCCAACACTGGCACGGGCCGCTTGATCGTCCGCAACCAACGCTTTGCGCGCTCCACACGCAACGCATACACGGCTTGCCCACGTCCGAATGCGCCGCTTCTGCCGGTTGTCGCGACGTCCGATAAATCCGCGGGTAGCCGCTTGTCCACCGGCCGTGCCCGGCGCGGCGGCGCAAGGTCCGATTGCGCGGCCCGTGCCAGTCGCGCGAGCGGGTTAACGGTTATCGGGCCTTTGCGTCTGGCAAGTTCTCGTGCGGCCCGCCGTCCCGGCGCGCCGCTTGCGCGGTCACGCCGCCGACACATTGGCGAGTCTCGTCCCAAGCGAGCGGCGCAAGTTCGCAAGGAGCCGACAGTCGCCGCGTGCCGATTGGCCGAAGTTGAGGCCGTCGTCCACTTGTTGACCACGCGCCCGAATGCGAAGGTGGGGCTGCATGTTCGACCGGACCCGCCCGCACCCGACCGCCTTCGTCGCAACGCTCCTCCTCGCCGCGCTCGCCGCGCTCGCCGCCCTCGCCGCGGGTGGCTGCGTGAGCGAGCCCGACCCGATGGAGATGGCGCCGCAGCGCCAGGAGTTGTCGGCCGCGCAGGCGCGGATCGCCGACCACCTCGAGCAGAGCCGGCCGGCCGCCATCTCGTTCGTGACGGTGCCCGTCATTGAAACCACGCCGGGCGGCCTGTGGAACGTGATGGCCGCGCAGACGTTCAAGGTGACGGACGACATGCACGAGTACGAGTCGTTCGCCGTGACCGAGGGAACCGTCGAGCAACTTGGCAGCGGCTTCGGCGGGCCGGGCATCATCGAGTACGCGCTCGTCGACGCCGACCGGGACGGCGTCACGGAGTTGGCCTACGTGATCGGGAGCGGCACGGGCGTCAAGCGGTACACGCTGGGCCTGCTCGACCGGCCAACCTATCAGCCCATCGACCCGCTGAACCCGCCGGCGGTCAAGCCCACCCCGGCCCCGCTGCGGCAGCGGGCGGTTCGCCTGAGCTACCGCGACCCGCTCACGCTGAAGGAGACCGCCGCCGGCGTGGAGGTGTGGGACAAGGCCCGCAACGTCCGCTTGGGTCGCATTACCGGCGGCGGGTCGATTCTTCGGTTCGAGCCCGAGCGCGACCTGCCGCCGAGCGTGCGCCGCCGCATGCTCGAGCCGCGGCTGTAGCTTGGCACAATCGATGTGTTCGGGTTCCGTTTGACGCCGCGTGGCCGCCCGTTATCGTGGCGGGATGGCGACGCTTTGGATCGTGCTGGCCGCCCTCGCGGGACTGCTCCTGGGCGCGCTGGCCGTCTACGCCTGGCTGAGCCCGCGGGCGGGCGTGGCGACCTCACACGCGCACGCCGCCGAGGCAAGGCTGCGCGAGTTGCAGGCCGAGCACGACGCCGCCGAGGCCGAGCTTCGCGCCGCCCGCGCCACCGCCGACGCGACCACGGCGCGGCTGGAGTCGGCCGAGTCGCGCATGATTGAGCAGCGCGAGGAGCTCGCGGCGGTTCGATCCGAATGCGAGCAGGCGTTGCGCGAGGTGAGCGCCGCCCGCTCCGAGCGTGACCAGGCCGTCACGCGGTTGGAGGCGGCGCAGCAGAATCTCCAAGACCAGCGCGGCGCGCTCGCCGAGGCCAAGGCGCAGTTGCGGGAGACCTTCAGCGACGTCGGCCGCGAGGCGTTGCGGCAGAACAACGACGCGTTCCTCGCCGTCGCCAAGCAGCGGTTCGACCTGCTCGCCAAGGGGGCCGAGGGCGACCTTGCCGAACGCCAGGCCCAGATCGACGGCCTGCTCAAGCCGCTGCGCGAAACGCTCGACGCCTACCAGAAGCGCCTCGGCGAGATCGAGCAGAGCCGCACCGCCACCTACACCGACATCCGCGAGCAGCTCGGCAGCGTCGCCGAAACCCAGCGCAGCCTGGGCGTGCAGACGCAGCAGCTCGTCAGCGCCCTGCGCCGCCCCGGCACGCGCGGCCAGTGGGGCGAGCTGACCCTCCAACGCCTGCTCGAACTCGCCGGCCTCAGTGAGCACCACGACTTCCACCAGCAGGCCAGCATCGACGGGGAGGAGGGACGCCAGCGGCCCGATTTGGTGGTCGAACTGCCGGGCGACCGGTCGATCGTCGTCGACAGCAAGTACAGCGCCGACGACTTTCTCAAGGCCCTTGAATGCGACGATCCCCAGCAGAAACGCCAGCATTTGACGCGCTTTGCAGCGGCGGTGCGTCGGCATGTGGGGCAGTTGTCGCAAAAGAGCTACCACAGCCAGTTCGAGCGGACGCCGGAGTTCGTCGTGATGTTCCTGCCCGGCGAGGCCCTCATTTACGCCGCCGCCGAGCATGACGCGGGGCTGCTGGAAGATGCGTTTCGCAAGAACGTCATCATCGCCACGCCGACGACGCTGGTGGCGTTGCTCAAGACCGTCGCCCACGGCTGGCGCGAGCACGGAATGGTGCAAAACCTCGACGAAATCCGCAAGCTAGGCGGGGAGATGATCGACCGCATCGCCAACGTCGCCGAGCCGTTTGGCAAGGTCGGCAAGGCCCTCGACGCGGCCGTGCAGTCCTACAACGGCGCCGTCGCGAGCCTCGAGTCGCGCCTGCTGCCGACGGCCCGCAAGATGGGCGAACTCGGCGCCCCGGCCACGAAAGAGGTCCCGCCACTGGAGCGCCTCGACACCGCCTCGCGCACCCTGCCGGCCGAACTCGCGGCGGACGCCTGACCCTTGTGCCACGTGGAGCCGCGCCGGCGTTAGAGCGGCTTGCAGTGTGATCGTTCGCGCCAGGCTCGCTCCGGTTTTAGCCGCCCGCGGGAGCGGGCGCGTCGGGTCGACCGTGCCGCAGCGCCCGCTCCCGCGGGCGGCTAAAACCGAAGCCCATACGAGCAAGCATTGTACTAGCTGCTCTAGCTCCGGCGTGGCTTGACATACCGGGCGACAAACAGTTGCCGGCTGCCGTCGGGGGTGCGGCGGCTGCTGAAGAGCAGGTAGTCGCCGTCGCGGCTGAACGACGGGCTTTCGTCGGCCGCGGGGTCGAAGCTCAGTTGAAACGCACGCCCGCCGTCGGGACGCATCTGCCACAGGTCGCTGTTGCCCTGCCGCGCGGCCTCCTCGCCGATGATGGCGGTGTAGACGATCACGTCGCCGTCGGGGTGAACCGCCGGCTGCGTCGCCTCGATCGGGCCGTCGCCGTCGCCGCTGGCAGAGACGGTCGTCAGCCGCACGGGCGACGCCGACGCCGTCAGTCGCCCGCCGGCGCCGCGGTCGATCGGCAGGCGGTAGAGGTCGAATCGCCCGGTGAAGCGGCGGTCGCTTTGGAAGATCAGGCCCGACCCGTCCGGCAACCACGCGGGGGCCGAATCCGTGCCCTGGGCCCTCGTCAGGCGCGAGGGGGGCGAGCCGTCGCCGGCGTCGGCGTAGAGGTCGATCAGGCCGCGCGTGTCGAGGGCGCGGGGCGGCGCGTCGCGGTCGCTGGCGAAGGCGATGACCGTGCCGCCGCCGCTTGTCCCCGGCCGGAACGCCGGCTCGCCGTCGTAGCCGCTGTTGCGCGTGAGCGGGTTGACGGCCAGGTTCACGCCGCGCCGCACGTCGCCGGCGGCAACGTTGCGCTGCCACTCGTCGACGCGGAAGATCTCGGCGATGGCGTCGTAGCCGTAGCGCAGCGGGTCGCGATCGCGGCGCAGCGGATCATCGCTGGCGCCGGCGGTGCTGGCGAAGGCGAGGCTGCGCCCGTCGTCGCTGAAGGCCGGCGCGGCGTTGCGGCTGCCGTCGGGCGTGACGCGCACCGGGTTGCCCAGGCCGATGATCTGCCCCGCCTCGTCGTACCGCACCGGCGCGAGGTAGATCTGCGGCGCGACCGTTCCCGCCGGCGTGGCGCGGAAGGCGACGTACTTCATGTCCGGGCTGAAGGCGCCCTCGGTCGCGTCATCGAACGTGGCCTCGCGCGTGAGTTGGCGCACGTCGCGCAGGGCGTCGCTCTCCTTGCGCGGCTCGCCGCGTGCGATCGTTCCCACGCTGCGGCACCCGGCGGCGGCGAGCGCGAGAAGAAGGACGACGCGGGCTGCAAGATGCGGCATATCCGCGCCACCGTCGCATTCCGCCCAGGGCGATTCAAGTTGCCCAGGATTCCCGCGTTTCCCCGCCTGTCGCGCCGGCCGCGCCGCGTGTGGGATTGGACGATGCCTGGGCCGGCGTTGGAGTTGTTTCCGGCGCTGCCGGCGCGGCACGATCGGTATGATGGGCGCGACCGTTCGCCCCATCGCAACCGCACCGCCCCCGCCATCCGCCGCCCGACGGTTTGACGAGACGCCGCATGCCACTCGACGCCCAGGTTCGCCGGCTGGTGCAGAACGCCCTGTGCCGTCCCGGTCCGCCCGGTTTGGCCTCGGGCCGCGCGGTGCCCGCCGACGCGCCGCGCCTGGCCGCCGACGCCCGCCGGCTGTGGCGCCGCGTCCGCGGGTTCGTGCGCGACGGCCTGGTCCGCACGCCGCCGGACGAGTGCGCCCTGGAACTCGCCTGCTGGGCCCTGCAACTGCCGATGCGCCGCGGCGAGGCCGTGGCCGTCGGGCGGCTGGGCATCAGCAACCTCCGCGACCGCGCTGAGCTTGCGGCGCAGCGGCTGGTCGAGGAGGTGGGCGAGCACGTCGAGCCGGGCCTGCTCGACCACGCGACGCGCCTGCTCCACGAGACGCCGCAACGCCCCCCGGTGCTCGAGGAGGCCAAGCTCCTCGCCGACGCCGTCAATCTCGATGACTTCGGCGCGGGCGGCGCGCTGCGGCAACTCGCCGAACTCGCCGTGCGCGGCGACGGCATCGACACCCTGCTGGGCGCGTGGGACAAAGGCCAGGAATACGGCTACTGGCGGGCACGGCTGAACGACGGCTTCCACTTCCCCGCCGTCCGCCGCCTCGCACGCCGCCGCCTCGACAACGCCCGTCGCGTCTTCGAGATGCTCGACGAAGAACGCCGCGAGGACGCGGGGGAGTGAGCAGCCCCACGACGGTTGCTCAGGCAGCGTCTATTCGAGCACCTTGCATTATCAATTGCCGGAGGTAGCCGCGGAGCTTGCTCCGCGCTTCCAGATGTGGGTACCCGACACGCGGAGCAAGCTCCGCGGCTACCCCGATTGAGCAGCGCGTGATGACGCGAGCAGCTAGAGCGGCTTCCCGTCAGGTGTCCCGTCTGGGTGGTAGGTGCCACTGCATCCTCGCAATGTCCGGGTCCGACCACTGCAAGGATGCAGTGGCACCCACCACCCGCGCCCCCCCCCACCACCCGAGCAACGCAGATCTGACCAACGCCCACTCGCTTGCGGGTGGGTCCGGGAGCGTGGGGTTCGGTGGGCTCCTAAATCGCTCTACCGTCACGCATGCCTCGACTGCTCACCGCCCGCGTCGTCGCCCCGATGGTCGCCGGGCGCGAGGAGGAGACGATCGACGGCGGCGGTGTGCTCGTCGAGAACGGCACAGTTCTAGCAATCGGGCGGGCGCGCGACCTGCGGGACGGGGCCGACGCCGTCGAGGATTGGGGCGACGTGTTGCTGGCGCCGGGGCTGGTCAACGCGCACGTTCACCTGGAGTTGTCGCGGGCTCGGCCTGGGGCGAGGCCGGCGTCGTTCGGGCGGTGGCTGGTGGACGTCGTGCGGTCGCGGCCGGCGGACGCGGGCGACCTGCACGCGGCGATGGCCGTCGCCGCCGCCGAGGGGGCCGCCCAATCGCTCGGCTTCGGCGTGACGACGGTCGGCGACATCACCCGCTTCCCCGCCGCCAGCCGACCCTCCGTGGCCGCGAGCGGCCTCCGCGCCGTCAGCTTCGGCGAGATCCAGGCGCTGGGCCAACTCCGCGACGAGCAAACCCAACGCATCCAGCGCGCAACCCGGCCAACCGACGGCGTGACCGTCGCCCTCTCGCCGCACGCGCTGTACACCGTCGAGCCCGCCGGCTACCGCGCGTGCCTCGCCTGGGCGGAGGCGAACGGTCGGCCCCTCGCGACGCACCTGGCCGAAACTGGGGAAGAACGCGACTTTCTCAACGACCACGCCGGCCCGCTGCGCGAGCTGTGGGACGTGCTGGGCCAGTGGGACGATCGCGTCCCCCGCTTCGCCGGCTCGCCGGTGGCGTACGCGAAGGCGGTCGGCCTGCTCGATGCGTCGGTGCCAATCGCGCTGGCGCACGGGAACTGCCTGGACGACGCCGACCTCGATTTGCTGGCATCATCGCGCGGGGCATCGGTCGTCTACTGCCCGCGAACGCACGCTTACTTCGGGCACGAGCCGCACCCGATGGAGCGGCTGCTGGCGCGGGGGGTGAACGTCTGCCTCGGCACGGACAGCCGCGCGAGTTCGCCGGACCTGAACCTGCTCGCCGACGCCGCCCTCGTGCGTCGGGAGCGGCCGCACCTTCGGGCGGGGCTGATCTGGTCGATGCTGACCACCCGCCCCGCCGCCGCGTTGGGCCTGGCCGGCCGCGTCGGAACGCTCGCCCCCGACGGCGCCGCCGACCTCGTGGCGTTTCCTCTTAAATCTCCCAAGGATCCGCTCGACGCGGTGCTGCGCGACTGCCCGTTGCCCGCGTGCGTCGCCCGCGCCGGCCAAGCGACGGGAGAGGATCACTCCTCGTTCAGCACGATGTTGTTGTAGCGCAGCAGGGTTCCCTTGCTGCGTTCGAACTCGGCGAGGGCGGCGTTGAAGTCGGCCAGTGCGCGGGCCTCGGAGCTGCGGGCGATGGCCAGCGTGCCGAGGAAGCGCAGGCGGCGGTCGATGAAGTTGGCGTCGAGGCGGGTGGCCTGCTCCTCCTGGTCGTCGCTGACGCGCACCTGCTCCTCGGCGGCGGCCGTCAGGTCGCGGGCCTTGCGCAGCACGGCGTAGGCGGTGTCGACCCGGCGCAGCGCCACGTCCACCTCGAACGCGATCTGGTTCGCCAGCCGCCCGTACTCCAGGATCGCCTGCAACCGCTGGAGCAGCGCCCGCTTGAGCACGCTGCGCGCGGCGCGGTTGCCCAGCGGAATCTCCAGTTGCAGCCCCGCCCCGGCGGTAAAGCCGTCGAAGCCGAACTGATTTTCGACCGCCCCGCCGAAGTCGTCGTCGAGCCCCTGCACGCCGCCGGTCAGCACGAAGTCGAGCCGCGGCAGCACGCTGTTGCGCCCGACGCGCAGCGCCGTCTCGCTCGAGGCCACCCGCACCACCTGCTGCGCCAGCTCCGGCCGGTAGAGCAGGGCCGACTCGATCGACTCGTTCAAATCGAACACGAGCGGCTGGGCAACGGGCTCGGTCGTGGGGATGATCCGCGTCGGGCCGGCGACGGGCAGGTCGGGGTCGGCCACGAGCAGCTTGAGCTGGCTCGACAAATCCGCCCGGCGCGACTCGGCCTGGATCAGCGCGATCTCCCGCTCGTACACCGACGCCAACGCCTGCGACACCTGCCCGCGATCGCCGCGCCGCCCCTCGCGGAAGCGGCGCTCGATCCGCACGCTGGCGTCGACCGTCCGCTCGAGCAAATCGCGCTGCGCCTCCACCTCGCGCTCGGCCGCGTACAACTGCCAGTAGGCCTGCTCGACGCGCAGGGTCGCCTGCTCCACTGCATCGCGGAAGTTGAGCACCTCGACACGCTGGTTGTTGCGATTGATGACGATCCGCGCCCGGTTCACGTCGCGCCCGAAGTCGCGCAACAGCGGCTGGGTGAACCGCAGCGTCAGGCTGCTTTGGAACGTCTCGGCCGTGTCGGTCAGGCCGCGGTCGACGTTGCCCTGGGCGTCGAGGTAGGTGATGCCGTAGGTGATCGACGCCTCGCCGCCGTTGCCCAGGGGCTGGCTGATGCTCGACGAGCTCGTGTAGTTCCGCTGCAAATCGTTGACGATCGCCGGCCCGGCGAAGGCGCCCGCGAGGTTGGTGATCTGCTGGTCGCTGTACTGGAACTCGAAGCGCTGCTGCACGACCGGGTCGAACCGCGCCTCGGCCTCGATCACGCGCGTCTCCTCGATGGCCGGCCCGAAGGCGGCGACACGCACGTCGAAGTTGTTGAGCGTGGCCAGGCGAACACAGTCGGCGAGGGTCAGTTCGAGCGTCGCCGGCGCCGGCCGGGTGCTGGCGCCGCGCGTGGTTGGCCTGTCGCCGAACCCCAGGCCGTTGGCGTTGGTGGTGGTGCGGGCGGCGCGGTTGACGAGCGTTTCGACGTCGAGCACGCCGGACTCGGTTCGCGCCGCCGGGTCGAGCGCCGGCTGGCGCGCGGCGGGGGCGGCGCCCACGTCGAGGTGGCGCGCCTGGATCGCCCGCGGCTCGAACGGCGCCGCCGGCGGGGTCCGCACGCAGCCGATGACTGTCGCGGCACCCGCAGCAACGGCCAGGGAAATCGGACGAACTGCGGGGCGGGGCGTCGGCATAAGGCAAGTCCGGTTCTGCGGCGTGGGCGGGCGAGCGAAGGTGGGGGCGGGCCGCGATGGTAAGAACCGCCGGCGTCGGCGTCACGCGATGAGCCCGCGGACCAGATCGAACCCCGCCCAGCCGGCAAGGCCCAGCAGCACGACGCCGGCCACCAGATCCATCGTCGGCGCGAGCCAACGGCGGACCCACGCCCCGCCGGTGACGAAGGCGACCAATCCGCTGAAGCCCGCGACCCACAACAGCGTCGCCCCGAAGACGCCCGCGCACAACAGCAACGCCGACGGTGCCAGCAGACCGCCCTCGACCGCCGCGTCCGGCAGGACCGCCGGCACGCCCAGCAGCCAGAAGGCGGCCTGCACCGGGCTCGTCGAGCAGAGCAACAGCCCGGTCACGTACCCGCTCCACGGAGTCGGCTGCGCGAGGGCGACGGCGGGCTCGGCCTCATCAACGCCCGTGCCTCGCAGGTGGGCGACGAACCCGCGCAACGCGCCGACGCCGAGGTACGCCAGCAACAGCACGCCCACGCCCGTGATCGCCAAACGCAGCGGGCCGAACTCGTTCAGGACCGTCAGGACGCCCACGACGAGCAGCACGGCGTAGAGGACGTCGATCGTAACGGCGCCGAGCCCAACGGCCGCCCCCGCGCCGAAACCGCCGCGTACGGTGCGGCGGGTGATCTCCAGGTTCACCGGCCCCGGCGGCGAGGCGGCGACCAAGCCCAACAGGGCGCCGCGGCCCAACGCCGCCAGGCCGTCGCTCGAGGCGAGGCCCAGGAGGTGGGCGGCGTCGGTTGTCCACAAGGTCGTCACGGCGGCGAGCTTAGAGACCGTCTTGGGGCGACCCCGGCGCGGCAGTTGTCCGATGGTGGGATCGGCCGCTAGATTAGCCCGGCCATGCCGCAGCCCGCCGGTCCGTCCGAGCAGCCCGACTCACCCGATCCCCAAGCCAAGGCCAAGAAGGCGGCCGAGGCGTTGGCGAAGGTGCGCGAGGCCCGCGAGACGATGAACCGTTTGGTCGGCATCATCGAGCAGGACGGGCGTTACCCGATCGACGCCTACATCTTCTTACAGGAAGGGCTCGACTTCAGCGTCAAGAGCATTCACGGCGAGCGTGCCGCCCGCGCGGCGCGGCGGCGTCGCAAGGCCAAGGCCGGCGGCGAGGCGGAGCCGGCCAAAACGCACCCCAACCACGTCGACGGCCGCCAGCTCTGCCGCGGGCTGCGCGATCTGGCCTTCCAGAAGTGGGGCCGCCTCGCCAAGACGGTGCTCAACGCCTGGAACATCCACGCCACCGACGACTTCGGCGAAATGGTCTTCGTGCTCGTCGACAACGAGTTCCTCCAGAAGACCGACAACGACCACCGCGAGGACTTCAACGGCGTCTTCCCGTTCGGGGAGATGGAGTCCGAGTACACGATCGTGCCTGGGTCCGTGGATGTCGACGAGGTTCACGCGCACTGAAGTGTGCGGTTGAGGACGACGTTTTTGATGGTTGGGACGATCGGACCCGTGAGACGAACGGACCCAGCCGCAGAGCGACTGGGCGTTGGGAGAGGGGGTGAGCGGTGCGTTTTGTTCGTTCGGATGGGGTGCGTATCGTGCAACTGCACCGATGACGCACGTGCCCCCGATGACTGATCCCGTTCCCGACGATTCCCCGTCCGATTTCTTTGAGGAGTCGACGCCCCCGTCGCGGGGCGGGCGCAAGGTGTTCGTGGGGCTGCTCGTCATCTGGGCGCTGTACATGGCGGCGTTGATCGTGATGAACTTCACGACGTAGAACGCCTCGCACGCTGGCTTCCGGTGGTAGCCGCGGAGCTTGCTCCGCGCTTCGGTCGAGCCGCGGGGGATGACGCGCGCTGCGATCGCCGCAGTCCAGTCACGCCGTGGCCGGCGTTGTGGGGCGTTCGCCGCGGATGAAGGCGACGACGGCACGCCAGTCGGCGAGGGTGGCGAGGGTCGCCAGCAGGAACTCGGCCGCCGTGGTCGCCAGGCGCAGCAGCAGCGCCAGGAAGAAGAGGAACGCCCACCAGACGTCCTGCCAGGCGCGCGGATCGTCGAGGGCGTCGAACTCGAAGCCGACCACCCGCGCCAGGTCGATGGCGATCAGCCCGCTGCCGCTGAAGACGGCCTGCATCTCGTCGCGGAGCGCGACCGGCAGCAGCACGCTCAGGGCGCCCACGAAGACCACCTCGCGCACGCCGATCCCGCCGGGCGCCCACCGCGCCAGGTGCCCGGCCGCCCACCCGCACGCCCAGGCGCCCGCGACGGCCAGCAATGCGCCGTCGGCGGAGAGCGCCGCGCCGATCAGCAGCCAGACCGCCAGGCTTTGCCACAGCACCCCCAGCGCCTGCCAGAGCAGCAGGCCCGTCAGCCGCGCCCAGTGCAGCCGGCGCACGCCCGCGCGCCGCGTGGTGCGCCGGGCGACGTCGCTTGGGACGACCTTGTAAAAGACCGTCGGCACCGCCATCAGACACCCCGCCGCCAGCACGACCGCCAGCGTCAGCCAGAGCCAGTGCAGGTTCGGCAGGCGCTGCCACGCGACCCACCAGAAGGCGACCGCCCCCACGCCAATCGCCGCGAAGAGCGCCAGCAGACCCTCGACGCGCTGCCCGACATTGGCCTGCACCCCGCTCACGCCGTACGGCCGGGCGAGCTCCATCCGCAGCACCAGGAACGACCGCCCTGGGATGTACCGCGCCAAGTGCCCCAGCGACCAGACCCGCGCCGCCGCGCGCGGCGGCACCGACTCGCCAAAACCGCGCAGCACGCCGCGCCAGGTTTGGGTGCGAAACAGCAGCAGGCCCGCCGCGTACGCCGCCACGCCCAAGGCGATGCGCAGCGGGTCGACCCGGCCGATGCGCACCTCGACAGCCTCCCACTCGCGCAGCACCGGCGCGATGACAAAAAACAGCACCGCCACCGTCAGGCTCACGCCCGCCAGCCGGCCCAGCCACGGCTTGAACCGGCCCCACGCGCGGCGCAGCTTGCGGGCGCGCGACTCGTCGAGGCCGATGATCTCGTCCTTCACCAGTTCGACCCCGCCCCCGCCGATGCGCCGGCGACGCGTGGGCAACAGCTTCACGCCGTACTTGCGCAGCGTGCGACGCAGGAAGCGCCGGATCGGCGGCACCCACCGCAGCAGCACGTAGTTCAGGATCTTGAGCCCGACCCACGTGACGATCATCGTCGCCGGCAACGCGATGACGGCGATGCCCAGCAGCTTGGTCACGTTCCCGCCGGCGTAGCGGCCCAGGAGCGGCATTTTGGCGACGATCCACTCGAACCGCTCGAAGATCGCCCACATCAGCCCGACCGTCACCAGCACGCTAAAGAAGGTGATCAGCCCTGTGAACAAAGGCGAGTCGATCGGAAGCTGCCGCCCGCGGAAGACGTGCGTTGTCAGCCGGCGCTTGCCCGGAAACGTGACCAGCGCGAAGCCGATGATGAACAGCGGGATCCCGCCGGGGCCGGGCAACAGCACGCCCAGGATCGGGCTCGCCGCGATCGCCAGCCAGCCGACGACGTTCTTGAAGATCACCCAAAAGTACCCGCGGACCAGGCTCTCCAAACTGAGCTTTACCGGCCGGGCGACGTGCTCCTCGGCGAGCAGTTCGTCGGCGTAGCCCGAGTCGTCGATCGGCACGGCGTCCGGGTCGACCGCCGAGCGCTGGCTCGCCGTGACGGGCGGCGCCGAGGAAGAGGATAGATCGTCGGCCGCCGCCAAGGGTCGGCCAGTGTAGCCGGATCGTCGCGCAGCATTGCGTTGCCACCGCCGCTAGTTTGCCACCCCCATGACCACCCCCACCCCCACCGATCCCCGTCTCGATGCGCCTTACGAGTTGACCGACGCGCAGAAGCAACGCTTCCGCGAGGACGGCTTTGTCAAGCTGCCCAACGTCTTCACCCCCGACGTGCTCGACGAGTACGCCGAGGTCATCACCCAGCTCACGCTCGCGCGGGCGCCCCAGACCAAGCTGGAAGATCGCGACACCTACGGCAAGGCGTTCATCCAGGTCGGCAACCTGTGGGAGAAGGACGACAAGGCAAAGGCCTTTAGTTTCTCCAAGCGTCTCGCGCGCATCGCGAGCGAGCTGCTGGGTACCGACGGCGTGCGCATGTGGCACGACCAGGCGCTGTACAAAGAGCCCGCCGGCGGGTTTACGCCGTGGCACGTGGACCAGTACTACTGGCCGATGGCCACCGCCAAGTGCGTGACGGCGTGGGTCCCGCTCCAGGAGACGCCCCTCGAGATGGGCCCGCTCGAGTTCGGCAAGGGGAGTCACATCAAGAACGTCGGCCGCGACATCGCCATCAGCGACGACTCCGAGCGCCTCATCCGCGAGGCGATCAAGAAGGAGGGTGTCGTCAGCAGCTACGAGCCCTACGCCGCCGGCGAGGTCAGCTTCCACCTCGGCTGGACCCTGCACCGCGCCGGGCCGAACACAACGGACAAGCCGCGCAAGGTCCACACGATCATCTACATGGACAAGGACATGACCATGCAGGCCCCCAAGAACCCCAACCAGGAGAACGACGCCAAGACGTGGAGCCCCGGCATTGAGGTCGGCCAGGTCATGGACTCGCCGCGCAACCCGATTCTGTGGGAGAAGGCGTGAACGCGGCGCAAAGGTTGAGAACCATCCTCGGCGTTAGCCGCCCCGCCTCGCGGGGCGCTCAGCGGCCTACCACGCGCCCCGCAAGGCGGGGCGGCTAACCGGAGCCCTCGGGCACCCTGGTTCCGCAACGCCGGACAACCGGATCACGACAAAAGGCAAGCGAACGCCTCGTCCCACCGCGCGTCATCGTTCGGCACGGCGCCGTCGAACCCGAGGCGGGCGATGACCAGGCCGATCGACGGGGCGGCGAACAGCTTGATGTGGTTCCATCCGCTGATCCAAAAGGCGTCGCCCGGCAGGTGGGCGAACGTTCGCCGCCCCGCGTTGCTGCGCCAGCAGAAGCCGAAGACGCCCCCGACCGCCAACCCGCGGAACAGGGGGCCGTCGTACTGCGGCAAGTGATCGACCTGCGGCGTCGTCGCGAGGCGATGCCACTCGCTTGCGAACAGCCCGCGGCCGCCGTCGAGCCAAAGCTGGCCGAGTTTGGCCAGGCCCAGGGCATTTGTGAAGAACCCGCTGGCCGCATCGGGGCCCAAGCCGTTGGCGAGGTAGGCGTCCCAAAACCAGCCGTCGAGGCCGATCGGTTCAGCCACGATGCGAGCAAACAGCCGATCGATCGGCTCGCCGGCGAGGGCGGCCAGCAGCGCGCCGAGCAGGCGCATCGCATCGTCGTGGTAGTGAAAATGCGTGCCGGGCGCAAAGAGGGGTTTGACCGGATCGAGCGGCGTCATCGACCCGTCGCTCAACCCGCCGCCCGCCAGCGTGGGCCGATTGGGCTCCCGATCCAGGCCGTCGATCGCCACGCCATACCGTCCGCCGTGGGCGTTGTACCCGCTGGTCATCGTCAGCAAATGCCGCGCGGTGACGGCCGGGTAAAGGTCTTGCAGGAACGGCAACGCCTCGGCCGCCGGGCAGTCGAGATCGAGCTTGCCCTGCCGATGCAGCACGCCCGCGACCGTGCAGGTGACGGCTTTGCTGACGCTAAAGCAGTTGTAGGTCGCCCCCGCCTCGTCCCCCGCCCAGACCAGCCGCCCCTCCTTCACGAGCGCGAGCGAGCGGGCGCCCTTTATGGGGCAGAAGGCGTCGACCTCCGCCACGAACGCCGCGACGGCGGTGGGGTCGAGGCCGACCACCTCGGGCGAAGCGATCGGCCAGCAGGCAAGGCAATCGGGGGACGTCACGCCGCCACCGTATCGCGGGCGCGTCCGTGCGGTAGAGTCGCCCGCCGTGGACCCCGACACGCTTGCCGCCCTCTGCGACTGCATCGTTCCGCCGGACGATTGGCCCGGCGCGTGCGACCTGGACGTGCCGGCGTTCGTGGTTCGGATGGTCGAACTCGGCGACGCCCCGCCGCACCTCGCCGACGGCCTGGTCGCCCTCGAGGCCGAGGCGACGCATCAACTCGGCCGCGCGTTTCACGAAGCGACGCCCGACGCGCAGCACGATTTGCTGGCGAAGCTCGAACGGGGCAACGCGCAGACGGATTGGCCAATCCCCGCCAACCAATGGTTCGACGCCGCCGTCACGCTCGTCTGCCAAGGCTACTACGGCGACCCCGGCAACGGCGCGAACTTCGGCGAAACGGCCTGGGCCATGATCGGCTACCGCGCCGGCGCGACGCGGGGGCGGGCGTGAGCACATCGACCGACTACGACGCCATCGTCGTCGGCACCGGCGCGGGCGGCGCGACGGCGGCCGGAACGCTCGCGCTCGCCGGCCGGCGCGTGCTCGTGCTGGAGCGCGGCCGACCGTTTCCGTACGCGAGTGAGCGGCGCGATCACCTGCGGAACCACCGCGTCGCCCTGCACGGCCACAACACCGGGCCGAGCCTCGACGGCAACCCGCGCGTCCTCGTCACCGCCGGCGGCAAACAGGTTACGCCGCGCCCGCACGAGGGCGGGTGGAACAACAACGCGATGGCCCTGGGCGGCGGAACGGTCGTCTACGGCGGGCAGGCGTGGCGCTTCATGCCGCAGGACTTCCGCATGGCCACCGAGTACGGCGTGCCGGCCGGCAGTTCCCTCGCCGACTGGCCCATCGGCTACGACGACCTCACGCCGTTCTACGAGCGCATCGAACACGAGGTCGGCGTCTGCGGCGACGCGAGACTCGACGGCGGCAGCGGCATCCATCGCGACAAACCCCTGCCGATGCCGCCCATGCCGATGCATCCCGCCGCGCGGCTGCTGACCGACGCCGCCGACCGCCTCGGCTGGCCGACCGCGCCGGTGCCGCTGCTCATCAACAGCATTCCCTACAACGGCCGCCCCGCCTGCGTTGGCTGCGGCGAATGCCCCGGCTTCGCCTGCCCGACCGACGCCAAGAACGGCGGTTTCAACACCCTGCTCACCCGCGGCCTCGCGACGGGCAACTGCACGCTCGTGACCGGCGCCCGCGTCACCCGCATCGACACGAACGACCGCGGCGACGTCATCGGCGTGATTTACGTCGACGCGCAGCACGCTGAGCATTCGCCAAAGGCAAGGCACGTCGTCGTTGCCTGCGGGGCGATTGAATCTGCTCGTTTACTGTTGATCTCACGCACCCGCCAACATCCTGCCGGCCTGGGCAACGCGAACGATCAGGTCGGGCGGAACCTGCAAGGCCACCACTATGTCGGCGCGATTGGCGTGATGGCCGAGCCCGTTCAACCCGGGGGAGGCCCTGGGCCGCGCGTGTCGACGTGCCGGTGGAACCACGGGAACCCCGGCATCATCGGCGGCGGGATGCTGGCCGACGATTTCGTCAAGCTGCCGATCGCCTTCTGGCAAAAGCCCCGCCCGCCCGGCGTGCCGAGTTGGGGCCTGGCCAACAAGCGGTACATGCGGCACGCCTACCCGCGAACGATCGAGGTCGTCGGCCCGGTCCACGAGATTCCGTCGCCCGATTGCCGCGTCACGCTCGACCCCGCCGTACGCGACAGCCTGGGCCTGCCCGTCGCCCGGCTCGGCGGCACAACGCACCCCGCCACGCTCGACTCCGCCCGATTCATGCAGGAAAAGGCGATGCAATGGATCGCCGAGACGGGTGCCAGGCACGTTCGCCCTGTCGGCGACGCGACCACCCTCCGCCTCTCCGCCGGCCAGCACCAGGCCGGAACGTGTCGCATGGGCGACGACCCGACCACGAGCGTCTGCGACCGCTTCGGCCGCGTCCACGGCCACGCGAACCTGTGGATCCTCGACGGCAGCCTGCACGTCACCAACGGCGGCTTCAACCCGGCACTGACGATCCACGCCTTGGCGTTGCGCGGGGCGGAGGCAATCACCGATTTTTCCTGACGGGGCGTAATGCTCCTCTGGCAGGTTCGCATGTCTCCCTTCCCTCGTCAGAGTTCCTGAACGTCGAGCAGCAGCAACCGCTTCAGGCGGGGATTCGCGAGCAAGTCCAACGCCAGCCGGTGCAACTCACCATCAACGACGGGGTAAACTTCGAGGCCCACCTCACCATCGAACGGTGCAAACATCTCCTCGCCGCCCGTTTCACAAAGGTCTTCAAGTTCGTCCAGCAACGCCTCCTGTACCAGCGGCTCGAGTGTGCGAAGTGACGCCCAAGCGTCAGCGACGATCTCGTAGTCCCAAGGCACGCCTAGCCTCCTCTCGCGTAATCACTTCCCCCGCCTCAGCTTGCTTCAACCGGCGGCGCAGGAGTTCCACATCGCGGCGGACGATGTGGCGGGCGTGAAACACCATCGCTTCGAGTTGCTTGCGGTCGGCGGTGGCGATCGCGTCCGCGCCGACCAGCCGTGTCAGCAATAGGTCAGCCTCTTCGGCCCAACGCCGCCACCCCTCGCGTAGCTGCTCGGCGCGGGCAGCCTTGGCTGGGTCGGCGTCGAGGGTGAACGTCTCGCGGTCGAACGCCTTGAGCGCGTTGTACTCGGCCACGCAGGAGGCTAACAGGTGCCCGGCCGCTCCTTGCGGCAACGCCTGCGGCAATGGCGGAAGGATGTCATCGGCAATCATGGCGGAAACGAGCCGGCGTGGCTCAACATCATCCTAACTCTCCGGCCGCGAGCCGGCAACCGCGTCGACATCTACGATCCGCATCCGATCAGGTAGCCGGAGTCAGACCGCGACTCGTTGAGTCGCGGCTATGGGAACGTGGTCGAGAACGGTCGACCCCTACGGTGAAGCGTGACCGCCGCCGATTCCGCTGATACCGCCATCGTCGGGGCAGGGGCGGCGGGGATGGCGGCGGGGATTTTTGCGAAGGAGGCGAGCCCGGACGCCCGCGTCGTGTTGCTCGACGGGGCGAAAAAGCCGGGGGCGAAGATCCTCGTGGCCGGCGGCGGGCGGTGCAATGTCACGCACTACCAGGTCGATCACCGCGACTACAACGCGGCCAGCCGGGGGTTCGTGAAGAACGTCCTCGGCAGCTTCACCGCCGACGACACCGTCGCGTGGATGGCGTCGCTCGGCGTGACGCTCAAGCGCGAGCCGACGGGCAAGCTCTTCCCGACCACCGACAAGGCCCGGACCGTGCTCGACGCCCTGCTCGGGCGGCTCGATCAACTCGGGGCGGAGCTTTGGACACAGAGTCGCGTGACCGCTGTCGAGCGCGACGGTGATGGCTTTTGGCTGACGATCAACGGCGAGCGCGAACTCTGCGCGAAGCGGCTGATTCTCTCGCCCGGCGGCCGCAGCCTGCCAAAGACCGGCAGCGACGGCGGCGGCTACGAACTTGCCAGAACGCTCGGTCACGCGGTCACGCCGACGCACCCGGCCCTCGTGTCGATCGTGCTCCAGCAGCACTGGTTCCACGCTGACATCACCGGCGCCAGCCACGAGGCGGAACTGACGACGCTGGCGGACGGCAGGCCGGTCGATCGGCGAACGGGGTCGCTCCTCTGGACGCACTTTGGCCTGAGCGGGCCGCTCGTGATGGACGCCAGCCGGCACTACCTCGCCAACAAGCACGCCGGCCGCGGCGTCGAGTGGCGGCTGAACCTGCTGCCGGGCGAGCGCTTCGAGACGGTCGAGGCCACGCTGGTTCGCCTGGCGGAACGCATGCCGAAGCTGGCGGTGAAGCGCGTGCTCGAGCAGTGGTCAAGCGGCGGCGCGAGCGTGAAGTTCGACTTGCCCGATCGCGTCCTGCGGGCCGTCATCGGCTGGGCGGATGTGAACGGCGAGCAGGCAATGGCGCACCTGAAGCGTGATGATCGCCGCCGGCTGGTTCACGCCCTGGTCGATCTGCCGCTGCCGGTGGAGCAGGAGCGCGGCTGGAATCACGCCGAGGTGACGGCCGGCGGCGTGCCGCTGGGGGACGTGTCGTGGAAGACGATGGCGAGCAAAGCGTGCGACGGCCTGCACCTGGCGGGGGAAATCCTCGACCTCGACGGCCGCATCGGCGGGTTCAACTTCCAATGGGCCTGGGCCACCGGCCGCCTCGCGGGACACGGCGCGGCAAGTGCGGTTGCACCTCAGGCGTAGCCTCGGCGTCTGTTGTAGGGTAAGCACGGCTCACCCCGGATCCGGACGGTGGGCTGTGCCCACCCTACAGCAGACGCCAGGGTTGAAGGTCATCCGCTCTAGGTGCGATTTGGGGTTTGACCGCTCACCGGTTCAACCCTGTCCGCGCAAGCGCAAGGCCCCGAAGGTTTGCACCATCGGGGCCTCGCGGACCTGCACGACTCCCATGTCATCGGCCATCAGGCCACGCGAACTTCGGTCGTTTCCCGCGACCGAGTTCCCGCCCGAACAGACCACTTGGCCTGCTCGGCCGACCTCGCATCCATCGGGCGGCCACCGTCGTGGCACGCCCCGCGAGGCCGCGACCCCTCTCCGCTTCCGACGCCGCGCCCATGTGATCGCGGCGCCGACTCCTCATCCCGTGCACTGGCTTCGTCCCGCCGCAATCGTTGGCTGGCGAAGAAAAAAGTTTTCCGTCCTAACCAACCAGCGGCCGGGCACCCTTAACAGGTTGGCGATTGTAGCGACCGGCGGATCGGTGAAAAGCCAGAACTTTCTGCTGCGCCAGCAGATTTCCCCCATCTTGTTGTGAGGGAACCTGTTACGGCTGCGCGGGCTTCGGCGTGGCGTCGCGGTGGCGGGAGTACCAGGCCAGGAGCGGGGTCGCGGTCACGCCGTGGAGCACAATACTGAGGGCGACCGTTGCCAACGCCAGATCGGCCAGGCGACGGGCGGCCTCCGGCTCGGCATCGGCCACGCCAAGGTTGAAGGCGTGCGTCAGGTAGTAGAGCGTGCCGATCCCGCGGATGCCGAACCAGGCCGCCAGCAGCCGGTGCGGCCAGGCGATGCCGCAGCCGTGCAGCGTCGTCACCACCGCGATCGGCCGCACGAGCAGCAGGCAGGCGAACGCGAACGCCCAAATGCCCGGCCAGCCGAAAATCGTGCCGCTGAGCACCGCGTGGCTCATCGCCGCCCCGACCAGCACCACCAGCACGATCTCCGCGAGGCGTTCAAGGGCATCGGCGGCGTAAAGCTGTTCCTTGGCAAGCTCGGCCGGATCATCGCTGGCGATGCCCGCCGGCTCGTGATCGTGCTGCCGCGACGCCTCCTCGGCCTCGGCGGCGGTGTCGGCCTGGGTCTTCTCCATCTCGAACCGCCGCAACGCCACCGCCGCCGCAAAGACGCTCAGAAAGGCGTAGGCGTGGATCAGCAGCGACAGCCCGTAGACGAGGGCGATCAACCCCATTGCCAGCATCTCGTCGCTCCCCGCCGCCCCGCCGCAGCGACGTCGCACCCACACGCTCACCCGCCCCATCAGGCAGCCGGCGTACCACCCCAGCGGCAGGGCCGCCCCGACCTTCCAGAGCACGTCGACCGTCAACCACTTCCAGCCGTAGGCCCCCAGCGCGTGCTCGGCTGGCACCGCCAGGCCCACGCCCAGCAAGACGAACGGGAAGGCCGATCCGTCGTTGAGGCCCGCCTCGCCGGTCAGCAGTTGGCGGAGGCGATCCTGGTCGTCGGGGTCGTTCACCTGCACCGCCGACGCCAGCACGGGGTCGGTCGGAGCCATCACGGCCCCCAGCAGCACGGCCGCCCCGATGCCCAGGCCCAGCCCCCAGAAACCGATCGCTGCGACGAGGCCGACGGTGGCGGTCATAGTCACACTCGCGAGCACGACCGGCCCAATCCAGCGGCGGTCGCGCAGGGGCATGCGCATCTTCAGCCCCACGCCGTACAGCGAGATGACGACCGCCACCTCGGTGAGATGCTCGAGGAACTTGGCGTTCTCGACGAAATCGACCGCCAGCAGCCCGAGCCCGCCGGTGCCGATGAGCAGGCCCACGACGAGGTAGACGGTCGAGGTCGAGAGCCAGATCTTCGAAAGCGCGTGCCCGATCGTGCCGACGCCCACCAGCATCACGCCAATCAGCAGGAACCACAGGATCGTGGTCGACGGAAAGGAGGCGGCGAGGGGGACCACGATTGGAGCTTCAGTGGGGAACACAAGGACCCAACGCTACGAACCGGGCCATCGGGGCGGAACGGCCGATCGCCGCGTCGCGCGCAGCACGCCGCCCGCGACGGGGTCGTCGCGGGCGGCGTGCGATGAAACGAAGCGAGTGTGTTACCGGCGGCGGCGCAGCGCGGCGAGGCCGCCCAGGCCCAGCAGGGCGAGGCTGGTCGGCTCGGGGACGACGCCGGTGATTAGCACGTCGTCGATGTACCAGCCGTCACGGGCGACAACGGTGCTCTGCAAGAAGTTGAAGTCGAGCAGCACGCTCGACTGCCCCGCAAAGGCCGAAAGGTCGACGGTCGCCGGGGCAAACACGACCGTGTCGTCGCTGGCGTCGCCGGGGGTGCCGCCGTCGTCGAAGCTGCCCTCGTCGCCGTCGTAGGTGATCAGCGAGGTGCCGTTGACCTGCACGCTGGCCATGTCGAAGGCGTTGCTGCCGGAGTTGAGGTAGTGCATGAACGACAGCGTGATCGGCCCGGCCAGGCCGGAGAAGTCGAACGTCTGCTGCAGCGAACTGAAGGCAGTTGGACTCGGGTTGGTGTGCGACCCGTCGAGGTTGGTCGCCCAAAGCTCGTCGCCGGAGAAGGCGGCGTTGATGCCGCCGTTGCCGAATGTCCGGCTGGCCGGCTCGTTCGCGGCGACGTAAGGCGAGGGCGTGCCGCGCTCCCAGTCGCCGACGCCGCCGGAGACGAAGCCGCCGTCGGTGCCCTCGAAGTCACTGAAGTAGAAGGTTGAAACCTGGCCCGAAGCCAGGGTGGCCGTCGCGGCGAGGGCGAGGGCGGCGGTGAGGATTTGAGTGCGCATGTGCATCTCCGGTCGATTTGAAGCCGCAGGCCAGTCCGGGTTGGCACGCCAGGTGCCGCTGCCACAAACCTCGCCTGCATCATCGCCCGGAGCGGGTCCGAGCGGACCCTTGAAGAAGCATGTCTCCCGCAGTGTCCCCGGTGCGACCTGATCAATCTAAGTGTTGCGAACGCAGATGCAAGGCGCTGTTGCAAAATCAAGTGAGGAGGCTCGTGCCCGTCATTGCCTCGGGCTTCTCCAGGCCCATCAGGTCGAGCAGCGTGGGCGCCACGTCGGCCAACCGACCCCCCTCGCGCAGTTGCCGACCTTGATGGTCGTCGCTGACGACGACGAGTTCGACCGGGTAGAGCGTGTGCGCCGTGTGCGGCGGGCCGCCTTCTTGGCCGTCGAGGGTCATCTGCTCGGCGTTGCCGTGGTCGGCGGTGACGATCGCGCTGCCACCCTGCTTCGCGAGGGCATCGAGAATCAGGCCAACCCCGTGATCGACGGCCTCGCACGCTTTAATTGCCGCATCGAGATTGCCCGTGTGGCCGACCATGTCGCCGTTGGCGAAGTTGACCACGAGCAGGTCGTACGCGCCGCTCTCGATGCGCTTGACCGCCTCGTGCGTCACGCCGGCCGACGACATCTCGGGCTTCTGGTCGTAGGTCGTCACGTCCTGCGGGCTCTGGACGATCTGGCGATCCTCGCCCTCGAAGGGGTCGTCGCGGTAGTCGTTGAAGAAGAACGTGACGTGCGGGTACTTCTCCGTTTCCGCGGTTGCGGAACTGCCGCAGGCCCTGGCGGGAGACGTAATCGCCGAGGATGTCGGCCATCTTCGGGGCCTTCGGGAAGGCGACGTGAACCGGCAGGCCCGTCTCGTAGGCGGTCATGGTGGTGAAGCGCACGTCGAGCTTCGGGCCTCGGTCGAAGCCGTCGAAATCATCGAGCACGAAGGCCTTCGTCAGCTCGCGCGGGCGGTCGCCACGGTAGTTGTAGAAGAGGACGCTGTCGCCGCTTTCGACGCGCGACTCGCTCGCGTCGCCGATCGTCCGGGCGGTGATGAACTCATCGCCCTTCCGGTTGGGGTCGTCGTTGTCGGTGTAAAAATCCTCGATCGCGGCGGCGGCGTCGGGGAAGTTGGGGGCGTCCGTCGCGCGGGCCGGTCAGCAGGTCGTAGGCCTGTTGCACGCGATCCCAGCGGTTGTCGCGGTCCATCGCGTAGTACCGGCCGATGACGCTGGCGATCCGGCCGACGCCGATCTCCTCGCACTTGGCGGGCCACCTCCTCGGCGTATCGCTTGCCGCTCGTGGGCGGCGTGTCGCGGCCGTCGGTGAAGGCGTGGATGAAGACCCGGTGGGGCGACACACCCTGCTGCTTCGCGACGTCGAGCAGGCCGTACAAATGTTCGAGCAGCCCGTGGACGCCCGCGTCGCTGAGGATGCCGAAGAGGTGGAGCTTGCTCCCGCTCTCCTTCGCGTGCTCGCAGGCAGCGACGAGGGCGTCGTTCTCGATCAGCTTGCCGTCGCGAACGGCGCGGGTGATGCGCACCGACTCCTGGTCCACGATGCGCCCGGCCCCGAGGTTCTGGTGGCCGACCTCGCTGTTGCCCATCGTGCCGTCGGGCAGGCCGACGTCCATCGAGTCGGTCTGAATGAGCGTGCGCGGGTAGTCGCGCGAAATCCGATCAGCGGTGGGCGTGTTCGCCCGCTTGACGGCGTTGACGGCGTCGTGATCGGCATTGGGGTTGCTGCCCCAGCCATCGCGGATAATCAGGGCAACGGGCGTGCGATTGCTCATGGCGGCAGTCTATGGACGCACCGGGAGGGCCGGGTTCCACCCCGGCCTCGGGTCGGCCACGTCAGCCGGTGCCCGAGGCCGGGGTGGAACCCGGCCCTCCCGCCGAGCCCTACCGGCGCGGGCGGCGAACGTCCGATAGGATGGGAACGCCATGCACACGATCGCCCTGATGAACCAAAAAGGCGGCGTCGGGAAGACGACCACGACCGTCAATCTCGGCGCCGCCCTCGCCGAACGCGGGCGGCGCGTGCTGCTGGTCGACCTCGACCCGCAGGCGCACCTCACGATCAACTACGGCGTCGACCCCGACGAGGGGGCCACGCTGTACGACGTCCTGCGCGACGAGGCCGGCGTGCTGGCGGCGGTGCGGCACCTTGATGTCGAGAACCTGCAAGGCGACGGTGGTGGGGGCGAGGTCCACCTGCTGCCGAGCAGTCTCGATCTGGCGGGCCTGGAGACGGAGCTGATCGACGCCGACGAGAAGCAGATGCGCCTCAAGCGGGCCATCGGGCGCATCGGCTACGACTACGACCACGTCCTGCTCGACTGCCCGCCGAGCCTCGGCCTGCTGACGATCAACGCCCTGGCGATGGCGCGGCACGTGCTGGTGCCGATGCAGGCGCACTTCCTGGCGTTGCAGGGGTTCGCGAAACTGCTGGAAACCACGCAGCTCGTCGCCAAGCAGATCAACCGGGAGCTCTCGGTGCTGGGCGTGGTGCTGACGATGTTCGATTCCCAGACGCGGCTGGGGGCGGATGTGGTGAGCGAGTTGCAGGGCTTTTTCGACAGCGCCCGCGAGCACGATTTGCCGTGGCGTGATGGGCAGCTCTTCGAGACGAAGGTGCGGCGGAACATCAAGCTGGCGGAGGCGCCGAGCTTCGGGCAGCCGATTTTGACCTACGACCCGGCGAGCAACGGCGCGGCCGATTATCGCAAACTGGCGGAAGAGTTGGAAGCCATGCTCGACGTCGCGGAGGCGGGCGAGTCGCCCGAAGCGAGCGTATTTCGCACGGGTACAACCGGGCTCCGCGCCGGTTCGACGCGCCGCACCCAAGAGGCGCTGAGCGCCTGAGCAATTCCAATGTCAAGGGGTAGCTGCGTCGCTACGCGACGCAGGCTTTGCGCGAGCGTGTCTCGCTCCCCCCTGCGACGCGTGGCGTCGCAGCTACCTTGAGACGTTCATCGACACCGAAACGTCGTTCCCCGTGCCTCGCGCGTTCCAACGGTTTTTGCGGGAAAGACCGCGCGTTGTTCTCGCGGTCTACTGGACGCTCGCGTTTGTCGTCACGCACGTGCCGCCGTTCCTGCCCGACGACGGCGCCGCGGAGGACCGGCTGGTCGGCGTCGACAAGATCGTCCACTTCCTCGGCTACGCGGGCCTCGCGTTCCTGCTGATGAACGCGCTCGTCCCAGCGAACCACGCCGCAGCGGAAGCTGCGGGTTCGGGAGACCACCGAACCCGCGGCTTCCGCCGCGGCGTCGGGGTGACTGTCCTCTGCTGCGCGATTTACGGCGCCCTCGACGAGCTGACCCAACCCCCCTTCGGCCGCACCGCCGACCCGATGGACTACGTCGCCGACCTGCTGGGCCTCGCGGCGGGCCTGCTGCTCTTTCGACTCTACCGCCCGCGCTGATGGCCCAGACTCGACCGACACGCCCCGCCGGCCTTGCACGCCTGCTCGCCCCGCTGCGCATCGTCTGGCCGACGATCCTCGTCTGCGGGTTTGTCGGCTACGTCGCGATGCAGTGGGCCGTGACGGGCGGCGTGTGGCTGTCAGCCCCGGTGGTGGCGATCCTGCTCGCCCTCGCGACGCTCGCCTCGCTGGCCGTCGCGGGCCTGCTTGCGTTCTGGCAGACCTCGCCCCGCCTCACCCGCGACGTGACGGCCTACCTCGTAATGTTCGCCCTCGGCTTCGGCGCGGTGGCGGGCGTGATCGCCCACCTAGTCGACGTCGCGGCGTTCGGGTGAGTAGGGTGGGATTCATCCCACCATCCGGATCCGGAGGTGGGATGAATCCCACCCTACTCAAGCCGCCGTATGTTGCCACGGAACGCTCCTCCGACGCTTGATTCCCAGCGCAGGTCCGAGGGTTCCTCCAAGTCCTTCAGCCTCCGGCATGCGTTGCTGCTCTACGCGATGATTGCCGTGACCGCGACGATCGGTGGCGTTTTCGGAGCCGCACACGCGTGGGATTGGCAATGGTCAATGGCAACGGAAGCGTCCATGGCGACGGGACTCTCGTGGTGTCCTCTCGCCGCTGCGTCTCTCCTTGCACTTCCCGTGATCGCCCTTGCAGGCATTGCCTCGATGCGGTGGCGAACGTTCACCTGCTGCGCCATGATTTGCGGCATTGTCGCCTTTGCCGGTGGATGGCTGATGTGGCAATCCATCCTGTTCGCCGTGTACGCGTAGAGCACTGGATTATACTCACATTGTGTCGGACGTCCCCAAGCAGCTCCACGCCCCGTGGCGGATGGCGTACATCAAGTCGCTCGAGAAGGACCCGGCCGCGAGCGATCCGCTGGCGAAGCGGCACGACGGCTGCTTCCTCTGCGCCGCCGGCGACGTGCGAACGGCCGTGGATGAGCTTGGCGAGAGCGAGCACGACGCGCATCAGCGGCGACTGGTGGTTTGGGTGAGCGAGCAGACCGTTTGCGTCATCAACCGCTACCCCTACACGAGCGGCCACCTGATGATCGCGCCGCGTCGGCACGTGGCGGACCTCGAACTGCTCACCGACGCCGAGGCGGCGGAGCTGCACGCGGGCACGGTGCGGGCGATCACGCTGCTCAAGGGCGTGATGAACCCGCAGGGCTTCAACGTCGGCATCAATCTCGGCCAGGCCGCGGGCGCGGGCGTGCCGGGCCATTTGCACCGCCACGTCGTGCCGCGCTGGGGCGGGGACACGAACTTCATGAGCGTCGTCGGCGACGTGCGTGTCGTCCCGCAGATGCCCGAGGCCTTGTGGGACGAGCTGCGCGACGCGCTGGAGGGGGAGCGTTACTGAGGGGGAAACGAAGATTTGAGAAGCGTTGGGAGCTCGGGGGTCAGATCTACGGGGCAGACCCAGGGGCAGAGCCCCTAAGCGTTCACGGGGAGGTAGGAAGTGGTGGGGATGGGGGAAGTGGTGGGGGTGGGGGTGGGTTGTCGTTGGCTCGAATGGGGGTTGTGAGCCGGGTGCGGCGTGATGTTGGAGGAACCGGATGCTCGAACGCTCACGCGCTCTGCCCGTGGGTCCGGTTGGAGTAACGTCTTGTTGGGTGCGGCGCTGCGGGGTGCTTGCGGTACAGTCGCGGGACGATGGTCTCGCAAGCGAACGACAAGGACGTGCAGGCCCCGGCGGGCGAGCGCCGCAAGCTCACGCTGCGCCAGGTGCGGCGGGCGTTTCGGTTGATCGGGGACGTGCGCGCGCTGGGGGCGGACCCAAGCGTGTGGCGGGGGCACATGGTAAAGGAACTGCTCGGGCTGCTCGGGGCGGACATGGTCGTCAGCAGCGAGATCAGCTTCCGCCAACCCGCCGGCCGGCGCGGGGGCAAGGACGGGGCCCCGCCGCCGGTGTTGCACGACGCGGGCTGGGGCGTACGCCGCGACGCCGTCAAGCCGCGCGGCATCGGGGAGGTCTGGGAAATCCATACCGAGCGCGAGGAGTACCGGCCCGACGATTACAACGTCCTGCTCGGCGAGCAGGCCGCCCCCACCGGCACCACGCCCGACGGCCGCCTCGCCGTCCGGCCGCGCGACCGGTTGACCGTGGGCAAGTACTCCCTGCTGAGCCAGTGGCCGCTGCGCCACGCGGAGACGGTCGACCAGCTCGTCGCCTACCGCTTTGCCCCCAGCCAGCCGTTCGACCGCGCCGAGGTGCGGCTGATGCGCCTGTTCCACGCCGAGCTCGGCCGGCTCTGGAGTGCCGACGCGATGGAGCAGGCGAAGGACCCCGCGGCCGACCTGGCCCCGCGGCTCCAGCAAACGCTGGCGTTGCTCTGCGAGGGCGACAGCGAGAAGCAGGTGGCGTACAAGCTCGGGATCAGCCCGCACACGGTGCACAATTACGTCAAGGCGCTCCACCAGCGCTTCGACGTCAACAGCCGCGGCGAGCTGCTCAGCCTGGTCAACAGCCAGCAGCAGGACGGCGGCACGAGCGCGTTTCGGCCGAAGCTGACCAACGAGGTGATCGCGCCGGGCTGAGCCCGCGTTTGCGCGTCGCACGGGCGCAACGCAAGGCCGCCGCATTCCGGGGAATGCGGCGGCCCGGTCAATGCCCCCATTGAAGCCCTCCATCCCGCCCACCACCGCCCACCACCCCGCCCCGGCCACCGATGGCATCGTTTCCCGTCCGGAGCCAGGAGGCTTGTCCCCGCCCCCGAAGCCGGGGGCGGGGCGACATCGCCTTGGCGATCCGCAGCCCGCGGAGCACGTCGTGGCGATGCGTACACCTTGGGCGCGGCGGACCGCCAGGGCCACTGCCCCGATGGGGGTACCCGGAACGGGCCGGGCGGCCTCGCGGAGCGTTGTGCCTTGCAACGTGGGGCCGATTGCCGACAATCGGGTGCGGTCCGCGCGGCGCGGCGGTCGGCGGGCTCGACGTCGGCGGCCCGGTCGCGCCCGCTTCAACCGTCCCGCCATGCCTCCCTCCGGTCCCAACGCAAGCGACCCCCGCCGGCCGGCCCAACGGCGGCGCCCGCGCCCGCCGGCACGCGCCGACCCGTTCGAGCAACTCGACTCCCTCGGCGACGAGCCCACCGACCCCCACCACCCCCACCACGCCGGCCACCCCCACCAAACAGGATCGGCGGGGGACTCGCACTTCGCGCTCGACAGCCTGCCGGATCTGACCCAGCAGTCCGACCCGCAATCGGCGCCGCCACGCCGCGATGCCCCGCGTCCGTCGCAGCGCTCGCAGCCGCCCAAGCCTCAACCGGGCACCGGCGTCGGCACGCCCCCCGCCGACGCCCAGGCTGGTTCGAGCGCCGGGGCCGCCGGGGCGTACAAGCTGCTCCACAAGCTCGGCGGCGGCGGGATGGGGGAGGTCTGGGTGGCCCAGCAGCACCGCCCGCGTCGCAGGGTCGCCATCAAGCTCATCCGCACCGACATGAGCGGCGGATCGATCGAGCGGCGGTTCGAGCTTGAGAGCGAGGCCCTCGCCCGGCTGCAACACGAGGGCATCGCCCAGGTTTACGACGCCGGCTACGACAAGAAGCGCAAGCGGCCGTACTACGTGATGGAGCTCGTCGAGGGCCGCCAGCTCAACCGCTGGGCCGCCGAGGACGCCCCCAACCTCGGGCGGCGGCTGCGCGTGATCATCAAACTGTGCGAGGCCGTCGCCCACGCCCACGCGCGCGGCGTGATCCACCGTGATCTCAAGCCGGCCAACGTCATCGTCACCGATGAGGGCCGCCCAAAAATCCTCGACTTCGGCCTGGCCCGGCTCGCGGATGACAACGGGGCCCGCGCGACCGTCGCCACCCAGCCGGGTCAGTTGCTCGGCACGCTGGCGTACATGAGCCCCGAGCAGGCCGACGGCGACATCGACAAGCTCGATGGCCGCACCGACATCTACTCCGTCGGGGTGATCGCCTACGAGTTGCTCACCGGCAACCTGCCCATCGACGTGCGCGGCAAAACGCACTACGGGGCGATCAAGGCGATTATCGAGCAATCGCCGCCATCGCTGGTCGGGCAGGACGCGCACTTCAACGACGACCTCGACACGATCATCCGCCGCGCCCTCTCCAAGCGTCGCGAGGGGCGCTACAACGGCGCTGGCGAGATGGCCGCGGCGCTGCGGCACTGGCGCGACGTCCACTTGGCCCCCGGCGGCGGGCCGGCGATGAACGTGGGGTCCAGCGGCGGGATTGCGAACTCGCTGCGCAGCGCCTTCACCGCCTTCAGCAGCCGCGGGCCCGACACGAGCACCCTCGCCGAACGCGCCGCCAGCCACCGCCGCGGGCGGCGGCTGCTCGGGACGATGGTCGCCCTCGTCTTGCTGCTGGGCTTGGTCGTCGCCGGCGTCTGGTTCGATCTGCTGCCCGGCCGCCCGAAGCTCGTGGCGTTGCTCGACCGTACCGGCATTCTGCCGCCGGAGCCTGCCGAGCCGGCCTTGACCACGGACGCGAATGACGATCCCGCGACCGATCCACCGCCGCGGGTGATCGTGGAGACTTTGGGCGGCAATGGGATTCCGCCGCCGGCGGATCGAGGCTCGCGCGCTGATGCCTCGAAGCAGCGCGTTCGCGCCGCCGCCAACGCCGCGTCGGAGGCGGGCCGCCGGCTGGCGCAGTTCGTGCCCGGGTACGTCTGGCGGCCCGACACCAGCGCGAAGGAGAGCGACGCCATCGGCGCCGACGCCCAGGCGATCGAGCGATCCGACGAGCAACGGGCCGCCATCGAAGCGCTCGCCAACCGCCACGAGGCGGCCCGCGCGCAGCTTGCCAATCGCCCGTCCGACGCCGGCGCCGCCGCGTTGCAATACGAGGCAATCGCCGCCGCGCTGGAGCGGTCGCTGGAGCGGGTGGAATCCGGCGACTACCTCGCCGTCGAGCGCGCGGGCGGCGTGGTCGATCAACTCCTCGCGCTGACCGCCGCAGACCTGGACAAGATTGATTCGTCGCGCGCCCGCGCCGCCGCCGCCGAGGCGGCATTGGCGGAGCTTCGCGAGGGGCTCGACCCGCTATTTGCCCCCGAGGCACAGGCCGTTGCGGATCGAACGGTCGCGGCGGCCGACGATGAGGCACTCGCGGCGTTGGCCGCCCGTGCCAGCGCGGCCGAGGCGGCGCGCCGTTTCGATCGGGCGGCCGACGCCGTCGAGGCGCAGATGGCGTACCTCGCGCCCTTCATCGAGTCGCACCGCGCCGCCGACGCCGCCGTCGCCGAACTTCCGGCCGGCGAGGCGCGCGACGGGTTTCAGGCAACGCTCGCGCAGGCGAACGCCAGGTACGCCGACGGCGACGCGCGGGCGGCCTCGCGGGACTGGGAAGCGCTCGCGGGCGAGGCCGGCGAGGCTCTGGCGGCCGCTCAGCTCGCCGACAAGGCGCGACGCGAACTCGAGCAGGCGTGGCGGGGCGTGGAGGACGCGATCGAGCTCGCCCGCGAGGACGAGGCCGCCTTCGCCGCGGAACTCGCCGATGAGCTTGCCGCCCTGCCGCCCGCCTCGCCGCGTCGTTTGGCCACCGAGGGCTTAGCCGGCGCGCTCGGCGGCGGCTTTGAGCAGATTGCGCAGCTCGCCGAGGCGGGCCGGCAACAGGGCGACGTGAAGCGGCTGGGCGAGTCCCCCATCGAGGTCGCCGCCGCCGCGGGCGCGCTGATGGATTGGGCCCGCGCCCGGCGGCGGATGGCGCAGATGCTCGAGGGGGCGGGCGTCGCCTTGCCCGACGACGACGTGGCCGCCTGGATGACGCAGCCGCGCACGCTGCTGGCGTTCGCCGCCGCCGCCCGCAAGCAGGCAGACGCGGCGTTGCAACAGGAGCAGGAGGCCATCGCCAACGCGTTTCAAGCTGCGGCGGCGTCGGCAAAGGAGGCAAGTGATGCCCTCGTGGCGGCCGGCGGCGCGGAGGCGGCCGGCGTGCCCGACGACGCGGCCGTCGCCAAGGCCGTGCGCAACCGCGACTTTGCGAAACTTCAGGAATGGGCCGGCGTCGCCACCGCGCTGCGCGAGCGGGCGACCCTGCTGGGCCAGGCTAACGACGCCGACCCCGAGACGGGCCGGCGCCCGCTGCACGAGGCGGCGTTGCTGCCGGGCGATCCCGGCGTGGCCGAGGTGCAAAAGTGGCTCGACGCCGGCGCCCGCCCACTCGAACCGGACAAGGACGAGCGCACGCCGTTCGGCCTGGCGCTCGAGGCCGGCAACGCCGAGGCCGCCGCGCTGCTGGCCGAGGCGGGCGGGCTGCCGCCGTTCTTCGAGGAGTCCAACCAGCCGATCCTGCTGCTCGCGCACACGGCCGAGTCGATCGAGCTGGTGGCATCGATCTACGCGAAGAACAACGTGAGCGTGCGCAACCGCCGCTTCGGACGGAGCGGGGGAACCGCGCTGCACATGCTGATCGACAACGCCCGCTTCCGCCGCCTGCCGCTGGCCGAGCAGGCCGCCGCCGCCCGCGCGCTGGTCGAGGCCGGCGTCGACCCAGCGGCCCAGGACAATGCCGGCCGCACCCCCGCCGACTACGCCCAGCGACGCAGCCTACCGGAGCTGACCGCCGAACTGCGCCGCTTGGCTGAAGCGTCGCGCTAGGCTCGCCGAGTCGCATCCGCCTCGCCGACTGCCTTTACGCTCGACTTTCCGCATTCGCTCGACTTTCCGCATTCGCTCGACTTTCCGCATTCGCTCGACTTTCCGCATTCGCTCGACTTTCCGAACATGCCCACCCGACCGCCGCTATCGCCCCGTTGGCTCGCCCCGTTGCTGCTCGCCCTGCCGCTGCTACTCGGCGGCGGATTCGGCTGCGCGTCGGGCACGCCGGTCGAGATTTCAAGCCAGCCGGCGGAGGCGACGCTGACCGTCTACAACGCCAAGGGCAAGGAGATCGCGTCAGGTCGCTCGCCCATCGTGCCGCGCCTGGACCTGAAGGACGGCCAGCAGTACCGGGTGGAGGCCACGCCTCTCGGCGAGGCGGCCGAGTTCTACGAGTCCGCCACGGCCCGCGTCGACAGCAACGCCGTCGTCAGGGCCGGGTCCGACGCCAAGCAGGGCGCGTTTTCGATTGCCCTGCCGCAGCGGTCGAGCGTGATGCTGCCGGCGTGGGTGCCTGTGTATCACCCGCGCGACGGCTGGATCGCCCTGCGCACTCGGCTGCGTAGCGATCAGTCGGTGGTCGAAACCGACGGCAGTGAGCCGAGGGAGGTGCTGAACTTAAGCGAGGCGCTGTCGGACCTGAACCGCGAGGTCCGCGTCGACCGCGAGGGGGATCGCACCAAGCAGGACATGCCCGTCAAGGACATCGCCGGCGTGTGGGGCTTGGACGTGACTGGCGGCGACGGCAGCGTGAGCGGGCCCGACGACGCCGAGGCCATTGTCTCGCTCTTCGCCGCGGGCCGCAACGTGCAGCTTCCGCTGGACGATCCCGAGGCCGCCCGACGCGTGCGGCGCGCCACGGCGGACCGCAAGGGCGATGACGTTCGCCTGCCCTCGGCGGTGCCCAGCAGCTACCGCCACGAGCTGCGCGAGGCACGCCTGGTCGCGATCAACCCTGCCAACGGTGCCAAACGTGAAGTGACCGACAAGCGCCAGGCCGACCTCGAGCCGGCGTACATGACCGTGCCCGACGAGCGTACGGGCTCGCTGTACGTGCTGTTTTCCACCAACCGCGACCGCGAGAACCGAAGCTGGATCTACCGCGTGCCCGCCAACCGGCGCGGGTCGTTCGGGCCGATCGACAACTTTTCCGACCGCGTCCACGGCACGACCACGCCGTCGCACGCCCGCGACGGGGCGATCGCGTTCAGCTTTGTGCCCGTCAGCGCGACCAGTCTGGAGGACCTGGAGGTGCGGGCCTTGCTTGATGGCCCCGGCAGCCCGCCGTCGAACATCGTCGGCGGCTCGCAACCACGCATCAGCCCGCAGGGGGGGCGGATCGCGTACGTGAACAACAACGAGTTGTGGACCAACAACACAAACGTGGCCGCGGCGTCGCAGATGACCGACCTCGACGGCGACGCTGTGATCGACCGCTACGCCGAGCGATCGCTGTCGAACCAGGCCGACCGTCGGCGGTTCGACGAGTTCGAGAAGGATTGGCTGATCCAGGCCGTCGCCTGGCCCGCGTGGTCGCCCGACGGCAACTACCTCTGCTACAGCGCCCTCACCGAGGACGAGGAGGGGCGGCCCAATTACGACATCTGGATCATCAGCCGCGCCGGCGGCATCCCGCAGCGCGTGACCGCCAACGGCTCGGCCGACATCTACCCGCGTTTCGGCCCCGACGGCCGGACGCTCTACTTCCTCTCCAACCGCGGCCTCGCCTGGGGCGTCTGGCGGCACGACGTGTCGGGGAAGATCGAAACGGCGACGATGAACTGAGCGGTCATCGCGCCAGGAACGCCCGCCAACGGGCCGCGACCTCGCCCTGCCGCACCGTGCGGCCGAGGCGAACATGGTCGGCCAGCGCGGCAACGTCCAGGTCGGGCAGCAGCCCGCTTTTCGTTGATATCTCGTACTCCGCGCGAACAAGATGCAGGCGTCGCACCGAAAGGTCGTCGCCGTCGAGCCGCCACAATTCTGCCACGCCAATCGCAGCGTAGATCGGCTCCTTCGGGATGCTCGAACTCGTTATGTCGACCTCGATCACAAGGTCCGGCGGATTGTGGACCGCGAGGTTAAGCTCCTCCGTCCCCGGCGGCGGCGGCTCGGCGCGGACGTAGAACGCCTGGTCGCCCTCGCACCCCTTCTGCACCCTTTCGCCAACGAGTGTGACGACGTCATGATCTTCAAAGTCGATCTTCACCGCTTCGAAGTAATCTACCGCCAACCTGCGCAGCAGGCCCATTCGACTCCCGTGGCCGTCTGACACTGGCGGCATGATTTGCATCCTTCCGTCGTCGTAGGTGATTCGCGTCTCCGGTCCTGCCTCGTCGCGAAGGCGTTTGTACGTCTCCCACGACACACCCTCCACGACGGGCGAGGCATATCGCGCGGGCGATGCGGGCACGACGGGCGCATCAAGGGTGGCGGCCATGGTTCGATCCTACCGCAAGTCCCCCAGCACCGTCAGTTGGTGCCGCCGCCCGGCGTGGCTGTCGTCGTTGGCCTCGCCCGTGATGCCGAACTCCTCCAGGCCGGGGGCGGCGCCGATCCACTTCGTGTCGTCGAGGCTGCCCACCTTGCGCGTCGGCGGGTCGGCCAACGGCTGAAGGTCGGGGGCGTCGGCGGCGTCCCACCGTTGCAGCACGTTGTAATACTGGTCGCGCTGGGCCGGCACCCAGCCGGCGTCGCGGATCAGGCGGCATAGCTCGCGCACGCCCAGGTCGTACGTCGTGCCGGCGGCGCTGACGACGTTCTCCTCCATCATGGCCCCGCCCATGTCGTTGGCGCCATAGAAGAGCGCGAGCTGCCCGACCTTGGGGCCCATCGTCACCCAACTGCTTTGCAGACTCTCGACGTTGTCGAAGAACAGCCGCGCGATCGCCAGCACGCGCAGGTAGTCGCTCGCCCCCGCGCTCCGCACGACGCGGCCCTTGGCCACGTCGGGGTGCTTGAGCGAATCAAAGTCGCCGTGGATGGCCGGGTCGTACTCCTTCGCCCGCCCCAGCGGCACGTTCTCGCGCTGGAAGGGCCAGTGGATGAAGGCTTCGTAGGAACCAGTCAAAAGTGCTGAGTGCTGAGTGGAAAGCTCCGGAAACGGAGACTTCGAGAACGTGCCGGGGTAGGTCGCCTCAACTCGCTCCTGAATCGCTTCGATCTGGCTCGGAATCTGCTCCGCCCCTTTCTCCTTTTCCCTCAGCACTTTCAACTTCAGCGCATAATCCTGCATCTCCCGCAGCACCCCCATGTGCGCGAAGCGCTCGGGCACCGTCTCGATGTGGCCCATCATCATGGTGCAACTGCTGTTCATCCCCTCCTCGTGGGCGACGCGCATCACGCGCAGCCAGTCGGCGGCGCTGGCCTTGATGTGGCCGATCTTGTCGCGCACGCGCGGCGGGAAGATCTCCCCCCCGCCACCGGGAATCGTCTTCAGGCCGGCCGCCTTGAACTCGCGCAGGATGTCGCGCACGTCCTCGCCCCAGAACCGCTCAAATTCGATGAACTCCGGCGGGCTGAAGGCGTGGATGTGGATCGTCGGGTACGTCTCGCTGATGAACCGCAGCAAATCGAGGTACCACTGCTTCGGCAGGCGGTCGTTCATGCCGCCCTGCATGAGAATCTGCGTGCCGCCGATAGCGATCAGTTCCTCGATCTTATGGCCGATTTGTTCGTGGGTGAGCACATAGCTGTCGGCGTCGTCGTGGTCGCGCCGGAAGCCGCAAAACGTGCATTTGCTCGTGCAGACGTTCGTGTAGTTGATGTTGCGGTCAACGACGTACGTCCGCTCGTCCTCCGGGTGCCGCCGCATGGTGACGGCGTGGGCCCAGTCGCCGAGGTCTTGCAGCGGCGCGTGCCGGTAGAGCTCGTACGCCTGCGTTTCGGTCAGGCGGACGTTGCCGGCAACAACGGCGTCGATGTCGAAGGTGGGGGAGTAGGCCATCGCTCTCCCATCGTATTGGCGGCACCCCGCAAGCGTTCGGAGGTTTCGGACGAACTGAAATCTGATCCCCGTCATTCCGAACAAACTGCGCATCCCGCCAACTCAATTGCTCGGCCCGCGCAGCTTCGCGAGCAATGCGCCGATCTCGCCGTGCATCCGCGGCATCTGCGTGATGACGAGTCGACCGTCCACGACGCTGATCGAACCAATCGTGCCGCCATTCTCCCGCCACGAGTCGGAATACACGGTGTCGCAAATCACGTCCATCACCTCATCCAAGTCGAACGGCGTGACGTCGTACACGCGCGTTTCAACCCGACGCGCCGCGTCGTCCCACGTTGTGATGTGCAACGTGCCGTCGATCGCCTGCCACGTCAGCTCCGCGAACGCGGCCGATCCAAGTTGCGACAGCACGTGGTCCAAGGCGACGTCGAGCCGGGTGCCGGGTGGGATGGCAAGGTCAGCCTCGGCGTCACGCTTGATGCCTTCAAGTTCCAACGCGGGGTAGTTCACGATCGCCTGGATGCCAGCGATGTCGTGAATGAGCATGACGACGTCTTCCAGTGTCGCTTTACCGGTCCACTTGTCCGGCAGGCGAACGGCTGACAAATCAATCTGCGGCCCCTGATCCGCCGCAGCGACCACCCCGCCGCCGTGATCCTCGCCTGCGTCCAGCCGGCTGATGACGGCCAGCCCCGCGCCGAACTGCTCCATGAGCTGCGCCTCGATCTCCCCGCGCGGCCGGCCAGCGGCGCTAATCGTGTGGCCGTTGGGCATCGCCAGCAGGCCGTCGTCGCCGATTTGTCGCAAGAGCCACAGCGGCCGGTCCGCCATCCGCCCGCCGCTCAGGCCGATCTTCAACCGCTCGCCGGGGCGCAACACCTCGTTCGCCGACGCGGCAGCGCACGTCAGGCAGAGGGCGGCGACCAGAGTCCACGCGGTGAGTCGCAAGGGGCGCATTGATGTAATTTACTCGCCGTCGCCGTCGCGTGCGGTTGGACGAAGCTCGGCCAGCAGACGCTGGACGCCGGCCAGCATCTCCGGCGTGGCGGTTATCACGAGTTGGCCGTTGATCTCGGTGATGGCAGCGATCGTGCCGCCGTTGGCACGCCAGGCCGTGGGCTCAACCTCGGCCCGGATCAGGCCGATCAGCAAGTTCACGACCTCCTGCCGGCCCTCCTCGGCGGGCAGGAGGTCACGCGCGTCGATCACGAGCGTTTGCACGTTCTTCGCCAGATCGTCGCGCGTCGAGATCGTGGCCGTGCCCTCTTCGAACGCGACGGCAAGGCGGTGGCCCGTCGACTCCGACACGCGGTGCACCAGCAGCCGCATCGCGAGGACGGCGGGCGTTCCCCGCGGCAGGCGCAGGCTCACGGGCGTCTCGCGGGTGATGCCCTTGGGTTCCAGCATGGGCCAGTTCACGAACGGGTGTGACCCAACGTGACTTCCGATGGTGCGAGCTGCCTCGGCGAAGGGCGTTTCGTGCAGGTCGACGTCGCCCGACAGCCTGGCTTCGTGCCAGTCTAACGGGTTCGTGTCATCCGCGAGGGTTGCGCCGGCGCTCAGGAAGACGAGCACAACGGCGACGCAAATGGTGCGGCAAAGAGACATCGGCGGCCTCCAGGAGAGGGGGTATGGCAACGGGCGATCGGCGCGAGCGGCCGATTGGGCGGGGCGGGCAGTATTGTCGGGACGAGGGGGCTAATGCAAGAGATTCTGGCAGGCGCTGGTCGCGTACTTCCTCCGCGTGCCCCGGTAGCCGGCGGGCCATTGTGCGTTGGGGCGGGCCGGCGTACCGTCGCGGGCAGTGGCCGATGCAGTTGACATTCCGCCAGTCAACGCCGCACAACCCGGCGTGTTGCTCGTCGCCGTTGGGCCGGACCATCCGGGGATTTTGGAGGAGATCAGCCACTACGCCGGCGATCGGCGGGCGCGGATCGATGGGGTGAAGGTCGTCAACCTTGGCGGATGGTTCGCGCTGCTCATGCGCGTCAGCGGCGGCGACGATGCGCTGCGGCTGTTCCGCTCGGACCTGCAAATCCTCAATGAACGTGCCGGCCTGCGCGCCTGGGTGGAGCGGCCGGCTGATCGCGACGCGGGCGTGGGTCAGCACGAGCTCGTGCTCGACGGCGGGCCCGCTGCTGACGCCGCCGACGAGGCGACCACGCTTCGCCAGGCCAGCAACCTCCTGCGCGTGCTCAACGTCAACATCTCCGACGTCGCCACCGGCTTCGACGGCGAGGACCACCCGCCCCCCGGCGGACGCCCGCCCTTCCACATCCGCCTGCGCCTCGACGTGCCGAGCGACGTGCCGGCCGACAAGCTGGGCGAACTCCTGGGCCAACTCCTCGACGGCCTAGGCGTGCGGTGGTCGCTGGGCGAAGTGATCGAGTGACCGCCTCGGCCACATGATCGTGGTTGCGGCGCGACAGGACCAGCGGCGGTCGCAGCTTGCGGCATCCCACGTTGCTTGATCCGGGGTAGCCGCGGAGCTTGCTCCGCGTGTCAGGCATCAACCGTCTGCTCGACGCGCGGACCAAGGTCCGCGGCTACCTCCGGCGCATGATGAGGCACGGTGCCCTACACTTCTGGCCGGTGCTCGCCCGTCTGCTGGCCATCCTCGTGTTGCTCGCCCTTGCCGCCCCGGCGGCGTTGGGCCATCGTGCCGAGGTGCCCGCCGAGCCGGCCGTTCCTCACTGCGATTGTTGCGGGCCGGGCGGATCGAACTGTGGCTGCATCGAGGAGGCCCCCGCCGCCCCGGCGAGTGTGCCGCTGGCACCCGCGCCCGCGGCGCCGCGCCTGCCGGACCTCGCGGCCTCGCCGGACCCGCTCGCGACGGCGTGTCTCGCTTACGCCGCCCCGCCGGCAACGTGGCCGGCCATTGCGGCGCACCCGCCTGCGCGATCGACTACGGCGCGGGCGCACCTCTGCATCTGGACAACGTGACGACTGCCGCTGCCGCGCGGCCTGCTGCGCGGTTGGTCCTTCGTCCGTTCTTCCACTTTTTGCAGAGAATCACCATGTCTGTTCGCATTCCCCTTGCGCTCGCATTCGCGGGCGCCGTGTTCGTCGCCGGCTGCGCCTCGACGAGCCAGGACACTCCCTCGACCACAACCCCGGCCACGCGGCCCGCGGCGCAGGATTCGATCGACGCCGACGCGGCCACGCTGGTCGTTTACGGCATGAGCTGCCCGCAGTGCGCCACGAACGTGCGCCTCCAACTCCTGGCCGTGCCCGGCGTGCGCGACGTGTCGCTCGACCTGGGCAACGGCGAGGTGAAGCTCAGCCTGCTGCCGCGCGTCGTCCGCCGCTCGCAACTGCGGGCCGCCATCGAGGACAGCGGCTTCACGCTGAAGTCCATCCGCGTTGGCTAGCGGCGCCCCTCCCGTTCATTTCACCTTCCCCGGCGGCGGCGAAGCCACTCGCGTGGCTTCGTTGTCCGCATTGCCTCCACACAACCATGATCCAGTTCTTCCCATGCAGCGCACTTGTCGCGCTGGTGCTCACGTGCCTGGCGAGCCCGGCCGTGGCGCAGCAGGCATTGTTCACCGACGCCGCCACCCAGCCGAGCGAGGGCGTGCTGTTGCTGCGGCAACTTGCCCGCGTCGACCTCTTCGACGGCGCAGGCGACGACACCGTCACCGACGCGACGTACACCGCCTCGCTCTTCTACGGCCTGAGCGAAGACGTGTCGCTGAGCGTGCAGGTGCCGCTGCGCCATCGTTCGGGCGACGGCCGGTTCGACGACGCGTTCGGCTTCGATGACATCCACCTGATGGCCAAGTGGCGGCCGTGGCAGAACGACTTCGGCCCGCTCGACACGGCCCGCTTCGCCCTGTTCGGCGGGGCCAGCGTGCCCGTTGGCGACAACGCCTACACCAGCGACAGCCTCGACCCGATGGTCGGCGGCGTCTTCACGCTCATCACCGGCCGGCACGGGTTCAACGCCGCGGCGCAGTGGCGCTTCAACTCCGGCGACACGGGCGACGATCTGAGCCTCCGCTTCGGCAACGGCCCGTTCGACAGCGGGCGGCTCGACGCCAACTACGTCTACCGCCTGTGGCCCGCTGCGTTCACCGCCGCCAACAGCGGCGGCGGGTGGTACGCGTTCCTCGAGGGTAATCTCGAATACGAGACCAGCGGCGACGCGGCGTTGTTCCTCGCGCCGGGCATCATGTACGAGGGAAGCGACATCGCCCTCGAGGCCGGCCTGCGCCTGCCGGTGGCGAGCGACGTCGAGCGTCGGCCGGAGGAGGAGCTTTCCCTCGCGGTCGGCGTGCGAATCTTCCTGTGATTCGCTGCGAGATCCTGCGCCAGAACCTCGATGACGAATCGGAAGCTTCGGGTTCGAAACCGAGTCGAACCTGACCCGATCCGACACCCGAAGCTTCCGAACCCGAAGCTTCCGCTTCGGCGTCGGTGGGAGCGCGAGTTGTTTAGTCGCCGCGCAGCCCCGTGCCGATGCCGAAGGCCGTGCCGACGGCGAGGGGGATGATGAACAGGTCCTTGATGCCGAAGACCGTGAACAGGAAGAACGTGGTGTTCTCGGACCGCTGCTCGTCGGTGTGGTCGTACTCGAGAGCGTTCTCCTCCGCGATGTAGGCCAGTTCCGCCTCGCGCGTGGCCAGGCGGTGCTCGTCGTAGGCTGCTTGCGAGGCGTCGGGCGTCATCGCGGCAAGCTCGGCGAAGGCGGCGTCGCTCGATGCCTCTTGTGCCGCGGCCACCTTCTCGCGAAGGGTCGCGGCCTCGGTTTCGTCGTCGCCGTAGGAGGCGAAGGCGTACCACTCGTCGTACAGGCGGTCGCAGTCGGCCTCGTCGTGCTCGTCGCAATCCGGCTCGGCGGCGGCGACCTCCGCCACGCTCGGCAGGTCATGCTCGGCTCGCACCGCGTCCTCAGCCTGATCGCGGTGGCGCTCCAGGACGTCCCAACGCAGCGTGTTCACGCGGTAGGCGTGCCGCGCCTCGTCCGGTTTCATCGCGTCGACGCGCTCGCGGATGGGCGCAGCGTGCTTCTGCTGCTGCCAGTCCATCAGCGAGTAGTAATCCATCCCCATACCCGTCTCGTGCAGGTACTTGTCCATCTCCCACTCGAACGCCCCCTCGTGCGCATCGTCGAGCGGGACCAACTCGATCGCGGTCTGCTCGTACTCCTCCTCGACGGCCTGCACGTACTCGTTGTCGGCGGTGGCGTCGATGCTGGCGACGATGTACTCCTGGCCGATCGTAGCCATGGCGAACTTTGCGCCCAGGATCGTCAGCCCCGCGAGCATGGCCGCGAGCGTGCCGGCGGAGAGGTCGTTCTTCTGGAGCCCGGCGTACATCCCGCCGCCGGCGAGGGCGCCGATCAGCAGCGCGAGGATGCGCCACTCCTTGCCCGTTGCCGCCAACAGTCCGTACCAGAGCCCCCCGCCGAGCAGGCAGCCGGCGACGCACAGGCCCAGGCCCGCGAGGAACGAGGGAAAGCCCCAGACCTTCTCGTCGCCGTCGTCCTCCTTGCCGCCGTTGCGAGCCAGGCGCTCGGCACGCTCGGCGAGGGCGCGGCGTTGCTGGGGAGTCAGGCCCGCCATCTGCGCGCTGATTCCACCGCCGACGGGAGCCGTCTCGATCGGCTGCGCTGCCGCGGCCGCAAGGGCCGGGTCATCATCCGCCGGTGCCGCGCTCGCCTCGGCGCCGGCCAAGGCGTTCCAGTCCACGTCGTTGTCCGCCGGAGCGAGGTCGGGCACGACGAGGGTCGCCTTGCACTTGGGGCACTTGCCCGCCCGGCCGGCGAGCTTGGCCGGCACCTTGAATCGCCCGCCGCACACGTCGCAATGAATGCGGATCTTCTCGACGCCTTGCGTTGTTTCGCTCATCACCAGTCCCGGACCAAGGTGCACGCCGGGGGCCCACGCCCCGACTAATCGGGCGCAAGACTACCCCATTTCGGACCAAATGCACGCGCGGCGGCGACGCTTTGAAATTTCCCGGCGGCCCTACGCTTGCCGCCCTTGCCCGCCGCCACCGCTCATGCCGCGCCCGCTCCTGTCAGCGTTGAACCCTCCACGCGGGCGGCGATGGCGCGGGTGACGACCGCGTGGATCTTCGGCAGCATCTTCTTCACCGCTATCGCCGGGGCGCCGCTGACGCTCTTCGCCAGCACGCTGGGAGCGACGCCCTTCATCTTCGGATTACTCGCCGCGGCGCCGTTCGCAGCAAGCCTGTTGAGCTTGCCGGCGAGCGTCTTGACCGACCGGACCGGCCAGCGCAAACGCATTTTCATGCTCGGGCTCTACCCGAACCGCGTGCTCTGGCTCGCCGCCGCCGGCGTGCCGCTGTGGCTCTGGCACGCCGGGCACAGCGGCGCGGCGTTGTGGGTGTTTCTGGGCATCGTGCTGCTCGCCCACGGGTTTGGCGCGATCGGCGGGCCGGCCTGGATGGCGTGGATGGCCGACGTCGTGCCGCGGCGCGTACGCGGCACCTACTTCGCGCGGCGCAAGCAGTGGGGCATTGCCAGTGCCCTGCCGACGGCGCTGCTGGTCGGCTTCGTGCTCGACCGCTTCGCCCGCGGCGAGGGCGTCGACGCGGGACGTGTGCTGCTCGTGTGCGCGATTATCTTCGCCGTCGCGGCGGTGGCGGGATTCGTCGACATCGCCAGCTTCCACAAGGTGCCGCACGAGCCGCCACCCAAGCTCCAGGCGGGGCCGCGTCCATCGCTGAAGGAACCGCTGAAGGATCGGCAGTTCCTCGCATTTGCGGCGTTTGTCGGGCTGCTCACGCTCGCGAGCGCGCCGGCGGGAACGTTCATCACGCTGTTGCTCGTCGAGCGCGCCGGCGTGGGCGGGCTGGCGGTGCAGACGATGCTGCTGGTGATGCCGCTCGTCGGCTCGATGCTCACCAGCGGCGCGTGGGGCCGGGCCGTCGACCGCCTCGGCAAGAAGCCCGTCCTGCGCCTCTGCGGCCTGGGCGTGGTGCCCGTGGCGCTGGGCTGGGCGGCGATCTCGATGTACGTCGAGCAGGGCCAGGGCCTGACGTGGCCGTGGCTGGTGCTGGCCTTCTCGATCAGCTTCGGCGGCGGCGCGGCGTGGTCGGGGATCGAGGTGGCGAACTTCAACTACGTGCTCGAACTCGCCGGCGGCCGACCCGGCGCGGCCAAGAATCAGGCCGCGGGCGCGGGGTACGTGGCCGTCAACAGCGTGGTCGTGAACGTCGCCGGCATGGCGGGCGGGCTGATCTACGGCGCCCTCGCCGGCGCCGCGAGCGGATTGGAGTGGCGGGCCCCGGTCATGGCCGGCGGCGCGGTGACGGGGCTGACCCTGGTCTTCCTGCTCAGCGGCATCCTGCGGCTGCTGTCGGTGATCGCCGTCCTGCCGCTCGTCACCGAGGCCCGCCACCGCCCCGCCCGCGAGGTGGCGGCGTTCATCACGACCAACCTCTACAACAACCTGCAAACGGCCGTCCTCCAACCAATCCGCCTCGTCCGCGTCCGCGCCGGCGACACGTTCCGCCCAAGGCGGTGACGCTCCTACTGGCGGACATGCCGGGACACGAGCACGACCGTGACCGCCATCACAAGAATGCATCCGGCACCGACCCAAAGAGACACGTTGCCGGAGGATGTCGCTGGCGGTGATGCACCCGTCGCGGTGCGTCCATACACACGGCGCTGCGCGGCGACCCCCTGAGCCTCGGCGAAGGCCGCCATGAGTTCGTCGACAGTTTCGAGCGGGCGGTCGACCTTGAAGTTCTCGCGGCCGCCCTCGGGTGCCGGCCGCTTGTCCTCGAAGCTCACGCGTTTCCAGTTTTCGGGCGACACGTCGCCCCAAGCCGCCGGCAACGTCCGCGTAGGCGGCAGGTCGTCTGTCGCGACGCGGTCGATCGTCCACCCCATCGCGTTGCGAACCTCCTCCGGCTTGGCGTTGGCAACCGATAACCGGATCACACGGCGGGCCAGTCCCCGCCCGCCGACATCAAGTTGCCCGTAATCGACAAAAAAAGTGGCCTGAAGGTAGGCGCCAGGCCCGACCATCTGGACACGCTCGCGGAACAGGCGCGGGCGCGGGCCGCTGCGCTCGAACGTCCATTCCCGCCAGGAGCCGTTGTCGCGCTCGGCGCGGTAAGTGATAAACTGCCCGACCTCGTCCACGCGCTCGGCATCGGCCGGTAGGTCCTTGATGGTCTTCGGCATAAGCCGGTCAAGCGTTGGACACTCGTACCACGGTAGCTCAAGCCCGTTTGTCGATCGCGAGTCAATTTGGGCGTTGAGCCACCCGCGATCGTCCTCAGCCCACGGCAAGTCCTCGGAAACCTCAACCTTGAAGTCGGGCGTGAGAAGACGCAGCCGATTCTCCTCACTCTGCGGCGGCCATGACTGTGTTTCGCACCGCACGTCGCCGCCCGCGCGCACCACAGTGAACTCGATGATGCTCTCTCGATCGACCTGCGCATCGAGCTCGGCGACCACCTCCTGGACGTCAGACACCAACGCCTGAAACCGATCGGCTGGCACGGCCTCGCACAGCCGGAGCAGTCGCCCTGCATCCATCGTGCGAAGAGCACCGCCATAAGCGGTGAGCTTTCCACGGACGACATAATGATCTTGCACGTTCTGACCCGACGCAACGGCGGCCGGAAGCATCAGGAAGCCGAGCAACACAATGAAGTGAGGAACACGCTTCATGTCGATCTCCATCTTGATGCCGCGCACATGCCATTGCGAATGCAGCATCTACTGCACGTAGCAGTCGTTGTAGTTATACCACGAGCTTTCGCCGGTGCCTGGGACCTTAACGCACTTGTCTGGGATGTTATCGCCGTCCGTGTCCGTAGCTTCATAGCTGTAGTACGTCACCCACTTCCGCCGCCCAATCAGATCGCAATCTGCCGTGATGGATTCGCCATCACAGGTTCCGTCCGTCGGAAGCGGAGCGCTACTCTCGGGACATAGTCCATTGGATGGAAGCGGGTAATTCGCCGGGGCAGTTCCGCCGAGATTCTCGGCACCGTTGCAATCGCACTTGACGGCCGCGTAGACGGCTTGGCACGTGATCCCGACGACGAGCAACGCGATGGCGAGGCGAAGCGAGCGAATCATGATCTGGAGGTTGAGGTAACGTCTCTGACGTGCAAGGTGAGCGTGAGCCGCAATTTACCCAAAAGGATTAATGCGTGTCAAGCCAATTTGACCTTTCTGCTCGTGAGATAGAAACGCCGCCTAGGTCCTGTTGCGTAACCCACGTTGGCGGGTTGTAGGGTGGGATTTATCCCACCTCCGGTCGCTCCCGATGGTGGGATGAATCCCACCCTACAAGTTACGCAACACGACCTAGGGGCGCGGAGCTTTTGCCGACTCGAGCAGCTTGCGAATCACGTCGACGAAGCGGGCGTGGTCGAGGTAATCCTTCAACGCCGCCTTTGCGTTGGCGGCGAGGCGCCGCGCTTTGACCGGGTTCGCGTGGAGGTCGAGGCAGACCTCCGCCAAGTCGCTGTTGTCCCAGCGGACTGGGGCGTACGTCTCGCCGGGGTCGAACAGGTGCGGCTCGGTCTCGAGGTGGGCCATCGACGGCTTGACCAGTGCCGCGCCGCAGGCGGCGGCCTCGTAGTCGCGGAAGCAAACCTCGCCCCAGCCGAACGGGCTGAAGACGAGCTTACTCCGCCGTAGTTCATGAAAATACCGGCGCGGCCCGACCTTGCCGCGGGGCGTGACCGTCATCCGCTCGCGTAGTGGCTCGACGGCCTCCTGGGCCTTTTGGCGGTAATCGTGATACCACTGCCAATGGTCCGGCTTGCTCGCGATCACGCGGCTGTGCAAGTCGATCGTCTTCCGCCGCAGGAAACGCCACGGCATCGCTTCACGCCGCAGTAGATTGCGGATGGCGGGCGTGACCGAGAGGTTCCAGATCGGCTGAACGCGATCGATGTACGCAGGGTCGGGAATCTTGCCGGACCGCCACCACGTCAGGTCGAAGCCGTACGTGCGGCTGTACCAATCGGCGAAGACGAACCCGCCGCGATACTCGGTCTGGTAGGCGTCGCGGTCGCGCAGGACCTGGCGTTTGCCGAAGGCGTCGACGTGGGGGAGCAGGTCGAAAAAGCCGCTGCTGGTCTGGGCGCTGTAGTCGATGAAGATCAGCCGCGGGCGATTCGGCCGATCGTGCAGGCGGCGGAAGAGCTCGACGTGTGCCCCCTCTTTGAACCCCGGCCAACGCCAGTCGACGGTGAGGAAGGCGACGTCGCAGGCGTGGTCGCTCACGACACGCTCGACCTCGTCGAACGAGGCCCCATCGTGGCGCGTGACGTGGAGGTTCAGTCGCTCGCGCAGGGCGGCGTCGTACATGTCGAACGCCGCGAGCTGCGCGCCCTCGGCGCCCGTTCGACTGAAGCCGACGAGCAGCGCGCGGGTTTCGGGGAAAGTCGTGGGCACGAAGAAGCCTGCGTAGCCGTGACTCGGGGAGTCGCGGTTATCTCGCGTTCAACCGACTGCGACTCGGCGAGTCGCAGCTACCCGTTCGAAACGGAGGCGGGTCAATACTCGCGGCGTTGGCGGGCGGTGGGGATGTTGAGGAGCTTGCGGTACTTCGCGACGGTGCGGCGTGCAAGTTCGATGCCCTGCTCGGCGAGCTGTTCGACGAGCTCGTCGTCGTTGAGGGGCTTGGCCTTGTCCTCGTTTTCGACGATTTTGCGGAGCTTCTCCTTGACCGCGTCCCAGCTCATCTCCTGGCCGTCCTCGTTGGTGGTGCCGCCGGAGAAGAAGCGGCGCAGCGGGAAGACGCCGCGCGGCGTGTCGATCCATTTCTCGCTGACGGCCCGGCTGACGGTCGCGACGTGGATGCCCAGTTCCTCGGCCACGCCGACCATCGGCAGCGGCTTGAGGTGTTCCGGGCCTTTGTCGAAGAAGTCGCGCTGGTGCTCGACGACTTTGCGGATGACGCGCTCGATTGTGCCGCGGCGCTGCTCGATGCTCTCGATGAGCCAGCGGGCGTTGCGGACGTTGTTGCCAAGAAACTCGCGCAGTTCCTTGCGCTTCGTCTTGTCGATGGGCGCCCTTGCGGCGAGGGCGGCGTTTCCCGTGCCGTTGGTGTGGACGGGGTCGAACCCGTCCGCGTCGGCGACGGTGTCCTCGTCGTCGGTTGCGTCACTCGCGACGCCGCTGTACTCCTGGCCGCTCGCCGACCGTCGGCCGCTGCTGGCCTTGAGCAGCTTGCGGTACAGCGCCCGGATTTGCAGGTCCGGCGCCGGGTCGCGGGCCATCGTCACGTCGTACTCGTGCGTGTCCTCGTTGAAGCGGATCGTCGCGTCGGGCGTGATCGGCGGGGCCTCGTCGGGAGCGACAAGCTTGCCCGGATGCGGGTGCAGCCGCCCCAGCCGGCGGACGGCGGCCTTGATCTGGTCGATGTCGCGCCCGGTCCGCTTGGCGATCTGCGGGTAGCGGTTCTGCTCCAAATCCTTCAAATGCTTTGTGATGAGCAGGCGCTCGAGCTCGAAGTCGTGGCCCTCGGCCAATTCCTCGTCGCGCTCGACCGAGTCGAGCTGAAGCAAGAGGCAGTCCTGTAAGTCCCTCGCCCCCACGCCCGCGGGCTCAAGGTGGCGGCGTAGCAACTCGAGGGCGGCGGCGAACGCCTCGACCGTGGGCACGTCCGCCCCGCGGCCGCGGTGGGCGATCTCCTCGCGCACCTCCCCAATCGGCTGCGGCAGGTAGCCGCGGTCGTCGAGATAGCCGATCAGCATCCGGCCGGCGCGGCAGACCTCCTCCGCACTGGCGGCCTCGCCCGCGTCGCAGACGTCGAGCAGGTCCCACTGTTCGAGCAGGTGCTCGTCGAGGCTCGCCCCCCGCGCCGCGGTGTTGGCCATCGCGTCGAGCTTGGCGTCGCGCTCGCCGGCGTAGGAGCTTTGGCGTGGGCCGCTCTGCTCCTCGTAGCCACCCCGCTCGTAGGCGGGGCTGAACTCCTCGTTCTCCAGGTAGTCGCTGATGCGGTCGAGCCGCTCGAAGTCCTCGGCCGTCGCGCCGTCGCCGTCGACGTCGAGCTCGCGGTTCTCGGCCCGCACGTCGGCGTCGTGATCGGGCAGGTCCTCGCGGTCGGCGCGAAGCTCTTTGACCTCCAGCACCGGGTTTTGTTCCAACTCCTGCTCGATGCGTTCCTCCAGGGCCGTCAATGGCATCTGGAGGATCTCCATCGACTGGATCATCCGCGGCGTCAGGAGCTGGCGCTGCTCCATGCGGAGGCCGGCGGATTGGGTCAGTTGCATGCCGCTCATAGGGCGTCTTCCGGAGCTGGGTCGTCCCCGCCGCGCGACGATCGGCGGCGGGTTGAGTTGGCCGTAAGCCGGTGCCTACCGCGGATCGACCACCACATGGGCCATCCGTTCGGGCCGGGCACGAGGTTTGCTGGCCGCAATCTAGCACCTTGCCGACTCGTGAGCCTCGCCAAAAATCGGCGGCGCCGGATGTAAGGCCACGCCGCCGTCGGCTGGGACGAATCGCCAGTCCACACGGTCCCGGCCGCAGCCATGATCGCACGTTTGCCAACGGGCAACCGGGTTCATCGTTGGGCCAACTCTCCTCACCGCTTCCACCGTCCTATCCTGTCCGCGTTATGGCCCACGTCATCGCCCAGCCCTGCATCGGTACGAAGGACACAAGTTGCGTCGAGGTCTGCCCCGTCGACTGCATCCACCCGATGGACGACGCCGACGACTTCGCAACGGCCGAGCAGCTCTTCATCGATCCCGACGTCTGCATCGACTGCGGCCTGTGTGTTGACGAGTGCCCGGTGCAGGCGATCTTCGTCCAGGAAGACCTGCCCGCCGAGTGGAGCGACTTTATCGAAAAGAACGCGGCGTACTTCCGGGACAAGGACTAGCGGGCACGCGCAGCGCGTCACGCTATTCGGATGCCAACGCCCACGGGCTCTGCCCGTGGGTCTTGCACTTGCGCACGCGCGTACTGTTACCCATGACCCTCGCCCCCCCGCCGGAGTCGAGCACGACTGACAGCCGGGCGTCCACCGCTCGCCTCTCCGTCGAGGGCATGACCTGCGCGAGCTGCGTCGCCTTCGTCGATAAGACCGCCCGCAAGGTGGGCGGCTTGAACGATGTGCAAATCGACCTTGCCAACGGCCGGGCGACGCTCGATTATGACCCGGAGCAAACCGACCCCGGCGCCGTCGCGGCGGCCATCAGCGCGGTGGGCTTTCCGAGCAAGCTGGCCGAAGGGGACGGCGACCTTTCCCTGCGCGCCGCCGCCGAGGCCGAGCGGGCCGTCAACCGCCGCGAGCACGCGGCCGTCTGGAAGCGCCGCGCAATCCTGGGCCTTGCTCTTTGGGTGCCGACCGAAACGCTGCACTGGATCCTGCACTTCGGCGGCCACGAGATGACTGGTGGGGGTGGCCTTTCGTGGATGACGTGGCTGGGCGTGATCGTTTCGACGGTCATCCTGCTGACGGCCGGCCTGGGCTTCTTCAGGAACGCGTGGATCGCGGCGCGCAACGGCGCGACGGAGATGGACACGCTCATCAGCCTCGGCGGCGGCACCGCCTACGGCTACAGCACAATCGCCCTCGTCGGCTATCTGCTCGGCTGGTGGGGGACGCTGCCGGCGCTCTACTTCGTGGAGTCGGCGGCCCTCTTCACACTCATCAGCCTCGGCCACTGGCTCGAGGCGGCGGCACGCGAGCGAACCGGCGACGCGATCCGAGCGCTGCTGGACTTGTCGCCGCCGACCGCGATCAAGATCACCGACGCTGGCGAGGTCGAAGTGGCCGCGCCGGAATTGCGCGAAGGCGATCGTATCCGGGTCAAGCCGGCGACGAAGGTTCCGGCCGACGGCGTCGTGGAGGAAGGCCGCGGCGCCGTCGACGAGGCGATGCTCACCGGCGAGCCGCTGCCGGTCGCCAAGCAGCCGGGCGACGAGGTGATCGGCGGGACGGTCAACACCGACGGCAGCCTGATCGTGCGCGTGACCGCCGCCGGCAGCGAGAGCGCGTTGGCGGGCATCGTGCGGATGGTCGAGCAGGCCCAGGCCAGCCGCCCGCCGGTGCAAAAACTTGCCGACCGCATCGCCGCCATCTTCGTGCCGGCGGTGCTGGGCATCGCGTTGCTGACGGCGGCAAGTTGGCTCATTTACGGCTATGTCCTCGCCGACTGGCCCGCGGGGCAGACCTGGGCGATGACGGCCAAGGCGACATGCGCCGTGCTCATCATCGCCTGCCCGTGCGCCCTTGGCCTGGCCGTGCCGGCGGCGATCATGGTCGGCACCGGCCGCGGCGCGAAGCGGGGCATCCTGCTGCGCGACATCGACGCCATCCAGCACGCCGAGCAGATCAGAACGATCGTCTTCGACAAGACCGGCACGCTGACCACCGGCAAGCCGAGCGTAGTCGGGATCGAGGCGTTTGGCGATATGAGCGAAAATGATCTTATCTGTTTCGCCGCCGCTGCCGAGGCGATGAGCGAGCACCCCCTCGCCGCAGCCGTCGTTCGATATGCTCAAGGTCGGTCGATTGAACTTCCTCCCGCGAGCGATTTTCAGAACCACCCCGGCCTCGGCGTCGAGGCGACGGTGGACGGTCGGCGGCTGACGGTTGGCCATCCGGATCTGCTCCGTAGCAGAGGTCTCCGGCCTCTGCCCGACGCGCAGAACGACTCGGCCAACGGGCAGAGGCCGGAGGCCTCTGCTACGGCGGTTACCACGCTTGTCGAGGTGGCCGAGGGCGACCGCCTGCTCGGCCGCATCTATCTTGCCGACGAGCCCAAGCCCGAGGCGGCGAAGGTGGTCGCGGAGTTGAAGCGAATGGGCCTGTCAGTTACCCTGCTGACCGGCGACCGCCGCGCCACCGCCGAGGCCGTCGCCAGGCAGGTGGGCATCGACGCCGCCCACATCCACGCCGACGTCCGCCCCGGCGGCAAGAAGGACGTGATTGACCGCCTGCGAGCGGAAGGGCCGGTCGCCATGGTCGGCGACGGCGTGAACGACGCGCCCGCCCTCGCCGCGGCCAACCTCGGCATCGCCGTCGGTGGCGGCACCGACGCCGCCAAGGAGGCCGGCGACCTCGTGCTCGTCGGCGACCGCCTGAGCGACATCCCAGTCGCCCTGCGTCTCAGCGGCGCGACGATGAGCAAGGTCCGCCAGAACCTGTTCTGGGCCTTCGCCTACAACGTGGTCGCGATCCCGATCGCCGCCCTCGGCCTGCTCAGCCCCATCATCGCCGCCGCCGCGATGGCCCTGAGCGACGTGACGGTGCTGGGCAACGCACTGCTGTTGAAGCGGTCGAAGATCGACTGAGGTGTTACACTGGTCGAATGGTGATCGACGAGTTAAAGGCAGAGATCGAGAAGCTGGACCCGCGCGCGTTCAGCGAGCTGCGGTTCTGGATGAACACGCACGATGACGACGAGTGGGATCGTCAGATGGAGGAGGATGCCGCGTCGGGCGCTTTGGATGCTGCGTTTGGCGAGATGGCGGCAAGGGCATCCGAGGATCATCGGCGCGGCCTGACCCGGCCGCTGCCAACGGAGCGAGACACCGACGCCACGGACGCGGCTTAGATCATGCTGACGCACCGGACGGCTCGCGAGTTCTGGCCGGAGTTCCGCCGACTTCCCCGGGAAGTTCGTCGGGCGGCGATCAAATCGTTTCGCTTGTTGGAGTCCGACCCGGCACACCGCGGTGCCCAGTTCAAGCCGGTTGGCCGATATTGGTCTGCCCGCGCGAGCCGTGGCTACCGAGCCATGGCCACGCGGGAGGGCAACCTGGTGATCTGGTTCTGGATCGGGCCGCACGATGAGTACGAGCGCCTGATTGGTCGGCGGTGACTGTGGCTTCGGCCGTGTCGCCGCCCCGTACACTTCCCGGCCGTGGCGGACGCCGTCGAACATGCCGAATCCATCGCCGCCCTGCTCGCCCCCGGCGGGAAGGCCGCGGTGCGCCTCGGCGATGCTTTCGAGCCGCGGCCGCAGCAGGTTGAGATGGCGGCGGCCGTTGAGAACGCTTTCAAAACCGGCCGCCACCTGATCGCCGAAGCCGGCACCGGCGTGGGCAAGAGCTTCGCCTACCTCCTGCCCGCCATCGACGCGGCCGTGCAACGCAAGAAGCGTGTGGTCGTCTCGACGCACACGATCAGCCTTCAGGAGCAGATCATCGACAAGGACGTGCCCCTGCTGCGCGCGGCCTACGGCGACGAGTTCTCCGCCGTGCTCGTCAAGGGCCGCGGCAACTACCTGTGCCTGCGCCGCCTCGACGCGGCCAGCCGGCGGCAGGCGCAGCTTTTCGAACCAGGGCCGGAACTGCAAAGCCTCTTCGCCATCGAGGAGTGGGCCAGCACCACGACCGACGGCGACGTCGGCAGCCTGCCGGTCGTGCCGGACCATCGCGTGTGGGACAAGGTCCGCGCCGAGGCGGGCAACTGCATGGGCAAGCGCTGCGGCTTCTACAAGGCCTGCCACTGGCAGGCGGCGAAGCGCCGGATGCAAACGGGCAATCTGCTCGTCGTCAACCACGCGCTCTTCTTCAGCGACCTCGCCTTGCGCTTGGCGGGCGTGCAGTATTTGCCCAAGTACGACCACGTCGTCTTCGACGAGGCCCACACGCTAGAGGACGCCGCCGCTCAGCACTTTGGCATCCGCGTCGGCGAGGGGGGCATCCGCGCGACACTGCGGGCGCTGTTCGACACCAAGCGCACCAAGGGGTTCCTCACGAACCTTGCGCGCGGCGGGGCGAAGGCCGAGAAGGTGGACGAGCTCATCGAGCGTGTCGCCGAGGCGCAGGGGGCGTGCGAGGGGTTCTTCGAGCGCTGCCTGAGCTGGCGCGACCGTCACGCGAATGCCAACGGCCGCGTACGTCAGGCGAACGTGGTGGAAAACGATCTCTCGCCGCGCCTTGCGGAGATCGCCAAGCGCCTCGCCGACATCGCCGCTGACTTTGACGCCGACAAGGACGACGCGGCCTTAGAGAAGAAGCTCGAGACCGCCAGCCAGGCGGAAAAGGTGCGCGTCGCCGGCGAGGGAATCGCCGCGGTGATCGGCCAGACGATGCCCGACGCCGTCTACTGGATGGACGCGACGGGACGAACGCCCCGCCGCTGCACGCTGCGGGCCAGCCCGATCGACGTCGGCGTCGGGTTAAAGCTGGCGCTGTGGGACAAGACCGGCGGCTGCGTCCTGACGAGCGCGACGCTGAGCACGACGCGAGCACCCGTAGGTGAGCATGCCGCACCACGTCAGGCTTCAGGCCGTAGCAGAGGCCTCCGGCCTCTGCCCGACTCGGATGGCATCGCCCGAACGCACGGGAGCTACCTGCCCCACTGGACACACGAAAACGGCATCTACGCCGTCACCTTCCGCCTCGTCGATTCTATGCCGCGCAACTTGACGCGGGCGTTGATGGCCGATCGAGCACAACTGCGGCGGATGACGCGGCGAGCAGAGCCAGCCGGAACCGGCCCCGGCCGATTTCGGCGACTGCGCCGACTCAACGCCATGGCGCTCGATCGACTCCTCGATCGCCCACACGGCGAGTGTTGGATGCGGCGGCCAGACGTGGCCGACGCCGTTCAGGCGGCGGTGCAGCATTTTGCCGACGAGCGTTACGCACTGCTCGCCTGGTGCGTGATGCCAAACCACGTCCACCTTGTGATCCGCCCTTTAAGAGAGCACAAGCTCAGCGACATTCTTCACTCGATCAAAGGGTTTGCAGCACAGGCGTTGAACAACATTGTCGGTCGTTCCGGCACCGTCTGGCACAAGGAGAGCTACGACCATCTGGTACGCGATGAAGCCGACCTTCTTCGGCAAGTTGACTATGCGGCAAACAATGCCGAACGGTCCGGGATCAGAACATGGCGATGGTGCGGTCGGAACCAGGCCGCGGTGGTAGCGGCCGTTAACGCTATGAATTCATTGGAAGACGGGCAGAGGCCGGAGGCCTCTGCTACGGCAGAACAAGATCAAGCCGGCTTCGACTACGTTCGCCAACGCCTTGGTCTTGACGGGGCGGACGCGCGACAGTTCGGGTCGCCGTTCGACTATGCCAATCAGGCGACGCTCTACATTGAGACTGGCTTGCCCGAGCCGGGCGATCGGCGCTTCGGCGAGCAAGCGGCGGAGCGAATCCTGCACTGGATTAAGCACACCAATGGCGGCGCATTCGTGCTGTTCACGAGCTACCACGCCCTGATCGATGCCGCCAATCAACTCAAGAATAACCTTGATTCCCTTGGCTTCCCGCTCTTCGTCCAGGGCCAGCAGGCGCCGCGCAAGGTGCTGCTCGACCGCTTCCGCGCGACCCGGAACGGCGTGCTCTTCGGCACGAGCAGCTTCTGGCAGGGTGTGGACGTGCGCGGCGACACGCTGCGGAACGTGATCCTCCACAAGCTCCCCTTCGCCGTCCCCGACGAGCCGGTCGTCGAGGCGCGTCTGGAGCGCATCCGCCAGGGCGGCGGCAATCCGTTTATGGACTACTCGGTGCCCGAGGCGGTCATCAAGCTCAAGCAGGGCTTTGGCCGGCTGATTCGCAGTGCGACGGACAAGGGCATAGTCGTCCTGCTCGACGGCCGCGTGCTGACGCGCCGCTACGGCAAGGTGTTTCTGGAGTCGCTGCCGGACGTGCCGATCGTGGAAGTCGATCACCGCAGGCAGGAATGAATCGCGCGCTGCCGCAACTCTGGCGAGCGCGTAGCGTGCGGCTCCCATGCCCATCACCCGCCGTTCGCTGTTGACTGCCGCCGCCGCCTCACCGTTCGTCGCGACCGCCGCCGGGTTGGCGATGCGACAGGACCGGGAAGTGCCCGAGGACCAGAAGCTCAAGTGGGCCATCGCCGGGCTCGGCGGATACGCCAAGGGGCAGATCCTGCCCAACATGGTCAAGACCAAGTGGTGCAAGCCGTGGGCGTTCGTCACCGGCGACCCCGTGGAAGAGCAGTCGACCGCCGATCAGTACGGCGTGCCGCGCGAGCACATCGTCGGCTACGACGAGATTGGCAAGCTCAGGGACTTCGGCGTCGACGTGCTCTACGTCATCACGCCGACGGGCGTCCACGCCCGGAACGCCATCGACGGCTCGAACGCGGGCCTGCACGTGATGTGCGAGAAGCCGATGGCGCAGACCGTCGAAGAGTGCGACGCGATGATCGCCGCCGCCGAGAAGAACGGCAAAAAGCTCATGATCGGCTACCGCTGCCACTACGAGCCGCACAATCTCAAGGCAATGCAATGGGCGCGTGACGAGGAGAAGGGCCCGGTGCGCCACTTCCAGGGCGTGATCTCCTACAGCATGCGCGGCCGGCCGACTTGGCGGAACGACCCGAGCATGAACGGCGGCGGCGGGTCGCTGCCGGACCTGGGCGTCTACATGCTCAACGCCAGCCGCTACATCACCGGTGAGGAGCCCGTGGCCATCACCGCTCAAACGTACCGGCCCGAGGGCAACCCGCTCTTCCCCGAGGGGTGCTTCGCCCGAACAACGTGGACGGCTCAGTTCCCTGGCGGCGCGACGGCCGACTGCGTCAGCGCGTACGATACCGACATGGGCAACCGCTACCGCGTCGGCTGCGCTAACGGTTGGTACGAGCTCGACCCGGGCACCAGCTACGGCGGCATCACGATGTACGAGGGCGGGCGCCGCGGCCGACGCGAGGTGGAGGTCGAGGCGGGCAACATGTTCGTCAACCAGATGGACCACCTCGCCGAGTGCATCAAGAACGACACAACCCCCCGCAGCCCTGGCGAAGAGGGCCGCCGCGATGTGCGCCTGTTCCACGCCATCTGGCAGGCCGCCCGCGAGAGGCGGACGGTGGAGGTGTGAGGCCCGCATTCATGTGGGTTCGCAATCCGCCTCAAGGACGTCACCAATCGCGAGGATGACGCTTCGCAGCGTGATCTCATCGAGCCGGCCAACCGGGCCGGTGCGCGTGTCGAGCCGTTCGACCTCAATGCCGCTGATCGCCTCGCATTGGGCGACGCAGTCTTTTGTCAGACCAAACTCTCCTTCGCGAAAGGGCACGGAATTGCGAAGGCTTCGGCGTTGTTCAAATCGTGCCGCCGTGAACGGAACGATCACGACGTAGCGTCCACGATTCAATGCATCTTTCGAAACGACAAGCACAGGCCGGCGTCCACCTTCGAAGATATCGGCGTCGTAAATCTCACCTTGGCGGATCACTCGCCCTCCGCGAGTCGGCGGCCCAGGGTTCGCGCGGAGGCCTCGCGAAGCTGTCGCTGGTCTTCCGCGTCCGCCGCCTGGTCGCGCAGCTCCGCAACCTCATCGGCCGCCATGAGGACGTAGCGACGCTTGGTCTGCGGGTGAGTTACTTCCGCGGGCGCATCGGCCGCTTCAACTTCCCGCCACTGTGGTTCGGTGAGCGTCAGAGGCATCGCGCTATTGTACATCCTGCACTTCCCGACATCCCGCACTTCGAAAGGATCAGGCGTTCGCGTGCAAGATCAGGAGACGTCAATGCTGCCGCCGCCCAGCACGCAGCACCTGGCCCGCGAGGCCGAGGCGCGGCGGATTTTGAATTGTTACGGCGACGATCTGCCGGGCATCATGGCGATGCTCGAACGTCAGTTCGGCGTGCTGCACAACCGCGCGCAGGTGGCGCTGGTGCTCTGCGGCGTTGTCATCAGCACGACTGGTTTCAGCGGGCGACTTGTGGCGGGGACGAATCGGCTGAGCCAAGTGCTGATCGTGGCCGGCCTGTCCCTCGTTGTCGTCGCGGCCGGCGTGGTCGTGCGCGGCGTGCTGCACCTGCGCTGGCTGACCATGCAGGGCGGCGACTCGACCGCGCAGTGGCTCGTCACATCGCTGAAATATCGCGACGCGAAGACGAACTACTACCGCGTGGGCGTGGTCATCCTGCTCGTCGGCCTGATCCTCTACGGCGGCGCGTTGGCCGTCACGCTCCTCAACCCCGAGGCCGACGCCCTGCCGCCGCGCCAGAGACTTCAAACAAGATGACTCGATCTCGAGCGATGGTTACCGAGGATGGTGCGGTAGAGATTAACCGCGCCTGCCAGCCCATACTCGAGTGCATCGCCGATGAGAGCGTGGCCGATACTCACCTCCGTGATCGGAGCGACGCTCTTCACGAAGTCGTGGAGATTCCGCCTGTTCAGATCATGGCCAGCGTTCACCCCGAGTCCCGCATTGGCCGCAGCTTTGGCACTTTGAGAAAAGGCTGATCGAGTCCGCTCATAAAGATCTACTGCAGAACGTCGCCGCGCGTGCGCCTCGGCGAACGACTCCGTGTACAGCTCGACCCGGTCCGCCCCCGTCTCGACGACGCGCGCGACCTGCTCCGGATTGGGGTCCATGAAGACGCTCACCCGGCAGCCAACCTCCTTCAACTCCGCGATAATCGGCCGAAGCCGCTCGATGTCGCCTGGCATTGCAAAGCCGTGGTCGCTCGTGTTCTGGTTCGGATCATCGGGCACGAGCGTCGCCTGCTGCGGGCGGATCGTCTGGACCAGCTCCATCCACCGGCCTTCGAACGGATTGCCCTCGATGTTAAACTCGGCCCCGTCGAATCGTGCCACAAGGTTCGCCAGCGGCCGCGCATCGGCGTAGCGGATGTGCCGCTCGTCAGGCCGCGGGTGAATCGTGATGCCGTGCGCCCCCGCCTGTAGCGCCCGCCGCGCCAGGTGAACCACGTCCGGCCCCTTCCCCTCGCGCGCGTTGCGGAGCAGGGCGATCTTGTTCACGTTCACCGAGAGAAGCGGCATGACGGAAAGGATGAAAGTTGAAGGATGAAGGATGAACCCGAGCCAGAAGGTAGCGTCTTCCTCCGACTCAGGTTCATCCTTCATCCTTCTGCCTTCATCCTTTCAGCTCACACCTCTTCATCCACGTACGCCACGTGCCGCACATAGCCACGCGGCTCGAAGCCGGCGCCGAGGGCGCCGATCATCAGGCAGAGCGCGGCGACGAAGGCGGACAGGATCGCGTAGCGCCCCGCGCTTACCGGCTGCGGAACCGAGGCTGCCCAGTTGTTCACGACGCTCGGCGGGTACAGGCTCCACGCGATCACCATCGACGCGACGAAGAGCGCGGCGTAGGTGGTGATCATCCCCGCGACCACCGCCAGCGAGACGGCGACGTTGCCGACGGAGCGTTGCTCGCTCAGCCGCGCGGGCCGATCGTGTCGAGACGCGGTCACGAGTGGGCCGCCGCGCGGCTCGTGGATCAGCAAGCGTTGGCGGTGGATGACGTAGCCGCTGGCGACGACGAGCGCGATGAGCGAGAGCACGGCCGCCCGCCACGCCGGCTGGCTCATGCCCGCCTCCCACGTTTCGGCGGTCATTAACAGGATCACCAGTGAGCTTGCCGCTGCGGCCGTCAGGCGGCCCAGGCGCCGCGGGATCTGCCACGGCTTGATCCGCGCCACGATGCGGGCGACGTCGTCCAGGTTCTGCCACGCCGCCAGCAGGGCGAACTTCAGCCGACCCGCCCGTCCGGCGAACCGCGCGAACGTGGTGGGTGGGATTGGAGCATCCGAACCGCCCTCCTCCTCCAACCGCGGGTCCGCCACGTCCGCCAGCTCCTCGCGCAGATCGGCGATCGTCTCGGCTGTGTAACCCTGCATGCGGTCGAGATCGTGGACCGTGTGCGGCGGGTGCATGAAGCCGACCGGATCGCCCACATGCCCGATGCCGACAAGGTGCCCCTGCAGGTGCGCCGCCAGGTGCGCGATCCGGCGGCTGGTCGTCTCGATGCTCTGGCGGCGGCACGCCTTGTCGTTGGGGTCCTCGCACGCCTCCCACAGCCGCCCGGCGGACATCACCGCGCAGCCGACGGCCGAGGACGGCGCGCCCAGCGGCGCGTTGCGCTCGTAGCCGACGAGCTCGCCGGGCCAGAGCGCGATCGCGAAGTCCCACCGGTGCGCCTCGCGCTCCTGCAGCGCGGCGTCGAGCAGCATGACCGGCTCGACGGCGGCGTTCACGCCCTCGCCGCGCACGCCGCTGAGCGTGACCAGCGGCACGCGCCAGTCGAACTCCGGGAAGCTGTCGCGCATCTGCCGCACGAACAGCCCCCGCGCGCGGCGGGCGGCCTGATCGAGCGCTTTATCGAACGGGCCGACCAGTAGCCAGCCGACCTCCACCACCGCCGGCGGCGGCACGGGAGCGGCGGGAACGTCCGCGGCTGCTTCGGGTTCTGGCGCCGCCGCGGTCACGGCGGCAGCTTAGCGGCGGGCGCGGCGGTAAGCTGACGTTATGGCGATTCCACGCGAGGCCTGGGGCAGCACCGGCGGTTGGATCACGGCCGGCGCGCTCGCATTGGCCCTGCTTGGCGGCGTCGCGTACCTCGGCAACGCGCGGGCGATGACCGGGCCAACCGAGTTGGGGCGCGACGCCGCGCGCTGGTCTGCCATCGCCCAGCCGACCGACCCGGCGGTCATCCTCGGCGGCAGGCAGGCCCCGGCCGATGCCGCCGTCCTCTACCGCGACGCCGCCGCCCGATACCACAGTCGCCCCGCCGCGCGACGTCCATACGACGACCTGCTCGACGACGGCGTGACCGAGCCCGCCCGTGCCGGTTCGCTGCCGCTGATCGACCAGTTAATCGACGCGCGCGGCGACGGCACCGTTACCCTCTTCGGCGACCGGCCCGAACGTCTCATCAGCGGCGAAGGCGCGACGAGCGAGTTAGAAGCCCTGCTCGCCCTCGGCCGCGCCACGGCACGGCAGGGAACGCTGCTCGCCACCCGCGCGCGGCGCGACGGCACGAACAGCGACCTCGCCCAAGCCCAGGCCCATTTCGAGGCCGCTTACTCGCTCGGGCTTCACCTGTTCGATGAGCGCATCACGCACCGTGAGTTCGAGGTCGGGTACCGCCTGATGGGGGAGGGGCTCAGCGGGCTGACGTCAATCGCGCGGCTCGCGGAGGACGCCGAGCGGCAGGCGGCGATGCAGGCGCAGCGCGACGCGCTGGCCGCTTACGTGCGCGACGAGGTCGGCCCGGTCTGGGCGGCGATCGGCACGATCAACGACCGCTCGCGCGCCGGCGACGCCGCCGACCTGCACGCGGGGGACGTCGCGGCGATTGCCGCAAACGACACGGCCGCATCGCTATGGCGGACGGAGGCCATCCTGCGCCTGGGCCAGTACGCAATCGACGCCGATCGCCCCGCCGACTCGGCCGGCGCGCGGCGGATTTTGGAACGCTTGGCCGACGACGTCGCCAGCGACCCCCGCCTCGCCGCCGCCCACGCGAAAGCGATGGAATACGCCGGCGAATGAGGCGCTAGAACGTCGCCTCGCCGTGGGCGTCGTACCAGCGGCCGCGCTTGAGGGTGATTCGGCGGACGCCGGCGGCGCGGCAGGCGACGAGCAGGCGTCGTTCCAGGCCGGCGAGCATCAGTTGCTTGAGTTCGTAGAGGTGCGGCGCGCTGTCGACCATCACGCCGAGCCGGCCGCGGTGCAGCGACTCCAGGCAGGATCGCTCCTGCAACGCCTCGGGCACGAGCTGGCCCCACACCTCGGCCACCTGCGCCAGCTTCGACTGGCGGCGCTCGATCTGCCGCTCGTACAGCTCCACCAATGCACCGCCGATCAGATCGCCCACGGCATCGTCACGCCGCTTGTGGCGATCGAGCCGGGCAAGATCGAAAATGTCGCTGGCCTCGGACATGAGCGACTACGGAGAGGGAAACCGGCTACTGAAGGTTGACCGGCATGATGACGTACTCGAACGCGTCGCCCGCCTTGATCAAACCCGGCCGGTTGGGCGCGCTGAGCTCGAGCGTGATGTCGTCGGCGTCGCTGACCTTAAGCGCTTCGACAAGGTACTGCGGATTGAAGCCAATCTCGACCGGATCGCCGTCGTACTTGCAGGCGAACTTCACCTCCGCCTCGCCCGCCTCGGGGCTGCGGCTGGTGAGCTTGAGCCCGTCGCCGTCGAAGGCCATCCGCACGCCCTTGCTCTCCTCGGTCGTCAGCAGCGCCGCACGCCGCACGGCGCTCATGAAGTCGCCGCAGGCGGCCGTCATCGTCTTGTCGTTGTCGCGCGGGATCACGTCTTCAAAGGGCGGGAATTGCCCCTCGACCAAGCTCGTCTTGAGCGTCGCCGCCGCGGTGGCGACGAGCACCTCGTTCGGCTTGATCTTGATCCTGACCAACTCTTCCGGGTCGCCGATGAGTTTGTCGACGAGTTGCAGGCTTTTCGTCGGGATGATCGCGCTGGGCGCGCTCTTGGCATCCTTGGCGTCAACGTTGATCGTCGCCTCGCCGACCATTTTGGCCAAGCGTTTGCCGTCGGTAGCGACCATCATCACGACCTTGCGCCCGTCGAGTTCGCGGACCGTCGTCAGCACGCCGTTGAAGGCGTACCGCGTCCCCTCGCGCGCCGCGGCGAAGGCGGTTTTGTGGATCAGCGTCTTGAGCTGCTTGCCGGGGATCTCGATGTCGGCGTCGCCCTCGAAGGTCGGCTCGGGCGGAAAGTCGGCAGGGTTCTGCGTATAGACGGTGAACTTGCTGTCGCCGCCGGAGATGACGCATTGCTCGCCCTTGAGCTCGATGCTGAGTGTGTCGTCGACGCTCTCGCGCACGATGTCGCGCAGCTTGTCGGCCGGCAGCAGCGTCTGGCCGTCCTGCTCGACCTGGACCTGCGCGTCCTCGTAGCGAACGGCGACCTCCTGGTCGGTGGCCACGAGCACGAGCTTATCGTTGCCGGCAACGAGCTTGACGCACCCCAGCACCGGCTTGGGCGTGCGCGAGGGCACGGCCTGGCTGACGACGCCGAGCGCTTCGAGGAGGGCCCCACGGTTGCAGATCACTTTCATGGTTGGGCGGTTCGGGTCAGGGTGCGTTGGCGCGGTGCCACGGGGAGAGTTGCCGACAGGTGGGGACTATACCGCCTCTGCCCGCGGGTCGTTGCCGGGCGGACGGCCCGCGACGGCGCGGCGAGGCGGGCGCCGCCTTCGCCGCGGGGACAACCTTCCCTCCTCCGATTCGGACGGACGAGTGAAAGAACTTAAGTTTGGCCGAAGTACTCCAGAGCCTGTCGATAGCCGTGCACAACCCCGCCGCGCCGCGCGCAACCCGCTGCGACCGAACGCGCTGCCGCCGGCGGCGGCCGCCGCGGCCCGTTGCACAACCTGTCGCCCGCTGGCGCGCCGGCAGCGCTCGCAGCCGACTCGGCGCGACAGGCGGACTACGCGGCCGACCGAGAGTGCTCACCCGCGACGCCGGCACCGGCCCGGCGCGTCAGGCGGCCGCGCGCCCGCGACAGGGTTCCCACGCCCTTTGCACGGGAGGCGTCGCGCCCGCTTCGGCAAGAAGCCGACGCCGGGGCGAAATCTCGCGAAAATCCCGGCACGCCAGGTTGTCCCCGCGATCAGGCTCGGGCGGGTAGGCTTGTGCCGACGATGCGGCATCGCGCGACGCGACTCTCCCGATTCTGGCGATACGTGTGGGCCGGCCCCACGACGTTGATCGGCGTGGCGGCGGCGTTCCTGACCTTCGCCACCGGCGGGCGCGGCCGACCCGTGACGGGCGTGCTCGAAATCCACGGCGGCTTCGCCACCTGGCTGCTCCGCCGCGTGGGCGCCAGCGCCATGACGCTGGGGCACGTCGTCCTCGCGCGCGACAGCGACGCCCACGAATGGTCACGCGAGCACGAGCGCGTTCACGTCCGCCAGGTCGAACGCTGGGGGCCGCTCTTCCTGCCCGCCTACGGCATCGCCAGCCTGCTCGCGTGGGCGCGCGGGGCGCACTACTACTTCGACAACCCCTTCGAGATCGAGGCCTACGCGCTCGACGGCCGCGGGGACATACGCTCTTGATTGCGCTGCCAATCGATTCGCACCTGCCCGACGTGGTCGCCGCCCTGCGCGCCGGGCGCGACGTGGTGCTGGTCGCCGAGCCGGGCGCCGGCAAGACCACGCGGGTGCCGCCGGCGATCGTCCGCGCGGGCCTGCTGGCCAGCGGCAAGCACCTGGCGATGCTTCAGCCCCGCCGCATCGCCGCCCGCGCCGCGGCCAAGCGCATCGCCGACGAGCAACGTTGGCAGCTCGGCCGCGAAGTCGGCTACCAGGTACGCTTCGAGCGCGTGCTGCGCGACGACACGTCGCTGCGCATCATGACCGAAGGCGTGCTCGTGCGCCGCCTCGTGAGCGACCCGACGCTTGAGGATATCGCCGTGGTCGTGCTCGACGAGTTCCACGAGCGCAGCATCGACCTCGATCTCTCCCTCGCGATGTTGCGGGAAGCGCAGGCGGTGCGCGACGACCTGCGCTTGGTCGTGATGAGCGCCACCCTCGACGCCGACGCCGTCGCCGGCTACCTCGGCGATACGATCGAAACCTTTCATATTCCCGGCCGCACCTTTCCCGTCGAAGTCACTCACACGAAGGACGACCCGCGCCCAATCGAGGAATGCGTCGCACGCGAGCTTCCGCACCACCTCAACGCCGAGGCGGCAGCCTCGGGTCAGGCGGGCGACGTTCTCGTTTTCCTTCCTGGGGTGCGGGAAATCGAGCGGACTATAAACACGATTCGCACAAGCGCGGAGCGCGCCGGCTTCGAGGCCCTGCCCCTGCACGGCTCGCTGACGAAGGATGAGCAGGACGCCGCCGTTCGGTTCGATCCAGATGGCCCGCCGAAGATCATCTGCGCGACGAACGTCGCCGAGACGTCGCTCACGCTGCCGGGCGTGCGCCTCGTGATCGACAGCGGCCTTGTCCGCCAAGCCGGCTACGACGCGACGCGCGGCGTCGATACGCTCACAACCGAGCGTATCTCGAAGGCGAGCGCCGAGCAGCGCGCCGGCCGCGCGGGGCGCGTGGCCGAGGGACGGTGCGTTCGGTTGTGGTCGAAGATGACGCACCAGACGCTGCCGGCGTTCGACGTGCCGGAGTTGCAGCGCAGCGACCTGTGCCAAGCGGCGCTGGCCGTGCTGGCGTGGGGCGGCGACCCGCGCACGTTCACCTGGTTCGAGCCTCCGCCGGCGACGTTGCTCGACCGGGCGATGGACTTGTTGCAGGGGCTGGGCGCAATCGAAGACGGCCGCCTCACGCCCCTGGGCCGCACGTTGCAGGCGGTTCCGCTGCATCCCCGTCCCGCGCGGCTGATCGCGTCGGCACCGAAACATTTACGATCGACTTCAATCACCGTGGCTGCCCTCCTCGGCGAACAGGCGGACGTGCCGGGTAAGCGGACGGCGGGCATTCACGACCTGCTCGCGGCGTTCGATGCCGGACAGCTCGACCCGACAACCGACCGTGCCGTCCGCCGCGCGCGGCAGGCATTGTCTCACCTCAAATTCGACGCCGAGGCGGCAGCCTTGGCTTCCGTTGAGACGCTTGAAGAACTCCTCCTCCTAGCCCACCCCGACCGCGTCTGCCGCCGTCGCTCGCCCGACAGCGCCACTCTCGCTACCGGCGGCGGCGTGCGCTTGCCCGACCCATCAGCCCTGCGCGGCGACTGGTTCCTTGCCCTGGGCTTGCGCCGCGGCAACTTCGCCAAGGCCATGCAGGCCGACGCGTCGCTCGTCGCTGAGATCGACCCGGCCTGGCTGGAACTGCATTTGCCGCAGTTCGTGGAGACGAATCACGCGGCGGAGTGGGAGGACGGCCGCGTCGTCGCCGTCCGGCGCAAAACGTACCGCGCGCTCGTCCTCGATGAACAACGTGGCGGCAAGGTCGACCCAACGGCAGCGGCCGACGTGCTGAAGGGACACCTCGGCAACGCTTCCTTGGCCGACGCGGACACGGCAACGGCGTCTTTGATCGCGCGGCTGGCGATGCTCGCCGCTCACCTGCCGGCGCATCTGCGACCCGCGGGAGACCCGCCATCGTTGGCCGGCGCGTTGGATGACGCAGTCGCCGCGGCCGTGGCTGCGGGTGAGCCGTCGCGCGCGGGCGTCGTGCGGCGACTGCCGGACGCCATCCGCAACGGCCTCTACGCCGGCGGTTGGCATCGCGCGATGGAGGAGCACGCCCCGACGCACGTGGAGGTGCCCAGCGGCAGCGAGGTTCGCTTGGATTGGACCGCGGCCGATGTCGATGGACGGCGCGGCCCGGTTCTGGCGGTGCGCTTACAAGAACTTTTCGGCCTCGCCCAGACCCCGCGCTTGTGCGGCGGCGCCGTGCCGGTGATGCTCCACCTGCTCGCCCCCAATGGCCGCCCGCAGCAGGTGACCGACGATCTCGCCAGCTTCTGGGCGAACACGTACCCGCAGGTGCGCAAGGATCTGCGCGCCCGCTACCCGAAGCACAGTTGGCCCGAAGATCCGCTTGCCGCCGAACCCCTGCGCGGCGCCAAGCGGCGCAACCCTCGATGAACCCAAAGGTAGCTGCGTCGCCACGCGACGCAGGGAGTGCGAGCGAACCGCCTGCGTCGCGTGGCGACGCAGCTACCGCAATGCGCTATCCGTTCAACTTGCGAGTGCCTCCCGCTCGCACCCGCAATCAGGGCAACGCTTGGGCGAGGCGCGAAGGTCGTGGCCGCACTCGACACACTGCCCGCGACACCGGCGTCCTACTTGAGTCCGTCACGCTCGCTAGCATCGTCGCCCCATGCCCTTCGTCAACGAGAACTACCTCAAGCTCCAAGCCGGCTACCTGTTCCCGGAGATCGCGCGCCGCGTGGCGGCGTACGGGGAGGCGCACCCGCAGGCCGAGCTCATCAAGCTGGGCATCGGCGACGTGACCGAGCCGCTGGCGCCCGCCGTCGCCGAGGCGATGCACGGGGCGGTCGACGAGATGACGACGAGCGGCGGGTTCCACGGGTACGGGCCCAGCGAGGGGTACGACTTTCTCCGCGAGGCCATCGTCGAGAACGATTACCGCGCGCGCGGCTGCGACATCGCGGCCGACGAGGTGTTTGTCAGCGACGGCAGCAAGTGCGACTCGGGTAACCTGCTGGACATCCTCGGGCCCGGCAACACGATCGCCGTGGCAGACCCGGTCTACCCGGTCTACGTCGATAGCAACGTGATGCACGGCCACACGGGCAAGGCTGGCAACGGCGGGCGGTACGAGGGGCTGGTCTACCTTGAGGCGACCGAGGCCAACGGCTTCGCGCCCGATCTGCCCGACCGGCCGGTCGATGTGATTTACCTGTGCTTTCCCAACAACCCGACGGGCGCCGTCGCCTCACGTGAGACGCTCCGGCAGTGGGTTGACTTCGCGCGCGAGCACTCGGCCGTCATCTTCTTCGACGCAGCGTACGAGGCGTTCATCACCGACCCGGACATCCCGCACAGCATCTACGAGATTGACGGCGCGTGTGAGTGTGCGATCGAACTGCGCAGCTTCAGCAAGACGGCCGGCTTCACGGGGACGCGCTGCGCGTTCACCGTGGTACCCAGGAGCCTGAATGGTCGGACAAAAGCGGGTGAGCCGATCGCGCTGCACAAGCTGTGGAGCCGGCGACAGAGCACGAAGTTCAACGGCGTCGGCTACGTCGTGCAGCGCGGCGCCGCGGCGGCGTACGGCGAGACAGGCAAGCGGCAGGTTTGCGCCCTCGTCGACGGCTACATGCAGAACGCGGCGATGCTCAAGGAGTCGCTCGGCAGGATCGGGCTCAACGTCTTCGGCGGCGACAACGCGCCCTACGCCTGGGTGCAGTGCCCGAGCGGCGTGAGTTCCTGGCAGATGTTCGACCGTTTGCTCGAACGCGCCAACGTCGTCTGCACGCCGGGCGTGGGCTTTGGCAAGTGCGGCGAGGGGTACTTCCGGCTCAGCGCCTTCAACAGCCGGGCGAACGTGGAGGCGGCGATGGAGCGCGTGACGAAGGCGCTGGGTTAAGCGTTGTCGATCCAGAAGGTGGCGACGTTCTTGCCGGTGCGCGGGCTGACGGTCATCTGCCGGAAGACGCCGCCGTTGGCTTCGATGACGCGGCGGCTGCGCCTGTTATCGGCGTTGCAAGTGACGAGCACCCGCCCAACGCCGAGGCCGCGCAGCTCGACGAGGGCCAGTCGCAGGATGGCCCGGCCGTGGCCGAGGCCGCGGTGGGGTCGGGCGACGAAGTAGCCGACGTGGCCGCCCTCGACTTCGAGGTCGGCGTTGAGCCCGTGGCGGATGCGGGCTTCGCCGACGAGGGCGCCGCGGACGTCGAGCAGCCAGCGGGTGCTTTGCGGCACGTAGTTCTCCGGAAGGTTGCGGCCGGCCTCGAAGTCGACCATCGCTTGGAGGTAAGCGTCCGGGTTGCGGCGCATCGGCTCGACGTTCAGGAGGTTGTAGCCGTCGCCGCTCTCGCCCGCCTGCTGCGCGAGTTCGATCATATCGGCGTAGGCCGGCAGCAGCGTTCTTGTTGGCCGGACGAGGCGTTGGCCGGTGGCGTGTTGGCGGGCGTTCGCGGTCGGCACGGCGGGAATGGTACGAGGGGCGGTTTCAGTCGCCGCAGCCTCCGCACCCGCCGCAGCCCGAGTCGCCGTCGGATTCGCCGTCGCTGCCGAAGAAGTCGACGAACAGCCCGCCGCCAGTTGCGCCGCCGGTTGCGTCGCCGCTTCGCCTGCGGTTGTGGCGGCGGATGAGGCCGCGGATGACAAAGGCGACCAGCACGATCGCCACGAAGATGTAACACGCCCACGGATGGCCGTCATCGTCGCCCGCGAGTGCGAGCGAACCGAGCGCGAGCGCGACCAGCACCGCCGCAGCCGCGGTGCGCTTCGCGGCCGCGCGCGGCACGAGCCAGAAGCGATCCGTATCCACGCGCCGCCAGCCGCGGCGGCCGAAGCGTTCGCTCGCGTCGGGCCAGAGGTCGCGCGGCGGCGCGTGGCCGAACCAGCGGGCGTAGCTGTCGCGCGTGCGGGCGTACCAGTCGTCGAACTTGCCGGCCTCGCTCGCGCCGCCTTTGGTCGGGCCGTGGTGCAGGTCGGCTTGCAGGACCTCGCCACAGAAGGTGTGCCAGTAGTCGCGCGTGTAGCACAGGTGCAGGTGCCACGCCTGATCGACCTCGTCGCTGGGGGTAACGCGGTGGCCGGCGCGCATCGCCAGGAAGGCGAAGCGGCGGTACTCCTCGACCACGCGCCGGGCGAAATCCAGCGGCCAGTCGTTGTCGCGCGCGAGGCGGCGCGTGAACGAGAAGCTGGCGGCGGGATCGTCCGGGCTCCACGCGCGCAGGCGGTGCCACAGCGGGTCGGCGTCGGCGGGCACGGGCATGCGCCCCAAGATACCCGCTCAGGCATTGTGCTTGTGCAACGACTCGTCCACCTCGTGCTCGGCGGCGACCGGGCTCAGCGGCTCTTTGATGTTGGGCGCGTCGAACGTGTGCGGCACCGTGCCCGCCACGGGCGCGGCGTACCGGACGGCGTTGGCGAGCAGGCGGCGGATGTCGGGGTTGAAGTAGATCGGGAACGTCTCGTGCCCCGGCCGCAGGTAGACCACGCGCCCCGCGCCGCGCTTCCACGTGCAGCCGCTGCGGAAGACCTCGCCCCCCTCGAACCAACTGACGAAGACGAGTTCGTCGGGCGTGGGGATGTCGAACGGCTCGCCGTACATCTCGGTGTGGGGGAGCTCGATGTAGTCCCCCGTCATGCCTGCCGTCAGCGGGTGGCCGGGGTTGACGCACCAGAGGCGTTCTTTCTCGGCGGCCTCGCGCCACTTCAGGCCGCAGCCGGTGCCCATGAGGCGCTTGAACGGCTTGGAGAAGTGGCCGCTGTGGAGCACGATCAGGCCCATGCCGCCCAGCACGCGGTCGGCGACCTTCTTCGCGGTGTCGTCGCTCACGTCGCCGTGGGCCATGTGGCCCCACCAGGTCATCACGTCGGTCGACTCGAGCACCTCATCGGTCAGGCCGTGCTGATCGTCGTCGAGCAGCGCGGTGCGGACGTTGACGGAGTCGCCGAGGTGTTCCTCGATGGCCGACTTCATCACGGTGTGCATGCCATCGGGGTAGACCTGCTGGACGGTCTGGTTGGTCTTCTCGTGGCGATGCTCGTGCCAGACGGTGACGTTAAGGGGCATGGCGAAGTGTAGACGCGGACACCACGCAACAGCCCACGGCCAGGGCCGTGGGCTTTGGTGGGATCGGCCGAACGGTCGCTACCGCCGGCAGCGCAGTGCGAGCAGGCCGCCGGCGCCGAGGAGCGCGAGGCTTGTCGGCTCGGGCACGGCGGGGAAGCCGGCGATTTGGTAGACAAAGCCGTCGCGGCTGCTGACCCACGCCTCGCCGCGCACGCTATCGAAGGCGATACCGGTGGGTTCCAGGTCCTGGCCCTGACCGCTCGGCATCGGCAGGCCAAAGTCCTGCACGTAGACGCCGCTCGTGGTCAACACGCGGGTGAGCTCCTGCACGTCGGTGACGAGCTGCAGGTTGCCGTCGCCGTCGATGTCGAGGTCGCCGTAGAAAATCTGGAATGTCGGTGAGCCAGTCGGTTGCACTGGGAAGTTGTTCAGTTGCGTGCCGTCGCTCGGGTCGAAGACGCGGACGAGGTCGTTGTTCCAATCGAGCGAGTAGATCAGCCCGTCGGCCGGGTTGTAGCTGGCGCCAACCGTCTCGTCGTTGCCGATGCCGAGGCTGGCGATGACGGTGCCGTCGCCGGCGTCGAGGGCGTAGACCGTGTCGGGGTTGTCGTCGCCGTTGCTCGCCAGCAGACTGCCGGCGGGCACGCTGGTGCCGTTGAGGCTGAATGCGACGTCGACAAAGTCGAGGTCGAAGTCGTTGGAGTTGTTGCCCGGCCGCGGGATGGTGCGCAGCGGGTTGCCGCTGCGATCGAAGACCTGGATCAGCGGGTCAAAGTCGTCATTGACGAAGACCTCGTCGTTGCCGTACGCGACGCCGACGGGCTGGTTGCCGTCGGGGTCGAAGCTGCTGAGGATCTGCGCGCCCAGCGGCGCGGTGGCAAGGCCGCACGCGAGCGCGGCGGCGGGAAGGATCGATGGTGAGTGCATGCGTTCTCCGAGATAGAGCGGCCGGGCGCGACCACGCCGGTTCGCCCTGGCGAACCTACATGCGTCAACCCTCCGTGGTGGGGCCAACGTCCCGGTGGCCGCTGGAACTATCGCACGTTCCCGCAACGGTTTCAAGGCGCGATCAGCCCGGCCAGGTCGTCGAAGTAATCGGGGTACGTCTTGCTCACGCAACCCGGCTCCGCGATCTCCACCCCCCGTCGCCGTGTGGCGGCCAAGGCAAAGCTCATCGCCATGCGGTGGTCGTCATAGGTGGCGATCGTCGCCTTCTTCACCCGCGCGGGCGGCAGGATCGTGATCGCCAGATCGCTTTGCGACTCGGTCACGCGCACCTCGCAGCCAAGCTTGGTCAGTTCCGTTTCGAGGGCGGCGACGCGGTCGGTCTCCTTCACGCGCAGGGTCGCCAGACCGCGGATCGTCGTCTCGCCGGCGGCGAAGCAGGCGACGACCGCCAGCGTTTGGGCGCAGTCGGGCATGTCCGACAGATCCACGTTGATGCCGTCGAGTTGGTCCGGGCCGACGACAGTCGTGCTGGTGCCGGTCTGGATGACGTGGCAGTTCATGCGCTTGAGCACGTCGGCGAAGGCGGCGTCGCCTTGCAGGCTGTCGGCGCCGAGGCCCTCGACGGTCACGCGGCTGCCGGGGTGAATGGCGGCCAGGCCGAGGAAATAGCTGGCGGCGCTGGCGTCGGGCTCGACGTGGTAGTCCGTCCCGGCGTACCGGCCGCGCGGGACGACGATCGCCTGCGGCTCGCGCGCGTCCTCGTCGTCGATCTCCACCTCCGGCGTGACGCCGAACAGGTCCATCAGGCGCATCGTCATCTTCACGTACGGCCAGCTCGTTTGCCGGCCGTCGAGGCCGAGCGTGGTCTCGCGGCGCGTGTAGGGGGCGACCATCAAAACGGCCGACAGGAACTGGCTCGACAGCGTTTGGCCCGCGGGGTAGGCGATCTCGCCACCGGTCAGGCCGTTCGCGTCGATGGAGATGGGCGGGTAGCCGTCGCGGTCGCCGAAGGAGACGTGGCCGCCGAGGCCGTTCAGGAGCGAGGCGAGCGGCCCGATCGGCCGCTCGCGCATCCGCGCGACTCCATCAAGCGTGAATGTCGCGTCGCCCGCGGCGGCGAGGAGCGCTGACAGGAAGCGGATCGTCGTGCCGCTGTTTCCGCAGAAGACGGTCGCGTCGCGTGTCGCGAAGTCGTGGCTGGCGGGGGCATTCGTGGTGACGACGCGGGCCGCCTCGTCGACAGTCATCTCCAGGCCCAGCGCGCCCAGCGCGTGGAGCATGTGCTTGGTGTCGTCGGCGAAGAGGACGTTTTCCAGCCGGCACGGCCCGTTCGCGAGGGCGGCCAGGACCAGCGCGCGGTTCGTCAGCGACTTGCTCCCCGGCGGCGCGACCGTTGCATCGATGGAGCGGGCCAGCGGTTCGCACGTCCATGCGTCGGGCATGCGCAGAGCGTATGACTTTGCGCGTAGCAGAGGCCTCCGGCCTCTGCCCGAACTTTGGACGACGCATAGGAAACAAGTGAGCGTCAGGCAACGCACTCGGCTTGCAAGCTCGGGCAGAGGCCACCGCTACGGCAGCAACGCAAATCATCCGTTCGGACGAGCCTGGCGTCGCTCTACAGTCGCGCGCGCATGCCCATCACGACCTCGCTCGACACCAATCCCACCGGCATCACCCGCATCCTCGTGCTCGGCGGCGGGTTCGGCGGGGCGTACTGCGTGCAGCACCTGGAAAAGCTCCTCGCGCGCCGGCCGAACCTGCGCGAGCGGGTGGAGGTCGTGCTGATCGATCGCAACAACTACTTCGCGTTTAGTCCCCTGCTGACCGAGGCCGGCACGGGCAGTTTGCAGCCGAGCCACGCCGTCGTCGGCCTGCGTCGGTTCTGCCGCGACGCCCGCTTCGTCATGGCCGAGGTGAAGGACCTCGACCTCAAGGCCAAGCGCGTCAGCTATCAGGTGCAGGGCGAGGCCAATCCGTGCGAGGCGGCGTACGACCACCTCGTGCTGAGCATGGGCACCGTCACGCTCAAGCCGCCGGTGCCGGGGCTAAAGGAGCACGGCTACGAGATGAAGTCGCTCGTCGACGCCATCACGCTGCGCGACCGCGTGGTGCAACTGCTCGAGCACGCGAACGCGATCGACGACCCGGACCTGCGCCGCGAACTGCTGACCGTGACCATCGTCGGCGGCAGCTTCACCGGCGTGGAGGTGGCCGGCGAGCTGCACCAGTACATGCGCGACGCCGCCCGCCAGTACCCGCGGCTCAGGACCGACGACATCAACGTCGTCATCCTCAACCGCGGCGACCAACTGCTCAAAGCGCTCGATCCCAAGCTCGGCGAGTACACGCTGCGTCACCTGCGCGAGCGCGGCCTCACGGTCCGGCTCAACACGGAGGCGAAGACGATCCACCCGAACACCGTCGAGCTGACCGACGGCACGCACCTGCCGGCGCGCACGGTCGTGTGGTGCGCGGGCATCACGCCCAACCCGAGCGTGAAGTTCTTCGACGTGCCGACGGACGAGCGCGGCTACATCCTGTGCGAGCGCGACTTGCGCGTGAAGGGATACGCCGACGCCTGGGGCATCGGCGACGCCGCCGTTAATCCGACGGCCAAGGGCGACGCGTACCCGGCCACGGCGCAGGCGGCCATCCAACAGGCGAAGATCTGCGCCCGCAACATCCTTCGCGTGCTCGAGGGCGAGCCGACGGAGGAGGCCAACTTCGGCGACAAGGGCCAGCTCGCCGCCTTCGGGCGCGGCGACGCGGTGGCGCAGGTCTTCGGCCAGACCATCACCGGCTGGCCCGCGTGGTTCCTGTGGCGCAGCGTCTACCTGATGAAAATGCCGGGATTGGGGCGAAAGCTTCGCGTGGCCGCCGACTGGACGCTCGACCTCTTCACCCGCCGCGACTTCGTCGAGCTCGGCATCCACCGGGCGGCGGTGGACGACGGTTCGTAGCCGCGGACGAAGGTCCGCGGCTACGGCGCTGACTTCTTGAAGAGCGCCACCCGCCGGTCCGCCTCGCGCGTCGGCCCGGGCAGGCGGAACTTTGTTCCGCACGCGAGCACGAGCGCGACGGCCGAGGCGAGATCAATCCGGTGGCCGATGCTCACGAACAGCGGCCTGACGTTCGTCCGCGTGCGCACGACTTGGCCGATGCGCTCGCCCTTGTCGAACAGGTCGGCCGTCTCGCCGGCACGGAGACCCGGCTCGACGTGCGTGCCGATCAGCCGGCTCTTGGCGACGCCGACGCTCGGCACGTCGCGCTCGACGCCCACGTGCGTCGCCAGCCCGCACCGCCTCGGGTGCGCCAGGCCCTGGCCGTCGAAGAGGATCGCGCCGTAGTCGCGCGTCAACCCGTCGAGCGCCGCGTGAACGGCCGGCCCTTCGCGAAAGCTGAGAAACCCCGGTACATACGGCCCCCCCGCCGGCCGCCGGGCGTTCGACTCGTCGACGATTTCTGCCGCCTCGCGATCCCACACGACCGCCGTCGCGAAGGCCTCAGTTTCGTCGTAGGCGCAGTCGACGCCGGCCACGAACCGCGGCAGCGGATCGAGTGGCGCGACGACGACCTTCGCCGCCAGGTCGTCCTGCCGCTGTCGCCACGCGGCGATTGTCTCCGGCAGAACCTTGCGTCGCCGCGGGTGGGCCATGGGCGGAGGGTAGCGGGCGTGGCTTTCAAGGAACCTCCCATAGCCGCGACTCAACGAGTCGCGGGCTGGGCGTGGTTGCAGCAGCACCCGACCGCGACTCGTTGAGTCGCGGCTATCAGCTCAACCTAGGGTCGACACGCGCCTACTCCTCCAGCGCTTCCAGGTGCGGCCGGAGCGCGGCTTCGAGGCGGATCATGGCGTCGATCATCGCGTCCTGAATGGCGGGCCACTCCTCCCGCGGGCTGCGATAGCCGCCGACTTCGAGGCGGATGCGGATCGAAGCGTTCGAGCGGCCTTCGCCTTCCTCCCAATCGAGATTGACCCCCGCCACCCGCTCAATCTCGTCCCGACGCTCAACCAACACCGCCAGCAACTGGTTCGTTTGGCTCGGCTCTCCGATGATCTGAAACATCGCGTCGCAATTGTGCTGCCGAATAGAGTGGACCCACACCCCGAGCGTCCCAGCCTCCACCGCCCGCATTTGCAGGTGAATACCAGGAGTGCGGTGGGCGATTGGATGTGGCACGCCCCGCTGCTGCACACGGTTTATCAAACCGGTCCAGAACTCTCGACAGATTTCCTGCAGCGCGGCGCGAGGCGATGCATCCGCCCGCGCCTCGGCAGATTTCTCCTTGAGTTTCACTTGATAGTCTGCCGCTTCCGGCAGCGGGATGACTTGGCGGGCATCGAGTAAGAGCCGGCCGTCGCCGAGGGCGTGGGGTTGAAGTTGCACGCACGTGATGTCCAGGCCCTGCTCGTTGAGCCACAGGACTGCCGTCGTCAGTTCCTGGCCGAAGCCGGCGCTGGCGAGCAGGATGCGCACGCGCCGGGCGAAGTCGCTCTCGGCCGGCTCCTCCCAATCGAGGTGGTCGAGCAGGAGTTGCTCGGCGTTCTCGTTCCCCCGGCCGCGACTTGCGAGGTAGCGGCCGAAGGTCTCGACGGCGCGCCGCCACGTCATCGCGCTCACCATCGCGGCGTAGCGGAGCGCCTGAAGTTCCATGTGCCCGCCGTCGCCGGTGCGCTTGAGCTCGATCACGATAAGGTTCGCCGCCGCGTCGATTGCCAGCAGGTCGATGCGTCGCCCGCTGCCGTCGAAGTCGCCGTACTCCTCGGCGATCACGAGCAGGCCCTCGCCAAGCACGGCGATGTTGTCGCGGAGCAGGCGTTGCAAATCGTCGCGCTCGCGCACGGCGGCCTGGGCGTAGGTGGTGGTGGGCAACTCGCGCAAACCGTCGCCGGTGATCTCGTACAAAGCCACGCCGCCAACGTAGCAGAGGCCTCCGGCCTCTGCCCGACACGCGGGACGCTTGCGTTTGCGGGCAGAGGCCGGAGGCCTCTGCTACGCCCCATCCAGAAACCGCCTGGTCAGGTCGCCGTAGGCGTCGATGCGGCGGTCGCGCAGGAAGGGCCAGTGCGTGCGGCTGAACTCGACCTTCGCCAAGTCGCACTCGATCACCATCGCGCCCGGCTCGGCGACGGGGGCGCGTTGCACGACTTGGCCGTCCGGCGAGGCGACGAACGACTGGCCCCAGAACTCGATGCCTTCCTCGCCGTACGGCTTGCCAGCGGGGTCGAGCACGCGCTCGGTTCCGACGCGGTTCGGGGCGCACACGTAGCAGCCGTTGGCGATGGCGTGGCTTTGCATCATCGTCTGCCAGCTCGCGTGCTGGGCGGGGCCGTACTGCTCCTTCTCGCTCGGGTGCCAGCCGATGGCGGTTGGGTAGAACAGCAGTTGCGACCCGCCCATCGCCGTCAACCGGGCGGCCTCGGGAAACCACTGGTCCCAGCAGATCAGCACGCCCACGTCCGCGAACTTCGTGCGAAACGTTTTGAACCCCAAATCGCCCGGCGTGAAGTAGAACTTCTCGTAGTAGAGCGGGTCGTCGGGAATGTGCATCTTGCGGTAGAGCCCCAACAGCGTGCCGTCGGCGTCGATCACGACGGCCGTGTTGTGGTAAAGGCCGGCGCTGCGGCGTTCGAACAGGCTGCCAATGACGACGACCTCGCGTTCCTTCGCGAGTTGTTGCAACGCCTCGGTGGACGGGCCGGGAATCGGCTCGGCGAGGTCGAAGAAACGGTGGTCCTCGCCCTGGCAGAAGTACTTGCTGGCGAAGAGTTCCTGCGTGCAGACGATCTGCGCCCCGGCGTCTGCGGCGTCGCGGAGGAGCTGGAGCTGGTTGGCGAGGTTCTCGGACGAATCGTCGCCGCACGCCATCTGCGTGAGTCCGACGCGGACAATCGAATCGCGGGGCATCGGGCAACGGTACGCGCAGCTACCTCCCGCGCGTGGAGTTCTCGGACGCGCCGGTGGTGGAGGATGCGGGCGCGTGCCGATGCGAGAACTCGCGTCCGATTCGCTTCAATCTGTCCCGGGAGATCCCAACTTGCCCTTCGCCTCCGGCTCGCTGTCGTTCCAACGTTTCGCCGTCGTCGGCAAGGGCCCCAAGGGGGTCGAGGAGGAGTTGCTGGACAAGGCCCAGGAGCACCGCTTGCTCGAAACAGACGGGCCGATCGAGGACGAATCCTGGGGCTGGTGCGGCGGGCGGCACCTGCTCGACGGCGAGTTCTCGTACGACGCCAACGTCTACAACGATTGCCTGCACCTCGGGCTCCGCCTCGACACGAACAAGCCGCCGAGCGATTTGAAGCGGGCCTACCGCGCCCTCGAAGAGCAGGCCGCCCAGAGCGATCGCGACTTTATCTCCAAGGCCGACAAGCGCGACGCCAAGGATGCCGCCGACCGCCGCATCGAGAGCGAGCAGCGCGAGGGCCGCTTCAAGAAGAGCAAGATGGCGCCGATCCTCTGGGATGTGCCGGCGGGCGTAGTCTACGGGCCGAGTTCGATCAGTTTGCAGGAGAAGCTGTACGAACTCTTCGACCGCACGTACGGGCTGAGCCTGATTCCGCTAACCAGCGGCAACCTCGCGCTGCGCCGTCTCGAAAGCACCGGCCGGCGGCGCGATTACGAGGACGCACGGCCGACGCGCTTCGTCGTCGGCCCGCAGGGAGAGAGTCACGCGGCCGAGTACCCGTGGGTCAGCAAGGGCCCGCAGGCGAAGGACTTTTTCGGCAACGAGTTCCTCGCGTGGCTCTGGTGGACGACCGAGTCGGCCGGCGGCGGCATCGACCTCGGCAACGCCGGCGTCGTGAGCGTGTTCATCGACAAGAGCCTCGACCTCGACTGCTGCTTCGGCCTGACCGGCCGCGGCACCCTGCGCGGCGACGGCCCGGCCGGCATGCCCGAGGCCAGGCACGCCCTGCGCGTCGGCAAGGTGCCGCGCAAGCTCGGGCTGATCCTCGACTCCACCGCGCCGTTTCAACTCACGCTCGCGGGCGAATTCCTGGCCGTCAGCGGGTTGCGCGTGCCCGACCCGGAGGACGCCGACTCGCCTCGCGTGCTGTTCGAGGAGCGCATCAACAGCCTGCGCGACTTCGCCAGCACGCTCGACGGCCTGTTCGACGCCTTCCTTGCCGCCCGCGCCGGCGGCGGGTGGACGGGCACCAGCCGCAAGATCGGCGAGTGGATTTCGCGGAACACGGCTTCGGCAGCGCCGGCACGTACGGCCGCGTGAACGATCTGCTACTGAAAACGCGATGGAAAATGCGCATGCTCGTTAGCCGCCCCGCCTTGCGGGGCGCGTGGATCGGTGCTGAGCGCCCCGCAAGGCGGGGCGGCTAACGAGAGGTCGTGGACAAACGTGCAGTGCTCAGTAGCCGCGACGCAACGCGGCGCGGTCGGGCGTCGCTGCAACCGCGTCAGACCGCGCCGCGTTGCGTCGCGGCTATCAACCCATCAAAGCGGCGACGCGAGTTTTGTTCGGCGAACCAACAGAAAGACCCGCGATCTTGCGATCGCGGGTCCCTGTGCGTCCGGCGGCCTACACGACTGAATCGGCCGCCGAACCCCATGTGTCTCCGGTGGGTCTCCCGCTACGGTCGGCCGCGGCGGCGGTGGACGTAGCCGTCGTCCGACCGCCCGCCGTCGCGGCGGTAGCGGTCGCCCCGGTCGCCTTGGTCGCCCCGGTCGCCCCGGTCGCCCCGGTCGCCCCGGTCGCCCCGGTCGCCCCGATTGGCGTTGGCCAGGGCCCGCTGGTAGTCGCGCGTCGCGTCCCGCAGGTCGCACTCGGCGCGGTCGAGGCAGCGCCTGGCCTCCTGCACGCTCGCCTCGGCGCCGTTGTAGCGACGCTCCAGGTGACGCGCCCGCCGCTCGGCCTCGCCGACGTCGATCGCGTTGACGTAGTGCGGCCCCACGTCATCCAATTGACGTTGCAGTTGGGCAAGTTTGCCGCGCGCTTCTCGAGCGCAACGCTCGGCCTCGGCGACGGCGCGGCGGGCGGCTTCCAAGTCGCGTTTGGCGTCGCAGTACGCGCGGTCGCGGTGCAGGTCCTCGCGCAGCCGGGCCCAGACCCGATCGCGCTCCCGCTCGGCCAACGCCACCTCGCGGCGTGCCTCGCGGACGCAGGCATCGCGGCCCAGGGCGTCCTCGCGCAGCTCTTCGAGCCGGCGCTCGGCCCGCTCGAGCGAGCCGGTCGTCCGCCGGGCGCGGTGGCTGACATAGCGGCTTCGCCGGCCGTCGGCGTCGTCGCGCAGGTCCTCGTACCGCGCCAACGCCTCGCGCCACTCGTAAGACCGCTCCAACGCGGCGATCACGACCGACTCGGCATCCGACAGCCGCGCCTGGGCGTCGCGCAGGAACCCGTCGACGCGGCAGAACTCCGGCGTCTGGCGGGCCCGGCGATCGAAGGCGGCCTCGGCGTGCTGCACCGCGCGGGCGGCGGCGTCGGCATCGTCGGCGGCGAGGCGAATCGTCCGCTCGTGCCCCGACAGGTCGCGCTCGACCCGCGCGATCGCGTCGCGAAGGCGGCGTGCCTGCTCCACGCACTCGGCGGCACGCAGGGCTTCTTCGTAGGCGCGACGGGCGCCGGCGAGGTCGCGGCCGACGTAGCGCTGCCGTTCGACGGCCTCGCGAAGCGTGCATTCCGCCCGCTCGACGGTGGCCTCCGCCGCGGCAAGGGCGGCGCGGGCGCGGTCGAGCTCGCCGTACGCCGACGGGCCGCAACTATCGCGACCCGCCAGCGCGGCGTGGGCGGGGGTGAGGGTGGCGGTTCCAACCAGTGCGGCGCAGGTCAGCGCCGCCAGGACAATGGGGGTCCGTTGCATCGCAACTCCTTGTTTGCGTTGAGTCTGTGGACCGCGGTGCGGGTCCGCTTGCTAGACCCACGCCCCGCCGGGCGGTTTGTCGACTCCTTCGGCCCGTTGCGACAAAATCGCCCTGCCAACACTGAAACGCCCGCTGCATCCCCCACTTTGGGGATGAAGTGCTCGCCCTACCGTGACCGCCTTGGCGCCCCGCGCGTTACCCCATGCCGGCCCTCACCTTTCAACTTCACGCAACCGACGGCCGCGCCCGCCGGGCGACCGTGACCACGCGGCACGGCCCGATCGAGACGCCCGCGTTCATGCCCGTGGGTACCCAAGGAACGGTCAAGGGCCTGACCCCGCAGATGCTCGCAGACGCCGGCAGCGAGTGCATTCTGGGCAACACGTATCACCTGATGCTCCGCCCCGGCGAGGAGGCGGTCGCGGCCTTGGGCGATTTGCACGGCTTCATGGGCTGGCCGGGGCCGATTTTGACGGATTCGGGCGGATTCCAGGTCTTTTCCCTCGGCCATCGGCTGAAGATGGACGAGGACGGCGTCACGTTCCAAAGCCACCTCGACGGCTCGCCGGTCCGCCTGACGCCCGAGCGATCGATGGCCGTGCAGAACGCGCTTGGTGCGGACATCATCATGGCCTTCGATCACTGCCCGCCCGGCGATGCCTCGCCGGAGGTGCAGGCCGACGCGACCGAGCGGACGCTGCGCTGGATCGAGCGCTGCATCGCCGGGCACAAGCGGCCGGAGGATCAATCGCTCTTCGGCATCGTGCAGGGCGGCACGGACCTGGACGCCCGCGCCCGCTGCGCCAAGCTCATGGCCGCCCATGATTTGCCCGGCTACGCGCTGGGCGGCCTGGCGGTGGGCGAGGGGTTCGAGATCATGCAGTCGGTGCTGTGGGCGACGGCGGACAAGCTGCCGGCGGACCGGCCGCGGTATCTGATGGGGGTCGGCTACCCACGCGACATCGTCGAGGCCGTCGCGGCGGGAATGGATTTGTTCGACTGCGTCCTGCCGGCGCGCAACGGGCGGGGGATGATGGTCTACACGAATGCGGGTGAGACGCTGCGGCTGAAGAACGCCAAGTTCGCCCGCGACGCCGCGCCGATCGATTTGCGCTGCGACTGTTACGCCTGTCGCACGTTCAGCCGGGGTGCGATTCGACACTTTGCGATGGCGAACGAGATGCTCGGCCCGATCCTGGCGAGCCTGCATAACATCCGCTTCTACCAGCGGCTGATGGGCGATCTGCGCGACGCGATCGCCGGCGGCCGCTTGGAGGAGTTTCGCCACAGCGATCCGCGGTGCCGCCTCGCCCCAGCCGAGCAAGGCGACCGCCCGGCGCACCGGCCCGTTTCGTCCCAACCCGACGCCTGAGTCTCGCCCATGCCGCCACTGATCGACCTGCTCGCGGGCACCGTGATCCTTCTCGCCCAGGCCCCCGCCGCGCCCGCCGGCAAGCCGGCCCCCGGCTGGTGGCTGGCGTTGACGAACTTCATGCCCCTGATCCTGCTGGGGCTGCTGCTCTACTTCCTGCTGATCGCCCCGCAGCGGCGCAAGCAGAAGGAGACGCAGAAGATGATCGAGGCCATCGCCAAGGGGGATCGCGTCAGCACGATCGGCGGCATCCTCGGCACGGTCGTCAACGTGCAGGGCAACGAGGTGACGTTGAAGGTCGACGAGAACTCCAACGCCAAGATTCGCTTCCAGAAGAGCGCCATCGCCGGCGTGGAGAAGTCCAAGCTCGCCGCCGACTCGAAGGCCGAACCCAAAGCCGATGATGCGGCCTAGCTTCGGCGGCTGACTCCGGGCCCAACTCCAAATCACGAATCACCTAATCTTCCCCTATGCCCACCGCCTACACCGGCCGCGTGCTGTTGATCGTCTTCGTGATGTATGTCGCGATCTGCAGCCTGTTTCCGCGCGCGCCCTTCAGCGTCTTCCTGCCGCTGTCCAACGAGCCGGTGTCGATGGAGCACAACCTGCGCCCCGGCATCGACATGGTCGGCGGGACCAGCCTGGTCTACGAGATCGTGCCGCCCCCCGGCACGCCCACGAGCGGCTTGTCGGAAGAGGTCGCCACCGCCCTCAAGCGCCGCGTCGACCCCAACGGCGTCCTCAACCTGATCTGGCGGCCCCAGGGCGACACGCGGCTGGAAATCCAACTCCCCCTCTCCACCGATTCCGACGCCGCCAACGAAGCCCGGCAGGACTACGTGGCGGCGCGCGAGGACCTCGCGCAGTACGTCGTGCCGACGCGCCAGGTCGTGCGGGTGATCGAGTCGATGGCGGGCGAGGAGCGCAGCGCCCGCCTCGATGAGCTCGCCATGGGCAGCGCCGCCCGGCGCGAGGCGTACCGGGTCGCGGCCGAGGCGTACGACGCGCTCGAGGCTGCCCGCGATGGCGGGACGATCGTCGCCGAGCAGGCCGCCCGCACCGAGTACGACGCGGCCGTCAACGCCTTGGGTGACACGAACCTGACGGTCGAGCAGGTCCAAGCCGCCATCGACGCCGAGCCGACGATCCGCGCCGAGCGTTTGGCGCAGTTTGCCGAGCGCAACGCCGACTTTCCCGAGCGCGGCGCCGCCCTCGATGCCTACGTCGCCGCAGCCGACGAGTACAACGAGCTGCGCAACGAGATCGCCGATACGGCCACGCTCAAGCGCTTGCTCCAGGGCAGCGGCGTGCTGAAGTTCGCGATCCTCGCGACGGACATCTCGCCCGAGCTTTACGGCGAGTACGCCGAACGCCTCGCCAGCGTCGGGCCGCGGCCTCGCGCGGAGGACCAGTACCGCTGGTTCCAGGTCGAGCGTCCCGAGGAGTTTGGCCGCGGCGTGCAGATCGGCCCCGACGGCAACGCCTACGCCCTGGCCTACAACACCGACGAGCGCACGCTCGACGAGCGCGACGGCGAGTGGGGCCTGGCCAGCGCCCAGCGACAAAGCGACGAGCGCGGCTTCCGCGCGGTCGGCTTCACCTTCGACACCGCCGGCGGCCTGCTCTTTGGCGACCTGACCGGCCCCAATGTTGACCGGCCGTTGGCGATCATCCTTGACGACAGCATCATCAGCGCTCCCCAGCTCAACGGCCGCATCACCAGCAACGGCCAGATCACCGGCGGGCAGACCGGCTTCAGCGAGGCTGAGCAGAAGTTCCTCGTCAACACCCTCAACGCCGGCGCCCTGCCGGCGCGGCTGAGCGAGGACCCCATCAGCGAGCGCACGGTTGGCCCGCAGCTCGGCAAGGACAACCTGCGCGCCGGCTTCGTCGCCTGCATCGCCGGCCTTATCATCGTGGCGGTCTTCCTGATCGGCTACTACTTCATCAGCGGCGTGGTGGCGATGGTCGCGGTGCTGCTGAACATGGTCATCATCCTCGCCGGCATGGCGATGCTCCAGGCGACCTTCACGCTGCCGAGCGTGGCGGGCATCATCCTGAGCCTGGGCATGAGCGTCGACGCCAACGTGCTCATCTTCGAGCGTTTGCGCGAAGAACAACTGCGCGGCCTCTCCATCCGCATGGCCCTGCGCAACGCCTACGACCGGGCGTTCTCGGCCATTCTCGACTCAAACGTCACCACGGGCATCACCGCAGCGATTCTGTTCATCTTCGGCAGCGAGGAGGTCAAGGGGTTCGGCCTAACGCTGCTGATCGGCATCTTCGCGTCGCTCTTTACCGCGCTCTACGTCACCAAGACGATCTTCGGGTTGATGGTCGACAAGTTCGGCCTGAAGGGCCTGACCGACGTGCCGAAGGTCTTCCCGAAGTGGAACAAGCTGCTCACGCCCGATATCAACTGGATGAGCAAGGCGCCGATCTTCGCGGGCATCAGCGGACTCATCATTCTGGGCGGCTGCATTCTGTTCGGCGTCTACTTCAGCCAGGGGCGTATCCTCGACATCGAGTTTGCCGGCGGCACGACCGCGCAGTTCACGCTGAAGGAGCCGATGCAGACCGGCGAGGTCCGCGACGCCCTCGAGGACGTGCCCAACAGCGGCGAGCCCGACGACCCGCTGCGGGATGCGCAGGTCGTCAGCATCGAGCCCAGCGCCACGCTTGCCGACGACACGGTGTACGAGGTCGTCGTGCCCGAGCAGGACGACGCGGCGGTGACGGCCGCCATCGTCGAGCGGCTGGGGGACCGGCTGAGCGTGCGGCAGCCGAGCACGTTCGTCGGCAGCGACGCCGGCTACGCCCAGGCGGAGCTGGCGCAGGTCTTCCCGATCGACAGCGACGCCATCAGCGACGGCAGCATCGCGGGCCTGCCGATCGACCCGGACCTGCTGGCCCAGACCAGCGGCGGCGTGGCGGTGGTGCTCAAAGACCTCTCGCCGATGCTCGACGCCGACGAGCTGCGGGCGCGCATCGTCCAGCAACGCCTCAAGGGCCAGTACAACGCCGAAGGGCTGCGCGGTGGCGTGATCGTGGAGACCGAGGCTTTCCCCGGCGAGAACGCGGCCGTGGTGCTCCTGGGCAACGACCGCTTCCGCTACGACGCGGCCAACACCGAGGTGATCGAGGCGTGGGAGGCGCAACTGGCGAGCCCGGCGTGGGACGTGGTCGTCGACGCCGTCGCCAACCCGGACGAGCTGGAGAAGGTCACCAACATCGGCGCCGCCGTCGCCAGCGAGTTCCAGCGCGACGCCACCATCGCGATCGTGCTGAGCATCCTGGCGATCATGGGCTACATCTGGGTCCGCTTCGGCGACCTGAAGTACTCGACCGCCACCGTGGTGGCGCTGGCGCACGACACGCTCTTCTGCATCGCCGGCATCGGCTACGCGCACCTGCTCTCGAGCAGCTTCATCGGCGACCTGCTGCTGCTGGACCCCTTCCGCCTGAACCTCACGATGGTCGCCGCCATCCTGACGGTGATGGGCTTTTCCATGAACGACACCGTGGTCGTCTTCGACCGCATCCGCGAGAACCGCGGCAAGTACGGCCTGCTGACGCGGCAGGTGGTCAACAACTCGATCAACCAGACCCTTAGCCGCACCCTGCTGACCGGCGGCACCACGCTAGTGACGATCGCCGTCATGTACACCTTCGGCGGCCCCGGCATCCACGGGTTCACGTTCGCGATGCTGATCGGCATCATCACCGGCACGTACAGCTCGATCGCCATCGCCAGCCCGATCCTGCTGCTCGGCAAGCAGGAGCAGCCTCCTGAGCAGCCGGCGACGAGCGGCCTCGCGACCGCGTAGAGCATCCCTATTTCCCTCTCGTTAGCTCGGGTGCCACTGCATCCTTGCAGTGGTCGGACCCAGGCACTGCAAGGATGCAGTGCCACCCTTCGGCGGGCGCGTCGGGAGGATGTGGGGCGAGCAGCCATCGTGCAAGCTGCTCGCAACGCATTCACCCACCGAACCTCCCCGAACCCGCGGCGTAGCACCCCCGTCGCTTGCCGCGCTTGCGGTCGGCGATGCGGTTGCTAACGTGGCCGCCCGCGGAACAGGAGGTTCCGCTTCTCCCCATCACCCGGCCACTCCTTGGCCTCGGGAAAGGACGCCCGCCATGCCCCTGTTGCGTAAAGACATCAAGATCGGCTTCCTCGCCGGCGGCGCCCTGCTCGCCATCGGCATCGGCTACGTCATCGTCCTGAGCCTCGCCGGCGGGCCCGACCAGGCGACCGCCAACGGGCAGGACCAGCCCGATGCGCCCGATCCGCTGGGCGCCCCGATCGACGCCGCCAACTTCGACGCCGGCGATTGGGACACGGGCGCTTCCACCACCACCACCGGCGGCGACGAGTGGGGCGAGCCGTTCGTTTCCGTGACGCCCGGCCCCGGCGATCCGCCGCCGGTCGTGCCGACTCGCGACGACTTCATTGCGGATGAGCCCGTCGCCGCCGACCTCAACGGCCCCGCCGACATCGACTTCCCGCTCGCGGTCGCCGCCTCGGCGGACATCACGACGCCCGACCTCGCCAGCGGCGCCACGCAGCACACGATCGCCAGCGGCGACAGCTTTTCGAGCCTCGCCTTGCGGTACTACGGCGACGCCAACCTGTTCGGCGCGATCCAGCGGGCCAACCCCGGCGTCGATTCGGGCCGGCTGAAGATCGGGCAGGTCGTGGTCATTCCCGACCGCACTGCCGCCGCGACGATCAGCGAGACGCCCCTGCCCTCGCCCGGCGGCACGCACACGGTCGCCAGCGGCGAGACGCTGAGCAAGATCGCCTCCCGCCGCCTCGGCCGCGCCAACCTGTGGGAGCAGATCTACAGCATCAACCGCGACGTCATCGGCGACGACCCGGCGAACCTGAAGGTCGGCATGGTCCTGAAGTTGCCGGGCTGAGTTCGATCGTCACACCCAACACGGCAACGCCCCGCGCAACCGCGCGGGGCATTTCGTTGCGCCCCAAACCGCGTTGCAACGCGGTTTGGTTGCGGAGGGGTCACTTCGTGCAGACGACGCGGTTCGCGGGGTCGTAGTGGTCGCGAAGTTCGGCGCCGGTGCGGAGCTGCACTCGCTGGCTGCGCCCGGAGCCGAAGCAGACGCAGACGTCGTCCGGCAGGCCGCTGGCGTCGATCTGGCCCGAGCGCATCACGCTGACGTGATCGGCGGCGGCGAGGGCTTCGTGCGGGTCGTGCGTGACCATCAGCGTCGCGACGCCCGACTCCTTCAGCACCCGCAGCGTCGTCTCGCGCACATGCTCGCGCAGAGTCGCGTCGAGGCCGCTGAAGGGCTCGTCGAGCAGCATCACCTTCGGCCCACGAGCCATCGCGCGGGCGAGGGCCACACGCTGTTGCTGCCCGCCGCTGAGCGTGTGGGGCATCTTCTTTTCGAAGCCGGCCATGCCGACCCGCTCGATCAAGTCGTCGGCCGCGGCGATGCGGTCGCCACGCGACAGCCTTGGCGTCCGCCCGACCATGCCGAACATCACGTTCTTCCGCACGTTCAGGTGCGGAAACAACGCGAAGTCCTGAAAGACAAAGCCGGCCTGGCGGCGTTCGGGCGAGACGTGTCGGCCGGGGCCGCAGACGGTGTCGCCACCGATGCGGATCGTGCCGCTTCGCGCCATCTCCAGGCCGGCGATCAGGCGCAGGAGCGTCGACTTGCCGCTGCCGCTGGGCCCGAGCAAACAGTGGACGCTTCCCGCCGGCACCGCGAGCGAGACGCCGTCGAGCGTCAGCCCCCGCCGCGTGTAGGCGTGGCGAACCTCGACGACCTCGATGCCCGGCACGGCGGCCGGGGCGTCGGCGGGTTCCAGCAGATCGGGGCGGCAGTCGACAACGGTCATGGCAGCGGCGGAAGTCTACCAGCGCCGTTGGGAGCTGCTGCGACAAAATCTCAATCGGCCGGTGCCACGGTCACAGCGGCGTGCCGGGTGGGACGTCGAGCTTGTCGCCGCCGGCCTCGCCGGGGCGGCTGCGATCGACGAGCTTGCTCAGCACGATCACCGGGATCAGCCCCGCGACGATGATCGCCAGCGCACCCGTCGCCGCTTCCTCCAAACGTTCATCGCTGGCGAGTTGGTAGACACGGACGGCCAGCGTCTCGAAGTTGAACGGCCGCAGGATCAGCGTGGCCGGCAGCTCCTTCACGACGTCGACGAAGACCAGCAGCACCGCCGCCAGCAGGCTGCCGCGCAGCAGGGGCAGGTGGACGCGCAGCAGCACCCGGCGTCCGCCGGCGCCCAGGGTGCGGGCGGCGTCGTCGAGGCTCGTGCGCACCCGGCCGAGGCTCGCCTCGATCATGGCCAGCGCGACGGCGAGAAATCGCGTTTGGTAGCCGATGACCACCGCGACGATCGAGCCGGTGAGGATCAGCCCCGGCCGATGCTCGCGGCCCCAGAGTTCGGTGACGACGCGGTTGATGCGGAAGTCCAGCCACGTCAGCGGGATGAGCAGGCCGATCGCGATCACGGCCCCCGGCACCGCGTAGCCAAGGCCGGCGAGGCGGGCGGTGATGAGCGTCGTCGGCCCCGGTCGCAAGCGGCGGCCGTAAGCGATGGCCAGGGCCAGCGCGGCGGCGAGCACGCTGGCCACGGCGGCGACGACCAGCGTGTTCTTCGCGTGTCCGGCGAAGAGCTCCAACGCCCGCCGGTCTCCCGCCTGCCACGCCATCGTCGCGAACAGCGCCGCCGGCACGACGAACCCGAGCAGCACCGGCAGCGCGCACGCCGCGACCGCCAGCGTCGCTCGCGGCCAGCTCAGGCGGTACGACGGCAGCACGCGGTAACGCTGCGTCGCCTGGTGGAATCGGGCGTTTCGGCGGGAGATGAGCTCGACGATCACGAGAATCGCCACCGCCCCGAGCAGGCAGGCCGAGAGCTGCGCCGCGGCCGTCATCGAGCCCAGGCCCAGCCACGTGCGGTAGATGCCAGTGGCGAAGGTGTCGACCGCGCAGTACTCGACGGCCCCGAACTCGGCGACGGTTTCCATCAGCACCAGCGCCGCCCCCGCGGCAATGCTTGGCCGGGCCAGCGGCAAGGCGACCGACCAGAAGCTCCGCCACGGCCCGCGGCCGAGCGTGCGGGCGACCTCCAGCGCGCAGCCGCTTTGCTCGATGAAGGCCGTTCGCGCCGCGAGGTAGACGTACGGGTAGAGCGCCAGGCTCAGGATGATGATCGCCCCCGGCAGCGAGCGGACGTCGGGGAACCAGTAGTCGGCCCGGCTCTCCCAGCCGAACAGGTCACGCAGGGCCGTCTGCACCGGGCCGCTGTATTGCAGCACGTCGGTGTAGGCGTACGCCCCGAGGTAGGCCGGCACCGCCAGCGGCAGGAGCAGCGCCCAGCGAAAGGCCGAGCGGCCGGGAAAGTCGCAGAGCGTGGTCAGCCAGGCCGTCCCCGTGCCGACGACGGTCGTGATCGCGCAGACGCCGCCCGCGAGCAGGAGCGTGTTGGTGGCGTAGTCGAGGAGGCGCGTGTCGTAGAGGTGCTGCCACTCGCCGTCGCTATCGGCGAAGACGCTGGCGAGCACCGTCAGCACCGGCAGCGCCACGCACAGTGCCGCCACGATCCCCACGGTCGGCCAGAAGCCCAGGAGCAGTGTGCGGAAAACGGGCGGCAAGGCGGGCAACGGTCCTTCGGTCGGCGGCGCAGGAACGACGGCATACTACCCGTGACGACTCAAACCGCGTTGCCACGCAACGCTGGTCCGGCATGTGGACGCCACTGCACGTCCTCTCCGACCAGCGTTGCGTGGCAACGCGGTTTGGGGTTGCCGCTGCCCTACCGCCAGCCGGCGGCGTCCATAAGGCGGACGGCGTCGCGGTTGTTCTCGCCCAGCGCCGAGGCCGGCACGCGCTCGACGCGGAACTTGCCGAACGTCTTGAGCACGTCGCTGAGCTCGACGTCGTCCACCACCGGGTACTCGTTGTTCGCCAGCGCCAGCATCGCCTGGGCGTCGGGCGTGGTCAGGTACTCGATGAACTTGATCGCGTTGTCGCGATTGGGGGCGTTCTTGGTCACGCCGATGCCGCTGACGTTCACGTGCGCGCCGCGGCCGTCGCCCTGGCCTTCCTGGTTGGGGAAGACGAGGCGTACCTTTGCGGCGGCCTCCTTGTCGGCGGCGTCGTCGCCGGTGAGCATGCGGGCGAAGTAGTAGTGGTTCGCCAACGCCACGTCTCCCTCGCCGGCGGCCACGGCGCGAATCTGGTCGCGGTCGCCCCCCTGCGGCGTGCGCGCAAAGTTGGCGACGAGCCCCTCGACCCACGTTCTAGTCGTCGCCTCGCCCTGCGTCTCAAGCATGGCCGCGACGAGCGACTGGTTGTAGATGTTCGACGACCCGCGCACGAGCACTTTGCCCTTCAGCTTCGGATCGGCCAAGTCTTCGTAGGTGGTAATGCTCCCCTCGGCCACGCGGTCGCGGCTGACGATCAGCACGCGGACGCGCTGGGTGAGCCCGAACCACAGGCCGTCGGGGTGGCGAAGGTTCTCGGGGATGCGCTCGTTCAGCACAATCGAGTCCACGGGCGCGAAGATGCCCTGCTCGACCCCCCGGTGCAGGCGGCCGGCGTCGACCGTGATGAACACGTCGGCCTCGCTGAGCTCCCCCTCGCGCTGGAGCCGGGCGAGCAGCGCGTCGGAGTCGCCCTCGATGAGATTGACGGCGATGCCCGTTTGCTCGGTGAACTGCTGGTACAGCGTGTCGTCGGTGTCGTAGTGGCGGGCGGAGTAGACGTTGACGACCTCCTGCGCCGCGGCGTGGCCGGCGAGGAGCCCGGCGGCAAGGCCGGCGATGAGGGCGAGGGGGCGAAGGCGCATCGTGAGGTCCGTGGGTTAGAGGAAGTAATTGAGACTCAGTCGCGATTGATAGTAGATGCGACCGTGCGGTGGGGCAAGGGGGTCGGTGGGCAACGCGCAAAAGTGAACCCAGCCGCAAGCGACTGGGCGTTTTGGGGACCGAGGATAAGCCAGAGTCGGGTGCCACTGCATCCTTGCAGTGTCTGGATCAGAGCACTGCAAGGATGCGGTGGCACCCGGATACGAAACCTAATCCGCAGGCTCGAAGCCGTCGCAACTGCTGACGGGAGTGACCTTCAGGTGAACAGTACGGTTCCTGGGGTGGCCGCACTCCTCAACGAGGTCTTCGGGCGCCTGTTTCGTTTGGCGGATTTGCTGGAGCTGGTCGGCGTCGGGGTGGTGCTCGCCGAAGTGGGCGCAAACGCCGCATTGGCCGGAGTGGATGTTGAGCATGGCAGTCTCCTTGCGAGAAGGGGTTTGGAACCTCGATCGTACTGCAACGGCGATGCCAATGTTCGCGCAAGTCGTTTCGCGATCGCTGGTTGGATTGATTCTGAATCTCAAGATCGTCCGGCCGCCTCGATCAACCTGGCGGCGGCGCGGGCGACGCTGGCATCTTCGGCGCCGGCCAGTTCGCCCGCCGGCACCCACCGGGCCGCGAGGGCGTCATTGGCGGCGGCGATCTGGTCCGACCGCGCCCGCAGCAGGTAGCGCAGGTCGAAGTGCTCGTGGGCCGGCTCGCCCTTCCTCGGATTGGCGGGAATCGGGTGGATGTCGACGTCGAACAGTCCGCCGAGCACGTCCGCTTCGGCGACGCCGGCCTCCTCGCGCAGTTCCCGCCGCGCCGCGGCCAATGGCGAGGCGTCGGCCGCATCGATGTGCCCGCCCGGTTGAAGCCACCGCTTCAGCTTCGTGTGGCGGATCAACAGCACACAGCGGCCGTCGGGCGACAGCACGAACGCGCTCGCGGTGAAATGCCCCGGCTCAAAGTAGTCCCGCCGCGTCGCCCGCCCGCCGGCATTGGCGAGGAGGCGTCGCATCCGATCGAGGTGCGCGCGCTCGACCGCATCGCCCGGCGCAAAGGCGTCGAGGTCGGCGCGAAGCAGGTCGAGAAGCGAGGCCATTGCGCCCGATGCACGGCGGATCACCCGAAGCGCCCGAGCGGGTTCCATTGGCGTTCGAGTTCGCGGACCTCGTCGCGCCGCTCCATCTCGCGGTCGAGCTCGAGGTAGAACTGCACGCGGCGGCGGGCGATGACGCTGTCGTTCAATTCGGCCAGGTCGACGTCGCAGAACTGCATGACCCACTGCAACCGGCTCATCGACAGTTGCGGCGCGACCGTTTCGTGACCGCCCGGCCCCACCCCGCCCACCCCGCCCAGTCCGCCCAGTCCGAAGCCGCCGCCGAGGTTGGATCCGAACAGGTTCATCGACCGCCATCGTAGCAACTCGCCGTGGCGTCGGCATCGGGTCCACCAACTGATCTTTCGCTGAGCACTGCGTGGATCATGCGTGTCCTCCCACAACCTCTCATTAGCCGCCCCGCCTTGCGGGGCGCGTCGAGCGCCGGCGAACGCCCCGCGAGGCGGGGCGGCTAACGAGTAGGTTCGTACTCAGCGTTCTGCAGCGCAAAATCACTCCTCGCGCCGCGTCGGTTGCGGGGTGGACATCTCGTTGTACCGCTGCTGCAACGCCTCCATCTCGCGGCGCAGGCGTTCGGCCTCATCAAGCAGGCGGTTGATCTCGCGCTCGTACGCGGCCATCACCTCGTAGTGTGTCTGCGCCGCCCGGCGTAACGCCTGGGCTTGGGGAAGCACCCGCGCCTCCCACTCGGCCCGAAGCCGTTCCAACTCCGCGTCGGCCGTCATCGGCGCATTCGGCTGCGTTGCAGGTTGTGTCGCGGGTTGCGTGCTCGGTGCGTCGCCGAGGATGGGGATCAGGATCATCGTGACCGCCGTTCCCTGCGCCGGGGCGACGTCCGGGTCGATCTCCCACTCGAGCAGCGCATCGTCGCTGCTGGCGAGGGCGGCGACGTCGATGACCGGGTATTCGAAGTTGACGAGCGACACGACCTGCCCCGTCGAGTCGGCCGCGTACTCGGTCTGGCCGTCGCGCGTCTGGTAGAGTTGGCTGCCGACGAATGCGAAGGTGCGCGGCGGCATCGACTGGCGGCGCCGGCCATCGCCGGGCTCGCGCTCCACGCCGCGCAACAGGCGGCCGACGCGCTCGCGGACGATCGTTCCGCCGGGTGTGATCCACTCCACCTCGATGCGGATCGGCGGGCCGCTCGGAGCCATCCACTGGCCGGCCGCCTCGTTGTAGCGTGCCGGGCGGCCCGGCTCGAGGCCAAGCGCCAGCAGTCCCGCGTGGATCTCGCTCGGCCGCACGGTCGTGCGCAGCAGGCTCTCGTGGTCGGCGGTGCCGCGGACAACGCAGATGTATTCCAGCGGCCGATCCACCCGCAGGGCCTCGGTCGCGACCCGCACCTCGCCCGCCTCGCGGTCGACCTGCAACGGCGGCGTCGCCTGACCGGCCGCCATTGGCGCGAGCAGGAAGAGCGTTAGGACGAGCGTGACGAACGCACAAAAACGCGCGGCGGTTTCCATCAACGTGATGGTACCGCCGCGCGCCGCTCCAGAGATTTGAGAGGTCCGCACCGCGGTGCGGCGGTCGCTAGCGATTGTCCTGTTTCAGCGCGGAGAGCAGACCGGGTTGGTTGCGGTGGAAGTAGAGGGCTCCCTCGTACCAGCCGTCGTAGCAGACACGGCAGCGGACGAGCGTGACATCGACGTTAAGGGTGCGGCCGTCGGGGGCGGTGAACTGTAACGTGCCGCCGTAGCCCAGCGGCATGCGGTCCGGGCAGATGAACCCGGCGGCGCGGGCCTCGACATCGCGGAGGAACAGCGGCCACGGCTCGGCGTCGCGCGGGTCGGCGAAGAGGCTCAGCGAGGCTTGGCTGTGGAAGCGGACGCGGCGCACCCGCTCGCTGGCCGCCCCCGTGGTGACGCGGCGTTCAGCGAAGCCGGTCGTCGTTGTCGTCGCGGCGGCTTCCCGACCCTGGCCGGCGGCGTCCATTGCCGACAGGATCAGTCGCGCCCTCGCCTCGAAGGCCGCACCGTCGGGCGCGGCGTCCTGCACGACGGCGTCGCTCAAGACGGCCATCTGCTCGGCAGGGGTGAGTGCGGCCTCGGGCGTATCGGGCGTTTCGAAAAGGGCTTCGTCGTCGGGGCGGGCGAGGGTCAGCGTGGTCATGGCGTGTGGAGCGAGAGGTAGGGGAAGCGTTGCCCGCGGCCGCCGTTGCCGGTCGGCTGCGTGCCCCGCTGATCTCCCATTGCCCGCCTCCCGCTGCAAACCGCCCGACAGATTGGCGCAGCGAATCAGCCCCGCACGCCACGGCGGGGCTGGGGACGTGACCCGTTGTTCGCATGGCTTAGTTCGCCCGCTCGACGACCTGCACCGGCAGGATTTGGCGGCCCCATTCGAGGGCGCGCTGGTGCGAGGGGAAGTAGACGTCGAGCTTCTTGCCCTTGATCGCCCCGCCGCGGTCGATGACGGGCACGACGGCCCCGTCTTCACCGTGGTAGCCGGGGATGCGGATTTCGGTGTCGAAGGGGAGCACGCGAATGTCTGCGGCGACGAACTGGCCGTTGTTGTGCGAGACGGGCAGGCCGCTGGCGGTCACGCCGTGGGCCTTGGGGCCGCAGCACTTGGTGCAGGGGCAGTAGGCCGTGACTTCCATCAGGATGGTCTCGACCACGCGGTACTCGGGCTGGGCATCGACGGCTTCGACGAGCACGTCAGCCTCGTCGTTCGCAAAGTCCGCGAGCGCCGGCGCGGGTTGCACGTGGACGGCCGGCAGGACGGTCACGGGCCGCAGCACGCGGGAGACGGCCTCGCTGCTGGCGGCACCGGCGACGGCCAGCAGGCCCAGCGGCAGGGCGATCGCCAGGGCCCAACGCCACCACTCGCCCGAGGGGTCGGCCTTGGAAGTCGCGTCGTCGGCGGCAAGAGCGTTGGGGTCGTTGGCATCCATGCTGACCTGAAGCTACCCCGCGAGAAGGCTGCCGGCGGAGAAGGCCCGTTCGCCGCCGCCCTCCTGGCGACCGGCTGTGACGGCTGCGCATGTTCTGCCATTCGCCGCCCCGCGTCAAAGCGGCAGAACGCGATTGTGGATCATCGGACCGTACGACAAGAACGTCGCGGCGCCGCGGCGGGTTCGGTGCCGTCTGTAACGCGGCGCTTCCGCCGGGCAACGCGGAGCGGGTACACTGCCCGCCGCTCATGCTCAAGCTCTCCTCTTTATTGGTCGCCTTGCTGGCGTCGACGCTCGCCCTTGCCGGTTGCAGTCAGCAGGCGATGGTTTCCGCCGAGCCGGCCGTCGTCGCGCCGGCCGTGCTCAGCGATGCCGAGCTCCTCGACGACCTCTCGCTGCGGTCGTTCCGATTCTTTGATGAGCAGGTGAGCGACACGAGCGGTCTCGTCGCCGACCGCGCCCGCGCCGACGGCTCGACCCGCTTCGACGTCGCCTCGATCGCCTCGACCGGCTTCGGCCTGACCGCCCTGTGCATCGCCGACGAGCGCGGCTGGACCGAGCCGGGCGAGGCCCGCGACCGCGTGCTCAAGACGCTGCGCTTCCTCTGGAACGACATGCCCCACGAGCGCGGCTTCTTCTACCATTTCGTCGACATCGACACCGGCGAGCGGCGGTGGGAGAGCGAGCTCTCCTCCATCGATACGGCCCTGCTCCTCGCCGGTGTCCTTCAGGCGCGGGCGTACTTCGATGATGAAGAAATCGACGAGCTGGCCTCCTCCATCTACGAGCGTGTCGACTGGCCCTGGATGATGAACGGCGGCGAAACCCTCTCCCACGGCTGGCGGCCGGAGTCGGGCTTCATCCAGTGGCGTTGGGACAGCTACAGCGAGCTGTTCCACATGTACCTGATGGCCATCGGCTCGCCGACGCATCCGATTCCCGCCGACAGTTGGAACGCGATCGCCCGGCCGGAGTTCACCTACGGCGACTTCACCTACGTGCAGTGCCACGCGCTCTTCACGCACCAGTACCCGTGGGCCTGGGTCGACGCCCGCGGCCTGACCGACGAGCACATGAACTACTTCGAGAACAGCCGCAAGGCCACGCTTGCCCAGCGGCAGATGGCCGTTGATTACGCCGACAAGTTCCCCGGCTGGGGCGAGAATATCTGGGGCCTGACGAGCTGCGACGGCCCCGAGGGCTACCGCGGCTGGATGGGTGGGCCGCCACTCATCGACAAGATCGACGGCCTCATCACGCCGTGCGCGTCGACCGGCTCGATCGTCTTCGCCCCCGAAGAATGCACCGCCGCCATCCGCGCGATGTACGACGAGCACGGCGACCAGATCTGGAAGCGCTACGGCTTCGTCGACGCCTTCTACCCCGACGACTCCCTGCCCGTGTCCGGCCCGCCCGAGCACAAGGGGTGGATCGGGCCCGACGTGATCGGCATCGACGTCGGCATCACGCTGCTGATGCTCGAGAACCACAAGGACGGCATCGTCTGGCGGCACGCGATGACCGACCCGGACCTGCAACGCGCCATGAAGGTCGTCGGCTTCCGCCCGGCGGACGAGGCGCAGGACGGCGTCTAAAGCGTGCGAACCTGAAACGTACAGCGCGCCTTGGCACCAAGCCGCGTTGCTACGCAACGCTGGTAGGATCGAGCACCGTTGGGACCGTGCAGAGCCGGACCAGCGTTGCGTAGCAACGCGGCTTGAAACGTGATGAAGGAACTTCAACCGCTCCAGCGCAGGGCCTCGGGGTCTTGCCGATACTGTGCCGCCGCGGCGAGGCCGACGCCGTAGAGGCTCCAGAACCAGACGCCGCCCATCGGGCCTTCGAGGAACACGTCGAACGTGGCGTTGACGAGGAAGGCGGCCGCGTAGGCGAGCAGGAAGATGAACACGCCCTCGGCGTGGACATCGCCGCGGTGCCGGGCCAGGCGAATCCCCCCGATCACGCGCGCCGCCCAGAAGCCGACGCACAGCGTCCACAGCGCCAGCCCCGGCACGCCGCCGCGGGCGAGGAACGTCAGGTGCCCGTTGTGCGGGCTGCGCAAGGATTCATCATCCTCGACCTGAAAGCCGTCGACCGTGGCGAGGTTGATGCCAAAGCCCTTGCCGACCCAGAAGTAGTCGCCGAAGAGGGTGTAATCGACAATCTCGCTCCACCAGAGCAGGCGCCACTCCTTCGTGTTGTCAAGGTCGCCCTTGCCGCCGCCGCCGAACACGCTCTTGACGTTCTCCGTGACCTGCTCGATGCCGAGTGAGCGGCCGCGATCGCCGAGTTCGATCGAGAAGCCCGTGCTCCAGAGCAGGCCCAACGCGAGGGCGGCGCCGACCACGCCGGCCCAGGCGATGCGGGCGTGGGGGCGGAAGAAGACGCAGATTGCAAAGGCCATTCCGAACGCCAGTCCGCCGCCGCGGTTGAAGGCGCTCAGCGCCGCCACCACGCCGAGCAGGCACGCCAGGCGCAGCAGCGTCCAGGCATGGGCCACCGCGCGGTGCAGCCGCCGGCCGAGGTGCGGCGCGAGCCCGAGCGTCCAGAACGTCGCGACGCCCGCGGCATGGACGAGGGTGTCGCCCGGCTTCAAATCGAGCATGCGCTCGTCGTTCCACGGCCAGCGCGGCACGTCGCGCGGGAGCACGAGCTGGAACGCCCACAACGCCGGCATCAGGATCAGAAACCACGGGCAGAACCGGGCGTACGCCCGCAGGATTCGGCCCAGCACGTGCGGGTGCTGGCCGATGTACGCGACGATCACGACCGCGAGGATGCCGTAGCCCCACAGCACGGCGTCGCGCAGGGCGTCGAGGGCGTAGGTCGGCAGGAATTGGAAGCTGCGGATGCCGCACCACGCCATCAGCAGGTAAAGCGGCAGCAGGTCGCCCCGGCCGAACACGCGCCGCCACGGCGCAAGGGCCAGCAGCCACGCGACCCCGCCGAGCACGAGAATTTCGCCGGGGAAGATCGGCCGCACGCCCGCGTAGGCCCAGCCGCGGCCGAGCATCGCGTAGCCGAGCAGCACGAACAGGAGCAGCCCCGGCCAGACCAGGCGCGGCTGGCCGGCGTGCGGCGACGGACCGAGGATGGACGGGCGCAACGAAGCCATCCGCGTCGGGTTCCGCTTCAGCGGCGCAGCACAATGCGCCGCGCGACGTACGCCAGGAACATCGAGTTCGTCGCCAGGTAGCGCCCGCCCAGCCGGCGCGGCTCTTGCCAGAGGCGATACGCCCACTCGAGGCCATTACGCTGCAGGATCGGCGGGGCCATCTTCTTGGTCCCGGCGTGGAAGTCGAACGCCGCCCCCACGCAGAGCTGCACGGCGTGGATCGAGTGGCGGTGCGCGTGCGCGAAACGCTCCTGCCGCGGGCAGCCGGTGCCGAGGAAGAGAATCCCGGCCCCGCTCGCGTTGACGCGCCGCGTGACGTCGGCGTCCTCCTCGGCTGTCAGCGGCCGGTACGGCGGGGACTCGGCACCGGCGATTTGCAGCCGCGGGTACTCGGCCGGAAGCTTCGTTTGCAGGCGCTCGATGACCTCAGGACTGCTGCCGTACAGGAAGATCGGCACGCCCGCCTCCGCCGCGGCGGCGCTGGCACGGAGCATCAGTTCGGGCCCGTACACGCGGTCGATCAGCTTCGCCTTGTGGAAGTGGTTCAGCGCCCACCGCACGGGCTGACCGTCGGGCGCGACGATGTCGAAGGCGTTCATCATCGCCCGATAGTCGGCGTCGCGTGCCGCGCTCATCAGGCCGTGGACGGGCATGAGGTCGATGATGCCGCCCGTCCGCCGCCGGGCGTGGCGCAGGACGGTCTCGACGACACAGGTGTAGTCGCACACGCTGACCTGCACGCCGAACAGGTCGCGCTTGGGCGGCCAATCTTCGGCAAGCTGGGCCGGGGCGTCGGCGACGATCTGCGACGGCGGCAGGTCGGCCGCCACCGTTGGCGGCGGCGCTGGAACGGGCGGGCTGGATACGTCGGACTGAGTCAAAGGTCGCCTTCTTCGGAACGGGAGAGTGCAGCGTGTGTCGGCGCCGCCGCGACGGCCGGCTCTGGGGCGGGCGTGGGCGTGGCGGGGGTGGTGGGCGTGGCGGGGGTGGGCGAGGCGGGAGGCCGGGCGAGCGCCGTCGTTTGATCGCGCCCCGGTCGGTTGGCGTCGCCGCCGGTGTCGACGCGCCCGCCGCCGTTGGTCGACTCGTAGCCATACCCCTTTTTGCCGGCGGCGCGGGCGCTGTTGAGCACGACGCCCAGCACGTGGGCGTTCACCGAGCGCAGCCGCTCCAGGGCCTCGCGGACGTCGGGCAGCAATGTGTGGCGTTCGCGGACGACCAGCAGCACGCCGTCGCTGACCGCCGCCACGGCCGCGGCGTCGCCGACGGCGCACAGCGGGGGCGTGTCGACCAGGACCACGTCGAACTCGCGGCTGGCCTCGTCGAGCATGTCGCGAAACTCCGGCCGGTGCAGGAGCTGCGCCGGGTCGTCGGTCTCCCCGCCGGCGGTCAGCAGCCAGACGCCGGGCGCCTGGGTCGATTCGGTGGCGGCCTGCCGCAGCGTGCTGGCGCCGGTGACGACGTCGGCCAAACCGGGCATCGCGTGGGGGTGGCGCTCGTTGAGCTTGGGCGGGCGGCGCATGTCGGCCACGACCAGCAGCGTGCGCCGGCCGAACTTGCCGAAGGTTGCCGCCAGGTTGGCCGCCACCGTCGACTTGCCGTCGCCGGGGTCGGCCGAGGTCACGCACAGGCAGCGCAGGTGCCCGCGCTGCATGCGCGTCACGAGCACCGTGTAGAGCGTGCGGAAGCTTTCGGCCGTCGTCGAGCCGTTCCACGCGGCGGTGAAGAAGCCGGGGGCATCCGTCGGCGGCACGAGCCCGAGCAGGCCCAGGCCCAGGTTCTCCGCGAGATTCGCCCCATCGTCGACGCGGCGGCGGAGCACGTCGCCCAGCAGGCTGACACCAAGACCGGCCACCGTGCCGAGCAGCGCGGCCGCGACGAGCACGTGCAGCGGGCGCGGCGAGGTCGGCTTCGGTGAGATGCGCGGCGGGTCCCAGACACGCACGTTCCGCCCCGCCGCCGCCGCCCACGCCGGATCGGCGGGCGTTGCCGCGGCATCGGGGGTGGCGGCGTCGGGTTGTCGCTTCACGGCGTCGAGCGACCGGGCGAGCATCTCCTCGCGTTCGAGGGCGCGGTCGCGCTCGCCCCGCATCGCGCCGAGGTACGCCTGGGCCAAACGCAGGCGCTTGAGGCGCAGCTCGCTTTCGAGCGTCCGGAGCTGGCGCTCGGCGGCGACGCGGCCGGCGCTGTTGGGCCCGGCCGAGCCGGCGAGGCCGTCGAGCTGCAGGCGCAGCGACTGGATCCCTTCGAGTAGCCTGGCGTACTCCCCGTCGTCGGGCCGGCCGTTGACGCTCTGCTGCTGGTCGACGAATCGGGCGATCTCCGCCTCGTCGCCCAGTTGCCGCTCCGCCGCCGCCACCGCCGCCTCGCGCTCGACACGCTCGAGCTGCGCCGTCACCAGCGCCTGCGACAACTGGCGCACGCGGTCCATCGCCACGCTCTCGAATCCCTGCTGCGCCTGGTAATCGAGGTAGCTTTGCAGCACCGCCGCCACCACCGCCCTGGCGTCGTCGGCCAGCGCGTCCTCGAGGGAGATCGTCAGCACCTGGTCACGCCGCCCCACGTCGACCTCAAGGTTCTGTTGCAGCCAGTCGAGCGGGTGGAGTTTCTCTTGAAGCAGCGCCAGCCCCGCCGTCGCTTCGACGGCCGGCTCGAGCACGGTGCCCGAGCGTAAAAGCTGCGCCTGTGATTGCAGGTAGGCCTCGGCGCCGCCATCGGTGCGGGCGCCGCCGCCCTGGAGCGTGGCCTGGGCGTCGGGGTCGACATAGACCGTGGCCGACACCGTGTACTTGCGCGTTGCGACGAAGAGGTACGCCACGCCCAGCAGCACGCAGAGGAGCCACGTTCCGGCGAACAGGAACCGGCGCCGCCACAGCACGCTGAGAATCGTGTCGGGCGCCTCACCGCCTGCTCCCTGCGGATCGCCGGCCGCTCCGACGTTCGGCGGCGCAAGGTTGGCGAGGGGCAGGGGCGGCACCTCGCGGCCGGGTTGAGGGGGATACGGGCGCAAGGCGATTCGAAGAGGCGTCGGGTCGGAAGGGAACGATGCACCGGGATCTCACGTCGGGGCGCAGTGCCCTCGCGTGCGACGCCGGATCGGCGGTGGCTACGGCAAACTTCCAGCGTTGGGCGCGATCGGCGGAGACGAGCCGCCGGCACGCAAGGCGCTGGGGCCGAACCCTACCACACCGATTGCGGGACAACAGTCGCGGCGACGAAAGATTTACGCGTGGGCTGGTCCGAATGGGAAAATTGCGCAAGCAAAGCGGGTGGCGCCGCCGCGCGCGGTGTGGCGGTCTGGGCGCTTCGCATCATTTGTAGCAAACGCTAGAACGGTACGGTTCTAACGATGTGATCGCCCCTTGGTTTGCCCGCGCCGTGTCGTACGTTCCGGCCACCGCTTGCCCCTCCTGCCGACGCGCGACACAACGCCCATGCGAATCCTGGTCTGCCACAACTACTACCAACAGCGTGGCGGGGAAGACGAGTCGGTCGACGCGGAGGTCCGCCTGCTCGAGCGGCACGGCCACACCGTGCTGCGCCACGCGCGGCACAACGACGAGATCGGCGACATGTCGACGCTGCGCGTCGCCGGCAAAACCGTTTGGAGCCGCCGATCGGGGCGGGCGCTCGAGGCCCTGCTGCGGCGCGAGCGGCCGGACGTGATGCACGCGACCAACACGTTTCCGCTGGTCTCCCCGTCAATCCTGTGGGCGGCCCGGCGGGCGGGCGTGCCGGTCGTGCTGGCGATGCGCAACTACCGCTTCGTTTGCGCCGCCGGCACGCTTCGGCGCGACGGCCGGGTCTGCGAGGACTGCCTGCGCCGCCGCGTGGGTTGGCCGGGCGTGGTCCACCGCTGCTACCGCGGCAGCGCCGCCGGCAGCGTGGTGCTGGTCGGCGCCAACGCCGTCCACCGGACGATCGGCACGTGGCACAGGGCCGTCGATCTCTTCTTCGCCCCAAGCCGGTTCGCGCGCGACAAGCTCGTCGAGGCGGGGTTTCCGGGCGATCGCTTTACGAGCAAGCCCAACTTCATCGACCCCGACCCCGGCGTGGGCTCCGGCGGCGGCGGGTTCCTGATGTTCGTCGGACGCCTTTCGCAAGAGAAGGGCCTCGACGTCCTGCTCGACGCCTGGGCCCGGCGCCGCCGCGACGACGGCCTGCGCCTCAAGATCGTCGGCGACGGCCCGCTCGAACCCCTCGCCCGCGCCGCCGCCGACCGCGACGACACGATCGACCTGCTGGGCCGGCTCGACCAGCGGCGTGTCGTCGAGCTCGTCGGCGACGCCGAGGCGCTGGTCATGCCCTCGACGTGGTACGAGACCTTTGGGCGCACGATGATCGAGGCCTTCTCGCGCGGCACGCCGGTGCTGGCGTCGGATTTGGGGGCGATGCGCGAGCTGGTCGACCACGGGCGGACGGGCTTCCTCTTCGAAATGGGCGACGCCGCGGGCCTGGCGGACGCGATCGGTATGCTGCGGCGCCACCCGGACCCGACGGCCCTGCGATTGGCGGCGCGGCGGCAGTTCGAGCGGCTCTACACTGGCGAGCGCAACCACGAGATGCTCCTGGGCCTGTACGAGCAAGCGATTCGCAATCATCGTCAGAGGACGGCCGATGCCGACCGATGACGCCGGCGGTCGCCGCAGCGCGTTGCGGTACGCCGCCTCCGTGGGCGACCAGGTGCTCGTCAGCGGCACGAACTTTTTGATGGCCCTGGTGATCGGCCGCTACGCCGGGGCCGAGGCGCTGGGCGTCTTCTCGCTGGCGTTCTCGGCGTTGCTGCTGGCGCTGGTGGTGCTCGAGACGCTCATCGCCACCCCCTACGTGGTGCGCGAGAGCCAGCGCGACCCGGCGGCGCGGCGGCAGTCGGCCGGGCACGGGCTGATGATGGCATCGGGGCTGTCGCTCGCGCTGGCGGCGTTGTTGCTCGGGGGGGCTTTGCTTGGATGGGCCGTCGGATGGACGCACGCCCCGCTGCTGTTCGCCTCCGCCGTCGCGTGCCCGGCGTTGATCCTGCGGGAGTTCACGCGACGTTACCTGCTGGCGCACCTGCGCGTGGTCGCGGTGCTCGTGCTCGATTTTGCCGTCGCGAGCCTGGCCGTTTCGCTGCTGGGGCTGTTGGTCTGGGGCGATCGGCTGACCGTCCCGCTGGCGATGCTCTGCCTCGCGACGGCGACGGGCGTGCCGGCGCTGGCGATGCTCGGCGCCTGTTGGCGTGAGTTCGGCGGCAAGGGGGCGAGCCTCGGCGCGACGGCCGGCCGCTACTGGCGCTTCGGGCGCTGGATCCTCGCGACCGAGGCGACGACCGCGCTGGGCATGCCGGCGGTCTATTGGGTGCTGTCGATCCTCGCCAGCGTGGAGGCCGCCGGCATCCTGGCCGCGTGCTCGACGCTCGTTCGGGCCGTCAACCCGCTGTTCCTGGGCATCGTCAACGTCCTCGAGCCCGCCCTCGTTCGCGGCCTCGCCTCGGGCGGGGTGCGGCGGCTCGACGCCATGGTTCGCAACAACACCCTGCTGATGCTCGCGGCGACGGTGCCGATCGGCGTGACGGTCTGGATACTCGGCGACGCCCTGCTGCGCGTTCTGTTCGGGGCGGAGTTCGTCGGCAACCGCGCCACGCTGACCATGCTCATCGCGGCCACGCTCAGCAGCACGGCGAGCTTCCCGGCGTCGTCGGGCCTGCGGGCGCTGAACCGGCCGGACCTGAACTTCCACGTGCGGGCGGCGGCGTTCGCGCTGTTGCTGCTCCTGGCCGTCGCGCTCGCGCCGATCGCCGGCGTGCTCGGCGTGGCGGCGGCGATGCTGGTGACGAGCCTCCTGAGCCTGTTCGGCCGGTGGTGGGTCTACCTGCGCGTCTCCGCTCACGCCGACGCGGGCGCGATCGAAGACGTCGGCGTCACCGACGCTTGAACGCCGTTCGCACCAGGCGCGCCAGCTCAAACGCGAACGGCCGCGGGTCGTCGAGCGCGAACGTGTCCACGTGGTCGCGCAGGACCAACCCTCGGCCGACGTGGCGGAGGCAGGCGGCGCGGGAGAGCGGGTTCATCTCCCAGCCGTCGGCGCCGTCGCCGGTCTTGCCGCGCAGGCAGCGCCAGGTCCAGCGGGCGTCGTTGACCAAGTCGCGCGCCCGGACGCCCACGCGGTGGGTCTGCGGGAAGTCGCGGCGGCCGTGGACGAGCAGGTCGTACAGATGCCGAGGAAAGTCCGCCCCCGCCGCGACGGCCAGCGGCAGCGAGCCCCAGAAGCGCGCGTTGATCTCCAACAGCACCGCCCGCCCGCTCGACGGGTCGCGCCGGAACTCGGCCATGCCCACGCCGGTGTAGTCAAGCGCCTGCAACAGCCGCGTGACGCGCTCGCCCAACCGCGGGTCGACGGCCGTGCTCTCGCGGTAGGTGCTGCCGTAGCCGAGCGTCTCGTGCAGGCGGCGGTGCTGGAACAGACGCAGCGGCCGGCCGCTACTTGCGATGAACTCGACGCCGACGCCCTCGCCGGCGAACCACTCCTGGAGCACCACGCGCTCGTCCGCCGGCCTCGCTTGCAGCAGCGCAGCGAGCGCGGTGGGGTCATCGGCGCGGCGGACGAATTGCTTGGCCCGGACGTCGGCCGCATCGACCGAACAAAGCGGCTTGACCGCGAGCGGAAACGCCAGCTCCCCTGTCGGATCGTGATCGTCCGCCCGCACGGTCCGGCTGCGCGGCACGTCGACGTCGAGCCACTCGGCCAGCGCCTGCGTGGCCGCCTTGTCAAAGCAGACAGTGAACGCCCGCTCGTTCAACAGGTACATCGGCAACCCGTTTGGCAGCCGATCACGCGCCCGCTGCACGGCGAACGTGGCCGCCTCGGTCACGGGGATCACGAGCGAAAACGCGTATTGCCTTTGAAGTTCGGCCAGTTCGGCGACAAGGTCGACTCCTGGCAAATCGTGCGCGGCCTCGAGGTGGCGCGAGCGCCGCATCGGATCGCCCGGTGGCGCCCAGGCGAGGTGGACGTCCAGGCCGCTTCGTCCGAGCGAGCGGATGACCGGCAGCGTGATGCGTGGGTCCTCCCCCAGCAGCAGCACGCGCGGGCTCGTCGGGCGTTGCGTCACGAGGGGCGCAGGTGGAGGCGCAACTGGTCGGCCGCCACTGTCCAGGCGCACGCGAGGAAGGCGGCGGCGCTCCACGACTTGGCCAAATCCTCGGCCGAGAGGCGCAGGACCATCTCGTGCGGCACCAGCACGTCGAAGACCATCATCACGCTAAACAGCGCGACCGCGGC
>CBDCBA010000025.1:0-70200 GCA_965214125.1 Tepidisphaeraceae bacterium
AGTTCTCGGCAGCCTCGCGTTCTTCGGCCGACAGCAGCGGCAGCGTGCCTAGGCTCACCAACAGCGGGAACGGCACCGGCGGCTGCTGAAGACGTGGGTCCGAGGCGACGAAGATCGCGTTCGCGATCGGGCCGGCCACCGCTTCCTCGGCCAATTGCTCGATGCCGACCGGCTCAGTTACGCGGCGGACGATCGGCCGCACGCCCGTCGCCTCGTCGACGGCGTCGGCGACGCTGTCGAGGTAGGCCGGGTCCGTGATCGGCACGCCGCCGCGGGTTTGCGGCGGGTTCTCGCCCTTGCGCGTCGCGATGGCGTACTGGCGGTAGTCGGCGCCGAGCAACTCCGCGACGCGGCGGGCGGCTCGGCTTAGCAAGGCGCTCGTCTCACGGGCCAGGTAAGCGGCGACGACCTCGTCGTGAACGGCGACGAACGCCTGCCAATCCTCGTACTGCGGCTGCCCCTCCAACGCCGCGGCGTCGGCCTCGAGCTTGGCCTGCACCTCCGGGTTCGTCTCGGCGAGGAGCGGGTCCATCTCGCCGCTCGCCTGGGTCGTGGGTTGCGTGGTGGGCTGCGTGGTGGGCTGGGTCGACGGCTGGCTGGCGGGTGGGGCGAAGCGGGCGCGGTTCTCGTTCCAGAAGGTGAAGAACGCGGTCTCCCGCTCGCGCAGCGGCTGGGCTTCGAGTTCCGCCCGGACGATCGCCTGTGCGGCGGCGCTGGGGATCTGGATGCTGTCGATCGCCGCCCGGCGGGGCAGGCGGTAGCCGAAGCCAAAGGGGTTGTCGTTCGTGACCGCGCCGGGGGCGAGCTCGCGGTAGGGCTCGAACTGTGCCTGGATGGCGGCGTCGTCGAACGTGGCGTCCGCCGCGTAGTCGGCGGCGAGGAACGGCACGCTGGCGATAGCCACCTCCTGGCGTTGAATGGCGGCGTAGTAGTCGGCGGCGGGGCGGCTGAGCTTCGCAAAGTCGCCGTAGCGGCTGGCAAGCTGCGCAACGTCAATCACGGCCTTGGCGGCGTTGATGTACCGGCCGCGGATGCCCTCGCCTTCTAAGGAGCTGAACGGGGTGAGCCCGGCGTCGCCGTCGGCGGCGCTGCCGGTCTGCACCTGGGCGCCGCCCGCGGCGAGTTGCTCGGCGACGGTGGCCGGCGGCACGCCCACGCCGTTGAGCCGAGCCTCGCGCAGCACAAGGGCGAAGGCGACCGGATCCTGCTCGAACGCCCGCGCGGCGACGGGCCCCAGCGCGGCCGCCGGTAGGGGAGCGATTTGGCCTTGCGTGATCGCGAAGATCTGCCCCGCGCGGGCGAGCAGGTTCTGGGCGTTGACGACCTCCTGCGGCTCGAGCGGTTCGCCCTCGACCTCGCCCACCGACCCGCCCCGCGCCCCGCCGCCGCCGCCGGTCATGGCCGGTGGCAGGATGAAGACGAGCATCAGCACGACGCCGAAGACCACGAGCAGGATTTTGCCGGTGCGGGACTCCATGAGTAGAGAGTAGGGAGGTGGGAGCGAGGGAGGTAGGACGTGGGCAGAAGACGACCCCCTCTGCCCACGTCCCACCTCCCCCGCTCCCACCTCCTTCACTCATGTCTCAGCGCATCGATCGGGCTCATCCGGGCGGCCTTGATGGCGGGGTAGAGGCCGAAGCCGATGCCGATCAGGCCGCTGACGACGAAGCTGGCGATCACGCTGGCGGGCGTGATCGCCGTGGGGTAGCGCTGGCCGTTGTAAGCCTCGACGAGCGCCGGCAGGCCGTAGGCAATGAAGCAGCCGATCGCGATGCCCAGCAGCCCACCGGTCAGGCTGATCGTGGTCGTCTCGATCAGAAATTGCAGCGTGATGTGCTTGCGCTTGGCCCCGAGCGCCCGGCGGATGCCGATCTCCTTCGTGCGCTCGGTCACGGTTGCCAGCATGATGTTCATAATGCCGATCCCGCCGACGATCAGCGAGAAGCTGGCGATGCCGACCATGATGAAGTTGAAGATCGCGTTCAGCCGCTCGGCGTTGCGGAGGATTTGCAGCGGGGCCTTCACCTGCACGTCCATTCGGTCTGGCAGGCCCAGCGCATTCTCCATGCGGCCGGCAAGGTCTTCCACGCGCTCGATGGCGTCGGTTTGCAGCCAGACCTCGGTGAGCTGAACCTTGGTGATCTCGAGGCTGCCGGGCTTTTCCTCGAAAATCATGTCGCCGAAGCTGGCGCGGGCGACGCTAAGGGGGAAGTAGACGTCCTGGTCGATGTCGCGCAGCAGGATGCCTTGCCCCTCGCTCCCGCCGCGCAAGCCCGTCGGCAGGAGAACGCCGACGACGCGGAGGATCAGCGCGCCCTGTCCGCTCTTGCCGACCTGGATGGTCTGGCCGATCGGGTCCTCGTTCGGGAACATCTGGTCGGCGGCCTTGGCGCCCAAAACGCAGACGGGCTCGGCGTTTTCCTGGTGAAGCTGCGTCAGCACGCTGCCGCGGGCGGGCTCGAGGTTGATCACGTCGAACAGCCCCGGCTCGGTGCCGATCGCGCGGGCGTCGGCGCGGGTGTCGCCCTTGATGATGGGGCGGCCGACGTCGCGCAGGGGGACGATCTGCGTCACGCCGCGCAGCATTTGGAGGCGTTTGAAGTCGCCGCGCGTCAGGCCGAACTCGACCATGCGTTGGCGGCTCTCGCTGGCGTCGGTGCTGGCGGGGGGCATCACGCTGCGGACGAGGATGTTGGTCGCCCCGAGCTTGTTCATCTGCTCGCGCGCCTGCTCCTTGGCCCCCTGGCCGATCGCCACCATGATGATGACCGCCGCCACGCCAAAGATGATGCCGAGGGCCGTCAACAGCGAGCGCAGCTTGTGCAACAACAGGTTGCGCCAGCCCAGGCGGAGGTTTTCGAGGAGGAAGAAAAGCAAAGGATGAAGGCAGAAGGTTGAAGGATGAACCCGAGCCGGAGTGACGCTCCGCGGCATTCTAAGCGGTGACGGCATTTTTCGGGTTCATCCTTCTGCCTTGATCCTTCATCCTTTCCGGACCGTGACGTTGTTCGAGAAGATCATCGCCCGCGAGATCCCCGCGGAGTTTCTGCACGAGGACGAGCGGTGCGTGGCGATTCGGGACATCCACCCGCAGGCGCCGTTTCACGCGCTGGTGATTCCGCGGAAGCCAATTCCGACGCTGAACGATTTGGAGTCGGGCGACGCGGAGGTGGTCGGCCACCTGTTCCTCGTCGCGAAGCAGATTGCGGGCGACGCGGGGCAGGAGGCGTACCGGACGGTCTTCAACTGCGGCGCGGCGGCGGGGCAGGAGGTGTTTCACCTGCATTTGCACGTGCTCGCGGGGCGTGCGTTCTCGTGGCCGCCGGGCTGAGCATGAAATGGGCTGAGCATAAAAAGAAGACACCGCCCGTGAGGGTCGGTGTCTTCCGGAGGGGAGAAAATGCGCCGTCTGGGCGTACGTCGGAGCAGATGTCGCTGCCGGTGTCGCCCGTGTATCTTGCCTAAGTTATCATAGCTTGGCGGTTGATGTGGTCAATGCTATTCCGCTTGTTGCGGCGTTATCGGTCCTTCGGGCTTTTCCGGCGGCGTTTTCAGCGTCAGTAGGCCGTTGCCGGCTCGTTCCAGTGTTGCTGACGCCCCTTTTGTCGGATGTTTCCGGCCGAAGGCAACAGTGACTAGGGCAGAAAAAATTCGCAGGCGCCTCGTTTAGTGCCAACAGGAAGACAACCCACCGGCAGGCGGGTTGGTTGCAGTTTGGCACCGGAACAGGTGGCGCTGATTTGGACGGCTAGGCCGAATGTTGCCCGTCTCAGGCGAGTGCCTTGAGGATCTCGGGCTTGTCGATCCGCTCGGAGTAGCGGACGTTCATCTCGTGCCGACCGTTGCTGATGGGGCGGGCGCGGGTGACCTCGCCATCAAAGGTCCGGTGCGGGCGGTCGTCGACGAGCTCGGTCACGCGCAGCTTGGTGCCGACCGGCAGGGGCTCGCGGAGGTAGAACGCGCTGCCGAGTTGGCTGGCGTCGCGGACCATGACCTCGAACTCGTCGCCGGTCATCAGACCCGCGACCACCCGGACCTTCGCCGCCCGGCGCACCGGCCCGCGACGTTCGCGGCGGCGGTCACGGTCGAGCGTTACCGCCGGGGCAACGCTGTTGGTCAGTCGGCTCACACGTTTCGCTTGCGACATTCGATTTGGTGCCTCCAAAGCACGCTTGCGGATTCCGCCGACCTGCATCCCGCGAATCGGGACACGCTGTGGCGTGAACTGCTGGAGTAAAGGGTTGAGGCCACCCCGGACGTGCGGGCAACCGGCCTCATGGGGTGGGGGCGACCCAAACTTGCGGCGGTCGCGGCGCGACCGGCAGCAGGGCCGCCATCAATGCCGCGGTGTGCGGCGGTGCCCCATCAGGCAACGCCTGACGGAGCGGAAAGTCTTCCTCGAATTGCTGGTCCTGATCCTCGCGTCGCACGGGGCGATCGCCAGGGGAACTTCCAATCACCCGTCCAACAATGAAGCAAGGCCGGTGCCGCCGGAACAAGCAGGCGGGTGCGGGATCGCGTCGATTGGTGCGGGCGAACCGTTCGCCGGGGCATCGACCCGAAGCGGATCTTGCGTGCCCGGCCCGCAGCACGTGCGGTTCCGCATGATATCGACCCTGGGCTGCTGCAAATCAAGCTGGAATGGAAAAATAAGTTGCATCGATCCGGCGGCGAGACGATCCGGCGACGGCCGGCGGGCCGCGTCAGGATGCCGGCGCGACCACCGGGTTTGTCGCGGCGGCGGCAGGCGGTACGCTCCCGAGGCGCCATCCGCCCGCGGAGGAGGTGGGCGGGGCGCCCGGCCCAGGAGGACTGTTGTTTCCCGCCCTCGCACGCCCCATCCCATTTTCGCGCGGCGTCGCCGCTTTCTGCATGGCAGTCGCCGCGTTCGTGGCGCTGGCGGCGCCCGCGCGAGCGCAATCGGCCACGCCGGGGCTCCCCGCGGAGGCGGCCACGTTCTGGCGGCATTTGGAGGCGATGGCGACGGGACAAAGCCGGCTGGTCGGCAGCGACGGCTACGCCGCGGCGCGGGATCACATCGAGCGCGAACTCGCCGGGCTCGCCGATGCCACCGGCCGCGTGCAGTTCCGCCGCCACGACTTTCGCCTGCTCGTTCCCGTCACGCGGGCGGCGAGCCTCGAACTGGCCGGCGGCGAGCGAAGCGACCTTTACCCGATCTGGCCCGCCAAGGCGCGGCTGAACGCCGTGGGCGACGTCGGCATCCGGGGCGAACTCGTCTACTGCGGCGACGCCAGCAGCGCCGCGACGCCGCCCCGGTCGGTGCAGGGGAACATTGCCGTGATCGAGGCGACGGCGGCGGGGCGATGGCACCACCCGTTCTTCCTCGGCGCGTCGGCCGTCGTGATCCTCGGCGACGACGACCTCGCCTGGACGCAGTTGAGCGAGCACGAGATTCGGGTGCCGGCGCACCTGCCGCGGTTCTTCCTGCCGAACGGGCCGCTGGCCGATCGGCTGCGGGCGGGCGAGCGGCCGGAGGCGACGCTTCGCGCCTCGGCCGACTGGGTGCTGCGGACGGCGACGAACTTTTACGCCGTGGTCGAGGGCACCGGTGGGCCGGCGTCAGCGGTCGCGCTGCTGGCCCCGTACGACACGGCTGGCCTGGTGCCCGACCTGGCCCCCGGCGCCGGCCAGGCCGCGGCGCCGGCGACGGCGTTGGCGCTGCTCGACCGCTTCGCCCGCAGCCCGCCCGAACGCCCGGTCGCCATCCTCTTCACCGGCGCCGACGGCATCAACCTCGGCGGCACGCGCGAGGCGATGCTGGCGATCGGGGCCGCGCCCGAAACCAATCGGGACTGGCAGGCGGAGCCGCGCGCCGAGATCGCCGCCGATCAGGCCGTTGCCGACCGTCTGGCCGAGGTCGCGCTCGATCCGTCCCTGCTCGACAAGACCGGCGACCGCGCGGTGCTCGAGCGGTTGCTGAAGGTCGCCGAAACCGAGGCCGCCGACGTGCAGTCGCGGCTGTTTCGTTTGCGGATCCGCGACCCGGAGACGCTGGACGCCGCCGAGCGCGAGGAGAAGGCGGCGCTGCTGCGGCGGACGGTGGAATTGGGCAGCATCCGCAACCTGCTGCGAGGCGAGCCGGCGGCGCTGGCGGACGACGAGCAGGCCCACGCCGACGCCCGCGCGTTCGCGGCGCGGCTGAACGAACTGCTCGTCGGCAGCGCCGCGTCGCCGGGGCTGATTCAGCAGAACAAGGACTACGTCGCCGCCCTGGAGGAGCGGGCCGAGCTGTACGAGTGGCTTGCCGGGGCGGTCGGCACGACCCCGACGCCCGACGCCCGCAGCAGCCAGGGGCGAGCGCTCGACCTGATCGTCGGGCTCGATCTGAGCGACGGCGGGCACTCGCTCGGGCCAATTGCCTGGGGCGGGTTCACCAGCAGCACGAGCAACGGCCTGATCGGGCGGCTGCGTGACTGGTTCAACGCCGCTAACCGCGCGGCCAACGAGGATCCGGGCCACTGGTTCGCGCAGCTCGGCGGCGGGGTGGAGACCAACACGTTCACCGACCCGAAGTGGCGCCTGGCCGCACCGCTGGGCCTGCCGGCCGAACTCGCGGCCAGTCAGGGCGTGCCGGCGTTCACGCTCGCGACGCTTAACGACGCCCGCCCGCGCCGCGACACCCCGGCCGACACGATCGACCGCCTCAACCGCCCGCGCCTCGAACGGCAGTTTGCTCTGACCGACGAGGTCCTGCGCCGCGCCTTCTTCGACACAAGCGGCTTCGCCGCCGGCGGCGATCACAAGCGGCGCGTCCACCGGGTGACGGGACAGGTGCTGGCGCTGGCGCCCGGCAAGCCGGTGCCCGACCTGCCGACCGGCGGCTTCGTCGCCGTGCTCTACCACGGCGAGAAGAAGAACAGCCCAACCCCCGACCTGCGTTGGCACGCCCGCTGGACCCTGGGCGTGCGGCGGACGGAGATTGCTTCCACCGACGCCGCAGGCCGGTACCGGTTCGAAGGGCTCGACCTGCTGGGCGACCGGCAACTGCGTTTCCGCACGGCGCTGGTCTACCGGCTCGAGCCCGGCACCGGCCGCGTGATTGCCACGAGCGACTTCGGCCGGGCCGGCAGCGACTTCTCGCCCACGGTCGACCTCGACAACGGCACAGTCCGCCCGCGTAAGAACATCGTCTTCGCGTGCGAGGAGTTCGCCCTGGCCGGGTTGTACGACCCAAGGTTTTTGCAGTCGCTGGGTACGGTCGTCCCGCGCGACGCGCGGCGTAGCGCGGTGCCGCAGAAGTACAAGTTCGTCCTGCGCGACGGCGTGCTGGCGGGCTTCGTCGAGCCGGGAACGCGCAACTACCTTTTGTTCCGCTACGGCCAGATCGGCAACCGGCTGACGCTGCTGAACATCCCGCCGCTCGACGCCGACGCCGCCGGCGAGGGAGACGAACGCCTGGCGAAAGGCTTTTCCACCGAGGGCCTGCGCCGCCTCGGGCCGCTGTCGATGCAGACGGCCAACGACCTGTGGCGGCTCGACGAGCGGCGCCTCGCCAGCTACGCGGCGGCGGGCGTGAGCAGCCCGCTGCTCGACGACCTCCACGCCGGTGCGGCGGTCGGCATCGAGCGGGCCGCCGAGGCCCTCGACGCCGACGACGGCCTGACCTTCGAACGCGCCGCCAACGGCGCGTGGGCTAACGAGGCCCTCGTCTACTCGGCCGCCCAGGCGATGGCCAGTGACGTCATCTACGCCGCCATCTTCCTGCTCCTGCTCTGCGTGCCGTTCGCCTTCTGCATGGAACGACTCGTCATCGGCACGCCCAACGTCTACCGGCAGATCGTTGGGGCGATCGCGATCTTCGCCCTGATGACGGCGTCGCTGTGGGCGTTTCACCCGGCGTTTCGCATCAGCAACAGCGCCCTCATCATCATCCTGGCGTTCGCGATCTTGTTTATGAGCGGCCTGGTGATCTGGGTCGTCTACAGCCGCTTCGAGACGGAACTCAAGCGCGTCCGCTCCGGCAAGGCCGACGACGAGAGCGGGCCCACGGGGGGGCACGCCAGCGGCGGCGCGAGCTTCGCGCGGGCCAGCGTGATCGGCCAGGCCGTGATGCTCGGCATCGCCAACATGCGCCGGCGCCGGTTCCGCACGTTCCTGACGGCCTCGACGATCGTGCTCATCACCTTCGCGGTCCTCTGCTTCACGAGCAGCACGACGTACACGAGCGTCGTCGCCCTGCCGACGGGCACGAGCGCCGATCATCCCGGCGTCATGCTTCGCCAACGCGGCTACCGGGCGCTGCCCCTGCCGTTGCTGGGGGCGGTGCAGGGCGTGGGGGCGGAGCTGTTCGCCGACCGCCCGATCGTGCCGCGTTGGTGGAACCTGGAGAACGGCGACGAGACGTTCGCGCTCTACCTCGAGAGCGTTGGGGCCGACGGCGTCGTGCGCCGCGTGCCGCAGCGGGCGGCGGTCGGGCTTTCGCCGGGCGAGGCGGAGCTGACGCCGCTGGCCCGCGTGCTGGGCGAGTCGGCGGCGGCGCGGATCGTGGAGCCGGGGGCAGAGGTCATTGCCCTGAGCCGGCCGGTCGCCGACGCGCTGCAGGTGCGGGCGGGAGATTCGGTCACGCTCGCCGGCCACGTGCTGGAGGTGGCGTCGGTCTACGACCCCGACGCCTACGACGCGCAGATGATCGCCCTCAGCGGCGAGCCGATCGCACCGCTGGACGTCAGCAACGGCATGCTCGACGCCAGCGGCCGGGCCGTCACCGATGCCGGCGACATGGGGCTGGCCCTCGACGGCGACGCCGGCAGCGCCGAGGCGGCCGCCAGCTACGAGCACCTCTCGAGCAGCCAGTTCGTCCTGATCCCCGCGACGCTCAGCCAACGGTTGCCCGAGTCGTCGCTGCGGAGCGTGAGCGTGCGCCTGGACGACCTCGACCAGCTCGACGCCGCCGTCGACGACCTGACCCGCCGCTTCGCCCTGGCCCTCTTCGCCGGCTACGACGACGGCGTGAAACTCGTCACGGCCAGCCAGCCCACGAGCGTGGCGGGGACGGCGGTGGTCGTGCCGCTCCTGATCGGCGGGCTCATCATTTTCAACACGATGATGGGCTCCATTGCCGAGCGGCGGCGGGAGATTCACATCTACACCAGCCTCGGCCTGGCGCCGGTCCACGTCGGGGCGCTGTTCGTGGCCGAGGCGTTGACGTACGGGCTGATCGGCGCGGTCTTCGGCTACGTGATCGGGCAGTTCGTGGGCACGGGGCTGGTGAGCCTCGGCTGGCTCGGCGACGCGACGCTGAACTACAGCGGCACGAGCGCGATGCTGACGATGGGGCTGATCCTGCTCGTCGTGCTGCTGAGCGCGCTGGTCCCCGCGCGGCTGGCGAGCAAGATCGCGGCCCCGAGCATCGACCGCACCTGGAAAGTGCCGGCGGCGGTGGATGGCACGATCCGCGCGACGCTGCCGTTCACGATCAACCAGACCGCCGCGGCGGGGGCGATCGCTTATTTGGCCGAGTGGTTCGAGGTCCACGCCGACGGCACGGTGGGCGGATTCGCGGCCGATGACATCGAGCCGTTCCAACGCCGCGAGGGGGAGCACACCGTGAACGGTTTGCGGGCGAAGGTGTGGCTCTCGCCGTTCGATTTGGGCGTGCGGCAGGCGTGCGTGGTCTCGATCCGCCCCGGCGAGATCGAGGACGTGTACGAGGTGGACGTCGCCCTGACCCACGAGAGCGGCGGCGAAGAGGCGTGGCATCGCATGAACCGCGCCTTCCTGACCAGTCTGCGCCAGCAGTTCCTCGCCTGGCGCAGCCTCGGCGGCCGGCGAATGCTGGAGTACGTGGAGCGGAGTAAGGGGATGTTTGGCCGGGAGGTGGGAGCGGAGGAGGTGGGACGTGGGCAGGCACCGGAGTCAGAGGGCGGCGGATGATCGCCACCATGTTCTGACTTCTGCCCACGTCCCACCCTCCCCCGCTCCCACCTCCCACTCTCTCGTGAAAGAAGACGCCGAACTCAAGCAATTTCGGGAGCTGATGACGCCCCCGGACCACTTCGAGGAGGGGTTCGGGTGGAAGGCCGTCTTCGGGGCGCTGTTCGTGGGCTTCATCATGACGCCGGCGAGCATGTACATGCAGCTCGTGACCGGCCAGGACGTGGGCGGGGCGGCGCAGTGGGTGACGGTGATCCTCTTCATCGAGGTCGCGCGGCGCAGCTTCACAACGCTGAGCCGGCCGGAGATCTTCATCCTCTACACGATGGCTGGCAGCGCGCTGGCGGGCGCGGGGCCGGGGCAGGGGTTGCTGTGGCAGCAGTTCATGGTGCAAAGCGACTCGCTGCGCGCGTTCGGCGTGGCGGAGAACATCCCGTGGTGGGTCTCGCCCAGCGACCCCGAAGTGCTGGGCCGGCGGACGTTCTTCCAAAGCCAGTGGGTCGTGCCGATCCTGTTGTTCGCCCTCGCGACGGTGTTGCAGCGGCTTGATAACTTCGGGCTCGGCTACATCATGTTCCGCCTGACGAGCGACGTGGAGAAGCTCCCCTTCCCGCTCGCCCCCGTGCAGGCGCAGGGCGTGGTCGCCCTCGCCGACGCAAGCCACGGCCGCGAGACGTGGCGGTGGCGCGTCTTTTCCTTCGGCGCGATGCTCGGCATGGCGTGGGCGATCGTCTACCTCGCGCTGCCGACGATCACCGGGGCGCTCTTGCCGGAGCCGATCAAGATTTTCCCGATCCCGTTCGTCGACGTGACGACCAACTACGAGGAACTGCTGCCGACCGTGCCGCTGCTGTTCAGCTTCGATTTGCGCTGGATCATCTTCGGCATGGTGCTGCCGTTCTGGGCGATGGTCGGCAGCTTCCTCGGGCTGATCTTCACGATCGTGATCAACCCGGCGGTCCTCTACAACGTCGGCATCCTCGACACGTGGAGCCCCGGCACCGGGGCGATCCAGACCATCCAGGCGAACACGCTCGACTTCTACTTCAGCTTCGGCCTCGGGCTGCTGTTCGCGATCGCGGTGATCGGCTTTTGGCACATGTTCGCCAGTTTTCGCCAAAGCCGGCAGGCGGGGGAGACGGGGCGGGTCGACCTCAAAGCCTTATTCAACCCGCCCAGGGGGCGCGGCGACCTGCCGCTGTGGGTCGCGGTCGCCATCTACTTCTTCACGATGGCCGCCACCATTGTGACAGCCCTTGTGCTGCTGCGCATCAGCTACAACGAAGACCCGGCCAACGTCAGCCCCGTCTCCTGGCTGCTGGTCGGCGTCTTCATCTTCTACGGCTTCATCTACACGCCGGTCGTCAGCTACGTGAGCGCGCGGATGGAGGGCATCGTCGGCATGACGGTGCAGGTGCCGTTCATCCGCGAGGCGACCTTCATTCTCAGCGGCTACCAGGGGGCGGCCGTCTGGTTCACGCCGTTCCCCTACCAGGACTACGGCCGCGAGGTGCTCTACTTCCGCACCACGGAACTGACCGGCACGAAGATCACCAGCCGGCTCAAGGCGGAGATCTTCATCCTGCCGATCGTGATCCTGGGCATGATCGTCTTCAGCCAGTTCATCTGGCAGATCGCCCCGGTCCCCAGCGCCGCCTTCCCGTACGCGGACGAGTTCTGGGAGCTCATCGCCTATCAGCGCGGGCTGATCTGGTCGAGCACCTTGCCGGGCGGGCAGAACGGGCCGTTCGCCGAGGCGTTCAACTGGTCGTACCTCTTCGGCGGTCTTGGCCTCGCGTGCGGACTCTACGCGATTTTAAGCTTCTTCGGCCTGCCGGTGTTGCTCGTGTACGGCATCATCCGCGGGCTGGATCAGAGCTTGCCGCACGTGATTGTGCCACAGTTTTTGGGTGCCTTGCTCGGCCGGTACTACTTCCGCAAGAAGTTCGGGCAGATGTGGCAGCAGTACATCATCGTCTTTGCCGCCGGCTACGCGGCGGGGGAGGGGCTGATCGTAATGTTCAGCTTGGGAACGGTGTTCATCAGCAAGAGCGTGATCACGTCGCCGTATTGATCGCCGTATTGACGGGCGCGTGGTACGCTGCGGGCGGTCGCGGCGTCCCGCCGTACGCCGCGGCCTGTGACTTCGACGTGCCCCTTCGCGCACGTGACGGCAAACCCGGAAGCCGAGGAGCTTCGTCCGATGAACATTCCAACCCGCGCCCTCGCCGCCCTGGCGATGGTCGTTTTCGCCTCGCCGTCGTTCGGCCAGACGATCCCGCAACGCCTAGCCGACCTGGGTATTTCCGTCGAGGCCGGAACCGTTCCCGATATCGAGCCGACGCGCGTCAAGCCGCTGGTTGAGGGCGTGATCGCCTTCGCTTACACCGACGCCGACGGCACGACGATCGTCCTTGCCGCTGACGCGGATGTGCTGGGCAAGTACAAGTTGCCCGGCGGCGACGAGTTCGACTTCCGCACGCCCGACGGCCGCGCCGTTGCACCGCAGGCCGTTCTCGATGACCGCCTGCTCGTCACGCGTAGCGAGAAGGGCTGGGGCTGGCTCGGCGACCGCCTGACGCTCACGCCTGTTGATCCGGGCGACGCCGAAGTGCGCGGTGCGAGCGTCGATGAGTCGGCTGTCGCTCACACGCTGCGCGTCGGTTCGGACGGCGACTTCGCCACCTTCGCCGAGGCCGCCGATCGGGCGCAGGAATTGCTCGACGGCGGCGAGGGCGTGCGACTCGAACTTGCCGCCGGCACCTACCGCGAGGGCGGCATCGTGATCAACGCGGGGCCGAACCCGGACGCCACGCTCATCATCGAGGGCGTGCCGGGCGAAACGATCATCACGGGTGCCGACCCCTTCACGGGCGGCTGGGAACCGATCGAGCCGAACTCGCCGGTGTACCGCAAGAGCTGGCCGCACCGCTTTGGCATGAGCCCGCAGGGGTGGGATCGCTGGGGCTTTCTGCTGACGAGCGGCACGTCGCGTAGCGAGGTCGTGAGCATCGACGGCGACCTGATGATGCCCGTGGAGTTGGAACGCTTCCGATGGGTTGATCCGGATGGCCCGCTCACGCTCCAGGACACGGACGTCCCCGACGACGAGCCGGGCCGCTGGCAGCCGGCGGGGCGGCGCGACCCGCGCGAGCTCGTGCCCGGCACCTTCGGCGTCGTCGAGGCCGAGGACATGATTTACCTCTGTCCGCCGGAGGGCGTCGACCCGAACGGGGCGAAGGTCGAGGCGAGCGTGCGTGGGGCGCTGTTGACGATCAACGATCGCCGCAACGTTGTGTTGCGCGGTCTGACGTTCACCCACGCCGCCACGCATGCCGGGTCGCATGAGAACCCGGTCTCGCTGCGGGTCCAGAACCTGCTCGTGGAGCGCTGTGCGTTCGACCGCAACGGCTCCAAGGGCATGGCGCTCGGCTCTGATCCGACGCAGATCACGCTGCGCCACAGCACGTTCAACGGCAACGGCTGGAAGGGATTCTCGGCCGGCTACCGGCCCGACGACTACGTGATGGAATACTGCGAGTCGTCCTTCAACAACTGGCGCGGCCACAGCGGCGGGCAGCACTCGTGGGACGCGGCCGGCGTCAAGTTCTTCGGCCTCAATGGGCAGACCGGCGTGCGCATCGTCGGCCATCGCGCGTTCGCCAACCTCACGCACGGCCTGTGGATCGACCAGTCCTTCACCCCGCGGGCCCCGATCGAGATCCGCGACAGCATCTACGCGGGCAACTACTTTGGCGCCGACCTTTACCTGGAGAAGCTCACCGGGCCCGTCGACGTCGTCGGCAACGTCCTCTGGACCAACCGCGGCCTGCACGGCGTCAACGGGACGAGCTGGAACATGCGCTTCGCCGACAACCTGATGCACGCCGCGACCGGCAATCGCCCAATCTTCTTCCTGCACAAACGCGGCGAGGAGTCGGAGTACGCCAACCACTCCCGCGATTGGACGCTCGACGGCAACCTCCTCACGACGCGCGACGGCGGCCAGCTGCTTCAGCAGGCGAGCGAGCCCCAGCAGTACGCGGAGTTCCTCGACACGCTGGCGACGAATGGCAACGTTGTTCACGGCGAGGACTCCACCTTCTTCGAGCCGTCGCTGATGGCCGACCCGCAGTATGCCAACCCGGACGCCTACGGCTGGGACGTGACGAACCCGCGCGTCCGCGAGGCGTTGCCGAATCTGCCGGGGCCGCTGTCGGACGAGGACCGCGCAAAGCTCGAACGCGCCGACCGCAACGCGCAGCGCTACCTCGAGGTGATCGCCGCCAGCCGCAGCCTCGGCGGGCCGCCGTTCGACCGGGCCCAGGCAATCGTTGACAACGCGTGGCGGCAGCTCGATTTAAGCCCCGTTCTCAACCGCAACCTGACCGGCAACGACGCCTGGATCGGGGCCGGCAACCAGCTTCCGCAGCTTCGGCCCGGCGACGCGCGCTTCGCCGGCGTGCCGTTCGAGCTCCGCGACGGCGGCCTTGTGCTGCGCTCGGCCAAGGTGACCGAGTCGCGCGGCAAGCCGACGCCCGTGCAGGTCGACGTGCCGGTCGGCGACCGCGTCGAGGTGCTTTACGTTCTGCACGGCGGCGGCTGGTTCGATGGCGACCCGGCACCGACCGGGCGGTACGAACTTGTCTACGAAGACGGCACGACCGCCGGCGTCGACGTGGTGCCGGAATCGAAGGCATCCGACCCGTCGCGGCCGGCGATGGTCGGCGAGTGGTACCACGCCTTTACGCCCTTCGATAACGACGTCGCCCGCCACATCGCGCTGCCGGGCGACCTCGGCGAGAACGGGGCGTACCTGTACGTCGTCGAAATCGTCAACCCGCACCCGGATCGGCCCGTCGCGCAGCTTCGGCTCGTCGGCGAGCTGGAGCGGGAGATCACGCTGATCATCCTCGCCGCGACGTACGCCCGGCCGTGAGCCGACTGGGCCGCCGCGGTACGCTTGACGGCAGATGGACGCGACCGATTTCTTCGCCTGGCAAGGCCTCGAGCTCTCCCTGCCCGCCGGGTGGCGGCCGGTGAAGATCGGCGGAGACGAGACGGCGGGGGAGGTGCTCTTCGCCGACGTCGACCGGCCGCTCATGGGCGTGCGTTGGGACACGCCCGGTCGCGGCGCACGACGCGACCCCGACGGGCACGCGGCGCGGCTCCTGCGGGGGCAGGTCGGCCAGCTTTCGGCGGCGCGGGCGAAGCCCTTCCCGATGCCGACCGGCGACTGGGCGGCGTCGCTGCTGTTCGAAGAGCCCGATCCGCCCGGTCGCGACGTCTGGGTTGGGCTGAGCCGCGCAACGGGGCGGAGCGTCGAGATCGCCCTGCACCGCCACGAGCCCGCCGACCGCGGCCGCCTCGCTATGGCGTTGCTGCCGACGCTGGTCGACGTGCCGCTCGACCGATCCCGCCGATGGCGACTGTTCGACCTGGACGTGCGGGTGCCGCCCGGCCACCGCCTTACATCGCACAAGCTGTCGGCGGGGGACCTGAGCCTGAGCTTCACGCGGGACGAGCCGATCGGTCGCGGCCGCGTGCGCCGCCTGCCGCTGACCCTTCGCCAGATCCGCCCCGCCCGCTTGGCGTTGTCGCGCCGGACGCTGGCCGAGTGGCTTCAGCCCTTCGCCTGGCAGGCGAGTCGCTTCCACAAGCCGGCCCAACCGCCTGAGGCGACCGCGCACGGCCTGGTCCAGCCGTGGCGGCGTCGGCGGCGGTACGGCTGGCTCTGGACGGTCCCGCGCGCGCTGACAGCGCGCATCGACCACGACGCCCGCGCCGACCGCCTGCTGCTCCTGCGCGGCGTGCCCGAGGCGGTTGCCGAAGTGACGTTCGCCGCAGGCAATTCGTGACGCCGGCGCGGATTCCAATGGAACGGGGTTGAATCTGCCGAACTTGTTCGGTAGGTTGCAGGGCGGTGGAAGCGTCGATGGGCACGGGACGTGTCCCAGGGGACGCAACTTCACCGCGGCGGCCGAATGGGCCGATAGGACGAAAGCCTTGGCACAACGCCCGAATCCGGGCACTGGTTGTGTCGACGAGGGGCGTCAACACTGGGCCATCGCAAGGGAGCGAGGCCTGTCAACCTGATCTTCCCGCGCAGGTCGCGCGACGTCCTTAATCCCGTTCGGGAGGACCCAATGAGCCAAGCCACCGCCAAACCCGAAGCAGACCACCAGCCATCGACCCAGCCCATCGGGCGGTCGGCCAAGAAGTTCATCGCCCGGCCCGAGGACGCCTCGGCCGAGACGTCGTTCGGCATCAAGGTGACATCGGATGCACCCGTTGCCGCCACCGCCGCCGACGCCGAGGGCGTCAAAGCTCCCGCGCAGCGTCAGGCGCAGCGGTACGTCGAGGACGGCAAGCCGCGCGTGCCGAAGATGCCCCGGATCGGCCTGCCGGAGAAGGTCTACCTCCAGGCCGCCAAGGAGGCCGAGGCGCGGGGCGACGATCTGACCGTCGAGGCCGCCAAGGTCGGGCAGTACGTGTCGCTGGCGCTGCGCGATCTGGACGCGCCGTGGTCGACGAAGCTGAAGTACTTCCGCCACGCCCTCAAGCGGCACGCCCGCCCGCCGGAGCACGCCGACGACGTGACGAAGCAGTGGTTCGGCAAGCTCGCCCACCACGCCCGCGCCTACGCCGGCGCCGAGGCCCTGCGCCTCGCGGCCGAGCAGGACGACTGCTTTGAGGCCCGTCAGAGCATGGGCCAGAGCGAGGACAACATCGCCGACGACGCCGAGTCGTTTTTCGACGCCGTCTGCCCCCACTGCGACACGTGCCCGCCGATCTACAACCCCGAGGACTGGGAGCAACTCAAGTCCCTGCGCGACCGCTGGGTCTGACGCCGGCCGACATCAGGACCACTCCGGGCTGCACGCACGATCCGCGTACCACGGAGCCTCCTCCGCCCCCGGCGCGTGCCGCGCCGGGGGCACTTGTACGCCCAACCGGTGCGCTTAATCGTCGTCGCTCTCCTCGTCCTCCTCGTCCTCGTCGGCGACCTGGATCTGCTCGAGGATGTCGCGCAGCGTGTCGAGGATCTCGCGCACCTGCCCGCGGGCGGCGCCATCGCCGATCGTCAGCCGGGCGGCGGCCCCCTCGTCGATCGCCTCGATCGCGGCGTCGCGAATGCTGCTGAAGACCACGCGGTGCCGCACCTGCAACGCCGCCAGCACCACGATCACCAGCGGCCCCGTCTCCTCGTCGTGCAGGGCCCCCTCGAAGCGGCTGACCGTCTCCTGCGTCGCCGCCACCGCCGAGGCGCCGAAGCCGACCATCTCCTCGAACGTCTCGCGGATTTCGGCGGCAAGGTCGCTGGCGAAGAGCGGGTCGAACGGGTCGTCGTGAACGTCCTGGGACACGGCTAACTCTAGCGACCCTGCGGCGGGTCGCCGGCACGCCTGCATAGGATCGACGCCGCTTGGCCACTTGCCGACGCACCGCCGTTCCAGATGACGCTTGCCGCCCAGAGCGACCCAGCCGCCGCTGCCACTCCCTTCGCCGGCAGCTACGACGCCGACTTCAGCGTTCCGTTCCGCCACCGGCTGCGCTTCACGCGCGATGTGCTCGGCGTCGACGCGGGCGTCCTGCTCGATTGCCTGGCCCCGGCCGATGCGCGCGTGCGACTCCTCGCCTGCGTCGACGCGGGCGTGGCGGCGGGCGACCCGACGCTCCTGCGGCGACTCGACGCGTTCTTCGCGCACGACCGCCGCATCGAGCGGGCCGGCGAGGTCGTGCTGGTGCCCGGCGGCGAGGCGTGCAAGAACGACCCGGCCGTCGTCGAGTCGCTCCTGACGGCGATTCACGACGGCGGCCTCGACCGCCGCAACTACGTGCTGGCGCTCGGCGGCGGCGCGGTGCTCGATGCGGTTGGCTACGCCGCGGCAACCGCCCACCGCGGCGTGCGACTCGTCCGCCTGCCGACCACCACACTGGCCCAGGGCGACAGCGGCGTGGGCGTGAAGAACGCCGTGAACCTGTTCGGCAAGAAGAACTGGCAGGGCACCTTCGACGTGCCGTGGGCGGTCGTCAATGACGCGTCGCTGCTCAATTCGCTGCCAGACCGCGACTTCCGCTGCGGCTTTAGCGAGGCGGTGAAGGTCGCGCTGCTGAAGGACGCCGACTTCTTCGACGCGCTCTGCCGCGATGCAACCGCCATCGCCGATCGCGACATGACCGCGGCGCTGCCAGCGATCGAGGCGTCGGCCCTGTGGCACCTGCGCCACATCACCCGCGGCGGCGACCCGTTCGAGACGCGCGAGGCCCGCCCGCTCGACTTTGGCCACTGGCTGGCGCACAAGCTCGAGCCGATGACCCACTTCGCGCTGCGCCACGGCGAGGCCGTCGGCATCGGGCTGGCAATCGACTGCCTCTACGGCGTCGAACGGCTCGGTCTCGATCCTACCGTCTGCGAGCGGGTTCTCCGGTGCCTGGCCGACCTGAAGCTTCCCCTGGACCACCCGGCCCTGGCTCGCGAGGACGAACTGCTGGGCGGCCTCGAAGAGTTCCGCCAGCACCTGGGCGGCCGGCTGACGATCACGCTGCTGCGGGCCCCCGGCGACCCGGTCGACGTCCACGCGATCGACGCCGCGACCATGCGGCGGTGCATTCGCCACCTGCGCGAGCGCGGGGCGGCGGGCACCGGGTAGCGGCCCGGCTTTCAAACCCGCTGAACGCTTCCGCCGGCGCGGATGAGGCGCTGTCGCTGCCGGTTGATCGCCGTAGATTCGTATGCATGAGCGATCACTACAACATCGGCGACAAGGTCAAGTGGGAATGGTCCGGCAGCACGGCCACGGGCAAGATCACCGAGCGGTTCACCGACGACGTGGAGCGCACGATCAAGGGCTCGAAGATCAAGCGCAACGCCAGCAACGACGACCCGGCCTACCTCATCGAGCAGGAGGACGGCGACCGCGTGCTGAAGGGGCACAGCGAGGTGAAGAAGGCGTGAGGCAGACCGCGAGGGAGCGCTTGGCGTACCTCCTGTCATCTCACACTGCGTAGTCGGGGGTAGCCGCGGACCTTGGTCCGCGCTTCTCGGGCTCGCGTGCGTCCAACGCGCGGACCAAGGTCCGCGGCTACCCCCGGCACATGATGGTAAGGGGTGCCCCAGTGGAGCGATCGAAACAGCTCCGTCCGGTTCACGAACCACGGCGATCAAATCAAGCGGCCCCCGCGTGTGCGGGGGCCGCTTGAGTGGTCGGGGCCGGGATCGAACCGGCGACAACACGATTTTCAATCGTGCGCTCTACCAACTGAGCTACCCGACCAGCATCGCCGTTGGCGACGGGTCGATAGTCTACCCGCGCCAACCGCCACGGCAAGCGCGAATCGGCGCAAGCCGCAGGACCGGACATGGCCGGGGCGGCCGCTTGAGCGGCTTGCACACCGCTTGCTCGCGCCGCGTCTGGTGTTAGTGAGCACTTCGTGAATCATGCGCGTGCTCGTTAGCCGCCCCGCCTCGCGGGGCGCGTGGACCGGTGCTGAGCGCCCCGCAAGGCGGGGCGGCTAACGAAAGGTTGTGGGAGGACACGCGTTTTATTTACGCAGTGCTCAGTAACACCGGAGCGGGTTTGGGCGCGGGCAACCGAGACGCACGTTGCTCTAGTTCTGCGCCGCCTCGATGCGGATGACCTGCGTCTCGGGGCCGCGCAGGACTTCGAGGACGATCGGGGCATCTGGCGCGTCGGCGCGGGCGGCCTCGTAGACGCGTTGGAAGTCGGCCAGGCCCTCGACGGCGGTCTGATTCACGCGGCGGACCAGATCGTTCGGGCGCACGCCGGCGGCGGCGGCGTTGCTCTGCTCGCGGATGTACGCCACCGCCACGCCGGGCGAGTCGGGCGGGAGCTTGCGTTGGTACGTGTCCTGCGTCACGAGTTCCCGCACGCTGAAGCCCAGGTCCTCCGCGTACCACCGCTCGGCGGCACGCAGCGGCTTGGGGCGCTGGGTCAGCGTAACCTCGACCTGCCGCTCGTCGCGGGCGGCGTCGAGCAGGGTGAAGGTGACGGTCTCGCCGACATTGAAGCGGCTGAGCGTGCGGTTGATGATCGCCGGCTGCTCGTCGTCGGTGTCGCCGCGCTCGAGGGGTTGGCCGTTGATGGCGATCATCACGTCCCCCTCGTTGATGCCGGCCTCGACGGCGGGGCTGTCGGGGAGCAGGTCGTTCACCTGCGCCGCGGGGCGATCGCCCAGGCCGTAGTAGCTGCGGAGATCCTCGTTCAGCCCGGTCATGCGGGCGATGCCCGAGAAGCTGACCGGCGGGTCGCCCGCGGCCGGGGGCTGGTCGAGCGAGGGCGTCAGGAACCACGCCGGCACGAACAACTGCGGAGCGGCGTCGACGGCATCGGCGGCGGTTTGGCCGGTCAGGAAGGGACTGTTGCGCCCGTAGCGGTCGACGTAGCCCACGAGCCGGCCCTGCCCGTCGAGCACGGCCGAGCCGACGTTGGCCATGGGGGCGTCGACCAGCACGCTCGGCACCGGCCCGCGCAGCTCGGCCGACACGCGCACCGTGCGGGCGTACGGCGTGTACCCCGCCTCTTCCGGCAGGCGGCCGACCGTCACCAGGGGCTGGCCGATCACGAAGCGGGGCGTGGCGATCTCGAAGGGCGACCACGTCACGTCCGCCCCGGCGTCCACCGCGGGCCGCACCCACGCGACGCCGCTGCGCTCGTCGCGCCCGACGAGCTTGGCCGGCACCTCAACCGGGTCGCCGTCGCGGCGGGGCAGGCGCAGCTCGAAGTCGACGAGCTGGTCGTCGGGGAGTTGGATCGGCACAAGGTCGAGCGGCACCATGACGAGGCCGTCGGCGCCGACGACAAGGCCCTGACCCTCAAGCTCGCGGCGGGCGTCTTCGCTGGCCCAGGTGAACTTCACCACGACGAGCGCGTCGGCAACCTGCTCAGTCAACGCGGCAACCTCGGCGGGGGCGAGCACGTCGAGCACGGCCTCGGCATCGCGGGCGTAGGGGATCGGCGGGCCGAACGAGACGGGCATCGTCGCCGGCTGCGTCGATGGCTGCGTTGTCTCCATTGCCGGCCGCGTCGACTGGGCGGGGGCAGGGGTGGGGGCGGCGAGGAGAAGAACGGCTGCGACGGCGGCGGTGCGGGCGGGGGATGGCATGCGGCGATCGTATGGAAGGTCGCGACGGCCTGCGTCGCGTGGCGACGCAGCTACCTGGTGTTTTGATTCTCATTTGTCGCGATAATCGCGAATCACATCGGTGCGCTATTCGATCTTCAGCAGCACCGTGCGTTGCCCCTGGCGTTGGGCGACGGTGAGCAGGACCTGCGTGGCGCCCTCCTCCTTGAGTTGCTCGTAAAGCGTTTCGAACGCTTCGAGGTCGTCGACCGCCTGGCCGTTGACCTGGCGGACGACGTCGCGCGGGGCGAGGTCGGCGCGCTGGGCGGGATAGCCGGTGCGGACGGTGGTCACGACCACGCCGGTGTCATCATCAAGCTGGGCGGCGTTGGCGTAGGGGCGGGTGACGTCGCGGACGCTCAGGCCCCACTCGGGCAACTCCGCCTCGTCGCCGACGGCGCTCTCGAGCTTCACCGGCGTGGCCGTGGCCGTCATCCGCTCGCCGTTGCGCAGGAACACGAGCTCGACCGGCTCGCCGGGCGGCAACTGCGCCACCATCTGGCGGACGGCGGCGAGCTGCTCGGGGAAGCGCACGTTCGTCTCCACGCCGCCAATGCTCAGGAGCACGTCCTGCACGCGCAGCCCCGCCTGGTCGACGGGCCCGCCGCGGTCGACGTTGTCGACGAGGGCCCCGAGGTTCGGGTCGAGGTTGTAGAAGCGCTCCAGATCCTGAAGCGGCTTGAGGTCGAGCCCGAGCTCGGCGCGGCTGACCTTGCCGAGCTTGGCGACGGTCTCCTCGTCCGCGGCGCGGCGGGCGGCGTCGGCGAGAATCGCGTCCTTCACGCGGTGGACCGTGCCGATCGGGATCGCGAAGTTCAGGTCGCTGCCCGGCAAACCGCGCGTGTTGATGCCCACGACCTGCGCGTTGAGGTCGACCAGCGGCCCGCCGCTGTTGCCGGGGGCGATCGGGGCGTCCATCTGCACCCAGTTGTTGAAGCGGCCGGTCTCGTAGCCGTCGATGGTCGGCTCGTCGGGGTAGAACGTGCGCTCGATGTTGCTGACGATTCCCTTGCTCATCGTGCGCGCCAGGCCGAACGGCGTGCCGATGGCGATCACGTCCTGGCCGGGCACCAGACCGTCGGGCTCGGCGAGTTCGGCGTAGATGAAGTTGGCGTTCTTTTGCCGCAGCTCGTCCATGTCGAGCTGCACGACGGCCAAGTCCGTCCAGTGGTCGTCGCCGACGAGCGTGCCGCGCACGCGCTCCTTGTTGGCGAGGGTGACGAAGATTTCGACGGCCCGGCCGGCGACGTGGTAGTTGGTCAGGATGTGGCCGTCGGCGTCGAAGATGACGCCGCTGCCGGTGCCGCGTTGGAGCGTTTGCTTGCCGTCGCGATAGATCTCCTGGGCCACGTCGAGGCGGACGACGGCGGGAAAGACGCGCTCGGTGACGTCGAGGATGCGCTCGGGCGTGTCCTGCGGGAAGGTCTTGCCGCCGCCGAGAATGCTCTCCTGCTCGACTTGCGCGGGCATGGTGGCCGGCTGGGTCGACTGCGCGGCGACGGGGACGACGGCAACCAGAACGGCGAGCAGGGCGATGCGACGCATGGTGAACCGTAGAGCAGAAATCCTGGCAACGTCGCGGGCTTTGGTACGGTGGGGCTTATGCTCGCGTTGGCCCTCACGCTCGTGTCGTTGCTGGCGCCCTCGGCGCGGGAGGCGTTCGAAACGCTCGGGAACGAGGCGGGCGTGACCTTCGCGCCCGCCAACGGTTGGGCCGCCGCGGCCGAGGCGGAGTTGCCGGCGGCGGGGACGTTCTGGCAACGGTTCCAACGGCTGTCGGTGCAGAGTGGGTACGAGCCGATCTTCGAGCCGTACGGCGACCCGCCGACGATCGCGTTGCGCCGCGTGGACGTGCAGGCCGAGGAGATCGTGCGCGAGGCGATCGCCGGCGATCCGCTCTACGCGCGGCCGCGCCGGGTGGTCGTCTCGCGCACGCCCGATCGCGCCCGCCTGAATCTGAGCGCGGCGCAGGTGGCACTGGAAGTCGAGTTGTTCATCGACCCGCAAGACGCCTGGCGAAACGATGCCGTTCCCGATCATCCCGTCGCCGTCTACGCGACGGCCGCGGGGCTCAAGAGCGAGGGGCGGGTCACACTCGCCAACGGCAGGCCGTACGGCCTGACCATGCGGCGGGCGGCGGAGGTGGACCCGAGCGTCTCCCTGCGCGGCGGCGTCGGCGTGCTGACGCTGCGCTTCGACGCCGACGAGCGCCTGCAATACGCCGTGCCCGAACGCTTCGGCCCATGGCGGGCGCTGGCGCGGGTCGTCTACGCCGACCGCTGGGGCGACTTCGGCCGCGAGCTCTCGCCGGGCGAGGTGGGTGAGGCGATCACGCGCGACGGGATCACCGTCGCCGTGGAACGCTTCGACGTGCGCGATGGCGACACCGGCCGACGCGCGTCGCTCGTCCTGAGCCTGCCGAAAGGCAAGGCCACTTCTTTAGGGGATTGGCTGCGGTTGTACGGTTTCCTTCAAGCGATCCCGCCGACGCTGCTCGGCCCGAACGGCGTGCCGTGGCGGCGGACGAGCGCGATCGTGTACGGCGTGCTCGACCAAGCCGATCGCCGGCCCGACGGATCGCCTAACCCGTTGTCTAGCCGGGAGTGGCGCGTTGTGTCAGGCTTTGCCGAAGCGGACGACGTCGCCGACGCCGAGGGCGCGTTTCGCCTGGTCTGGTCGCTGCCGACGGCTGCGAGCGAGCGGCGCGTGCCGCTGGTCTGGCGGGGTGAGTTGCCGGTGACGCCGCCGGTGGAAGCGCCCTAGCGTCGGCGTCGGCCGGGGGTCCGACAGCAAACCTTTGCGCCCTCGCCGGCGTACCACCTTGGCTGGTTATCGCCCGCGCCGCGGCCTTTGCCCGTTGGCCGCTCTGCCCCGCCCCCTTCCTGGAGACCGCCCATGCCCCGTCGTTCGCCCGCCGCCCGCCGCGCCCACATCGACTCCCTGGAGCCACGCCGCCTGCTCTCGGCCGCGACGCCGTCGGCTGCGGCGTTCGATTGGTCGACCATGCGGCTCGAGGGTGACCTTCGCGTCGTCGACGCCCAACTGAACGGCGACACCGTGACCGCCGTTGCCGGCCGGTTCGTCGCGGAGCTCGACTTCTCCGACGCACGCACCGCTAACGAGCAGCTTCGGCCCAGCGGCGTGCGCGTCGAGCGGGCCCTCGGCGACAGCGGCCTGTTCGCCCTGACCGCCCCCCTCGGCACCAACCTCGGCGAGCTCGCCGGCATGCTCGGCACGAGCCACGTCGACCCCGAGTTCCTGTTCACCGTCGACGCCCTCGACGATGGCACGCCGAACGACCCGTACTTCAACAACGGCAGCCTGTGGGGCCTGCGGAACGACGGCAACTTCAACGGCGGCAGCACGCCCGACGCCGACAGCGACGCCGACGACGCCTGGAAGACCTCGACCGGCGAAGGCGCGGTCGTCGGCGTGATCGACACCGGCGTCGATTGGGATCACCCGGACCTGGCCGACAACATCTGGGTCAACCCCGGCGAAATCGCTGGCAACGGCATTGACGACGACGGCAACGGCTACGTCGACGACACGCGCGGCTGGGACTTCTTCTTCGACGACAACGACGCCCGCACCGACGGCAACAGCCACGGCACGCACGTCGCCGGCACGATCGCCGCGGTCGGCGACGACGGGCGCGGCGTGGTCGGCGTGGCGCCGGGGGCAAAGGTGATCCCGATCAAGGTCGGCGACGGCGGGCGCAGCCTGAGCAGCTCGGCCATCCTCGAGGGGATGTACTACCTCGCCGACCTCGCCGAGAGCGGCGTGAACATCGTCGCCACGAACAACAGCTACGGCGGCGGCGGGTACTGGACCGCCTTCCGCAACGCGATCAGCCTGCACAATGATCTGGGCATTCTCTTCGTCGCCTCGTCCGGCAACGACGGTGCGGACAACGACACGAGCGCGCACTACCCCGACGGCTACAACGAGCCCAACGTCATCAGCGTTGCGGCGATGACCGACGACGACGTGCTGGCGAACTTCAGCAACTTCGGCGCCACTTCGGTGGATTTGGCCGCGCCCGGCCGGTGGATCCGTTCGACGGTGGCCGGCGGCGGGTACAGCTACTACAGCGGCACGAGCATGGCCGCCCCGCACGTGGCCGGGGCCGTCGCGACGGTTGCCGCCGCCAACACGGACGCGAGCGCCGCCGACGTGAAGGCCGCGCTGCTTGATGGCGTTGTCCCGGTCGCCGCCTACGCCGGCAAGACCCTTACCGGCGGGCGGCTCAACGTCGCCGACGCCGTTGACCTGATCGTCGACGACGAAGACCCCACGCTCCAGGCGCCCCAGAACGTGGCCCTCGCGGCCGCGAGCGATACGGGCATCTCGTCCAACGACAACGTGACGAAGGACCTGACGCCCACCTTCACCGGCAGCGCCACGCCGGGCGTGAAGGTTGAATTGCTTGCCGATGGTGATGTCGTCGCGACCCGCACGGTCGGCAGCGCCGGCACCTTCAGCATCACGAGCCCGTCGGTCGTGGCGCGGTACACAACGCAAACTGTGCGCTACGAGGCCGTCGCCGTGGCAGCCGACGGCACGCGCAGCGCGCCCAGTGCGGCCGTGGACGTCACGCTTGATACCGAGCGGCCGACCATCACCGGTGGCGGCGTCCTCGTTGACGCGGCCCCGCACGCCTACCAGTTCACGTTCAGCGAGCAGGACATCGTCTTCGCCCCCGCAGCCAAAGCGTCGAACTTTACGGTGAAGGGCACCGGCTCACGCACGCCCGTGCAGGTGAGCGAGATGACCGCCGACGACGGCGCCGTGACCGTCACCTTCGCCGGCAACACGTCGGCCGTGTCGGGCGCGAGCATCCTCCGCGACGGCTTCTACTCGATCCGCGCGGCCAACACGACCGTGCAGGACCTCGCCGGCAACGTGGCGTCGACGACGCTTACTGGCAAGTTCCGCGTGCTGACGGGCGACATCGACGCCAACGGCACCCGCAACGCCGACGATCGCTCGATTATCCTCGACAACCTCAACACCGAGGGCGGCCACAGCCGGGGCGATGTCACCTACGACGGCCTGGTAAACCAGGACGATCTGGACGCCTTCGACGCGCTGACTAAGCGCCGCATTTTCCGCCCGTTCGGCGGCGGGACGGGCAACCTGCCGGGTGCCTAAGCCGTTGCGGCCGGCTCGCAGGAGCCGTTGACTTCATCCACGCTTTCGCGCGGCGGCCTCACTCCGAGGCCGCCGCTCGCGTAGTGGTCGGTGATCACGCCGCGCCACGTGTCGAGGCTGCGCACGCCGATGAATTGCCGCTTGACCTCGGCGGCATCGGGGTGGAAGCGGGCGTACTTGATGCCGATCTTGCGCATCCGCCGCCCGGCCAACTGCTCGCCGTGAATCTGCATTGCCTCCTCGAAATGCTCCAGCAGCGCGTCGCGTTGCTCATCAATCGTCGGCGGGGGGATGACCACGGAGGCACGGAGGCACGGAGCTGAGGAAGTTTCAATTATGCATTCTTCATCTGGAGCGACCTTGAAGCTCGCGGCCCGCCCGGCGCGCCGGGGATCAAGCTCATCACTGGGTTCTGCTCTCCGTGCCTCCGTGCCTCCGTGGTGAATCAACCGCCCCACATCCCGGAAGATCCACGGATTCCCGATCGCGCCGCGGGCGATCCAGACGCCGTCGACCTTCGTCTCGGCCAGCATCTCGACCGCGTCCTCGGGCTCGAAGACGTCGCCGCTGCCCCAGATAAACCAGTCGGGGAAGGCCGCCTTCACCTCGGTCAGAAACGGCCGTTTGCTGCGGCCGGCGTACTTCTGCTCGACCGTGCGGCCGTGAACGCGCAGTGCGACGTAGCCAAGGTCTTTGGCGGCATGGGCGAGTTGCCAGAAACGGTCGACGCTCCGTGCCGACTCGTCGAAGCCGCGGCGGGTCGAGACGCTCAGCGGGTGGTCGGGCAGGCGCTTTCGAACGCTTCGCAGGATCGCCAGCCCGCGTTCGACATCGCTAAGCATCCATCCGCCTCGGGCCTTGTTCTTGACCTTTTTCACCGGGCAGGCGAAGTTCAGGTCGATCGTGTCGTAGCCGCGCTCGGCGAGGATCGCGGCCGCGTCGGCCATCTCGGCGGCGTCGCTGCCCATGATCTGGCCGGCGACGGGGTGGTCCTCGTCATTGATGTCGATGGCATTGCTCAGCCCGAGCCCGCCGGCGAGCATCGCGCGATCGAGGATCGCCTCGGTCACGGCATACGGACACCCGCGCCGCCGCGCGACCACGCGCATCGCCCGGTCGCTGTACCCGGCGAGGCCCGCTTGCATGACGGGCAGGTCGAAGTGGAAAGGACCCATGCGCGGCATCAGTCCTCCGCGTGCTTGCGAAGAAACGCCGCAAGATCGGCCTGCCCGCCGTAGGTGTAGCCCTCGCGGCGGGCCAGGACGCTGCCGTCCGGGGCGAGAACGAGAAGCGTTGGAATGCTCGCGACCTTGTACTTCGCGGCTGTGTCCGGATCGGCGTCGATGTCGATCTTCACCGGCGTGTAGGCGTTCATTGCCTCGACAATCTCGGCGTCGGGCCACGCCTCCTGCTCCATCACCTTGCACGGCGGACACCAGTCGGCGGTGAAGTCGATCAGAACGGGCCGCGCCGTCTCCTCCGGGAGCGAAGTCTGCCACGCGATGCCCTCACCATCGGCGACGGTCGCGCGAGATTCGGTGCTTCGAAGCGCGTGGACGAGCGCTGCGACTCCACCCACGAGAAGCAGCACGACCAGAAGCGTGAACAGGCGCATGCAACACAGTAGGGTGGGATTTATCCCACCTCCGACTCTGCCCGCTGGTGGGATAAATCCCACCCTACAAGAGACTATTTCGCCAGCACGACGCGCTCGACGAAGTTCGTGTCGAAGCCGCCTTCGCGGATTTGCGGGACGTCGAGCAGTTGCAAATGCAGCGGGATCGTCGTCCTGATCGGGCCGACGCGAAACTCCGAGAGGGCCCGCTTGGCACAGCGAATGGCATCCTCGCGATTAGCGCGGTGGATGATGAGCTTGCCGATCATCGAGTCGTAATTCGGCGGAATCCGGTAGCCGGCGTGGGCGTGGGAGTCGAGCCGCACGCCGGGGCCGCCGGGGGGGAGCCACGTCTCGATCAGGCCCGGCTGCGGGGCAAAGTTGCGGGCCGGGTCCTCGGCGTTGATGCGGAACTCGATCGCGTGGCCAAGCTGCTGGACGTCTTCCTGCTGGATTGGCAACGTCTCGCCGCTGGCGACGCGGAGCTGAAGCTGGATCAAATCGAGCCCGGTGACGGCTTCGGTCACGGGGTGTTCGACCTGGATGCGGGCGTTGACTTCCAGCAGGTAGAAGTTCTCGTCGGCGTCGACGATGAACTCGACGGTGCCGGCGTTGGAGTAGTTTGCCTGCTGGATCAGCCGGACGGCGGCCGCGCAGATCTTCTCGCGCGTCGCCTGGCCGATGTGGGGGCTGGGCGACTCCTCCATCAGCTTCTGGTGGCGGCGTTGCAGCGAGCAATCACGCTCCCAGAGGTGGACGGCGTTGCCGTGCTGGTCGGCAATGACCTGCACCTCGACGTGCCGGCCGTACTCGACGAATTTTTCGATGAACACGGTGCCGTTCTTGAAGGCGGCTTCGGCCTCCTGTCGGGCGGCGTGCAGGCCTGATCGCAGGCTGGCCTCGTTGCGGGCGACGCGCATGCCGCGTCCGCCTCCGCCGGCGGCGGCCTTGATGATAACGGGGTAGCCGATCTTCTCGCACAAATCGACCGCGTCCTGCTCCTCCTCAATCGCGCCGTCGCTGCCGGGCACCGTCGGCACGTCGGCGGCCTTGGCGATCTCCTTGCAGTTGACCTTGTCGCCCACGGCACTCATCGCCTCGGGGCTGGGGCCGACGAACTCAATTTTGCAGGAGCGGACCACCTCGTTGAAGTGGGCGTTTTCGCTGAGGAAGCCGAAGCCGGGGTGGATGGCGTCGACGTCACAGATCTCCGCGGCGCTGATGAGGCGCGGGATGTTCAGGTACGAGTCGGCCGCGGGGCCCTTGCCGATGCAAACGGTTTGGTCGGCGAGTTCCAGGTAGCTCGCGCCGCGGTCGGCCTCGCTGTAGACGGCCACCGTCTTGACCCCCGCCTCTCGGCAGGCGCGGATGATCCGCAAGGCAATTTCGCCGCGATTGGCAACGAGGACTTTGGAGAACATGGAGCGGAGGGAGGTGGGAGCGGGGGAGGTGGGATGTGGGCAGATAACCGGAGCCGGAGGGATGACGTCGCCGCAGGCGGAAGCTCTGCCCACGTCCCACCTCCCCCGCTCCCACCTCCTAGCTGGGCTTGATCAAGAACAACGCCTGCCCGTATTCCACCGCCTGGCCGTTTTCGACGAGGAGCTTTTCGATCGTGCCGCTGGCTTCGGCCTGGATCGTGTTAAAGACCTTCATGGCCTCGATCACGCAGACGTCGGTCTCCTTCGACACCGACGAGCCGACGCTCACGAACGGCTTGGCGTCGGGGTTGGGAGAGGCGTAGAAGGTGCCGACCATCGGGCTGGTGATCTCCTTCAGCCCGCTCGTGCTGGCCGCGGCGGGGGCCGACGCTTCGGCGGTGGCGGACGTGGCGGTAGGAGCGCTCGTGGGAGCCGGCGCGGGGGAGGCCTGCGTCACCGGAGCGGTGGAGGGGGCGGCAGTGGTGGTGGTGGTGGTGGTGGGGGTGCCGCCGCGGGACAGGCTGATCCGCTGGTCGCCGTCGGCGAGTTCCATGCTGGTCAGCCCGTGATCGCTCATCAGCGACACGAGCTTCTCCAGCAGCGGCACGTCCATCGGTCCCGGCCCCTTCCCACCACCACCGCCACCACCCGTGCCGCCACGTCCGCGTCCGCCGCCGCGCCCCTTGGGGTGCGGGCGTTGCTTGGCGTCTGGCTCGGCGTCGGAACTCAGTGTATTGGCCACGGTCAGATCCTCGTTCAATGCAATTCCTTCTCACGCCCCCGGACGACCACGCCCTCGCTTGAATTACTACTCGATGTGACAGTCCTCGAACGTCTTGGGCAGGCTCGTGAGCACCTCGCACCCGCTGTGGGTGATGAGCACGTCGTCCTCAATTCGCACGCCCCCTTCGCCCGGCAGGTAGATGCCCGGCTCGATCGTCACCACCATGCCGGGGCGCAGCTCGTCGTCCTCGCCTTGGCGGCGCAGGGAGGGAAGCTCGTGGATGTCGCGCCCGATGCCGTGCCCGAGGCCGTGGCCGAAGTACTCGCCAAAGCCCGCCTGCTCGATCACGTCGCGGGCGACCTTGTCCGCCTGGAGCGCGGTCATGCCCGGCCGCAGGAAGTCGATGGCGGCGAGCTGGGCTTCGAGGACGACGTTGTGGATCTTCTTCATCTTCGCCGACACCCGGCCGATGGCGAAGGTGCGCGTCAGGTCCGAGCAGTAGCCGTTGACGCGGGCGCCCCAGTCGAAGAGCAGGAAGGCGTCCTTCTGGATGACCGTCTCGTCCGGCCGGTAGTGCGGCAGCGAGCTGTGGGCGGCCGTCGCGACGATGGGGCTGAAGCTCGGGTCGGTCGCGCCGCGGGCCTTCATCTCCATCACGAGCAGGCCCGCGAGGTATCCCTCGGTCTCGCCCGCCTGAATGCTGCTGCGGACGGCGTTAAACGCTTCTTCGGCCACGTCGCAGCTCTTGCGGATCAGGTCGATCTCGTGGTCGTCCTTGACCTTGCGCTGCTGGGTCATCACGTTTTCGAGCGGCACGAGCTCGCAGTCGTGGCCGAGCTCGTCGAGGGCGTCATTCACGGCGTCGAACTGGCCGACGGTGGTGAAGTTGGCCTCGAACCCGCACCGCTTAGCGCCCGCCTCGGCGATGGTGTGGGCGACGGCGTCGGCCATCTTGTGGATCTTGTCCTTGCGCTCGACCACCCGCAGCCACCCGGCTTCGAGGGCGGCCTGCTCGGTGTAGCGAAAGTCGGTGACGAGGAAGAAGTCCTTCTTGGTGAACAGTCCCACGCTGTCGTCGCCGGTGAAGTTGCTCAGGTAGGCCAGGTCCGGCGGATGGGTGAGCATCAGGGCGTCGAGCTCCAGTGCCTTCATCGCGTCGAGGACGTTCTTCTGGCGGGCCTTGAGGTAGGCTTTGGGCTTGGCGACGGGCTGGGGCATGGGCGGGCGGTGCGGGGCGCGGAGGCCGGGAAGGCGGGGTCGCGACGGTAAAGCCGCCCGGCAGCCAAAGTCAACGCAAGCGGCGGCCGATGCCCCAACGGGGCCGCTGTTCTCCCGCCGCACCACCGCCATGCTCACCGCCGAAGCGCTCGCCGACATTCTCCGCAGCCTGCGCGCCGACCGCGCCTCGCCACACGACAAGCTCGCCGGCAACCGCCTGCGCCTCGACCCGCGCGTGGGCGTGCGTCTGCCGCTGACCATCCTGCCCCTCGGCGGCAACGGGCCGAGCCAGCAGGCGATCGTGCAGGTCAGCGTTCGCAACTTCGGTCCGCGCGGGCTGGGCTTTCTCCACCGCGAACCCCTCGCCGTCGGCCAGTCGTTCATCATCCGCCTGCCCCGCGCCGTCGGCGGCGTCGAATGCCTGCTCGGCCAGACCGCCCGCTGCCGCTCCCTCGGCGGCGGGCTCTACGACATTGGCGCCAGCATCCGCCTCAACGCCCCCCGCGCCGAGGTCGAGGCCCTGCTCGCCAAGGCGGCGTGACCCGCGGCCCGAAACGACTCGGAACCAGTCAGTCCAGGTTCGCCTCGGTCGCCCGCACGAGGGCCGCCTTGCGGGCGCGGCGTTCGGCGAGGTCGATTGCCATCGCGATCGCCGCCTTCATGCTCGACGGGTCGGCCTTGTTCTGCCCGGCGATGTCGAAGGCCGTGCCGTGATCCGGGCTTGTCCGCACGATCGGCAAACCGAGCGTGAGGTTCACGCTCTTGTCAAAGCCGACGAGCTTGACCGGAATCAAGCCCTGATCGTGGTACATCGCGACGACGGCGTCGAACTCGCCCTTGAGCGCCTTGAGGAAGACGGTGTCGCCCGGATAGGGGCCGGTCGCGTCGATGCCGTTGTTGCGGGCCATCTGGATGGCGGGGGCGATGATGCGCTCCTCCTCGTCGCCAAACGCGCCGTTTTCGCCCGCGTGCGGGTTGAGGCCGCAGACGGCGATGCGGGGATTCTTCACGTCGAAGAAGTCGACGAGGGCCTCGTGGAGAAGCTCGATCGGATGGAACACGGTGCCGATCTTGAGGCGGCCCCACAAGCTGTTAAGGCCGACGTGAACGGTTGCCAGCGCCACGCGCAGCGGGCCGCCGGCGAACATCATGGCGTGGTTGCGGGCGCCGGTCTTTTCGGCGAAGAGTTCCGTATGGCCGGGGTAGTTGTAGCCGGCGAGGTGCCACGATTCCTTCGCGATCGGCGCGGTGACGACGGCGTCGACGAGGCCCGCCTTGGCCGCGGCGATGGCGTCGAGACAGAACCGCACGCTCGCCCGCCCGCCTTCGCGACTCGGGGCTCGCATGCTCCCGCCACCGGCAAGCATGGAATACTGGTCATAGTCGACCACCACCGCGTCCTGCCCGTACCGCCGCTGCTGCCCGGTGTAGCCGACACGCCACCACGACGGGTCGAGCTCCGCCAGGTCGGCCGCGTAGGCGAGTTGCTCGTTGAGCCCGTAGACCACGAACCGCGCCCGGTGCCGCAGCTCGGCGTCGGCCAAGGCCTTGACGATCACCTCCGGCCCGATGCCGTTCGGGTCGCCGAGCGTGATGGCGATGGTGGGGCGGAACATCAAAGGATGAAGGCAGAAGGATGAAGGATGAACCCGAGACCAGACCAGGTTCGGGGAATCATGTGCCCCAGCACGACGGGCGGCAACTGAGAAGTGGGCGCGGCAGCAAATCTGTGTTCGGGTTCATCCTTCATCCTTCTGCCTTCATCCTTCTCAGAGTGTGGACGACGCCCTTGGCCATCACGTCGGCCTCGAAGTTGAAGTGCCAGCCGACGGCGCGGTCGGCGAAGGCGGTCTTCTCCAGCGTTGTGGGAATCAGGGCCACGTCGAATGTATCGGACGTCAGCCCCGCGACGGTGAGCGACACGCCGTCGAGGCAGACGCTGCCCTTGGGAAAGACGAACGGCATCAGCTCCCTTGGCGGCCTCAACGTGAAGCGCCACTCGTCATCGCTCGCCACCCGGCCGACGAGTTCGGCAAGGCCGTCGACGTGGCCTTGGACGAAGTGGCCGTCGAGGCGGTCGCCGACGCGCAGGGAGCGTTCGACGTGAACGCGGTCGCCGGCGGCAAGTTCGCCGAGGTTGGTCAGATCGAGCGTTTCGCGGATGGCGTCGAAGACGAGGGCGTCGTCGGTGATGGCGGCCACGGTCAGGCAGCAACCGTTGACGGCCACGCTCTCGCCTTGGCGTTCGTCGCCCCAGCGGTGCGCGAGGGTAAGGCGCCGCCCGCCGGTGTGGTCGGCGACGTGCGCGACGACGGCGGTTGTTTCCACGATTCCGGTGAACACGCGGCAATGCTACGGCGGGGACGTTTTGAGCGGTCGAAGATCGGTCATCACAATTTCGGGGTAGCCGCGGACGTTCCGGATCCGGTTCAACGGCTCGAAGCGCAGCGACGCCGGCGTTGGCGCGTCCGCTTTGTGAAAGTTGTCACGGTCGATGTTGCGACGCGCCGGAGGCGCCTCTAGACTCGCCCCCGCCTTCCGCCAGAGCGCCGTCAGCCCGACCGGCGTGACCCGCGGAGTCGCACCCGAACGCCGATGGCCGACCCGCTCACGACGCCGATCCTCACCGCGATGCCGCTGCCGGCGCTCCTGGCGCAAGCCGACGCGGACGCCGTGGTGACGCCGGCGGTCCTGCTCGTCTTCTGCGCCGTCGCGGCCGTGGCGACCATGCTGCTGTTGCCCGGCGGGCGCAGCGTCGCCTGGCGTCGCCTGGGGGGCGGGCTGCTCGGGGCCGCTTTCCTGCTGCTGGTGATCGCGCTGCTGCTGAGCGCCGGGTTCGTCAACGTCTACTTCTGGGCCTTCGCGATCATCGCGATCGTCGGCAGTGTGCGCGTCATCACGCACCCGCAGCCGGTTTACTCGGCGCTCTACTTCGTGCTAACGGTCTTCGCCTCGGCGGGGCTGTTCATCCTGGCGTACGCGGAGTTCATGGCGGTGGCGCTGATCATCATCTACGCGGGGGCGATCCTGATCACGTACACGTTCGTGATCATGCTCGCCGCCGACGCCGCCCCGGAGGAGACCGGCCCGCAGGGGAAATCGGAGGCGGCCAGGAACTTCGTCGCCGAGCACGACGCCCGCGCCCGCAGCCCGATGCTCGCGAGCATCATCGGCATCACCATGATGGGCGTGCTGCTGTTCCTTGTCTTCGAGAAGGCGCCGCTTGGCTTGGAGAAGCGGCTGAGCGTGATCGAGCCGATTCACCTCGTCCGCAACGCCGCCAACGTGCGGGCGGCCGGGGGCGTGGACATCGTGCAGGAAGGCGCAGCCGACGACGTCGCCGCGGCCGCAATCCTCGCGGACAAGGCGCTCGACGAGGACGTCGAGGTCGGCGTGCTCGATACGGTGCCGCGCGGCGACCTCTACGGCTACGAGAGCCGCATCGCCCACGCCCAGGAGCCCGACCGCGGCGGCGTGCAGGTGCTGGGCATCTACCTCTTCACGCGGCAGTGGGTGACGCTCCAGGTGGCGGGCCTGCTGCTGACGGTGGCGATGATCGGCGCAATCGTCATCTCGCGCCGCCAGATCATCCCCGAACTGCTCGGCGGCCGCCGCGAGCCCGACGGGGGCGACACGATGACGATGCCCTTTACCCCGGTCAACGACAACCCCAAGAGCCTCCCCGTCGTCGGCAGCGCCTCGCCACGACAGAAGGCGTATCCGCAGAACTAGTTCAAGGAGGTGGGAGCGGGGGAGGTGGGATGTGGGCAGATCCCGAAGATGCCCGACGTCCCGTTCTCTGCCCACGTCCCACCTCCCCCGCTCCCACCTCCCTTCCGCCCCATGGACCTCCTCGGCCTACAACATTTTCTCGCGGTTGGCGGCATCATGTTCGCGCTGGGCATGATCGGGTTCATGACGCGGCGGAACCTGATCGTGATGTTCCTCTGCACGGAGCTGATGTTCCAGGGCGTGGCGATCTCGATGGTGGCGTTCGCGGCGTACCACAACAACGTGGCGGGGCAGGCGTTCGTGATCTTCCTCCTCGTCGTCGCCGCCGCCGAGGCGACGCTGGCGCTGGGCATTGTCGTGCTGCTGTTCCGCCAGAAGGGCACGGTGGATTCGGAGGCGTGGCGGGAACTGCGCGAGTGAAAGGATGAAGGATGAAGGCAGAAGGATGAACCCGATGCCCAAGTCCGACGCCCGCCCGATCTGCCTCAGGTTCATCCTTCCTCCTTCCGCCTTCATCCTTTCTGCATGGACCTCCTCGTCTCCTACGCCTGGCTGATTCCGCTGCTGCCGCTTGTCGGGGCGGCGATTGCGGGGTTTGCCGGCAAGAAGGTGCTGCGCGGGCAGAGCCACTGGCCGATCTGGTTGACCGTCGGCGCCAGCGCGGTGCTGAGCCTGATGATCCTCGTCACCATGCTCGGCTCCTCGCCGAACGAGGAGGCTGTCTTCACGAGCGACTACGAGCAAATCATCGCCGCCGAGCCGGAGATCATCGGGGGCGAGGCGGATGAGGCGGATCATGTCGAGATCGCCGCGCACGACGAAGACGCCGAGGGCCACCACGGTCCGGATACGCACGTCAAGGCGTACAAGAGCCACTGGTTCACCTGGATCGCCGCCGGCGACAGCGACTTTGAGAACGTCCCGCCCGGCCTCGATTTGGAGCAGTACGACGAACTCGCCGTCACCCGCGCCGCTGCCGGCGCACCGCTCCGGCCCGAATCCCGAATCACCAATGCCGAATCCCAAACGGGCGGCTACTTCGACATCGCCGCCGGCGCGTGGATCGACCCGCTGACGGCCATCATGCTGTCGGTCGTCTGCGGCATCGGCTTCTTCATCACCGTCTTCGCCAGCGGCTACATGAAGGGCGAGACGGGCTACTGGCGGTTCTTCGCCTACCTCGGCTTGTTCATCTTCGCGATGACAAGCCTGGTGATGGGCGAGAACCTGATCATGCTCTACCTCGGCTGGGAGGGCGTGGGCCTGTGCAGCTACCTGCTGATCGGCTACTACTACGACAAGCCCGCCGCCCGCGAGGCGGCCAAGAAGGCGTTCCTCGTCAACCGCATCGGCGACTTCGGCTTCGCGATCGGCATCATGCTGATCTGGTGGTGCTACGGCACCGTGAGCTACTTCGGCGAGGCAAGCGTGCTCGGCGACGGCTTTGTCGAGATGGCCGCCAACCCCGCCGCCTACGTGCCGGCCGACCGACTGTGGGCGATTGATCTCATCCCGTTCTGCCTGATGGTCGGGGCGTTCGGCAAGAGCGCCCAGTTCCCGCTGTACGTTTGGCTGCCCGACGCGATGGAAGGCCCGACGCCCGTATCGGCCCTCATCCACGCCGCCACCATGGTCACGGCCGGCGTCTACATGATTACACGGCTCTTCCCCGTCTTCGCCGGCGTGGAGGCCGCCCTGGTGACGATCGCGGTCGTCGGCGCGTTCACCGCCGCCTTCGCGGGCACGATCGCGATGCGGCAGTTCGATTTGAAGAAGGTTTTCGCCTACTCGACGGTCAGCCAGCTCGGCTACATGTTCGTCGGCGTGGCCGTGCTGGCGCCGATGGCGGCCGTGTTCCACCTGATGACGCACGCCTTCTTCAAGGCCTTGCTCTTCCTCAGCAGCGGCGTCGTGATGCACGCGATGCTCGGCCACCTCGACATGCGCAAGATGTCCGGGCTGAAGCACGTGCTGCCTAAAACGCGCATCCTCATGCTGATCGGCTGCCTCGCCCTGGCCGGTTTCCCGCTGACGGCGGGCTTCTTCAGCAAGGACGAGATCATCCACTTCGCCCACATCACGACGGGCGGCGACTGGATCGGCTACCTGCTCTGGTTCGTCCTGCTGGCGACGGCGTTCATGACGGCGTACTACACGTTCCGGCTCTACTTCCGTGTCTTTGAGGGCCCGCTCGTCCAGCCGACGACGCCCGCGCCGGATCACCACCACGACGATCACGGCCTCGAAGACGCGCACGGCCACGCGAGCGCGGCCGCCGTTCACGCGGGCGACACCGCCGAGAGTGGCGTCGACGCCCCGCACGGCGTGACGGAGCCGCAGGCGCACGACACCCACCACGCCCATCACGGTGGTGGGCACAACCACGAGCCGCTGCTGATGATCCTGCCGCTGGCGGTCCTGGCGGTCGGGGCGCTCTTTGCCGGGTTCCTCCAGTTCCCGTTCCACTGGTTCGGCGCGTTCCTCGGCGACAGCCCGAGCCTGGTCTACGGCTGGGACGTGGCGGTTCAGACGTTTGGAGCCAATTCGCACAAGCCGATTCCCGGCGCCTTCGGCTACGAGGTGCTGGAGGGGTGGGCCTACTACAAGTCGGTTCTGCCCGGCCTGCTGACCGGGGCACTCATCGCCGTTGCGGGCATTGGCCTGGCGTGGTTCCTGCACCTGAAGGACCGCGACCGCGCGACCTCCCTCGCCGGCGTCCTCCGGCCGGCGGCGAAGCTGCTCGAGGGTAAGTACTTCGTCGACGAGCTCTACCACGCCGTCATCGTCGCGCCGCTGCGGTTCCTCGGCAGGCTGCTCTACGGCATCGACCGGTTCGTCCTCGACCTGCTCGTGGACCTGATGGCCCAACTGCCGTGGGCGGGAGGCTTCGCGCTGCGGGTGGGCACGCAACGCGGGGCGTTGCAGGGGTACGCGGTGGGCATGCTGTTCGGGGTGGCCGCGATCGTGCTGCTGTTCGTGTTGCTGTAGATTGTTTGGGTTTGTCGCGTTCTTTCCACTTGTAGGGTTTTCACGCACCGCTGATGGACCTGTTATTGCCGATCCTCGTCCTGCTGCCCCTCGTCGCCGGGGTCGCGTGCCTGCTGGTGAGCGAGTCGATGGCGAAGCACGTCGCGTTTGCCTTCGCGTGCGTTGAGCTCGGCTTGGCGCTGGCGCTGCTTCCGGCCGGGTGGGGTCGGGCCGAGTACGCCTGGACAAGCGACTTGCTTTACATTCCCGACCTCGGCGTCGGGCTGCTGCTGGGGATGGACGCCGTCAGCTACTGGCTGGTGCTGCTGACAACGGTGCTCATGCCGCTGGTCATCTTCGGCAGCTACTCCAGCGTGGCGACGAAGCAGAAGGGGTACTACTTCTGGCTCAGCGTGCTCGTCACGCCGATGATCGGCACGTTCGTCGCCCGCGACGCGCTGCTGTTTTACGTCTTCTTCGAGCTCACGCTCGTGCCGATGTTCTTCCTGATCGGCATCTGGGGCGGCGAGGACCGGCTACGCGCGGCGAAGAAGTTCTTCCTCTACACGTTCGTCGGCGGCGTCTTCACGCTTGGCGGGCTCATCTACATCGGCGCCAACGCCGGCAGCTTCGATTTAAACGTGATGGCGTTCTGGGCGCAGAACCCGGCCAACGTGAGCGGCACGGCAAAGGTCGTGCTCTTCGTCGCGCTGCTGGCGGGCTTTGCCGTGAAGGTCCCGCTGTTCCCGGTTCACACGTGGCTGCCCCTGGCACACACGGTCGCGCCGACGGCCGGCTCGGTGATCCTGGCGGGCGTGCTGCTGAAGCTCGGCACCTACGGGCTGCTGGCGGTCGTGCTGCCGCTGGGCGTCCTGAGCACCGGCGGGCTGCTGCCGAGTATGAGCGGCACGATCCTGCCGTTCCTGGCCGTGCTCTGCATCATCGGCGTGATCTACGGCGCCCTGATCGCCTGGGTGCAGGAGGACGTGAAGAAGCTCGTCGCCTACTCGTCGGTCAGCCACCTGGGGTTCTGCGTGCTGGGCCTGGTCGCGCTGAACGACTGGGGCATGCAGGGCAGCGTCTTCTACATGATCAACCACGGCATCAGCACCGGCGCGCTGTTCCTGATGATTGGGATGATCTACGACCGCTACCACACCCGCATGTTCGCCGACTACGGCGGGCTGGGGAAGGTGATGCCGGTCTTCAGCTTCTTCCTCGTGCTGTTCACCATGAGCAGCATCGGCCTGCCGGGGACGAACGGGTTTGTCAGCGAGTTCCTCACGATTCTCGGGGCGTTCACAAGCGATCATCTTGGCCCGATCTACGGGGCCTTCGCCGCGATTGGCGTGATCCTCGGGGCGGTCTACATGCTGCACATGGTGGCCCGGCTGGTCTTTGGCCCGCTGAAGCTGCCGGCGGTTCACGGCATGCACGACGACCACGGCCAAGCTGACGCCGGACAGGGGATCGACCCCGACCCGTCGCACGCGCAGGCGAAGCCTAAAGACCTGACGGGCCGCGAGATCGCGATCCTCACGCCGCTGGCGGTCCTGGTGATCGTGCTGGGCGTCCTGCCGACGCCGCTGCTGGAAAGCATTCGGCCCAGCGTTCAGTTGGCGCGCACGCCGATGGTCGACCGCCCGCGGATGATCCCGAGTCCCGCCGTCGCCGCGGCGCCCGCGCCTGAGCCCGCGCTGCCGCTGGCCGCCGCCGACTGACGACCGCCGTTGCCGCGTTCCCTGTTGCCGAACCCTTTGTCCCGAAGTCGAGCGTCCTCCCGATGAGCCTGTTCTCGCTGCTCTTGCCCGAACTGATCGTCACCGCGGCGGCGCTGGTGCTGTTCCTGTTCGGCGTCTTCAAGTCGGCCCGCTCGCGGGCGATCGTGCCGTGGATCGCGCTGCTGGGCCTGGTCGGCGGCGGGGCGGCCGCGTTCTTCCTCGCCCCGGAGGCGGCCCTGGGCGCGCCGTCGGTCGACTTCACGCGCTCGATTGTCGGCGGGGACTTCGCCACCTACGTGAAGGTCGTCGTCGCGGCGGTCGGCGTCATCCTCCTGCTGCTTTGCTGGCCCACGAACAAGGACAACAGCGGGAACGGCTCGCTCTGGTGGGGTCTGGACGCGGGCGAGTTCTTCGGGCTTTTCCTGCTGAGCTTCGTCGGCATCATGCTCGTCGCGGGGGCAAACGACACGATGCTGCTGTTCATGGGCATCGAACTGGCCAGCATCCCCACGTACGTGCTGGTTGCCATGAGTCGCCCACTGCCCGAGGCGCAGGAGGCGGGGGTGAAATACTTCTATCTCGGCGCCATGGCCGCGGCCGTGCTGCTGCTGGGGTTCGCCTACCTCTACGGCGCCGTCGGTTCGACGAACCTGAGCGCCACCGCGCTCGCCTTTGCCGAGGGGCGGGTGAGCCCGGCCATGAGCGTGGGGACGTGGCAGACGCTCGGGGTCGTGCTGATCGTGCTGGGCCTCTGCTTCAAGCTGGCGGCGGTGCCGCTGCACTTTTACGCCGGCGACGTCTACACCGGCGCCGCCACGCCGGTGACGGCGATGCTCAGCTTCGTGCCGAAGGCGACGGGCATCCTGGCGACGGTCAAGCTGCTGCTGGCGGTGGGCGGCTCGTCGACCACGCTCGCGGCGGGCGTGACCTTCGACCCGACGGTCTGGAAGGTCCTGTTCGCTCTGGCTGTGCTGACGATGACGGTCGGCAACGCGATGGCGTTGCTGGCGGAGAACATCAAGCGGGTGATGGCCTACAGCTCGATCGCGCACAGCGGCTACATGCTCGCGGCGCTGACGGTCGTCGCCGCCGCCGTGCCGTTGGGCGGCGGCGTGCAGACCAGCCCGATCGTCGGCGCAGCCGTCGCGGGCGTGCTGTTCTACCTGGCGGCGTACGGCGTGATGAACGCGGGCGTCTTCGGCGTACTGATGATGCTCCCGAGCCGCCGACGCTTCACCGACGGTGAGGGCAAGGAGCACCGCCTGCCCGCCACCACGGCCGAAACCTACGCCGACATCCGCGGCGCCGGCCGACGCCACCCGTACCTGACGGCCGCGATGGCCGTCTGCTGCATCAGCCTGATCGGCATCCCGCTGACGGTTGGCTTCCTCGGCAAGTTCTTCGTGCTGCGGCCGGCATTGCTGCTGGCGGACAAGGGGAGCGACGCCGCCTTTTGGCCGATGACTTGGCTCATCATCATCACGCTGCTCAATGCGGCCATCGCGGCCGCGTACTACTTGCGGATCCTCAGCGAGATGGTCCTGCTCAAGAGCCCCGAGGAGGAGGAGGCCGGTTTGGAGGGCGAGGCGTTCACGCCCAAGCCGGCGCCCGATCAGCCGCTGCCGATCGTCCTCGCGACGGGGCTGAGCGTCGCGGGCATCTTCGTGTTCGGCCTGATCCCGATGAGCATCAGCGCCTTGGCCGACTCCGCCGCGCAGGCCGCCACCGCGACGAAGGTGATGCCCGCCGAGATGATGCCGACCGCCGAGGAACTCGCCGCCCGCCGGGCGCGGATCGAGGCGATGCGCGGCACGTTGAACTCCAACCTGCAGCGCGGCTTCTAACGCGACAGCCCCGGTGCGCGTCGCCCTCGTCATCCTCCGCGCCGACGCCGGGCGCGGCGGGGCGGAAAAGTACACGCTCGACCTCGCCGACTCGCTCGGCGGCCGCGGGCATGAGGTCGCCCTGCTCGACGCCGCCGCGCTCGGTGTCGCGGGCCGCACGCGGATCGGCCGCTTCCGCTCGTTTCAAGGAAAGCTCGCCGCCGTTCGCGAGCGGGGCGAGCACGATCTGATCCACGCGATGCTTCCGGTCGGGCCGGGCCTGTGCGACATTTACCACCCGCACGCGGGAATCGCGGCCGAACGGTCGTCGTGGCTGTCGTGGTGGACGAACCCGCGCCGCCGCGCGTTCGCGAGGGCGGAGCGCGCGATGCTGGCCGCCGCCTATCCGCCGATCACGATCACGCTCAGCGACTACGTCGAGCGCTCCCTGCGCCGCCACCACCCGACCTTGCCGGCCGATCGCACCTTCCGCTTGTTCAACGGCGTGGACCTGGGCCAATTCACGCCCGACGGTGCCGCCGCTGACCTGCCCGGCGATCGCCCGCGCGCGCTGTTCGTCGGCAACGACTTTCACCGCAAGGGGCTCGATGTCGTGCTGGCCGCGCTACGCGACGCTCCTGACTGGATGTTGGCGGTGGCGGGGCATGATCGTAAGCACTTCAAGCAGTTGGTGAATCTCACGGGGCTGCTGAAGATGACAGATCGCGTGGATTTCCTCGGCCCGCGGCGCGACCTGCCGGAGCTTTACCGGGCCGCCGACGTGCTCGTTCACGCCTCCCGCCACGATCCCTGCTCGCTCGTCACGCTCGAAGCCCTCGCCTGCGGCCTGCCGGTCATCGGCGGGGTGAACGACGGGGCGATGGAGGTCATTACCGACGGCGAGCACGGCCACATCATCCGGCCCGCCAACGCGCAGGCGGCCGCCGACGAACTCGCCGCTCGACTGCAACTGCTCGCCGACGAGCCGGTGCGTCGGCGGATGCGCGAGGCGTGCGTCACCCTTCGCCCGCGCCTGTCGTGGGAGTCGCACGTCGACAGGTTGCTGACGCTCTACGAGCGCGTGCGCTCCAACGCCGCTGGCGACGCTACTTAGCGCGGCTTGCGCGACGGCCGGGTGCCACTGCATCCTTGCAGTGTCTGGGTCGGACCACTGCAAGGATGCAGTGGCACCCAGACGCTACGCCTGAAGTGAAGCCGCTTTAAGAACCGTTTGAGAACAGGAGTTCGAGCAGGTCGCGGGCGATGGCGAGCTGCACGAAGGCCATGAAGTTGGTCGCCAGCTTCTCGCGTCGCTCGCTGACCCGGCGGGGCGGCACCGCCTCGTGTCGTAGGGCCAGGCGCGGACGCTCGTCCCGTGCAGCAGGCTTCGCCTGGATGCGTTGGCCACGAGGGCCGACCAGTCGATCCGCTTCTGCTCGATCCGCTTCTGCTTGTCGACCTTGAGCCGCAAGACATCGGCGAGCCGGTCGAAGACGCCCTGTCGCCGCCAGCGGGTGAAGCGGGTGAAGCGGCTGAAGCGGGTGAAGACGGTGGTGTGGGGGCCGAAGCGTTTCCGCGGCAGGCGTCGCCGCTGGCAGCCGGCCACAAGCTGGTGGAGCATCGCCTCGAGCATGAGGCGGCGGTCGGCCCCAGGCCGGCCGGTGGGGGCGGTGCTCTTGGGCAGGACCGGCTCGACGGCCGCCCACTGCTCGTCGGTCAATGTCACGTCGTCACGCTCTTGCTGCTGGCTCGTGCGTGGCGTGGCGCGAACGGCGTGCCAAGTCTCGAACGGCTCCTAGGGCGGTAACTACGGCGTGGCTGTAGTCGCTAAAGAACAAGAGCATTTTGAAGAAATTCACGACGACGCCGACGTCACGGCGTGGTCGGCGAGGCGTGCCTTCGTCGTCTACAACCCGGATGATCCCGATACCGTCATCGGCTCTGTCGCCGCGAAGAACGCGGACGGCGTTCCACGACTGGGAGACGCCTTACCCGGTAGACCGAGGCTACTTGTCGAATCGAAGGACGCGAAGGCACTACGCGACAACCGTTCCTCCTGGGCAATCACCGTCAACTATTCCGTCTTCGCGCCGAACCCGTTGCTTAAACCGGTAGAGGTGTTCTGGAACTTCGGCACGGAGACCGAGACCTTCGCGTTCGACTACAGCTCTCCTTCGGGTCCCTAGACCAACAATGCCGGCGAACCCTTCTCGGAGTTGCCGAGGAGGTACGCCGAGAGCATCAAGGCAACGACCACCAAGAACGTCGCGTCCATTGACCCCGTTGCCGCCGCGGGCCTTGTCTGGCGCGTTAAAGGTTCCTCGTTCACGTTGAACGGTGTCAACATCGAACCCCGCGTCGCGCTTTGCCTGGGCGCGACCGCATCGGAGTTCCAGGAGCGAAACGCGACGTTGTTTCGCGCCCTCACCTACGTCTTCGCGATCCGCCTGGAGACCTGGGATTTACAGCTTGCCGACCGCGGCTTCCACGAGCTGGACGGGTCCAGGGATTGAAGGAAATCTGCAAGGGGGCACACCCGGTCAAGGTCGAAGTCCCGTGGCCGCTGGATGGCTCAGGCAACGCGAAGAACAACGCGACTCACGAGCCAGCGAAGGGGTCGTTCCTTCCGTACCAGCAGACCAGCTTCGGAGGCCTGTTATGACGAGCTTCAGCTTCGACGCCAGCGGTGCCACCAGCTCCGTCTTCGGTAACGCGTTGAATGGAGCCGAAGCGGAAAACGGATCGACTGGGAAGCTGGGCAACGGCGTCTCGACTTCGAGCTTGGACGAGACTGCGATGGAGCCGCAACCGGTCCCGGTCAACGTCATCGTCTACATGCAGTGGGTTCCCTAAGGCACCAGTGGCGACGGCGAACTTTGTTTCACCGCAATAGACGGCATTGACGGAGGCTGCGAGTGAGCGCGACCCTTATCCGCCGCAGGTGCTGTTGTCAGCCGAACGCATGGCCGATCGTTCACTGCGACACCAGCGAGAAACTAGGCTACCACTTTGAGGAGGGCGCGATCATGCCGGGGACCGGCGGGGGCGGAGACTTGGGGCAGCCCTGCGGTAGTTCAGGCCACTGCGACCTCGGACGCGGGTTCCGCGTCCACGACCGGTGCGGCATCGTCGTCGAGGAGCCGGCCGATCTACCGCCGGGTGTCACCTACGACGGCTACTACGCAACGCCGTGCGTTAAGCCCTGTACGTTGTGCGCGACGTGCGATAAGCCGCTCCTTCGCGTCACCTACAACATTCAGCTTCTTCAAGGGTGTTGGTCCTATCCCGTCAACAGAGGCAAGGCGAACAGCGGCAGCTTCACCGGCACGTTCGACGTGCCGTTTCAGGGTGGAGGCACCGGCTTCGGCGGGCAGACTTCGTGTTCGTGGAAGGGCATCTTCGGGCCGGGTCAACGCTATAAGACGCGGTACCAAGACCGCGACTGCACACAGCCGCACGATGCCGACGAGGAGGATTTCGTCGAGATTACAGCAACCATTAGTGAGCGACCTGGCTCGAATGGTGGCCCGCCGGAAACGGACGCGAGTATCTCAATCTACGCCGTTGACGATCTACAGGCGAGCGGCGGACGGCCCCATCAGTTACGCGAACATGGCATACAGAGCGGAGGCTTCGCCTGCGGCGACACCGCCGTCGCTGATGAGTGGCCGATTACCTGGGACTACAGCTACCACCCTGACAAGCCCAACCAGTGGGCGACGGGCGGAACCGTTACCATGACCACGATCTTTCCAACACGAAGCTCTTCGCCTTGAACATCGCGACCTGTCACAGTTGCCCCAAACTCGCCACGCCGTGCTCTGGCCTTTGCAAATGCACTGCGGACCCCAGACGCCGCGACATTGTCGAAATGGCCGCGTCCGTGAAATCTCCGATCGGCCGGTTCCCCGGCGACCCATCCCCACTGTTGGCGACTCCGAGGAAGACGTCGCCGCGTAGAGGTTGCGGTGGGTGCGGAGCGTTGCGGAGGCTTCGGGAGCGACGCCTGCCGGCATCGCGACGGGAAGGTTCAGCGGCCAGCGGGTCGGGGACGGTTCCCCGGTAAAACCGCACCAGCACCCGGCGACCCCAGTGGTCGGTGAGATGATCCGACTCCGGCGGAAACGCCGGCCCCGTCGAGGGGAGGCTGACTTAGGTTTCAACAGCAAACGCCCCCGGATCATCCGGGGGCGTCGTCGTTTATCGAAGGGTCACGCTCCAAACAGCCCGTGCTTGCCACCTGGGGCGACGACCCAGCTTCAATCTTCTTCACGAGCGAGGCAACTTCTTCGCAGGAAGCGTCACCCAGGAAGCGGAACGCGGACGCCAAGGCGAAGGTGGGGTCCGAGTCGATCGTCTTCCACCGCCGACCCGATTGTTCACAGACTTCGCCCGTTGTTCCCGACCCGCCGAAAATGTCCACGACGAGGTCGTCCGGCTCCGTCAGCATGTCCACGAAGAACCGAGGCAGTTTCGCCGGGAACCGGGCCGGGTGCGGTTTCAGGTCGAACGCCTTGCACCACCGCATGTACCCGCTGTTCGACTCCGAGTTGGGGAACTGAAGAAGGTTCGGCGGGATAGCCCCCCCGTTGTCGCGACCAAACCCCTTCGAGATATCGTGACCCGAGGGTCGGACCTTCGGCTTGTAAAACTTCTCCGGGTCTTCAATCAGCTTCTTCATGCGGGCGGAGTAGGGCGCGAGGACCTTCGTCACGTCCGCCTTCGGCCACTCTGTCTTCGACAGCCACCACAAGGTGTTCACGCTGTCCTTCGCGCGGAGCTTCCGTTTGTTCACCCATTCGATTGGCGACGGGAGCTTCGACGGATTATGCCAGTAGAACTCCTCCGCCAAGTGGAACCCATGTTCATCGACGTGGCGGAGAAGAACCCGAAACTGATAGAGCGATCGAACCGGGACTCCGCGTCGGTAGGCACCGCCTAGATCAATCACATAGCTCCCGGTCGGCTTCAACACGCGATGAACTAGCGGCGCGAAGGAACAGAGCCAGTCAACGTAAGAAGATTGATCTTCGTTGCCGTACGACTTCTTGCGAAGAAGCGCGAAAGGTGGTGACGTGACGACGAGGTCCACGGACTCCGCGTCCAGCTTCGCCAGCACGTCCAGCGAGTCGCCGATGACCGCCTCGCCAAGTTGGGTAGTGAATGCCGTCTTCATGTTGAGAGTCCCCGACGATGACGTCGATGTTGCGCATTGTCTGTGGCGGAACCTTAGGTGATCGCCACCCTTGCCGCAACGATGCCCGGATCGCAATTCACAGCCGACTTCGGGAAGCGGCTCCGAGAACTGCGGGTTCAGGCCGACATGTCCCAGGAGCAACTGGCAGACGCTGCGGGCTTACACCGCACGCATGTCAGCCTCATCGAGCGGGACCATCGGTCCGTCCGCCTTGAGACGTTGGAACGACTTGCGACGGCGTTGAACGTTCAGCCTGCCGACCTAATCCCGCCACTGCATCGGCCGGAGAAGGGAGGCAACGTTGGAGCCTGAAGAACGCGACGAGCTGCCGCCGGTTCAGCCCCCACACGCAGATTGGTCGAAGGTCGAAGCCTTATGGCCGTACATCGAGCAGTACCAGGCACTGGCGAAGAAGCACGGCATCGAGGACATCTTCCAGGATAGTGGCGGGAAACTGTTGCAGACGCTTCTGCTGACGGGTCTAACAAACCTGAAGGGTCGGATGGGTAACGATGCTGCCGATGAGGAAGGTCGGGAGTACGAACTAAAAAGCGTGAACGTGGCTGACGGACGTAAGAACGGGTTCACGACCCACCACCACCTCAACGCGATCATTCTGGACAAATACCGGAAGGTCGCGGCGTGGTACTTCTCCACCTACGACGGAATCGAGTTACAGTCGATTCACCGGATGCCGCCGCGAACGCTGGAAGAACCCTACTTCCAGTTGTGGGAGAGAAAGATTGCGGCGAGGATCGAAGCTGGCAAGAGTCCCGACCTGAACAACCCGAAGATTCCGGTCTGGTTTGTGCGGAAGGACGGCGAGCTGGTCTACGAACAGCTGCTGGCAGACGTAGATTGACCGGGTTTTGATTCACCGCAGCACCATCGTCCCAGCGACCGGCTCTGTGAACGAAGCCCAGACTTTTGCGACGTTGGTTCCTGTCGGGCACTTCGTACGACGGAACCCGTGCCGAGGCCCTTGTCGTCATCGACGTCCGCCCCCACCCGCCCCACCCGCCCCACGCCACCGTCTTCACCATCTACTGGCTATGAGCACAGCAACCGACACCGCCGCCGAGAACCTTCCGTACGCGATCGATCTGGGCGCGGGCCGAACGCTTGTCGTCGAGCTGACGCCGGCCGAGTACTGTTACGATCTAGACGCGGAACTTGTCTTCACGCCGGCTGGTTGCCGTCGCTTGGACAAGGTCCGGGCCGCCGCCGTGGACATGCCCGACGAGCTGTCGCCGGGTTGGATCAAGACGTTTCGTGCCACGCTGGGTCTGACCCAGGCCGAGCTGGGCGAGGCCTTGAATATCGTTAAGTTGACCGTCTCGCGCTGGGAGCGTGGGGCGGTGCGGCCGCGACTGGCGGCAGTCCGAACCATGCGACTGCTTCGGAAGCAGGCGGCGAGAAACGGCGTGATCGTGGCGGCTTGAGGCCGGACTAAACACAGACTAAACAGGTAATAAATCGCCTCTAACGGCCTTGAATCGCGTCAGTTCAGCGGTTTGAATCCCTCCGCTCCCACTTATGAAGAGCCCTGCATCACGCGGGCCTTTTGTTCGTTCTGGGCCTCCGCCAGTCTTGGCGGTTCCTAACGATCGCCGGGTCGCGGCCGCGTGTGAGGAGGCGGGTTGACCACGGGCGGGGCTACGCCGTGGAGAGGTGGTGGGCGACGAGGCGCATGTCGGCGACGAAGTCGGCCTTGGCGCGGCCGCGGTCGTCGTCGCTGGGAATCCGCAGGATCGCCGACGGGTGGATCGTCGCCAGGAATTGGTCGGCGTAAGGGCAATCCATTAATTCGCCGCGGCTTTGGGTGACGCGGAAGTCGCGGCCCATGATCGCCTGCGCGGCCGTGCTACCGAGGGCAACCAGCAGCGGCGGTTTGATAACGCCCAGCTCCGCCTCTAGCCACGGCTTGCAGGCGGTCACGTGGCGGGCCATCGGCTTCTGGTGCAAACGGAACTTGCCCTTGTGCACGAAGTGAAAGTGCTTGACGGTGTTGGTCACGTAGACCTTGCTGCGGTCCACGCCCGCCTCGTTGAGCAGTTCATCCATAAGTTGCCCGGCCGGCCCGATGAAGGGGCGGCCGACGCGGTCCTCGTTGTCGCCGGGCTGCTCGCCGACGAACACCACGCGCGCGTCAGGCGGCCCCTCGCCGAAGACAGCCTGCGTGCTGCCGTTGCAGCAGAGTTCGCACCCTTCGCACGATTGGACCGCGTCGCGCATCGCGTCGAGCGACGGCTCGGGCGGAACGAACGCGGCGGCCCCCTTGGGCTTGTTCCTGGCTGCGGCTGCGGTTTTGGCCACCATGGTCTCCGTTCGTTTGCGGGCGTCGCGTAGGAGGTCGGGGATGATCGTCGCCTCGGGCAGCGTGGCCCAGTGGCGGACGGGCAGCTCGGCCTTCATCGCGCGTACCTTCGGCCGGGCGGGGTTGAAGATGCTCGCGTAGTAGGTCCGCCAAACCTCTTCGAGCGCGTCCTCGTCGGGCGCCGCCGACGCGGGCACGCCGTCGCCGAAGCAAAGCTTGTGCCCGTCCCAACTCACGCTCTCGTCGGGCGTGAGGATCGCCCAGCGCATGCCGCCAAACCGCTCGCGGAAGAACGGCGCCGCCCGGCGGACGATGTAATGGTCTGGCCGATGGAACGCTACGTAGCGATCGTCATCGATCTTCCGAAACCGCACGAAGGCGTGCATTTTATGAACGTCGCGGCGAACGCTTTTGCCCATCAAATCGAGCCGGCGGACGTCGGGGTCGGTCAGGTTGCCCAGGAGCGACGGGTCGTCCTTCAGGCGGAACAGCATGACGTAGAGGAACTGCCAGCGGTCGGCGTCGCGATGGTCGGCGGCGAGCTGCGCCCCCTTCACGAACGCGGCGGGCACGTGCAGGCGCGACGGCATTGCATCCGGCGGCGGCGCATCGTCGGCGAGGCCGGGCAGTGACGCTTCCGACCCATCGTCGAAGACAACCTCGCTCGGCAAGATGTCGGCGTTCGCGAGCGCGCGGGCGGCGCGGCGCCACGACTCGAAGTTGCGTTCGATGGCGACGCGACGCATCGTTTGGATGTTAGCGGGTCGTTTGGAACTCGAACACGCCTGATAGCCGCGACGCAACGCGGCGTGGTCTGACGTGGTTGCAGTCGCCCCCGACCGCGCCGCGTTGCGTCGCGGCTATTGAACCAACATGCGAACGCGCATCTCCTAGAGTCGGCCGATGTCCGACGCTGCCCCCCGACGGCTCTACCTCGACAACGCCGCCACGAGCTTTCCGAAGCCGCCGGAGGTGCTTGAGGCGATGACGAAATACGCCACCGACCTCGGCGCCAGCGCCGGCCGCGGAGCGTACGCGGAGGCGATCGAGACGGGCCAACTGCTCGCCGAGTGCCGGCGCGACATCAATGATCTCATCCACGGCGATTCGGCGAAGCACGTCGTCTTCACGCTGAATTGCTCGGATGCACTCAACCTCGCGCTGCGCGGCTTGATCGACCCGTTCGATGCGGGCCACTGCGTTGTGACGGCCGCCGATCACAACTCGATCCTGCGGCCTGTTCACGCGATGAGCGAGCAGTGGAAACTCGCGAGCACGACCGTCGACGTCGACCCGGTGACCACGCACGTCGATCCCGACGATATCCGCAAGGCGATTCGGCCCGACACGAAGTTCGTCGCCGTCACGCACGCGAGCAACGTCAGCGGGGCGATCCAGCCGATCCGCGACATCGGCGAAATCTGCCGGGAAATGGCCGTTCCGCTCGTGGTCGACGCGGCGCAGAGCATTGGGCACATCCCAATCGACGTGCAGGCCGACTGCATCGACCTTCTGGCCGCGCCCGGTCACAAGGCGCTGATGGGGCCTCTCGGCACGGGGTTTCTCTACCTGCGGCCGGGGATGGAGAAACGCGTCCGCCCGCTGCGCGAGGGAGGCACCGGCAGCCAGAGCGACGCGGCGGTCCACCCGACCAGCATGCCCGATCGCTACGAGCCCGGCAGCCACAATGCTATCGGCATCGCCGGCCTGCTGGCGGGGGTGAAGTGGATTCGCGGCAAGGGCTTTGACATGTTCGAACGCCTCGAGCGCGGGCTTGTCGAGACGTTTTTGGGTGGAATCAGCGACATTCCCGGCCTGACGCTCTACGGCCCGCAGGGCGTCGGCGGGCGCATCGGCGTCTTCAGCGTGCGCGTCGACGGCTACGAGCCGCAGGAACTGTCGGCCGTGCTCGAAAGCGAGTTCGGCCTGCTCACGCGCAGCGGCATCCACTGCGCCCCGCACATCCACCGGGCGATGGGCACGCTCGACGGCGGCGGCACGACGCGGTTGAGCTTCGGGCCGTTCACGACCAAGCAGGACGTCCGCTTCGCCGCGGATGCGCTGGCCCAGGTTTCGCCGGTGCCGGCGTGAGGGCGCGTTCGAGGCGATGGGATGTAGTCCGCGCCGGAGGGGCCACGGTGCTGGCGGCCGCGTTGCCGCTGGTGGGGGTCGCGTTTCTGCTGTGGTACGGGGCGGAACTCGCCGCGTGGTTCGAACGCGCGGCGACGTGGCAGGCGTTGGTTGCGATCATCGTCGCTGGTGCGGTGCTGTGCGGGCTGGCGTTGCTGCCGACGCACGCGCTGTCGCTCGCCGCCGGGTTCGTCCTCGGCGGGATTGCCGGAACGCTGGTGGCTTGGGCAACCATCGTGCTCGCGGCCCTGTTCGGCTACGCCATCGCCCGCCCCCTCACCGGTGGCGACGCCGCAAACCGCTTGCGATCGAGCCCGCGATGGTCGCCGTTCGCCGACGCGTTGCTCGACCGCTCGCGGTTGCGGACGGTTTACCTGATCGCCCTCGTCCGCCTGAGCCCGCTCGTCCCCTTCGCCGCGACGAATACAGGATTGGCCGCCCTGCGGGTGTCGATCGCCCCGTTCCTCCTTGGCGCGGCGGCCGGCCTGCTCCCGCGGATCGCCGCCGTCGCCTGGTTTGGCGCGGGCCTGGCCACGCTTGACTGGCAGAGCCCGCGGTCGCCTTGGCTGCTGATCGTCGGCGGCGTGGCGACGGTGGTGGCGCTGGTTGCAGTTGGGCGCGTCGCCACGCGGACGCTTCGCCGCGCCGCACCACGCAGTTGAAACAAGTCTCCAGGTAGCCGCGGAGCTTGCTCCGCGCGTCGGGTGCGGAATGGTCAACGGAGCGCGGATCAAGGTCCGCGGCTACCCCAAACGCGGTGAAGGTTCGAGCGCGACAACGCCGCTCCACCGCTGGCGCCGCAGGCCCGCTTCGGGTGGGTTTCGCTCCACGTATTGAATTGCACGCTCGATCGCGACGCGACTTTCCAGCGGCACGAACCATCCTCCGCGAGCCCAAACTGTATCGAGGGCAGCGTCGGGCACATCCGTATTGACACGCCGCGTCCCGCCAGACTTGAGGCGCTGAATGATCTGCTTTGCGTCGGTCCCCGGATTCAGCAGCACAACGTGGACGTGGTCCGGCATCACGCAAAGAGCGTGCAGGATATACCTCGCACCCGCCGCCGCGTCCGTGACGCCCAGTGCGACGGCCTGCGCTTGCGCCCCCGTCAGCCGCACCGGCGAACGCTTCATTTCCTTCTTCGCCGCCAGACGTCGGTCCCGATCGTGAGCGTCCTTCGCGTACGACCGCGTGCCGCTGACCGTCGTCGCCGCGCCGCCGGCGTTGTAGATCGAGCGACTTCCAACGTACCGCGACCAGCTCCCCCGCGGGTCGTTTGGGAGCCAGAACCCGTAGCAGCCCCACACAAGGTGCAACGCGAGACGTGGCATCCGCGAAACCGTAGCAAACTTCGGCGGAAAGCACATCCGGGGTAGCCGCGGAGCTTGCTCCGCGCGTCGGTCGCACTGTTGAGATCATTCGGAAGCGCGGACCAAGGTCCGCGGCTACCCCGGAAGGTCATCTCGAACGGCGCGAGGTGTTTACAACACTTTCGAGCGGAGAACCTGCCTTAATCCTTCGGCGGCTCCTTTGCGCCGAGCCAGGGCATCATCTTGCGAACGCGCTTGCCGGTCTGTTCGACGCTGCTGGCGAGGTCCTTCTCGTAGAGACGCTTGAACTCCGGCATGCCGGCTTCGTACTCGGCGCGCCATTCCTTGGCGAACTGGCCGCTTTGGATTTCGCCGAGGATTTCCTTCATGCGCTGCTTGGCGGACTCGTCGACGACGCGGGGGCCGCGGGTCAGGTCGCCGTATTCGGCGGTGTTGCTGACGCTGTAGCGCATGTAGTCGAGGCCGCCCTGGAAGATCAGGTCGGTGATGAGCTTGACCTCGTGGACGCACTCGAAGTAGGCCATCTCGGGTGGGTAGCCGGCCTCAACGAGCGTTTCGTAGCCGGCCTTGATGAGGGCGCTCAGGCCGCCGCAGAGGACGGCCTGCTCGCCGAAGAGGTCGGTTTCGCACTCGTCCTTGAAGGTCGTCTCGAAGATACCGCTGCGCCCGCCGCCGACGCCGTTGGCCCAGGCGAGGGCGAGGGATCGGGCGTTGCCGGTCGCATCTTGGTGGACGGCGAACAGACACGGCACGCCGCCGCCGGCCTCGAACTGGCTGCGGACGAGGTGGCCGGGGCCTTTCGGGGCGACCATCACGACGTCGACGTCGCCCGGCACCTCGATCGTCTTGAAGTGAACGTTGAAGCCATGCGTGAAGCCGAGGCATTTCCCAACGGTCAGGTTGGGCTGGATGTCCTTCTCGTAGACGCTCGGCTGCACTTCGTCCGGCAGGGCGACGATGATCAGGTCCGCCCGCTTGACGGCGTCGGCGACAGGCATCGGCTCGAAGCCCTTTTCCTTCGCGAGGCGGCCGTTGGCGCTGTCGGGGCGGTTGGCGACGATCACGTTCACGCCGCTGTCGCGCAGGTTCTGGGCGTGGGCGTGCCCCTGGCTGCCGAAGCCGAGGATGGCCACGGTCTTGCCCCCACCACTTTCGAGCGGCGTGATCGGGGCGTCATCGGCGTAGAGGAGCTGCATGGTGCCGGTGGAGTCGGACATGGCGGGCACGATAGTGAGGTGCGATCCCGAAACAAGAACGTGCACGAAAAACGGGGAGCGCGCGTACGAAAAACGCGGCGAACGCCGAAGCGCCCGCCGCGTTGCGGAGGAGGTGCGGGTTGCCGGGGCGGTCGCCTAACGGCGGCGGCGTAGGGCGGCGAGGCCGCCGAGGCCGAGCAGGGCAAGGCTGGTGGGCTCGGGCACGGGGCTGCCGGGACCGATCAGGGAGACGTTGTCGAACGTCACGGTGTTGTCGGCATCGAAGCCGAAAACACCGCCGCCGTCGCCATTGCCGCCCTCGGGAATGTTGAAGTTGAGGTTGAGGTTGGTGAAGTCGCCGTCGTTGATGGCGTCTTGAACCGCGGCCAAGTCGCCGGAGGCAAAGGCCGTGGGCGTGACCGTGAAGGTCTGGAACCCGCCGGCCGAGACGTCATACGTAACTTGGCTCGCGCCACCGTCGGTGACGGCAACGTTGCCCGCGGCCGTTTGGAACTGGAACTGTGGCTGGACGGTCACGTCGGCGTTCGCGCCGCTCACCGAGACGGAGAAGGTCAGGGTGTAGTCGGCAAGGGAGCTTGGAGCATCGAAGTTGTTGCCCTCGGCCCCGTTGCCGCCGCCCGTGCCGGTGCCGAAGCCGAAGAACCCGCCGACGCCGCCCGCGGCACCGTCAGTGAAGTCGCCGCTGAGAACGGCACCATTGCTGCCGCCGACACCCGCACCCGCGACGATGGCTGACGTCGTGTCTTCGCTGTTGATCGTGCCGTTGCCCGAGTAGCCGTAGTCGTAGGTGTAGCCGTCGAACGCCGGGTTGCCGTCGCCGTCGACGGTGTCTTCGAAGGTCGACTCGAACAGGAGCACCTGCGCGCCGGCAACGCCGGCGAAGGCGAACGATGCCGCGACAATGGCGGCGTTGAGTTTCATGTTCATTCTCTGTCCTCCTCAGGACGTGAAAGGCCCGCGTCGACTTTGGTCGCGCCCGCCGGTGCTCACCGGCTCGGGGCGGGACCTGTCGGTCGGACGCGCAAGCGGTTGCAAGCGTACCCCAGAATCCGTTCCGCGTAAAGGGGCATCACCGCGGTGACAACTTGACACCAGCCCGCGGGCGACATGCTGCCGCTTCATCTGCGTCAACCCCCGCAAACGGCCCGCAACTACATCGGCTCGTCGCCCACAGTGCGGTCGTAGACCTCCAGCAGCTTGCTCTTGTCAAAGATCATCTCCTGCCGCGTGAGCCCAACGAGGTCGTAGACGCTCGTCAGCTCGATCGCGTCGACCGGGCAGGCCTCTTCGCACATGCCGCAGTAGATGCAGCGCAGTTCGTCGATGTCGAACTTGATCGGGTATTTCTCGCGATCCTCCCACGGGCTCTCGCCGGCCTCGATGTGGATGCAGTTGGCCGGGCACGCCGTCGAGCACATGAAGCAGGCGACGCACTTGACGCGGCCTTCCTCGTCCTTGTTCAGGCGGTGCACGCCGCGGTAGGTCGGCCGGAAGATGCCGCCCTCGTCGACGCTTTTGTCCTCGCGGCGCTCCTCGGGGTACTGGATGACCTTGTGCTCGTTCTTGACGACCACGTTGAACATGTGGCGCATCGTCGTGCCCAGGCCTTTGAAGACCTGCGGCAGGTAGAACTGGTCGCTCGCGGTCAGCTTCGGCTCGACGAGCGTGACGAACTCGCCGCCATCGTCGCCTTTGGTTTTGGCGGCAAAGCGGGTCATGATCGCCGGGGCGTCTTGGCGCGCGGGGCCGCTGTGGGCGGGGATCTTGGCGGTGTCGTGGTCGCTGCCGGGCATCTCGACCCATCGTACGGCCGCGACGCGCAGATGTCGCCGCCGGGCGGTGCGTCAATCGTCGCCGATCGCGATCACGCTCGCGGCGGCGGTGCGGTCGGTGTGGGTCAGCGAGACACGCCAATCCGTGACGCCGAGGTCGTCCGCGACGCGCAGGGCGGCCCCGACGATCACCACGCGCGGCGCGCCCGTCGGCAGGCGCTCGACGGCCACGTCCCGCCACTGGATCTCGTGCCGCCGCCCGGTGCCCAGCGCCTTCAGCACCGCCTCCTTCGCCGCGAAGCGAACGGCCAAATGCTCCGCCTCGCGCTTGGGGCGGCGGATGGCGTACGCGATCTCGGCCTCCGTGAAGCACCGCGCGCGAAACCGATCGCCGTGCCGGTCGAGCAGGTCGCGGATGCGGTCGATCTCGACGAGGTCGATGCCGTGGCCCAGGATGCGCACGGCCCAGCGTAGGATGTCGCGCTCGCCTCACCAGCCCCCGACCCGCCATCGATCCGCCATGCCTTACTGCGCTTGCCGCCCGCTGATCCTGCTCGTTTGCCTCGGCCTCGTCGTCACCGCAGCCTTCGCGCAAGAAGCGACTGACGATGGTGCGGGTGACGGCGCCGTCGCGACGTTCGAGGACGAGTCGGGCGCCGTCGCGCTCGATCGCGACCGTTTCGTGCGCTTCCTGATCGACACGCGCGGGCTTGATGCGCTGCTGAACCTGATGCAGCTCGAACTCGCCAAGGAGCAGGCGCGGCGCGCCGAGATTGAGGTCACGCCGGCGGATGTCGAGGCGGAGTTCCAGCGCACGCTCGACGAGGCGTTCGCGGGGGTGGAGGATTTGGAGGAGTACGAGCGCGACGACCTGCTCGAGCAGCTTTTGGCCCGCCAGCAGTTGTCGCGGGCGGAGTTCGACTTGATCATCGAGACCAACGCCTACCTGAAGGCCATCGCCGGCCCGACCGTGCGTGGCGTGTTGACCGACGAGATGCTGCGCGATGCCTTCAGCGCCCGCTACGGCGAGCAGGCGAAGGTGCGCGTGATCGGCCAGCAGGCGATCGGCGACTTCGGGCGAATCCGGCAACGCCTCGACGCCGGCGAGTCGTTCGAGGCCTTGGCGCGGGAGCTGAACGTCGAGCCGGATTTGCGCGCCAACGGCGGCGAGCTGCCGCCGTTCACGCGGCGGTCGAACTACCCCGAGGCGTTCAAAGCCGCCACGTTCGCCCTGGAGCCGGGCGGCGTGAGCGAGATCGTGCAGGCGGGCGATCTCTACTACCTGATCCAGCTTGAGGAGTTTGTCGAGCCGACGGTCGTGACCTTCGAGGATGTGCGGGACGCGCTGGCCGACACGCTCGTGCGCGAGCAGGTGGAGCGGTCGCTGCCGCAACTGCGCCGGCGGCTGGCGACGGCGCTGGCGAGTGAGTCGCTCGTGATCGACGATCCGGAGTTGGCGGAGCAGTTGCAGGCCCGCTTGGCGGCACTGCAACCGCAGCCGACCACGCCCGAGGCGCTGCGCGACCAGCTTAAAAAGCAGCCGACCACGACGCGGCCGGCGGGCGAGGGTGAGTAGCGTTGGGCGATTCTTATGTCCACCGTCGACACCACCGCTTCCCCGACCACGCCCTTCACCGTCGACGTCGCCCCGCGGCTGCGCCGGTTGCCGCCGTACCTGTTCGGCCGGATCAACGCTGCGAAGCTCGCGATGCGGCAGGCGGGGCGCGACATCATCGATCTGGGCATGGGCAACCCGACCGACCCCACGCCGGCGCCGGTGATCGAGAAGCTCGCCGAGGCCGCCCGCGAGCCGCGCAACCATCGTTATCAGATGGCCAGCAGCGGCATCAACGGGCTGAAGGTCGAGGTCGCCGAAAAGTACCGCCGCGACCACGGCGTGACGCTCGACCCGGAGACGGAGGTGATCGTCACCATCGGCAGCAAGGAGGGCGTCAGCCACCTTTGCCTGGCGTTGCTCGGCCCCGGCGACACGGCCATCGTGCCCGACCCGGCGTTTCCGATTCACCTTTACGGCCCGACGATGGCCGGAGCGAACGTCATCCGCGTGCCGCTCGGCACGGATCAGGCGTTCCTCGACAACGTCGAGAAAACGCTGCGCGACCTGTACCCGAGGCCGAAACTGCTGCTCTTGAACTACCCGCACAATCCGACGGCGGCGACGGTCGACCCGGACTTCATGCAGGCAGCGGCGGACTTGTGCAACCGGTACGGCGTGCTGTGCCTCAGCGACTACGCCTACGGCGACATCGGCTTCGACGGGTACGTCCCGCCTAGCTTTCTGGCGGCGACGGGCAGCAAGCGCATCGGCGTGGAGTTCACGACGATGAGCAAGGGCTACAACATGGCCGGCTGGCGCGTGGGCTTCTGCTGCGGCAACGCCGAGATGATTGCGGCTCTCAAAACGATCAAGGGGTACTACGACTACGGCACGTTCAACCCGATCCAGATTGCCGGCGTCATCGCGATGCGCGAGTGCAGCCACGTGCCCGGCGAGCAGGCGGCCAAGTACCAGCTTCGCCGCGACGAGGTCTGCCGCGGCCTCGATAAGCTCGGCTGGACCTACGAAAAACCCCGCGGCAGCATGTTCGTCTGGGCGAAGATTGCGTCCGAGCACTACCTGGAGGGCGAGAACGACATCGACTTCTCGATCCGCATGCTCGACGCCGCCGAGGTCGCCCTCGCCCCCGGCCTGGCCTTCGGCGACGCGGGGGCGGGGTTCGTGCGCATCGCTCTCGTCGAGAACGAGCAGCGGTTGCGGCAGGCCATGCGGAACTTGCAGCGGGCGCTGGTTCTTCCGAACGCTTGATCTCGACAACTTACCCAGATGCGTGACCGCAAGGAGCGTTCGAGATCCTCGGTCCAGGTGCGCCCGACGCCGGAGCGGAAGCTCCGGGTTCTGACGACGATCAGCCGCAGAACCCGGAGCTTCCGCTCCGGCGTCCGTGATTGCGAACCGACGCGACCCGTGCCGTCAGCTTCTCGGACGACGCAGCGATCGTCCTGCGGGCATACGGGGTATCGTCGGCTGTGACCATGAAGCTCGCGATCCTCGGCTCGACCGGAAGCATCGGCACGCAGGCGTTGCAGGTGGTCGACCGGCTGCGCGAGGGGGGGCTAGACGTCGAGGTCGCGGCGTTGGCGGCGGGAAGTGACGTCGCGTTGCTGATTGAACAGGCACAAACGTACGGCCCGAGCGCAGTGGCAATCGCTGACCCGGACGGGCACGATCGCCTGCGGGCGGCGATGCCGCACGAAATAAAGGTGCTGGCGGGGCCGGACGCGGCGGAGAAGATCGCCGGCGATGTCGGCAGCGACACAGTCGTGCAGGCCATCGTCGGCGCGGCCGGCCTCGGGGCGAGCTTCGCGGCGGCGAAGGCAGGCAAAAAGCTTTGCCTCGCGAACAAGGAATCACTCGTCTGCGCCGGCTCGCTCCTGACCGACCTCGCCCGCGAGCACGACGCAACGCTCTTGCCGATCGACTCCGAACACTCGGCCATTTTTCAGGCGTTGCAAGCCGGCCGACGGGAGGAAGTGCGCCGCGTCTTCCTCACCGCCAGCGGCGGGCCGTTTCGCGACGCGGGCGAGTGGCCCGCCGAGCGATTGAACATCGCCAAGCTCGATCAGGCCCTGGCCCACCCGACCTGGGCGATGGGCGGCAAGAACACCATCGACTCGGCCTCGCTCTTCAACAAGGCGCTCGAACTGATCGAAACCGTGGTGCTGTTCGACGTGCCGCACGAGCAGATCGAAGTGGTGATTCACCCGCAAAGCGTGGTGCATTCGATGGTCGAATTCGTTGACGGCAGCACGCTCGCCCAGCTCTCGCCGCCGGACATGCGCATGCCGATCGGCTACGCGATGACGCACCCGAACCGGCGCGACGGCGGAGCGAAACGGCTCGATTTTTCAATGGCGCAGTCGCTCGACTTCGAGCCGCCGGATGAGGAGCGGTTTTCGGCACTGCGGCTGGCGCGGCAGGCGCTCGACGCCGGCGGCACGATGCCGCTCGCGTTCAACGTGGCCAACGAGGTCGCCGTGGCCGCGTACGCGCGTCGCTGCCTGCACTTTGGCGGCATCGCGGAGGTGGTCGAGCGGACGATGCAGAACCACGAGGCGGCGCGGGCGACCTCGCTCGACGACCTTCGCGCGGCCATCGACGGGGCGACGGCGTTGGCGAAGCGGGTGGCCGACTTCGTGGGCCGCTAGGATGCCCGGCCCTTATGGACTGGATCAACCTGCTCAACTTACTGCTGCTCGGAGTTGGCTTCGGCTTCGTGATCTTCTGGCACGAGTTGGGGCACTTCCTGGCCGCCAAGTGGGCGAAGGTGCGCGTCGACCAATTCGCCGTCGGCTTCGGCACCGCCATCGTCTCGTGGCGCAAAGGACTCGGCTTCCGCCGGGGCACGAGTGCGCCGGAACTGGAGAAGCTTCGAGCCGCCGACCCCGTCGCCGCTGCGGGCGTCAGCGACACCGAGTACCGCCTGAACTGGCTGCCGCTGGGCGGGTACGTGAAGATGCTCGGGCAGGAGGATCTGGTCGTTCCCGACGGCGGGCACGAGCCCGATTCCTACCAGAGCAAAACGGTGTTCCAGCGGATGGTCATCATCTCTGCCGGCGTGGTGATGAACATCATCCTCGCGGCGGTCGGCTTCACGATCCTCTACTTCTACGGCTTTACCGCGCCGGCCGCGAAGCTCGGGTTCGTGCTGCCGGGCGCGCCCGCCGCCGAAGCGGGGCTCAACGTCGGCGACGAGGTCGTCGAGATCAACGGCAACCGCATCCACGACTTCGCCAAGCTGCGCCTCGGGGTGGCGCTGCTCGATCCCGATGCCAGCGCGCAGTTCCTGATCCAGCCCGCCGGCACGAGCGACCCCGCCGACCGCCGCACGATCGAGGTCAAGCCGTCGCTGTCGGTGGGCATGCCCGGCATGCTCGGCATCGGCGTGGGCGAGACGCCGACGCTGGACGTGCCCGCCTCGCTCGCGGCCGAGGAGTCGGAGGTGGAGGCCGCGCGGGCGCTGCGCGACCCCGAGGCGTTGCTCGTCCTGCCGGGCGAGCGCGTGGCCGCCGTCAATGGCACGCCGGTCGAGCCGGAGGACTTCTACGTCCTCTCGCGGGCAATGCAGCAGGCGGGCGAGCGCGGCGAGGCGGTCGAAATCGCGGTGGTCGGCGCGGATGGTAACGAGCGCCGCGAGTCGTTCCGCCCGACGATCGTGCCGGGCCTCGACCCCACGCGCAAGGAGGACGACCGCGGCGTCCGTGTGTTCGGCGGGCTGATGCCGCTCATCCGCGTGATGTCGGTCAACCCCGACTCGCCGTCGGGCCCCGGCAGCGAGCGCGATGCCGCCGGCAAGCCGGTGTTGCGGCCCGGCGACGTGATCCTCCGCCTGACCGTGCGCGGCCCGAACGACGTGCTGCACCGCCCCGACGCCGAGTCCCTGATGGCTGCCCTCAACCTCGCGGGCCGCGCCGGGCAGACCGTCGACCTGCGCGTGCGGCGAGGCGAGGAGGTTCTCGACCTGGTCGACCTGCCGCTGACGGCGATCGAGGGGGGCCTCGTCTCGCGCCTCTTCGGCAACGTCCGGTACGGCCTGGGGTTTGGGATCGGCCTCGACCTCGGCTCGACCGGCCTCGCCAGCGCCGTCGCCACGCGGTCGGCCGCAAGCCGCGCCGGGTGGGACCAAGCCTTGGGCGACCTGCCGACGGACCAGGTTCGCCTCGTCGCCGTCGCCGGGGAGGCCGTCTCCGACTGGTACGACGCCGGCCGCATCCTGCGTCAAATTGCCCGGCAGCCATCGCCCACAACGCAGCCGAGCACGCGGCCGTCGGAGGAGATTGTCGCATCCGTCCCGGTCACGATCGAGGTCCAGGCCAACGGTGAGGTCCGGACGATCGAGCGCGTGCTCGACCTGACCGCCGCCGATGCCGACCGCATCAAGCACGTGATGTGGGACAGCCCCATCGCCGCGCTGCAGCCGATCGGACCGAACTCCGTGCAGTCGTTCCGCCAGACGTGGAACCCGGCGCAGGCGATCTGGTGGGGTTTGTTCGAGACGCGCGACCAGATCGTCAACCTGTATCTCACGCTGCGCCGGGTGATCTACGACCAGACGGTTCCCGCGAGCGGCCTGAGCGGGCCGGTGGGCATCCTGCACTTCGGCAGCATCGTCGCCCAGCGCGGCACGGATTGGCTGATCTGGTTCCTGGCGATGCTGTCGGCGAACCTGGCGGTCGTGAACTTCCTGCCGATCCCGATCCTCGACGGCGGGCACATGGTCTTCCTGATCTACGAGAAGATCACCGGCCGTCGCCCCAGCCGCGCGGTGCAGGAAGGGGCGCTCTGGGCGGGCCTGGCATTCCTCGGGTGCTTCGTGATCTTCGTCACGTTCAACGACCTGTCCCGCCTGTTCGGTTAGAGCGGCTGAACTTTATCGCTAGCGCCTTTGTCCGCTTCGGCGGAAGCTCGGCGGCATGAGCGGCATGAGCGGCATGAGCGGCATGAGCGGCATGAGCGGCATGAGCGGCATGAGCGGCATGAGCGGCATGAGCGGCATGAGCGGCATGAGCGGCATGAGCGGCATGAGAGACGACCCGCAGGCGCTTCGCGACCGGGTGCTGGCGGCGTGCGACGTCGGCCAGCCGACCAAAGCGGTCGCCGACCAACGAGGTCGCCGACCGCTTCGACGTCAGCGGCGTCTGGGTCCGCCGGCTCAAGCAACGCCGGCGAGAGACGGGCGAGACGAGGCCCCGCCCGCGCGGCGGTCGTCGGCCTTGGACGTTCGACCGCTTCCGCCTAACCGAGCTGGTGCGCCAGCAGCCCGACGCGACGCTGGCCGAGTTGCGTGAGCGGCTGGGGGGGGGCGTGGTGAGCCTCTCGGCGATCTGCCGGGCGTTGCGGCGGGCGGGGGTCACGCTAAAAAAAGCTGATGCGGGCGGTGGAACAGGACCGGCCCGACGTGGCCCAGCGGCGGGCCGGCTGGCGGGACTGGCAGGCGGAGGTCGACGCCCGCCGCATCGTCGTGATCGACGAGACGTGGGCGAAGACGAACATGCAGCGGCTGCGAGGGCGTGCCCTGCGGGGCGAGCGCGTGATCGGCAGCGCGTGATCGGCAGCGCGTGATTAGCACGGTGCCCACGGCCACTGCACACGACGACGCTCATCGCGGCGCTCGACCTGTCGGGCGTGCGGTGCAGCCTGTCGGGCGTGCGGTGCAGCCTGTCGGGCGTGCGGTGCAGCCTGCTGGTTGACGGGGCCGTCAACCGCGACGTGTTCGAGAGCTTCGTCGAGCGGGTGCTGTGCCCGCAGTTGAGGCCCGGCGACATCGTCGTCCTGGACAACCTCTCAAGCCACAAGGGCATTTCGAGCCACAAGGGCATCCGCGTGCGGCAGCTGGTCGAGGCGGCGGGCGCGGAGCTGAAGTTCCTGCCAGATGCAGGGCCTGCCCTGCATCCGCCGTACTCGCCGGACCTGAGCCCGATCAAGCCGTCGTTCTCGAAGGTGAAGGGTGCTTTGCGGTCGATTTAAGCGCGGACGGTCGAGGCGTTGTGGGGTGCGATGCAGGGTGTGCTCGACACGGTCACGCCGGGCAACGCCGCCGGCTACCTCAAGCACCGCGGCTACTTGCTGAAAATTAACAAAAGTAGCCGAAGCCGTACACCTATCGAACCAGAAGTTGGCCGTCCGTGAAGCTGGATTTGTCGTGATGTGCCTTTTGCAGCGGCCTGCTAGTTGCCGTTTGAGAACAGGAGTTCGAGGAGGTCGCGGGCGACGGCGAGCTTCACGAATGCCATGTAGTTCACGGCGAGCTTTTCGCTCCGCGTGGCGACCCGGCGGTAGCGTTTCAGGCCCCGCACCCGGCGCTCGACGACGTTCCCCGCCCCGAGAGCGTCCCAGGGCGTGGTCGGCCGGCTCCCGCTCGTCCGGGTGGAGGACGGGGAGAGGCGGCCGCACGGGGAGAGGCGGCCGCACGGGGAGAGGCGGCCGCCGGCCGCGCAGGCCAACGCCCAGATGCTCATCCCGTCGGCGCACAGGACCGACCAGTCGATCAGGCCCTGCTCGTCCACCCGCAACCGCAGGCGGTTGGCGAGCCTGTCGAAGACGCCCTGACGCCGCCAGCGGTTGAAGCTGCCAGCGGTTGAAGCTGCCAGCGGTTGAAGTGGTGGTAGACGGTGCCCCAGGCGTGCAGGCGAAGCCTGCACCGGTGCCGTAGCGGTGCCGTAGCGGGGCCGCGGGACGTGTCGCCATTGGCAGCCGACGACGAGCTGGTAGAGCATGCCCTCGAACATGGTCCGCCGGTCGGCCATGGGCCAGCCGGTGCGGGCGGTGCTTCTGGGGATCAGCGGCTCGACCGCCGCCCACTGCTGGTCATTCAGCGTCACGTCGTCACGCTCGGGCTGCCTGCTCATGCCAGGCGTGCGCGAACCGCATGCCATTTTCAAACGGCTCCTAGGCTTGCCGCCGTGGCGGACTACCAAGACGAGCTCGAGCGCCTCATGGCCACGCTTGGCGACCTGAAGCCGCCGGCGCTCTTCGACCGCGTCGAGGAAATTGCCCGCCTCTGCCAAGCCCATGGCGATCCCGACGAGGCCGCCGCGTGGTGGATCGACCTGATTCAGCTCGCGAGCCATCACGCCCACTTCCGCCGCGAACTCGCCGCCTTCGACGCGCTCCGCCGGCTGCGCGACGCGCAACCAGAGGACGAGCGGCTAACCGGCAGCGTGCTCTGGTACTACAAGTGGATTGCCGAGCGCCTGTCGGAGTTCGCCGAGGTCGGCCGGGAGCAGATCGACGGGTTCTTCGCCGCAATGGAGCGCGATTACGACGCCGCCGGCGCGGGCAAGGCCGCCGTCCACCAACTGCGTTGCCGCGCCGCCGGCAGCATGGGCGATCGCGACGAGGCCGCCCGGCAGTTCGCGCATTGGCAGGAGACCGAAACCAGCGACGCCGACGATTGTCCCGCCTGCCAAACGCACGCGACGGTGCTGCACCACTTGGCGATGGAGGAGGTCGACGCCGCCCTCGATGCCGCCCGGCCGGTGTTGGAGGAGGGCCAATCCTGCGAGGAGGTGCCGGCCGTCACGTTCAGCGTGCTGCTGCTGCCGATGGCCTTCTCGCGCGGCGACGTACGCCTGGCCGAGGCAATGCGTCGCTTCACACGGCGGCAGGTGCGCAAGTCGCCCAATCTGGCGACGTACTTGGCGAATCACGTGGTTTACCTCGTGTTCACCGGCCGCACGAGCGAGGCGGCGCGGCTGCTGCCGTCGCTGCTGCGGACCGCCGACGCCACGGACAACACAGCCATCCGCTTCGCCGGGTTCAGCGCCGCGTGGGCGGCTTTGGTCCGCCTCGCCGCCGAGGATGTGCAGCGCCTTCCGCTGCCGCCGGGCCTGTCGCTGACGGGCGACGCGCGGTCGGCCCCCGTGAGCGAGGCGATCGTCTGGGCCGCCAACCACGCCGCCGCCGCCGCCGAAGCGCTCGACGCCCGCAACGGCAACACCCAGCGCGCCGACCGCCTCGCCTCCCTCCACGCCGCCATCCGCGCCATTCCCACGCCCGACGCCGAAGACGGATGACGACTCTCCTCCCAGAGCACGCTTGATAGCCGCGACGCAACGCGTCGCGGTCGGGATCGGCTGCAACGACGACCGACCGCGACGCGTTGCGTCGCGGCTATCGGGGTGGTTCCGTGGACATCACCGGCCGCGACTACCGTGCGGCATGGGCCTTTTCGACGGTACCTCTCTCGAACGTCCCGTCACCTGTCCGCGTTGCGACCAGCCGGTGGCTGACTGCACTTGCCCGCGCGACGCCGGCGGCGACCTGAAGCTCCCCAAGGACCAGCCCGCCCGCGTCCTGCGCGAGAAGCGTCGCGGCAAGTGGACCACCGTCGTCGGCGGCCTCGACCCCGCCGCGACTGACCTGCCGGCGATGCTGAAGGACCTCAAAACAACCCTCGGCGTCGGCGGCACCACGCGCTCCGACGGCTTCGAACTCCAGGGCGACGCCCGCGACCGCGTGGTCGAATACCTCAAACAACTCGGCTACCCCGCCAAACCCGCGGGTGGGTGAGCCCGCGGCAAGCGTCTTCCCTTGGATCGGTATCCGCAACCCGGCGGGTCGCGGACCGCGATCGGTTTTGCTCCTCGGATGCGGACGCTCGATTACGCGCCGACCGGTCGAAGATTTTCCGGAATCACGACAAAAATCGTGATCCTGCTGGGCATTTTGTGCATCCTCATTGCGTTCGTCGTGGCGAGCGTGCCGCTTCGCACCGTTCGATACGAGATGGACGTCGTGACGGGCTCGCAGCGGCTAACGACGAGCACTTTTTGGACGCCCGCCCGCACCACCGTGCGGCCGTCGGCACTGGACACGCTCATGAGGTCGAAGGGCGAATCGTGGACGCCGCAGTGGTCCTTCCACCATCAGAAGAGCATTGACACCTCCGGCAGCACTACTTGGAGCTGCGGTCGAGCGCCTGCGATCTACCAACTCGCCGGCCATCTGGACACCTTTATCGAAGAGGTCGGCGAGGCCGAGGCGATCGCCCTTGCACGCAACCTCGAAGGTGCCACCCAGGACGAGCGAGAGTCGCTCGTTTCGGACGCGATCGAGGACATGATGGCCGATTGGTAGTCAGCCCGGTGCAGGCCACCCCAACCTTTCCGCATCGCTTACACTTCCTTGCGAGAGGCCGCGTATCCCGCGTCGGCTGCCGCTTGTCCTGAGGAGGATGTCTGTGATCCAAACCATCTGTCTCGCCGCCGTCGTCGCGTTGACGGCCACTGCCGCGTTCGCCGATCACCACGAGTCCGACGCCGACACGCCCGTCGCCCGGCACGGGCAGCTCAAGGTCGACGGCAACCGCATCGTTGATGCCAGCGGCGAGCCGATGCAGCTGCGCGGCATGTCGCTCTTCTGGAGCCAGTGGATGGGCCAGTTCTACAACGCCGACGCCGTTAAGTGGCTGGCGGACGACTGGAACTGCACCGTCATCCGCGCCTCCATCGGCGTGCGGCCCAACGACGGCTACCTGGCCGACCCCGACGGCGAGTGGAAGAAGCTCGAGGCCGTCGTCGACGCCGCGATCGAGCAGGGCGTGTACGTCATAATCGATTGGCATAGCCACGACATTCACACGAGCGAGGCCGTCGCCTTCTTCGGCAAGGTCGCCCGGCGGTGGGGCGACCAGCCGAACGTCATCTACGAGCCGTACAACGAGCCGATTCGGCAGGATTGGTCGAGCGAGGTCAAGCCTTACCACGAGGCCGTCATCGCGGCGATTCGCGAGCACGACCCGGACAATCTGGTCATCCTCGGCACGCCGACGTGGAGCCAGGACGTCGACGTGGCGAGCGAAGACCCGGTGGAGGGCGAGAACCTCGCCTACACGCTGCACTTCTACGCCGGCACGCACGGCCAGTTTTTGCGGGACAAGGCGACGAAAGCGATGGAGAACGGCGTGGCGTTGTTCGTCACCGAGTGGGGCACGAGCGAGGCCAGCGGCGACGGCAAGTTCGCCGTCGACGAGACGCGCCAGTGGCTGGCGTTCCTCGACGAACACCACATCGGCTGGGCCAACTGGAGCGTGGCCGACAAGGACGAAACCAGCGCCGCTCTGGTGCCCGGCGCCGCCGGGGAGGGCGGCTGGGGAGCGTCGGATCTCACCCCCAGCGGCCGCTTCGTCCGCGCGCAACTTCGGAAGAACGCTCCCTGATCCATCCCTATCCCGACGCCGCGACGGCAGTCGCGGGTGGAACGCCCCCTAAGATGTTCGCATGAACGTCCACGTCTTCAATACCGACGGCGAACTCGTCGGCCCAATCGAGTCGCCGCGCGTCGAGAAAAGCGATGCCGAGTGGAAGGAGCAGCTAGGCGCCGAGACGTACCAGGTCGCCCGCGCCAAGGGAACCGAGCGGCCGTTCTGCGGCAACCTGCTCGACAACAAGCAGAGCGGCGTCTACGCGTGCGTTTGCTGCAATCTCCCGTTGTTTTCGAGCGACCACAAGTTCAACAGCGGCACGGGCTGGCCCAGCTTCTTCGCCCCCGTGGCCGAGACGAACGTGACGTACGAGGAGGACCGCGCCCACGGGATGATCCGCACGGAGATCTTGTGCGCCCGCTGCGACTGCCACCTCGGCCACGTCTTCCCCGACGGCCCGCCGCCGACGAGCAAGCGATTCTGCGTCAACAGCGAGAGCTTGGTCTTCACCCCGAGCGACCAACTCGCCACCCTGGCCGACCCCGCCGCGACCCCCGATGGACAGCCGGCCCCAACGGCCTAGAATGTCCGCCCCGCCTCGGCCGGGACCTCGGGAGTGTACCGAAGTGGACAAACGGGTCTGACTGTAAATCAGATGGCTACGCCTTCGGGGGTTCGAATCCCTCCGCTCCCATAAATCAGAGAGAATCGCGAATCGCCCGGCCAAGCGGCCGGGCGGTTTCGTTGGCGACACCGGACCCCGGCGCAACGCCGGCGCAACGCTGGGACACGGTCAGCGTCGAAACCGCAAGAGCCCATTCAGCCATCGCTTCCGCTTCCCGCACCCGCACGGTCGGCCCGTCAGCCGGCGGTGCAGGCGCTGGTAGACGGGGCCGATGCGGGTGGCGTTCAGGAGGGCCTCGACACGGTCGCCCAGGCCGGGCGGGTGCATCCTGCGGCGGGCCCGCTTCGCCCACGCCTGATAGGCCCGCGTCGTCGTGTTCCACGTGATGCGGTCGCCGTCGACCGACGTGGCCACGGCGAGGGCCTCGTCGGCGTAGCCGGGGTAGCGCTGGCGCTCGCGGGCGAGCAGTTCGTCGCGGGTGGAGGCGAGGATCATGGCAGGCCGCCGGCGCCTTCGGGATTCGCGAGGCCGTCCTGCTGCTCGTAGCGAAGCGTCACCGTCGCGGTGCCGATCGACTGGTTGAGCCACGTCGCTCCGTCGTGATTGTCGTAGTAGTCGTCGAGGACCCACGCGTCGTCCGCACAACTGCGGCGGCCGTAGGTGCGGGCGGTGCCACCGAGTTCGTTGGCGAGCACGAACGGCCCGCCGTCGCACAGGTCGTCGAGCGTCACGTCGTGCGAGCAGCTGAAGAACGTGAAGGCGCTGCCGCCGCCGGGGCGCGTGATGTTGTAGAAGGCGTTGACCCCGATGCGCATCCGCCGCAGCGTCAGCGGCTCGACCCTCACCCTCACCGTCGTCGTGACGGCGTGGGATTGCGGGTTGGGCGTGACGTCGCTCAGCGTCCACTCGCACGGGCCCGGGTTCGACGGCCCCTGGTAGTTCGCGTAGTCGTAGTAGCCACGCTCGACAGGCTCGGCGCCGTGATCGACGACAACCGTGAAGGTGTCCGAGGGGGACGCGATCCCCGCCTGGGCGTTGTGGCTCGCGTCGAAGTTGCGGGTGCCCGTTGGCGCGACCGTGTGGGGGTACTTGCGGAAGTCGAAGAATGTGTAATCGCCGACGATCGTTTGGTCGACGCCGCTGATGGTCACCGACCCCTCGACGGCCCGGCAGTGCTTGTCGGCGAGGCCGACCCCCTGATAGACCATGTCGACGGCCTCCTCGGGCGTCAGCGGCGTCGCTCCGGCCGGCGTTCCGATGCAGGTGCCGGCGGGCGCGGTCTGCGGGGTGAACGTGCCGTCGCCGTTGTGGGTGGCGCGGTCGAACTGCCACCACAGCGCGTGGTCGCGCGTCGAGCAGACGTAGGCCGGCAGCAGGTTGCCGCCGCACTCGGCGAGTTGGTAGGCGTTGCCGGCGGTCACGCAGTCGGGCACGTCGGGGCCGCAGCAGCAGGCGAGGCGTAACAGGGCGGGGTGCATGGGCGGCGGTGGTGGAAGTGGTGGGTGGTGGGCTCAGCAGTTGATGTCCGGGGCGTTGGGCAGGCAGAAGACGTAGACGGCGGTGCCGTCGGCCTTCCACCGCAGCGCGGCGTTGACGCGGCCGGTGATGGGCTTGATGCCGTCGATACGGTCGTCGCTCAGGTCGATCCCGCTGGCGGACCCGGTGCTGCCGTTGTCGGCCTCCGCAAGGTTGAGCAGCGGCACGGGGCCGCCCACGTCCGACCACCCGAACCCGCCGGTCCACTCCTGGAGCCGGCCGGTGTAGGTCCACCGCCAGTTCGCCCCATCTCGCGTCTCGTCCGTGAGGCGGAAGGTGCCCTCGACGGGGAGCACCGGGGCGCGGCGGCGGGCGGCCGGCAGCGCGTCGCGCGGCGTGCCCTCCACGCGCTGCACGGCGGCGCTGATGCGGCGGGTCGATCGGTCGTCGAACGTGTTGCTCATGGGTTCACGCGAAGTTCCAGGCGGCGAAGCTCAGTTCCGGGTACGGGAGCAAGGTGAGCACGGCCGGGGCGTCGGTGCTGTTGGGCATCGCGGCCCCGCTGCCGTTGAGGGGCCAGTCGTCCTCGACGGGCGTGGGCGGGGTGCCGGCGACGATGGGCGTGAGCTTGCCGCTGACGAGCTGGCGGCGGCCGCGGTCGGCGAGGTAGGCCCGCCAGTCGTCGCGGAACTTGAGCTGCAGCGTCATCTCGCGGTACGTGGTGAAGTCGAGCGTCTTCTCCTCGCTCAGGCCGACGACGTTCATCTTCGCCTGGCGGAAGCCCACGCCCTGGCCGTCGAGCGTGAAGGCGGCGCTGTTGACGGCGTTCTGGTACTGCAGGGCTTGGGCGAGGTCGAGGCTCGCCACGTTGCGGCGGACGGTCGCCACGAGCAGCGACCCCTCTCGCGTGGGCAGCTCGCCGAACGGCTGGCCGGCGCTGTTGAGCACGGGGACCGGCGTCGGGCTGCGGTCGAGGGCGTAGGTCTCGGTCGTCTCCT
>CBDCBA010000026.1:0-21663 GCA_965214125.1 Tepidisphaeraceae bacterium
GCTTCCGGTGAAGACGGGGATGTGTGTGAACGAGATTCGCGTCGGGGCCGAGTCTTCCACGCCCATCAGGCCCGCGGGGTAGATCGTGCCGCTGCCGCAGCGATCGTTGATGGCGTCGACCACCCGGTCGAGCTCCGGCCGAACCGTTTTGTCGAACGGCAACGACGGGGTCGCCCCGCGCCACGGTTCAAGGCGGAGGAACGTGACGGCCAAGTGCTTGGGCACCCCGCCCAGGCGGCGGGGCCAGATGCCGAGGAACTCCTCGATGACAGCGCGCGTGCTCTGGGTCAACGTCAGATTCACGTTAATTGCCCATCCCTCTTCGCGCCAGGTGTAGGAGATGTAGAAGTTAACGCGACTCGCCCCGAGGCCGAGGTAGCGAAGCCGGGCGGCCGCCTTGTGGATCAGGCGGATGAACACCGCCTTCGCCCGCTCGGGCGTGCGGTTCTCCGGCGCGAGCACGTGCGAGTGGCCGACCGACGCCCGCCGACTCCTGGGCAATTCGACCTCGTCGCCGCGTAGCCAATGCCACCAGCGCTCGCCGACGACGCCGCCCCAGACCATCCGCAGCGTCGGCGCGTCGGCCTCGTAGAGACGCTGGACCGTCGTGATCCCGAACCGCCGCAGACGGGCGCGACATTCCCCGGCCGATGCCGGGCAGGTCGAGCAGTTCCAGTGGCAGCAGGGCATCGGGCAGGTCGTGCGGCTCGATCACGGTCAGGCCGTCCGGCTTGTGGAGGTCGGTCGCCACCTTCGCCAAGAAACGATTGGGGGCCACACCGACCGAGCAGGGAATGAACCGGCCGATGCGGTCGGCGATGCTCGCCTTCACCTCCCGTGCCAGCCGCACCGCGGCGGCCCGGTTTTGCTGGCGAAGGTCGAGCTTGCCCCACATTTCGTCGATCGAGTCGACCGCCTCCACCGGCAGGCAGCAAGTCACGGCCTCAACGATCTGGTGGTGGACCTCGACGTACCGCTGCGGCCTGGCCTCCCGAATCGCGATGTGGGGGCAGATGAGTCGGGCCTCGCGGACGGGCGTTCCGGTGCGGATGCCAAGCGCCTTCGCCTCGTAGCTGGCGGCGATGCAGGCGGTCGACGGCACGTTCACCGCCGCCACCGCCACCGGCTGGCCGCGCAGGCGGGGATCGTCCTGCTGCTCGACCGAGGCGAAGTAGCTGTTCATGTCGACGAACAGGCACCGCAACGGCAAATTGGCCCCACCCAGGAAATGCGTTCGCATGAATCCAAACATAATCCTTACATCAATCGCGGACAACCGGCGGCTCGAAGGTCGATGTTCGGCCGTGTCAAAATGGTTACAATCGCGATCGCATGGCAGCCGTTCTCGAACAGCCAAAGTCGGAGTCGACAGTTGTCGACTTGAAGAGGCTTGACCAAGCCGATTTGGCGGACCTCGCCGTTGAGCTCGCCGGCCAGCCCGTGCCCGGCGTGCGGATGACGGCTCAGGAGTACCTCGACTGGGCGGTCGGGCAGGAACGCGACGCCGAACTCGTCGAAGGAAGGATCATCCTGATGCCGCCGGGCAACATCGATCACGAGACGCTGGATGAGTGGCTAGGACGTCTCTTTGGGAATCTGGTTGAGCAACGTGAGATTGGCCGCGTGCTTCGCAACATGGCCGTGCGGATGACGAGCGTCGCGACGTTTCGCGTACCCGATCTGCTGTTCATCACCAACCAAAACGTGGGCCGAATCAAGAAAACCTTTATCGACGGCCCGCCGGACCTCGCCGTGGAGATCGTCAGCCCCGACAGCTCGAACCGCGACCGACGCGAGAAATACCACGAATACGAAGCGGCCGGCCTGCGGGAATATTGGGTGCTCGACCCGCTTTACCGCACGTTCGACCTCTACTGCCTCGTTGACGGCCACTACCAGGCCACAGCCGCCGATGGTGACGGCCGCCTCGCCTCGGTTGTGCTGCCGGGGGTCGCGCTGTCGCCGGCGGATCTGTTCGAGAACCGGCGGAAGGTTGCCGAACTGCTGAAGCGATTTGCCGGCTCCGCAACCTGACTGGCGGGCGGTAGGTTGCGACCGTGAACGATTCTGCTGCCGACGTGTCGACGCCCGCCGCCAACCCGCCCGGCGGGGCGGATGTCTTCGCGAGGATCAGCCACCACGCGCTGCTCGCGGGGCTGTGCCAGTTCATCCCGATCCCCTTCGCCGACGACGCCGTCGAGATGCGCGTGCGGCGGGCCATGGTGAAAAAGCTGCTCGCCGCCCGCGGCGTCGCCTACCCGCACAAGCAGGTTGAGGCGCTTTGGGAAGGGCCGCCGAGGTCGATTGCGGCGAAGGCGGGCGGGTTCGCCAAGTCGCTCGTCCTCAAGCCGCTCAAGAAGGTGCTGCGCACGGTGCTGCTGTTTCTGACCGTCCGCCGGGCGATCCTGACCGCCGCGGAGGTGCTTCTGCTCGGCCACACGGTCGACCGGCTAATCGCCGACGGTCGTCTGGGTCACGACCTTGCGCCCGAGCCGCGAACTGCCAACGCCATCGCGGCCGAGCGGGCGGTGCGCGAGGTCATCGCCTCGCCGGAGCGGCGAGGCATCGTCAAGCTCGTGCGCGAGAGCGCCCGCTTGCTCAAGGGCATCGGCAAGGACGCGGACGCCGCCGATCGTCCCGCCGCGACGGCCGCGGTCGATGACGATGAGGCCGTCGAGCAGTCGCTCACCGCCGACGAACGCCGTCGCCTCGACGCCGCCAGCGGCGACCTCGCGGGCAAGCTTCAGGACGACCGCGGCCGCAGCGTGCTGGCGCAGCTCGACGCCCAGGTCGATCGGCGGATGCGGGAGCAGACGTCAGGCGTCTAGCAGTTCGAGCGCGATCTTCGCCGCGTTCATGCCGGCGCCGCGGTGGCGGAGGGGATCAACGATGGCCGCCAGCTCGCCGCGCTTGGTGGCCAGGGCCGTTGGGTCGCGCAGCATCGACAGGGCGGCGTCGGCGACGGGCGCGGGCTCGCCGAACCATGGGATAAACTCCGGCACCACGTGGCGACGCTCGGGGTGGAGCAGGTTCACCAAGCCGTACGTGCGCGTCTTGACGATGTGCCGGCCCAGCGCGTGCCAGAGAAACCGGCCGGCGCGGTAGACGATCACCATCGGCACGCCGTGCGCCGCCGTGTGCAGCGTGGCGGTGCCGCTGACGGTCACGGCAAAATCCGCGTCGGCCATGATGCGGTCGAAGCCATCGAGGTCGACTGCCACGCGTTCGCCCACGGCCTCGCGAACCAAGGCGTCGGTCGTCGAAACCGTCGGCGTCGAGAAGCGTGCGCCCGGCAGGGCGGCCTCGATCCGGTCGATCACCGCCGTCAACGCTGGCAGGTGCGCCTTGGCCGTTCCCAACCGGCTGCCGAAGTTGACCGCGACGTGCAGGCCGTCGCGCGCCTCACGCGGCTCGCGCCGCTGCGGATCGGGCAGGTGATCGAACAGCGGGTGGCCGACGAACGTCGCGTTGACGCCGCGGTCGTGCAGCCACTGTTCCTCGAACGGCAGGATGCACGCCAGGCGGTCGATGAGCCGGGCCATCTTGACGGTTCGCCCCTCGCGACTGGCCCAGACCTGCGGCGAGATGTAGTACATCGTGCGGCAGCCGAACTGCCGCGCGAGCTTCAGGACGTGCTTGTGCAGCGTCCAGGAATCACAGCAGATCACGAGCTTCGGCGGGCCCTGTTCACGCCAGCGCCGCTTGAGTTGCCGGAGCATCGACCAGACCTCCGCCGCCCGGCCGAACGCGGCCAGGCCGAAGGTGGCTTTCGTCACCGTGTCGAACAAGAGGGTCGCCCCGGCATCGCGTAGGTGCTGCCCGCCCGCCGCCTCGACCTTCAACTCCGGGCATTGGTCGAGCAGCGCGCGCACGAGGCCGCCGGCGTGCATGTCGCCGCTGGTCTCGGCGCAACTGATGAAAACGTCGGCGGCACTCAAGGAATCTCCATCATTCGGCACTCGATGGCGGATCATCGGGCCAGACCTTCGCGTCGCGATTGGCCTCGATCTCCTTCACGCCGTAGAGCTTGCCGTTGGGACTGTCGAGGCCGGGGCAGGTCGATTTGCTGTGCCGCCAGGCGTCGCGGCTTTCGAGCAGGCCGTGCCAAAACGGCCAAGTGCGGCATTGCAGCGGGCGGTGCTCGTAGACGCTGCACCCGCGGCGGCGAACCTGCTTCGAGTCGCCGGGCAACGGCTTGAGGAAGACGCAGTCGTAGTTCCCGCCGGCGCGGCGTTGCTCGGTCAGGCTCTGCCGGTGGCCGACCTGGCGGATGTACTGCTTGCGAAACGCTTCCTCCTCCATCGACAGGCCGGCCGCGAGTTGGGCAATTTCGGCGTCAGTCACCCAAACGTAGCCGGGCGGGCCGGTGCAGCAGTTGCCGCAGACCGTGCAGCGGAAGCGCAAGCCATCCTTGTACCAAGGCTCCTCGGCCACCGGCAGCGACTGGCCCTTGCGACGGCGCGGCTTGTCGGGCGTCATGTCAACCTGGTCGGGCGTCATGTCGACGACGACCTCTGCGCTGCTCTGGTTCTCCGGGCGGCGGGGCACGATCCACGCTAGGGCCGGCGTCGTAGGATGCCCGTGATGCGATTTGCGTTGTTGTGCCGGGCCGGATTGTTCGCGCTCCTCTGGCTGCTCGCGGCCGCGCCGTTGGCGGGGGCGGGGGTGGCCGAGTCGTTCGCGGTGGCGCGGCGCACCGACGCGGCCCTGAGCTACGTCTCCCTCGAGCGCGCGATGGCCGAGCAGACCATTCCGGCGGCGCAGCGCGACCAACTCAATCGCCGCTTCGACTACCTCGCCCGCCAGATGTTTCGCCGCAACTGGGAGCGGGCCGTGCGCGATCTCGACGCCGCGACCGACGCGATCCTGCCCGCCGCCGAGCGCGCGCCGAGCCAGCGGGCGGCGCGGGCCACGCAGGCGCGGGTCGAGCCGGAAATCGCCGTCGCGGGTGAGGTCGAGACCGTCGCGTTCCATCTCGCGCCGCTGTACCAGGTCGAGCGCCGCCCGGACCGGCTGAGGGTGCGCGTTGCGAAGGAGGCGGGCGACGTGGTGTTCCGCGAGCGGTTCCGCACCGCGGGAGATCGAGTCGTTTGGCGGCCCGATGCCGATTTGCCGGCGGGCCGGTACGAAGTGCAGATCGGCGGGCACGGCGACGGCTCATACTGGCGGCGCGGCTACGTCACGATTCTGCCGCAGTCGCCCGCGGCGTTGCGGACGTCACTGGAACAACGGCTCGAGGCCGCCGTCGCGACGATGCCGCCCGACCGCGAGGATCTCCGCCGCTCGGCCCTGGCCCTCTCGTCACGCCTGGGCCTGCTCGACGGCACCTCGCCCGCAGTCAGCATGACCTCCACCCTGACCAACCTGGCGGCGCTCAGCGAGGAACTGCCCCAAAGCGTCGCGGCCCTGGAACACGGCGACGACCCGTACGCCAACCGGCCCGGCGACTACTGGCGGACAATCGACCTTGGTCCGCCGCTGCCGCTGACGATCCCGTCGCGCATCTACGCGCCCGCCGACGCCCTCGCGATGGCCGCGCGGGATGGCGTGCGGCTGCCGCTGGTAATCGCCCTGCACGGTGCCGGCGGCGACGAGAACCTGTTCATGGAGGGGTACGGCGTCGGGCTGGTCAAGCGCCTGGCGGACGAGCACGGGTTCATCGTGCTCAGCCCGCAGACCTACCCGGTCCTTGCCGACGCCCGGTCGCTCGGGCTGCTCGTCGACACGATGGCCGACCTCTACCCGATCGACCTCGACCGCGTCTACGCCGTCGGCCACTCGCTCGGGGCGATCACCGCCGCCGGCTGGACCGCACACGGCGGCGATTATCTGGCCGCCGTCGGGCTGCTCGCGGGCGGGGGCGAGTCCGTCGGCAACCCCAACCGCGTCGCCACTTTCGTCGCCGCGGCGGAGTACGACCGCATCTTCCGCGAGGCGCGCCTGCGCGGCCTGGCCGAGTCGGCGGCGCGATCGGGGGCGAAGTCGGTTTTCCGCGTCTACGAGGACCAGAGCCACGCCAGCATGGTCCCCGCCGCGCTGCCCGACGCGATCGCGTGGATGCTCGAGCAACGCCGATCCGGCGACGCCGCGGATGCCGAATAACCCGCACGGCTCGCTCGTTTCGCACCTAAGCTCGGTGCATGCCCGACTCCAACAACCACGGTGCCACCACCCCCGGCAAGAACGGCCAGTACGGCGACGACGCCCGCTCGACCGTCGACGAGACCAATGCCCCCAACCGGCTGACCACCGACGCCGGCTGCCCGATCGCCGACAACCAGAACACGCTCACCGCCGGCCCGCGCGGGCCCGCCATGCTCCAGGACGTGGCCCTGCTTGAGCAGATCCAGCACTTCAATCGCGAGCGCATCCCCGAGCGCGTCGTCCACGCCAAGGGCAGCGGGGCGTACGGCACGCTGACCGTCACGCACGACATCAGCAAGTACACCAAGGCCAAGCTGTTCAGCGAGGTCGGCAAGCAGACGGAGATGGTCGTACGCTTCAGCACCGTCGCCGGCGAGCGCGGCGCGGCCGACGGGGAGCGCGACGTGCGCGGCTTCTCGATGAAGTTCTACACCGAGGAGGGCAACTGGGACCTTGTCGGCAACAACACGCCCGTCTTCTTCGTGCGCGACCCGTACAAGTTCCAGATGTTCATCCGCTCGCAGAAGCGGCACCCGAAAACGAACCTGCGCGACAACGACATGCAGTGGGACTTTTGGTCCCTTTGCCCCGAAAGCATGCACCAGGTGCTGATCCTCATGAGCGATCGCGGCCTGCCCAAGAGCTACCGCCACATGAACGGCTACGGCAGCCACACGTTCAGCCTTATCAACGCCGACGGCGAGCGGTTTTGGTGCAAGTTCCACTTCAAGACGCAGCAGGGCAACGTGACCATGACCGCCGAGGAGTCGGCGAAGCTCATCGCCGAGGATCGCGAGTCGTCGCAGCGCGATCTTTTTGAGAGCATCGAGAAGGGCGACTTCCCGAAGTGGGACATGTTCATCCAGGTCATGACTGACGAGCAGGCGAAGGCGTGTGAGTTCAACCCGTTCGACCTCACGAAAGTCTGGCCGCACGGCGACTACCCGCTCATCGAGGTCGGCACCTTCGAGCTGAACAAGAACGCCGAGAACTACTTTGCCGAGATCGAGCAGTCGGCCTTCAACCCGAGCAACATCGTTCCCGGCATCAGCTTCAGCCCGGACAAGATGCTCCAGGCCCGGCTGATGAGCTACCAGGACGCCCACCAGTACCGCATCGGCACGAACTACCAGCAGTTGCCGGTCAACAAGGCCCGCTGCCCGGTGATGAACTACCAACGCGACGGCCAGATGAGCACCGGCTTCGGCGGCAGCATTCCCGGCTACTACCCCAACTCGCTCGAGAACGCCCCCAAGGAGCAGCCCGAGTACAAGGAGCCGGCCTGGGAGTTGGGCGATACGACGGTCGACCGCTTCGACCACAACGCCGACAGCGGCAACGAGAACTACAAGCAGGCCGGGGAGCTCTGGAACCTCTTCCACGAGGACCAGAAGCAGCGCACGGTCGAGGCCTACACCGGCGGCTTGGGCGACTGCCGCCGCGAGGTGCAGATGCGGGCGTTGTGCCACCTGTTCCAGGTCAGCCCCGAACTCGGAGGCCGCATCGCGGAGAAGCTGGGCGTCGAGGTGCCTGACGACGCGATGGCGGCGCGGTAAGACGGGGGGGGGGCGGATCAGAGATCGCAAAGGCGCAAAGAGGCAAAGAGAGAGCAAAGGCAGAAGAGAACGTGAGGGAGGTAGAGGTTTGCCGATTCGCAAGCCTCTACCTCCCTCTGGTCTTTGCCTCTCTCTTTGCCCCTTTGCGCCTTTTCGATCTCCGGCTCCGGCTCAATTACGCGATCAGTAGAACTCCCCGCCGAGGTCGAAGCGGCCGTCGTCGCGGGGGCGGCAGGCGACGATCTGGACGCGCGTGCTCAGGCGCAGCGCGCCGCGGTGGATCAGCACCCAGCAACGGTCGCCGACCGTCGAGGCCGAGTCGCTGATCAGGCCCACGCCGTGGAGCGAGAGGTCGCGTACGAAGACTTTGCGGCCCGACGAGTTGGAGCCCGAGCGGCCCGCGTTGCTGGCGCCGCTCATCCACCCCTCGACCATCTGCGGCACGCGCTCGCTGCGCCGGCGGTCGTCGCCGACCACGGCGGGCAGGGCGGGAACGGCCGACGGCAGAGGGGCAGTGGGGGCGGTGGGCATCACCTTCCACATCGGCCGGACGGGCGGGCGACTGAACCGCCCCCCACGTGTAAAGCGGCCGCCCGCGACGGGCGTCGCGGGCGGCCGGATTGGTGTCCCTAGGGATCAATCGCTTGGAGCGAGTTCGGCTCACTTGGAGGCGAGCGTCTCGGTGCCACTGCACTCTTGCAGTGTCTGGGCCCGACCACTGCAAAGATGCAGTGGCACCCCCCCCCACCCACCAGGCGCTGAAGCCGCTTTAGCCGCCGGTGTTGCTGCTCGGCACGTTGGGCAGGTCGAAGGGCGTGACCTTCACCTTGTCCATCTCGCCGTACTTGATGTTGGCCGCGTGGCCATCAACAAAGGCGACGTTCACGCTGCCACCCTCGCCCGCGAAAGGCCCGGTGGCATCGGGGAAGAAGCCGGCGGCGTTCTTGGCCTGCTGGTCGTGGCGGTTGAGCGGGACGCGGGTGTTGATCCAGCCCGTCTGCATGATGCCCGCCAGCGTGCCCCAGTTCTCCGGCGCGGCATCGTTGTAGGCCATGTAGTTGGTGAAGTAGGCCAGCATGTCCGGCCGGTCGTTGAAGCTGACGCTCCCCGGATTCTCCCGGATCGTGCCGCAGTCGGCCAACAGCATCGTGCCCGAGGAGTTGGTGACCTTGGTCAGCTTGCCGCCGGCGCTGGTGCCGTGGTAGCTGACGCCGTCGTCGCTGTAGATGTTCTCGCTGCCGTAGATGCCGATCCAGTTGCCCGTGGAGTTCGGCCCCCACCCGGCGCCGAACGCGGCCCGCCGTTGGCCACCGTTGCTCACATTCACGGTGGCAATGTCGGCATTCAAGCCGAAGCTGACGAGGCTCTTGCGGCCATCGGTGTTGGTCGGAAGGATGTAGCCCAAATCCTGACCGATCGCCGGATCGCTCGCGCACTGCACGAACTCGCTCGCCGTGAAGACCTCTTCACCCTGGCTGTTGGTAATCGTCCGGTTGGTGAAGTCGGTGTCGCCGCTCTCCAGGTAGGAGACGATGCTGCTGACCCAATCTTTCACAAAGCGGTTGCCCGCGTCGTCTGTCCGGTAGTCGTACAGGTTGCCGTTCGGGTCGACCAGCTTGACGGCGGAGTCGTCGCTAAGCGTCGGAATGACGCCACGGTCGTTGGCGAACATGAAGATGCCCGTCGACACCTGCCGTTGGTTGCTCAGGCAGACGATCGTGCGCGCGCTCTCGCGCGCTTTGCTCAGCGTCGGCAGCAGGATGCCGATCAGCAGCGCGATGATGCCGATGACGACCAGCAGCTCGACCAGCGTGAAGCCGGCCCGGCGGGTGGAATGGTGCGAACGGGTCATGGGTGTCTCCTCAGACGTTGGCCGAGCGTTCGACCAGGGTGCGTGTGCGTGCGGGGGGTGGGTGAGAGGCGGCGCGGGGGGTGGGTGAGAGGCGGCGCGGGGGGGGGGGTGGGGGCGACCGCTTCAACCGAACATTCGTTACGACAGGCATTGCGGTTTCCGGCGGCGACGCAATCCCAAACCGGCGATGCCCAGCAACAGCAGCGAGGCCGACGCGGGCTCCGGGATCGGCGGGGCATCGCGCCCGGCGCCGGGGAAGCCGAAGTAGAGCGCGAGGATGTCGTAGTCGCGCCGGTCGACGAAGGCGTCGCCGTTGAAGTCGCCGTCGGCCCAGCCGCCGGCCATGTTGTAGTTGGCGGCAAGGGCGTCGAAGTCCGCCTCGTCAACGTTGCCGTCGAGCGTGGCGTCGCCGTATTCGGTTTCGAAGAGCTCGCGAACGAGCAGGTCGACATCGTCGCCGTCGGCGAGGCCGTCGCCGTCGAGGTCGCTCTGCCAGTCGGTCGAGCCGGCGATGACGGCGGCGAAGAGGGCGTCGATATCGTCGGCGTTCGTGAGGCCGTCGAGGTTGATGTTGCCACGCCGCAGTTCGGCGGCGCGGGCCTCGTCGCTCGCGGCGGTCGCGCCGGCAGCGTCGTAGATCGTCTCGAGCCCGATCAGGTCGAAGGTATCCACGTCGCCGTCGCCGTCGAGGTCGGCCGCGGGGTTGAACTGGCCGCCCTGGCTGTAAAGCACCTGCTCGAAGGCGCCGCCGCCGAAGACATCGTCGCTGCCGAAGCTGCCATCGGCGTTTACGTCGCCCACGCCCAGGCCGAGGCCGGTGTCGAGGGCGATGCCGCTCAAACGCTGGACGCTGAAGTTGCCGGTGATCTCGAAGGTGACAACCGTGACGACGTTGTTGCCGCTCTGGACATCGTCAAAGCCGTAGGCGAACAAATCGCGGTCGATCTGCCCGGCCTTGTTGCCGTCGCTGAGCATGCTCAGGATCTGCGCCTCGGTTACGCTCGCGGGCAGGTTCAGGAACGTGTGGACGCTGTTGGCGGTCGCGTCGGTGCTTTGCAGGACAAACTGGCGGAAGTCCGCGTCCTGGCTGGCCAGCGGCTTGACGTCGAACAGCGCACTCTCGGGCGCGAAGCGGTCGACGTACAGCACCTGCTTGAACGTGCTGAAGACCGCCGGCTCCCCACCACCGCCGCCATCGCGCTGGCGGAAGGCGCGGACCTCGACGAAGTTCACGCCCTCGGGAAGTTCCGTCGCGTCGACGGTTTGCGTGAACTCGCCGTCGCCGCCGTTGAAGAGGTCGCTGCTCTTGTCGGCAAAAGCCTCGAATCCGTAGGCGACGGTGCCGGGCGTGACGTTGTCGACCGCGCCGTTGCCGTTGGCGTCGAGGCCGCCGTTGACTTTAAAGAGGGCGTTGTCGCCGTCGGCCTGCACGTCGCGGTAGCCGTCGCTGAGCGTGACGGCCTCGGTTTGGAGTGTGATGCCGAAGCTGTCGCCGGTAACGACGTGGTAGTCGGCCAAGCGCGTCGTCCCGTTCGTGTCGGCCGTCGGCGTGCCGCCCTCGATGACTTGGCTGACACCGCTGATGCTCAGCTCGCCCTGCGGCGCCGGCAGGCCGTAGATGACGTACCCATTGCCGCCCGTATCGCCGTTGCGCGGGATCTGGATCGTCGCGTCGCCGTTGCCGTCGACGGCGACCACGCCTTGGCCGTCGCGGGCATTACCAGTCATCTCGACCAGTCGCGTGCCGGGATCGAAGGCCGTCTGCACGGTGCGGGTGTCGAAGCCGCCGTCGCTGCGGTTGTTCAGGCCGACGATGGCACTGTTCTCGCGTTCGTAGACGAGCGTCTCCTTGTCGAGCCAGCGCTCCTGATAATCGCCGCGGCCGTGGGTGTTGCGGATCTCGACGAGCGTGGGGATCGTGTCGCCGAAAACGCCGCCGAGGGCATCGCCGCGGCCATCCTTGGGGAAGTCGCGCCCGTCACCGAACTGCTTGGCGTTGTGGTAGACGATCCAGTTCCCCGGCCGCATCGAGAGGTAGGCATTGGCGACGTTGCCGAGGTCGGCACCGTTGTCGTCGTGCGAAGCGTCGAACGCCACGCCCTGGCTGCCGTTGTTGGCCAGGCCATCGTCGTTGGAGTCGAAGCTGGCGTTGACGACGTTGCGCCAATCGTTGTTGAAGCCGTTGCTCGTCAGGTTGCCCTTGAGCGCGAAGTGCAGCGGGAAGTCGAGCACGTCGCGGTTGCCGCCGACGACGTTGGGCTGGCTCGGGTCGATGTCCTTGCGGGTGTACTGCTGAAGCAGGCTTTTGTCGCCGTCGAGGGCCTCGCCGAAGCTGAAGACGTGGTCGGTGCTGCCGTCGAGCAGCTTGCGCGGGTTGGCGCCGTAGACGGCGCGGTCGAGGTACTCGAGCACCCACGGCTCCATGTGCTTGACCGCGTCGAGGCGGAAGCCGTCGAAGCCGACGTCCTGCACGTACCACTGCGCGTTGCGCATCAGGTAGCCGAGGGCGTTTTCTTCAACCGGCGTGCCGTCGGCGATCTCGCTGCCGTCGCCGCGAAAGTCGTAGACGGTGAAGGTTTCGCCGGTTTTCGGGTCGAACAGCGTGCGGCTCGGGCCGCTCTGGCTGGAGTAAAAGCGGCGGTTGTCGAGGTCGGCCTGCTCGAACGGGATGTTGCGCGAATCGCCCTCGAAGACCGGGTTGCGGACGAAGCGGTGGTTCGTGGCGTGGTCGATGTCGATCAGCCCGCTCAGCCGCCCCTCAATCGTGCCGGTCGCGAAGGCGCTGTGGAAGTCGCCGTCCACGTCGTCCGGCAACGTGGTCACGAAGCCGGGGTAGCCGCCGTTCTCGACGAAGCCGGGCGTGCTGCTGTCGCGGAAGCCGTTGTGGTTCCAGACGAGGTCGGCGTAGACGCGCCCGCCGAAGCGGTGCCAGGCGTCGTTCATGGCGCGCACCTCGCGCTCGGTGCCGTAGAGAGTGCGCTGATCGGGGCTGCCGAGGTTGAAGCGGTCGAATTGGTCGTAGCCGACGCTGAACCCGCCCGTGTCGGCCAGGCCCGGCGGGGGAACCCAGACGGCCCCGTAGCCGGCCACGAAGGCATCGGCGGCGCGGCTTTCGGCGTTGCGCCAGGAGGATTCGAAAAGTTGCAGCGTCGCCGCGGCCGACTGGTCCTGCGCCACCGCAGTCGCCGTCGCGACCAGTGGCACCGCCGCGCACGCGAGCGCGACGAGTCGGCGGGCGAGGGACGGAGCGAGGTCGGGCAGCAGGTGAGGCATCTGTAAACCGCTTAACTGGCGAGGCGAAAACGTGGGGGCCGGCGTTGGCCGACCCCCGCGTGATGAAACCGATCCCGTCGCGCCTTAGCGGCGGCGACGCAGGGCCGCGATGCCGCCGAGGCCCAGCAGGGCCAGGCTGGTGGGCTCGGGCACGGCCACGGCGAAGAACTGATCGCCGGCAATGTTGCCGAAGTCGACGCCGCTCGGAGCACCGAGGTTGTCGCCGCCGCCGATGCCGCCGAGCACCTGGTTGCTCAGGAAGTCGTGGCCGCTGCCGTTGATGAAGGCGCTGATCGCGATGTCGCCGGACGGGTTGCCCAAAGCCGCGAGCGGGATGGCGAACTCAATGCCCGTCGTCACTGCGGCCGCCACACCGGGAGCGGCCGTGCCGTTGCCGCCGCCGACGCCCAGGATGTTGGAGTTGTCGATCGCGATGTCGATGTCGTTCGCCCCGTCGATGAAGCGACCGGGGCCGCCGCCGAGGAACAGGCCGCCGCTGCCGTCGCCGAGCACGGCGTAGTTAGCGAACGACTCGTAGGGGTCGTTGCCGCCGGTGAACGTGAAGTAGTAGTCGGCGTCGAAACCGTCATCGAAGGTCAGGCCGCTGAGGCTTTGCAGGGCGTCGAAGTCGACGTTCGGGTTCGTGCCGCCGTTGTCGACGCTCTGGTCGATCGTGTTCTGCCCGCCGTCGACGCTGTCGATGAAGAGCTCCAGCTTGTTGAAGTTGCTCTCGAGGTTGCCGGTCAACAGCAGGAAGAGCGTGTCGTCGGCGATGGTGGCGTAAGCGCCGTCCAGCTCCGAGCCGTTGGCGAAGGCCTGATCGGGGTTGGTGTTGTCGCCGAAGTTGGTTTGGGTGTCTTGCAGGGCGACGGGCAGGCCGTAGGCGTCACCGGCGAGACTGCCGTCAACGGTCTGACCAACGGCGGTGCTGGCGGCGGCGGCAAGCGCGGCCACCGTGAGCAGGGGAAGCATCTTCTTCATGGGGGGTATCCTCCGGAGGGAATCGAGATCGAGATAGGGCGTTCCGCTTGAGGTTAATGCGTTAACCCAACCAATGCACAGGGGCGAAAAGCGGATCGGTGAAGCCTATCACATGCACGCGGAGCGTCAACCGGCAAATGCCGCGAAGTTGGGCAACGCCCGACCCTGCGGCCGACGCTGCCTATTAAGACCGCAGTACGGGGCTGGGAGGAACCAGATGATTCGGTTGCCGGAGGCAACAGCCGCCGGTAGACTGGTTAACTCGCCGTTCAACGCCACCGCTCGCCCAATGCCCCCGCCCGACTCGCCCACCCTCTCGCCCGTCGCGCCGCGCGAATCACGCGGCCGGGGCCAGCCGCGCACGCCAAACCTGCGCGACGTCGCCAGGGAGGCCGGCGTCAGCGTGGCGACCGTCAGCCTGGTCCTGAACAATTCCGACCGCATCAGCCAGCTCACCCGCGACCGCGTGCGCGGCGTGATGCGCGACCTCGACTACCAGCCCAACCGCCTGGCCCAGTCCCTTAGCGGCAAGTACGTCAAAACGATCGCCGCGATGCTGCCCGATCTGCGGCACGCCTTCGCCGACGCCTACTTCGGCGAACTCCTCAGCGGCATCACCGACGAGGCCGCCTCGCGCGACTTCAAGGTGCTGCTCGAGCAGGCCAAGCCGCGCTACGTGAAGTCGAACAAGCACGTCGAGCTCTTCGAGCGCCGCTACGTCGACGGCGTGCTGCTGCTGGGCCACACCGACGCCTTCCGCTACGCGGCCGACTTTGCCGAGGGGGGCTATCCGGCCGTGGTCGTCGACAACCGCCTGGAGTGGGCGGCGGGCCCGTCGCTCGATTACGTCGCCAGCGACTACGCCGCCGGCGCCGAGCAGGTGATGAACTGCCTGCTGCAACTGGGCCACCGCGAGATCGGCCTGCTCCACGCGGCGACGGACATCGCGGCCTCGCGCGACATCCGCGAGGTGTGGTGCCAACGCCTGGAGGGGGCGGGCGTCGCGCCGTGCGACAGCTTTACCGCCGACGGGCAGTTCACCGAGCAGGGCGGCGCCGCCGCGGCCAGGCGACTGTTGCACGACCACCCGAACCTCACCGCCCTGTTCGCCGGCAACGACAAGATGGCGATCGGGGCAATGCACTACCTGCAGCGCAAGGGGATCGCCGTGCCGGGCGACGTGAGCGTCGTCGGCTTCGACGACTTGCCGCACGCGGCGTTCGTCTTGCCGAGCCTGACGACGGTGCATTTGCCCCTGTACGACGTCGGCCGCCGTGCGTGCGCGCGGCTGATCGAGCGTGTCGAGGGGCGGCGCGAGGCAGTGTCGGAAACGCTCAAGACGCACCTGGTGCTTCGCGATTCCACGGCCATCGCCCGGACCGCGGCGCGGGGCTAGGGCGGCGGTTTCCTGGGGAAATGACCTTTGACCATTGGAGTTCCGCGATGACCTACTTTCATGATCGGCTCTTAGCCGTCGGCGGAAGCCGGCGCTTCGGTATCTCGCGAGCAAAACGCCGGCTTCCGCCAGCGGCTAAAAGCGCGGCGTTGTTGTCGCTTGCGTTGGCGGTCTCCCCAATCGCGGCCGAGGTCACGCAGGAGAAGACCGACGACGGCTACGTCGCCACGTTCAAGCTCGACGCAACCGAGTGGGAGCAGCCGCCCGAGCGAGTGAACCTCGCCGGCAGCTTCAACGGCTGGAACGGCGGCACGACGGCGATGAGCGACCCGGACGCCGACGGCGTCTGGACGGCCGAGGTGCCGCTGAAGGCGGGGCAGTACGAGTACAAGTTCGTCGTCGACGGCGAGCGTTGGCTGACGGACCCGACCGACGATGAAGAGTTGCGCGTCGGCGACAACTATGGTGGCTTCAACAGCGGCGTGGTCATCGGCCCCGACATCCGCAAAGCCCCGCCGCCGGAGGAGAACGCGATCAATGCGGAGTTCGTGCGGCATGATCCGGCGACGGATGCAGTTCAGGTCGATCTAGATGTTTACCGCCTGCGAGTCTACACACAACAAGGGGATGTCGAGAAGATACTGGTGCAGCCAACGCCATACATGCGGCCCGACGAGGGCTTTCCCGAACCTACTTTGATGAAGCGGATTGCGAGCGAGCGGGGGCTTGACGTCTTCGAGGCAGAGGTTGATCTTTCATCGACCGTCCTGTCGACGGATCAGGTTGAGGAACGCGAGGACGTGCTCGGGGGCACCGCACACTATCGGGTTGAGCCTGGCCTCGCCTACTACCGGTTCTTAGTGGTCGATGGCGATACTCGCACTGTATTGAATCGTGATGCGCCCGGATCAAAGGTTGGTTCCCACCCGTTTAGCGTCGAGCCGCAGGCGTTCGATGTGCCCGAGTGGGCCGCCGACGCCGTTTGGTATCAGATTTTCCCCGAACGCTTCCGCAACGCGAACCCGGACAACGACCCCGGCGTGTTCGACTATGAACACCTCGTCGGCTGGAACACCGACTGGTGGACCGTGCTCGAAGGCGAGACGCCGCCGGATGAGACGTCAGACAACTTCTACACCGGCACCGGCGATGTCTGGGCCCGGCGGTACGGCGGCGACTTGCAGGGCGTGCGCGAGAAGCTGCCGTACCTTCGCGAGCTTGGCGTGACGGCGATTTACTTCAACCCGATCTTCGAGGCCGAGTCGATGCACAAGTACGACACGGCGGATTTCCGTCATGTCGACGACAACTTTGGGGTCGTTGCTCACCACGGAGAACACGGAGACACGGAGGCCGGAGGAGAGTTGTCGTATCCGCCGAGTTTTGGGGAGGAGACGGATGATCCGGCGACTTGGGTTTGGTCGCCGAGTGATCAGGTGTTTCTCGATTTCACTCAGGAGGCGCACGCGCAGGGGTTTAAGGTGGTGATTGACGGGGTGTTCAATCACGTGGGGACGGCGCACCCGTTCTTTCAAGATGTGTTGGAGAAGGGGAAGGAGAGTCGCTACGCGGATTGGTTTGAGATCACGGATTGGGGTGATCCCGAGAACTGGGGTAAGCCCGAGACGGTGGGGCAGCCGGGGGGCATTCAGTATGTCGCGTGGGACAAGCCGAATGGCGCGCTGCCGGCGTTTAAGAAGGATGCGGAGCTTGGTTTGGCACCAGGGCCGCGCGAGCACATCTTCAACATCACGAAGCGCTGGCTCGACCCGGATGGCGACCCGTCGACGGACGATGGCATCGACGGCTGGCGGCTGGACGTGCCGGGTGACATCCCGCACCCGTTCTGGAAGGATTGGCGCAAGGTCGTCAAGGAGACCAAGCCCGACGCCTACATCACCGGCGAGATCTGGCAGTGGGCGGACCCGTGGCTGCAGGGCGACGAGTTCGACGCGGTGATGAACTACCAGTTCGCGATGCCGACGCAGGACTTTTTCGTCGACGAAGAGACGGCGCTGTCGGTGAGCGAGTTCAACGAGCGGTTGCTCGAGGTCGTCAACCGCTACCCGCGGCCGATCACGTACGCGCAGCAGAACCTGATGGGCAGCCACGACACCGACCGCCTCGCGAGCATGTTCGTCAACCCGGACCGCCCCTACGACGGGGCCAACCGCCCGCAGGACAACGCCCAGCATTTCGACGGGCCGATGTACAGCGAGCGCAAACCCGACGCCGAGGAGTGGCGGCGGATGATTCAGCTCGTCAACTTCCAGCACGCCTTCGTCGGCGCGCCGATGACCTACTACGGCGACGAGGCGGGCATGTGGGCCCCGGACGACCCGAGCAACCGCCAGCCGTTCCCGTGGCCGGACCAGGGGCCGTACGAGGGGAGCAGCGACGGCTTTGATCAGCAAATCTTCGACGCCTTCCAGCGTGCGATTGCCGTGCGCAACAGCGTGGAGGCGTTGCGGGTCGGCGACTTCGAGCCGGCGCTGACGGACGACGCGGCGAACGTCTACGCCTTCAAGCGCGAGCACGACGGGCAGGTCGCGTACGTCGTCCTCAACCGCAGCGGCGAGACGCGGCAGATCAAGCTGCCGGTCGCGGAGGGCACGTACGTCGACTACCTCGACCCGACCCAGGCGGCGGTGATGTTCGAGCAAGGCAGCGCCACCGCGCGGCCGCGCGTCGAGCCGATGATCGACGGCCACGCGGCGACGGACGGCACGCTCTCCGGCGAACTCCCCGCCTGGGGCACGGCGATCCTCGTGCGACAGTAGATCGCTGCGTGCAAGACAAACGCGGCCGCGCCCAAGGGCGCGGCCGCGTGACGTTGAAGGCATAGGAGGTTACGCGAAGAGCGTGTCGTCCCCGTCGGCGTCGCCGGCGAACAGGCTGCCCAGGACGATCGGCGAGGGGCCGCCGATCGTCGAGCGGACGTCGGCGTTGGCGATCGGGCCCACCGGCACGACCGAGACGGTCGGCGCCTGTTCCAGCATGTTCGGCTCGCTCATCGGCTCGCTTATTGGCTCGTTGGCCGGTTCGATGGCGGTGTCGGAGAACGCGTTGGCCGGCGTGCTGCCGACGCCGGGCCCGAACCCGCCGACCAGTCGGCCGACGAGGTTGCCCAGCAACGCGCCGGGGCCGGGATCAGCCCGCAACTCAAGGCTGATGCCCTGCGAGCGGATCAGCACGCCGAGCAGGTCAAGATCGAGGCCGTCGATGCTCAGGTCGATTAGCGTGATCGGTTCGGGGTCGACAAGCGCCCTGTCCCCGCCGTTGCCGCCCAGGCCGGGCCGCGTGAAGAACGTGGCCGGAGCGCCGGCCGCGGTCACGCCCGCGTCGTCGGCCGGCGATGCGGCGAGTTCGTTTGTCACGGCGCCGGTCGCCCCGGTGCCGTTGAAGAGGTAGCCCAGCAGCGACTCCAGCGGCTCGAAGCCGGCCTCGCGCACCTCCGCTTCGATCTGCTCGAGCTCGTTCAGCAGGAGCTTGCCGAGGAAGTCGCCCTCCTCGGTTTGCAACGCCACGGCGAGGTCGACGTTCAGGCTCGCCTCGAGGCCCAGCAGGTAGAGGTCGACGTCGCGCAGCTCCAGGCCGATGACGGGCACGGCGTTTTCCTCGAGCATGTCCATCGACGACGGCGGCGGCGGAGTGGAGGGCTCGCCGGGCGTGACCGGGCCGCCGACGTCCTGCGGCAGCAGCGGGTCGAGCAGCGACGCCAGGCCGACGAACAGGTTGCCCAGCAGCTTGCCCGGCCCGCTCGCGGCGCGCAGGCTCAGGTCGACGGGCGCCAGCGTCTGCACGCGCAGGCCCAGCACGTTCAGGTCGAGTTCTCCGATCGACAGCGACAGCACGCGCACCTCGTCGGGCAGCGGCGTCTGGCCGCTCGTGAGCGACTGGAGCGTTCCGCCGTCAAAGGCCGGCGTGGCGAGCAACGACGAGGCGGGTAGGTCGCTTAGTGCAAGGTCGATGGCGGCGTCGGCGTCGCCGAGCTGTTGGTCGAGGGCCCAGCGAATCGATGGCCATGTTCCCGCCGCCGACCGCAGCGCCCAGCGCTTCGTTCAGCGGGCGGACAAGGGCATTCATTGCCCCCGGATTGGTCGGTGGTGAACAGGTCGGAGATCAGGTTGCCCAGCACCTGCCCTTCGCCGGGCGTGGCGATGACGCGCAAGGCGACGCGTTGCAAATCGAGGCGCAGGCCGAGCAGGTCGAGATCGACGGGGCCGAGCTCCACGTCGAGCAGCGTCACGCCGCCGTCGCCCTTGGCCGCGGTGATGGCGGCGTCGGTGTTGAAGGGCATGCGCCCGCCGCCGGGCAGGGCGACGCTGCCGGTGACGATCCAGCCGTCGCCGTCGGCGTCGGGGGCGAAGCCGTCGAGCTCGATCGGCCCGGTGAGCGTCTCGGCCAGCGGGGCCAGATCGAGGTCGGCCGCGGTCAGCGACGACGTCGACAGCGACGCGTGCAGCTCCGCCTCCGGCGTCGACGAGGCCGGTTCGGCGGGAGTAGAGGTGGTGGAAGACAGCAACCGCCGGGGTTCCAGCGGTTCCGATGCGAGGGTCGCCGTTGGCGGCGCACTGCGGGCGAGCCATCGCCGCAGGGCGCTCAGCGGCGCGGAGAGGGACGAGATCACGGGGTTCTCCCGAATGAGAAAGCCGCCCGGCGCAGGGCACGGCGGCGAAGAACGATGCGGCCCGCCCACAACGGCGGCCGCGACCCCGCGACGCTAACCGCCGCACCGCCGCTCCTGGAACACATCGAATCGCGTCGCTGCTTGTACCGATCGTGCCGAACGCGCGGCGCTCATCAAGCACCCGCGCGCCCCCGCAAGGCGGGGCGGCTAAAAACCGGATGAGCGTCGGGGAAATCAACGCAACTTGCCGTTACGCGATTTCAAAGCGCCCGCGCCGGGACGCCGACGAGCTTGGTCTGTGCCGGGGCATCGCGCAGGAGCACTGCGCCGGCGCCCAGCGTCGACCACGCGCCCCAGGCGCACACATTGGATGATCGTCGCGCCGATGCCGACGAACGCGCCCTCGCCGACCTCCACCCGCCCGGCGAGGCGGGCGCCGGGGCCCACGTGCGCCGCCGGGCCGATGATGCACTCGTGGTCGACGGTTGCGTTCGTGTTGATGAGCGCCGCCTCGCCGATCGTCGCCTCGACGCAGAGGGCGGCCCCCATGCAGACGACGACGCCGGCCGCAAGGGTGGCCGAGGGGGAGACGGTTGCCGCGGGGTGGACGATCGTCGCCAGGTTCAGCCCGGCGCGGCGGACCTCGCGGGCGTGCTCGTGGCGGACGCGGTTGTCGCCGATCGCGACGGCGGCGTGGCGGCAGCCGGCGGCGCGGGCGACATGCTCGAGCCGGGCCATCGTGCCCAGGATCGGCAGGTTCAACACCGTCTGGCCCACGCGCGCGGCGTCGGCGTCGACGAAGCCGACGACGTGGTCGCCCGCGGCCAAGGCGGCGTCGGCGACCACCTTGCCGTGCCCGCCGGCACCGATGATGAGAATCTTCCTGGCCATGTGTGAACCTGCGCTTCCCCTTCGGACGTAAGCCCGGTATCTTCGCTCGCGACGGTCGCAGGAGGCGGCCGGCGATTCATCTTCACCCCGCCAGCCACGGAAGGCGACATGGCCGACACCGAATTTCCCACCGTTTTGGGCCCGGACGTTTCGTTCAAGGGCGAGCTCTCCTTCGAGAAGGCCGTCCGCATCCAGGGCACGTTCGAGGGCGAGGTCAAGTCGCCGGGCATCCTGCACATCGACCGTGAGGCGAACCTGAACGGCGACGTCAAGGCGGGCAACATCCGCGTCGATGGCACGGTGCGCGGCAACCTCAACGCCAGCGGCAAGATCGAGCTGCGCCAGTCGAGCGACCACGAGGGCGACCTCCAGGCCGCCAAGCTGGTGGTGGAGGAGGGCGCGGTCTTCAAGGGCCACGTCAGCGTCGGCCCCGCCGCCGGCAAGCAGGGCCAAAGCCAGCCCGAGCCGCAGGTTAACCTGCGCAACGGGCTGGTGTCGAGCAACTGACTGCCGAGGTGATTCGGGATTGGTGATTAGGGATTCGGGCCGGAGATTCTGCTCTGGTCCAAATCCCCAACCACGAATCTCCAACTCCCAAGCTGATGCCCTCCCTCCTCTCCAACCTCCGCGCGCCCGAGACGATCTTGATCGCCTGCTACCACTGTGGCACGCGGCAGGAGGTGGGGCGCAAGGCGCAGACGGTCACGTGCAAGCAGTGCCACAAGGCGTTGCAGGTGTCGGACGTGCAGGTGAAGCGCTACGACGCGCGGCGGGAGATCAGGACCGTCGGCACGCTCGTGGTCGAGAAGAAGGGCCAGATCGTGGCAGACACGGTCGTCTGCGGCGGGCTCGTCGGCCGCGGGCAGGTGAAGGCCAAGGGGGGCACGACGGTGCGCGGCACCGCGATGCTCGGCCCCAAGGCGGAGGTGGTCGGGCCGCT
>CBDCBA010000027.1:0-508352 GCA_965214125.1 Tepidisphaeraceae bacterium
GGGCAACGGCGCCAATGCGAAGCACCCGTTCAACGAGATGCGGAAGATGTCCTGCAACTTCGGCTGGGATTGGGGCCCGGACGTGCCCACCATCGGCATCTGGAAGCCGATCCACATCGAGGCCTTCACCACCCGCATCGCCGACGTTCGGCCGCTGGTGATGGAGGCGACTGAGCAGCGAGCCGTTGTTCGCGTTCACGTCGACATCGAGGGCGACGCCAAGCCCTCGGCCACGCTGACCTCGCCGGACGGCACGGCGTTCGAACCCACGCGAGACGACGATGCCTTTGTATTCTCGGTCGATCAGCCAAAGCGCTGGTGGCCGATCGGCCACGGCGCGCAGCCGCGGTACGTCCTGACCGTAACGGCCGGCGAGCACGAGTGGCAGCACAAGATCGGGTTGCGCACGTCGCGCCTCGCCCTCGACGCCGACCCCGCCCCGGTCGGCGACCCGGTGCCCGACGCGCAGGGCGAGCGGATGACGCTCTACGTCAACGACAAGCCGATCTACGCGAAGGGGGCCAACTGGATTCCCGACGACTGCTTCCCGCACCGCGTCACACGCCAGCGCTACCGCGACCGCATCGAGAAGGCACGCGACGCGAACATGAACCTCCTGCGTGTCTGGGGCGGCGGCCTGTACGAGACGGCGGACTTCTACGAGATTTGCGACGAACTCGGCATTCTCGTTTGGCAGGACTTCACCCTCGCGTGCGCGGCGTACCACGAGGAGGAGCCGGTCTGGTTAAATATCGAGGCCGAGGCCCGCGACAACATCAAGCGGCTGTGCCGCCACCCGAGCCTGGTCATCTGGAACGGGGTGCAACGAAAATCTGTGGGGCGCCTGGGACTGGAGCGACGAGTGGCGGGCGCTGCGAACGAGCTACATGACCACCTGGGGATTGGGCTACTACTTCAGCCTCTTCCCGAAGCTGATGAAGGGAGCTCGACCCCTCGCGCCCGTACTGGCCGGGCAGCCCCTACAGCGGGCAGCTACGAGCGGCACCCGAACCTGAACGAGTTCGGGCAATCGCCACATCTGGGACGTCTGGCACGGACCCGGCCAGTACCGCAACTACCTGGCCCACTTCCCGCGGATGAGCACCGAGTTCGGCTTCCACGGTCCGCCGACTTGGCCGACGATTCAAAAGGCAATCCCCGCGGACCAGCACTACTGGGACTCGCCCCAGATGGCGCCTGCACAACAAGAACGGCGGCCCCGGCCGCGACGGGCAGGAGCAATCGACCACGCGCATGGCCGACGACTTCGACCCGCCGCTCGACCAAGACCAATTCGACGACTGGCTCTACCTGAGCCAGATCATGCAGGCCCGCGCCCTCGAGCTGGGCGTGACCTGGTTCCGCGCGCTGCACCCGTGGAACAGCGGCGCGGTCTACTGGCAACTCAACGACTGCTACCCGGTCGCGAGCTGGTCCGCCCTCGACGGCGACGGGGCGACGCAAGCCGCTGTGGTACGCAACGCGCCGCTTCCTCGCGGACCGCATCGTCACGATCAAGCCGCGTCGCACCGTCGGCGAAGACGGCGTCATCGGCAAGCTCGCCGTCTATCTGCACAACGATCACGACGACGCCTGGGCCGGCATCTGCACCGTGCGGCAGATTGCCTTCGACGGGACCGAGCGCGGCAAACACGAGCAGGCCGTGGACGTCGCCCCCCCGCTCGTCTGGTCGCTTCGAGATCCCCGACGCGATGCACGCCGACGACAGCTTCCTCGTCGCCGAACTCGCTGGCGGCGAGCGCGGCTTCTGGTGGTTTACGCCGGACAAAGAGATCGCCTACGCCCCCGCCGACTTCGACGCCGACCTCGCCAAGACCGACGACGGCTACGCGCTGACGATCAAAGCGAAGTCGCTGCTGCGCGACTTGTGCGTCTTCCAGGACCGGCTTGACCCCGAGGCGGTCGCGAGCGATCAGTGTGTCACGCTCCTGCCGGGCGAATCAGTGACGATTGCCATCCGCACGACGAGCGAGATGTCCGTTCAGTCGCTGACCGCCGCGCCCGTGCTGAACGTCGCCAACCGCTTTGGGCGGAAGTAACCGCGCGTGTCGAGGGTTTGCTCCACTTTCGTGTTGACGCCGCAACGTCGATGCGGATGATGATTGTTGCAACAGCCACCCCGTTCCTCACCCCCCTCCCCGCACCCCCCAAGGCCCGTCCCATGCGCCACCGAACCGCCCGCCGTTCCGTCACCGCCGCCGCTCTCGTTGCCCTTGCGGGCACGGCCGGCGTCGCGCTCCTGCCCGTCCCCCAGGCCGCCGACGCCAACGCGGCCACCGCGGTGCAGGAGACGCGCAGCTACAGCGTCGACTCCGTCCACTCGGCCGTCATCTTCAGCGCCAGCTACATGGGCATGAGCCCCTTCTACGGGCAGTTCACCGACTACTCGGGCTCGATGACCTACGACGGCTCCTCGTCGGAGAGTTTCAAGCTCGACCTGACGATCCCGATGAGCTCGATCGACACGCACAACACCCAGCGTGACAACCACCTGAAGGCCCCCGATTGGTTCAACGCCCGCGAGTTCCCGAACGTGACGTTCACGAGCGAGTCGCTGTCGCAAAAGAACGACGGCACGTACGAGTTGCAGGGCGAGCTCACGCTGCACGGCGTTACGAAGCCAGTCACGGCGACGGTGTCGGACCTCAAGGCCGCCAGCACGCCACGCGGCGACCGCATCGGCCTGGGCGCGACATTCACCGTTAAGCGCAGCGACTTCGGCGTCACCACCATGCTCGGCGATGAAGGCATCGGCGACGAGATCACCCTCCACGTCGGCCTCCAAGGCGTGGCGGGAGTGAGTGCCGGAAAGGATGAAGGATGAAGGCGGAAGGATGAACCCGAGGCGTTAAGGTCTCGCCTGCCCATCCGAATCGGGTTCATCCTTCATCCTTCCGCCTTCATCCTTTCCCAGCCATGTTCCAACGCCTCCTATACGCCGCAATCCTGCCGACGCTGATTGGCGTGGGCGTTGTGCTGTTGATGGCCGCCTGGGCCAAACGCGGCAAGCGGGCGCGGCGGCTGGCGGCGTGGGCGGTGCCCATCGCGGCCGCCGGCGGCGTGGCGTTGGCCTACTTCCAGCCGCTGCACGCGCTCGCGGAGCCGAGCAGCCTGCGCGACACGCTGCGGCCGTGGGACAACGGGCCGTGGCAGTGGCTCGTCTACGCTTTCGCCGCCTGCTGCGTGCTCTGGCCGATCGCGCTGATGCCCTGGCCTGCCGAGCGCGGGCGGCGCTGGTTCCTCGCCGGCTGGGTCGCGCTGCTGCTGGGCTTGGGCGCCGGCGTGCTGGTCGGGTTGGCGCGGACCGATATGCAGCCGACGTGGTACGTCTGGATCGGCCCCGTCGCCGGCCTGATCGCGGCGCTGATGATGTATCCGCCGGCGGTGGCGCAGCCGGTGGTGACCGTCCCGCTCGATCCGACATTGCTCGGCGCGGCCCCAATCCCCGCCGCACAGGTCGACGGGGACGACGCCGAGACCCTTGACTATTCGAGCAGGGCCGCCCGCACCCTTCGCCCCCGCGCCTCGGCCGACCTTCTGGCTGTGGGCGGAGCGGCATTGATCGCGCTGCCGGTCTTGGCGTTGTCGACGGAGTTTCATTCGCTGGCCATCCTGACCGCGCCCTTCGCCTTTGTCGCTTTGGCGGCGGGGGTTGTCTCGCTGTTCCTGCGGGACGACCGCTATGGCGCATTCGAGTCGGGCTTGGCCGCCGGCGCACTCGTGGTGCCGATCGCCGTCACCCTCGCGTGCGTAATGGCGTACCTGTACGTGCCGGACGTCACGCCCGCCCACGCGGCCGCGTTGGGACTCGTTGCAGCCGGCGGCCTCGTCGGCGTCTGGGCGAGCCGGTTGCCGCGAACGTTCGCCGTCGTGGCCGCCCTCGCCACCGCCGGTCTTGGCGCTACGTTGCTGCTCGGCGTGGTCGACCTTGCCGCCTACGACACCGACACCGCCGAACGCCTCGACAACCTCGACTTCTTCGGCCCCGAACCGGAGCCCGAAGAAACCTACGACGACGAGCTCGAATACTTTAGCGGCGGATCAGAGTAGAGTGGGCACGGCCCACCTCCGGATCCGGATGGTGGGCCGTGCCCACCCTACAGCAGGCCGAGCTCCAGCAGGGCCGCCTCGCTCATGCGGCTTTTGTCCCACTTGGGCGACCAGACGAGCTTCACCTCCGCCGACGCCACCCCGTCGGCCTTGAGAACCGCCCGCTCGACCATCCCCGGCATCTCCCCCGCCACCGGGCACGCCGGGGCCGTCAGCGTCATGTCGATGTCCGCGTGCTCGCCACCCCCCTCCCCCGCGTCTCGCGTCTCGAGATCAATCCGGTAGATCAGGCCCAGATCGAACAAGTTCACCGGCAACTCCGGGTCGTAGACCTGGCGAAGCTCGTCGATGATCCGCTCCTTCACCGCCTTTTGGTGGTCGGTGAGCGACCCATCGAGCGCCCGGTCGATCGGCGTCTCGTCGTTGAGCTTCTTCACGTCCGAAGCCGGCGTCGGTGACGGGGGTGGTGGCTCGCGGCGCAGTTCATCGACCTTGCTGTTGCTCGGCAGGACGTTCAGGCTCTTGAGTTTGTCAGGCATCTTGATGGGCCTTGGCAATCGTCAGAATGCGATTCAGCATCGCCTCCACGCCGCTGCGGCGTTGGACGCTGATGAGGTTCTTCAGGTCGAGGTCGAGCAGCAGCTTGTTCACGTCGAACGCCATAATCTTCGCCGCACTTTGGCCGGAAAAGACGTGTTGCAGCACGCCGATGAGCCCCTTGACGATCTCGGCGTCGCTGTCGGCGAGGAAGTCGAGCGCATCATCGGTCCCCGGCCGCGGACGGGCGGTGAGCCAGACCTGGCTCATGCACCCCTTGACGTGCGTCGCCTCGTTCTTTTCCGAATCGGGCATCGGCGGGAGCTTTTTGCCCAAATCGAGCACAAAGTCGCGTGGATCCTCCCCGGCTTCCTTCAGGAAGTTGAAGTCGTCAACGAGCGCCCGCGCCGCTTCCTGCGGGCTCGACGCTTGTGGCTCGGGAAATCGAATCTCCCCCGACGCCGAGGCGGAAGCCTCGGGTTCCGACCGACGATCCTTCGCTTCCTTCACAATGCACTCCAATACCTCAGCGAGTTGATCGACCTCGCCGATCGTGTTGTAGAACGCGAAGCTCGCCCGCGTGGTGCCGGCGATGCCGAAGGCGTCCATCAGCGGCTGCGCGCAGTGGTGGCCGGTGCGGACCGCAATGCCCTGCGCGTCGAGCTTCATCCCGATGTCGAGCGACGACACCGGCGGGTCGTCGATGACGAAGCTGACCACGCCCGCCCGCTTGTCGCTCGTGCCGATGATGCGCACGCCGGCGATGGCCGACAGGCGATCGACGGCGTGTTGAGCCAACGCCTCCTCCTGCGCCTGGATCGCCGGCCAGCCAAGCGATTGCACGTAGTCGATCGCCGCCCCCAGGCCGATGACGCCGGCGATGTCAGGCGTGCCCGCCTCGAACTTCGCCGGCAACGGCGCGTAGGTCGTGCCGCTCCACTTGACCTCCTCGATCATGTCGCCCCCGCCCAAAAACGGCGGCATCGCGTCGAGCAGTTCCCGCCGGCCCCACAGCACGCCCACGCCCGTCGGCCCGAACAGCTTGTGGCCGCTGAAGGTGAAGAAGTCGCACCCACCACCACCCATCGCCTGCACATCCGTCGGAAAGTGGCCGACGTGCTGCGCCCCGTCGATCAGCACAAGCGCTCCGATTTCCCTCGCCCTCTTCACCACGCGGGCGACGTCGTGGACAGTGCCGAGCGCGTTGCTGACCGCCTGCATCGCGACGAGCTTGGTCTTCGACGTCAGGAACTCGTCGAGCTGGTCGTAATCAATCTCGCCAAGATCGGTCATTGGCAGCGTGCAAACGACCGCCCCGCTCGACTCGGCCGCCATCTGCCAGGGGACAATGTTGCTGTGGTGCTCAAGCGCCGTCAGCAGGATTTCATCCCCCGCCTTCAGGATTGGCCTCGCCCACGAATGGGCGACTAGGTTGATCGCCTCCGTCACGCCGCGCACAAAAATGCACTCGGCCGCCTCCGGGGCGTTGAGGAACCGGGCGACCTTCCCCCGAGCCGCATCAAACTGGCTTGTCGCCCGCTGGCTGAGCGAGTAGACGCCGCGATGGATGTTGGCGTTGTCGCGCTCGTAGTACCGGCTGATGGCGTCGATGACCCTACGGGGCTTCTGCGTCGTCGCCCCATTGTCGAGGTAGACCAGCGGCCGACCGTTCATCTGCGTCGAGAGGATCGGAAAGTCCCGTCGAACGGCGTCGACGTCGAGCACCGACCGCAGGTTGTCGGTCTTTCCACGCACGGGGCATCTTAGGCGAGACCGCCGACAGCTTCGGCGGCACCCGTCTCCTGAGGCCTCGCGATCGCGCCAATCTGCTGCGCACCCGCCTGATTTTCATCGATCACGCCGACAGAGCCGCGGGAACGTCTGCCGGATCGACCTCGACGCGATCGACGGCGAAGCCGGCATCTCGCACGTTCGACACAGCCGAGACGATGGCGGCTTCGAGCGTGTCAGCTTCGCGATCAAAGCCCACGCCGGCCTCGCCGCAGCGGGAGAAAGGTGTGCCGTCGTCGCATCCCGCCTCGTAGAGAACGTCGGCTGCGGCGTCATCAAGCCGTTCAACACCGTCGAGAAAGAGCGTGAAGCGATAAGTCATCGTTGGCTCCAAGTGTCAATGGTGGACCGGGACGACGTGCGGGCAGGCTTCAACCTCTTGTCGAATCCGACGGGCGTGAGCTTCCACGTTACGCGGCGTGCTGTAAATCGTCACCGTGCAACCATCACGGGCTCGGAACGGGCACCGCAGCGTCCCGAACGCGTGCCCACTTCGGCCGGACTTGTGAAACGTCCACCCACGCGATTCAGCGTCGGCGATTGCTTCTCGAACGTGCTTGTTCGGGTGCTTTACTGCCACGGGTTCCGGTTCAGAAGACGACGTCCTCCGTCGCATCCGCCAGATCTTGAATGCGGAAGTCCGTCGGCAGGCCGTGCTGCTTGGCCATGAAGTTCTCGACGCGCTCGCGCACGGGGTCGACCTTGATCCGCCGCGTCACGTCGGCAGCGAAGGCGTAGGTGAGCAGCCGCCGGGCTGTGTCGCTGCTGACGCCTCGGCTGTTCAGGTAGAAAATGCTCCCCTCGTCCAGCGGACCAGTCGTGCTGCCGTGCGTGCATTTGACGTCATCCGCGTAAATCTCCAGCGCCGGCTGACTCTGCATCTGAGCGGTGTCGCTTAGCAGCAGTGTGCGGCTGCTCTGCTTGGCGTCGGTCTTCTGCGCCTTCTGGTGGACAAAGATCTGACCCTTGAAGATGCCCGTCGCGTCATCGTCAAGCACGTGCTTGTAGAGCTCGAAGCTCGGGCAGTTCGGCTCCTGGTGGTCGAGCAGCGTGTGGTTGTCGACGTGCTGCTTGCCGCGAAGAATGCTCACGCCGCTGAGCGTCGCGTCGGCCCGCTCGCCGGCGAGGTGGCAGTTCAGGTCGTTGCGCGTCAGCAGGCTGCCGATGGTCGAGTTGTGGTCGACGAACACGCTTTGCGCCCCAATCTCGACCTCCATCGTCGCGATGTGAACGCCTTGACTTCCCTCGGCGTTGAGCTTGTTGTGGTCGATGTGACAGTTGTGCTCGGCGACGATCTCCGTCACGCCGCAGGTGAGGTACGGCACGTCGTTCGGCCCGCAGTAGGTTTCGACAAGGCTGAACCGCACGCCGTCGCTGGCGCAGACGAGCACCCGCGGGAAGCACGCCGCCGGCTCGCCGGACTCGCTCTTGCCGGTGTTGATCGACAAGATGTGAATCGGCTTCTCGAGCGCCGCCCCACGCTTGACCTTGATGTACACGCCGCCGTCGAGAAAGGCGGTGTTGAGGGCGACAAACGGGTTGTTCTCGCTCTTGGCGTGCTGGGCGATGTGCTGCTGGACCTCGTCGAGCAGCGCCTCGTCCTCGGCCGCCTCGAGAATGCCTAAGGCGGCCACGGTGTCGGGCAGGCCGTCGAGATCGCTGAGTTCGTGGCAAAGCTTTCCGTCGATCAAGACCAGCTCCGCCGCCGCCTGATCGGCCCAGCCGTACTCGCTCGCGAGGGCGCGGGCATCGTCAATGCTTCCCTTCGCCTGCGCGAACGGCTTGGCGACGGCGGGGCGAAGATTGGTGTACCGCCACATCTCGTCGCGCTTCCCCGGCAGGCCGTTCTTCTCGAACAGGCGAACCGCCCGCTCGCGCACGTCCCCGAGCCATTCCGGCCCGCCGGGCGTGGCGTCGCGGTAGGCGTCGAGGTAGGCCTGCCGAACCCCGCCATCACTCGTTGCGGAAACACGCTGCACCACGGTGGAGTTCTCTTTGTCGGGCGGGCTGATGGATTGTTCAAGACTCACGCCGCAGTATAGCGGCCGGGCCGCCAACCCCTTTCGATTCGGCCCGGCGCGGCCGGCGGTCACAGGTGACCGATGCGCGTGACCGCGTCGCCCTCGAAGCGGGCATAATGCCCGTGCTCCTCATCCCACGTGCAGGCGTAGCCAACCGTCACGGGCACTGGGTCGCCGTCGCCGTAGTCGATGCCGACGTGCAGCGAGGAAGGCCCGGTCAGCAGCCGCCAGATCTCCGCCGGCTCGTGGATCTCGGGCACCTTCTCCCCCGCCCGATCGCCCCAGAAGTCGCGATAATCGTCGGCGATATCGCGGTAGTAAGCAACGCTCTCGCGCTCCACCGCCTCGTGCCGGGCGGCGGCGTTGCGGGCGAAACCACGCAAAGCCTCGCGCTGCCGCACCGTGGGCGGCGGCGGATCGTCAGCCTCGTCGTCCGGCTCGATCTCCAGCCGAATACCACTGCCAAGCGGCGGCAAGTCGATCTCAGCTTCCCAAAAGGGGTCGGCGAATTCGACCGTTTCAAAGAACGCATCATCAAACGGCGGCCCATTCGACGCGGGAGGCATCAGGCACCCACCATTTTCCGCTCGAACTGGTCGTACCCCTCGGCCTCCAGCGTGTGCGCGAGTTCCGGGCCGCCGCTTTCAACGATGCGGCCGTCGATCATCACGTGGACGAAGTCGGGCTTGAGGTAATCGAGCAGGCGCTGGTAGTGCGTCACAACGAGCATGCTCTTCTTGCCGTCGCGCAGGGCGTTGGCCCCCTCGGCGACGATCTTGAGGGCGTCGATGTCGAGGCCGCTGTCGGTCTCGTCCATGATGCAGAACTGCGGGTCGCAGACGAGCATCTGGAAGACCTCGTTGCGCTTCTTCTCGCCGCCGCTGAAGCCCTCATTGACGGCCCGCTGCATAAAGCTCGGGTCCATCTTGAGGGCCGTCATCTTCTCACGCACCATCTTCAGAAAGTCCGTCGCCGACAGCTCCGGCTTGCCCTGGTGCTTCCTGATCTCGTTGACGGCCGCGCGGAGGAAGTAGCTCGTGCTAACGCCGGGGATCTCGACCGGGTACTGGAAGGCGATGAACATCCCCTCCCGCGCCCGCTCCTCGGTCGACAGGTCAAGCAGGTCTTCGCCCTTGTAGGTCACGGAGCCCTGCGTGACTTCGTAGCTTTCCTTGCCCATGAGCACCTGCGACAGCGTCGACTTGCCGCTGCCGTTCTTGCCCATGATGGCGTGGACCTCCCCCTCGTTCATGGTGAGGTTGACGCCCTTGAGGATCTCGCGCCCGGGGACTTCGGCGTGAAGGTCGTTGATTTCGAGGAGTGGCATGTTGCTTAGTAGCTTTCGTTATCGCATTCAGTGTCGATGCCAAGCAGCTTTCCGCGCCCGAGCAGTTCGACGAGTTCATCCATTAGTTCGGCTTCACCAGAATCTGCGCCTACAGCTGTCGCCGTCACTGCAACCCACGTCCCGTTGTTCCGGCAGCCAGTGTGTTCCAACTCGCCACCAGCGAGTTGGATATCCACCGCTCGCTCGAAGTCGAGGAGGTCGTCGTAGTCATCAAGCGCCTCCAGCTTCACCTTCGCCACTAGCGTCGACCGCGACATCAGCCGACGCTCCCCTCGAGGCTGACTTCCAGCAGCGCCTTCGCCTCCACCGCGAACTCCATCGGCAGCTCCGCGAAGACCTCCTTGCAGAAGCCGTTGACGATCATGTTGGTCACGTCGTCAAACACTGGCCGCCTCCTTTGACGGATTGGCTTCTGTCGCCTGCTCGTCATGCGGATGCTCGTCACGCCAGCGACCCGCCTCCTCAACCTCCCGCTTGAGGCCGCACACCTTCTCGAAGGGGTTCGGGGCATATCCAGTGCGATCGTCGAACTGCAATGGCTCAGGCAGAGGATTGCCGTCGTTCTTTGCCCACATGATGCATGACTCCATCAAGTCCTTGCCCATCGCGACTGCCTCTTCCCACGTCTCCCCGTGAGTCGTGGCGCTTCGGCCAAACTCCGGAATCGACACGATGAAGCAGCCGTTCGTGTCCGACCAGTTGATCATCATGCTGTACGGCAGATTCGGACGCTTCATCATTTGCCTTTCTTCTGCTGTTCCGCAGCTTCCACAGCCTGCACGATCCTGATCTGCTTGTACGCCTTGTCAGCCTGATACTTTCGGGCGTCCGCACCCGTTTTCCCACTGATGACGACTTTTTCCGTCGCTTTCGGGTGGTCGTACTTGCGGTGGCTGCCCTTGCCGGATTCCACAGTAAACGCCGCCCGCAGCAGGTCACGCTCCACCTCGCGGTTCTTCTTCGGCATCCTACCCCACGCTCCCCTCCAGCGACACCTCCAACAACGCCTTCGCCTCCACCGCGAACTCCATCGGCAACTCCGCGAAGACCTCCTTGCAGAAGCCGTTGACGATCATGTTCACCGCGTCGTCGAGCTCAATGCCGCGGCTGGCGCAGTAGAAGAGCTGTTCCTCGCCGATCTTGCTCGTGCTGGCCTCGTGCTCGACCTTCGCCGTCGGGTTGCGGACGTCGATGTAGGGCTCTGTGTGGGCGCCGCACTGGTCGCCGAGCAGCAGGCTGTCGCACTGGGTGAAGTTGCGGGCGTTGTCGGCCTTCTTGTTCACCTGAACAAGGCCGCGGTAGGTGTTGTTGCCGCGGCCGGCGCTGATGCCCTTGGAGATGATCGTGCTCTTCGTGTCCTTGCCGATGTGGATCATCTTCGTGCCGGTGTCGGCGATCTGACGCTTGTTGCTCACCGCCACGCTGAAGAACTCGCCCTGGCTGCGGTCGCCCTGCAAAATCACGCTCGGGTACTTCCACGTGATCGCGCTGCCGGTCTCGACCTGCGTCCAACTGATCTTTGCGTCCGTCATCGCCTTGCCGCGCTTGGTGACGAAGTTATAGATCCCACCCTTGCCTTCATCGTCGCCGGGATACCAGTTCTGCACCGTGCTGTATTTGATGTCCGCACCATCCAATGCCACCAACTCGACGACGGCCGCGTGAAGTTGGTTCTCATCCCGCATCGGGGCCGTGCAGCCTTCGAGGTAGCTGACCTTCGCCCCCTCGTCGGCGATGATGAGCGTCCGCTCGAACTGCCCCGTGTTCATCGCGTTGATGCGGAAGTACGTGCTCAGCTCCATCGGGCAATCGACGCCCTTGGGCACGTAGACGAAGCTGCCATCGGTGAAGACGGCACTGTTGAGCGTCGCGTAGTAATTGTCGCGGTACGGCACGACGCTGCCGAGGTATTTCTTGACCAGCTCAGGGTGCTCCCGCGCCGCCTCGCCAAAGCTCATGAAGAGCACGCCGGCCTTCTTGAGTTCTTCCTGGAACGTCGTCTTGACGCTCACGCTGTCGAAGACCGCATCGACGGCGACGCCGCGCTTGGTCATCTCCTCGACAACTTCGTCACCCCCCTGCTCTTCGGCGTCTTCAACGCCAAGCAACGCCTTGCGCTCGTTCAGCGGGATGCCGAGCTTGTCGTAGACGGCCAGCAGTTCGGGGTCGACCTCGTCGAGGCTCTTGTACTTGGCCTTCCTCGGGGCCGAGTAGTATTTGATGCTTTGGTAGTCGATCGGGTCGTAGTGGAGCTTGCCCCAGTGGTGCGGCTCCTCCATCTGCTGCCAGGCGGCGAAGGCCTTCAGGCGCCAGTCGAGCAGCCACTGCGGCTCCTCCTTCTTGGCGGAGATGGCGCGGATGACCTGCTCGTTCAGCCCCGGTTCGAGCTCGTCGGCGTCGATCTCGGAGTAGAAGCCGTACTTGTACTCGCGGTTGGCAAGCTGTTCGATTTCCTGGTCGGTCGTCGGCACGGTGAAGTCTATGCAACGCGACCCGGCCACCCAAGTGACCGGGCCATGTTTGGGGCGGTTTCAGCCGAATTTGCCTAGACCGTGAAGCTGCTGCCGCAGCCGCAGGTGCTGGAGGCGTTGGGGTTCTTGAAGACGAAACCCGTGTGCAGGCCCTCGCCTTGGAAGCCGATCTGCACCCCGCCGAGGTAGAGCAGGCTGCGCTCGTCGCAGACGATGCGGATGCCCTCGCTGGTCATCTCTTCCTCGCCTTCGTCCAACTCGTCGAGTTCAACAAGGTCGAGGCTGTACTGGAAGCCGCTGCATCCGCCGCCCTTGACGCCGACGCGCAGGTAGGTTTTGGCCTCGTCGAGCTCCTGATCCTTGATGTACTCGCGGATCTCGTCGGCGGCCGGCGGGGTGAGGGAGACGATGCTGGCATCGTCGGTGGCGGAGGCACGGTCGATGGTGGCGGTATCGCTCATGATGTTCAGTATACGCGGTAGGCGGTGCGCGTGTGCGGGCAAAGTAGGGTGGGCACAGCCCACCATCTGGGGCCGGCAATCCAGAATCGGAGGTGGGCCGTGCCCACCCTATCGCAGCGTCTCCGGGTCGACGCCGCGCGATTGCCAGAAGTCGCGGAAGGCGAGGGGGGAGACCTCGCTCGGCTTGATCTCGCTGCGGCCGCCCCAGAAGACGTTCGTGTACTCCACCGGGATGCTAAGGCGCGCCAGGTGCTCGTCGATCGCGGCCTTGTGGGCGAGGACCTTCTCCTTCTCCGTGCCATGGCTGACGCCCATGAGGTTGACGTCGCCGAACGCCGGGCCGGCCTCGCGCCAGTAGGCGTGGGTCATGCAGTGGAACCGCCCGATTTCGCGGCCGGCCTCCAGCTCCCTGCCTTCGGGCACCTTCCAGTGGAACAGGGCGTTGAAGCGCGTGACGCGCTCGCCGGTGGAAAGCTTCTTGTAGTGCTCGAGGAACGTGCTGAACCGCCCGATCACGCCGCGGGCGGCGAGGTCGTTCGCCTTGGCGAGAAAGGTGTCGAGCGAGACGCCGGCCTCCTTGGCGCGGGGTTCCCAGAGCGGATCGGCGGCGAGTTCATCCGGGGCGAACTCGCGCTTGAGGGCGGTCAGGATCGGCCATTCGTCATCGGCGACGTCGGCGACCTCCACGTCGATCACGCGGCCCGGCTCATCCGTCTTGTCGCCGGGTTGCAGCTCCTTTCGCCGCACGTGGCCCACGCCGAGGGCGAAGAGCTTTTTCGCCGGCAGCAGCATGAAGGCGTCGGCCTTGATGATGCGCTTGAGCTCCTGGCAGTGCTTTTCGAGCGAGTAGCCGACGGGTACCTTCAGCGTCGTCCAGAGGCGGTACTTCGCGCCGGCGATCTTCTGGTCGGTGCTGCGGACGACGACGTGGCCGCTGAAGGGGTCGTGCTTGAACAGCCAGTCGAACGCGGCGTGGAGCTTGCTCTCGCGAACCTTCCACGCGACGAGCGCACCGCGGGCAAGGTTGGTTGCGAGCAGGGTTTGTCGCACCCGACGAATGACGCCGGCGCGCAGCATCGCTTGGACGCGGGCGATCACGATCTGCTTGGGCAGGTTGGCCTGCTTCGCCACCTCACCAAAGGGATCCGGCTGAAAGCCTTGCAGCTTGTCCTCGCTCACGGCGAGGATGGCGGCGTTGACGGGGTCGGCGACCTCGACGGGGATTTCGGCGGAAACGGCGGCGGGCACGAAGGACAGTAGCCGCGGGGGATGACAACATCGTTCATCCCGACGACGATGCACCGCATGCCTCGCGGTCCAGCGTTTCCGTCGTTCCTTCTCGCCACAATCGTCCTGCCCGTCGGCGTCGCGGCGCTGGTTGCCGGTGCCGGCTGGCTCGGCGTGAAGGCGACCGCGTCGACGGCCCAATCCGGCGATGGCCAAGCCTCGACGCAGCCGGCGTCGCAGCCAGCGTCGTCGCAGCCGGCATCGCGTCCCGCCGACTTGGTGGCCGGCCCAATCGAGCACGCCACGCTCGACGCCGCCCTCGCGCAGCACGTCGACGCCGACGGCTTCGTCGAGTACGCCGCCCTCGCTGACAACCGCGACGGTCTCGACGAATACCTCCAAAGCCTCGCGACGCTCGATCTGTCGAGCATTGAGGGGGACGAGAAACTCGCGACCCTCATCAACGCCTACAACGCGTTCATGCTCGAGCTCGTCCTCGACGCCTGGCCGATCGAGAACGTGGAGCGCGACCTTGAGCAGCCGTTCGAGAAAAAGCATTTCACGCTCGGCGGCAAGGACGTTTCGCTGAACGAGGTCGAGCACGAGATGATCCGCAAGGAGTTCGACGAGCCGCGGATTCACTGGGCCGTCGTCTGCGGGGCGTTCAGTTGCCCGAAGCTGCGAAGCGAGGCGTACACGGCCGACAAGCTTGAAGACCAGTTGCAGGAGCAGGCCGAGTACGTCCATAACGGCCCGCGTTACGTCGAGTACGACGGCGGCGACACGATTCGCCTGACGCCGCTGTACGACTGGTACGCCGAGGATTTTAACGACGGTGATGCGCTCACCTACGCGGCGCAGTTCCTGCCGGCGCTCAAGGATCGGCTCGACGCCGGCAACCCGCCCGCGGTCGAGTTCCTCGACTACTCGTGGGCCGTCAACGACGTGAGCAACCGCGAGCAGCTTCCCGAATGAGCGCACCGTTTCCCGAAGCGGAACCGTACGACGACGCGAACCAATCGCTCGTTGCCCACACGCACCCGCAGGACTACGCGAACCCGACGCCGAGCGGGCGGTACAACCTTGTCGTCCTCGGCGGCGGCACGGCAGGGCTCGTGGCCGCCGGCGTTGCGGGGGCGACGGGGGCGAAGGTCGCGCTGGTCGAGTCAAAATTGCTCGGCGGCGATTGCCTCGTCACCGGCTGCGTGCCAAGTAAGGCCCTGCTCGCCGCGGCGAAGGCGGCCCACGTCACGCGGCACGCGGGTGACTTCGGCGTCGCAACGGGCGACGTGACGATCGACTTCCCCGCCGTCATGCAGCAGGTGCGCGAGCGCCGCGCCGCCATCGCGCCGCACGACTCGGTCGAGCGCATCCGCGACGAGTTTAACGTCGAGGTCTACTTCGGCCACGCCCGTTTCAGCGGGCGGTCCCAAGTTGAGGTCGAGGGCAACGCCGGCAACCGCACGCTCGACTTCAAGTCCGCCCTGATCGCCACCGGCAGCAAGCCGGCCGTTCCCGACATCCCCGGCCTTGCCGACGCCGGGTTCCTGACGAACGAAACGCTCTTTTCCCTCACCGATCTGCCCGCCCGCCTGCTTGTGATCGGCGGCGGGCCCATCGGCTGCGAGATGGCCCAAGCGTTCGCGCGACTCGGCTCGCGCGTCACGCTCGTGCAGCGCAACGCTCGCCTGCTGACCAAGGACGATGCCGACGCGGCGCAGGTCGTGCGGGAGGCCTTGATCCGCGACGGGGTCGACGTGCGGTTGGATGCGGAGGTCACGTCCGTCTCCCAGGCTCAAGCGCAGCTCGACAAGGGCGGGACGATCGCGTTCGACCGCATCCTCGTCGCGGTCGGTCGCCGGCCCAACGTGGACGGCCTCGGCCTCGACGCCGCGGGCGTGACGACGAACGACAAGGGCGTGGTCACGGATTCGATGCTGCGAACTACCAACCACCACATCTACGCCGCGGGCGATGTCGCGGGCCGCTGGCAGTTCACGCACGCTGCCGACGCGATGGGGCGAATCGTGGCGCAGAACACGCTCTATTTCTTCCGCAAGAAGGTCCACAAGCTGGCAATGCCGTGGTGTACCTACACCGATCCGGAACTGGCCGCCGTCACCTTCGACGGCCAACCGGCGTCGAAGCTCGCGGACGACTTCAAGTGCGTGCGCGTCGATCTGGACGACGTCGACCGCACGATCATCACGGGCGAGACGGCCGGCTTTCTTAAGGTATTTCACGATGGCGGCAAGATTCGCGGCGTCGTAATCGTTGGGCCACACGCGGGCGACCTGATCGGCGAGGCGGCGTTGGCGATCCGCATGAAGGCGACGCTCAGCGACCTGTCGAGCACGATTCACCCCTACCCGACAATCGCCGAAGCGTTCCGTTCCGCTGGCGATCAGCACGTGCGCAAGTCGCTTCGCAAGTACGGCTGGGCGCTGCGGACGGTCAACCGCTGGCGGCGGTAGCATCGCGATGATGCCGGAACCTGACGAGCCCGCCGAAGTCCGACGCCTCCGCGACGAGGCCGACCGCCGTGCCAACTGGAAGCGCTGGGGCCCCTACCTCTCCGACCGCCAGTGGGGCACGGTGCGCGAGGACTACAGCACAGGCGGCGACTGCTGGAACTACTTCCCGCATGATGATGCCCGCAAGCGTGCCTACCGCTGGGGAGAAGACGGCCTGCTCGGCTGGTGCGATCGCCGCTGCCGGCTTTGCTTCGGCATCGCCCTGTGGAACGGCCGCGACCCGTTCCTGAAGGAGCGCCTCTTTGGCCTGACCAACCCGCAGGGCAACCACGGCGAGGACGTGAAGGAGCTTTACTACCACCTCGACGCCACCCCCACCGGCAGCTACGCAAAGGCCCTGTACAAGTACCCGCAGGCAGCGTTTCCGTACCAGCAGTTGATCGACGCGAACGCCCAGCGTTCCGCTGAAGAGCCGGAGTTTGAGATCGAGGACACCGGCGTCTTCGACGAAGGCCGGTACTTCGACGTGCAGATGGAGTATGCCAAAGACTCGCCGAACGACTGCCTGATGCGGATCACGATCACCAACCGCGGCCCGGAGTCGGCGGAGGTGACGGTGCTGCCGCAACTCTGGTTCCGCAACGGCTGGAGCTGGGGGGCGACGCACGACGGGACGTTCCCGAAGCCGTCCATTCGTGGCACGGGCGTCCCGCCCGTGAGAGCGGCGTCGGGAGATTCGGGTGATTCTCGTTCGCCGGATCGCCAGCACGGGCGAGACGCCCGTGCCACGGTGGAGCATCAGTCCGAGCACTACTCGCTCGGCAAGTTCGTCTGGTCGGTCGACGGAACCAATGAACTCATCTTCACCGACAATGAGAGCAACGCCGCAGCTCTCGGCTGGGGCGAGGGGCCACGCTTCAGCAAGGATGCGTTTCACCGCTATGTCTGCGATGGCGACAAGGACGCGGTCAACCCGGAGCAGGTCGGCACGAAGGCGGCGGCGGTGTTTCGCTTGGAACTCGGCGCCGGTGAGTTTCGCGTGATCCGCTGCCGGCTGACGATCGAGGAAGAAGCAAGCGATCGGCCGTTTGAAGATTTCGAGCGAGTCTTTGCCAATCGGATTGAGGAGGCCGACGCCTTCTACAAAAGCATCGAGCCGCCCTGCCTCGCCGACGCCGAGCGGCCGGTCTGGCGGCAAAGCTACGCGGGGCTGCTGTGGACCAAGCAGTTCTACCACTACGTTGTCGACCAATGGCTCGACGGCGATCCCGCCCAGCCCGCGCCGCCGCCCGAGCGCGAGGACAAGGCCCGCAACCAGCAGTGGAAACACCTTTTCAACTACGACGTCCTCTCCATGCCCGACAAGTGGGAGTACCCGTGGTACGCCACCTGGGACCTGGCGTTTCACATGCTGCCGATGGCGCGGCTCGACCCGATTTTCGCGAAAAACCAGTTGATTCTGCTCCTGCGCGAGTGGTACATGCGGGCCGACGGGGCGATGCCGGCGTACGAGTTCAACTTCGGCGACGTGAACCCGCCCGTCCACGCGTGGGCGGTCTGGCGCGTCTACAAGATGACGGGCCCACGCGGCGAACGCGATCGCAAGTTCCTCGCCGCCTGCTTTCACAAGCTGCTCGTGAACTTCACCTGGTGGGTCAACAAGAAGGACGAAAGCGGCCGCCACGTGTTCGGCGGCGGGTTCCTCGGCATGGACAACGTCGGCGTCTTCGACCGCTCGCATCCCCCCGCCGACGGCCAGCGGCTCGAGCAGGCCGACGGCACGGCGTGGATGGCCTTCTACTGCGTCACGATGCTCAGCATCGCCCTCGAACTCGCCGACGGCGACGCGAGCTACGAGGGCATTGCCAGCAAGTTCTTCGAGCACTTCGCCGCCATCACGCACGCCATGAACACCCTTGGCGGCAACGGGCTGTGGGACGATCGCGACGGCTTCTACTACGACCAACTCTTCGACGACCACACCAAGACGACGCGGCCCCTGCGCGTGCGCAGCCTCGTCGGCCTCGTCCCGCTGCTGGCGGTCGGCGTGCTCGAGTGCGACGCGATCGACCGCCTGCCATCCTTCAAGCGGCGGATGAACTGGTTCCTGGAGAACCAGCCCGACCTTGCCGGCAGCGTCACCCGCGGCGACGGGCGGTATCTGCTCAGCGTTGCGCCGCTCGACCGCTTTGAGCGCGTGCTGGGCTACCTGTTCGATTCGAACGAGTTCCTGAGCGACTTCGGCGTGCGGTCGCTGAGCAAGTTCCACGCGGAGCATCCCTTCCACCTCGACGGCAGCGATGCCCGGCCGGTGGCGTACACGCCGGGGGAGTCGCGGACGAACCTGTTCGGCGGCAACAGCAACTGGCGCGGGCCAATCTGGTTTCCGCTGAATTACCTGCTAATCGAGGCGACCGAGCGCTACGCCCACTTCCTCGGCAGCGACGTGACGGTCGCGATCGAAGGGCAGAACCACGACCTCCGCGCCGCCGCGGCCGACCTGCGCCGGCGCCTGACCGTGCCGTTCCTGCCGGATGACAGGGGCCGTCGCCCCTGCTTCGGCTTCGGCAAGCTGGGCGAATCGCACGACCGCCCGGAGTTCGCCGATTTGCTGCTGTTTCACGAGTATTTCCACGCCGAGACCGGCCGCGGTTGCGGGGCGAGCCACCAAACCGGCTGGACCGCCCTTGTTGGCCAGTGCATCGAAAGCCTCTGCCGCGCGCGCGACGACGCCGACACCGCCGGCGACGTCCACGGCGTGCGGCTGACGTCTGCTACAGTTGGGTGACTGACCCTCGGCAGGAGACTTGCAATGGGCCGAAACACTTTGATTGGCGTGGCAATCGCGGCACTGTTCGGCGTTGCCGCGCTCGTCCAAGGCGACGTGCTCGTGCTGCGCGGCGGCGAGCGCATCGTCGGCAACATCACGCCGGCAACCGACGCCGACGGCAATCGCGGCTTCCGCGTGACGGCCGACGACGGCACCGAACGGTGGTACGCCCTGGACGCGGTCGAGCAGTTCATCCTCGGCGACGCGGACGACGACGGTGGCACCTCGTCGCGGCTCGCCTCCCTGCGGCGCAGCGTCAAGAACGCGCCCGACCTCGACGCAATCGTGCGGAAGTACGAGGCGTTCCTCCGCCTAACCGAGGACGGCTCACCCGACGCGCTCGCGGCCGAGGAAGAGCTGCTCACCTGGCGGCAACGCCGCGACGACGGGTACGTGCAACTCGGCACGGCCTGGGTTTCGCCGGCCGAACGCGATCGCCGGCTGGCGTCGGCGTTCGGGCAGCTCAACGAGGCCCGCCTGCTGGTGAAATCCGGCGACGCGCAGCAGGCCCGGCAACTGGCCGAGGAACTCTCCCGCGACCCCGCGTCGGCCGCGGGCGGCGAGTACCTGCTGGGCGTGCTCGCACTCGCCCGCGACGATGTCAGCGCCGCCCGGCAGCACTTTCGCGCCGCCCAGGAGATCGAGCCCAACCACGCGCCGACACTGACCAATCTCGCCGCGTTGCAGGCCAACTACGGGCAGCCGCAACGGGCCATGTGGTTTCTGGTCGAGGCGATGCGGGCGGCGCCCGGCAACGAACAGGTCATCGCCAACGCGCTCGAAGCGCTCCGCCTGCTTTCGGAGGAGGAGCGCGACGAGAAGAACGCCCGCCGTGCCGCGGCGTTGTTCGAAGAGCAAGCGGCGGCCCTGACTCGGACGAAGAACGAGGCGGGCCTGGTCCGGTGGGGCAACACCTGGATCGACGCCGAGCAGCAGCGCGAACTCGCCGAGCAGCGGGCGGTTGTCGAGGAGAGGGTGGCAACGTTGAAGGAGCAGTACGACGCGCTCGCGACGGATTTGTCGCTGCTCGAGGCCGACATCCGCCGGAATGTGGATTCGCTACGCCAGATGGAGCAGGCGAGCATTCGCCGCGATGCCGACGGCAACGTGGTCCGCCTGCCGCTGCCGGATGTGTACTACCGCACGGATCAGACCGTCCGCCGCCAGAAGATCCAGCGGCAGCAGATCCTCGCGCAGATGAATGCCCTCGACGGCCAAGCGGCGCAGGAACGGCTGGCCCTGCCGCAGCCGCCGTTCGACGGGCGACTGACATACATCGGCGAAGACGGCGTCCCGGTCACGCTCCCGCCGGCACCGCCACCCTCCGAACCCACGCCCACCACCACGCCCACCACCACGCAGCCGTCATGACGCCGCTCCGCCTGATCGCGCCGGCGAAGCTCAACCTCGATTTGCGCGTCTTCCCCGCCGAGCCGAGTGGCTACCACCCGCTGCACTCGTGGTTCCGCACGGTTGACCTGGCCGACGAACTGACCTTCGAGTCGGCCGATGACTTCTCGCTCGATGTCGACGGCGCGGACCTGGGCGACCCGCGGGAGAACCTTGTCACGCGCGCCTGGCGGCAGTGCGAGGCGGCGGCTCGCGAGTCGTTGGGAACTGCGGTTCGCCTGACCAAAACCATCCCCCACGGCGGCGGGCTCGGCGGCGGCAGCAGCGACGCGGCGGCGGCAATCGTGGCGTTCCAGCGGTTCCATAACGAGCGCGTCGGCCGACCGCTGCCGAAGGGGGTTCTGCGCGAGATTGCCGCGAAAGTCGGCAGTGATGTGCCCTTCTTCCTCGCCGACCAGGTTGCGGCCGGCTGCCGTTCGTCCAGCGGCGACGCGTTCCACGCCACCTGCGCCGGGCGCGGCGAGCGGGTGGCCCCGTTTCGCGCCCGCCGCCTGACGCCGTTGCTGATCCTGCCGGACCTGCGCGTCGCGACGCCAAGCGTGTTCGCCCGGTTCGACGCCCAGCCGCACCCCGCCCCGCAAACGCCGCGTTACGCCGAGTGGTCGCAACTCGACGCGCTGCGCCTGCTCCCCAAGCTTGCCAACGATCTCGAACCGGCCGCGTTCGCGCTGCACCCCCAACTCGGCCAGCTCCGCCAGACCTGCGAGGAGCGGCTGGGCCGGCCCGTGCGCATGTCCGGCAGCGGCAGCACGCTCTTCACCCTGTTCGACACGCCCGACGAAGCCACCGAAGCAGCCGAGTCCGTCGCGGACCTCGCGACGCCGCGCGTCGCCTGATCCGAGAAACAACTCGACTTAAAGATTGTCGTCCGCGATGCGCGCGGCGATGTTTATGGGTGGTTCATCGCGCTGCAACGCATCCTGCTGCCAATCGACCCACACCAGCGGCTGCGCGGGCGCCGCAAGGTCGAGGCCCAGCGCCGCGACAATGGTCCGCTCGACATCGGGCAGCCTCTCTCCCGTCACACCGTTGACGACGCAAAAGCCGGCGGGCGGGGCGGCGAGGTCGGGCTTGGTCCAGAGGGTCAGGTGAGGCGTGCGCGACAGCGGCTCAGGCGGCACGTCGGGGGCGCGGACTTCGACGATCAAGTCCGCCGCCGCGAGCGCGGGCGCGGCCAACTGATGGGCCGCCTGTTCGACCGCGTCCGCGTGCGACCGCACGCCAGGCATGTCGAGCAGGATGACGGGCACCTCGCCGAGCAGAATCGCCCGTTGCTCGACCCAGTCGCGCGTCGTGCCCGGCACGTCCGCCGCCAAGCTGCCGGCTTGGCCGGAGAGCAGGTTTGCCAGCGTGCTTTTGCCGACGTTCGCGGCACCCACGAGCGCCACGTGCGCCGGCGCGAGCAGGCGGCGCAGCGTGAGATCGCCCGCATCGACTTTCACGCCTCGCTCGGCCGCCCGATGCCACAGCCGCGGCTGCGCCAGCAACAGGCGCAGCGCCGCCGGCGTCTCGGCGAAAGCAAGGTCCGCCGTGGCGTTGCCCGTCAACGCGGGCCCGGTGCGTTGAACTGAAAATCCAAAGGCTTCGGCGTCCTGTAGAACCCTCTCCACGATCCGCCGGCCGCCGTGCAGGTGCAGTTCCGCGCCCGCCTCCGTCTCAACGATAAGCGGATCATCGAGGTCGCCCCACCGCCCGTGCCGCACAACGCCGCTCGCCCGCGTCTGGAAGTGGGCCGACACGAAGGGTCGCGCGGCGTGTCCGCGGAGTTCGACGACGGCCAGCGCGCCGGCGCCGGGGGCGGTCCGCAAGCTGGCGATGCCGTCGGCCATCGCGTTAGCATACGGAGGTGATCCCACGTCCCCATCGCCTCGCGTTCGTCGCCGGCCTGCTGCTACTGACCGTCCTGCTCGTCGGCTGCGGCACGAAACCGACGGAGGTGCGCGTCGCGGTTCACAACGACGCCGACCAGCCCGTGCTGCTGTGGCTTACCAAGGATGGCCCGCCCGTTGAGACCGGCTGGATGAGCCCCGGCACGCTCGCCGCCGAAACGCTGCCGACGGGCGCTGACAACGACCTGTCGCGCCTGCCCGTTGCGCAGATCGAGCCGGGCGCCAGCGTGTCGCTGCCGCCGCGGACGGGCAAGTTCCCGCGCGGCACGCTGCCGATCGCCCGCGTGTTTTACGGCCCGTCGACGCTGACGGAGTTCGCCGCGGTGATGAAGCGCTCGCCGAACGTCGATACGGTGCTGCTGACCGGCGGCGACAACTACGTGATCATCCGCGGCATCCGCCCCGTGAGCGCCGAGCGCGTGCCGCTGCAAGCCTTCGCGCAGGCCGTGGAACGCGCCCGGCTTTCGCAGCAGGAGCCCGCGGCGCAGTAGTTCGCGCCCGCTCTTGAAGTGTCGCCTCGACCCGCCTAACCTGCCGACCCGGCCCAACGCCCCCATCGTCTAGAGGCCTAGGACGCCGCCCTCTCACGGCGGTAACAGGGGTTCGAATCCCCTTGGGGGTATCCGCAGACGCCGCTCCAGGAGCGGCGTTTTTCGTATGCCGAGGGTCGACTGCTCTACCCGGCGTCGCGGACGCAGCGGAAGCCGAGGTGGCTGGTGCCGGTGTCGATCGCGCCGAGCGTGCGGGCGGCCGGGCGGTAGCGATGGCAGTAGGAATCGGCGCAAAGGAAGCTGCCGCCCTTGATAACGCGCGCGGCCTCGACGGGCGGGTGGCCGGGGCGGTGGTCCGGGGTCCAGGGCGTGCTCGTCCACTCCCAGACGTTGCCGGTCACGTCGTACAGCCCGTAGCCGTTGGGTGGATACCGGCCGACGGGCGCGAGGCGGGGATAGCCGTCGGTCGCGTCGTTTTCCGCCGGAAAGTTGCCCTGCCAGAAGTTCGCGAGGTAGCGGCCGTCCGGCGTGCGCTCGTCGCCCCAGGCGTACCGCTTGGCGACGAGTCCGCCGCGGGCCATCGCCTCCCACTCCGCCTCGGTTGGCAGGCGCTTTTCCGCCCAGTTCGCGTAGGCAACGGCATCCTCGTAGGCGACGTGGACGACCGGCTCGTCGTCGCAGCCCTCGATTGTCGTGTCCGGTCCGCCGGGGTGACGCCACTGGGCACCCGGCACGTATGACCACCACTGCTGCCACGTTGCCGGGTCCGACCCCGGCGTCGGTGGCGTGAAGACGACGCTGCCCGGCACGAGCAACGCCGGGTCCGCGCCGGGGAAGTCCGCCGGATCGATCTGGCGTTCGGCGACAGTGACGTATCCCGTTTCTTCGACGAATGCGGCAAACTCGGCGTTGGTGACTTCCGTGTCGTCGACGTAAAGCGCCTCGACCGTCGCTTCGTGCGCCGGTGCTTCCTCGGGCAGCGTGTCGTCGCTGCCGACGATCAGCCGCTGCGCCGGAACGTACGCCATTCCCTCGGGCGCGGCGGCGCGGGTCGTGGCGGCATCGCCGAGAACAAGCGCGATTATCAGGAACAACATGATCCAATTCTACGCGACGGGCCGTTAATCGTCGGCGGCGACAGGCCCTTTACCCATTGTGGTGCGATGCTCGTCGGCCAGTGCTTCGAGCTCGGCGCGAACGTCGGCATAGTCCGGATCGTCCGCGAGGTTCCGCGTTTCGAGCGGGTCAACTTCGTAGTCGTAAAGCTCGACAGCGTTGATTGGCCCGTTAGTCTCGCCATCGCGTTTTGCGTTCTGCTCGCGCCAGCGGACGAGGCGGTAACGATCGGTGCGGTAGGCGTAGCCCATGCGGGCGTTGCCGCCGCCCCCGCGCGGGTACTGGCTGACGGCCACCTCCTTCACGCGCTGGGCGTCGCCGCGCAGGATCGGCGCGAGCGAGGCGCCGTGTAGCGGGCCGTCATGCTCGATGCCAGCGAGGTCGAGCAGCGTCGGGAAGACATCGACGAGCTCCACAGGACTGGCGTTGCGGAGGCCGCCCGTCAGGCGCGGGTCGACGACGATTAGCGGCGATCGCGTCGCCTGCTCGTAGTTCGTGTGCTTGCACCAGATGTCGTGATCGCCCAGGTGCCAGCCGTGATCGCCCCAGAGCACGATCAGCGTGTTCTCGGCCAAACCCTCGGCTTCGAGCGTGTCGAGCAGCTCGCCGACCTGCGCGTCGATGTAGCTTGTGGCGGCGTAGTAGCCGTGGATGAGCTCGCGCTGCTTGGCCTCGGGAATGGGGCCTTCATCGACCACGTCGTAGTTGGAGCGCAGCTCCCAGCCGGGCTGCGGGGCGTAGTCGGGCGCGCCCTCGGGAGCAGCCGTGACCGTGGCGAGCTCGAAGCTGTCGCGGTCGTACAAATCCCAGTACTTCGCCGGTGCGTTGAACGGCAGGTGCGGCTTTTTAAAACCGACCGCGAGGAAGAATGATTCGCCGCTCTTGGCGAAGCCGGCGAGGCGTTGCTTGGCGACCTCGGTCATCGCGCCATCCTCGTACGCCTCGTCCGGCACGTCGGCCTTGTCCGTCGCGGGCTTGCCGTCGGGGAAGGCGAAATCAAGCTGTTTTCCGTAACCTCTGGGCCAATCGGGCGACTGCTTGGCCTCGGCCACATGGGCGACGACGGCCGGATCGCGATAGCCGAAAGTGTCGTCGGCCGGCGCGTCGACCTTGAGAAACGGCTCGCTCCACGAGACGGCGTCCATCGATCGCCTCCCGCCGGCGCTGCGGGGGTCGTAAATCTTGCCCATGCCGACGGACTGGTAGCCGCTCATCTTGAAGCGCTGCGGCAGTGTCACAACGTCGGGCAGGGCGGCGCGAAACTCCGTTTTCAGATCCCACACCTTCGTCGTGTCCGGCCGCAGCCCGGTCAAAAGGGAAACGCGGCTGGGCGCGCACACGGCCTGCTGGCAGTGCGCGTTGGTGAACGCCGCCCCCTTCGCGGCGAGGCGGTCCATGTTGGGCGTCACGGCCTTCTCGTCACCGAAGGCGCCGATCAGGGGTTTAAGGTCATCAACGGCGATGAACAGCACGTTCATCGGCCGGTCGCGTTGGAGGGCCGGCTCGGCCGCCGATGCCGGGGGCGAGAGCAGCCAGGCGCCGACGAACAGAACCACGGTCGCAACCGCAACCGCGGCCAGTGTGAGAAATCGGTGCATGGTCATCCTTTGGCGAACCACCGCGAACGGCGTCGGTTTCTTTACTTCTTGCGAGATTTGGGCGCGTCGACCTCCGCAAGCCACGCGGCGAGTTGTTGGTCGAGCTCGGCGGCCTTGTCGGGCATCGACTCGGCCAAGTTGTTCCGCTCGTACGGGTCGGTCGACAGGTCGTAAAGCTCGAGGTCTTCCGTGTCGTACCAGTGCAGCAGTTTCCAGTGTCCCACGCGAATCGCGCTGCCGCCGTGGTCGCCGGTGCTGGTCGGGCGGGGCCGCGGGGAGTGCCAATAGATTGGAGCCGACCGGTCCGCCGCCTCGCCTCGCAAGGCGGGAAGGTAGCTCACGCCGTCGATGATTTGGTCGCCCACCTGCTCGACCGCGCCGAGTTCCAGGAATGCCGGGTAGTGGTCGGCACCGACGGTGACGAAGGTGCTGACGCTATTCGCCTCCACCTCGCCGGGCCAACGCACGATCAGCGGCACGCGAATGCCCCCTTCGTACAGATGACCTTTGCCAGCACGCAGCGGCAGATTGCTCGTCGCGAGCTTCCGCCCGTTCTCCAGGCCACGATTGGAGAGCCCGCCGTGGTCGCTCGTGAAGACGATGACCGTATTGTCAGCAAGTTCCAGCTCGTCCAGCAGCGCCAGCAACGTGCCGAGGCTGTCATCGACCCGGCTGATCATGGCGGCGTAGGTGGGGTCGTCCTGCCGCTGCTTGGTGGTGCCGTCGCGGTCGGTGTCGACGAACTCCGGGCCGTCGGGCGGGTCCATGCCGCGTAGGCGCTTGCGGAACTCCCTGACGCGATCTTTGCTGTCTTCCAGCGGCGTGTGGACGCCGTAGTGCGACAGTTCCAGGAAAAACGGCTGATCCGCGTGCTCGGCAACGTGGCCGCGAATGAGCCGCTCCGCCTCGGCGGTCAGGCGGTCGGTGAGCATCTCGCCCTCCTCGCCCTCCTCTAGGCCCTTGATGTTCGCCTTGGCGTGCTGCCCGTCGCGTTGGTACGGAAAGACGTAGCTGCCGGGCGCGCCCGCCTCGCCGCCGGCGATGTTGACGTCGAAGCCGTGGTCCTCGGGCGCGTTTCCGTCGGCCTCGCCGCCGAGGTGCCACTTGCCGAGGAAATAGGTGCGATAGCCGCCGTCGTTCAGAGCGCGGGCGAAGGTGCGATGGACGGCGTCGAGCTTTTCCTTGCCCCCCGGCACGGCGGCGCGGGCGGGGAACTGGCCGGTCATGATCGAGAAGCGCGACGGCACGCACCGCGGGTGCGACGCGTACGCCTGCTCGAACCGCATTCCCTCGGCAGCGAGGCGATCGATGTACGGCGTGAGGTAAAAGCTCGACCCGCCGACGCCGGTGTCGATCGCGCCAAGATCGTCGACGAGAAAGAAGATCACGTTCGGCCGTGCCGGCTCGGCGCCCGGCCGAGCACCCGCCACCGCGGCGAAGGGCAGCGCAGCAAACAAAGCGGCCAGAATGCAGATACGTCTGTTCATCATCGGGCGTCCTCCGGCGTCAGCGACCCGTCGCCGAACGTGCCGGGCATTTCTAGAAGGTGATTGGCCAGCAGAGCCCGCAGTTCCGCCAACTTTGCAGCGTGTTCGGGCTGGTCGGCAAGGTTTCGCTGCTCGTCGGGGTCGGCCGACAGGTCGTACAACTGCGTGCGATCGAAGTAGTGCGGCTGCCGCCGGATCGACACCTGCTCGGCGTCGGCGCCGCCGGGAATCAGGAACAAATGGCTAAACGGGGCCATTGGGTCATCCGTCGGGATCGGCCTGCCACGCGCTTCGAGCTGCTTGGTCTGCCGCGTCAGGACCTCGCTGCGGTCGCGACGGCTCATGGCCTCTGCACGCGGCGGGTAGCGGACCTCGACCAGCTTCCAGCCCTCCTTCTGCACGCCGCGCGTGTAGCCGACCTCGAAGAAGAGGGCGTCGCGCACCTCCTGCTCAGAGCCGGCGAGCACCGGCGTGATGTCGACGCCATCGAAGGCATCGGGTTCGTAGTCGACCCCGCACCAGGAGAGAATCGACGGCGCGAAGTCCATCAGAGTCAGGCCGGCGTCGACCTCGCTGGCCGCGAACCCGCCCTGCCGCCAGATCAGGCCAACCGTCTGCGTGCCGCCGCGGTAGACACTGCCTTTGCTGCGCGTGCCGTGGTCGCTGACGAAGATCACGATCGTGTTGTCGGCAACGCCGAGTTGTTCCAGGCGGGTCATGATCGCGTCGATGCCGTCGTCGAGCCAGAGGACGTTAGCGGCGTTCCACCCGGTCGCGCCGGCGGCCTCGAGGCGCTGGGCGATGGAGTCGCGCGACGGCTGAACCTCCGGCCGATCGGCAAGCAGCCCGTTCGCCGTCACGGTCGGATCCGCCCGCCACGATCGCTCGTCGGCGTGCGGGCCATGTGGAATGGTCGTCGCGACATACAGGAAAAACGGTTCATCGTGGTGCGCGTCGAGAAACTCCAGAGCACCAGCGGTGATCCAATCCTGGTTGTGCGCCGCGAGCGCGCGAATGCCGTCGGCATCGGGGTTGCCGTGGTAGAGCGACGCGGCGTAGTCGAACCCGGCCGATCGAAAGGCAGCCTCCACGGCCTTGGCGTTTGAGGCGAGGCGGCGCGTCGTCTCCGGGTCGCCCAGGGGCGCGTTGTACGGCAACCGCTGGAAGTCGGGGGCCTCGATCACGTGATTCTTGCCGACGGCGCCGGTCGCGTAGCCGGCGTCGCGGAGGCGGCGGGCGACGTTGTCCTGCCCTTCGACGATGTGCGTGTTGAACGCGACTGCCGTTTGCCCGTCGTTTTGCCTGGTATCGGCGAGAAACTTGCGGTTCTGCGCGCGGCTGGCGTATTGGCCGGTCAGCAGCGTAAAGCGGCTGGGCGTGCAGACGGGCGAGGTCGAGTGGAGGTTGGCCAGCACGGCCCCCTCGGCCGCGAGGCGGTCGAGCGTCGGCGTGAGGAACTTGCCGCGTGACTGGTCCAGGAACCCGACCCACTCCGGCGACAGATCGTCGGCGACGATCAACACGATGTTGGGCCGGTCCGCCGAGGCGGCCGCAGACGGACCGCAAACCCATCCCACGACGGCGCTGAGGAGCAGGACGACGACTCGCAACTTCGGGATCATGCGGACCTCACGACACGCGGCACGAACGACGCCGAGCAACGACTGGCGCGGCGACGATCAAGTTCTACATGAAATCGATTGCATGTGCAAGCGTTGTCTGCTAGGCTTCCCGAAACGTCGCGACGGCTTTGGCCGACCGCACGTCCGTACCAGCCCCATCGGAGGTTCCATGACACCCAGACGCTCTCTAGTCGCCGCCGTCGCACTCGCGTGTCTCGCCGCAACCGGCGTCGCGTTCGGCGGCGAGTTCGTGCCGGTTCCCGACGACTCCGCGGAGGACGCCCAACTCGGCACCTCGGTCGAGGTCATGTCGGACGATGTGACCGCCACCTTCACGCACGAGGGCGGCAGCGGCCTTTGCGTTGCCGGCAAGGCGGGCAAACAGATCGGCCTAGGTGTCAGCGGGAACAAGGCCAACGCGATCAACGTCGGTGAGACGGTGATCGTCACCTTCGATCAGGATGTCACGCTTCGCCAGATCGACTTCGGCTATGTCGGCGCGGAGGACCACGTCGTCGTGACCATCGCCGGCGCCGACGGCGAGATGCGCGTCGTGTTCGGCGGCGAGGCGGACACGGCCGAACTGCCCAAGGGCGTGAAGATTCACAAGAACTTCCGCTTCGCGAAGTTCAACGCCAAGGCCGCCGTCACCATTCCGGCGGGCAGCGAGATTCGCATCACGAGCGAATCGAGCGTGGACAACACGTTTTTTGTAAAGTCCCTCACGGCCGATGCTGGCGGGGCATAGCGCACCGCGCCGCAGATTGTCGGCGGCTCGCAACTGACCCCACCCCAAGTCCGGCTCGGATCGCCTCCGGCAAGTCACCGCGTGATCTAACCGGTTATACCCCCCACCCACGCTTCTCTCACCCACCGAGGAGGACTCGAGATATGCTCAAGCTCACCACACTCGCCGCGATCACAGCAGCGGCGACCCTTACCGCCACTGCCGCTTCAGCGGCGCTCATCGATCCGACAACCGGCACCGCCGGTAACCCGACGCTCGTCGCGAGCGACGATGGCATCACCGCGACCTTCGTCGCCAACGACAGCGACGGCTTTGGCGCGAACGCCCCGACCTTTGTCTTCGACAACAACGATCTCGGCATTAACACTGGTTCCGGCGGAAGCAACACGCGGATCCAGAGCGACGCCGGCGAGTTTCTCTCCTTCACATTTGGTCAGAATGTTTTCCTCGACCGCTTCGCACTTAGCCAAGCCTCGGGCGACGGCGAGAATGTGACGATCAACCTCGCCGGCAGCTCGTTCGTCTTCGAGCCGTCGGCCGCGTCGCCGCTGACAGGAGCGCCCGCCGGGGTAAGCGTTGACCCGAGCAATAACACGGCATTGCTGTTCGCGTCGGGCCAGTTCCTTTTGACGGCCGGCGACATCGTCAGCATTACTCCCAACGCTGGCGTTGATAGCACCGGCGCGGCGACGGACACGCGGCTGTTCTTCGACACTGTCTCGGTCTCCGCCGTGCCCGAGCCGGCCAGTGCCCTCGCCGGGATCGCCGGCCTCGGCCTGCTGGTGATGCGTCGCCGCCGCTAGCGCGTTCGGGCCGGGTGCCACTGCATCCTTGCAGTGGTCGGCCCAAACACTGCAAGGATGCAGTGGCACCCGAGTTAGCTCGACTGGGCAGGTGGCGACTGTGCCGCTCATGTGCAACCGCTCGGCCCGGTCCTTTCCGAAGGGCCGGGCCGTTGCATGCGCTGAGCGCGACCAAGCCAATCCACGACGGTCCGCAACGGAACCCCCGGCGGTGACGCGGCCGCTTTCGTGGGAGGTCTGGCGTTCGACGTTCCGGCGTTTCATTGCCCGCCGCGCACGAGAACGCCCCGCCGCAAGCGCGGCGGGGCGTGCCAAGGAGGAGGCAGCGTCGAGGCGATCACTGATCGATCCGGAAAAAGACCTCCGACACCACCTCCGTCAGTTCCGACGGCTCGCGGTTCTCCAGCATCGGCTTGAACTGCTTGGTGATGCCGCCGTTGGCCTCGGCGGCGTCCTGAAGGCGCAGGAGCACGTTCGCGGGCACCGCCTCGGAGTGGCCGTCGGCGAAGAGGACGTTGCTCGCCGACTCGTCCTTGTGCCTCAGGTTGATCCGCGCCACCTTCGCCGACAGGCCCTTGTAGCCGTCGAAGAGCATCACGAGCTTCGCGCCGTTATCCAGTTGCGACAGCTGCGCATGGGGCACGCCCAAGACTTCGCCGCTGCTGTGGTCGGGATATGTCAGCGTCCGCATCGGGTAAAGCTTCTGACCTTCCAGAACGCGCTCGGGATTACCGAGCGATGCGAAGGCGTTCCAGCCGTACCACGTGTCCACGACGGCCGTGCCCGCGCTGGGGCGGGCGCTGGCGTAGGCGCGGTAGAACTGTGCGCCGCGGCGATCCTGCATCGTCTCCGGGTCGCCAAGATCCGTTGTGTTGCTCGCTTGGCCCAGCAGTTCGCCGTTGGGACATTGAAGGATCGTCTCCCGCCCCACCGGGTTACCCGACAAGGCCCCGCCCTCGTCGACAATGCCCGGCACGTAGCCGCCGTTGACGAGCAGCGAGGCGTACGTCTGCCGGCGTGACGTGCCGTTGCCGGCGTCGAGCGTCTGCACAAAGCCCGGCACCACGCGACCCTTGAAGTCGACCGTGTAGAGCGACATCGCCTGGCCGATCGAGCGGAGGTTCGACAGGCACTTCACGCTCCGCCCCGCCTCGCGGGCGCGGCTGAGCGTCGGCAGCAGGATCGCGATGAGCAACGCGATGATGCCGATGACGACCAGCAATTCCACGAGCGTGAACGCCTGGGCGCGGGGACAGGTGGCTGGTTGAACAGCGGGACGATACATGGACATGAAGGACCTCCTCAGGCGGGGTGTAGGGCCGGCCGCACCAGCGTGTCACGCCGTAGGACCGGGCCGGCCGATCCTACATGAAATCGTTTGCATGTAAAGTGCGATCTCCGGCCCGTCTTTAGGTCTTTCGGCGGTCCTGCGAGTACGCTGTAGACCGGTTCGGGGAGACCAGGGCGGTTCCCACCGCTCGTGCTGGATCCGGACACCGCATGCGCGTCACCATCGAGCAAATCGCGGAACGGGCTGGGGCGTCCCCAGGCACGGTGTCGCGCGTGTTGAACCGGCGGATCAAGGAGAACCGCCCCGCCATTGCCCGGCGGGCGGAGCGCATCCGCGATATCGCCCGCGAGATGGGCTACCGCCCCAACCTCGCCGCCCGGTCGATCAAGAGTGGGCGCTTCGGGCAGGTCGCGCTCGTCACCTGCGGCGACCTCGGCTTCGACTGGTTCGCCCCCAGCCTGCTGCACGGCATTCACAGCGGGCTCACCGACATCGACTCGCGCCTGATCGTCAACGAACTGGCCGCGTCGGAGTTTGATGATCCCGACCAGTTGCCCCGCCTGTTCCGCGAGGCTGCGGTCGACGGGATGCTGATCAACCTGGACGCCAAGCTTTCGCCTCGCGTGGTGGACCTGTTCGACGATCAACCCGTGCCGGCTGTGCTGCTGAACGCGAGGCGAAACACGCGGAGCGTCTACCCGGCGGAGTTCGCGGGGGGGCGGCTTGCGGCGCGGCATCTCATCGGGCTGGGGTTCGATCGCATCGGCTTCTTTATGCTCGGCGACTCCGCGTGGATGCCGCACTACTCGCGGCGCGATCGTGCCGAAGGCGTGGCGGCCGAGTTGGACGACAGCGGGCTCGATCCGCGGCGGCGCCTTGTCGGCACGCACCATTTCCGCCTCGCCAGCGGTGAATCACGACCCATTGCCGAGCAGTTCCTCGCAAAGCACAAGGACGTGCAGGCGATCGTGTGCTACGGCATCGGCGAGGCGATGTCGCTGCTGGCGGCCGCGGAGCGGATGGGCCGGCGGGTGCCCGATGACCTGCACCTAGTCGTGTTCCACTTCAAGGTCGCCCACGCGGACATGGCAATTCCGATCGACACAATGATCGTACCGTTCAAGCAGGTTGGGCTGCGGGCGGTGCAGTTGCTGGAGCGCATCACCGACGGCGGCAGCGGCCGCCGCCCGGACGCCGTCGAGGTGCCGTACGACACCATCTACCAGGCAGACGTCGACGCGACCCGCCCGCTGTCCATCGACGAGTAGGCTCGGTGGAACGCAAACGCCCCCGCGACCATCGGCGGCGGGGGCGGGATTCGGCTCGGTTGTCGCCATCAACTGACGTCGCGACTTACGTCGCATCGCCGGCGGCGACGGCTTCCTGCTCCTCGGCCTGCTCCTCCTCGGGGCGCGGTTGCGCATCGAAGAAGAGGTGGTCGAGCGGCTTGTCTTCGTCGTCCTTCGCGCGGGTGATTCGAACCAGGCCCTTGTCCTTGTAGTGGCCGCGAAGGATGTCCTCACTGAGCGGGTCCTCAATGAACTGCTCGATCGCCCGGCGAAGCGGGCGAGCGCCAAAGTCGGTGCTGGTGCCCTTGTCAATCAGGAAGTCCTTCGCGTCCTGCTCCAGTTCCAGCGTCAGGCCGTGGTCGATCAGGCGCTTTGTGACCTTGTTGAGTTCGAGCTCGACGATGCTGGTCAAGTGCTCCTTGTTGAGCGGGCGGAAGACGATCACGTCGTCGAGCCGGCCGATGAACTCGGGGCGGAAGTAGCGCTCGATCTCCTTCATCAGCGTGTCCTTCATTTTGCTGTAGGACTGCTCGTCGGCGGTGCCCTGGCCCTTACCACGCAGGCCGAAGGGCGTGACGCCGCCCTTGATGAGGTCGGCCCCGATGTTCGAGGTCATAATCATCACGACGTTGCGGAAATCGACGTGCCGGCCGAACGAGTCGGTCAGGCGGCCCTCCTCCATGATCTGGAGCAGCATGTTGAAGACGTCGGGGTGGCCCTTCTCGACCTCGTCGAGCAGGACGACGCTGTAAGGCCGACGGCGGATGCGCTCGGTGAGCTGGCCGCCCTCCTCGTAACCGACGTAGCCGGGAGGGGCACCGATCAGCCGGCTGACGTTGTGCTTCTCCATGTACTCGCTCATGTCGATCGAGACGAGGGCGTCCTCGTCGCCGAACATGAACTCGGCCAGGGCCTTGCTGAGAAGCGTCTTGCCGACGCCGCTGGGCCCCAGGAACAGGAACGAGCCCATCGGCCGGTTCGGGTCTTTCAGGCCGGAGCGGGCGCGGCGGATCGTCTTGCTGATCGCCTCGATCGCCTCGTGCTGGCTGACCACGCGCTTGTGCAGCTCGTTCTCGAGCTCGAGCAAACGCTCGGCCTCCTCCTTTTCGAGCCGCGTCAGCGGCACGCCGGTCATTTTGGAGATCACCTCGGCGATGACTTCCTCGTCGACGACGCCGTCGACTTCCTTCGCCTTCTCGCGCCATTGCTGCTGAAGCTCTTCCTTCTTGCTGCGCAGGCGTTCGGCCTCGTCGCGGAGCTTGGCGGCCTCCTCGTACTCGGCGTTCTTGACCGCCTCGTCCTTGGAAATGCTCAGCCGCTCGATTTGCTCTTCCAGTTCCGCCAGGTTCGGCGGCTTGGTCATGCTCTTGAGCCGGATACGCGCGCCCGCCTCGTCGAGCACGTCGATCGCCTTGTCGGGCAGGGCCCGGCCGGTGATGTAGCGGTCGCTCATCTCGACGGCCTGCTCCAGGGCCTCGTCGGTGATGCGCACGCGGTGGTGCTCCTCGTACTTCTCGCGAAGGCCGGCGAGAATCTTGACCGCGTCGGCCTTCTTGGGCTGCTCGACCGTGATCGGCTGGAACCGCCGCGCGAGCGCCGCATCCTTCTCGATGTACTTGCGATACTCGTCGAAGGTCGTCGCCCCGATGCACTGGATCTCGCCACGGCTGAGCGCGGGCTTGAGAACGTTCGAGGCGTCGATGGCGCCCTCGGCCCCGCCGGCGCCCACGAGCGTGTGCAGCTCGTCGATGAACAGGATGATGTTCTTGGCCCGACGAACCTCGTTCATCACGGCCTTGATGCGCTCCTCGAACTGCCCGCGGTACTTCGTGCCGGCGACCATCATGGCCAAATCGAGCACGATCAGGCGGCGGTCGTAGAGAATCTCCGGGACGTTGTTGGCGATGATGAGCTGCGCCAGCCCCTCGACGATGGCCGTCTTGCCGACGCCGGCCTCGCCCAGCAGAACGGGGTTATTCTTCTGGCGGCGGCAGAGGATTTGAACAACGCGCTCAATCTCATCGGCGCGGCCGATGACGGGGTCGAGCTGGTTCTCCTTCGCCAGTTCGGTGAGGTCGCGGCCGAAGGAATCGAGGGCGGGCGTCTGGCTCTTGCCCTTCTTGCCCTTCTTGCCGGAGTCGCTGCCGCCACCGCCGGCCGTGACGGACTCCTCCTCGCCCTCGACGCCCGCGCCGAGCAGGTTCAAGACCTCCTCGCGGACCTCCTCGAGCTTCAGCCCGAGGTTCATCAGCACCTGCGCGGCAACGCCGTCGTGCTCGCGGAGCAGGCCCAGCAACAGGTGCTCGGTGCCGACGTAGTTGTGGTTCAGGTTGCGGGCCTCTTCGATGCCGTACTCGATGACCTTCTTGGCCCGCGGGGTCTGCGGCAGCTTGCCCATCGTGACCATCTCGGGGCCACTCTTGACGAGCTTCTCGACCTCGTTGCGGACGCGGCGGAGGTCGACGTCGAGGTTTTTCAGGACGTTGGCCCCGACGCCGGAGCCTTCCTTGACGAGCCCGAGCAGGATGTGCTCGGTCCCGATGTATTCGTGGTTAAAGCGTTGGGCTTCCTGGTTGGCCAGTGCCATGACTTTCCGGGCGCGGTCGGTGAATCGTTCGAACATGGTGTCAATCGCCCTCGGGGGTGGGTTCCAACGGACGGCGACGGGCGTCGCCAGCGTGGGGAACTCGATCTCGCTCAATACTACGCCGCGCGCCCTCCGATTGATCGGCAGCCGCCTGCGCAGACCGCCAATCGGACGTGTTTGGCCGCCGCCCGACCCAGGCGACCGTGGCATTGGCATTGGCCGGTATGGTGAGCGTCGTGTCTAACCCGTCACAACTCCTCCTGGACCGCGACGCGCTGCGGAAGGCAGCGGACCCGGTCGCCCTCGCCGCCCTCGTGGCGGCCAACCTGGTGCCGTTGGTCGGAGTGCTGTTCTTCGGCTGGGACGTGCTGAACATCGCCCTGCTCTACTGGTTCGAGAACCTCGTCGTCGCCGTCTACGCCGCCCTGCGGATGCTCAAGGCCGGCGGGGTGAAAGCGGTGCCGCTGGTGCTCTTCTTCGCCGTCCACTTCGGCGGGTTCTGCGTGGGTCACGTCATCTTCCTGATGGTCCTCTTCAGCGACATCGGCGGGCTCGCAATCACGGGCGCTCCAGCGCCGCCGGCGGAGTCTTCGGGACTGGCCAACCTGCTCGCGATTGCCGCTCTGTTCGTCAGCCACGGCATCTCGTTCGTCCGCAACTACATCGGCAAAGGCCAGTACAAGACGGCCGAACCAGGCCTTGAGATGTTCAAGCCTTACCCGCGCATGATCGTGCTGCACGTGGCGATCATCCTGGGCGCGTGGGTCGTGATGGCCATCGGCTCGAACGTCGGCTTCCTGGCGCTGCTCGTCCTGATGAAGCTTGGCCTCGACCTCGGCGTCCACCTGATCGGCCACGGCCTGCGTGCGGTGAGGCCGGCGCTCGACAGGGCTACCAATCCAGCCGAGGCCACACCCAATACGCCGCCAGCACAACAACCGCCGTCACCGCAAGCAGGATGGCCCAGCCAGCAAACAACGCGACTGCCGTGAGACGACGCCGCAATCGGCCGCTGATCCACCGCCGCACCAGCGGCACGCGCACATCTGCAGGCGGACCATTTGCTTGGTACGCCTCGCCCACGAGCGTCACCAGCCGAGGCCACACGTCCGCCGCGAGCGGCGCCAGCGACTCGTTCGCCCGCCGCAAATGAACCGTCGCCGCCTCGACCGAGCAGTCCATCGCGATCCCGAGCTGCCGGTCATCGAATCCCTCGCCGTGGCGGAGCAGGAACGCCTCCCGCTGCTGCTGCGGCAGCTTCCGCAGCGCCGCCACATGCGCCTGGTACGCCGCCCGCAGCACAGGGGGGACGTCGGCGCTCTTGAGCAGCGCGTCCGCCTCCTTGGTCCCCCGAGCGGCGCGGACGGCAAGGATCGTGTGGTGGCGGAACCACCGCGTCGCCTGCTCGGGCCGCTCGAACCCCTCCATCGCGAGCTGGCCACGCCGAAGGACGTCGCGGGCAACCGTTCGCCCCGCCACTTCACCGCCGGAGAGGTTGACGCTGATCCGCCAAACTTCAGGCAATACTTCGGCGAGGATCGCGACCACGGCCTCGCGCTCACCCCGGCTTGCCGCGCTGACGGTTGCCTCGTCCACGCCCAACTTTATCCCCGCGAGACTGCGTGCGGGTCTCCCTCGCCGCGCAGCACCTGCAAGGCGTGCGGCAGAACGTCGACTATCGCGCCGAGCACCTCCGTCGCGCCCGTGACAGAGCCGGGAAGCGTGATGAGCAGCGATCGCTTCGCCACCCCGGCGACGCCGCGGGACAGGAAGGCCTTCGGCTTGGCCGCGAGCCGCCCGCGGGCGAGTTCCAGCAACTGCGGGCAAGGCCGATCAAGCAGCGGCGCGACCGCCTCGGGCGTGACGTCGCGCGGCGACAGGCCGGTGCCGCCGGTTGTCAGGATCAGCGCCGGCGGGTTGTCCGCGTCGATCCACTCGCGCAGCCTCGCTCGGATCTGATCCGACTCGTCCGCCACGAGCGCGGCCGCGACCCGCATTATGCCCAGCCGCTCGCGCAGCGACTCGACAAGCGCCGACCCGCTGCGGTCCTCCGCCTCGCCGCGACTGCATCGGTCGCTTACCGTCAGGACGGCGGCCGCGTGGGGCGACGGCGACACAACGGGAGCCGCCGTTTGCTCGGCGTGATAGTCGCCGCGGGCGCCGCCGGTCTTCTCCAGCAAACGCACCTCACGAACGACGGCGGCACGGTCGATCGCCTTGCCCATGTCGATCACCGTCAACGCCGCCACGCTGGCGGCGGTAAGCGCCTCCATCTCGACGCCGGTGCGCCAGGTGGTGCGGACGCTCGCCACGATTTCAACGCGATCATCTCCGAGGGTGGCCGTCACGTCGACGCCGTCGATCGGCAGCGGGTGGCAGAGCGGGATCAGGTCGGCCGTCCGCTTGGCAGCCGCGATGCCGGCGAGGCGGGCGACAGCGAGCACGTCCCCCTTCTTCACCGCGTCCTTCGCGATGGCCGCTGCGAGGGAGGGCGAGATGGTGACCGCCGCCGCCGCCGTGGCCGATCGGCGGGTGATCGGTTTATGACCGACATCAACCATCTGCGCCTCGCCCTCGGGCGTGACGTGCGACAACGACGGCTCGCTTAGGTGATCGTCCACGGCCAGAAGGTACACGCTCCGCCGGTAGGCCGATCGGGCGGAACCTCCACAACGCCATCCGACGTGGCGGGTCCGGCCACGTCGCCGCTGCTGCGGTTGCTCGTCAGCCGAAGGCGGCCATCCTCGCCAACGGTCGCGGGGCGGAACCACCACAGGCCGAGCGTGCGATCGTCGCCGACCACTTCCGCCAGCAGCGGCCGCTCGGCGGGCAGGCCGGCGAGGCGGCGTAACGCCGGCACGACAAGCCGCCGGCCCCCCACGACCACGGACATTGGGTTCCCCGGCAAACCGAAGATCGGCACGCGGCCGCGGAGCGCGCAGAGGTTGGGTTTGCCCGGCCGCATGAGGAGGCCGTGGTAGAGCACGCGGCCGCCCGCGTCTTCGATCGCGCCGCGCGTGTGGTCGTGGTCGCCAAGCGACACGCCGCCGGTCACGAGCACGGCGTCGGCATGATCCGCGCTGCGGCCGACTGCTTCGGCAAGGGCTGATCGATCGTCGCGGACATGTTGCAGCGTCGGTACCACCAACCACCGGACGCCATCGAGCAGGCCAACGAGCGCCGGCCCGTTGCCGTCACGCACCTGCCAGGGAGCCACGTCATCACCAACGCCGCGCACCTCGTCGCCAGTGATGAAAATGGCAATGCGTACGTGCCGCCGCACGCGTGGTTGCGCGACGCCGTTCGCCGCAAGCACCGACATCGCCAGCGGGCTGAGGCGCGACCCGGCCGGCAGCACACGATCGCCTTGTTGCGTGTTCTCGCCGCGTTCGCGAACGAACTGCCCGCGCTCGACGACCAATTCCTCCGGAACGACAACGTGATCGGCCGACTCCTCCAAGCGCTCCCGCGGGATCACGAGCGTCGCCCCCTCGGGCACGCCCGCACCCGTGAAGATGCGCACGCACGCCGACGGTTCCCACGGCGGCGGCGCAACACCGGCGGACGACTCGCCCGCGACGCGAACGGCAACCCCTCGCGGCGGATCGGCGGCGAAGGCGTAGCCGTCCATCGCGCTGACGTCGAGCGCCGGACTGTCCCGGTCGGCGAACACGTCCTCCGCCAGCACCCGACCGGCCGCCTCGGCGAGCGGAACATCCGATATCTCGACGGGCGACAGCGCCGCCACCACGCGCTCGACCGCCTCCGACGGATCGATGAGTTGGCCGAAGGGCGTCACGAGGCGTCCTCGAAAACCGGGTTCTTCCAGATCGGCACGATCTGTTTCATGCGAGCAACGAACGCATCGACCGCCGCGATGGCCGCCGGCCGGTGCGGCGCCGCGACCCGCAGCCGGAACGACACCTCGCCCACGGCCACGACGCCGACGCGGTGCTCGCAATCGAGCGCCGTCAGCTTGAACTCGCGGAGAATTATATGTGCGAGGTCGGTCATTTCCCGCTGCGTCATCGGCGGGTAATGCTCGTACTCGAGCGAAAGCAGACGCCGCCCATCCTCCAGCGGCCGGACCACGCCCTCGAACGTGAGCACGGCCCCCGCCCCCGTCGGCAGGAACGGCGTTGCTGGCCGGAGTGGGCCGTTTGGGATATGCACAGTTACGCTCATATCATCCACCCGAGATCATGCCGATCAGGGCCAGCTCGTCACCCGCGGCCACCGCCTCGTCTGAGCCGGCGAAGCGCTGGTTCACGGCAAGCCGGCTTGCTTGAGCCGAAGCGGCGAGCGGCGGGCAGTCCGTTGCGATCGCGTGCAGCACCGCCGCGACTGTGACGGGCTTGGCGACCGTCACGCGCAGCTCGCGCGTGCCCGCCAACTTCGCCTGGGGTCCGAACAGCTTGATGGTGCGGGCAGTCATCTCTGCGAGTTGGACCACTTCTTGCTCCGTGTCAACATCGAATGCGGCGGCGGGCATCGGCATGCGGTGGACGTTCTTGGCTGAGCGTAGCAGGTCGCGCATACCGCGGTCGCCCGCCGCCGCCAGTAATGCCGGGCGGTGGCCGGGGCCGAAGCATGCGGGGACACCAACACGCCCGTCATACTCGGCTGCGGCGACGTCATCCGGTGCCGCGACGGCCTTAAGGAGTCGGCACAAGTCGCCGGCTGCAACGTGCGGCTGATCGCACGTGGTCACGAGGATTGCGGCGTCCGCCGGCGCTTCGGCCACGCCCGCGGCGAGCGAGCGGCCCATCCCCTCCCGCCAACGCTTGTTCTGCACCAACCTCGCCCCCATGACGCCCGCACTGCGTATCCACTTGTCGCCGACGACGAGCAGGATCGGCGAGCAGGCCGCCCGCGTCGCCACCGCGACGGCGTGTTCGACCAGCGTCGCGCCGTTCGGCAGGCGGACGGTCTGCTTCGGCCGACCTAGCCGCCGCGACGCCCCCGCCGCGAGGATGACGGCGGCGACGTTCACGTCTGCGGCACCCGCACCGTGATTCGCGGGTGCGTCGCGTGAATGCTCCCTGCCCGGCCGTGCAGCGGCTCGCCGGAACGTTCGTGGAGAACCGCGTGGATCTCGCTGACGATCGAAAGGGCCACGCTGCCGGGGGCGTCGCCGCCAAGGTCGAGCCCGGCGGGTGTGCGCAGCACGGCAAGTCGCTCCGGCGGCGGGAGGTGGCGGCGCTCGTGCAGCTCCCGCATCAGCCGCGCGACGCGGCGCTTCGGGCCAAGCAGCCCGACGTACCGTGGGCCGCCGTGCAGCACGGCCGGGAGCAGTTCGAAGTCTTGGTCGTAGCTGTGCGTCGCGAGCACGACCGCCGACCCGCTGACGCACGGGATGCTGCGCCGTTCGCCGCGCCGCCAGGTGCGCGTTCCGACGCCAGGCCGGCCGAAGCGCTCGCGGAGTTGCTCGCGCGGCTCGGTGCCGATCACGCGCACCCGCCAACCGACGGCGGCGGCGATGTCGACGAGCGGGACCACGTCGTTGCCGCTGCCGAAGATGTCCAGACGCGGCGACCGATTCGCGCCGGGCTCGACAAGCACGTCGGCCCACGCGCCCCGCGGCCACTCGAGGCGGAGCGTGGTCGTCGCGGCCAGCTTGGGTTCGACGGGAAGCGAGGCGGGCCGATCGCCAGAGATTGAGCGACGGGCAATTGCCGCCCGACGCGAAGACGGTGTATCGCGTCGCCCCGCCGCCGCGAAGGTGAGCGACGGCCGGCGCACGCTCGCCGCCGATGACTTGTTCGAGGAGGACCTTCACCACGCCGTCGCAGCCGGTGTTGAATTCGCCGGCCGGCCGCTCCTCGTCGCCGCGGGTGTCGTAGACCACCACACGCGGCCCGAGCGCCGCGAGCTGCGAACCGCGGCGGGCGAGGTCGCGTTCGAGGCAGCCGCCGCTGATGCTCCCGGCGCGGCGGCCGTCGCGGGCGATCAGCAGCCGCGCCCCCGGCCGGCGGTAGGCGCTGCCCTCGACGTCGACCACGGTGGCCAGCAGGGCCGGCTCCCCGTTCGGCAGCGCGGCGAAGAGCGCCAGGATTTGCTCGACCTCGCTCATATCGCTCACCCGCCGATCGTCACCATGTCGCGCGAGACGTGCAGCGGCACGAGGTTATTCATCGCGTGCCCCGCCCACTTCAGCGACGCGGCGTCGGCGAAGCGCTGCCGCAGGTCGGCGTCGCTGCCGCCGTCGCGGAGCAGACCGCGCACGCTCACGCCCGCGTCTTGATGCAGGCAGGGGCGAAGCTCGCCCTCGGCGGTCAGCCGCATGCGGTCGCAGGCGTCGCAGAAGTGCTGGCTCATGCTCGTGATGAACCCGACGCGGGCGCCGGTGGCGCGGTCCTCCCACGCCTCGGCCGGATCGGCGGCGTGGCCGCGGCGAACGCGGGCGAGCTCGATGCCGTCGTTTGCCAGGCATTCGCGCATCCGCGTGGCGGTGACGGTTCGATTGGCCGCGTCGAGCCGGGCAAGGCCCATCGGCATGTACTCGATGAAGCGGATCTCCAAATCACGCTCCGCGGCGTAGCGAACGAGATCGCCCAGCTCGCCGTCGTTCACGCCCGGCAGGACCACGCAGTTGAGCTTGATCGGCCCGAGCCGCGCGGCGATAGCGGCGTCGATCCCGGCGAGCACGCTCGGCAGCACGTCACGCCGCGCCAGCGTTGCCGCGGTGTCGCGATGGAGAGAGTCGAGCGAAATGTTGACGCGGCTGAGGCCCGCACGCTTGAGAGGCTCCGCGTGCCGGGGCAGCAGCGACGCGTTGGTCGTCATCGTCACTTCGCCAATGCCAGCGGTGGCGGCGATGTCGCGGACGAGGTCGGTCACGCCCGGCCGCGCCAGCGGCTCGCCACCGGTCAGCCGCACCTTGGAAAAGCCGATGTCGGCGGCAACGCGGACGACGCGGGCGATCTCGTCGAGCGACAGCAGGTTGTCCTTCGCCGGCAGTTGCACACCGTCGGCGGGCATGCAGTAGACGCAGCGAAAGTTGCACCGCGGCGTGACGCTGACCCGCAGGTAGGCGAAGCGCCGGCCGTGGGTGTCGTGAAGCGTCATGCGGTTGTGCGGCCGGGAAACTTCGGGATCATCACGCGCTCGGGATCATCACGCGCTCGGGCACGAGCGGCAGGTGTCGCACGCGCCGGCCCGTTGCGTCGTAGACGGCATTCGCGACGGCCGCGGCGACGCCGGTGATGCCGATCTCGCCGATGCCCTTCGCGCCGATCGGGCTGGCATTGTAGTCGGCGTCGTCCAGCCACTCGATTTGCATCGGCGGCACGTCGGCGTTGGTGGGCACGTGGTACTCGGCCAGGTTGTGGTTGGTGATCTTGCCGCTGCGCCCGTCGCGGAAGCTCTCCTCCATCAAGGCCTGGCCCAGGCCCATCACGATGCCGCCGATGAACTGGCTGCGGGCAGTCTTGGCATTCAGGATGATGCCGCACGCGAAGCAGGCGTTCCATCGGCGGACGCGCACCAGGCCCAGGCTTTCGTCGACGCCCACCTCGCAGAGGTGGCACCCGAAGCTGTGGTTGCTGAAGCCGCCCAAGGTGCTGCGCGGCGGGCGGATGTCGGCGTTGGTTGCCTGCACCTCGACGTGATCGTTCATCGTCATGCCGACGAGTTCATCGATCGCCACGCCCTCGCCGGTGGCGGCATCAATGAGCTTGCCGTCGCGGAAGGCGAGGGCCTCGGGCTTGCGATCGGCCAGCCCGTCGACGCCGTTGGCGAGGGCGACGGCGAGCAGCTTTTCCTTCAGTTCGCCCACCGCCAGCTTGATGGCCCCGCCGACGCCGGCCGTGGTCATGCTGCCGCCGCTGACGTGGCCGAAGGGCAGGCGGGTGTCGCCCAGTTCCATGCTCACGCGGCGGACGGGCACGCCGAGCAAATCGGCGGCGACCTGGCTTTGGGCGGTCGTGGTGCCGGTACCCATCTCATGCGTGCCGCAGGTGACGAGGAACGTGCCGTCGGCGTTGGCGCGCAGCTTGGCAGCGTTGGGAAGGTAGCTGGCGTGGTACGTCGCGGCGGCCATGCCGTGGCCGACGAGCCAGCGGCCGTCGGTCATCGCGCGCGGCGTGCGCGGCCCGGCCTGCCAGCCGAAGCTTGCCGCGGCACGGTCGTAGCACTCGACGACGCGCCGGCCGCTCCACGGCGCGCCGTTGCTCGGGTCGACCGGCGGCTCGTTGGCCTTGCGCAGCGCGATTGGGTCGAGGTTGCAGGCGACGGCCAGCTCGTCCATCGCGCTCTCGCTGGCGAACATGCCGGGCGTCTCGCCGGGCGCCCGCATGAAGGTCGGCGACTGCATGTCGAGCCGGGCGATCTTCTGGTGGAAGCGCAGGCCCGGCGCGCCGTACATCACGCGCGAGGCGACGGTGACCGACTCGACAAAGTTGTCCTTAAAGTTCGTCGCGCTAGTGCCCTCGTGCATCAGGCTGTTGAGCTTGCCGCCCTCCTCCGCGCCAAGGCGGACGCGCTGCCGCGTGACCGGCCGGAAGCCGATGCCGCCGTACATCTGCTCGCGCATGAGGACCAGCCGCACCGGGCGCTTGGCGAACCGCGCCGCCATCGCCGCCAGCGGCACGTGCGGCCACATGTTTCCCTTGCAGCCGAAGGCCCCGCCGATGAACTTGCAGATCACCCGCACGTTGTCCGACGTGAGCCCCACGTCCTTGAACAGATCCGCCAGCGAGTCGCGCACGCCGAAGATGTACTGGCTCGAGTCGTAAACGGTCAGCGTCGGCTCGCCGCGGTCGTTCGTGCCCCACTGGGCGATCGTCGCGTGCGGCTCGATGGGGTTGTGGTGCTCGGTCGGCGTGACGTACTCAGCGTCGATCTGCACGGCGCTGGCGTCGAACTCGGCCTGCGGGTCGCCCTTGGTGAACGGGTTGGGCTGGCCGGCGTCGCGGGCGGGGGACTCGACCTCCGCCTCGTCGATCGACAGCGTGGGCGTGCGCTGGGCGTAGCTGATCTTCACCAGTTGCGCCGCGTGCGTGGCCTGCTCGAGCGTGCGGCCGAGGCAGCAGGCGACCCACTGGCCGGCGTGAAAAATCTCCGGGCCGCCCAGGGGCTTGACCTTCGACCCCGCCGCCCCGCCGCCGCCGCTCATCGTTTGCAGCTCGCCCGTCGGCTCGTTGACGGTCACGTGCGTGAGCACGTCGAACCCGCTGACGCGCTTCGCGGCGGCCGTCTCAATGCGGTCGATCATCCCGCGGGCGATGTCGCTTTGCACGCCCACGGCGTAGAGCGCGTCGGGCACGTCCCACTCGGCCGTGTACGTGGCGCGGCCGGTGACTTTCTCGCGGCCGTCGCGGCGGATTAGCGGGCGACCGACCGGACCGCCCTCGGTGAAGAGGCGCTTCTCCGGCATCGTCGCGGGCTGACTGGTCGGCTGAGTCGATTGCATGGAGGGCCTCGTAAAGCGAAAGGCGGGAAGTTAGTTGCCGAAGTTGCGCTCGGCGATGCGCGGGTCGCCCTGCTCCCACAGCACGGTGAACGTCCACCCGGCGACGGCGTAGCCGGTGGGGCTGGCGTCGCCGGGCGCCAGCGCGAAGTCATACCGGCCGCCCAGGGTCCACTCGAAGTCGCGGTGGAGGTCCATCCCCGCCGGCGCGCGCCGCACGGCCGTGACGACGACGTTCGCCAAACAGCGGGCCGACCCGTCATCGCGCGGCAGCACAACATGGCTGCCGATCAGGTGGTGCGTCGCGTCGAACGGCAGGAGCGACTGGGCCCACCCGCGCAAAAAGGCGTCGGCCGACACGCGCCGGCTCGGCGAGCGCGGGTCGTCCGGGGGCGCGACCTCCACCTCGCTGGCGAAGAGCCTGGCGAGCGCGTCGAAGTCGGCCAGGTCCGTGAGCATCGCCACGCGATTGACCGTCTCAATCACCGCCATCGCGTTGACGGGCACGGCCGCGGGACGCGATGTCGGCCGCGTTGCGGGCTGCGTTGCCGGCGCGTCGTCCTGCGCCTCGTCCTGCGCCACGGCGAACGCCGCGCCGCCAAAGATGGCGGCCGGGGCGGCGATGCGCAGCACCTGCCGGCGCGTCGCAAAGTTGGACGACTGCTGGTTCATCGGCCGTGTTGCAGGTGCCAAAGCTCGTCGCCCCGCCGCACGTCGCCGTCGGCGAGCATCGCGAGCGCGTCGACGATTGCCCGCTTGGCGAGCGGAATCTTGAACCCGTTGTGCGCCGCGGGCGTCGCCCCTTCGAGTGCAGCGTCGGCGGCCTTGGCGAAGGTCTCGGGCGTTGCGGGTTGACCGCGCAGGGCCTCCTCGGCTTCGGGCGAATGCCACGGCACGGTGCCGACGCCGCCCAGCGCCAGGCGGCAGTCCTTGATCGTGTCGCCGTCCATCTCGAGCCCAACCGCCACGCTCGCCAGGGCGAAGGCGTAGCTGCTGCGCTCGCGAATCTTGTGGTACAGGCTGTTGGCCGCGCACGGGCCGGTCGGGATGCGGATGCCGGCAATCAGTTCGCCCGGCGCAAGGCTCGTCTCGACGTGCGGGTCGTCGCCGGGCAGCACGTGGAGGTCGCGCAGCGGCATTTCGCGCCCGCCGCCCTCGGGGGAGACGATCGTCAGCGTGGCGTTCAACGCGACGGCGGCGACGGCGAAGTCGCCGGGGTAGTGGGCGATGCACGCGTCGCTCACGCCCAAGACCGCGAGCGAGCGGTTGTCGGCCTGCTCGCCGATCGCCGAGCAGCCACTGCCGGGCTCGCGCTTGTTGCACGCTTGGCTGACGTCGCGGAAGTAGGGGCAGCGCGTGCGTTGCAGCAGGTTTCCGCCGAGACTGGCCATGTTGCGGATCTGCGGGCTCGCCGCGAGCAGCAGTGATTCCCGCACCATCGGCAGCTTTTCGCGGACCACCTCGTGGTCGGCGAAGCGGCTCATCCGACAGCCCGCACCGACCTGAACGGCATCGCCGTCATCGCGGATGTCGCTCGGCACCACCGGGTCGACGGCGATCAACTCGCGCGGCGTGAGGACCGTCAGCTTCATCAGGTCGAGCATCGTCGTGCCGCCCGCCAGATAGGCGGCCCCGTCATTGCCGCCGGCCTGGGTGGCGGACTCGATGCTGTCCACGCTCTTGTAGGTAAAGGGCTTCACTTCGCACCCCCGTTCTCGCCGGCGCGACGGCCCATCTTGCCCGCCGCCTGCTTGATGGCGTCGACGATGTTCGGGTACGCCCCGCAGCGGCAAAGGTTGCCGCTCATCCACTCGCGGATTTCCTCATCGTCTCCGCTGGCGTGCCCCTCCTGGATGCAGGCGACGCCGCTCATGATCTGGCCGGGCGTGCAGTAGCCGCACTGGTAGCCGTCGCACTGCAGAAACGTCTTTTGCACCGGGTGAAGCTCGCCGTCCTGTTCGAGCCCTTCGATCGTCGTCACCTCCGCGCCGTTCAACGTGGCGGCGAGCGTGAAGCAACTCAGCACGCGCTGGCCGTCGACGTGGCAGGTGCAGGCGCCGCAGGCGCCGTGGTCGCATCCCTTCTTCGTGCCGGTTAGGCCGATCTTCTCGCGAAGGGTGTCGAGCAGGGTCGCGCGCGGGTCGAGGTCGAGCGACCGGTCCTGGCCGTTGAGCGTAAACTGCACCTTCACCGGCTCGGGCAACTCGCCCTGTCGTTCGGCGGGCGGTGCGGATGGCGGTGTCGCGTCCTGGGAAAACTGGGTCGCGCCCTCCAGGCGGGAGGCGAGCCCGACGCCGACGGCAGCGCCGGCCCCGGTCAGAAAGCGGCGCCGGCTGGCGACGCCGGGGGAATAGGGGTCATCGGGCATGACGGCTCCCGGCAGGTCGTGGACGTCGGGCCGGCACGCGGATGGCCGACCGTTCGCCTCGCACCCTACCGCCTCGCCCCGATTGGCCAAAGGAGAATTTCGATGAGCGTTTGAACCTGTGACCGCGTCTCAACTGCACGCCGCTCACGGCTGAACTTCGAAGCCCGGCACCGCCGCCTCGCGGGCCTTGCGCGCCGCGATGAACGACCGGACCGCCAACGCCACGAACGACGCGCAAAGCAGGAACTCGCCCACCACGCTCGCGATCGCCAACCCCGACGCCTTGCCCGGCAGCACGCGGATAAACAGCGGCGGAACGACCGCCAACGCCCCGAGCAACGCGACCGCCGCCGCCACGTGCATCGCGTGCTTCCGCGCCGTCGGGCCGCGCGTGCCGATCAAGCCGCACAGAAAAATCGGCACGCCGAACACCGCCGGAATCAGCGCCGTCTTCGCCGCCCAATCCGCCCCGCCGGCGACGAAGCCGATCAGGGCCAGCACGATGAGCAAACTTCCGATGACCATCGCGACCTTGGACATGTCGTTCATGCACAACGGTAGCGAAGGTTCTCACCGACGGTGCCGGGGTAGCCGCGGAGCTTGCTCCGCGCGTCGAGGCTCGACCACGCCACGAGCGCGGAGCAAGCTCCGCGGCTACTCCCGACGTTATTCATCGGCGGACGGTTTGCATCGGTACCAAGCCGCGTTACGTAGCAACGCGGTTTGGTACGATGCGAATCAACTACACCCGGTCTACCCCGCGTAGAGCCCGTCGAGCACGTCGCGTAGCACGCGGGCACTCTTGCGGAGATCCTCCACCTCCGCCGCGTCGAGGTTCGGCTCGAGGATGCGATTGACCCCGCGCCGGCCGACGATGCACGGCAGGCTCAGGCAAACGTCCTTGATGCCGTACGGCCCGTCGACGAGCGTGCTCACCGGCAGCACCTCGCGGGTGTCCTGCGCGACGGCACGCACGATCATGCTCACGCAGGCGGCGATCGCGTAGTCGGTGTAGCCCTTCTTTCGGATGATCTCGTACCCCGCGCGGCGGGCATCATCGAAGCGGCGGCGGATGTCGCCGGGCTCCTCGGGCAGCTTCATTCCGGCCACCGTCGCTTGGCTCAGCGCCGGCACCATCGACTCACCGTGCTCGCCCAGGATGTACGCCCGCACGTCGAGCGGGTGCCCGCCGACCAGCTCCGCCAGCAGCGCCCGAAACCGGCCGGTGTCAATCAGGGTGCCGCTGCCGATCACCCGCCACGGGCTCAGCCGCGCGACCCGCCCGGCCACGTGCGTCATCACGTCGACCGGGTTGGAGAGGATGATGAAAACCGCGTCCGGCGACCCGTCGGCCAGGCGTGGGATCAGCGACTGGTAAATCTTATAGTTGCCATCCGCAAGTTGCATCCGGTCGGGGTTGTCCGGGTCCATTTTCACCGAATTGGTGACGATGATGACGTCGCTGTCGGCCGCATCGTCGAGCGTGCCGGCCCGAATGCGCGCCGGCCTCGGGTTGAGAAACACGCTCGCGTGCAGCAAATCACGCGCATGACCGGCCGCCTCATTGTCGGGGTCGCGGCTAACGAGCACGAGCTCGTCGGCGAGCCCCCGCGCCACGAGCGCGAACGCGGTGGCGGTCCCGGTGCGGCCGATGCCGGTGATGCTGATCTTCACGGCGGCACGGTAGGAAGCCGCCGCGACGCCCTATGTATCCCGCCGCCTGCCTCCGCCGTATCAGCCCCCCCTCATGCACCGATGCCCGCAACCCCCCCAAAGGCGCCAGCTACTCAATCATCTAAACCCTCTACTTGTTGCTTCGGTTCACGAGCCACTGTTGATACTGCCCTTCCGCTTGGACAGACATGCTTCGGAAAGGTATTCCCGTTCCAACGCCACTCCATGTAACAGATGCCTGCTCGATAATGTAAAGAACTTCGCCGTCGCGTCTGCTTTGCAGATGCCAAGCATGACCAGGGTGATTCGCAACGGTGTCATAAAGCAAGGACGCTATTTGATCGTCAGGTCGCGTTGCTTTGGGTTTTCTCTTCGACTTTTGCACACGATGTTTGTTGTCCATGACACCGGACCACATTCGATCGTCTTCGAAATCGATTAAGAAGTACGTCCACATGGTTTCCCCTATCTCTCTATACTGAATCAGGCCCCATTCGCCCGGCCACCAAGAAGCTCGCGCGACGACCACTGCGTCTTCGCCGTCCAACCCGCCTATCCGAAACATCGCGGACAGTCGAAACAGACATTGAACTTCGGCAACCTCCTCTTCCGTAAGGCGATCATCCTCTTGCTGCAACGCGAACGGCTTTGAATCCTGAACGACTTGGGCAGATGACAGCACCATTGTCAGGACAAACGCCATGCCAACTGACCAATACATTTGAGCCTCGTTTCGATTCGATATTATCGAGGATAATCCAGGAAAATTTCCGAGAACATGTTCGTACACATATACCACCGCGAACGCTCGGTGCCGTGAGCCCATCACGACTCGCCAACTTACCGCGATTCTGGCTTCGCCGCCATCGGATTGCATTTCTCAATGACCGTTGTGGGCTTTCGATTGGAATGCGGCGTTCAGGCTCGCGGGGGACCGTTCTACGATGGGCGATGCCCAAGACCCGCCGCGAAGTGCTTGCCGCTGTTGCCACATCCGCCGCTGTTACCTCCGTCGCCGGCGGGAAGGCCGAGCCGGCGACGCGGCAGGCGGCGAGCGAGGACGACGACCCGATCGCGACGGCCGGCGCGTTGGTCGGTCGCAACTTCAGTCCGGATGAACGCGCGCTCATGCGGGCTGGCCTTGCGCGGACGCGAGGCGGGCTTGCGGCGTTGCGGCAGGTCGAGATGCCGCCGGCGTTGGAGGCGGCGATGATTTTTGATCCCGTGCTGCCGGGGCGGACGCTGGAGCAAGGGCCGATCGAGGCGAGGCGGCCGGAGGTTGAGGTGAAGGACGCCGATAATCTCGCGTTCGCCAGCGTCGCGGAGCTTGGCAAGCTGCTGCGGGCGGGCGAAGTGACGAGCGTGCAGTTGACGACGCTGTCGCTCGACCGCCTGAAACAGCACGGGCCGGCGTTGCACTGCGTGGTCAATCTCACCGAAGCCCTCGCGATGCGCCAGGCGAAGGCGGCCGATGATGCGATGGCCGAGGGTCGCGACCTCGGGCCGCTGCACGGCATTCCGTACGGGGCGAAGGACTTGCTCTCGACGGCCGACTACCCGACGACCTACGGCGTCGGGCCGTACGAACAGCAGATTTTCAAGGCGAACGCGACCGTCGTCGATCGTCTCGCCGCCGCGGGGGCGGTGCTGGTCGCGAAGCTCAGCCTGGGCGAACTGGCGATGGGCGACGTCTGGTTCGGCGGGTTGACGCGGAACCCGTGGGATCCGGAGCAGGGATCGAGCGGCAGCAGCGCCGGCAGTTGCAGCGCGGTGGCGGCGGGCCTGGTGCCGTTCGCGATCGGCAGCGAGACGCTCGGCAGCATCGTGAGCCCGTGCGTCGTCTGCGGCACGTGCGGCCTGCGCCCGACGTTTGGCCGCGTGCCGCGCACTGGGGCGATGCCGCTGTCGCGCACGATGGACAAGCTCGGCCCGATCGCGCGGCGGGTCGATGACTTGGCGCTCGTGCTCGCTGCCATCGCCGGGCCGGATGAGCAGGACCCGACCTGCCACGCCGCCGGCTACGCCTTTCCGCACGATGGGCCGATCAAGGTCGGCTTCGACAGCGTGGCGTTCGGGGCAGTCGAGCGGCTGCGGAACGAAGAGGTGAAGCAGGCGTACCGCGACGCGCTCGAACGCTGCAGCGAGTTGTTTGGCGAATTGATCGAGGTCGAGTTGCCGCGCGACCGCCTCTTGTTCCCAACGGCGATGGCAACGGTCGAGGCGGAGGCGGCCGAGAGTTTCGAGGAGCTCCAAACCGGCGGGCGGCTTGACGAACTCATCCAGCAGGAGGCGAACAGTTGGCCCAACACGTTCCGGCGGGCGAGCCTCTTGCCGGCGGTCGATTTTCTGCGATTTCAACGGCTACGCCGCCGGTTCATGCAACAGATCGACGCGGCGATGGCGGGGGTCGACGTCTTCGTCACCGTCCCGCGGCTGGGCCCGAACCTGGCGCTGACGAACCTGACGGGCCACCCCTGCTGCATCGGCCGGTTGGCGGTCATCAAGGGTCGCCCGCACCAGATCGAGTTCGTCGGCCAGCTCTACGGCGAGGCGAAGCTGGCAACGGTTGCCAGCCGCTTCGAGGTGACCGTCGACGCCCGCAACGAGTGGCCACGCGAGCGGTGGGCGTAGCGTGGTACACTGTCCGCATGATCGATACGCTTGAACATCCCGCAGTCGGGCCGGTCAAGGAGAGCAAGCGGGAGTCAATCCCACGGCTGGAAACCGGCGATCATCTCAGCCGCGAGGAGTTCCACCGCCGCTATGAAGCTATGGGCGACGGCACGCGGGCGGAGTTGATCGAGGGCGTCGTCTACGTGTATAGCAGTGGCGTGCCGTCACCCGTCAGTCTCGACAAACACTCCGAACCACACTTCGACCTCGTGACTTGGCTCGGCTTCTATCGCGCTAAGGTTCCGAGCTTGCGTCGCGGAATCGACGGCACTGTCTTTGCCGACCAAGACAACGAGCCGCAGCCGGATGTGCTGCTGGGCATTCCGGAGGCGGCCGGCGGGCAGACGCGGATGGTCGAGCGCAACGGGAAGCAATATGTGGCCAACGCGCCCGAACTGGTCGGCGAAGTCGGTGCAAGCACGGCGAGCATTGATCTCAACGCAAAGCTTCGGGCTTATCAACGCAACGGCGTGCGGGAGTACATCGTGTTACTTACCGAAGAAGATCCGCCCGAGTTGCGTTGGCTCGCGCTCGAAAACGGTCGCTTCCAGCCGTTGAAGCCGGATTCGGCCGATGGCCTGCTCAAAAGCCGCGTCCTCCCAGGCCTTTGGCTCAATGTTGATGCGTTGCTGCGGGGAGATATGCAAGGCGTCTTCGCCGCCGTCGAACGCGGCTGCCAGACGTCCGAACACGCGGCCTTTGTCCAACGCCTCGCAGCGGCTAAGGCCTGATCTGCATCGTTTGGAACGAGCCGTTCAGACTGTTGTCTGCGTTCGGATCGTAGTTGATGTCGTTGGTCAGGATGATCGTGCCGTCGTCGCCGTAGTGGGCGTGGTCGTAGCCGCTGGGCAGGTTCACGTACTCGTTCGTGCCGGGGATCACGTAGTCCTCGCGGTCGGTCAGGGCGTTGATCGTGGCGTCCTGGATGCGCTCGTTCGAGGCCATGCGGTTGTCGTAGGAGCGCTGCTGGAGATCGCTGACGTAGCGGGCCGTCTCGGCGTTGATCTGGCGAATCGCCTCATCGGTCCCGATGTTCATGCCCATGATCTTCGCCTGGTGCTCGGCCCGCATGCGGGCCCACTCGGGCACGGGGCGCAGCGAACCGGCGGCCATCTCGGCGAGGGCGAGCGTGGCGTCGGAGGCGTCGCTCGGCCCGCGGAACGTGACGTGGTGCGTGACCGACCAGTAGTACTTGTCCGCCGCCATGAAGTTGAAGTGATTGGCGAGGTAGGTGGTGGCGAAGACACTCGCCTCCTCCATCGCCCGTCCGTTGAGTTGGTAGGTGGCGGTGATGAGCAACGCGCGGCCGTCGGCGGAGCCGGTGATGCTGCCGTCGTTCGCGGGCGCGGGGGTCTGGGCGAGGTTCTGCTGGGCGCCGCGGCGCAGCTCGGCGGTCGGACCGGGAATCTCGAAGCAATTCACGACCTGAAAGTTGGTCACGCCCGGCCGCTGCGCCGTCTCGCTGTTCTGCTGGTAGAAGGCCCTCCACTCGTCCGTGGAGTTGGGCATGTAGAGGTTCGGCAGGCCACGCTCGCTGACGCTGCCGTTCATCGGGCGCTGCTGCATCGCCTCCTGGCGCGGGCGGTAGTCGATCAGCGACAGTTCCGGCCCGACCTCGACCTCCACGCCCTCGGGGCTGACCAGCCTCACCTTCTGGCTGGGCATGTGCCCGCTGTACTGCTGCGCCGGCCACCACGCCCCGCCCTCGGCCCGCCAGCCCCGGGGCACGAGGATCGTGTGCGACGGCATGTTGTGCATGCCGGGGTCGGTCAGCGTCACCCGCTTGAAGACCATCTGCTGCGGCGACGCCCCCGCCGGCTGCTGCTGCGCCGCCGGCGGCGCGGTGCGGCGGGCACCGGGGATGCCGTGCTGCGCCAACGCGGGGGGGGCCATCCACACGAGGGCAACGGTTGCGAGAACGGCAAGGCGGCGGGTTATCGGCATCGGCGTCGGCTGGGGTCAACGGCCCATGCGACCAGATTGACGCCGCGGGGTCAAGCGAAATCGGCGCGTACGAACGTGTACTCGCACCCCCCGGCGGCAACGTGGGCGATGCGATAGCCAGCCTCACGCAGCGACGCCAGCGCCGCCTTTGTATCGCGTGGCTTCGGGGCGCCATCGTGCTTCCAGCGTTGGTGAAACTCGATCAGGATCTGCGCCGGCCAACTGGCACGCTGGCTCATCGTGTCGAGCGCGCTTGGCAGGACCGCGTACTCGCTGCCCTCGATGTCGACCTTCAGCACGTCCGGCGGCTGGCCGACGTGGTCGAGCAAGGTGGCGTAGGTGCGAACCTCGGCCCGTGTCGCCTCGCCGACGCCGTCGCTGCGGGCCATGCTGAACGATTCGAGCCCCGCCTCCCGCGGCGGCGCGAACGTGGCGACGCCGTCGTAATCCGCCAAACCGAGCGGGTGGACGACGAACTGCGGCGGCAACGCCTGCTCCGCCACCCACGCGAGCGCCAGCGGCGTCGGGTCGAAGGCGTGGACGTGGCAGCCGAACCGGTCGATGAGCGCCCGCTCGAAGTCGATGTCGCGCCCGATGCCGACCGTCCAAACGACCGTCTCCGCCGACAGCCCGCGCTCGGCGATGGCCCACCGGCCGAAGCCTTCGCCGAGGTGCAGCAACGGAACCTTCACCTCCGGCCTGGCGAACACGTCTTTGCCGCGCACGCTCCTCCACCAGCGGTGAAGCGTTTTGCGAAACGGCGGGGACGAGTCGCTCATGCCAGCGTGCCGAGGTTCATCTCGTGCAGGCCCTTGCCGGCGGGGACCATCGGGTAGACGTGCTCCTCGGGCTCGACGTAGAAGTCGGCGACGACCGGGCCGTCGTGGGCAAGCATCTCGGCGACCTTGTCGGCCACCTGTGCCTTGTCGCGGCAGGTGATGCCCTTCACGCCGTAGCTTTCGGCGTTCATGGCGAAGTTGGGGTTCTTCATCTTCGTCTGGCTGTAGCGCTTCTCGTAGAAGAGATCCTGCCACTGCTTGACCATGCCTTGGAAGTCGTTGTTCAGGATCATCACCTTCACCGGCACGTTGTACTCGGCGAGGGTGGCGAGCTCGTAGCTGGTCATCTGGAACGAGGCGTCGCCGTCGATGTCGATCACCTGGCGGTCGATGCCCATTGCCTTCGCGCCCAGCGCCGCGCCAAGCGCCGACGGCAGGCCAAAGCCCATCGTGCCGAGGCCGCCGCTGCTGACGAACTGCCGCGGGAAGCGCCAGCGGTAGAACTGGGCCGCCCACATCTGGTGCTGGCCGACGCCCGTCGTGATGATCGCCTCGCCGTTGGTCTGCTTGTGCAGCTCCTCGATCACGTACTGCGGCTTGGCGTTGACGCTGTCGTCCTTGTAGCTGAAGGGGAACTGCTCCTTCCAGTCCTTGATCTTGCCGAACCACTCGCCGCGCTCGCGGTGCTCGAGGCGGTCGCGCAGCTTCTCCAAACTCGCCTTGGCGTCGCCGACCACGGCGCAGTCGACGTCGACGTTCTTGCTGATGCTGCTCGGGTCGATGTCGATGTGGATGATCTTCGCGTGCGGGGCGAACGTCGCGAGGTTGCCGGTCACGCGGTCGTCGAACCGGGCGCCGACGGCGATCAGCACGTCGCACTCCTGCGTCGCGTAGTTCGCGTAGGCGCTGCCGTGCATGCCGAGCATGTGGACGCTCTTGGGGTCGTGCTCGTCGAAGGCGCCCATGCCCAGCAGCGTGGTCGTGCAGGGGATGTTGCCGCGGTCGGCACACTCGCGCAGCTCGCGCCAAGCATCGGCGATGATCGCCCCGCCGCCGACGTAAAAGAGCGGGCGATCGGCCCGGTTGATGAGCTCGGCCGCGTGGTCGAGGCTGGCATCGTCGCCGCCGGCGGCGCCGTAGAACTGCCGGGCGAGGATGTGGTTGCGCGGCGTGTCGTCGACCTCCTCCTGGCAGACGGCGGTCGTCACGTCCTTGGGCAAGTCGATTAGCACCGGCCCCGGCCGGCCGCTCGTGGCGACGACGAAGGCCTCGTTGATGACGCGCGGCAGCTCGCGCACGTCCTTTACGAGATAGTTCCACTTCGTGCAGGGCCGCGTGATGCCGGTGACGTCGGCCTCCTGGAAGGCGTCGTTGCCGATCACCTTCGTCGCGACCTGGCCGCTGAAGACGATCATCGGGATCGAGTCCATCTGCGCCGTGGCGAGCGGCGTGACGGTGTTGGTCGCGCCGGGGCCGCTGGTGACGATGCAGATGCCGGGCTTGCCGGTGACGCGGGCGTAGCCGTCGGCGGCGTGGCCGCTTGCCTGCTCGTGACGGTTGAGGATGAACTGGGCCGGCGTGTTGTAGAGCTCGTCGAAGACGGGCAGGATCGCCCCGCCGGGGTAGCCGAACATCGTGTCAACGCCGTGCTGCTCGACGAGCATGTCGTGCAGGATCTTGGCGCCGGTCTTGCCCTTAAAGGGCGACGGCGCGGCTTGGCGGGGCTGGAGTTGGGTGGCGTTGGCTGCGGTCATGTGCGGCGGGGCTGTGGCGGCGGGCGGCGGTCGAAAGCGTGGCGGCGGCTGATGTACCTCGGGCCGGCCTCCGGGCAGTGGCCCGAAAACCGGCGGGGTCGGCCGACGCCGCGCGCTGCGCGTCGTCGGCTAAAGAACCAGGCTAAGGATCGGCGTGAGAACGAGGTTGACTCGAAGGAGAGGGAGCATCACGCGCGGGCCGGCGATCCGCCGGTCGCCGACATTGGAATCGCCGCGTCCGACAATGTCAACCGGGCCGGCAGATTTCCACCCAACTTTGGGTCGGAGCGCTTGCGGCGGAGCCGATCGCATGGCATGGTCTGCGAGCCGTCCGGGGTGGGCGGCCCGCGGGCGCGGCGGAACCGGCGTCGAGCCAGATCACAGCAAGGGAGCGACCCGTGAGCGCCACGTCCCCGCAAGCCACCGCCGCGCCGCAAACAGGCCCGCCGACGCAGATGATCTTCTGCCCGTCGTGCCTGACGCGCATGAAAACCCGCGCCAATCTGCCCAAGGGCAAGAAGGTGCGTTGCCCCAAGTGCCAGCAGCCGGTCGACCCGCATTCCGCCGCCGCGGTCGGGTCAACCCGTCTCAAAACCAAGGCCGCCATCGAGGCCGACGCAAAGGACTGGCCCGAGTGGGTCTGGGCCATCATCATCGGCGTCGGCAACGGGCTGCCGTTCGGGGCGTTCTTCGGCTTCGCGATGGGCGTGATCTTCGGCAGCTTCCTCATCTCTGCCGGCGACAGCCTGATGCTCGCGTCGGTCCTGAGCGGCACGGTGGCCGCAGTCGGCTACGCGGTGTTCGGCACGGGCGTGGCGCTGTCGATGGTCTTCACCGGCAGCAGCATCGTCGCGTACATCGTCGGCGTGGTGCTGGTGATCCCGGCCTTCTTCCTGTTCGGCTGGTTCGGCGTGCTGGGAACGATCATGTTCGTCGTCCTAATCGAGCGGATCGTGGAGTGGAAGATCTACAGCTAAAGCAGCTTGCGCAATGCTCGCTCGTATCAGTTCTGTTGTTAGCCGCCCGCAGGAGCGGGCGCGTCGGGTCAATGACGCAGCAGCGCCCGCTCCCGCGGGCGGCTAACAACAGAGTCGGCTCGGGCGCGAACAAATATACCGCAAGCTGCTCTAATCTGCCCGTCGCAAGATTGCTACGCTCGCCCACGATGGAGACTGACGCACAGGCACTGCGCGAGTACGTCGCCACGCACCTGCCGCTCTCGACCGCGATGGGCGTCGCCATCGAGCGGGCGGATGACGCCGGCGTAACGCTCTCGTTCCCGATCGCGCCCAACCTCAACCACGAGCAAACGGCCTTCGGCGGAAGCCTGTCGGCGGCGGGGATGCTCGCCGGCTGGGGCCTGATCTGGCTGCGGGCGCGCCGCCTCGACCCGACGCCGCGCCTGGTGATTGCCGAGAGCCAGACGCGGTTCATCCGCCCCGTCGACGCCGACTTCCACGCCCGCGCCGCCTGGCCGCGCCCCGACGCGTGGGCGATGGCCGCGGACGCGGTCGAGCGGCACGGGCGGGCGAAGCTGTCGATCCGCACGGAGCTGGTGGTCGCCGACCGCGTCGCCGCCGTCCACGACGGAGACTTCGCGGTCATCGCGCGAAACTAGAGCGGACGCGGCGCCTTCTCCCGCCTTTGCATGCCCGGCAGAAGTGCGACCCGACTCAGGTTGAGAACGGACGTGCCGTTTAGCCGCCCCGCCTTGCGAGGCGCGTCGATTGCGCCGAGCGCCCCGCAAGGCGGGGCGGCTAAAGCCCAAACTACGGTCGAGTTTCAATGTTTACGCCTCGACGGGTTGGAGGCCCATTGCCGTCAGTTCATCGACCATGCCGTCGAGCAGCGGATCGTTCGCCGGTGCCAGGCCGCCGGTGCGTTCGAGTTCGGCCAGCGTGCGGCTGGCGCCAGTGGCGAAGTCGATGTCGCAGGTGAACTCCGGCACGTCCCGCACGGCGGCGGCGCTGGTGTAGGCGCCGTGGTAGCCGGTGATCTCGCGGAGCAGGCTGAAGCGGTCAGGATCCTTCGCCACGATCCAGTCGCGCGGGGCGAAGAGCAGCCGAACCGGCTTGCCGAAGTGTTGGGCGGTTTCGCGGTAGTAATCGCGCCAGGTGAAGACGCGCTGGGTCGTCGTGTTGTAGCTCTTGCCGAACGTGACCTCGTTCATGGCGGCGTGGGCGAAGAACTTGCCGACGTCGTCGCGGTGGGTGCTGTTCCACAGGCCCAGCCCGTCGCCCGCGACGATCATCGGCAGGCCGGCCGGAATCCGGCTCCACCGCGGCGTGGAGAACTCAAGGTTGTCGATGAAGCCGCCCCCCTCGCCGTACGTGTTGCTCGGGCGAACGATCGTCGTCGCGAAGTCGTCCTGGTCCAGCAGGAACTGCTCGCACGCGAGCTTGTTCTTGCCGTAGCCGCTGATGGGCTCCTGCGGGAACGACTCGTCGATCACCACGCCCGGCGGCACTTTGGTGCCGTAGGTGCAAACCGTGCTGCAGAACAGCAGGTGCTGCGCCCGCACTTGCCGCGCAAGCTTGGCCGTCGCCTCGGCCTGCTCGGGCGTGAAGGCGATCATGTCGATCAGTACGTCGAACGCCTCGCCATCGAAGGCCGACAGCATCGCCGGCACGTCGTTGCGGTCGCCGTGAACCTGGCGGACGTCGCCCGGCAACGGTTGGGTGTCCTTCGCGTCAGATTTGCCGCGGTTGAAGCAGACCACGTCGAGGTCGCCCGCGTCCGGCCGCTCTCGAAGAGCCTTCAAAATGCCGACGCTGATGAGTCCGGTGCCGCCGAGGAGCAGGATGCGCATGCGCTCAGCGTATCCGGCCTTGCCGGCACCGCGATTAGTTGACCTTCACCGCGCCGCTGCCGGTCACGGTCTGGTTGACGTTCGTCGGCGAGCCGTCGACCTCGATCTCGCCGCTGCCGCTGACGGTGGCCTGCACCGATTGGCTAGCCTGGAGCTCGATGTCGCCGCTGCCCGAAACGGTCGCGACGACGTCGGAGGCGGTGAGGTCGCCGGCCTCGATCTCGCCGCTGCCGCTGACAGTGAGCTCGACCACCGTCGCCTGCCCGTTCAAGGTGACGTCGCCGCTGCCGGCCACGGTGGCCTCGAAGCGGTCGCCCTCGATGCCGACCACGCTCACCTCGCCGCTGCCGCTCAGGACCACGCCGGCGAGCGATCGCGCGACGATCGCCACCTGCACGCCGTCGCTGGGGTCGATGCTGCCCTGCGTGTTGATCGACAGCCGGCCGTTGACGCTCTTGAGTTCAATGAACTCGTGCAGGTTCTCGTCGGTCGTCACGCGGATCGACGGCTCGGCGTCGGGATCGATCAGGATCGTGACGTTTGCGCTCGACTGGAGCTCGACGCGGTCGATGCCGTCGAGCAGGGCCGGGTCGGCGGCGACCTCGGTCACGTTGCCGTTGCCGTCGATGCCGCTGTTCAAGTTGCAGCCGGCAAGGGCGAGCAGGCACATCGAGAGCGTGGCCGGGAGTGGGCGGGAGCGGGTCATGCGGTAAGTTATGCGCCGATGGCCGCCACGTCGCAGCGTTCCCAGCCCGATCCCGACGCCGGCCCGGCGGAGCGGCGGGTGCGCGACGCGCTGGTGAGCGAGCTGGAGCGGGCTGTCGCCGGCGTGGACGCCGCCCCCGCCGCGCCCGCCCATCCGCTTGCGACGCGGGATGTGCCCGGTCCCACGCCTGAACCGGCGGCAAGCGGACGGCCGATTGCGTTCAATGCCGCGATGGTGCGGGCGTTGCTCGCGGGCCAGAAGACGCAGACGCGGCGGCCGATCCGCCCGCTGCCGACCGGCGAGGTGAACAGCAGCGGAACCCTCTGGCCCGTGGGTCGCGATGGCGAGCGGTTGTCGTGCCGGCTGGCGGGGCCCGGCGAGCACCTGTGGGTTCGCGAGCCGTGGGCGGCCGGTCCGCGCGGAACGGAGTACGAGGCGGACGTCGGCCCGGCGCGGGCGAAGTCGCGCACGTGGAAGGCAGGCCGATTTATGGCGCGGTCGGCGTCACGGCTCACGCTGCGGGTCACGCGCGTCAGCCCGGAGCGGCTGACGGCGCTCTCGCCGGCCGCCGCCGCCGCCGAAGGAATGCCGCCGGGCCTCTTCGACGAGCAGGCGGACGCCCCGATCGTGTGGTTCAGCCGCCTGTGGGACCAGATCTACGGCCGGGACCCCGATCTCGCGTGGGCGGCCAACCCGTGGGTGTGGGCGATTCACTTCGAGCTCATCCCAAAGCACATCGACGCCCTTCGCGGCCGCGACTGACCAAGGCCCGCGCGCAAGTCGAGGCCCGCCCCAGGTGGGACGGGCCTCGCGGGAGGGAGGGAGATTCAGGTAGGAACCGACGGGTTCGCTACATGTCGTCCATGTCCATCTCGTCCTCGACCTCTTGCTCGTCGATGCGCTGCATGCCTTCCTTGCCGTCCATGTCGGCGCCGGCGTTGTCGGGGAGCAGGACGCCGTCGATGACGTGGACAACGCCGTTGCTGGCCTTGATGTCGGTCTTGATGACCTTGACGTTGTCGTTCAGCGTCACGTTGCCGCCCTCGGCGTTGATGCGGATGGCGCCGCCTTGAACGGTTTCGGCCTCATCGAGGTTGGTGACGTCGCTGGCCATCACCTCGCCGCTGACGACGTGGTAGAGCAGGACCTGCTGGAGCTGCTGCTTGGCTTCGGGCTTGAGCAGTGAGTCGAGGGTGCCGCTGGGCAGCTTCTCGAAGGCCTCGTTCGTCGGGGCGAAGACGGTGAACGGGCCGTCGCCCTGGAGCGTCTCGGCGAGCTCGGCGGCCGTGACGGCCTTGACGAGCGTGCTGAGCTGCTGGTTGCCCTTGGCGGTGGCGACAATGTCCTTGCCGTCCTTGTTCATCGAGGACTTTTCCGACTCCTCGTGGTGGTCGGCCAAAGCGCTGGCGCCGGCGAAGCTCAGGCCGGCAACGGCGGCGGCGGCGGCGAGCAGGGCGAGGGGGGTGCGGTTGTTCTTCTTCATAACGGGTTGATCCTTCCAGATCCGAGAGTGGGGGCGATCGCTTCGACTTCCGCACCTCGCCCAAGCGGGCGAGACGGCATCGAACGTCCGGCTAGACCGCCCGGAACATGCCAAGGTTTGCAACCAAAATTCCACAAGATTTCGAGATTTTTGGGCAGAAATCATCCGTTCCGCAACGCCGCGACACGCTGTACGGTGTTTGCCCAATCGGCCGTGGCTGCCGCCGCTCGGCCCCCGCCTTGCCCGCTCCGCCACCATGCCCGACGCCGACGTTCCCGCACCTCCGGATCGCGACGATCCGTTCGATTCCGACCCGGTTGCCGTCCGCCCCGCCGCCGTCGACATCCCCCGCGCCGAGGCTGCCGTGCGCGAACTGCTCCTGGCCATCGGAGAAGATCCCGATCGCGAAGGGCTGGTCAAGACCCCCAACCGCGTCGCCCGCGCCTACGGCGAACTTTTCGCCGGCCTCGCCGAGAACCCGCGGCGGCACCTGGCCACCGTCTTCACCGCCGACTACGACGAAGTCGTGATCCTGCGCGACATCCCCTTCGCCAGCATGTGCGAGCACCACCTGCTCCCGTTCACCGGCCGGGCGCACGTGGCGTACCTGCCCAACGGCAAGGTCGTGGGGCTTTCGAAGCTCGCCCGGCTCGTCGAGGGGTTCGCCCGGCGGCCGCAAATTCAGGAGCAGTTGACCGTGCAGATTTGCCAGGCCCTAATGGACGCCCTCGAGCCCAAGGGGGCGGCTGTCGTGGTGGAAGCGGTCCACTCCTGCATGACCGTGCGCGGCGTAAAGAAGACGGGGGCGACGATGATTACCAGTTGCCTGCGCGGCCTGTGTCGCAGCGACGCCCGCACGCGCGGCGAGATCATGTCGCTGATGAGCCCCGCCGCCGGCCACGCCCACTTCGGGGGCGGGTGCGGGGGATAGCGCGGCAACCGGTTCACAGCACCGGCCGATACAGTCGCCGCGCGTGCAGTCCCGCTCGTACATCGCGTTTCTGACCGCGGCGACGTTGGCGCTTGGGGCAGCGATGTGGCTGCACTTCGGCGGGATCGAGTTCGTGCAGGGGTGGCAGCTACGCCTGATGCCCCTGGCGCTGATTCTGGGCGGACTGGCCCTGTTGCCACGAACGCGCGAATGGATCACCGCCCGCAAGCGCTTCACCCGGCGCGGGCGGCGGCGGACGACGGTGCTGCTGGCCATGCTCGCGGTGGCTGTCCCGCTGGCGATTTTCATCGCCCAGGGAAGCAGCGCCCGACCGACGCTCAGCGACGAGTTCAGCTACACGCTCCAGGCGCAGATGCTCGCGCGCGGCCGGCTGTGGGGGCCGGCGCACCCGTTGCCGGAGTTCTTCACAAGCTTTCAGGTGGTCGCGTCGCCGGTGTACGGCTCGATCTACCTGCCGGGCGTGGCGCTGTGGAGCGTGCCGTGGGCGTGGCTCGATCGACTCGTCGGCACGGCGACCTTTAACCCGCTGCTCGGCGGCGCGTTGCTGGCCGGCGCGGGCGTGGTCGTGGGAATCTACCGCTGCACGAGCGAGCTGGCGCGCGACGACCGCATCGGCCTTCTCGCGGCGTCGATCCCCCTGTTCGTCCCCGACTTTCGCGGCCTGGCGACGATGGTGACGGGGTTCAATCTCGCGGCGATGTTCGGGCTCGGGTGCATCTTCGCCTACCTGCGCTGGCACCGCGCCGCCCGCCGCGAGACCCGCGAAAGCGGCCGGCGGACGCTCGGCTGGGCGTGCGTGGCGGGGCTTTGCGTCGGCTGGGGCGTGATCGTGCGGCCGATGGATTTGCTGGCGTTCGCGGCGCCGGTGCTGGCGCTGGTTACCTTCGCCGCGCGGGTGCCGTGGCGTCGGAAGGTGGCCAGCCTCGGCGTCGCCGCCGCGATGACGCTGCCGTTCGCCCTGCTGCTGCTGCCCGGCAACCGCGCGTTCACCGGAAGCTGGACCTCCACGCCGTTCGGCTGGTACGCCGACACGTATCTGCCGGGCACGGGCTACGGCGTCGGCATCGACCGCCCGCTCGACGCCGCGCCGCCCAACGCGGCGGCGCTGGCGCAGTTGTCCTACCGCGACTTCGCCCGACCGTTCGTGATCCGCCGCACCACGGAGGAGACGACAACGCGGCTCGGCCGCAATCTCAACTGGCATCTCACCACCGCCCTGCCGCATGGGGCGATGCTCTGGGCATTGTTCGGGCCGTTCCTGCTCGCGGCGCTGCGCCCGCGGCTGTGGCGGTTCGCGGTGTTGCTCGGGTTGCCGTGGGCGATCGCGCAGGCGCTGTACCTGCCGTACGGCTTTTACTTGCCGCACTACGCGATCGCGACGCAGCCGTCGGTCGTGGCGAGCGTGGCAGCGATGCCGGTGGCGCTAGGCATCGCGGCGCACCGCGTAACGCGGCGGCCGATCGGCCCGGCGGTTGGCATCGCGACCGTCGTCGCGGGGCTCGCGCTGGGAACCCGTGGCGTGCCGTTCATGGAAAACCTGTTTGCCGATAAAGTCTTTCAGGTGCGTTGGCTGCTCGAGCTCAACCGAAAGCTGCCGCGCGAGGTTCCGACCCCGGCGGTGGTCTTCTTCTCGCCGCCCGTGCCGGACGTCCAGACGTTGCAGACGACGCTGGTCTACAACATGGGCGTTATCGCGATCGACGATGCCTTTCACGTGCGTGCGCACGATCTGGGCGAGCGGAACCTCGACCTCGTCCGCCACTATGCGGCGACGCAGCCGGCGCGGGTGATTTACCACTACGACGCGCGGGACGGCACCCTGCGTCGTTTGGGTCGCGCCGACGATCTTGCGGCCGAGCCGGAGGCGACGGCGGCCACGTTCGCGGCGTTGTCGGCGTGGTGGCGCGAGGAATACGCGCGGCGAATCGCCGAGAGCGACGCCTATGTTCGGGGGCTATGAGCAGCCCCGACGACCGCATCGCCCAGTTCCGCAAGATGGCCCAGGACGACCCGACCAACGAGGTTGGCCACCTGTCGCTCGGCCGCGAGCTCCTCAAGGCCGGCCAGGCCGAGGACGCCGCCGAGTCGTTCCGGCGGACGCTGGAGCTCAACGACAAGTTCTCCAAGGCCTACGAGCTGCTCGGCCAGTCGCTGCGCGAGCTGGGACGCGAGGATGACGCGGCCGTCGTGCTGTCGCGCGGCGTGCAGGTGGCGGCCGACCGCGGCGATCGGATGCCGCGCGAGGCCATGGAGCGAATGCTCCACGACATGGGCCGCCCCGTTCCCGAGGTGGAGGTGAAAAAGGTCGAGGTCGGCGAGGGCCAGGTGCTCGATTCCCGCACCGGCGAGCCCGGCCCGCGACTGCCCCGCCAGCCGATGAAGGGCACGCTCGGCCGCGTCATCTACGAGAACGTGAGCGCCCCCACCTGGCAGGAGTGGATCGGCATGGGCACCAAGGTCATCAACGAACTCCGCCTGCCCCTCAGCGACCCCAAGGCCCGCGAGGTGTACGACCAGCACATGATCGACTTCCTCAACCTCCGGGAGAAGTACGAGGACGCGAAGTCAAAGTAGGGTGGGTTTCAACCCACCATCCGTCGATCCCGGAGGTGGGTTAAAACCCACCCTACAGGTTGTACTCACCTCAGTGCGGCATCGGGAACTTCGAGGCGAAGGTGGCGACCTGGTCGCGGATGGCTTTGAGTTCGCAGTCGTTGCCGCCGGTGCGCAGGGCGCGGTCGAGGAAGTCGGCGACGGTGGCCATGTCGTCTTCGCCGAGGCCGCGGGTGGTGAGGGCGGGTGTGCCGAGGCGGAGGCCGCTGGTTTGGAAGGGGCTGCGCGTTTCGTTCGGCACCGTGTTCATGTTCGTGATGATGCCCGCGTCATCAAGCCAGGCGGCGGCTTGTTTACCGGTGAGCTCAGCGTCGGTGGCGCGCAAATCAACGAGCACGAGGTGGTTGTCCGTCCCACCGCTGGCGAGCTTGTAACCCTTGGCCATGAGTTCCTTCGCGAGCCGCTGGGCGTTCTTGACGACGTTGGCCGCGTAAGTTTTAAACTCCGGCCGCAACGCCTCGCCGAACGCGACGGCCTTGGCGGCAATCACGTGCATCAGCGGCCCGCCCTGGCTGCCGGGGAAGACGGCCTTGTTGAACTTCTTCGACAGCTCTTCGTCGTCCGTCAGGATCAATCCGCCGCGCGGGCCGCGCAGGGTCTTGTGCGTGGTCGTCGTGACGACGTGGCAGTGCGGGAACGGCGACGGGTGCGCCCCGCCGACAATCAGCCCCGCGATGTGCGCCACGTCCGCCCACAAAAGACAGCCGTGCTTGTCGGCGATGTCGCGGAACTTTTTGAAGTCGATCACGCGCGGGTAGGCCGAGTAGCCGGTCATCAGCACCTTCGGCTTGTGCTCGGCGCAGACGGCGTCGACCGTGTCGTAGTCGATGTAGCCGTAGTCGTCCTTCGACTCATCGAGCACGAGGTCGTACGTCACGGGGTTCAGCCACTTTCCGCTGATGTTGACCGGCGAGCCGTGCGTCAGGTGGCCGCCCTTGCTGAGATCGATGGCGGCGAACGTGTCGTGCGGCTCCATCAGCGCGAGCTGCACGGCGATGTTCGCGCTCGCGCCGCTGTGCGGCTGCACGTTGGCAAAGCCGCAGCCGAAGAGCTTTTTGGCCCGCTCGATGGCGAGCGTTTCGACCTCGTCGTAGATGTCGCAGCCGCTGTAGTAACGCTTGCCGGGGTAGCCCTCGCAGTACTTGTTCGTCAGGCACGTTCCCTGGGCGGCCATGACGGCGGGGCTGGCGTGGTTCTCGCTGGCGATCATTTCGAGCGTGCTCGCCTGGCGGTCGGCCTCGCGGCGGATCATGTCGGCCACGTCCGGGTCGGCCATGGCGACGGCGTCAAAGTTGGGGCTGATGCGCTCCTGCAAGTCCTGAACCGGGTCGGCAAGGGTCATGCCCGCATCGTACCGCGCCGTTGCGATGATGTACGCCCGCGCGACCTGTGGTAGATTGGCCGTGATGAATGGGCGCAAGCTGTTCAACCTCGCGGGCATGCTGGCGATCTTGGGCGGCTTCGCCTGCGACACCAAGACTCCTGACCCGCCCGCGCCGCCGACGACCCAGCCGACGACGCAACCGGTCGAGGACCCGGCAACCAAGCCCGCCGACGCCGAGCCCGTCGCAACCTACCTCAAGCTGCTCGAGCGCGACCGCCCGAGCCTTGCCGACGACGAGGGAAACATCGAGCCGACGCCGATCCCCCTGCCGGCCGACGAGGCCAGCCGCATCGCGTTCGACGAACCGATCTACCTCGACCTCGCGGGCAACCTCTGGCTGACCCACCCGGACGGCCTGCCCGTCGCCGAACTTCCCGACGCCGGCGAAGCCCTGCGCGAGCAGACGTTTGTCACGCAAGAGCGCGTCCGCTTCGCCTGGTGGCGCACGCGCGGCGACGACCTGCCGACCGTTGAGCTCCTCTACGAACGGCCCGACGGTTCGCTCGGCTGGCTTCATCGGCTTGGCGAGGCGAGCGTGCCGCCGGCAGAATCGGGCGGGTTCGACTTTGGCCGGGTGCTTCCGATCGATGACACGCTCGTCGTCCCCACCGATCGCGGCGTGGCCGTGCTCGTGCCGACGGGCCGGCCGGACGATGCCGATCAGTACCTGCGCCGCTACGGCCATCTGCCGGAGGCGAACCGGCCCGAGGCGGCGGGAACGGTCCAGGTGCGCGAGGTCGCCCTTGCCGACGCCGGCGCAATCGCCCCGCCGCAGGTGCGCCTCGACGCCGCCGGGTTGCTCGCGTGGTCGCCGTGGGACGAAGGCCTGAACGGCACGCCCGGCGGCGATCGCGTGGCCCGCTACGCCGACAGCGCGTGGTCAGTTCTTCCCGCATCCGAGGGATGGTCCGATTGCCCGGTCGACCTGATGCCGCTCGGCGACGGCTCGGTGTTGCAAATCGCGCTCGACGCCAACGGCAACGCGGCGCTCTCGAAAATCAAGACGGGCGAGGCGACGGTCAACCGCGCCGCAATCGAGCAGCTCGTCGAGAACCTTGTCGCCTACGACGCCGCCACGCGAGACGCCGCCTACGCCGAACTCGCCGCCGCCGGGCCGGGCATCTTCCCCACGCTGCGCGAGCTGTACGACGGCGCCAAGCCGCGTGCCAAGCGGGAGATCGACGCGCTGCTGAGTTTCGGCAGCGAATTGAGCATCGGCGGGCTCGTGCCCGAGCCGGGGCCGGTTGTCGTGCGGTCGCGCCTGGGCGACGGCGGCGTGGTCCTGCGCTTCGACGGCGGCGTGAGCGTGCCCAACCTGGCGGGCGTGCGCGTGATCGAAAAGCCCGGCTGGGTCTTCGTTCGGCCGGGGCGACGGGTCACGGAGTTGCCGAAGATGCTCGCCGACGAGCTCGCGGCCGACCCGGCGGCGCAGCTCTTCGCCTTCGGTGACGAGATCGTCCTGACCCGCCCCGGCGAGCCGGCCAAGCGCTGGGGCGTCAACCACTTCCAGGACCTGCTGCCGGCCGAGTCCGACGAGGAGTGGCCGACCTTCGCCGGCATCGACGCGATGGGCCGCTGGCTCTTCGAACGCCCGCCGACTGACGAGGCCGCGCAGACTCTTCTGCTCGACACGCGCCTGGCCGACCCGCGCCCGCAGTTGCCGGCCTGGGTCGTCGAAACGGGTGAGCTAGGCGAGGCCGGCTGGGACGCCGAAGATTGGCCGATCATGCGGCTGGGGGGCACGTATCGGCTGGGCCCGCTGAACTGGGTTCCGCTGCCGCCGGAGACCGAGATCGAAACGCGCGAGAGCAAGGGCGGCATGTGGGAGCTGGCTATCGGCCCCGACGGCAGCCGGTACTACGACGGCGTCGAGCGTTTACGGCAGGTGCGGCCCGACGGCAGCGAGGTTGAGTGGCGCCTGCCCGCCGAGGCCGTGGGCACGAGCGAGCGGTCGCTCGTGAAGCTCGCGGCCGACGCGAAGGGCCGGCTATTCCTGTTCAACCGGCCCGGCCGCGTGGTGCGGATCGACCCGACGCCCGACGCCGCCGAGCCGTTCGAGGTGGCGGGCGTGTTCGACGAGGAGATTCCCGGCGCGGTGCCGCGGCGGGTCTGGATCGACCCCGCCGGCCGGCTGTGCGCCGCCTACTTCGGCGATACGGTGGTCATCATGTGGCCCGACGGCCAAATCCCGCCGTCGATCCGCCAACTCATCCCCGCCAAACGCCGCGGCGGCACGACGCCGTTTGAGGGCGCCTGACGCAGCGACGCCGGCGGGCGCAACTCGCGTCCGCCGGCGTCGGCAGTTGGCCCTCAGGGATTCGAACCCCGACTAACTGGACCAGAACCAGTCGTGCTACCGTTACACCAAGGGCCAAACGGGTCGGTATGGTAGCCGGCGAAGGCGAGGCCTTCCAGTCGCGTCAACCCGGCCGCCTGTGTCCGCACCGCCAGAGTGGTTGGACTTCTCTCGTAGCGTCGGCCTCGATTGTTGGGTGGGCACGGCCCACCATCGGGATCTACGGCGGGTGGAGAGGTTCGTTCTGCCCGCTACTTCGTTTGCCACAAACCCCATCGCGATGCCTTCAAATCTCAAGCTTTGGTCGGCCCTGATCGTCGTGGTCGCCATTGCGATCGTGGCCTACCTCTCCTACCGTTCCTACTACGGTGCCGGGACGATTGTTTTGGAGGATGGAACGGAGGTTCGGGACTTCTCCGTAGCCGAAGCCGGCGAGTTCGCGGCGTCGGATTCGGAGCCTCTACGCCGGGCGCACTTCGAGGCGCGGAATGAGTTGCGTGAGAGCGAGTTGATCGCCCTGCCGAGCTACAGCGTTCAGGCGGTGCGGGAGGCGATCGAGCCCGCCGTGCAGCGGGCGTTAAGGGAGAACGCGGCAGCGCGGCGAACGCTGGCGTCCGGCGATGCCGAGGCGGGCTTGGTGCAGATGATCGCTCGCGTCGTCTCCGCCGCCGCGGGCCTGCCTCGGCAGGAGTACGTCGCGTCCCTTCCACCGGGCGTCTCCCTACAGCGTCCGGGAGCGTTCGCAGCGGTCGAGTTGACCGCAGAGGAACTCGGCGGTTCGTTGGAACTTCCGGCCGAGAACGCGGCGGACGCCGATTGGCAACCCGCGTTCGAAGCAGTCTACGATCGTGCCAGGGAGCACGATGGAGAGGCCCTACGCGTTCGGGGGATCGTTGCTGATGTGCAAGCGATCGTCATTGCCGTCGCACCACATGAGGATGCTCGCGACCATCATCTCGTTCGCTGGCAGTACGGCGAGGAGATGTACGATCGATTCGTTCAAGTAAGCGCGCAGCCACAGCCCGTCTTCTATCAACCGGATCGTGGCCACCAGGACAGCAACCACAGTCACGGGAGTCGGTCGGGTTTGATGGATGCCGCCATCGTTTTCGTAGTCGAAGACGGTTCGGGCGATCACTACCCTATCTCCATTAGCGCCGACTATGATCCGGATCGCCCCGAGGGCGGCCGGTGGGCAATTCGCCACATCAGTCGGCTGAGTTCGCCCCGCATCTTCGTCTCGCCGTTCTTCGCGTTCTAAACCCCTGTATCACGACCTGACGCGACTACCACGTCGCGCCTGTTCCTTCGGACCCGGCCATGCAAGTTTCACCCGCCACCGCACCCATCGCCACGCAACATGCGGGGTTGGTTGAACCCGCCAGCTACGTGCCGCCGGCGCTCAGGTTGTGGCGACGCCTCACTAGTCTTTCTCGGCCGTGGCGGCTGGCTGCTGGGTACGTGTTGGCAGCGGCTTGGATCACTGCCAGCGTCGCGAAGATTCTGGCGATGCCCTCGCTCGCCATCTACCTCTCGCAGATTGCGTGGCTGCCTGCTGCCGCAGTGGGGCCGGTGGCAGTCGCGCTGCCGGTTTTGGAGATAACGCTTGGCTTGCTCATTCTGTCCCCACATTTTCGCAGCGTAGGCCTCGCCGCGTCGATTGCCGTCTTGTGCGGGTTCACGCTGTTTCTCATCCGCGAACTGTGGATCGGCAGCGAGGCGGCCTGCACCTGCTACGGCGATTTGGTCAACCTGGCAGACGCGCGAACGCACAACCATTGGGCGTTGGTTCGCAACGTCTTTCTGCTCGGCTTGGCGACCTTCGCTATCGCCGAACCGTCTGCGGAGCACTCGGGCCATGCTGCAAATCACACTCCAGAGTCGCAGCCCGCAGATGGACCTGCACCAAGTCAGCGCACAGTCGAACGAACTCATCGATCCGACGCGGTTGGGGGATTTACGCTGATCGAACTTCTGGTGGTGATCGGCATCATCGGAGTGCTCCTGGCCATCCTGCTGCCGACGCTGTCGTCGGCGCGATCGGCGGCTAGGCAGGTGGCTTGCTCGGCCAACCTGAAGGAGATCGGCGGGCTGGCCGCCGCCTGGGCGGCGGAACACGACGGCTACCTCCCTGTGGATGGAGAAATCAACTCGGACGAGAGCGGCGTGAGTTGGCCGGCACTGCTGCGTGACACCGGCCAGCGGCGCTACGACTACTCGACGGACTACGGCGGACCGCACGCTGCGGGGCCGAGCACCTTTTTGATCGGCATGTTCCGTCAGCTTGGTGTCGATGACACCCTGCTCGACACGGGCGATTGGCAGACGGAAGTTCGCCCTGGCGCCCGCGTGGTGGAGGTGGCGCAATGTCCCAGCGCCGACCGCTCGCACGTTTGGGCGAACCTCAGCGGGAGTGGGGCCCGCAGCAGTATCCATCTGGACCGGGGCGAGCCGTTTGCCTGGGGCCGTTATACAACGAGTGATTACGCGACCAACGGAGGCCTGCTCGTCTTCCAACGGGATCGGTCTCGCGACCACCGCGCCTATCGAGGCAGCCTGGCACGGGTGACGGGTGCCAGCAGCCTCGCCCTCATCGGCGACGGCGACGGTGACTTTATGAGTTGGACCCCGGCCGCCGACCAGCCGAGCGACCGGGCGACGCTTGCCGACGCGCTGTTGCGTTCGCCACAGATCGTGCATCACGGATTTAGGCAGTTGCCGCAGCTCGACCCGTTACGCCATCGCGGCTTTATGAACGTCGCCTTCGTGGATGGGCACGTAGCTCGCGTGGCGATCGAGAGCGAGGCGTTGAAGGACGTGGCATTGCTTCAGTAGTAGGGGCAAGGCGAGTTGGCTGTTGACGGCGCAAAAGTACGCCGCCCGGTGGCGAGGCCAACCGGGCGGCGCGGCGTTGAACCTTCACGATTTGACCAGCCTTTCGATCAGCTTCCCGCCTGCGGGACCGCCTGGTTGGCGGCGTTGGCGGCGCTGATGCGGTCGACGCTGGGCAGGCGGCTGGGACGCTCCGGGGCGGCCACGCGCTCGAGGTGATCGTCGGGCGCGGGCGCTTCGGCGAGGTGCTTGACCGTGATCCGCTGGTGGGCGCTGTAGCCCGTGCCGGCGGGGATCAGGTGGCCCAGGATTACGTTCTCCTTCAGGCCGATCAGCGTGTCCTGCATGCCGGCCATGGCGGCCTCGGTCAGCACCTTGGTCGTCTCCTGGAAGCTCGCGGCGCTGATAAAGCTCTCGCTGCTCAGCGACGCCTTGGTGATGCCCAGCAGCAGCGTGCGGCCGCGGGCGGGGCGCGTCTTGCGCGCCTTGCCCGGCTCCTTGCCCTCGGCCTCGGCGGTTTCGCTGAGGTCCTTCCACTCGTTCTTGTCGACCAGGTCGTGCGCCCGCAGCGGCGTGCCGCCGGCGTCGGTCACGCGGACCTGCCGCGCGACCTCCGCATTGGCGAGTTGGAACCGGCCCTTGTCGGCGACCTCGCCCGGCAGGAATGGCGTGTCGCCGTGCTCGTCGACCTTCACCTTCCGCAGCATCTGGGCGAGAATCACCTCGATGTGCTTGTCGTTGATCCGCACGCCCTGGCTGCGGTAGACGTTCTGAATCTCAGTGAGCAGGTAGCTGTGCAGCGCTTCCTCACCCTTGATGCGAAGGATGTCGTGCGGGATCACGCTGCCGCGGATGAGCGGGTCGCCCGCTTCCACGGCGTCGCCGGCGTGGACGAGCACGTCGGTGCCCTGCGGCACGTGGTGCTCGCGCTCCATGCCCGTCTCGTTCTTGACGACGATCGTGACCTTGCCCTTGCGGCGGCCCTGCTGGATCTCGACGACGCCGCTAATCTCGCTCAGGACCGTCGGGTCCTTGGGCTTGCGGGCCTCGAAGAGCTCGGTGACGCGCGGCAGGCCGCCGGTGATGTCCTGCGTGCCGGCCGCCTCGCGCGGCTGGCGGGCGATCTGGTAGCCGGCGGGAATCTTCTGGCCGTCCTTGACCTCGATGCGGGCACGGGCGGGCAGGTAGCTGAAGTCGAGGATTTGGCCTTCTTCATCAACGATGGTCAAGCGCGGGTGGCGCTCGCCCTTGTGCTCGATGACGATCAGGCGTTCGCCCTCGGCCTTGTCGCGCTCGATGCGGACGGTCTCGCCCACCTCGATGTCCTCGTACTTCACGATACCGGTCTTCTCCGCCAGGATCGGGGTGATGTGCGGGTCGAAGCTCGCGATCACGTCGCGGGCCTTGACCTTGCCGCCATCCTTCACCTGGAGGTAGGCACCGTAAGGCACCTTGTACCGCTCGACCTCGCGGCCCTTGGCGTCCTCGATGCCGATCTCGCCGTTGCGCTTCAGGACCACGAGCACCTTGTTGCCCTCGGGGTCCTTGGACTCGACGGCGTTGAGGCCGTGGTAGCGGGCGGTGCCCGCGACGCCGGCCTTGACATCGTTCTCTGTCAGCGCGCTCGTCGCGACGCCGCCGGAGTGGAACGTCCGCATCGTGAGCTGCGTGCCGGGCTCGCCAATGCTCTGGGCGGCGATGATGCCCGCGGCCAAGCCCTGCTCGACGATCTGGCCGGTGCTCATGTCCACGCCGTAGCACTTGGCGCAGACGCCCATCGTGTTGTTGCACGTCAGCGGGCTGCGCACCTGCACCGACTCCAGGCCGAGCGTCTCGACCTCGTCGGCGAGCTCACTCGTGATGATCTGGCCCTCGGCGACGACGGTTTCATTCGTCAGCGGGCTGACCACAGCGGTGCGAGCGGTGCGGCCGAGGATTTGGTCCTTCAGCGGCACTTCAACGGTTTCGCCCTTGTAAACGGTCTGCTTGATCACGCCGTTGAGCGTGCCGCAGTCGTCGCCGTTGATGACCACGTTCTGGGCCACGTCGCAGAGCTTGCGGGTGAGGTAGCCACTGTCGGCCGTCTTGAGCGCGGTGTCGGCCAGGCCCTTGCGGGCGCCGTGGGTGGACGAGAAGTACTCGAGCACCGACAGGCCCTCGCGGAAGTTGGATTTGATGGGCGTCTCGATGATCTCGCCCGAAGGCTTGGCCATCAGGCCGCGCATGCCGCCGAGCTGGCGCATCTGGTCTACGCTGCCGCGGGCACCCGAGACCGACATCAGCGCGATCGGGTTCAGGTAGCGCTTCGACGCCTTGGTCCCCTTGGGAACGGGCTGGCCCTCCGTGTCGCGGTAGTCGGCGTGCAGGCCGTCCATCAGGTCGTCCGTCACCTGCTTGCGGGCGTGGCCCCAGACTTCGATGAGCTGCGCGTAGCGCTCGTCGTCGGTGATGGCTCCCATACGGTGATTTTTCTCGATCTTGTCGGCCTTCTTCTGGCCCTCGTCGAGAATCGCCTGCTTGGAATCGGGCTCGCGGATGTCGGTGATGCCGAACGACAGGCCGGCAAGCGTCGAGCGCTTGAAGCCGATGCTCTTGAGTTTATCGAGCAGCGCGATTGTCGCCGGCCGACCGAGCCGGGCGTAGGTGTCGGCGATGACGCGGCTGGCGCCCTTGCTGGTGAGGGCGAAGTTGTAGAACGGCATCTCCTTCGGGAGAATGTCGTTGAAGAGCACGCGCCCGACCGTGGTTAGGATCGTCTTGCCACGGTAGCCCTCGGGCATCTGCTCGACGACATCGTGCTTGGCGTCGAGCACCTTGCGGTGGGCCTCCATGTGGGCCCAGGCGACCTGCTCGATGGGCAGCCCGGCCGCGTCGCCGTCGCCGGTGATGACGCGCTCGCGCTCGGGCAGCCGCACGAAGATCCGGCTGTTCATGGCGATCTTGCGCTCTTCCAGCGCCAGCATCGCCTCCTGCGGGTTGCCGAAGGACTTGTACTCGCCGATGTCGTCTTCGCGCTCGCTCGTGATGTAGAAGACGCCCAGCACGATGTCCTGCGACGGCGTGATAATTGGGCTGCCGTTGGCGGGCGAGAAGATGTTGTGCGGGCTGAGCATCAGCACCTGCGCCTCCGCCTGCGCCTCGATGCTCAGCGGCAGGTGGACGGCCATCTGGTCGCCGTCGAAGTCGGCGTTGAAGCCCTTGCAGACCAAGGGGTGAATCTTGATCGCGTTGCCCTCGACCAGGACCGGCTCGAAAGCCTGAATGCCCATGCGGTGCAGCGTCGGGGCGCGGTTGAGCAGGACCGGGTGCTGGTAGATGACCTCTTCGAGCACGTCCCAGACCTCCGGGTCGCGGCGCTCGAGCATGCGCTTGGCTGACTTGATCGTGTCGGCCAAGCCCAGCTCCTTCAGGCGGCGGATGATGAACGGCTGGAAGAGCTCCAGGGCGATCTTCTTCGGAAGGCCGCACTGGTGCAGTTGCAGCTCCGGGCCGACGACGATGACGCTGCGGGCCGAGTAGTCGACACGCTTGCCGAGCAGGTTCTCGCGGAAGCGGCCCTGCTTGCCCTTGATCATGTCCGTCAGCGACTTCAGCGGACGGTTGCTGCTGCCCAGCACCGGCCGCTTGCAACGGCCGTTGTCGAAGAGCGCGTCAACCGCCTGCTGGAGCATCCGCTTCTCGTTGCGGATGATGACCTCGGGGGCGTTCAGGTCCTGAAGCTTCTTCAGGCGGTTGTTCCGGTTGATAATCCGGCGGTACAGGTCGTTCAGGTCGCTTGTGGCGAAGTTGCCCGATTCCAGCAGCACCAGCGGCCGCAGGTCCGGCGGGATGACCGGGATCACGTCCATGATCATCCAGTCGGACTTGTTCTCGCTGAACCGGATCGCCTCGATCATCTTGAGGCGCTTGGTCAGGTCCTTCATCTTCTGCTTGGACCCGGTCGTCTCGATCTCCTCGCGGATCGCGACGCTCTCGGTGACGAGGTCGAGGTCGTTCAGGAGCTTCTTGATCGCCTCCGCACCCATCTCGGCCTCGAATTCGCCGGGGTACTGGTCGTAGTAGGTGCGGTACTCCTCCTCCGTCAGAAGCTGCTTCTTCTTGAGCGGCGTCTTGCCGGGGTCAGTGACGACGTAATCCTGGAAGTAGACGATCTTCTCGATGTCGCCCGTCTTCATGGCGAGCATCGCGCCCAGGCGGCTGGGCAGCGCCTTGAAGAACCAGATGTGCACGATCGGCGCGGCCAGGTTGATGTGGCCCATGCGCTTGCGGCGGACGCGCGAGTGCGTGACCTTCACGCCGCACCGGTCGCAGATAATGCCCTTGTACTTCGTGCCCTTGTACTTGCCGCACGAGCACTCCCAGTCCTTCTCGGGGCCGAAGATGCGCTCGCAGAACAAACCGTCCTTTTCGGCCCGGTAAGTGCGGTAGTTGATGGTCTCGGGCTTCTTGACCTCGCCGAAGCTCCACGACCGGATGTCGTTGGGGCTTGCGAGCGTGATCTTGACGGAGCCGTAGTCGTTGACGCGGTCGTAGATGCCTTCGGCGAGTGTCATAATGCGTCCTGAAAAAGTCCTGGCGGGCGGTGAGCGAGGCGGCGAGGCGTGTCGGGAGAGTCAGACGTCGCGGCCGAATATCGAAACGGGAGCGGCCTGCTGGAGAAGCGGGTGAAGTTCGTCCAGCGACCGCGCGTAAATCGTGTTGCCGCCGTCGTGGAAGTGGTCCAGCGGCGTGAGCTTCCGGGCGGCGACGTCGTAGTCGTGCGGGGCGAAGCCGGCTTGGCGCAGCAGCGCGTCGATCTCGCCGTCGTCCACGCCGTAACGCCGGCCGCAACCGTTGAGCTCGATGACGATCGCGAGCAGCCGCGGGTCAGACAGCACCCTGCCTGCCCCGAGCAACGCCGGCTTTTCGAAGCCTTCAACGTCGAGCTTCATCAGCCGAGGCGAGCGGTCGCCGACGAGGTCGTCGAGCGTCCGCATCGGCACGGTGACGGTGTTGGCGGATCGGGTCGCTCCGTCGGCATTGCCGGGGGCGATGTGGTTCTCGGAGTCGAAGTCCTTAGTCATTTCTACGGAGCCGGAGGACTCCCCGAGGGCGACCTGCTGCGCGTCGACGGCATCACCCAGCAGGTTGAGTCCCACGTTGCGGCGAAGCGACTCAAACGTGCCCGGCACCGGCTCGGCGGCGATAACCTGCGCGCCGCGAGTTCCCGCGAGCACCGTATAGGAGCCGATGTTCGCGCCGATGTCCAGGAACAGGTCGCCCTCGCGCAGCAGGTGGGCAACGAACGGCATGTCGGGGAACTCGTGCAGTCCACAGTAGAGATTGCCCGTCGCGCCGGCAGCGGTGCCGTGGCGGGCGATGAGCATGCCCTTGTCGGTCAGCGGCACCAGCGCCGGCAGCTTGGAGATGCGCCCCGCGGTCTGCCAGTTCACGAACCGCCCCACCGCAGCCAAACGCCGCCCGCGATTGAGCGGGTGCCGCCAGATGAAACGAAGCGATTGGGTCAGGGACATTGGAAGGTGAAGCAAGTTGTCACGCCGACTGCACTACCTGTTCCTTAAGCGCCACGACCGGATGTCGTTGACGCGGTCGTAAGTGCCTTCGGCGAGTGTCATGGCTATGCGTCTTTCAGGGTTGGTGCCGCGGGTACCAGGTGCGGCGATCGTCGTGTCGTTTGGATCAATCAGCGGGTGTCGCTGCGGAGGCGGAGGCAGGCGAAGCCGGCGACTCCAAGTCCAACACCAAGCAGCATTGCGGCGAAGGTCAAATAGGTTGGCCAAGCAGCGATGATCCAGATCCAGATTTGCCAGGCGAGGGCGAGTAGGAACAGGCTCAACCCTGCCGCAATGAGCAGAGTTCCGATCAAGTCAAAGAACTTCATTACAGCAGATCGTCATCCCCTTGGATGCCGTCCTTCTTCTCCAGTTGGATGTTCAGGCCAAGACCGCGGATTTCGTTGCAGAGGACGTCGAAGCTGACGGGCGTGCCGGCCTCGAGCGTGTTCTGGCCCTTCACCATCGACTCGTAGATCTTGGTGCGACCTTCGACGTCGTCCGACTTCACCGTCAGGAGTTCCTGGAGGATGTAGGCGGCGCCGTAGGCCTCGAGACCCCAGACTTCCATCTCGCCGAAGCGCTGGCCGCCGGTGCGGGCCTTGCCGCCGAGGGGCTGCTGGGTGATGAGCGAGTACGGGCCGGTGGCGCGGGCGTGGATCTTGTCGTCGACAAGGTGGTGCAGCTTCAGCATGTACATGAAGCCGACCGTCGTCTTCTGCTCGAACGCCTCGCCGGTGCGGCCGTCGTAGAGCTGGACCTTGCCCGTCAGCGGCATCTTCGCCGCCAGCTCGCGCGGCTTCAGGTGCTCCTTGCCGGCCTCGTGGCTCTTGATGCGGCTGGCCACGTGGTCGTTCGCCGCCTGCACCGCCTCGAAGACCTCGGCCTCCGTGGCACCGTCAAACACCGGCGTCAGCGCCTGCTGGCCCAGCACCTGCATGGCCCAGCCGAGGTGGGTTTCGAGAATCTGACCCACGTTCATGCGGCTGGGCACGCCCAGCGGGTTGAGCATCACGTCGACCGGTGTGCCGTCTTCGAGGAACGGCATGTCCTCCTCGGGAACGATCCGGGCGATGACGCCCTTGTTCCCGTGGCGGCCGGCCATCTTGTCGCCGACGCTCAGCGTTCGCTTGGTGGCGATGTAGACCTTCACCATTTCGAGCACGCCGTTGGAAAGCTCGTCGCCGCGCTTCATGTGCTCGACCTTGCGCTCCTTCTCCTTGATGACCGCCTGCACGCGCGGCCAGAAGCGGCTGTAGGTGCCCAACGCCTCCTCGCGCTTCTCCTTGGTTCCCTTGATCCAGCCGGGATCGAACTCCTCGATCTGCTCGATCACGACCTCGTCGATGTCGCTCTTGGCGACCTTCTGGCGGGTGTTGGGGTCGACCATCTCCTGGCCGAGCACGTTGTTCACCTCGTCGACCATCTCGCGGAAGATGGCGATGGCCTTCTGGTCCATGTCGGCCTCGTAGGCCTCGACGTCCTTGGCGAGCTGGCGCTTCTGGTCGTCGGTCATGTTCATCCGCCGGCTGAACCGCTGGGCGTGAACGACCACGCCCTCCTCGCCGGCGGGCATCTCAAGGCTGTCATTCTTCACGTCCTCGCCGGCCCGGCCGAAGATGGCGTGAAGCAGCTTCTCTTCAGGCGTCAGCTCGCTCTTGCTCTTGGGGCTGATCTTGCCGACCAGGATGTCGCCCGCGCCGACCCGCGTGCCGACGCGAACCACGCCGTGCTCGTCGAGGTTGGCCAGGGCCCGCTCACTGACGTTGGGGATGTCGCGGGTGAACTCTTCCTTGCCGAGCTTCGTCTCGCGAATCTCGACGTCGTACTCCTCGATGTGGATCGAGGTGAAGTCGTCGGCCTTGACGACGCGCTCGTTGATCACGATGGCGTCCTCGAAGTTGTAGCCGTCGAAGGTCATGAACGCGACGAGCGCGTTGCGGCCCAAGGCGAGCTCGCCCTGGTGCGTGCTGGCGCCGTCGGCGAGGATGTGGTCCTTCTTGACCTTTTGGCCCTTTTTCACCAGCGGGCGCTGGTTCTGGCAGGTCTTGTCGGTGGTGCCCTTGAACTTGCGGAGCACGTACTCGTCGGCGTTGTCGATGAGGATGCGCTCGGCGTCGACGTAGGTGACGGTGCCCGGCCGCTCGGCGCGGACGACCATGCCGCTGTTCTGGGCAACGCTCGTCTCCAGGCCGGTGCCTACGCACGGCGGGTCGGTCAGCAGGAGCGGGACGGCCTGCCGCTGCATGTTCGAGCCCATCAGCGCGCGGTTGGCGTCGTCGTGCTCGAGGAACGGGATGAGGGCGGCCGAGACCGAGACGGTCTGCTTGGGCGAGATGTCGACGTACTGGATCGAGTCGCCGCCGACGCTGGAGAGGTCGCCCTCGACGCGCGCCAGTTGCAGGCCCTGCTCGACGCCGTTGTCCTTCAAATCGACCACGTCCGGCGGCGCGAGGATGGCCTTCATCTCCTCGTCGGCGCGCAGGTACTTCACGTCGCCGTTGACCTTGCCGTCCTTCACGACGCGGTACGGCGTGATGAGGAAGCCGTACTCGTCGATGTCGGCGTAGATCGACAGCGAGGCAATCAGGCCGATGTTGGTGCCTTCCGGCGTCTCGATCGGGCAGATGCGGCCGTAGTGCGAGATGTGGACGTCGCGGACCTCGAAGCCGGCCCGCTTGCGGTTCAGACCGCCCGGGCCTAGGGCCGACAGGCGACGCTCGTGGGTGAGCTGGCTGAGCGGGTTGGTCTGGTCGACCACCTGCGAGAGCTCGCCGCGCCCGAAGAAGAAGTCAATGGCGGAGCTGATCGCCTTGCTGTTCACCAAGTCGGCGACCTTGCCGAGCTCGTTGGGGTCCTTCAGGCTCATGCGCTCCTGCACCGTCCGCTTGAGCTTCAGGAAGCCCTTGCGAATCTCCTCGGTCGCGAGCTCGTCGATCAGGCGCAGGCGGCGGTTGCCGAGGTGGTCGATGTCGTCGATGTACCCCTGGCCGTTGCGCAGGGCGAACATGTACTTCAGCGAGTTCACGAAGTCCTCGCTGCGGAGAATCATCTCCGTTTCCGGCACGTCCTGGTCGAACTTGCGATTGATGCGGAACCGCCCGACGCGGCCAAGGCGGTAGCGGCTGTCATCGAAGAACTTCTCCTTGAACAGCGTGCGCGCCTTCTCGATCTGCGGCGGGTTGCCGGGGCGCAGGCGGCTGTAGATCTTGAGAATCGCCTCGTCGTGGTTGTCGGCGATGTCCTCGGCGAGGGTGTTGAGGATCAGCGGGTCGCTGACCTTCGTCACGACCGCCAGCTTCTCCATGCTGCTGGCCTGAATCTGCTCGACGTGCTCGCCGAGCTGCGCGCCGGCCTTGACCATCTCCTCGCCCGTCTCGGCGTCGATCACGCTCTGGGCGGCGTAGTACTCGGGCTTGAGGTCCTTCAGGGCCTTGTGCTCGACGTCGTAGAACTCCTCAATGATCGCGCCGGCGCTGCCGTATTTCTCGTCGAGCGCCCGCACGAACGCCGTCGCGGGAATCTTGCTCGACTGGTCGATGCGGACGACGAGGGCGTCCTTCTTGGTCACGCTGCACTCGATCCAACTGCCGCGCTCGGGGATGACGCGGAAGCCGTGGAGCGGGCGGTCGCCTTCCTGCTCTTCGATAAGGAAGTCGATGCCCGGCGAGCGGTGGAGCTGGTTGACGATGACGCGCTCGGCCCCGTTGACGATGAACTCGCCGCCGCCGACCATGATCGGGATCTCGCCGAGGTAGATGTCGTCCTCAACGACGTCCTCGGCATCCTTGCGGGTCAGGCGGACGCGGATGCGGAACGGCATGCCGTAGCTCAGCCGCAGGGCGCGGCACTCATCGATCGTGTAGCGCGGCTCGGTGAGGGCGTAGCTGACGTAATCGAGCTTGATGTTCCCGTCGTAGCTCTCGATTGGGAAGACCTCGCGCAGCAACGCCTCGAGGCCGAAGGCTTCGCGTTCGTTGGGAGGGGTGTCCTGCTGGAGGAAGCGCTTGTACGCCTCGATCTGCACCTTGATGAGGTTGGGGATCGCAATGGCATCGCCACGCTTGGCGAAACTGCGGGAATCACGCTCGATGATGGGGTTGGGCATGGGCGTGCGCTGAACGGACGGGGGAGGGCGGCAAAGTCGACGGAGCCGGGCGAAGAGTCGGTGTGAACATCCGGGGGCCGGCTCGCCGATACAACGACGGGCAGCCGAGTTATCCCCGACAGCAGGGCCGCGGTTGACACCCCCGGCGGCGGTCGCGATACTGCGGCCACGTTCGGTGGATGTCAGGCGGGCGGCGCCGGTTCTTAACGCCGGCCAGGCCAACTTGCCGAGAACCGGAGCTCCCGAGCGATGGCGGCCGCCGTCGGATCACACGACGACGCGGCCAGACCGCACTTCTCTACCCGAGAAGCGGCCTAGCCAGTTCCTGCGAAGTTATTTCACACGCTTGGTCAACGCCTGCAAGTCCCATGCTAGGCGGGGGCTTGCTTTGGGTCAACCGGGGTGGTAGATGCGTTCCCGCGCACGAAGAAGCCCAGCCGCAAAGCGACTGGGCGTTCGGTTGGTTGAGTTGCGAGGTGCGTCGGGCTCTCGGCTACTTGAGCGAGATCTTGGCGCCGGCCTCCTCGAGCTCCTTCTTCATCTTCTCGGCCTCTTCCTTGTCGACGCCCTCCTTAATGGTCTTGGGGGCGCCCTCGACCAGATCCTTGGCCTCCTTGAGACCCAGACCCGTGATCGGGCGGATGGCCTTGATGATCGCCATCTTGGCGTCGCCGAAGCTTTCGAGGACGACGTCGAAGCTGGTCTTCTCCTCGACCTCTTCGGCGGCCGCGGCGGGGCCGGCGGCCATCATCATGCCGCCGCCGGCGGCGGGCTCGATGCCGTGGGCGGCCTTGAGGTAATCCTTCAGGGTGACCGCGTCCTTCAAGGTCAGGCCGGCGATCTTGTCGCCGACGCTCTTGAGGTCGTCGCTGATGTCGGGCATTTCAACGGTCGTGGTATCGCTCATGGTTTGAACTTTCAGCCCGTGTCGGGGGCCAGCCGTGTCGATTCGCCTCGGCGGAAGAGGTGCCGGCACGCCGCCGGCAATTACTCCCTAGCGGGCCAGTCCCGCCGAAACTGCTTGATCTGATTTCGGCGGCCCGCCCTACTCGGCGGTGCCACCTTCCTTCTCCTCGATCGCCTTGAGGATGCCGGCCAGCGAGGCGCCGGGCCCCTGCAAGGCACCGGCCAGCCCGGCACCGGGGCCGAGGATGCAGCTCACGATGTCGGCAACGGCCTCTTCGCGGGTGGGGAACTTGCTGACGCGGGTCACGCCCTCTTCGCCGTGGTAGAGCTCGCCGTCGAAGAAGACGCCGCGCAGCTCCAGGTCGTCGAACTTCTTGTCCTTCTTCTGGTCGACCAGCGCCCGGCAGACGCTGCTGATCGCCGCCGGCTCGCCGCTCTCGACGGCCTCGCCGTAGACGAGGGCGCTGGGGCCGTCGAGCAGGGCCTCGAAGCCGTTGATGTCCATCGACTCGCCGGCGCGGCGGGCCAGGGTGTTCTTGACCACCGTCATCCGCACGCCCTTCTCGGCGAGGGCGCGGCGGAGTTGGTTGGTCTGGTTGGCGTTGATGCCACGCGGGTTGATGACCGCGACCGACACAACGTGTGCCATGCGAGACTGGTAATCCTTCTCGATCAGGTTCTTGACGCGCTTGCTCATTGGGGGTCCGTTGTCTTGGGAATCACTGGGGAAACTGCGGAGTCGACGGCGGCGGCGACGCGGGAGGGGGGGGGTGGGTCGCGGCCGCGGGCAACGGACTCCTTATGCGGCGGCGGCCGGGGTGCTGACCTGGAGCGGGATCGCCGGGGTCATGGTCGCCTTCATCGTGACCTTCTTGACGTAGATGCCCTTGACGGCCTCGGGCTTGACACTGTTGATCTTCTCGATCATCGCCTCGGCATTGGCCTTGAGCGCGTCGTTCTCGAAGCTGCACTTGCCGATCACCGTATGGACGTTGCCGCCCTTGTCGGTGCGAATCTCCTGCTTGCCGGCGGCGTATTCCTGGATCGCCTTCTCGATGTCAGGCGTGACCGTGCCCGCCTTGGGGGCGGGCATTAAGCCCTTGGGGCCCAGCAGCCGGCCGAGCCGGCCAACGTGCCGCATCATGTCGGGCGTGGCGATGGCAACATCGAAGTCGGTGAAGCCGGCGTTCTCGATCTCCTTGACCATCTCCTCGCCGCCGGCCATCAGGGCGCCGGCCTCAAGGCAGGCCTGGGCGCGGGTCGGGTCGACGAAGGCGACGACACGGTTGCTCTTGCCGATGCCGTTGGGCAGGCTGACGCTGCCGCGGATCTGCTGGTCGGCGTGCTGCACGTCGACGCCGAGCCAGAAGATGAGCTCGACCGACTGGTCGAACTTGGGCGCGTCGTACCCCTTCACGAGCGCGATGGCCGCATCGAGCGGCACGGGCTGGTGGGGCTGCTTCTTGAGGGCCGCCTCGAAGCGCTTGCCGCGCTTGGGGGCCTTTTTCTTCTTCTCTTCGTTAGTCTTGGCCATGGTGTGTTCGCTTACGTGAAGCTTCCACTGCTTGGCAAATTGCCTGCCCGTGGTGTGGCGTTGGTTCCTGTTCAGGCAACCTGCGTTTGCGGCTCGTCACCCGCAGGTTTGGTGGAGGTGTCGCCGTTGACAACCACCTTGGAGACGAGAAACCAGTCGATGATTTGCACCTGCTCGCCGACGCCGGTGGCGATGTAGACGGTGCGTCCTCCGGGGGTTCGCCAGACGAACTCTCGACTTTTGACGTCGAACGAGTCCCCGTCGCTCGTGAAGACGCGGAACGGGTAGAACGGCTTCGAGTTGAGTAGTTCTTCCAGCTTCTCGATAGTCATAGCGAACAATCCTAGCCTTCGACGACCTCGACGCCCATGCTCCGGGCGGTGCCGGCGATCTGCTTGGTGGCGCCGTCGAGGTCGAAGGAGTTCAGGTCGGCCAGCTTCTCCTGGGCGATGTCGCGGGCCTGCTGCATGGTGATCTTGCCGACCTTGTCCTGCGGCGTGCCGCTGCCGGCCTTGAGGCCGGCGGCCTTGAGGATCAGGCCGCTCGCGGGGCCGCTCTTGATCTCGAAGGTGAAGCTGCGGTCCTTGTAGGTCGTGATCAGAACCGCGACCTTCTCGCCCTTCTTGTCCTGCGTGGCCGCATTGAACTGCGTGATGAACTGGCCTGGGTTCACGCCATACTGACCCAGGGCCGGACCGATCGGCGGCGCGGGGGTCGCGGTGCCGCCGGGGGCGATGAGCTTGAACTGGTTGGTGACTTCCTTGGCCATGGCGGACGGGGGACGGGGGCGAGGGGGGGGCGGTGAGTCGTGCAGAAAGCGGAGCCACAAGCGTGGCTCCGCCGAGGTGGGTCGCGAGTGTAGTCCCGCTGTTGGTCGTTGGCTACCGGTTACGAGACCTTCTCGATCTCGTCCACCGTCACCTCGACGCTCGTGCTGCGCCCGAAGATTGTCGTGATGATCCCGATCTTGCCGGCGTCGAGGATCTTCTCGACCTCGCCCTCGAAGCCATCGAAGTGACCCATGACCACGCGGATGTGGTCGCCGACCTCGTAATCAACCTGCACCTCCGGGTCTTCCTTCTTCTCACTCTCGCCGATCATCCGCAGGGCCTCGTCGTGGCCCATCGGGTGAGGCTTGCCGCTGGCCTGGATGAAGTCGCCCACGCCCTCGGTCTCCTTGACCATGAACCAGACGTCCTGCGGGATACGCCCGTGTTCGTCGGGCTCGATCTCGATAAAGACGTAGCCGGGGTATTTCTTGGTTTCGACGCTCACCCGCTTGCCGGCCTTGGCTTGCATCTTCTTCTCGATCGGCACGAGGATGCGGCCGATCTTGCCATCCAAGCCCTCGATGCGCGTCTTGCGGACGAGGGCGTCCTTGACGCGGTCCTCCTTGTTGCTGGCGACGCGCAGCGTGAAGAGCCGCATGTTGGGGTTGAGCGGCTGTTCCTGCGCCTCGGCGGGGGCCTGGTCAACGTCGGTCGCGGGTTGAGCGGTGGTGGCGTCCATGAAGGGAAGTGTAGAGGCGGTGGGCGGGTTGTCGCGTGAGCACGCTTGCGCAAGCCTGGGCACGCATGCGTCTGAACACGCCTGCGTCGCGTGGCGACGCAGCGACCGCGGGGGGGGTGTTCTAGAGGTAGAACGGCGGGATCTTCATCACGTTGATCGCGTAGAAGATGCCGCTGAAGACCAGGTCGTAGGCGAAGAGCATCCCGGCCATGAAGAACATGAAGGCGACGACGACCTTCGTGCTGCCGACGAGCTCGCGTCGGCCGGGCCAGTTGACCTTCTTCATCTCGTCGTCGGTGTTGATCAGGAACTCGGCGTGCCTGCGCCGGTTGATCAGCCACCACGCCAACGCCGCCAGGGCGAGGGTGAGGCCCGCGAGGATGACGTAAAGCGGCCAGCTATTGGTGGCAAGGTGGCTTCCAGAGACCGTGGCCGTCACAACGCCGTCGCTGACGGCCTGGACGCTTTGCACCTGAACGGTCGGGTCAGCCCGTAGCGCGTCGACCTCTGCGGTGGTCAGTTCGCGACCCTCGTCCACGTACTTCGCCCAAACCGGAAGGCGGCGGAACAGGAACTGGACGGTGAAGGCGATGACCAGCCCGGCGCCGATGCCGGTGCCGATGCGGGTCCAGAAGCCCTGGCCGGGCTTGTACGGGTGGAAGAACCCGCCGTGGTCCTCGTCGCGGGTGGCGGGTGCGTTTGCTGCGGTGGCCATGAACTGCTTTCGACTGAACCCATGTCAGGTTCGACTGAACCCGCGTCGGGGTGGCTGATCGAGCACGCCAGGAAAGACTCGAACTTTCAACCTGCGGTTTTGGAGACCGCTGCTCTGCCAATTGAGCTACTGGCGTAGTGGGGGGAGGTGGGAGCGAGGGAGGTGGGACGTGGGCAGAAACTAGAAGCAGATTTCGGGTTTGCCCACGTCCCACCTCCCCCGCTCCCACCTCCCTCCGCCCTACTTCCGCTTCACCTTGTGCAGCGTGTGCTTGCGGAGGCGGGGGCAGTACTTTTTGATCTCGAGCTTCTTGGCGTCGTTTTGGCCGGCGACGCGGATCTCGGTGCGGTAGTTCAGGTCGCCGGTCTCCGTGCACTGGAGCCAGGCCATCTCGCGGGATTCTTTCGCCATCGGACGATCCTCTCAAAGCTGCGAAGGGACGCCTTCATTCGGAAGGCAAAGCCGGCGGCGGGCGTTTCCGTCCGCCGCCGGTGGGGTTCAGTGTAGGCCGTGTGGCCTCAATGGGATTCTACTTGAGAATCTTGGTAACGACGCCGGAGCCAACCGTCTTGCCACCCTCGCGGACGGCGAAGCGGAGCTTCTCCTCCATGGCGATCGGCTTGCCGAGCGTGACCTTCATCTGCACGTTATCGCCGGGCATACACATCTCGGCCCCGACGATCTCGGCCTGGCCGGTGACGTCGGTTGTGCGGAAGTAAAACTGCGGCTTGTACCCGGTGAAGAACGGCGTGTGACGGCCGCCCTCCTCCTTCGTCAAGACGTAGACCTCGCCCTCGAACTCCGTGTGCGGCGTGATCGAGCCCGGCTTGGCCAGCACCTGGCCGCGCTCGAGGTCGGTCTTCTCGATGCCACGCAGGAGCAGGCCGGCGTTGTCGCCGGCGATGCCGACGTCCATCGTCTTGTTGAACTGCTCGATGCCGGTGACGACGGTCTTGCGGGAATCGGCGAGGCCGACGATCTCGACCTCCTCGCCCATCTTGACCTGACCGCGCTCGATGCGGCCCGTCGCGACGGTGCCGCGGCCCTTGATGCTGAAGACGTCTTCGACGGGCATCAGGAACGGCTTGTCCATCTCCCGCTCGGGGACGGGGATGTACTCATCCAACGTCGCCACGAGCTTGTCGACGGCCTCGCAGGCGGCGTCGTCGGTCGGGTTGTTGAACGCCGGCAGGGCCGATCCGGTGATGATGGGGGCATCATCGCCGTCGAAGCCGTACTTGCTGAGCAGTTCGCGAACCTCCATCTCGACGAGCTCGAGGAGCTCTTCGTCATCGACGAGGTCGGCCTTGTTGAGGAAGACCACGATCTTCGGCACGCCGACCTGACGGGCGAGCAGGATGTGCTCGCGGGTCTGGGGCATCGGGCCGTCGGCGGCGGAGACGACGAGGATCGCCCCGTCCATCTGGGCCGCGCCGGTGATCATGTTCTTCACGTAGTCGGCGTGCCCGGGGCAGTCGACGTGTGCGTAGTGGCGATCGGGCGACTCGTACTCGACGTGGGCGGCGGCGATCGTGACCGTCTTGGTCGCGTCGCGGTCGATGCCACCCTTGGCGATGTCCTTGTAGTCCTTGGCGGTGGTGCCATACTTGGCGCCCGACCGGGCGCTCAAGGCCGCGGTCAGGGTGGTCTTGCCGTGGTCGATGTGACCGATCGTGCCGACATTGACGTGCGGCTTGTTGCGCTCGAAAACTCCCTTGGCCATGGCCGGGAACCTCCAGGAAAGGCCGGGGACACTGCTGCCCGCCGGCGCGGGGGGAAATCAAATCGTTCGAAGTTGGTGCGGCGACCCGTGGCCGGGACGCCGAAGCTGGCGGAGGGGATTGAACCCTCGACCTCATCCTTACCAAGGATGCGCTCTACCACTGAGCTACGCCAGCGGTGACGACCCGTTCGCCCCGACCGGCACAATCCCCCCAACGGGGCGTTGCGTCCATCGGTGCAAAAACGCCCCGGCTACCTCGCCGGGACGTCGCGGGCCGGGAAGTTTAGACCGCGACACCGTTGAGTCAATGCGACACCGCACATCGCGGCACATCCCGCGCCCGAAGATGCAAGGCGAACTGCCCCCGATGACAGGGTCGCCCCGTCTTAGCCGCCCGCGGAAGCGGGCGCTTCGGTTAGATCCCCCGGAAACGCCCGCTTTCGCGGGCAGCTAAAACGTGGAGAGACGAACCGATCACGTGCGCCGCAGAAACTCCAGCGCCAGCGGTTCGATCGCCGCACGCAGCCGATCGTTCGCGTAGCCGAGCCAGCCGACGCCGGTGGTCAGGTCCAAGGGCGAGTCGAGCGGATCGCCCTCCGCATCGGTGAGAATCACCCCCGCCTCTTCCGCGATAAGCAGTCCGGCGCAGTCGTACGGATGGCAGCACAGGCCCTCTGGCTGGCCCTGCATGCGGTAGAAGCTCGGCCGCAGGTCGGCGATGAAGCGGTCGTGGCCGACGATCAGCTCGTACCACTGCCCGCCGGTGCTGATGTATTGGTCCTCGAAGACCGTCGCCCGCGTCACATCCGCCGGCCCGATCAGCTTCGCGGCGATGTGCTCCATCATCTCGGCCGCCACGCGCTTCGTGCCGGGGAAGAAGTTGCTGACGGTCGCGAAGCCGTGGTCGATGCCGGTCGCGCGGCTGGGTCGCGGGACGAACTCACGCGAGGCACCCGTGCCCAGATCGACGCGGCGGCAAATCGCCCCGCCGCCCCTGGTCGCGGTCAGGACGTCGCCGTAGCCGGCCTTACTCGTGGGCAGTTCCGTCATGGCGGAGGCGAAGACGTCGCGCAGCCGCGTGCTTAGCCCGTTGTTGGGAGCCACCCCGCCCAAGCTCCAGGCTGACCGTTTGTCGTACATAATGCCGCGCGTGCCGTCGATCGGATCGAGGATCACGCGGATCATCGCCTCGGCCTCTGACGTGCCGCGAGGGAAGACCCTGGCGCCCTCGTTGCCGTCCTCGTCGCGCACGCCTTCGGCAATGAGCACGAGCGGCGTACGCTCGCCCCAGCGGGTCATGTGCTCCTCGATGGCCGGCTCGACAAGGGCGTCGACGGCGTAGATCGTGTCCGCCTCGTCGGTGCGGGCGACGTCGGACCAGGCCCCCGCGCGGTCGCGCCCCTCGATCATCAGCCGGCGGATATCGGCCTGCATCGCGACGAGGCGTTGAACGGCCTCGGCCGGATCGATGGTCTGCTCGCCGTGGCTCATCGCGGCCATTCTTGCGTGGCCGGGCCGCCGGTGGAATGCCGGGCGGGTGGAAATACGATGCCGGCCCCATGCCTGATCCCGCACAGCCCGCGACCGCGTCGGCCGATCTCCCGCCCGGCGAATCCTTGTCGCGCAACGGCGGGAAGGCGTATCACGTCCTGGCGTGGCTGAGCATCTCGGTGGCATTGTCGATGACCGGCGCGTCCTTCGCGCTGGCGTTCGCGGCGCCGACAGCCTTTCGGGAGTTGTGCCGCGAAGACCGCGTGATCGAGTGGGCGGGCGTGGTCGCGCTAACGCTCGCTGGCCTGCTGGCGATGGCTTTGTTTATCGGCCTGCGCCTGAAGACCGGAGCGTGGCGGGTGCGGCAGCGTTGGTTCTACCTGTTCGCCTTTGCCTTCTGCCTTTGGGGCGCGGCCGAGGAGATCAGCTACGGGCAGCGCGTGCTCGAGTTCGAGACGCCCGAGTCCCTGGTGGACCTGAACATCCAGCGCGAGGTCAACATCCACAACATGGTGCAGGAAATCGTCTTCAACGTGAAGACAAAGCACATCGCGGGCGTGACGTTCCTGGTGTACGGCGTGATCGTTCCGCTGCTGATCCGGCACGGCAAGTCGAGCCCGAGCGGGGCCCGCTGGATCTACCTGCCGTTCCCGCCCTACTACCTCGTGCCGTTGTGGCTGTGCGGGCTGGTCCTGGTGGTGGACCAGCCGACGGGCTGGGAGGAGGAGATTGCCGAGTCGCTGTACGCGGTGGGGTTGCTGTCGTTCGTGATGTTCGAGGGAATGCGCCTGTTTGCGCCGTCGCGCGTGCCGGCTGACGCGACGCCGCCCACCGGACCGCTGCAAACCGACACGTCGGGCAGCTCGCTCACCCCCCACCCCCACCACCCCCACCATCTCACCCGTCCGGGGCTTCGGGAGTCCAACACGATGGGGGCGTCCGCGGGCGCCCCCGAGGCCGGTTCCGCCTGAGGCCACGCATGGTCCGTACCCTTCGCCGATGCCCGAACACGCCGTCACCCTGTCCGATGTCACCAAAACCTACGGCGAGCACCGCGCGGTCGACGCGCTCTCGCTGGTCGTGCCCGAAGGAAGCTGCTACGGCTTCATCGGCCCCAACGGCAGCGGCAAGACGACCACGCTGCGCATGATCATGCGCATCCTCGCGCAGACGAGCGGCGACGTGACCGTGCTGGGCGACACCAACTCCGACCGCCCCAACGACAGCGTCGGCTATCTGCCCGAAGAGCGTGGCCTGTACAAGCAGATGAAGGTCCGCGACGTCCTGAAGTTCTACGCGAACATCAAGGGCGCCGACGCCACCAAAAGCAACATCGATGCCTGGCTGGAGAAGCTCGATCTGGGCGACTGGGGCGACAAGAAAATCGACCAGCTTTCGAAAGGCATGAGCCAGAAGGTGCAGTTCATCGCGACGGTCATCAGCGGGCCCAAGCTCGTGTTGCTCGACGAGGTCTTCAGCGGGCTCGACCCGGTGAACCGCGAGGCGATGACCGACCAGATCCTCGAGCTGCGCCGCAACGGCGTGACGGTGATCTTCTCCACCCATGACATGACGACGGCCGAGCAGATGTGCGACCGGATCTTCATGATCTACAAGGGCAGGAAGGTGCTCGACGGCACCCTCGACACGATCCGCGAGGAGTACGGCAGCGACACGGTGCGCGTCGTCGTCGACGGGGCCGACGGCTCGCAGATGGACGGGCTCAGCGGCGTGCAGCGCGTGCGCGATTTGGGGCACACGCAGGAGTTGACGGTCGACCGCTCCGCTGACGAGCAGGCGTTGCTTGCTCAGTTGATGGGGCTGGGCCGCGTGCGCAAGTTCGAGGTGACGCAGCCGAGCTTGCAGGACATTTTCGTCCGGATTGCCAAGCCCGCGCCCGAGGATTTGGCGACCCCGGACCCCGAAGCCGTCGCCACCGTCTGACTCAGCCACAACCTCGTAGGGTGGGATTCATCCCACCATCCGGCGACCACGAGCCAGATATCGGAGGTGGGATGAATCCCACCCTACGGGGTTCGGAACAGGACCCAGTTCGAGAGTTCACCCATGCACAAGACTTACGTCATCGCGATGCGCGAGTACCTCGCGGCGGTCAAGACCAAGAGCTTTTTGATCGGCCTGATCCTGATGCCGATTCTGACCATCGGCGGCATCGTGGTGGGCCGGCTGTCGCAGGACGTGGTCGACACAACCGAGCGGAAGATCGTGGTCATCGACCACACGGCTGCCGCCGGCGCGAGCGCGACGCAGCCGGCGACGCAGAGTCAGATCGGCCGGGCCTTGGCCGCGATGGGGATGGCCGATAACCGCCCGCTCTACCAGGTGCTCATCGACGCCGCCCAGGACCGCGATAAGCAGATCAGGGACGACCAGGGCGAGTACACCAGGCCTCCCTACACCATCACCGGCGAGCCCCCGCCCGCGACGGTCGAGGCCTTGGAGCAGCGCCGCCTCGAGCTTTCGGACATGGTGCGCGACGGCGACCTTTTCGCCTTCATCGAGATCGGCCCGGACGTCATCAGCGGCGGAACGCCCCCGACCGATCTCGCCACGGCCGACGTGACCGAGGGCAGCACGCCCGACCCGGAAGATTTCTCCGCCTTCGCCGAGCAAAGCCCCGAAATCCAGCAGTACCTCGATGACACGGGCGTGCGCTACAGCTCGAAGAACACGACCAACCTCGACGTCTTCACCTGGGTGCAGCGCTCGCTCACCGAGCCGGTGCAGAAGCGCAAGCTCGCGCTGGCGGAGGTCGACCCGCTGAAGGTGATCCCGCTCATCGTCCCGCTGACGGTCAGCCCGCGCCCCCTCGCCGTCGAGACCGTCGAGGGCGGCATCGGCTACGAGAAGGCACCGAACATGCTCGTGAGCATCTTCCTGCCGATGATCCTGCTCTTCCTGCTCTTCAGCCTGCTGGCGACAGCCACCTTCCCGCTGACGACCAACATCATTGAGGAAAAGCAGCTTCGCATCGCCGAGGTGTTGCTCGGCAGCGTCCGGCCGTTCGAACTGATGCTCGGCAAGCTGCTGGGCGGCGTCGCGGTTTCGTTGACGCTGGCGGGGATCTACCTCGGCGGTGGGCTGCTCGCGGCGCGGGAGCTCGATGTGATCAGCTTCCTCAGCGTCGAGCTGATCGTGTGGTTCATCATCTTCTCCGTGCTGGCGACGCTCATGGTCGGCAGCCTGAGCGTGGCCGCGGGGGCGGCGGTGACGAACCTGAAGGAAGCGCAGAACATCCAGACGCCCATCGTGCTGTTGCCGATGATCCCGCTGTTCGTGGCGATCAACGTGGTGCAGAACCCACAGGGCCCGTTGGCGCAAGGGTTCACGTGGTTCCCGCTGACCACGCCCATGACCAGCGTGATGCGCATCGCCGTGCGCGACGGCATGCCCACGAGCGAGCGGTTCCTCGCCGCCGGGCTGAGCCTGGTCACGACGCTCGTGCTCGTCTGGATCGCCGGCCGCATCTTCCGGCACGGGATGCTCAAGAGCGAGAAGGCCGCCGCCTTCGGCGACGTCGTCCGCTGGATCACGCGGGGGTGAGAGTTCCGAAAGGATGAAGGCGGAAGGATGAAGGATGAACCCGAGCCGGAGGCAGACACCGGCCGCCCTCCTCCGCCTCAGGTTCATCCTTCTGCCTTCATCCCTCATCCTTTCCGCCATGCTCCTCCCCCTGCACACCGATCGTCGCCTGAGCCGCACGCCGGCGGCGAACGTGGGAATCATTGCGGTGACGGTCGCGATGTTCCTCGTGCAGACGGCCTCGCCGGCGGTCGAGGCGGCTTTGCTGTTGCGGCCGTTCGAGCTCTCGCCGCAGGGCATTCTCGGCAGCGCGTTCCTGCACGCGGGGTGGATGCACCTGCTGGGGAACATGCTGTTCCTCTACATCTTCGGCAACAACATCAACGACGCCCTCGGGCACGCGGCGTACGTCGGGTTCTACCTCGGCGGCGCGGTGGCGGCCGGACTGCTGCACGCGGCTGTCTCCTCCACGCCCGCCCTGGGCGCCAGCGGCGCGGTCTGGGCGGTCAGCGGGGCTTACCTAGCGATGTACCCGCGCTCGCGGATCGTGCTGCTGATCTTCTACTTCGTCATCACAACCGTCAGCATTCCGGCGATCTGGTTCATCGGGCTGCGGCTGGCGCTGGACGTGTTCTTCGGGCTCAACGACAGCGTCTTCGGCAGCAACAACGGCGTGGCGAACTGGGCGCACGTGGGTGGCGGGGTCTATGGGATCGTTCTGTCGACGGCCCTGATGAAGCTGGGACTGGTTTCACGCGATCGTTTCGACCTGCTGGCGCTGGCACAGCGCCGCAAGCAGCGCCGCCTCGACGTGGCCGAGCGGCGCCGGCTGGGGCAGACGCACGAGTCGGCCATGGACATCGTCCCCGCGTCGCAGGCCAACCCGCTGTTGGCTAAAACGCAGGACCTGCGGGCGCAGATTGCCGAGGCGACCGAGCGCGGCGATGCCACGCGGGCGGCGGACCTGTACCTCGAGCTGATCCAGGTCGACCCCCGGCAAACGCTGGCGCGAAACGCCCAACTGGAGATGGCGAACCAGCTTTACCGCGAGAACCGCCACGCCGACGCCGCGGCCGCGTACGAGCGCTACCTCGAGCGCTTCGCCGCGCGGCCCGACGCCGAATCGGCAGGCGCCCGGCTGATCCTGGGCCTCCTCTACGGCCGCTACCTCGGCGACGCCTCCGCAGCCCAATCCACCCTGGCGCGGGCGGCGGACGAGCTGGAATCGCTCGGAATGGAAGCCGACGCCGCCTTCGCACGCGAAGAACTGGCGGGACTCGCCTCGGCGTAGCCGGCGTCGAACTGCTTGCGTGGATATCCCAAGCAACATACATTTCCACGCATGAATGCCTCGACGTTGGCATCGGTGGCGGGTGGCCTGGGTGGATCGCTGGCCTCGCTCGTGAACGCGGACCCGGAGAAGGTTCGCACGGCGGCGCAGTACGTGCAGGGCCTGTCTGAAGAGGACAAACGTGTGGTCGAGACCTGGCTGACCGCCGAGGCGTTTCTGGCCGGGCTCTACTACATCCTGATCGCGGCGGTCGTCTTCTTCCTGGGCCGGCGCATCATCGTGGCCCTCGTGGCAGCCTACCGCGAGGCCAAGGCGGAGGCGGCGTGATGGGGCAGCTTGCCTTCGACTGGTGGCCGGGCCTGCTGATGTGGGCCCTCGTGCTCGAGCTCGTCGCCCTGGCGGTGATGGCCGGCTACCGCTGGCTGGCGATCGCGTTGGGGCGGGGGATCCGCGTGATTTTTTCGTGATCTTCCACCGCGTCTTCTGGCGGGCGCTGCGGGCGCCGAAGCTGCACCCGCTGCCGGTGAACTACGACCCGGCCCCCCGCCGCGAGAAGTCCAGGCCGGCGTCGGCCGACGAGTGCGAGGCGGGGCTGACCGAGGATGAGCTCGACCAACTTCTTGCCGGCGACGAAAGTCCCGTCGCCGCGCCGTCCGAGGCGTCGGCAGCTTCCCCACCCCCACCCTCGACCGATGTCGACGCCTCGCCCGACGGCGAGCGGTTCGACGTACGCGTTCACGGTCCGCAGGAGACGGACAAGCTTTGTGACCTTCGGGGGCGCACGCTGGCGGTGGCGGTCACGGTCGCCCCCGATGACGGCCGGGCGAACTCGACGGTGATCCGCCTGATCGGCGCCGCCTTTGGCGTGCAGGCGCACCAGGTGGCGATCCTGTCGGGTCAGACGAAGGCGGACAAGGTCGTGCGGCTCAGCGGCGTCGCGCCCGACCGCCTCGCCTCCACGATCGCCACCCTCGAATCGGCGACCGATGCCGACGAGGACGACCCGTTCGCAGGCGACGCCGAGGACACGGGCGGTTTCGACGCCGCGCCGAGCAAGCCGTTTCTGGAAGGCGAAGCCTCGGTCGGCTTCCGCGACGACTAGCGCCGACCCTCGCCGCGTTTCGCAACTTTTGGCCGCCACGACCGCCGTACCATCGCGGTCGTGAAATACTTCTTCGGCGAGTTCGACGGCAGCGAGTTCCCCACGCAGGATGGCCTGTTCGGCAGCGACCAGCTCATGAAGTTCATGATGCGGCACGGCGAGGACGCCCTCGACGCGATGCAGAACATCATGGAGAACCCCGAGGGGGCCGATCCGGATATCCAGGAGTTCATCGAGCAGATGCTCAAGGAGGGCCAGCTCGAAAAGGATGGCAAAGGCAAGCTGCGCCTGACGCCCAAGGCCGTCACCGGCATGCAGCAGAAGGCGTTGCTCGAGGTCTTCGAGCACATGAACACGGGCCGGCGCGACGGGCACCGTAAGGTCACGCCCGGCCCGAACGGCGAGCGGATTGATGGCACCACGCCCTACCAATTCGGCGATCCCGTCAGCGAAATCGACCTGCACGCAACGCTCCACAACGCCCTGCACCGCGGCGGCCTGCCCGACTTTGCAAACGGCGGCAAGCTCCGCTTCGGCGAGCGCGACATGGAGCTGCACCAGCGCGAGGGGACCAGCTCGTGCAGCACCGTTGTCCTGCTCGACCAGAGCGGCTCGATGATGCGCTACGGCCGCTGGCATTCGGCCAAGAAGGTCGCGATGGCGATGGAGGCGCTGATTCGCTCGAAGTTCCCGCAGGACACGATCGACTTCGTCGGCTTCTACAGCGGCGCCGAGCGGATCGGGCCGATGCAGCTCCCGCTGGCGATGCCCAAGCCGGTGACGATTTATGACTACCAAGTGCGCCTGAAGGTGCCCATCGAGAAGATCGGCCGGGCGCCGCAGCACTTCACGAACCTGCACATGGGCCTGCAAGTCGCGCGGCGTCTGCTGCGGCGGCGGGCGACGGACACGAAGCAGGTCTTCATCATCACCGACGGCCAGCCGACGGCGCACGTCGAGGGGCAGGACGTCCTGCTCCTCTACCCGCCGGACCCGCGCAGCACCGCCGCGACGTTGAAGGAAGCGTTGCTCGCCAAGAAGGAGGGCTGCCGCTTCGCCACGTTCGCTCTCGTAGAGGACTATTACGGCATGGACTGGGTCGGCTTCGTCGACCAGCTCACCCAGCTCGTCAAGGGGACGGCCTTCTACACCGCCAGCGGCGAGCTCTCGAACTGCGTGATGGAAAGCTACCTCAGCGGCCGCAAGAAAAAGGCGTACATCGGCTAGAATCCGGCAGCGGTGGGCTTCTGATCGGGCAGGAAGACCGGCGTCACGCGGCGGCGCGGGCGGGTCGGAGCGGGCGGCGGCGGCGCGGCGGGAAGGCTGCTCAGGTCCGTCCCGTTCGCCGCCTGGTGCGAGTCGGCGGCGAGTTCCTGGCCGCTGATCGGCTCGCCCTGGCGGCAGCTTGCGGCGACGCGACCGATCACCACGGCCATGCCCAGGGCGTTGGAACTGCCCAGCAGTGAGCCCTGCTTGAACGAGAGGATGACCTCGAACAGGAAGATCGCCCCCACGGCCGCGCTCATGCCGCGGGCGACCGGGTTGGCGATGGCCCGCCGCTGGATCGACCAAAGGTCCCGCGCCGCCACGATGACGATGGCCCACAGCATCACGAACCCGATGAAGCCGAGCTCGCCCAGCACCTCGGCCATCACGAGGTGGGGGTAAAAGCCCACGATGTCCGGCTCGTAGCTGGCGCTGGAGCCGAGCCCGACCAACCAGGCAATCGGGCCGGCCTCCGACCAGGCGGCGAGCAGTTCGCCGGACGTGCCGAGGCGGCTGCCGGAGTAGGTATCGACCATGTTCCCCACGTCCCAGCGTTGGTCGTCGCCGCCGAAGGCGTAGAGGTCGTAGGCGTAGGTCGCCAGCACGAGGATCAACCCGATGCCCGCGGCGGCGCCGACGAAGCCGGCGATGTTCTTGATCCGCCGGCTCATCGGCAGGAACACGATGCCGGCGGCGACCATCGCGAACAACTGCCCGCGGCTGCCGCTGCGGAAGGCGATGATCAGGCAGAGCAGGATCAGCGGGAACCGGAGCACCTGCGCCGCCCGCCCGACCCCGCGGAAGTTGATCAGCAGCGCCGCCGCCCCGACGTAGCCCGACAGCGACGCCAATGCCAGCGGGTTGCCGCCCTTGCCAACCACCGACCCGATCGCCGCCCCCTGCTGCAGCGTGATGCGTCGCCCGGTCCAGGCGTCGTCGAGGAACATCGCCAGCATGATCGGCGAGCCGATCAGCAACATCGTCGTCAGCGCGACCCGAAGGTCGTCAAGGTTGCGGATGAGCAACGGCATCACCAGGATCGTCGCCCCGAGGTAGGGGATCGAGCTGGTGTAGTTCGCCGTTGCCTGGTCGTACGGGCTCCACATCAGCGAGATGGCGGCCCACACCAGTAGGGCGGTGACGATCCAGAAGTTCAGCGGCATCCCCCCGCGAAGCCACCCCTCGCCGCGGATCTGGCGCACGCTCAGGGCGAACAGCAGTGTTGCGACGGTCGCGAAGTTGGTCAGGCTGCCGTAGACGTAGAAGAAGCCGCTGCGGCTCTGCGCCCACTGTTCGAGCGCGTAGGTGCAAAGGTAGACGCCAACCGCCGCCGCCGGGGCGCGCAGGGCGACCAGGCAGATCGCGCCCAACACGCTGAAGTAGATGACGATCGTCAGGTCCACAAGGCTCCTCGTCGGCGGCAGGCGGGCGAGACGACAGGCTGTTTCGTCGCCGTCGGTTGCATCGGCCGTCCGGTGGCGGCGCTGCGGTCGCACAATGCTACCGCGGGCGCCCGCCGGGTTATCGGTTGGCCTCGTATTCTCCCCGGTGCCGGCCTCGGATCAACCTCGAGGCCAGGCGCGTAGCGGCCCGGTGGTGGGCGGCATTGCCAGCGGTCGCGCGCCGACTACACTCGCGGCCCCCGCCCGGTCGGATCGGTCGCAGCGGCAGGGATGCTCCGAGGATCGTTCGCTTGTCTCGACTGCCGCCGCCCCATCATTCCCGCCGACGCCCCCGCGCCGCGCTCGCGGCCGGCATCGTGTGCGGCGTGGCGTGCGTGACCATCGCCTGCCCGGTGCCCGCGCGAGCCCAGCAGACAGAGCAGCGCGAGGCGTACGCCCGCTCCGATGCCCAAGCCGCCGCGGATGCGGCAGGCTTGCCGATCGTCGACATCAGCATCGTCGGCAACCGCCGCACCAGCGACGCCGCAGTCCTGAACGCCATCCGTTCGGAGGTCGGCCAGCCGCTCGACCTCGCGACCGTCAGCGACGACTACCAACGCGTCTACGCCCTGCGCCGCTTTCGCCGCGTTGATGCCCGCTACGAAGCGGTGCCGCTCGGCAACAATCGCCGCGGCGTGCGCCTGGTCTTCGAGGTCGAGGAGACGCTGCCCGTGCGGGCCATCCGCTTTCGCGGCAACCGGGCGATCAACGACGCTGACCTGCGCGAGATCGTTGAGCAGCAGGCCGGCTTCGTCGCCGGCGAAAGCGGCGACCCACTGTTGCTCTCGTTCGCCGTGAGCGCGATGGAGCGGGCGTACAAGCAGCGCAACCACGCGCTGGTCCGCATCAACGCGCAGCGCGACGAGGAGACTGGCGCGGTTGTCTTCGACATCGTCGAGGGGCCCGTCGTCCGCGTGCGTAACATCGACTTTCTCGGGGCCGACAGCTTCAGCGAGCGCCAGCTCAAGGGGCAGATCGGCACGCGCGTGTGGTGGCCGCTCAACTTCTTCGGTTACAACGGCCGCTTCGACGAAGCGCAGCTCGAGCAGGACGTCGCGTCGGTGCGGCGGTTCTACCAGCAGGAGCAGGGCTACTTCGACGCCCGCGTCGGCCGGCGCGTGGTCTGGTCGGCGGACTTGAGCGAGGTGCAGATCGAGTTCCTCATCGACGAGGGCCCGCGCTACGAGATCGGCACGCTCGCGATCGAGGGAAACGAAAAGCTGAGCGAGGCGGAAATCCGGCGGATTCTTCGCGAGGCCAAGGTCGCGCCCGGCCAGCCGTACGACCGCGAGCGGCTCCAGGCCGCCAACCGGGAGCTCGTCAAGGCGTACAGCCCGTTCGGGCTAATCTACCCGGAGAACACGCCGCCCGGCGTGCAACCGGACCCGGACTACCTGACGATCGACGTGCAGCCCGGCTTTCGCCTGGAGCCGGGCGTGGTCGACCTGACGCTCGTTGTGGACGAGGGCCGGGCGTTCACGGTCGGCAACATCGAGGTGCGCGGCAACGACAAGACGCAGGACAAGGTGATCCTGCGCCAGTTCGACCTCGCGCCCGGCCAGCCCTACGACAGCGACGCCGTCAGCCGCGCCACCCGCCGCCTGCAATCCAGCGGCTACTTCAACAGCGTGCGCGTCACGCCCGTGCGCACCGACCTGAACGACGACGACGAGCGCAACCTGCTCATCGAGGTCGACGAGCGCAGCACGGCCATCCTGACGTTCGGCGGCAGCGTGAGCAGCAACGGCGGGGTCTTTGGGCAGATCAAGTACGAGCAGACCAACTTCGACGCCTTCGACTTTCCCGGCGAGTTCGACGATCTCTTCGGCGAGGCCTTCACCGGTGGCGGGCAGACGCTGCGCATCAGCCTGGAGCCGGGCACCACGCGCACCAACGCGAGCGTCAGCTTCTTCGAGCCCTACTTCTTTGACCAGCCGTTGGGCTTCGGCGCCGACGCCTACTACCGCACGTTCCGCCGCGAGCAGTACCGCGACACGCGCGGCGGGGGCGGCGTTCGCTTCGTGCCCAAGTTCGGCCGCAACCTGTCGATCGGCATCGGTCTCAACGGCGAGGACGTGCGCATCTACGACCTCGACGAGCCCGACACCGACCGCGCCCCCGAGATCCTGGCCGGGCGCGGGCACACCACGCTGACCAGCGTGAGCGCCAACGTCGGCTACACGCGCGTCGACTCGTTCATCAACACCAGCAGCGGGTTCAAGGTCGACGCCGCCTGGGAAACCTTCGGCGTCCTCGGCGGACCAAGCTTTCAGAAGATCACCGCGGGCGCGAACGCCTTCGTACCGCTGTACCGCGACATGCGCGACCGTCCGACCGTCTTCGAGCTGCGTGCCGACGCCGGGGCGATTTACAACAACGCGCCGTTCTTCGAGCGGTTCTACGGCGGCGGGTTCGGCAGCGTGCGCGGCTTCCGCTTCCGCGGCATCAGCCCGCGCAGCGGCCCGGACGACGACGCGATCGGCGGCGACTTCAGCCTCACCGGCTCGGCCGCGATCGGCTTCCCGCTCTACGACGAAACGCTGCGCGGCGTGATCTTCAGCGACTTCGGCAGCGTGGACGACGACCCGAAGCTCACTACGATGCGCGTGAGCGCCGGCTTCGGCTTCCGCCTCACCTTCCAGGCGCTGGGCCCGGTGCCGATCGCCTTCGACTTCGCCTGGCCGCTCAACAGCCGCGACGAGGACGACGAGCAGGTCTTCAGCTTCTCGCTCGGCATCCTCCAGTAACCTCCGCCTCGCCCCACCTCGCCCCGCCGCCCCCTCTCGCGATGACCCCACGCCGCCCCACCGTTCGACTCGCCCTTGCCGCCTTTGCGGTCGCCGCCTCGCTCGCGCTGCCGGCGCCGGTGCTCGCCCAGGAGGACGCCGCCGCCAGCAACGGCCCGGCCGCGGGCGGGATCGGCGTGGTCGACATGGAACGCGTCTTCAACAACACCGAGGCCACCAAGCAGCTCCGGGCCCAGGGCGAGCAGTTGCAGGGGCAACTCGAGCAGGAGCTGACCGCGCTGCAGGGCGAGGTCGAGGAGCTTCAGGCCAGCCTCGCCGAACTCGACCAGCAGTCCGACCAGGCGCAGGAATTGCGCGCTCGCGCCGGCCAGAAGGCGTTCGAACTCCAATTCCGCAGCCAATACGCGAACGTGCAACTGAGCAACTTCCGCAAGCAGGCGAACCTCGCCGTCTACGGCGCCGTTCGTCAGGCCGCCGCGGAGGTGGCGCGCGAGCGCGGGCTAAGCGTGGTGATTCAGAAGAGTCGCAGCATCCCCCAGCAGGTCATCCAGCAGGGCAGCGACAACGATCTGTCGCAGGCGATCCAGCAGCAGACAACGCTCTACGTCTCGCCCGGCGCCGACATCACCGGCGAGGTGATCGCCAAGATGGACGCCCAGGTCAACAGCGGCCAGTCGCCGGAGGTCACGGACCTGCCGCCGGCCGAGCTCGACGCGGACTCCAACGGCGACGCGGCCGAGTGAGCGAGCCGTCCGCCCAACCCGTCACGCTCGGCGACCTCGCCCGGCACCTTGGCACCGACGCGCCCGCCGATCCGACGCGCGTGGTCGTCGGCGTCAACACGCTCGGCGACGCCGGGCCCGACGAGGTCGCCTTCTACGCCGACGAGGCCTACGCCGCGGCGCTGGCTCAAACGAAGGCCGCGGCAGTGCTCGTCTCCAAGGCGCTGCTGCCGGTCGACGGCTACGCGGGACAGGTGCTCGCCGTCGACAATGCCGCCGCGGCAACGGACCGCACGCTCGACCTCTTCAACGTCGGCCTCGACCGCCCCGCCCCCGGCGTCGACGCGAACGCCACCGTCCATCCGTCGGCCACGCTCGGCGAGGGCGTGGCCATCGGCGCGGGCACCGTTGTCGGCGACGGCTGCCGGATCGGCGACGGCTGCGTGCTCCACCCGAACGTCACGCTCGGCGCCCGCGTGACCCTCGGCAGGAACTGCGAGTTGATGCCGGGTGTCGTGATCCTCGACCGCTGCGTGCTGGGCGACCGCGTGTGCGTTCACGCCAACAGCGTGATCGGCACCGACGGCTTCGGCTACCGCTTCGACGGCCGGCAGCACCGCAAGATTACCCACGTCGGCCGCGTCGTCGTCGAGGACGACGTCGAGATCGGCTCCTGCACCACGATCGACCGCGGCAAGTTTGCGGCCACGCGGATCGGGGCCGGCTCGAAGATCGACAACCTCGTTCAGATCGCCCACAACGTGCAGGTCGGGCGGCTTTGCATTATCTGCGGCTGCGCGGCGATCGCGGGAAGTTCGACCATCGAGGACGGCGTGGTGCTGGCGGGCGGCGCGGGGATCAAGGACCACGTTCGCGTGGGTGCGCGTTCGATCGTCGGCGGCTTCAGCGGCGTGATGGCCGACGTGCCGCCGGGCCAGACCTACGTCGGCGTGCCGGCGGCGCCGCAGCGTACGTTTCGCCGCGAGCAGGCGACGGTCCGCAAGCTGCCGGCGCTCGTGCAGGAGATGCGCGACCTGCGCCGCCGCCTGGCCGCGGTGGAAGCGGCGGTCTCCGGTTCCACTCACGGGTGAAACCGACGTTTTGCCCCTTTCCGCTCTGCGGGCGGACCGGCGACGATGTCCACATGGGTGCCGTTCGGACTGAGACGTACGATCCTCCGTTCCCCCGCGGGCCGGCGTTGGCGTTCGCCGGCGTGATCCTCGTGGCCGTGGTGGCGGCGGTGCTGACGCGCAACTGGGAGTTCGTCTTCCACGCCCTCGCCGCCTCGGCCGTGGCGTGCGTGGTGGTCTGGGTGAAGCGCTCGATCGATTTGTCCAACCGCTTCCTATGGGCCACCGTGCTGTGCACCGCCCTGCACATGGGCGGCGGGCTGATCCCCGTGCCCAAGGCGTGGCCAACGCTCGGCGGGCCGATCCTCTACAACCTTTGGCTGATTGAGGGCGTGGTGAAGTACGATCACTTAGTCCACGCCTTCGGCTTCGGCGTGGCGGCCGTGGGATGCTGGCAGGTGCTGCGGTCGATCGTGCCCGACCTGCGCCCCTCGCCCGCGCCGCTGCTGATCTGCTGGATCGCCGCCCAGGGATGCGGGGCGCTCAACGAGGTCGCCGAGTTCGCGGCCGTCTTGCTCATCGAGCGGACGAACGTGGGCGACTTCGAGAACGCGATGCTCGACCTGGTCGCCAACGCCGTGGGCGCGGGCGCGGCCGTGCTGGCGATCGCGGCGCGGGCATGGCTGCGGCGGACGGGCAACGCCGCCTCACGGGTGCTCGTGGCGAATCCACATCAGGCATAGCCCGTGCGCCGGCGCCGTCGGCCCGCTCACGTGCCGGTCCCGTGCCGCGAGCAGTTCATCGACCCACTCCGCCGGCCGGCCGCCCGAGCCGATGCGCAGCAGCGTGCCGGCGATGATGCGCACCTGATTCCACAGGAACCCCGTGCCCGCCACGTCGATGAAGACGCGCTCGCCGTCGCGCGTCGCGTCGCACCGCGTGATCGTTCGCACGGTCGACTCGCGCCCGTGCCCCGGCTTGCAGAAGCCGGCAAAGTCGTGCGTGCCGACCAACCGCCCCGCCGCGGCTCGCATGGCGTTGGCGTCGAGCGGCTTGTAGATCGGGAAGAACATCTCCACGTCCGCGAGGAACGGATCGCGGCATTGGCCGTTGTGGATCGTGTAGCGATACGCCTTCTCGCGGGTGGAGCCAATCGCGTCAAAGGCGTCCGACACCGGCTCGATGCCCGTTGCGACGATGTCATCCGGCAGCTTCGCGTTGACCGACGCCACAATGCTTTGCGGCGGAAAGCGAGTGTGCTTGGTGTCGAACATCGCCACCTGCCCACGTGCATGGACGCCGGCATCGGTGCGGCTGGACCCGAGCACGTTCACCGGGTGGCCGACCGTGCGCTGAAGGGCGAGGCGCAGCGCGTTCTGAACGGTGGGCAGTTCCTCGCCCCCCGGCAACACCTGCCGTTGCCAGCCGTGGTACCGCGTGCCGCGGTAGGCGAGGGTGAGCTTGTAGCGTTGGGTCTCGGCGACGTCCGACACGCGGCGAGGGTAGGGGCGGCAACTGTGGCATCAGTCGACCAGCCGTCGCACCTCCTGCTTCATCGGCTCCGACTCCCACAGCGACCGCAGCAGCGGTGCCGGCTCGACGTCCACGTAAGCGTTGCCGTGCAACGGCGCGATCATCGCGAGCGGCTGGCGGTCGAACGCCTTCCAACGGGCGACCACCTCGGCGTCCGTTACACCGCCCGACGCCGGCGGGCGCACGAGCGGCGGCGAGCCGTCCGGCTGCATCGGGCCCGGCGCAACGGCGCTGTCGCCCGCGAGCAGGATGCCGCCGTGCTCCGCGGTGTAGAGCATGGTCGACCCTGGCGAGTGGCCGGGCCAGTGGATGAGCTCCACCGGCATCTCCGCGAGCGGCCCGTCGGCCGCCGTCGGGTCGCGCCAGTCGATGCCGAGCCGCTTCGCCCGCGCATCCGCCTGATCGGCCGGGTGGAGGTAAATCGGCAGGTCGAGTTCCCCTTCCATTGCTTCGAACGCGTCGCCGCTCTCCGCGAGGTCGGCGTGGCTGAGCACGACCGCGACCGGTTGGACGCCGTCTGCAATCAGTCGGCGCACGCCGGGCAGCGCGTGGCTGAGCGGCGCGTCGAAGAGGACGCAGCGCTCGCCGAAGACCAGGGCGTAGGCGTTCAGCGGCCGGTGCGTTCCGCCGCTGGGGCTGCCGAACTGCGGCAGCAGGATGAGGCCGTCGCGCAGCGCGACGTTGCGCGGCTGGTAGAAGTCGGTCATCGCCCGAGTCTACCCCGCCAGCTTCGCCGCGTACTCGGCGACGATGCGGCCTTGCTCGCGGGCGATTTCCTTTTCGTCATCGCTCACGGATCGGCTGCCGTCGCCGCCGGCGATGGTCGCCGCGCCGTACGGGCTGCCGCCCATCACCGTCTCGTTCTGAAGCAGCTTCTGCACCGCGTACGGCACGCCGCTGATGAGCATGCCCTGGTGGATCATGAAGGTGTAGAAGCCGAAGCAGGTCGTCTCCTGCCCGCCGTGCTGGCTGCCGGTGCTGGTGAAGACGCTGCCGACCTTGCCGACGAGCTTGCCGTTCATCCACAGCCCGCCGGTGCGGTCGAGCACGGCCGCCACCTGCTGGGGGATGTTGCCGTAGCGCGTGGGGATGCCGAAGAGAATGCCGTCGTAGTCAGCCAGCTCGTCGGGCTGAAGCTCGGGCACGTGCGCGAACGCCTGCTGCGCTTCGGCGGCCCCCATCTCCTTGAGCTTTTCGGCCGGGATGAGCTCGGGGAAGCGCTTGAGCGTCACGTCCGCCCCGGTCGACTTCGCCCCCTCGACAATGCTGTTGGCGAGGGTGAAGGTGTGCCCGTAGGTGGAGTAGAACGCGACGAGAATCTTGGCCATGTCCGCAGGCTACCCGCGAGCCGATTGTTGTTGCAACAGGCAATGTCGCACCGTTCCGCCAGCGGTTATGCTGTCCCCATGAGCACGGCCACGATCGCGGAGCCGTACGAGAGGCAACTGAACGACGATCTGGAGTTCGCCATGTCGGACGCAAGCAAATACTTTGACCGCGGAGGCAAGGTGCAGGAAACCCTGCGCTCCATCGTGCGGCGACTCGATGCTCTGGAAATCGACTACGCCGTCGTGGGTGGACTTGCCCTCTTCGGCCACGGGTACCGCCGGTTCACCGAAGATGTCGACCTTCTCGTCACCCCGGAGGACCTCAGACGGATTCACGAAGAACTCAGCGGGCTCGGCTATCTGCCGAAGTTCCGCGGGAGCAAGCAACTGCGCGACACGACTACCGGCGTGGCCGTCGAATTCCTGACGAGTGGAGGCTTCCCAGGCGACGGCAAGCCGAAACCGGTCAGGTTCCCAGCCCCCGCGCAAGCCTCCGTCGAAATCGACGGCGTGAAGTACGTGAACCTGCCGACGCTTGTCGACCTCAAGCTTGCCTCTGGGCTATCAAACCCGGATCGGATGAAGGATGTGTCGGATGTCGTCGAGCTCATCCGAGCACTAAGGCTACCAGCCAACTTCGCCGATCAGCTCGATCCTTCCGTCGCCGGCGAGTTCCGCCGGCTGTGGGACAACCAGCACGCCAGCGGCGGCGCGACGTTCTTCCGCCTCCACCCCGCCGATGACGCCGCCGGCCTAGCCGACATGCGCGCCGCCGGTGCCGAGGTTGGCGAGCCCGACGCCGAGGGCTTCGTCCGCGTCACGACGAGCGACCCGTCGCTTGCCAGCCAGTTCGAGATGGAAGCCGTGGAATAGGAGTGTTTTCCCGCCCCAGACCGCGACCCGTTGGGTCGCAGCTATGGGGATGTCTTCGCCGCCCACGCCTCGCGCGCCGGGTGCTTCGCGAGCGTCGCCAGCACCTCGTCCTTGAGCCCGCCGCAGACGGCGAGCCAGTCGGGGCCGTGAATGTCTTGGCCGCCGTCCCAGTTGCCCGCCCAGCCGCCGGCCTCCCGCATGATGACCGGCATCGGCGCGCAGTCCCACGGGCTGATCTTCGGGTCGAGCATCGCCTCCGCCCGGCCGGTCGCGACCAAAGCGTAGCCGAAGGCATCGCCCCAGCCGCGGTTGAGCTTGGCCCGGCCCGCCAGGTCGCGGTAGGCGTCGCTGCGGTCGATCGCCCGCGTGATGCTGCCGGCGCAGATCGTCGCGTCCTCAAGCTGCGTCACCTGCGAACACCCCGTTTTGCGGCCGTTCCAAAAGCACCCGCCGCCGGCGGTGGCGTAGATCATGTCGTCCAGCGCCGGCAGGTAGATCACACCCACCCCCGGCTTACCCTTGACGTTGCAGCCGATGAGCACGCCGTACAGCGGCACGCCGTGAACAAAGCTTTTCGTACCGTCGATCGGGTCGACGATCCAGGTGAAGTCGTCGTTGCCGCGGCGGTCGGCCCGCTCCTCGCCGAGCACCGTGTGGTCGGGAAAGTACCGGCCGATCGTGGCGCGGCAAACGTCCTCGGCCTCGCGGTCGGCAATCGTCACCGGCGTGTCGTCGCTCTTGTCCTCGACGGCCACGCCCGCGTTGAAGTGGGCGAGCGTTCGCTTTCCAGCAAGGTGGGCGGCCTCGAGGGCGACGTCGAGCAGGTCACGAAGCGACGGGTCGGGCATGCCTGCACGGTAGCCGCCACGCCGAGTCAGTGAACGAGCCAGTAGTAGCGGGCACCGTCGCGCATCTGGAACGAGCCGGTGGCGGAGTTGCCGTCGTCGAATTGGGAATCGACGGCGGTAATGTTCGCCTCGGTGTCGGCGTTCTCAGCGTCGCTGGGCCACCAGACGCCAACGCCCCACTTGTCGATGTCGCTGAAGTAGCCCACGTGCCAGTAGCCGCCGAGCGGGGTCTTGAACTGGAACTCGCCGTCGCGGCCGACTGCCTCGAACATCTCCGGCGGCACGGGCGACAGCGCCGCCTGCGCGGGAAGGACGCCGTATTGGCTGTGGTAAAGCTGCCCCGCCGTCACGAGCTGGCGGAGGTTCTGTTGAAAGGCTCGCTCGCGGGCGTCGGAACTGGCGTCCGAAAACTGCGGCACGACGACGGCGGCGAGGACCCCAAGGATCACGACGACGATCAGGATCTCGAGCAACGTAAAGCCACGGGTACAGCGGTTCATACCCGTGACATCGGATTCCCGCGAGGCGGGGTCAAGCGGTTCCGGTTAGTTCCGGCGGCGTCGGCCCGCGAGGCCGATCGCCGCGATCATCAGGGCAGCCCCGGTCGTCGGCTCGGGGACGAGCGTCACCCGGTCGAACCAGACGGCCCCGCCCTCGAAATTCGGCTGGTCAAAGTCGAAGCCCGCCCGCACGTAGGCGGCGTCGATCGGTGCGACGCCGGCGACGGTGCGACCGACCCAGACGTCCTCCTCCATCTCGCCGTGGCCGGCGACGATCGACTCCGTCGCCAGCTTCTCGCCGTAGGCGGAGTAGAACTCGAGGAACATCGTCGACACGTTGCCGGTGCCGGCGATCGAGTCGTCGCCGTTGGTCCGCGCCATCGCCGAGAGCACGAGCTCGTCGCCTGCCTGCACCGCGATCAAGTCCTGACAGGCGTACGAGCGGCCGTCCGTGCCGTCGAACAGGCCGAACATCTTCAGCGCCCGGCCCCCCTCGCCCTCGATCGCGATCGACGCCGGCGTGCTGTCGGCATCGTGCGCCTCCACGTATGAATTGCCGATCAGCACCCAGTCCGCGGCGCCCTGTTCGAAAGCGCCGTTCTGCAACGTCAGCTTGTCGGCGGGTGATGCCTTTTCGAAGACGCGCACCGAGTCGATGTCGAAGTGCTGGGGGAACACGGTCGTGTCATCGGGATCGCCGTCGAACCACCCGCCGACGGCGGTGTTAAGAATCAGGTTCATCGGCGTCTGCGAGATCGGGGCAATGTCCGGCGTGACGGTGAAGTGGTTCACGTCATCGACGAAGTAGCGGATGGCCGTCGGCGTCCACTCGACGGCGTAGGTGTGGAAGGCGTCGGGGAAGGCCTCGCCCGTTGAGTGCTGCTGGACCACGTAGTTGCTCGGCCCGCCGGGGGTGTCGCCCCAGTGGTAGGCGCTGCTGACGGCGAACGGGTTAGAGCCGCCGTGCTCCATGATGTCGATCTCCCCGCCGGTCGGCCACGCCGAGGCCTTGGGCAGCAGCCAGATCGCCGGCCAGATGCCCTGGCCGGTGGGCACCTTCGCCCGCACCTCGACGCGGCCGAACTTGAGCGTGGTGCGCGACTCGACCAGCCCCGAGCGGTACTGCCGGTGGGCAAAGGGTTCATCGGTCGCGGTGATGCGCAGGTTGCCGTCGAGCAGAGAGACCTGCTCGGGCAGGTAGAACTGCAACTCGTTGTTGAAGCTGTCGGCGCGGGTGCGGACCTCCCACCGGTCGGCATCGACGGCGGCGCCGTTGAAGTCATCAGCCCACGCCAAGTCCCAGCCCGCGGGCGCGGCGGAGCCGGCGGCGGTCAGGAGGAGCATTGCGACGGCGGCGGGGCAGGCGGGGGACATGGGCATGGCGGGGTCAGGCGGGCGGCGTGGAACTGTTACAGAATGCGAGATCCCGCGGCTCCTGTCAACCCGGCCACACGCAACGAGCCCGGCCGCCGGGGGAGGCGACCGGGCCCGCTTCGGGGAAGTGCGCCGTTATTCCTCACCGCCGCCGACGCAGCGCTGCCAGACCGCCCAGCCCCAGCAACGCCAGCGACGTCGGCTCGGGCACCGCCGTGACGCTGATTCGCAGCAGCGGCGTGTTCGAGCCAAACCCGCTGCTGATCGTCTGCCCGTCAGGCGTCAGCGTGCTGAGCAGTTCGCTCAGATCAACGGCAAAGTCGGCCGTTTCGACGAAGCGGTTGATGGCGTTGTTCGTGGTCGTCCCCTCGGTGCCGACGACGCCGGCGACGAACGCCCCGCCGTCGCTCGGGTCGTTCTCCTCGGTGCCAGCGTCGTAGACGTTGAAGCCGGTCAGTTCGAAGCTGAACGGAACGAATGCGTCGTTGCTGTCGAACAGCGACCGCGCCAGCGGGTCGGCGTTGCTCACGAACAGGTCGTTGCTCGGCACGAGCATGGAGGCGTAGCTGAGATAGCGGTTGTCGGTCGCGTCGACGTCGAAGAAGTCGAAGGAGTTGACCTCGCCGGGGGCCAACGGTGGCGACCCGGAGGCGGCCGCGAGCGTCGTCTGCTGGCCTGCGGGCTGATCGGCGGCGAACGCGGCGGTGATGTCGCCGGTCACGCCGATCTCCGCGACGTTCTCGAGGAACGAGAAGGTTGGGTTGAGGGTCTCGCCGGGATTAAAGGTGTCGAACGTGCCGTCGCCCAGGCCGAGCCAGACGGGCGTGAAGTTGAAGCCGCCGGCGGGGGCGATGTTCTCGACGGTGACGCGGACATCGACGCCTTGGGCGCCGGCGGAGGACGCACCGAGAGCGGCCGTGGCCGCCGCGGCGGCCAGGAGGGAAAGTGAACGCTGCATTGTCAATTCCTTCGTGAAGTGCGGGGCGGACCACCAAGGCGGCGGCCCTTCTGCACGGGGTGTCGAACGCCGGCGGTCGACCTTGCACATCGTTTTGATTTTCTACCGAGATTTCTACAGGTCCGGCCCGTGCTCGCGGCGGTGGTCGAGGAGTTCGTCCAGCGCCGCCCCCTGCCGCGCCGCGCGGCGGCACGGGCCACAGATGCCGCGGTGCAGGTGCTCGGCCACGCGCTCGGCCAGGTTCGCCTCACCGTAGCCGGCCTTGAGGCGGATGAGCTCCGCCTGCTCGCAGCGCAGCGTGAGGATCAGGAGGATGTGACGCCACGCCTGCTTCATCGGGTTCCTTCCTCGGACCGAAACGCCTCGCCGAGCTCCTCGCGCAGCCGCAGCCGGGCGCGGTGGACAAGCGTCCACAGGTTGGCCGGCGTGATCGACAGAATCTCGCAGACCTCGGCCGTCTCGCGGCGGTCGATCTCCCGCAGCACGAATGCCTGCCGCAGCCGATCGGGCAGCGCGTCGACCGCCGCCTCGAACTGCCGCCAAAACTCCCGGCGTTGCGCCACCCGCCGCGGGTCGGCGCCCCACGCATCAACCGGTCGGTTCCAGATGCCCGCCGTGAACCCAGGCGTCTCCCCACCCGCCGCGTCGGCAAGCTCCGCCTGAACCTTGCGGCGCCGGCACTCGCGGCGGATGTGGTCGATTGCTTTGTTGCGAACGAGCGTCATCAGCCATGCCCGCTCGTTCCGCAAGGCCTCGGCCGGCGGATTACTCGCCAGTGCCGACGCAAACGCCTCCTGCACCACGTCGTCCGCCGCCGCCGGGCCGGCACGACGCCGCGCCGCGGCGAGCAACTCGTCGCGGTGCGCCGCCCACCACCGGGCGATCCGCGCGCGGTCGCCTTGAGCGGGAGCGAGATGGGCGGCTTGGGTCGCGGTGACGGGCTCCTCAACCTCTACGTCGTACCGGCGGGCACGTGCTTGCACGAGAAACCCGAGCAACTGCCGTCGAGGATCCTCGGCTACGCGACAGTGGATACGTCAGCGGTGCTAGAGCAGCTTGCGGAATTGATGTTCGCGCCCGAGCCCACTCTGTTTTTAGCCGCCCGCGGGAGCGGACGCGTCTGCGCCGTCGACACGAAGCGCCCGCTCGCGCGGGCGGCTAAAACCGGAGGGCGTAGGAGCGAACCGGCGCACCATCACACCGCGGGACTGTACACCTAGTGATCGTCGTCCTCGGCATCACGCTCGGGATCGGGCTCGCGCTGGGCCTTAGCGCTCGCCGTAGCGCTCGGGATCCCGTGGAATCGACTCGCTGCTCCGTTTCCCGCTGAACATCTACGGCTCGGTTGCCGCGCTAGACGCAACGGTCGCGGGCATCGTCGTCGAACTGGGCTTCCGCGGAGCCTTCCTCATCGCGCTGCCGCTCTATCGCGCTGCCGCTCTGCGTAGCGCTCGTCGCGTTGCACACGTGGCGTGGCGGCGACGGTTGGCACCTCGACCCCCGCCCACGTTGGACGGACGCGCACCGCCTGCCGGTCCTGGGAGCAGCCTTGATCGCGCTGCTGCTAGCGGTCGAGTCTCTGTCGAGCCTCGTCCCACTTGTCCTCTTGGGCCACCCGGTGCCGACGGCGTTGTTCGGCACGGCCGTCACGGGCAAGGCGGCGGCCGTGATGATCGCGAAGGGCCTCCTTCTCATCGCTGCGGCCTTCGTTGCGGGTCGCCGCCAGCGCTTGGGATGGTGGATGCTCCTGGCCGCAGCCCTCTGCACGTTCGGCTCGACGCTGCTGTCGACGGTCCTCATTGACACCACCCGCCTGCTCGACCTGTTCGGACTGTCGGGCGAGCTCGAGGCCAGTCTGGACCGGCCGGCGACGAAGGTTGTCGCCGTCGCGGTCGATGCGGCCCGGTTCGTCACGGCGTTGGTGGCGCTTGCGTGGCTCTATCCGAGGTTCTGCGTGCATGTTGAGGGCACGTCGACCACCACTTAGGCTCTCGACATGCCCGACATGAAACCGGCCGTCCAGCTCTACACCCTGCGCGATTTCTGCAAAACCGAGGAGGACCTCGAACGCACCTGTGGCCGGCTCGTTGAGCAGGGGTGGCCGGCGGTGCAGGTGAGCGCGATCGGCGTGACCGACCCGCGCGTGGTCCGGCAGATTCTCGACCGGCACCAGCTGGGATGTTGCGCCACGCACCAGCGGCCGGCGGAGGCGATTTGGGAGGATCCGGCCAGCGTGCTCGCGGACCTGCACGCGCTCGATTGCCAGTACACCGCCGTCGGCGGGTACTTTCCGAAGGGCGACGAGTGGAGCGAGGACAACTGGCGGCGCTGGATCGCCCGCTACAACGAGGCCGCGAAGGCGTTCGCCGGCACGGGCAAATCGATCGGCTACCACAACCATTCCCACGAGTTCGCCAAGCTCGGCGGCAAGGACGACTTCGCCAGCGGCACCGCGATGGACCTGCTCGCGAGCGAGTTGAGCGACGACGTCTGGTTCGAGATCGACACCTACTGGGTCGCCCACGCCGGCGGCTGCCCGGCCGCGTGGCTGCGCCGGCTGAAGGGGCGCGTGCCGGTGATCCACATCAAGGACATGGCGATCACGACCGACCGCACGCCGTACATGGCGGAGATCGGCATCGGCAACCTGGATTGGGACGGCATCTGGTCCGCCTGCCGCGACGCCGGCGTGGAGTGGCTCGCCGTCGAGCAGGACACGTGCTACCGCGATCCGTTCGACTCGCTCGAAACCAGCATGAAGAACCTGCGACAGATGGGCCTTTCCTGAACCCGTTCCGCACGCTCGCCCGTAGGATTAGAGCGATGATGCGTCTCCTTATTCTCGCCGCGTTCGTGAGCATTGTCTTTGTCGGCTGCGATGACGCCGAGACAAGCACGGCACCAATCGACGCAACCTCTGCGACCTCGACCGTGTCCGGCGACGCCGAGATGGTCAACTGCGTCGTCTGCGGCGACCACGAGTTCCCGCGCGAGCGCGACACGGCGACCGTCAGCTACGAGGGCGAGGAGTACTTCTTCTGCAGCGACTACTGCAGGGAGTCGTTCGAGAAGCAGCCGGCGCAGTACGTGTCGGCAGAGTAACGTCGGCACATGGCCCTGCCGACCCGCCGCGAGCGTGCTGACGACCGCCCGAACGTTGTCTTCTTCTTCACGGACCAGCAGCGCCACGACTCGGTTGGGCTTCACGGCAACCCGCTCGACCTGACGCCGAACTTCGATCGCCTGGCGCGGCGGCACACGCACGTCGCGCACTGCTACAGCCCGATGCCCGTCTGCGGGCCGTGCCGGGCGTGCGTGCAGACAGGCACCTACCCGACTCGCAACGGCGTTGTCCGCAACGGCATCGCCCTGCCGCCGCACGAGGAGTTGCCGAACATGGGCACGCTCTTCCGCGACGCCGGCTACCGCACCGGGTACGTCGGCAAATGGCACCTCGGTGACAGCCAGGCCGTCAAGCCCGAGCATCGCGGCGGGTACGAGCACTGGCTCGCGAGCAACGCGACCGAAAGCGACTCCGACGCCTACCAGACTATCCTGCACGACGGCGACGGCAACCCGGTGCTGCTGCCGGGCTACCGCGTCGACGCGACGGTCGACGCCGGCATCGACTTTATCGACGAGAGCAAGGACGCGCCGTTCTTCCTGTTCATCAGCCTGCTCGAGCCGCACTTTCAGAATCCGACCGACGACCACCCCGCCCCGCACGGGTACGCCGAGCGCTACGACGGCCGCTGGACGCCGCCCGACCTTGCGGCGCTCCCAACCGAGGAGCGCGCCGCCGATTACGAGGAAGCCCTCGTCGGCGGCAACGCGCAGCGGTCGCTCGGCGGGTACTGGGGCATGGTCAAGCGTATTGACGAGGCCTACGGCCGGCTGCACGACGCGCTCCACTCGCTCGGCCTGGGCGACGACACGATCGTGGTCTTCACGAGCGACCACGGCTGCCACTTCAAGACGCGCAACGGCGAGTACAAACGCTCGCCGCACGACGTGTCGATGCGCGTGCCCTGCTCCATCACCGGCGGCGTGTTCGAGGGGGGCGGCGAGGTGCCGGCGATGGTCAACCTGATCGATTTGCCGCCAACGCTGCTCGACGCCTGCGGGATCGGCGTGCCCGGTTCGATGCAAGGCCGCAGCCTGCTGCCGCTGTTGCGCGGCGACCGAGACGGCTGGCCGGAGGAGGCGTTCAGCCAGATCGGCGACCACGTCTACGGCCGCGCCGTCCGCACGAAACGCTGGAAGTGCGCCGTGATGGCCGAGGACAACGCCGAGGCGAAGCAGTCGGGCGCGGCCGGCGCGTATCGCGAAACGCACCTCTACGACCTGCACAGCGACCCGTACGAATTGGCCAACCTCGTTCACCTCGACAGTCACGCCGAGGTTCGCGAGGTGATGAAGGCGCGCCTGCTCCGCCGCATGGCCGATGCGGGCGAGGCCGAGCCGGACATCCTGCCGCCGCGCGAAACGCGTTCGGGCGGGCAGCGGCGGGTGTCGTCGGTTGAGGCGCGGATGTAGCCCCGCCCGTACGATGCGCCCGTGATTGTCCTGGACGACGTGACGAAAGACTACCCGGGCACGGCCGCGCCCGCGGTGGACGGCGTGTCGCTGGCGGTTGACGAAGGCCGCACGCTGGCGCTCATTGGCCCGAGCGGTTGCGGCAAGTCGACGCTGCTGCGCCTGATGCTCGGGCTGATCGAGCCGACGGCGGGCCACGTCCGCTTCGCCGGCGCGAGCGGCGTACGCGAGCGGCGGCGGCTGAGCGGCTACGTCATTCAGGACGGCGGCCTCTTCCCGCACTTGACCGCCCGCGGCAACGTGGAGTTGCGCGCCAAGCTCGACGGCGAAGGTAGGACTGATCGCGAGCGGCGCATCGGCGAACTGTGCGATTTGACCAACTTTCCCCGCGATGGCCTCGACCGCTACCCGGTCGAGCTCTCCGGCGGCCAGCGCCAGCGCGTGGCCCTCATGCGCGCGCTGATGCCCGACCCGCCGGTGCTGCTGCTCGACGAGCCGCTCGGTGCGCTCGACCCGATGGTCCGCGCCGACCTGCAACGCGATCTGCGCGACCTGATCCGCAACCTCGCCAAGACGGCCGTGCTTGTCACGCACGACATGGCTGAGGCCGCCTACTTCGCGGACGAAATCGTCCTGATGCGCGCCGGCCAGATCGTGCAGCGTGGCACGCCCGCCGACCTACGTGATCGCCCCGCCGACGCGTTCGTCACGCACTTCCTGACCGCCCAGGCCGCCCTCCACGGGGAGGCGGCGTGACCTTAAACGACACGAGCGATGGACAACACATCAAACAGCGGATGGCCAGACTGTCCCCCACCCTTCGTGCCTTTTCGTGCCATTCGTGGCTGCTCTGCCTCTGCCTTCTGCTCGCAACCGGCACAGCCTCCGCACAGGAGCCGATTCGCATCGGCTCCAAGGACGACGTGGAGACCGGCATCCTCGGCGAGGTGCTCGCGGCCCTGGCGCGGCAAGCGGGGGCCGAGGTCGAGGCGGAGGTGATCGCGGCCGGCAGCGGCACGGTCTTCGCGGCGATCACCGGCGGCGACATCGACGCCTACGTCGAGTACACGGGCACGCTGACCGGCAGCACGCTCGCGTCGCTGAACCTGACCAGCGACGCCGAACTCGAAACGGCCCTCGCCGAGCGCGGCCTGAAGATGACGCCGCCGCTCGGGTTCAACAACACCTACGCCCTCGCCGTCCGCGGCGACCTTGCCGAAGAGCTTGGGCTGGCGACGACGAGTGACCTGGCCGCCCACCCGGAGTTGCGCGTGGCCGTCAGCAGCGAGTGGTTCGGTCGCGCCGATGGCTGGCCACAGCTCAAGGCGGCGTACGGGCTGCCGCAGGAGGACGTCACGGCTCTGGGCGAGCACCGCCTGCTCTACCGCGCCCTCACCAGCGGGCAGACCGACGTGATCGAGGTCTACACCACCGAGGCCGCCATCGAGGCGAACGGCCTGGTCGTGCTGGAGGACGATCTCGGATTTTTCCCGCAGTACCGAGCGTTCGTGCTGTACCGCGAGACGTTGGAGCAGACGCACCCGCGGGTCGTCGCCCGCTGGCGGGAGATGGCGGGCACGCTGGACGAGGCGGCGATGACGGCGCTGAACGCGCGGGTCGAAGGGGGCAACGCGAGCAACGCGGCCGCCGCGTCGGTCTACCTCGCGGAGCACTTCGCCGACGCCGCCGGCGACGTGTCGGCCGATCAGTCGTTGGCCTCGCGCGTATGGCAGCGGACGGTCGAGCACGCCGGGCTCGTCGCCGCGTCGATGGCGTTGGGCATCCTGCTCGCCGTGCCGCTGGGCCTTCTCGCCGCGACCAATGCCGGCCTCGGGCGCGGCGTGCTCGCGGGCGTCGGCATCATCCAGACGGTTCCGTCGATCGCCCTGCTCGTCTTCATGATCCCGCTGCTGGGCATCGGCCCGGCCCCGGCAATTGCGGCGTTGTTCCTCTACTCGCTGCTGCCGATGGTGCGCAACACGCACGAGGGGTTGACCGGCATCGCCCGGCCCGTGCGCGAGTCGGCGGAGGCGCTGGGGCTCTCGTGGTGGCAGCGGTTGACGCGCGTCGAGATGCCGCTGGCGTTGCCGGCGATCCTCGCGGGCGTGAAGACGTCGGCCGTCATTACCGTCGGGTTCGCCACGCTCGGCGGCTTCATCGGTGCCGGCGGGTATGGCGAGACGATTTTCCAAGGCCTGCGCGTCGACAGCACGCGGCTGACGCTCGAAGGGGCCGTGCCCGCGGCGGTGATGGCGTTGCTCGTGCAACTCGGCCTCGACGGCGTCAGCCGGCTGGTCGTCTCGCGAGGGTTACGCGCTTGACGTCTCAACCTCGACGACGACGCGGTCGCCGTGGTCGGCGAAGCGGGTGGTGGCACCGAGCACCGTCGCGATGACTTCGGCATTGGTCGGCACGTGGGCGTCGAGCGGGCGCATCGTGACGAAGCGCCCGCCCTTGGCAAGCGCCATCGGCAGCAGGAGCTGGTCGGCCAGGTGCGGGCCGACGGGCACGCCGCTGGTGAGCCACTGCACCGTCGCCTCGGCGGCGGCGCGGGCGACGTCCTCGGCCCGCTTGCCGCGCTGGCCGACCGACGTGAAGACCTCCTCGGCATCCTCGTAGATCGCCCGCACGCAGACCGCGTTGCCCGGGCCGGCGGCGTCGAAGCAGTCGCGGATCGTCACGCCCGGCAGCGGCCAGCCGGCGTTCTTGAGAAACGTCCGCAGCGTGCGCATCTCCCGGTTGGCGACGTGGTCCGGGAGGTGCGCGGAAAGGATCTCACACCGAAGGCTTGTCATCCGCCCGCGGTCGGTCCAGTCGAGGGGTTCCAAGGCCGCGGGGTCGGCGGGCGTCACGTGCATCACGAGCTCGCCCCCGCCGGCCGGGTAGAAGCCGGGGCGGGCGAGGTCGAAGCCGACGTCGTAGCCCATCCGCTGCAACGCGCGCTGAAAGCTGTGACGCAGGAAGTGGGCCGGCGGCGCCATCGGGTTGTGCGTGCCGCCGACGACCGTGACCTGGCTGCGGTGCCTCGCCCGAAGCAGGATCGGCAGCAGCGTCTGGCAGACGAGCCCGGCGCTGCCGGCGGTGCCGATATCGAAACGGAACTCCCCGCCGGCGATGGCGTCCGGGTCGCCGGGAAAAAACGTGACGTCGGTGCTGCCGATCGCGTCGCCCTGAACGGTTCCCCCGCTGACGCGGGCGGCGGCGAGGAAGGCCGCGCGGTGCTGCGGGCGGAGCCCCGGCTGGCTGCGGTTGGCGCGAACGTTCCGGATGCGGACGGCTCGCCCCGTCACCGCCGACAGCGAGGCGGCGGTCCGAAGGATTTGCCCGCCCCCTTCGCCGAGGGAGCCGTCGAGGAGGATGAGGTCCGTCGCCCGCTGCACGCCGCTGACAGGGTAGCGGCCTTACGCTTGGGCATGCTCAACCCGCGCGTTTCGCTCGTCACGATGGGACTGGCCGCCCTGATCGGCTTGGGGTCGCTCGCGGCGGGCTACCTGGGCGGGCTCGGGTGGCTGACGGCGCTCGGCTGGCTCGCCAGCGGCATTTCGCTGGGGCTGTTCCTGGGTATCGACCGCGTCGACGGCGACGGCGATGCCCCGCGCCGCTCGGCGGGCCCCGCGACAACCGCGACGATCGAGTCGCTCGGCGAGCTGGAGCTGCACGCGAAGGTCAAAGGTGCCTTCGACGTCGCCCGGCTGCTCGACCGGCTGGAAAAGATCCACCCGCGCCTCGCCCGCCTGCCGGATGATGCCGCTGGCCTCACGGGCAAGCTGCGCCGGCTGTTCGACGCCTCGGCCCAGTCGCTGGCGCGGGCGTTCGACCTGCACGTGGCCGTGCGCGAGCTAGCCACCGACGCCGCCCGGCAGGAGGTAATCGCCGAGCGCGAGCGGCTGGTCGACGAGTCCTCGAGCGCGATCGACGCGCTGGAAAAGGGGATCGATCGGTTCGCCGCCGCCGCCGCGACGAAGGGGGCCGGCGACGACGCCGCCCTCGTGGGCGAGCTCGGCGGCGATCTCGACCGGCAGCTCGAGGTCGCCCGCCGGGTCGAGCAGCGCATGCGCGAACTCGAAGCCCGCGCCCGCGGCGACGTGCTGTCGGCCCACGAGCAGTACGTGCGCGAGTAACGCGGCGGGCCCCGAACCGTCGTTCGGGGCCCCAGGCGTGCGGCAGAAATCAGCGTGCGGGTCACGCGAAGATCGGGTTCTCCACGTTCACGTAGTACAGCCCGCCGTACATCTGGCTGTCGTCGGTGAAGAGCGTGTCGTGGCCGCGCCCGCCGTCGATGTAGGTGAAGCCGTAGATCTCGGTGTCGGCTCGGTCGTCGCCGCCCTCGGTCTTGACGTGGATGGCCGAGAAGCTCCAGCCGGCGGCACTACGCGGCAAACATGGCCGATGGGAGCGGTCGATCGACAGGAAAAGCCGCCGAAATGTCGGCCGCCTTCTTTGAATCGTTCAACTGGCTTGGACCCTACCGGTTATGCCGGCGGCGGCGTAGGGCGAGCAGGCCGGCGCCGGCGAGGCCGATCGCCGCGCCGGGCTCGGGCACCGCCACGATGCCGCGGGCGGTCAGGTTGCCCGTGACGCTCAGTTCGATCAGCGGGTCATCGTCCACCTCCCCCTCGAATGCGAGCGGGCCCGTTAGCATGAGCTCGACCATGCCGCCGCCGAGGTCGTTCGACGCGAGCGTGGCCACGTTGCCCGGAGCGATGGTCAAAACGATCGGATTCCCGCTGAGATCGTTGTTCGCCGGGTCGTCGCCAACCACGTCGACGAACCCCTCGTCGAGCGTCAGCACGCTGCCGCCGAGGTCGACCTCGCCGTTGGGCAGCACGACCAGCAGGGGCGAGGTGATCGTGCCGCGCACATCGGTCGTCTCGGCCACCTGGATTCCGGCGAACATCAGCGTGACGTCGGAGAAGCCGATGTCGCTCGTGGGCAGGAACTGGATCGAGTCGGGCGTGGAGCCGGCAAAGCCGACGTTGGCATCGAGCGTGCCGCTGGCGTCGATCGTGTCGCCGACGCTGACGGGCAGGCCGCCGACGTTGACGTCGATCGTGAAGTCGGCTTGGTTCACCCCACCGCCGGCGGTGTCGAGGTCGAGCGTGATGGGCACGGCGCTCGCGGTTGCGATCGGGGCAAGCAGAAATCCGAGGGAGACGAGGGCGGGTCGCAGCATGATGACGGCATCATGGCACGCTCGGCCGCGGATGCCACCGCCCGCTACGGGTCAGCCGGTGAAAGCGTGGCCGCCGCGTCAAACAAGGGGTTTTTCGACGGTCGTACCGGCCTTGGTCGTCAGCACCTTGTAGCCGCTGTCGAGCAGGCGTTGGCGGATCGCGTCGGCCTTGTCGAAGTCTTTTGCGGAACGGGCGGCGTCGATTTCGGCGGCGACGGCCACCACGTCCTCGCCAACGGCCGGGGCGTTGGTGAAGATGCCCAACACGCGGTCGATCTGCGCCAGCACGCCCAGCGTCTCCGCGGCGTCGCCGACGCCGTTGAGTGTGGCCGTCCACTCGAAGACCTCGGCCATCGCCTGGGCGACGTTCAGGTCGTCGCTCAGGGCCATCACAAAACGCGGCAGCGGCCCGGCGGCGAGGCCGACGGTGGCGGGGGTGGCGCCGGTCGCCTCGGCGTCGCGACGCAGGCGTTGGAGCTTGGCAACCGCGCTGCCGCTGTCGCGTAATCCGCCGGCGGTGAAGTTGGCGGTGCCGCGGTAGTGCGTGCGGATCAACTCGTACCGCAGCACTTCCGGCGCCACCGGCCGACCCTCGGTCGCCCTGCCGGCCAGCACGTCGCGGACAGTGAAGAAGTTGCCCTTGCTCTTACTCATCTTCTGACCCTCCACGCGCAAATGTCGGCCGTGAAGCCAGACCTTCGCGAAGTGCGCTTCGCCCGTCGCGCCACGGGTTTGGGCAATCTCGCACTCGTGGTGTGGGAAGATGTTGTCCTCCCCGCCGGTGTGGAAGTCGATGACCTCGGTCCCCAGGTGCGCCCGCGCCATCGCCGAGCATTCGATGTGCCAGCCGGGGTAGCCGGTGCCGAAGTCGCTTTGCCACTTCATCACGTGCGACTCGTCGGGCTTCCAGAGCAAAAAGTCGGCCGGGTGTCGCTTGGCCGCCTGCTGGGTCGCGTCGACGCGCCCGCCCGCCCCGCCGCGCAGTTGCTCGACGCTGTTGCCGCTGAGTTTACCGTAGTCGCCGAAGCTCTCGACGCTGTAGTAGACGGCCTTGTCTTCGCCGACGTAGGCGTGGCCGCGGTCGACTAGCGTGCGGATCATCGCGAGCATCGCGTCGACGTTCGCCGTCGCGTGGGGCATCCGCCGCGGGTACTCGTCGGCGACCTTCAGGCCGAGCTTGCGGGCGTCTTCGAGGAAGGCATCGGTATAGAACCGGGCGACCTGGTACGGGTCGTCGGGATTTTCGATCTCGACGTGCGCGGTGCCCTGCTTCTTGGCCTCTTTGAGCCGGCGGCCCGCGGCGGCCATCTTGTCCTCGCCGCCGCCGTCGGCCACGTCGTCCTCGGTCATGTGGCCGACGTCGGTGATGTTCATCACGTGCATCACGTCCAGCCCGCGCAGCTCCAACAGCCGGCGCAGCACGTCGGCGAAGAGAAAGCTGCGAAAGTTGCCGATGTGGGCGAAGTCGTAGACCGTTGGCCCGCACGTGTAGATGCGCACCGTCGGCGGCGTGAGCGGCTCGTAGCGCTCGACCGCGTGCGACAGCGTGTTATAGAACTGCATCGGCGGCAAATCGGCCATGCGCGAAGCGTACGCTCCACGCCGATGGACAACGCAGAACGAGAGCTCGGCACGCGATTTTCCCCCAAGTTTGACGAGAACGGCCTACTTCCCTGCGTGGCCGTCCACGCGGAGTCGAAGGAGGTGCTGATGGTTGCCTACATGAACGCGGAGTCGTTGAAGCACACACTCGAAAGCGGCCACGTCACCTACTGGTCGCGCAGCCGTGGAAAGCTGTGGAAGAAGGGGGAAAGCAGTGGGATGACGCAGCACCTCAAGCGGCTGCGGGTTGACTGCGACCAGGATTGCCTCGTGGCCGAGGTCATTGTCGGCGACCCCGCCACCACGCCGCAGGCGGCGTGCCACACGGGGTTCGCGTCCTGCTTCTACCGCGCGGTGCAGGCCGATGGCTCGTTGGTGTTCGTGGCGAAGGACAAGGCGTTCGACCCAGACGCGGTGTACGGCTGATCCCAACAGAACGGGCCGCGCTCGAAGGCGCGGCCCGACCGGATTGAACAGTTGCCGGTTGAACTAGCGGCGGCGGCGGAGCAGCAGGGTGCCGCCGGTCGCGAGCAACGCGATGGCAGTTGGTTCCGGCACGGGTGTCACGGTGATCGAGGCATCGTCGAAGTAGACAACACCGTTATCGCCGCGGAAGTCGCCGCCGGAGTCGAGAGCAAGCACGAAGCGTGCGCGATCCGCGCCGTCGGGCACGACGCCAATCTGCGTGAACTCAGTGTACATCTCGGTCACGACCGGCGTGAGGTTGCCGGTCTGGCTGACGAACGCGCCGGCGGAGTCGAAGAACTCGATGCGGATTTGGGTTTCGGCGGTCAGCGCCGTCGCGTCGGGCGTGGTGGCGAAGACGGAGAAGTCGATCGTTTCTCCTGGCGTGAAGCCGTTCACCTGCGTGAACGCGCCGGCGAACGAGGCATCCGAATCGACGCCCGTTTCCAGCGCCTGCGCGCCGCTGCGAACGTCGGTGCTGCCGAACTGGGAGAAGGGGGAGCCGGCCGGATCGGAGAAGGTGCCGAAGAACCCTTCCCACCCGTCGGTGAAGTCGGCACCATCGAAGTCGAGGGTGCCCTCGAAGCCGGGATCGGCGAGCATCTGGGCGTCGGCCGAGGCGGCGAACAGGGCAAGTGCGGCCGCCGAAGCGGCAAAGGCGGTTTTCATGTTTTCCTCCGGAAAGCCGCCAGGAGCGGCTTGGAACTTAACGTGCGTCACAGCGACGCCCGCCGCACCAGCGTACGGAACTGTTCCATCAATGCAAGCCCGAGGCCGCGGCGTTTGCGGGTATTATTCTGCGTGCCCGTCGGCCACCGCAACGGTCGCCCGCCCGTCTCGCAACGCCTCGCCACGCGGTGTATTCGCGGTGTCGTCGTCGTCTATCGAGCGACCCTCGGCCCCTTCATGGGCGGCCAGTGCCGGTTCTATCCGACGTGCAGCGAGTACATGCTTCGGGCCGTCGCCAAGCACGGCCCGTGGCGCGGCGGGTGGATGGGCGTCAAGCGCATCTGCCGCTGCCACCCGTTCGGCGGAAGCGGCGTCGATTTGCCGTGAGGGAGAAAGGATGAGGGCTGAAGGATGAACCCGAACCGGAGCAGAGGACTCTGATTTGACTCAGGTTCATCCTTCATCCTTCAGCCCTCATCCTTTCTGACGCTCCATCCTTTCCTACCCTCCTCCATGCCCGCTCCGCCGTTGATGAAGCCGAACAAGGTGCTGGACCAGTACGGCCTCGAGGTCCGCTGTAAGCTGCTGGAGATCGCGGCCGTCCTCGACCGCTACGACCGCGCGTGCGCCGCCGATCCCGACGCCGCGCCCGAGGACGACCGCCGGCTGCAACGCTTTCGCGAGTCGCTCGCCGTCCTGAGCGAACCCCAGGCCGACCCCAACCGCGCCGAGCAGATCGCCCTGATCTTCTCCGACCCGAAGTGATGGCCTCCGGCTCCGCCCTCGGGTTCATCCTTCAGCCTTCATCCCTCAGCCTTTCCGGCTTATGTACGTGATTCAGCCGCACTACCACGCGATCGCCCGCACCGCGCAAGATTACGAACGCATGGCCATGGCCGGCGTGGTCGCGGTGGCCGAGCCGGCGTTTTGGGCGGGGTTCGACCGCGATCACCCCGAGACGTTCCTCGACTACTTCAAGCAGATCGCCGACTTCGAGCCCACCCGCGCCGCCGAGTGGGGAATCCAGCACTTCTGCTGGCTGGCGGTCAACCCGAAGGAGGCCGAGAACCCCGGCCTGACGCGCACCGTCCTCGACGCGATGCCGCCTCTCTTCGAGAAGCCCACCGTCCTCGGCATTGGCGAAACGGGCCTGCACAAGAGCACGCCGAACGAAATCCAGTCGCTCGAATGGCATTTGCAACTGGCGCTTGACCACGAGCAGCTTGTTCTCATCCACACGCCGCACCTCGACGACAAGCTCCACGGCACGCGCAAAACGCTGGAAGTCCTGGAAAACTTCACCAAGGCTGGCCTGCCGCCGGAGCGGGTCTGGATCGACCACGTTGAGGAGCACACGGTGCGCCCCGTCCTCGACGCCGGCTTCTGGGCGGGGATGACCCTCTACCCGCTGACGAAGATGACCGGCGAGCGGGCGGCGGACGTCATCGAACTCTGCGGCTACGACCGAATGCTCGTCAACTCCTCGGCCGACTGGGGGCCGAGCGATCCGTTCACGCTGCAAGCCTGCATTCTCGAGTGCCGCCGTCGCGGGTGGGACGAGCAGACACTGACCGAGATCTTCCATAACAACCCGGCCCATTTCATGCGGCAAAGCGGCAAGTTCCCGATCGAGCCGATCCGCATCGAGACCGTCAAGAACTAATGGCCCGTCCATGCAGCCCATCCGCCCCTGGCCCACGAACCCGCGCTATTGGGAACTTGACGGCCAACCCGTTCTTCTCGTGGGCGGGTCGAAGGAGGACAATCTCTTTCAGATCGACGGCCTCGAACCGCACCTCGACCTGCTCCATCGCGTCGGTGGCAACTATGTCCGCTGCACGATGAGCAGCCGCGATCCCGGCGACCAGCAGCCGCATGCGAACGTCGGTGAGCGGTTCGATTTGACACGATGGAACGACCGCTACTGGCGAAGGTTCGAAATGCTGCTTCGCCTCGCCTCCGATCGCGGCATCGTGGCGCAGATCGAAGTGTGGGACCGCTTCGACTTCACCAGCATGATGCGCGACGGCGTTCGCCAGTTCTGGGCCGATAGCAGTTGGAACCCGGCCAACAACGTCAACTACTCGGCCGAGTCGAGCGGCCTGCCGATCGACTATCCGGAGCACCCGTCGAACGACCGTCAGCCGTTCTTCCACACGGTGGGTGGGCTGAGCGATGACGTTCGCCTCGCCGAAGCCGTGCTGGCGCATCAGCGGGCGTTCGTGGAGACGCTCGTCGCCGTCGCCAGGCCGTTCGGCAACGTGCTCTGGTGCATGAATAACGAGACGACCACGCCGCCCGCGTGGGGCCGGTACTGGATGGCCTTCATCCGCGAGCGGCACCCATCCGCGATGACGACCGACATGTTCGACGCCGGCTGGAAGATTCCCGAGGCACCCGAGTTCCTTCAGGCCTTTGACGATGCCGACGCCTATCCGTTTCTCGACATCAGCCAGAACAACAACCTGCGCAACAGCCCGGCCGACATGTGGCGGCACCTCGCGTTCGTCCACGCGCGCACGAAGGCCGCGCCCCGGCCGATCAACAACGTGAAGGTCTACGGGGCCGACACCTATCCGCACGCCAGCCGCGGCTACGCTCGGGAGGGCGACGCGGCGGGGATGCTCGACTTCTGGATCGACCTGTTCGGCGGCTCGGCCTCGGCTCGCTTCCATCGCCCACCCGCCGGGCTCGGCCTAGGCCCACTCGCGCAGAACAACCTCAAGACCGTCCGCCTGCTCGAACGCCACGCAAAGCTCTGGGACTTCACTCCCGACTTTGCCGGCGAACCGTTCGCGATGACAAGCAACGACGGCCGTTGCCTGCTGCTGACAACGACCGCCCAAGGGGATGCCGATCACTGGCTCGATCCGGCGACGGCCGAGGCGGTCGATCGCCCGGTCGAAGGCCGGCCGTTCATCGGCATCGAGTGAGCGTCGTTGTCGCGAGTGATCCGATCGGTGCGTTCGGTTTCCGCGTCACTCCGCGAGCGTTGCCAGCGCCGCCTCCGCCAGCTCGCGAAGCGCCGCATCATCCGGGCCGCCCTGGAGCGCGGCGATCGCCCGGAGCAGGTCGCGGTCGTCCCGCGTCGCGTCGGGCGGGAGCTGCGACCACTCGGCCACGACCGCCTCGATCCGCCCGCGCTGCTCGGCCGTCAGGTCCTGCGCCGGGTCGGCCAACCGGCGCGCCAGCTCCGACGCCGCAGGCCGGCCCAGTCGCCGAAGCGTTCCCTCGGCCGCCCGCCGCCGCGCGAACTGCGGCGAGGCGAGATTCGCCACGGCCGCATCGACCCGCTCCACCACCTCTGGCGGCGTCGGCAACTGCGCGAGGAACAGCGCCGTCGCCAACTGCCGCGTGCTCTCGTCGACGAGCTCGATCATGCCCAGTTCCGCCAACATCGGCCGAACGTGACGGTTGAACGCGGCGGGATCCTGCGTCCGAAGGTCATCGAGCGTCTGGCCCTGAAGCCGCACGGGCTCCACCGGCGCGGCAACGCCCAAATCGTTCGCGGCCGAGTGATCGACGCGCAGCGTGATCTCGAAGTCCTCCGACCCCGCCGGATCGAGCGGCGTTTGCATCAGGTCGACCGTGACCGTCGAGCCGTCGACCCGGTCGTATGCCCGCGTCGCGTGGATGCGGCCCGGCGCGGGGCCGACGGCGATCGCCGTATAACCGGTCACGCGGTCCCCCGGCTCGAGAAGCTCGTCGGCCTTCGCGGCGAAGGGGCGTAGCAGGTCGATCAGGGCGACGTCGCCGCTGCGCCGCGACCGCCGCTCGCTCAGCCGGGCCGCCCCGCCGTCGGGCATTGGCACGCGCACGTTCGGTAACGATCGCGGCCGACCGATGAACGAGGGGACCAGGCCGTTCCTCAGCGTCAGTTGAAGCCGCGCCTCGCCCGAGGGGTCGGCCATGTACAGGGCCACCCTTCCCCGCCGCGATCGGATGAACATTGGTTCCAGTGGCAGCGCGGTGTTGTACGTCGCGACCAGCCGACCCTGCTCAACGCTCAGCGACAGAACGTCCGCCGACGACACGTTCGCCCGCAGCGGCCAGAGCCCCGCCAGCTCGCTGTCGACGAACTCCTGCGCGTGGGCGGCCAACTCGGCGGGCGTCGCCGGGCGGTCCTGACCCCACGCGGCCTCGGCAGAACCCAGGGCGACGGCGGCAAGCGCGGCAAGGCGAACCATCGGCGTGGCGCGACGTTGTACAAGGCGGGGCATCGGCATCACGCTAGCAAGACCCGCGACGGTCGCCTTGGCTGGACGCGGCCGGGGCGGATTTGCATACTGTCGACAAAGCTCCCCACCTTCCACCCGCACGCTTGACACGGATGCCGCGTGCGGCACCACGCCACGGAGACGCCGCATGGATGCATTCGCCGACGACCAATTCAACCTGCGCCGCCGCGTGATCGTCGGCGGCGTGTTGGTGTGCGCGGTGCTTCTCGTGGCGCTGGGATGGGTGCCGATGGCATTCGGGCCCAAGCCCGCCGGTGCCGCGGCTCAGGCCGAGTCGGCCGCTCCGGCGGTGCGCGTGCGGTTGCTGGGCAATGCGACGTCGATGCAGCTTTCCGCCGGCGGTCCGCCGGTGCTGTCGGGGGATGCCCTCGCGACGCCGGTCCGCCTGAACCTGCCGAATGAGCCGGTGCTCGTCACCCTCTCCGCCGGCGGCTGGCGCGTGGGCGATCAGGCGTTTCCGCGTGGCGTGCTGACGCTCGACCCCGCCGACGCCGACACGCGCTCCGCCCTGGCCGTCGACGGCACGCGCTACCGCGGCCGCGTTCGCCTGGTGCCCAAGGGAGCCAACACGTTCGACGCGGTAAACGACCTCGACGTCGAGAGCTACCTGATGGGCGTGCTGCCGAAGGAGATTCCCGGCAGTTGGACGTCCGCCGCCCACGAGGCGCAGGCGATCGTCGCCCGCACGTACGCGATCTTCGAGATGAAGACGACCGGCGCCGCCCGTGGCCACTGGGACCTGCACCCCGACGACCGCAGCCAAGTTTACGGCGGCCTTTCGGCGGAACACGCCAAGAGCCGCGCCGCCGTCGAGGCCACGCGCGGCGAGGTGGTCGTCCACGACACCGAGAACGGCCCGCGCATCTTCAAGGCCTATTTCCACTCGACCAGCGGCGGCGCCACGCTCGGCAACGACGCCGCCTTCAACGAGCCGCCCATCGCTGCCCTCGGCAGCGTCGCCCTGGGCGATCTCGGCAAGGCCAGCGGCCGCTTCCACTGGGATGCCTTTGCCGTCACAAAATCAGAGCTCACGCGCCGCATCCGGCTCTGGGGCGAAAAGGCGGGCCACCCGACGAAGCGGATGGCGACGCTCGACACAATCGAGGTGGCCGCCCGCAACGCCAACGACCGGCCGACTCTGTTCGAGCTGAAGGACGTGCGTGGCAACCGCTACTCGATGCTGCCCGAGGAGATGCGGTGGTCGGTCAACACCGATCGCGGCAGCGGCAAGCCGCAGCTGTTCAGCGCGTGGTTTCGGCCGATCAACAACAAGACGAACGTCGTCTTCGCCGACGGCCGCGGCTGGGGGCACGGCGTGGGCATGTGCCAATGGTCCGCCGAGGCGATGGCCAAAAACGGCCAGCCGGCGCGCACGATCGTCGCCCGCAGCTACCCCGGCACGCGTATCGTCCGCGCGTACTGAGCCGTAGGGTGGGATTTATCCCACCATCTGACTGGCGTTAAGATTTGGCAATGCGACTGCTGCCGCTTCTGCTGTTGATTCTCACCGGTTGCGGATCGCGGGCCGAGACGGTCCGCATCGCGACGTTCAATTCCTCGCTCTCGCGCGAGGCGCCCGGCGAACTGCTGGCGGCGGTGCGGACGGGCGACGACGCCAAGGCGAAGGCGGTTGCGGCGGTCATCCAGGCGGCGCGGCCGGACGTGCTGTTGCTCCAGGAGTTCGACTACGACGCCAGCGGCGAGACGCTCGAACTCTTCCAGCGGAACTATCTCGCCGTCGCCCAGCAGCCGAACCTGGAGCCGATCCGCTACCGCCACGCCTACCTCGCCCCGAGCAACACGGGCGTGCCGACCGGCGTTGACCTCAACGGCGACGGCCTAGTTGCCCCGTGTGAAGGGGCCGAAGTCGGCACCGCTGCGTACGCCGCCGACTGCCACGGGTACGGGCTGTTTCCGGGGCAGGGGGCGTTCGTGATCCTCTCAAGACATCCGATTGATAATGATGGAATCGAAGCCTTTGGCGATCTCGTTTGGCGAGATCTTGAAAAGCACTCGATGCCTTACGTCTACCCGGCTGACGGCGGCCGCGACCCCCGCCGTCTCAGCAGCACGAACCACGTGAGCGTGCCGGTGCTGGTCGGCGACACGGTCGTTCGACTGCTCGCCGCGCACCCAAGGTTCTCACGGTCCGGCAACAGCGTGGAAGGCACTCGCAACCACGACGAGATCGCCTTGCTGCACGGGATGGCGTTGGAGGCAGAAGAGCCGTTCGTCATCGCGGGCGATCTTGGTGCGGATCGGTGTGACGGGTCGCTCTACCGGTACCAGCCACGCTCATTAGCACGCTTCGAACGAAGCGAGTGGGAGCGGGTCCTCTTCGAAGTGGCGGGCCTCCAATTTGTCGGCAATCGCACGCAGACGGCGTTGCCGCAGCCGCACGCGATCGAGTCCTTGCTCGAAAGTGAACTGATCTGGTCGAATCTCGTGGTCGCCGGCTGGGGCGGCGAGGAAGCGGCACGGCGCGACGGCGGCGCGAACGACGCCCACGTGGGCCCACCAGTGGCCGATACTGCGGATTTCGAGGATGTGCAGCGGGGCAACCTGCGCGTCGACTACGTCCTGCCGTCGGCCGACCTCGGCTTCCGCGGAGGCGGCATCTTCTGGCCGGCAAGCGAACGACCCATCCGCGGCGTCGACCTCGCCACCGTCGAACGCGCCAGCGATCACCGCCTCGTCTGGGTCGACGTGCGGGTGGAGTGACTTTCAGTAGCCGCGACCCGGTGGGTCGCGGGCGGGCTCGGGTGCGACTGCGTCAGACGTCGTCGCGCAAGCCGCTTTTGCTGGGGTCCGTGTTGTGGTGATCCGTCAGAATCTCGTGCAGGTGCAGCTTCTCCAGGTCCGGGTTCATCTCCGTCAGGTCATCCTGCGGCTGGTAGTCGAGCAGCTCGCGGGCGTCGGTGATGTCCATGCGGTTGAAGGCGTTGTCGCTCAGGCCCTGCACGACGGCCCACTGCAAATGCTCGGCCTCGACGCTCTTTTGCAGCAACTGGTTCAAATCGCGCTTGCTCACGAAGGCGTCGATCAGGCCGACTGCGTCCGCCTCCTTCGCCTTGCTGATCGGCTGGAACGCCCCGATGCGCACCGCGATGCAGGCCACGCCCTCCTGCTCGGCCATGTAGCGGCCCAAGGCCTCGCCGAAGCACTTGCTCACACCGTAGAGGTCGCCGGGATTAACCGGCTGGCTCGTGTGTGTCTGCTGCCCGCGTGGGTAGCCGCTGATGGCGTGGATGCTGCTCGCGTAGACCACCCGCCGCACGCCCTTGTCCTTGGCGGCGGCGAAGAGGTTGTACGTCCCGCCGATGTTCAGGTGGAACACGTTGTCCCACGTCGCGAACGGCGACGGGTCGGCGGCGAGGTGCAGCACCACGTCCATCCCCTCGCACGCCCGCTTGCAATCGTCGAGCTTCGTCACGTCGCCGATGAACAGCTCGCCGCTCTGCTTGATCTTGCTCGTGTCGTCCTTGTCGTGGCAGAAGAGGCGCAGGTCGTAGCGGTCGTCGGAGTGGAGCGTGAAGTAGCTGCCGATGCTGCCGGCGGCGCCGGTGACGAGGACCTTGAGCTTCCCATCGCGCGGCGAGTGCGATGAGTGGAGCGGGTTCGCGAGCGTAAACGAGTCGGCCATGTCGGGCGTTCTAATCGAACCGCCTTTGCGCGTGAACGCTCGACTTTCGCGCGTGAACACTCGGCTTTCACCCGCCGCGCGCCCGTCGCACGCAGTGGTCGAGCAGCACCCGCCACTCCGCCCGCTGAATTGCAACGGCCGTCGCGTAGAGCGGGTCATCCGATCCCGCCGCGTGGGCGGCTTCGCAAAGATCGACGAAGGCATACGGATCCCACCCGCCGCGCGTGACGGCGACGACCCGCTTGTCCGCCGGTTCGTCGCGCGTCAGTTCGTTCGCCTCGGCCGCAAGCGTGGCGTAGGCGGGGTGCTCGCCGACGCGGCGGAACCAGTACTTGGTGTTCGACCAGTCCCCCTCGCGCCGGTGCATGATGCCGTGCCAGAAGCTGCCGTCGGGCGTGTCGATCGCCTGGCTGATCGTGTGGCTTTTGTCCAGGAAGTCGTGCCAGAGCCACAGCCCGGCCTGCACGCATCGGTCGGCCGCCGGGTCCGATGCGTCCTTCACCGCCCCACCGTTCGACAGCCGGTCGAGGGCGGCCGTCGCTTCATCGTCGGCCGCCTCTGGAGCGAGCACGCCGTACGTTGACGCCGAGCCGCGGCGAAGCGCGTCGCGGGCGGCGTCGGTGAGGTGATCGAGGTGGCTGAGATGGTCCTGCTCGAGACTCATGCGAGCACCGTAGGTCCGCCTACGGCAGACCGCTCACGCTGGCGTTCACCTCGACCGGCCCCGGCTCCTCGCCCGGCCCGACGACGCCGAGCGTGCCCGTGAGCGGCAGCGGCTGGGGCGCCTCGATTTTGAGCGTGTCGCGGAAGCTGCGGGCGAGCGTGCCGCTGACGTCGGCCGAGGCCGCGTCGAGGCGGCCGCCGATCGTGGCGCCGGTGCCGGCGATCGACTCGTTCAGGTTCGCAACGCCGCTGCCGAGCGAGGTGTCGAACGACTTGGCCAGCGATGTGGAAGCGTCGGAGACGTCGCCGCCAATCGCGCCGGCGGCGCGGTCAACACGTTCGCCGAGGCCGTTCATGCCGTTGTTCACGTCGCCGGCGGCGCTTGCGATGGAGGCGTCGAGCGCCGCCACGCGCGGGCCCAGCGCGTCGGCGACGGCCCAACGCACGCCGATCACGATGATGCCGCTCGCGAGCAGGATCGAGGCGCCGCACGAGATGCCGAGGATCATCGCGGCCTTGACGAGATCGTTGTTCATCCGCCCACGATACCATCGCCCGCCATGCCCATCGCCAAGAACGTCAGAGTCCTCGTCGGCCTCGAAATCCACGTGCAGCTCGCGACCCAGAGCAAGATGTTCACCGCCGCCAAGAACGGCTTCGGCGGCGAGCCCAACACGCAGGTCGACCCGATGGTCATGGGCCTGCCCGGCACGCTGCCGACCATGAACAAGGTTGCCGTCGAGCACAGCATTATGACCGGCCTCGCCCTCGGCTGCCTCATCGCCCGGCGCTGCAAGTGGGATCGCAAGAGCTACTACTACCCCGATTTGCCCAAGAATTACCAGATCAGCCAATACGATCAGCCGCTGTGCGAGGCCGGCAGCTACGAGCTGGGGCTGCCGGACGGGTCGAGCAAGACCGTGCGCATCCGCCGCGCCCACCTGGAGGAAGACGCCGGCAAGCTCATGCACGACGCGCCCGGCGGGTACGCGATCGACTACAGCATCGTCGACCTCAACCGCGCCGGCACGCCGCTGTTGGAGATCGTCACCGAGCCCGACTTCGACTCGCCCGACACCGTCGGCGCGTTCGCTCGCGAGTTGCAACAGCTCGTGCAGTACCTCGGCGTCAGCGAGGGCCAAATGCAGATGGGGCACATGCGCTTCGAGCCGAACATCAACGTTCACATCACCGATGAACACGGCGACGTCCACAAGACGGCCATCACGGAGGTCAAAAACCTCAACAGCTTCAACGTGGTCGAGAAGAGCGTGGCGTACGAGGTGAAGCGCCAGGTTGCGGTGTGGGAAAAGACCGGCGACCTCGGCAAGAAGGCGACCTACGGCTGGGACGACGCGAGGCAGCAAACCGTCCTTCAGCGCGAGAAGGAGGAGGCGCACGATTACCGCTACTTCCCCGATCCAGACCTGATGCCCGTCGAGGTGAGCGAGGCTTGGCTGACGGAGTTGAAGGGGCGGATCGGCGAGCTGCCCGTCGCGCGGCTGAAGCGGTATCGGGAGGCGATGGGCCTGAACGATCAGGTGGCGGCGGACCTGGCGCAGCAGAAGGCGATCGGCGACTTCTTCGATGGGGCGGTGGATGCCGGCGCCGACGCGAAGCGGGCGGCGGTGCTCGTCGAGACGATGCGCGAGATGGCCAACGAGCGCGGCGAGGCGTTCGAGACGCTGGCACTCACGCCCGCCCGCGTCGCGGAGGTGGCTGACCTCGTGCAGAACGACAAGATCCAGGCGAGCAAGGAGACCGGCCGCAAGGTGCTCGATGCGTTGCTTGAGCAGGATCGTCCCGCCGAGCAGGCCGCGACGGATCTCGGGCTGATCCAGTCGACCGACACCGGCGCCATCGACGCCGCCATCGACGCGCTGTTCGAAGAGAACCCCAAGCCGCTTCAGCAGTACCGCGACGGCAAGCAGGCGGCCATCGGGGCACTCGTCGGCAACCTGATGAAGCGCGGCAAAGGCGCTTTCAACCCCAAGCTCGTCCAACAACGCCTACGCGAGCGGCTTTAGCTCACCACGTTTTGCGGCTTGCCGTTGAGGAAGGCCTTGATGTTGCCGGCGGCGATGTCGATCAGGCGGCGCCGGGCGGCGGTGGTGGCCCAGGCGACGTGGGGGGTGATGCGGCAGTTCTTCGCCGAAAGCAGCGGGTTGTCCGAGGCCGGCGGCTCGGCCGAGAGCACGTCGACCGCCGCGGCGGCAAGGCGGCCGGCATTCAACGCGTCGGCGACAGCGCCCTCATCCAGAAGCGGGCCGCGGCCGGTGTTGATGAGCAATACGGACGGCTTCATCTTCGCGATCGCGCCGGCGCCGATCAGCCCCTTCGTCTCCGGCGTGAGCGGGCAGTGCAGGCTGAGCACGTCGCTGTGCCGCAGAACATCGTCGAGCCCGACGAGTTCCACACGAAGGTCGGCAGCGGAGTCGCGGTGCTTGTTCGGGTGGGCCGTGTGCGCGAGCACTGTCATCCCGAACGCCCGCGCCCGGCGGCAGAAGGCCTTGCCGATGGCGCCGAAGCCAATCACGCCGCACGTCAGGCCGTCGAGCTCGACCAGCGAATCGTCGAAGTAGCAGAAATCAGCAGACCTCGGCCAGCGCCGGGCCGAGTCCGCGGCGAGGTGGCCCACGTGGTTCGTCAGGTCGAGCAGGAGCGCAAAGGCGTGCTGCGCCGTCGACTCCGTCCCGTAGGCGGGGATGTTCGTGACGGTGACGTTCGCCCGCCGCGCCGCGTCGAGGTCGACGATGTTGAAGCCCGTCGCGAGCACGCCGACGTACCGCAGCGCCGGCAGGCGTGCGAGCGTGTCGGCGTCCAGCGGCACCTTGTTCGACAGCACGATCTCCGCCGCGTTGCAGCGATCGACGACTTCGTCGCGCGGCGTGCGCGGGTGGACGGTGCAGGTGCCGAGCCGTTCGATCGGCGACCAATCAAGGTCGCCGGGGTTCGCGGCGTGGGCGTCGAGAATTACGATCTTCGGCTGGTCGGACACGTTTGCACGTTACGACCGCCACCGCGCCGCCGCCGCGCACGTGCCGCGGCGGCAACGCGATGCGGGCGCCCGCCCGATCTGCTCCGCGAGTTGGTCCGCTCGCGCGACGGAGAGACCGGGCCGAAGCGCCAGCTCAAATCGCACGGCCGCGGGGGCTTGATCGTCTATCTCGTGCTCGTGCAGGCGGCGGAGGTCGACCTGAAGCATGTGCCCACCGGTGCGCAGCGCGTCGACGTACTGATAGACGAGCCCGGCCGTGGGCGCCGAGCCCTCGATCAGCAGCACGCCGGCCGCGTCGGCGTCGGGGCGGCACCCGTCGAGCGTCACGCCCATCGGCTGCTGACAGCGAACGCCGTGCGCCAACTCGTGGACGGCGGCAACCCACTCGGGGGCGGACTCCTCGACTGGCATGAGTTGCTGTCGCACCTGCTCCTGCACCGCCGCGACCATTGCCGCCCGCGCGCGGCCGACCGTGTCGGCGGCGATGCACATGCCCGCGGCAGACACCAAGGCGGCGGCAAGCAACAGGCGGTCCACGCGACGCCGGCGACGACGCCGGGCGTGGCCCGCGGGAAGGAAGTCCAACGCGGCTTCGGCGGCGGTCTGGTGGTGGTGGTGCGGGTGTTGGTGCGGGCGCGCTGGCATGGGGACGACTCCAGGGTCAGGCCGCCTTCGACGCGGCGGCGGCGGACGGCATGGCGAGACCGCACGCGGCCGTCCACTCGGGGCGCGGGCGATCGAGGTGAAAGGGTGCGGGCGTGTTTGCACCGCGTAGTCGCGTCACCGTTTCGCCCACCTGCGCCGGCAGCCCGACGGTCGACGCGATGTGGCGGCAGAGCCGGCGATTGTTCGCCTCGCCGCCGATGAACAGCAGGCGGGTCGGCGCGGCATCACGATTGAGCCCTCGCGCGTCCTGGCGGCAGAACGCGGCGACCGCAGCGGCCAAACCCTCCGCGATGCCACGCGACGCCTCCCACACCCGTTCGCCCGTTGCCGCGTCGATGAGCGTGCCGTCCGCGCGGCAATGGGCGGCGCGGATCATCGACTCGCTCATGGCCGATCCCGCTCGACCTTCGCCGTCGGTCACGCGCTGATCCTCGCGTCGAAACAGCGAGCCGGCGCGGGGCCGGGCGGGGTCGGTCAAATCGCCCAGCGCTTCGTGCTCGGCTTCGGCGAGGCGGCGACGCAGCATGTTGGCCTCCCCCGCGCTCATCGACAGCGCAGCAGCCGCGGCCTGGTCGAGCGATGCGCCGCCCTGCTCGTGCTGTTCCACGCGGAGCAGCCGGCCGCGACGCAGCACGAACATCCGCGTCGCGTGCGTTCCCAAGTCAATCACGGCGTCGCAGGCGGTGACGTCCTCGCGTCGCCGGTAGAGGCGGTCGAATGCCGCCGCGGCCGCGAGCACGCCCGTCGTCAACGCCAACGGCTGCCGGCTCGTGCGGTCGAGGGCGTGAAGGATCGCCTCCAGCCACTCGCGACGCACCCGCGCCACGATGACCCGTCGGTCGCTCGCGGTGCGGCTGGCCTCGAAGAACCGCAATGTCTCGTCGCCCGATGGCCCACCCAGGGCTTCGACGACGGCCGCCTCGGTGAGCGGCTCCTTCGGCGAAAGCGACAGCGTCTGCCATCGCACCTGCGCCGCGGGCAGCGACACGCGGATGCCGCGCCCCGCGAAGCCGTGGCGATGCCAAGCGTCGGCGATGATCCGCCGCACGAGGCGACCGAACGCCGTGGGTGTGTCCCAGTCGGCGGCATCGACCGCGACCGCCGCCGCGGCGGTCAGCACCGGGCCTTGCGGTGTCTCACGCAGTTGCGCCATGCGAAGCTGGTGATCACCAAGCTCCACGCCGACAGGCGAGACTGGGCCGGAGAGCATCTTGTTTGGAACGGCGGGCATGGGCGACTCCCGCCGAACAGAGCGGGCCTCACCACCGATGTACGATGTCCGCTCGACCAATGCCTGCCCGTCCACCCGCCCGATTTCGGGGAGCAAACACCCGACGCTGAAGATTAAATCGCTTTAGCCGCCCCGCCTCGCGGGGCGCTCAGTGGCCACAGAAGCGCCCCGCGAGGCGGGGCGGCTAACGAACACTCGCAATCGTCCCTCACGTTTTCAGTCAACGTTGTCGGCGGTCAGGAGCCGTGATGCGACGGCGTCCGCGACGGGCAACGCTCGATCCGTCAGCGTGAGCCGGCCGGCACCCTCGGCGAGCCAGCCGGCTGCGACGAGTTCTCGGACCTCCTGCGCGAGAGCGATTGCCGGCTCGACCCCAAGCGCGTCGGCCGCGACGGCGAGGTTGACGCCCTCGGTCATCCGCAAACCGAGCCAAAGCCGCTCGCGCAGCCGGGCGGCGGGATCAAGGCGCTCCACCTCGATCGCCGCCCCGGCGTCGGCGTCGATCGCCCGTTCCCATTGACCCAGGTGCGGCGCGTTTCGCCACCGCACCCCGCCGACGTGGCTGGCCGCCGACGGGCCCAGCCCGATGTAGCCGTGGCCGCGCCAGTAACCGAGGTTGTGCTCCGACTCGAAGCCCGGCCGCGCGTAGTTGCTGATCTCGTACGCTCGCAGGCCGGCGGCGGGGAGTCGTTCGCGGACGTGGCGAAACAGCCGCACCTCGTGGTCGTCGCTGGCGGCATCGACCCGCCCCAGCCGCCGCCGCACCGCCAGCGGCGTGTTCGGTTCGTACGTCAGGCCGTAGCAGCTCAAATGCTCCACTTCCGTCGCCAACGCCGCGGCAAGCGAGGCCTCCCATGTCTCAATCGTCTGGCCGGGGATCGCGTAGATCAGGTCCAGGCTTTGCCGCTCGATGCCCGCCCGCCTCGCCAGTTCGACGGCCTTGGGCACGTCGGCAGGATCGTGATCTCGTTCGAGCACGCGCAGCGCCCGCGGATCGAACGACTGCGCCCCAAAGCTGACGCGGTTGACGCCGTGATCCCGCATCGATTGCAAATCGTCCAAGTCGGCCGTGGCGGGATTGACCTCGACGGTGAACTCGCGGACTGCTTTAAGGCCGAGCACCTCTGCCAGCCCCGTAAGCAGCCGGGCCATCTCGACGCGCGGAAGCAGCGAGGGCGTTCCGCCGCCGATGAACACGGTACCGAGCCGAAGTGTCGCCGCGTCGGGCCAGCGGGCGGCTTCGGTCAGCACGCGATCGACGAAGGCCGCCATCCGATCGTCCGACTGCCGCGTGATGCTGTAAAAGTCGCAGTAATGGCACTTGTGCGCGCAAAACGGCACGTGGACGTAGAGGCCGCAAACGGCTTCCCGCGGCAGGTTCGGCGGCAGGCGCTCGATTAATGCGGGATCGGGCGTCGCGATGAGTGGGAGCGAGGTGGACACGGTGGGCCAAGGCGAATCTGAGCGAAAGCGACCGTCGCTTGACCATTGCTTGGCCTGCCGGCTTTGCCCAAAGCAACGCGACATGATACGGTGCGCCCGAAGCCCGACGGTCGGCCCGCTCGGGTGTCCGGTGACAGGAGGTTGAGAGTGGCATTCGTCCGCGGCGTTCAACGTGTTGGGGCCGCGAAGCGCGGAGGATTTCGAGCCATTCTGTCGGGAGCTGTCATGCTGGGCCAAGACCACTCCATTACCGCCACCCCCGACTCCGCCAAGGAGTTGGGCCCGATCGAGGATCTGGCGCTGGTCCTGCTGCGCGAGGGGGAGGATCGCCGCCGGTTCCCGCTCGCTTCGGGCACACCTGGGTGCGAGTCGATCATCGGTCGACGCGAGGACTGCGACCTGCGCATCCCGCTCGGCGACGTCAGCCGCAAGCATTGCTCGATCCTGCTCACCGACGACGGCGGACTGCGGCTTCAGGATCTGGGCAGCAGCAACGGCACCTACGTCAACGGCCGGCGCGTCCAGGAATCACCGATCCTGCCGGGCGACGTGATTCAGATTGGGTCGCTGAAGTTTCTCGTGCAGGTCAATCACGAGCCGCCGGAGCCGGACGCCATCCCGTCGCGACGCAGCGTGGCCGCCGATGACGATGTCGGGCAGGCCCCGCACTTGAACCCGACGAGCACGATGGACGCCGCCGACGGTGGCCTCGACCCCTCCGACGCCGCCCGCCACTTCGACGAACTGCTTGGGGACGACTAACACTCGGCCGCATGTTCCGCGATATCAGCGGAAGTTGTTGAACTGCAACGGCACGTCCTCCGGCCCGTTCTGCTTCAGATCGGCGATCACGGCCTGGAGCTCGTCTTTCTTGTTGCCCGTGACGCGGACCGTCTCCCCCTGCACGCTGGCGTTGACCTTCAGCTTGAGGGCCTTGATCTGCTTGGTGATCTTCTTGGCGGTGTCGCGGTCGATGCCGTTCTTCCACTTCACCTCCTGCCGCAGCGTGCCGGCGGAGGCCTTCTCGGGCTCCTGCGGGTCCATCACCTTCGGCTCCACGCCGCGCTTGATGAACTTCTCGATCAGCACCCGCCGCACCGCCTCGAGCTGCGCCTCGTGATCGCCGGTGAGCGTCATCGGCTCCTCGCGCTTCTCGTATTCGACGCTCGCGCTGGTGCCTTTGAAGTCGTAGCGCGTCGTGATCTCGCGCTGCGCCTGATCCACGGCGTTGGAAACCTCCTGCCAGTCGATCTCGCTGACGACGTCGAATGAAAACTTGTCGGCCATGAGTCGATGGTATTGCCGTCGGCCCCACCGTTGTCGACAATGGCGCGGTGACCAAATCGTCTCAATCGCCGAAACCGTTCCGTACGGGCGTGCTGTTCCGCGTGCTAAGGATCGCCAGCGTGGCGAGCCTCGTGCTCGTCGTGTTGCTCTCGGCCGCTTGGTTTCGCAGTACGGGGGTGCGCGATTGGATTGATCTCTACCGCGGCGGATACGTGACCAGCGAGAGCGGCCACGTCGCCTTCTGGAGCAACGGCCGCCTGCCGACCGGGCTGCGCAAGGCCTCTGCGGATGTGGTCATTCCCGGCAAGTTCATCGACGCCGAGCTGCAACGCACGTCGCGGCCCGGCTTCTGGCGTGACCAAGGCTTCGGGTTTCACAACTTCGGCTTTACCGAGACGTACCTCCCCTCCGCCGGCGGCATGATGCCGCCGCCGAAGGTTGTGCCGGTCTTCCTGGTCGTGGTCCCGTACTGGCCTCCGATCGCCCTGCTCTCGCTCGTGGGCGTGGCGACCTGGCGCGGCTCGGGCTGGCGTCTGCGCGTGCTCCGCCGCCGCGCCGGGCTCTGCCTCGCGTGCGGCTACGACCTGCGCGAGTCGCCCGAGCGCTGCCCCGAATGCGGCGAGGCGAAGCCATCACTTCTGGTCCGCCTGCTGATGCTCATTCGCACGCCAGTCGACGCGGCCCGGCTGCCATCCGCCGCTCCATCCAATGGTTGACGATCGCCTCGTGCGTCAGGTGGATCAGGTGCCGGCCGTCGGGGATCGTCAGGTCGGTGCCGGGGCGCATGCGTTGCTCGCGGATCGGGATGATTCGATCCTTTCGGCCGTGGGCGTGGTAGGTCGGCACGCGCGAAGCCGCCCCCGGCTGCCACTGGCGGATGCCGTTGGCGGCCCACTTCATCAGGTCGGTGTCGGCGCGGAACCAGACGTCGCGCATCGTCGCCTCGCCCCGCCGATCCAGTCCTTCGGTGAAGCCAACCGTCGCGGGAACGAGCTTGTTCAGGCACCCCTTTGCGAGCCCTTTCGGAATCCCCTGGCCGAGCTTGCACGCGAGCCGGCAGGGGCCGCTCACCTGGCTGCGTTCGGTGCAGCTTCCGATGAGGAAGAGCCCGAGCACGTCGCCGCCGCGCGATTCGGCGACCTCGGCGGCGACCATGCCGCCGAAGCTGATGCCGCCGACCCAGTACGGCGGCTCGAGGCCGGGCAGGTCGTGGAGCGTCTCGGCGAGACGTCGGCCGTAGGAGTCGATTGTCTCGCGGCCGTGGAGTGGGTCGATCCACGGCGGGATGAACAGGCGCTCGCCAAAGTGCCGCCGCTGGCCTTGGTAGATCCCCGCGTCGGCGCCGAGGCCGGGGATGAGCACGAGTGTCGGGCGGCTGGCCATCCGTCCACGCTACGGCCCGCCGCTTGCCACGGGCTGCCGCGGCGGCTACACGAGGGGCATGCAGAGCGGCGACTCCCCGGACGCATCGACCACCCAGCCCGACGCGGGGTTTGGCATCAACGATGCCACCGCCAGCGAAAGCATTGAGCTGCTGCAAAATCGGCTCTGGACGATGTGGGAGGGGTTGTTGCGCGTGCTGCCGAACCTGGTGATCGCGATCGTCCTGCTGGTCGTGTTCGCCCTGCTCGCGCGGCTGGCCAAGCGGGTCGCCTCCTCGCTCGCCAAGCGCGCGCGCCTGCGGCCGAGCCTGATCGACCTGATCGGCCAGCTCGTTTACCTGCTGATGTACGTCATCGGCATCCTCGTGGCGCTGACGGTCATCTTTCCGAGCATCACGCCCGCCAGCCTCATCGCCGGCCTCGGCCTCACCAGCCTGGCGCTCGGCTTCGCCTTCAAGGACATCGTCGAGAACTTCATCGCTGGCGTGCTGATCCTCTGGCGGTTTCCGATCGAGATCGGCGACTACATCGAGGTCGACACAATCGTCGGCAAGGTCGAGCGCATCAACATCCGCATGACCGAGCTACGCCAGGTCGACGGCGACCTCGTGCTGATCCCCAACGCCAAGCTCTTTACGGAGCCGGTCACGAACTACACGAACTGGCAGGACAAGCGCGTGACCGTCATCTGCGGCGTCGCCTACGGCGAGGACGTGGGCGAGGCCCGGCGGGTGATCCAGGAGGCCGTCAAGGCGTGCGAAACCGTCCGCCGCTCCGCCGCCCGCCCGGTTCAGATTTTCGCCCAGGAGTTCGCCGACAGCAGCATCAACTTCGAGGTCACGTGGTGGACCGGCAGCAAGCCGGTGGAGATTCGCAAGAGCAAGGACGAGGTCGTCGAGGCCGTCAAGGTCGCGCTGGACAATGCCGGCATCGAGATTCCGTTCCCGTACCGGACGCTGACGTTCAAGGAAGCCCTGCCGATCAGCCGCGAGGGCGAGTCTTCGTAGCCGGCCGCGTCGCGGCGGGGCGACGCAGCGTGTAGACGTCGTCCATGCCCTGCCACATCTGCGGGCGGTTCGCCAGATCGAGCATGAACTTGCGGACCGCGTTCCCGTCGCCCGTGAAGGCGATGTGCGCCGCGGTTCCGCTTCCGCCGATCAACGGCTCGAGCCGCTTGGTGTGTGGCGGCGGGTCAGGCATCCGGCTCAACCGCTGATACACCTCGTTCGCGTCAAGCAAGCCGAGCCTGAACTTGAGTTGGTGCGGCGTGGCTTCCACGACTTCGATGAGCATGGTCCAAGACAGGTCATGTCCACGTAACGCTTGTGGGTTGTGTTGTTCTTCTTCCTCTCCACCGACATCTGTGGCAAACAGCATCCGGCGGCCGTTCCCCGCGTCAAGGAAATCCAAAAACACGTGGCGTTGCTCTGCGGGCCCGCCTATGCGGAAGCCGCCCGCGTCAGGTCGAACGTTATAGCTTTCGCGAGCCCCCTCCTCATCGACCTCGGTGACGCGGACATGCCAACCATCGTCTCGGTGCGTCACGGTGTAGGACAGTTCATCACCATCGACCCGCTGACTCCACGCCCCGGCAAACACCGCGGTCACGTCGTCCGGTAGCGCCGCTCGGTCCTCCGGCCGCACGACCACCTCATCACTCCACACCGTTCCGCACCCGCAAACTAAAGCCAAGCAGGTGAACGCAAAGAGACGAGCTGTGAGAATGCCCATCCGAGTAGCGTAACTTCCGCCGCGGGCGGATGCTTGAAACCTCTGAGCTATATTGGGGCCGTGTCCGCGACGGAGACCGCCGAACCACTTGCTCTGGATTCCACGCTCGACCGCCTCGCCGGCGTCGGGCCGAAGAAGTTGCGCGGGCTCCACCGGCTCGGCCTGCGAACGCTCGGCGACGTGCTCGATTACCTGCCGCGTGACTATCGCTTCGAGAGCAGCGAGCGCGGCGTCGACGAGCTCGTGAACGAGCAGATTCAGACTGTTCGCGGCGAGGTCGTCGCGGCCGATTACATCGCCGGGCGGCCGCGGAGCAGGTTCGAGGCGACCGTGCTCGACGGCCGCAGCGGCGAGAAGCTGGCGTGCGTCTGGTTCAACGCGGCGTGGATGCGGACGAAGCTTCGCCCCGGCATGACCGTGCGCGTCCGTGGAAAAGTCCGCACCTTTCGGAACATGCCGCAGATGGCCAACCCGAAGTGGGAGGAGGTCGACGAGGCGACGGCCGAGATCAGCGACGACACGTTTCGCCCGATCTACGCCGCCACCGCCGACCTTGGCAGCGAGCAGATCGAAGCGATTATCAAGGACCATCTCGACGCCGCCGCACAGCAGGTCGAGGAGTGGTTTCCGCAGGACCTGCTCGACGCCCGCCACCTGCTGTCGCGGGCCCAGGCGTACCGGAGGATTCATCGGCCGGGCGATCGCGCGGCGGCGTTCGAGGCGAGGCGGCGCATCGTCTACGACGAGCTAATGCTCCTGCAACTCGGCCTCGCCATGAGCAAGCGGCTACGCGAGGGGCGCATCAGCGCGCCGGTGCTGCGGATCGATAAGACGCTCGATGGCCGCATCCGCGAGCGGTTTCCGTTCGCGCTCACCGAGGCCCAGCAGAATGCCGCTTACGAGATCGCGGCCGACCTCAAGACGGGCTTACCGATGAACCGTTTGCTGCAGGGCGATGTCGGCAGCGGCAAAACGGTTGTGGCCCTCTACGCGATGCTGACGGCCGTCGCGAACAAGATGCAGGCCGTCCTGCTGGCACCGACCGAAGTGCTGGCGGCGCAGCATCAGATCACGCTGTCGCGCTTTCTAGAGGGCAGCAGCGTGAACATCCAACTCGTCGTCGGCCGGCTGAAGAAGAAGGAACGCGAGCGGCTGAACGCGGGCCTTGCCAGCGGCGACATCCACATCGCCGTCGGCACGCAGGCGCTCCTGAGCGAGGGCGTCGACTTCGCCAATCTCGGCCTCGTGGTCGTCGACGAGCAGCACAAGCTTGGCGTCAAGCAGCGGGCGCACCTGCGGGGCAAGGGGCACGCGCCGCACTACCTCGTGATGACGGCCACGCCGATCCCGCGAACGCTGGCGCTAAGCTACCTGGCCGACTTCGACGTCAGCACGATCGACGCGTTGCCGCCGGGCCGGCAGCCGATCGAGACCAAGCACCTCAAGCCCGAGCAACACGAGCAGGCGTACGACTTCGTCCGCCGGCAGGTCGAGCGCGGGCGGCAGGCGTACGTGGTGCTGCCGCAGATCGACGAGGACGGCATGGGCGACGCCAAGAGCGTTGTCAGCCACTTCGAGACGCTCGCGGCCGGGCCGCTGAAGGGCCTGCGCCTCGCGATGCTCCACGGCCAGCTTCCCGCCGACGAGAAGGCCGAGGCGATGCGCCTCTTCCGCGCCGGCGAGGCGGACGTGCTGGTGGCGACGACCGTCATCGAGGTCGGCGTCGACGTGCCCAACGCCACGACGATGGTCATCGAAAACGCCGAACGATTCGGACTTTCGCAGCTCCACCAGCTTCGCGGCCGCGTCGGGCGCGGCGGGGAGAAGAGCTATTGCCTGCTCGTCAGCGACGCCAACACCGAGACGGCCCGGCAGCGCATCGACGCGATGGTCGAGACGACCGATGGCTTCAAACTCGCCGAAGTCGACCTCCAACTGCGCGGCCCCGGCGACTTCTTCGGCACGCGTCAGCACGGCTTGCCGTCGCTGAAGGTTGCCGACTTGTCTCAGGAAATGGACCTGTTGCACGACGCTCGCGAGGATGCGCTGGCGTTGCTCGACGAGTCGCCGCGCCTGGATCGGCCGGACCTCGCGACGCTGCGCAAGGCCCTGTTTCGCCGCTACGGCGAGACGCTGCAACTGGCGCTGGTGGGGTGAACGTGCAACCGCCGCCGTCTTATCCTCCGCCGAATCCTCGCGTGGCCGGCGTGGCGTCGCTGGCGCTGGCGGCCGTTTCGATCCTGGCGATCGGCCTCGCGATCTCTGCCGCCGGCGGGGTGGATGCGGCGAAGTCCGTGAAGCACGGGGCGCTGGTGGCAGTGCCGGTGGCGTTGGTGGCGACCCTGCTGGGCGTCGTCGGCCGCCGCACGATCTTCGGCAAGCTTGGCCTGGCGCTGGCGTCGCTCGCCCTGCTCATCGCGGCGGCGGGCGCGCTCATCCTCGCCGCGCGCTAGCCCGTTTTGCCGCAAAGCGGATGGCCGCCTCCATGCCGTCGACCATGGTTTGCAGGTTGTACTTGTCGCGTACGGTCTCAGCCGCGCCGGCGCAAAGGCGCGCGTGCAACGCCTCGTCCTGCGTCACGCGCAGCAGTTGCTCGGCGAACGCGGCGGCGTTGCCGGAGGGGTAGAACAGGCCATTCACCTCCGGCTCGAGCGCCCGCACCTCCGGCCCGTGATGTTGAAAGTCGTCGTCCGTCACCACCGGCAGGCCGTAGGCGAAGGCGTGAATCAGGCTCAGGCCGATCGTGCGGGGAAACGCAAAGCACCGGGCGGTTAGGAAGTAGGGCGCGAGGTTCTCCTCGTCATACACGGCACCGGCAAAGTGGACCGCCTCCTCGACGCCGGCCGCGCGTGCTTCGCCGCGCAGCCGCTCGACTTCTTCGTTCGGGCCGCCCACCATCACGAAGAGCGCGGAAGAATCCTTCCGCTGCACGGCCGCAACGGCGTCCAGCAGCAGCGTCGTCGGAATCTTCCCGCCGAGCCGCCCGACGAACAGCAGCACGCTGCGCCCGGCGAAACCATGCTCGCGCTGCCACCGCGCCAGGCGATCGGCGTCCGCCCGCCACGGCTCGGCTGCGGCGTGGAACGCTTGTTCGTCGAGCGCGTTCTGCGCGACGAAGATCCGCCCCGGCTCGAACCCGCGCCCGGCCAGGCGGTCGGCCGTCGCCCGGTCGTAGAGCAGCACGGCGTCGGCGCGGCGCCCGATCGCGTCGCGCAGCCTCCGCCGAAGGGGCCGCTCTGGCTGCCCGAAGCCGTGGCCCCACAGGACGGTGCCGACGCCCCGTCGCCGCGCCGCCCGCAAGGCTGGCCACAGCGAGAGGTCGTTGGCGTTCCACGAAAAGACACAGGCGTCGGCGTTCGCGAGGATGTCGCCCAGCCCGCGCGTCGCGTGGAGCCCGGTTCGCGGCGCACGCCATACTGCGAGTGGTTCGGCGTCAAAGCCCGCCGCAGTCGCGTTCGAGAGGCCGGAGACGGTTGCATAGCGGACCGTGAGATCAATGCCCGGTCGGTTGGCGAGCGCGCGGAAGACGGGCAGCCGATAATGCGGCAATGCCGGCTGGCAAATCGCCACGCGAAGCGGCCGGCTTTCCGAAAGAGTGGACACGCCCGCACCATCCGCCACCCGCTCGGCCGAATCAAGCGCCCCGCGCGTTGGCAATCCGGGCGGCGAGCGCCGATGCTGTTGGCCATGCGGATCGTTCACGCCATCAACACGCTCAGCCCGGCCGAGGGAGGGCCGCCGGTGGTGGCCGCCTCGCTCGCGGCAGCGCAGGCGGTGAGCGGCCACGACGTGACAATCGTCGCCTACGCCCACCCGGCGGCCGCGGGGCCCGACGATCCCGAGCCGCTCACCGCCGACGCGCCCGGCTTTGACGCAGTCCGACTCGTTCGGCCGCCCATGCCGGATCACCGGGAAAAACTCCTTGCGACGCATTTTCGAGCCGCAATGACCGAGGCCCTTCGCGACGCGGACGCCCTGCACATCCACCGCGTCTGGGAAACCTGCGTCCCCGCCGCCGCAACGGCTGCGCGGAAGCGCGGCGTGCCGTACGTCATCTCGCCGCACGGCATGCTCCACCCGTGGTCGTTGCGGCAATCGCGCTGGAAGAAGCGGGTCGCGTTCGCCCTGGGCTACCGGCGGGCCATCGCCGGCGCGGCCGTGCTGCACGCGCTCAACGCGGAGGAACGCGCGGCGGTTGATTCGCTCCACTTCGGGCCGGACGTGCGCGTGGTGCCCAACGGCATATGGCCCGGCGTGGTCGACCGGCTGCCGCCGCTTGGCCGTTTCCGCGCTGCCCATCCTGAACTGGGCGACCGTCCGTTCGTTCTCTTCCTCGCGCGGCTGCACCACAAGAAGGGCCCGGACGTGATGGTCGACGCCCTGCAGCGCGTGGCGGCGCGGGACGCGGACCTGCGCGTCGTCATGGCCGGCGAGGACTTTGGATCGCTTGAGCCGACGCGGCAACGCGCTCAGGCGGCCGGCGTGGCGGATCGGCTGCTGCTGCCGGGCGCGTTGTACGGCGAGCAGAAGTGGGCCGCCCTGCGCGATGCCTCGATCTTTTGCCTGCCGAGTCGCCAGGAGGGGCTGCCGATGGGCGTGCTCGAAGCGATGGCCGCCGGCGTGCCGCCGGTCATCACGCCGCAGTGCAACATGCCGGAAGTCGCCGAACGCGAGGCGGGTTTGGTCGTGCCGCTCGACGCCGACGCCGTCGCGGAGGCGTGGCTGCGGCTGCTCAGGGAGCCCGATCTGCGCGAGCGACAGGCGGCAGCCGGCAGACAGCTCGTTGCCGACCGCTTCACGTGGCCCAGCGTGGCGCAGCAAATGGTCAAGGTCTACGAGCACGCCCATGCCGGGAACTGAAGTAATGGATCATCGCCCCGCCGCCGTCGCGGCGGTTGTCGCGGCGGCCACGATCCCGTCCACCATCGCCCGCAGGCCGAAGTGCTCCCGCACGGTTCGATGAGCCGCCGCGGCCAAGTTGGCTTGATGACGGTCGTCTGCCAGCAGCTCCGCAAGCACCCGCGGCAGTGCCGCCGGAGCGGCTGCATCGAACACGCGGCCGTTGACGCCGTTCTCCACGGTGGCGGCCTCGGGGCCGTGGGCGGCGAGGTCATTGCCGATCACCACCGGCACGCCGAATGCCAAGGCGGACAGGATGCCCAATCCGCCGAAGCTCGGCATCACGACGGCCGAGGCGATCGCGTACCACGGCGCCAGCTCCTCCGGCTCGAACAGCGGCCCTACGAAGCGGACGCGGTCGCCCAGCGGCGCCGCCTGCGCGCGGAGCGCCGCCTCGGCGCTGCCGGTGCCGACGATGACCAAGGTGACGTCGGGCAGTGTCGCGACGGCCTCGATCAAGATGTCGAGCCGGCGCTCGGGGACGAGGCGCGAGACGTGCAGCAGCGTCGGGCTGTGGAGGTTCTGCTCGCGCCGAAATGCCGCGATTTTCTCGGGATCTCGCCACGTCGCCCGGTCGATCGGCGCGACGTCGATCGTGTTCGGGGCCGCGAACACGTGCGTGTGGCCCCGGTCGCGGTAGGTTTGGGCGGTCGGCTCGTTGTAGAGCAGCAGAGCGTCCGCCTGGCGGGCGAGCCAGCGTTTGGGCCTGCCGAGCAGCCCGGCGTCGCGCGAGCCGGCGCCGTGGCCCCAGAGGACGGTTCCCACGCCGCGCCGCCGGCCGCGGCGCAGGGCGGGCAGGAGCGACAGGTAGTGGATGTCCCACGTGAAGATGGCCGCATCGAACGATGATATTGCGGCGTCGAGTTGCGCCGCGTGCCAGTACCACGGCTCGCCGAGCAGGCGGCCGGTGCGCATCGGGCGAAGCTCGGCGTGAAACCCGTCCGGCGACACGTTCTGGCCGGGCACGCCCTGCGCGTACCAAACGGTCAGGTCGACGTTCGGCCGACCCGCGAGTTCGCGAAAGACCGGCACGCGGTAGTGCGCCAGCGACGGCTGGACGATACACAACCTCATGGTTTCCGCCCGGCCAGAAGCTGTTCGTAGTGCCCCTGCCACCGGGCGGCGATGGCGTTCCAGTCGTACCGCGATCGGGCGAACGCGGCGGCGTACGCGGCGAGGGCGTCTCGCTTCGCTGGGTCGCTCAGCAGCGTTCGCAGGCCGGCGGCGATGGTGTCGACGCTTGGCTCGACGACCAGCCCGACCCCGCCGCGCAGGACGTCGGCGGCCAGGTTCACGCCGCTCGTCACCAGCACCGGCACGCCGGCCGCGAGGGACTCGGCGGCGGCGATGCCGAAATTTTCCGTATAACTCGTCAGCACGCCCGCCACCGCGTGCGCCTGCGCCGCCAGCTTCGCCTCGCCACGGATCAGGCCGGTCAACAGCACGCGCTGCTCAAGCCGTTCCGCGATGATGCGGCGACGCAGCGACGCGGCGTACTCCGGCTGAAGTTCCGGCCCGGCGAGCACGAGCAGCGCCTCCTCGTCGCCGTACCGGGCGAACGCGGAGACAAGCAGGTCGAGGCCCTTTTCCGGGGCGATGCGGCCGACGAACAGCAGGTAACGCCGCCCCTTCAGGCGCGGCTCGACCGCCTCGATCGCGTCGCGTGGCGGCGGCGGGTCGTAGCCGTCGAGGGCTACGCCGTTGGGCTCGACGACGACCGGCGGCGTCAGGCGAAGCGGCGCCGTGGCGTCGCGTTCGGCCGCGGTCGCGTAGTGCATGGCCGCCGCCCCTTGCAGGTTGCGGCGGAGGCGAAGGGCGAGGTAAAGCTGCTTGCGCAGCCACGATGCCTTCGAGCGGTGCAGCGTCCATGTCGACAGCCCGTTGCACGGCGTGACGACGTACGGCACGCCCCGTTGCCGCGCGGCCGACATCGCCGCGTGCTGCGCCGCCTGCCAGACCGAATGCACCTGCACAACGTCCGCCCGCGCGACCGCTTCATCGGCTGCCTTGGCCAAGTCCGGATGCCGCCCCAGCCGACCCTTCGCCGGGCCGACCATCGTGACATCGACGCCCGCGGCGCGAAAGGTGTCGGCGTTGTCGAGGCCGTCGCGGAAGTGCCAGGTCGAGAGGACGCGAACCGTTATGCCCCGCCGCGCCTGCGCTGCGGCGAGCTGGAGCAGCGCCTCGGTCGGCCCGCCGTTGGCCGGGTCGATGCCGGAGATGGCGTGCAGGACGCGCAAGGTACGCAAGGGTTCCTAGCTGTCGACGCGCCCGCCCTCGGGCGTGGTGCCGTCGGGGCCGATCTCGTCGTGCATCGGCCCGGCCTTGTGGCGGCGGAAGTAGTCGTGGTAGGCCTTCATCGCCTGCGGGGCGAAAATCCACATCAGCGGGATGTTCACCACCAACATCACGCCCAGGCCCAACGTCGTCCACATGTCGAGCTCGGCGTCGGTCGTGATCAGGCCGGGGATGCAGGTGATGACGATCAGCACGCAGTAGATGAGTTTGTAGGCGTAGATCGCAATCTTGTTCTCGCCGAACAGGAAGACGATGCCCTGCTCGCCGTAGTAGCTCCACGAGATAATCGTGCTGATCGCGAAGAGCCAGACGGCCGCGCTGATGAGCCATTTGCCCAAGCCGGGCGTGACGCGGTCGAAGGCGTGACCGGTCAGGCTGCTGCCGGCGTACTCGCCGTAGACGCCCAAATCGACGCCGCCGTCCGCGCTCGGCACGAGCGTCGGCGGGGTCGGGCTCTCGACAGTGTCCCAGTTGATGACAACGGACCCGTCGTCTGCCTTGGCGACCTTGCCGGTGATCTTCGCGAGCGAGGTTTTCTGGCTCTCGTTCTCCGCCGCGTTGACGAGCACGAAGACCGTCTCCTTGTCGCTCCAATCGTCGCCGCCGTCGCCGATCTGCTTGATGCGTCGCGCCTCGGCCGTCTTGGCGGGCAGGTCGCTCGTGGCGATGGTCCAGGTGTTGGCCTCGGCGCCGGCGACGATCTCCACGTCGTCGGCGGAGGCGAAGGAGGCTTCGGGGCCGCGGTTCCACGCGCCGGTGCTCAGGATCACGAGCGCCGTGATCGTGCAGACGACGAGCGTGTCGATCAGCGGCTCGAGGCCGGCGACCACGCCCTCGCGGACGGGCTCGTCGGTCTTGGCGGCCGAGTGGGCGATGGGGGCCGAGCCTTGGCCGCTCTCGCTCGAGAAGAGGGCCCGCTTCACGCCCCACATCACGGCAAAGCCGAAGGTTCCGCCGAGGAAGGCACCCGCGGGCGCGGTCGTCGTCTCGAAGCCAAGGCCGTAGGTCACGATCGAGCCGAGCATGCTGGGGATCGCGCCCAGATTGTTGCCCAGCACCCAGAAGGCGGCCAGCAGGTAAAGCACGCACATGAACGGCACGATAATGCTCGCCACGCGGCCGATCGCTTTGATCCCGCCGATGATCACGGTGCCCGCGATGACGGCGAGAATGATGCCGCTCCAGATCTGGCTGACGCCGAAGTAGTCGCGCGTCGTGTTCGCCACGTTCCACGCCTGGAACATGTTGCCGCCGGTGACGGCGCTGATGATGAGCGTGACGACGAACAGCCCGCCGACCGCCGTGCCGACCGCGGGCAGGCCCCAGCGGCCAAAGCCGTACTTCGCCACGAACATCGGCCCACCGTGGGGGTTCTGCGGGTCGCTTGTGTTGCGGTAGAGCATCGACTGCGTGACCTCGGTCATCTTCAGCGCCATGCCGAGCACGCCGATGACCCACATCCAGAAGACCGCGCCCGGCCCGCCCAGAGCCACCGCGACGCCCACGCCGGCGATGTTCCCGAGGCCCACCGTGGCCGACAGCGCCGTCGAGAGGGCCTGGAAGTGGTTGATGGCGCCGGGGTCGTTGCTCTCGTCGTACTTGCCGCGCACCACCGAGACGCCGTGCGTGACCGCACGCCACTGGCCGAACCCGGTCCAAAGGGTGAAGGCGACGCCGGTGATGAGCAGGATGTAGACGACGACCTCGTGAAAGAGCAGGCCGTTGACGAAGTTGATGGCGGAGTTAAGGGAGTCCATCGGCGGGCGGTGGGCGACGCTGCCCCGGACGATCGGCGCGGGCGACGCGGCTGTGGAGGCAAAGGCGACTGGTGAGGCGGGAAGCGGGCATCATGCCAACTGCGGCGGCCGATGCAAGATGGGGCGCCGCCGACGCTACCGTCCCGCGTGTCGTCCGCCGCCCTTGCCAACGCCGTCGCGCCGCCGCTGCCGATGTACACCACGCCGGGCCACCCCGACGCCTGGCACCGCGTGACGGCGCCCGGCGGGTACGAGTGGTGGTACTTCGACGCCGAATCGCGCGACGGCCGCACACGCATCGTGGCCATCCTGCTCGAAGGATTCGTCTTTCACCCCGGCTACCTGCGGGCGTACAAGCGGTATCTCATGCGGCCGACCCAGGTCCGGCCGCCGGTCGCGGGAGACTTCCCGTGCGCGTACTTCGTGATCTACCGCGATGGAAAGATCGCCAAACAGTTCATGACGCAGTACCGGCCCGACCAGTTCGCGGCCTCCGCCGATCGGCCGGAGGTGACGATGGGCCTCAACGCGATGCGGGTCGATGACGACGGCAACTACCGCCTCTCGCTCCAAGGCCACCCGTGGCGGGTGACGGCGCGGGGGCCGCAGACGGATTACGACGCGACGCTGGAGGCGAACCTGACGTTCTCGCCCACGTTTGGCCATCCGCCGATCGAGCGGGCGTTTCTGTCTCGCGCGATGACCGGGGCGGAGCATCACTGGGTATTGGCGGCGCCGCACTGCCGGGTCAGCGGCACGATCGACGGCGAGCCCTTCGACGGCATGGGCTACCACGACCACAACTACGGCACAGCCCCGATCGGCCCTGGGCTGAAGCGCTGGGTCTGGGGGCGCATCCTGACGGACGAGGCCGTCGAGCTCTTCCACCTCGCCGAGCCGCGTGAGGCGGGGCTGCCGAACGAGGTGCATTTCTTGGCCGCCGATTCTGAGGCCGTGGTGGAGGAGGAGGGTGATAACAACTTCCGCTCGACCGACTGGGACTGGCGCGGCCTTGGGGCGACGCTGCTGCGCTACCCGCAGGAGATCAGCTTCACAGGCGAGCCCCGGCTGCGCGACCCGCGCGTGGTCGACGCCGCCCCGTTCTACCTGCGCCTGACCTACGACGCCGGCCGCGGCCGCACGGCCTTCTGCGAGGCCGCTCACCCGCACCGCCTGCGCTGGCCGATCCTGGGGCGGATGATCGAGATGAGCATCGACAAGCGGCCGCTATCGTCGTCGCCATGACCGCCTGCCGCTTCCCGTCGAAGGTCGTCGATCGTCACTTCGTCGATCAGGACGACCGGCCATTCTTCTGGCTCGGCGACACGGCGTGGGAGCTCGTCCACCGGCTGAACGCGACCGAGATCGAGCACTACGCCGACGTGCGGGCGCGGCAGGGGTTCAACGTCTGCCAGCTCGTTCTCCTCGCCGAGCTCAACGGCCTGCACACCGCGAACGCGGACGGCGACCTGCCGCTCAAGGACGACGATCCGACCGATCCCGACCCGGCCTATTTCGCGCACGTCGACCTGGCCGTCCGGCTGCTGAACGAACGCGGGATCGTCGCCTGCCTGCTGCCGACGTGGGGCGACAAGTTCAACAAGAAGTGGGGCGAGGGGCCGGAAGTGTTCACGCCCGACAACGCCGCCGTCTTCGGCGATTGGCTCGGCGACCGGTACAGGGATGCCGCCGTCGTCTGGATGCTCGGCGGCGACCGGCCGTGCGAGAGCGATCTGCACCGCGAGATCGTCCACGCGATGAGCGACGGCCTCCGCTACGGCCACGGCGGGCGGCACCTGCACACGTATCACCCGAGCGGCGGGTCATCCAGCATCGACGCCTACGGCAGCGATCCGAATTGGCTCAATTTTTACTGCATCCAGGGCGGGCACACGAAAACCGACAAGGGCGTCGTCCTCATGCGGAAGGCGCTCGGGCAGACGGACAAGCCCGTGCTCGAGAGCGAGCCGGCGTACGAGGATCACCCGCGCATGAGCGACGACTGGCAAAGCCACGACGGCCACTTCACCGCCGACGAGGTCATGGCGCGACTCTGGCGGGCGATCCTCGCGGGCAGCCCCGGCGTCACGTACGGCTGCCACCCGGTCTGGCAGATGCACGACCCCACGCAAGGCCACGCCGGCAAGAACAGCCCGCGGCGGTCTTGGCGCGAGGCCTTGACATTGCCGGTCGCCGAGCAAGTGCATCGCCTTCGGGAGACGTTTGAGCCCATCCCGTGGTGGACCCTTCGCCCCGACGGCGAGAATGTTGCCGCAAGCGAGGACGGTTCCCTGCGCGTGGAGTACCTGCCAGGCGAGGACCGGGTCCTCGTGACCAGGTAACGCCGCTTTCGCGAGATCTGCCGCAACGCGTTCGCCTGTTATCGCAGCTTGCGTCATCACAAGCTGCTCAATCGGGGTAGCCGCGGACCTTGGTCCGCGGCTCTCATCGAGATCGCTGCCCGACGCGCGGAGCAAGCTCGGCGGCTACCCCTGATTGAGCAGCGTGGTCGGGCGAAGGTTGCTACGGGCGCATTCCCGTTCGCGCGTTCTCGCGCTACAGGAGTTCCGCGACTTGCACGGCGTTGGTGGCGGCGCCCTTGCGAATCTGGTCGCCGGCGAGGAACAAATCGATTGCGGTGCCGTCGGGGCGGCTGGCGTCTTGGCGGATGCGGCCGACGAGCACGTCGTCCTGATTGCTCGCCAGCAGCGGCATCGGGTAGGTGTGGGTCGCCGGATCGTCGACGAGCCGAACGCCGCGGGCGGAGGCGAGCACGTCCTTCACCGCGGTCGGCGAGACGGGGCGGTCGAACTCGATGTTCACGCTCTCGCAGTGCGCCCGCGGCACCGGCACGCGGACGCAGGTCGCGGTGATCGCGAAGTTGGGCCGATCGAAGATCTTGCGGGTTTCGATCACCATTTTCCGCTCCTCCTCGTTGTAGCCGCTGGCGTCAACGGCCGTGTTGTGGCTGAAAAGGTTGTCGACGATCGGGTGCGGGAACAGCTCGGCCGTCGGCGTCTCCCCCGCGACGCGCTGGCGTTGCTGGCGTTCGAGCTCCACAATCCCCGCCTGCCCCGCGCCGCTGACCGCCTGGTACGTGCTGACCACCACGCGCTTGACCCCGAACGTGCGGTGCAGTGGCCACAGCACGACGGCCAGGAGAATTGTCGAGCAGTTCGGGTTCGCGAGAATGCCGCGATGGGACGCCGCCGCGCGAGGGTTCACCTCCGGCACGACCAGCGGCACGCCGTCGGCCATGCGGAAGGCGCTCGTGTTGTCGACGACGACCGCCCCGGCATCGACTGCGGCGTCGGCAAAATTGCGGCTGATCGACCCGCCGGCGGAGAAGAAGGCGACGTCGACGTCGCCGAAACTGTCGCCGGCCAACGCCTCGACGGTCAGCGTCTCGCCTTTGAACGCGCATGATTTGCCCGCGCTGCGGGCGCTGGCGAGGAGCTTGAGACGCGTAACCGGAAACTGCCGCTCGGCCAGGATCTTCAAGAGCTCCTGCCCGACCGCACCGGTCGCCCCGACGATGGCAACGCGCTTGGACATGCGGCCGCACGATAGCGCCCACCGCAACGCGCGGGACTACACCGGGCGTACGCCGGAGCGGTAGCTCCGGGCTCGGATAGACGCGCGCAACACCGACCCGGAGCTTTCGCTCCGGCGTCGAGGGATCACGATGCCTTGTTGCGACGCCTACCGCCGGCGGCGCAGCGGGGCCTTGGCCATGTTGCGGCGCTTCTTCGACGGCTCGGGCTTGACCTCAATCTGCGTCTCCTCCTGCGAGCGCGGCGTCGACTGCGGCTCGGCGGCGCGGTTGGGCTCGTGCGTGCGGGCGCTGGGCTCCCACCCCTCGACCTCGCCGCGCGGGATCTCCATGTTGATCAGCGCCTCGACGCGCGTCAGCTCCCCGCCCTGCTCGGGCGTGACGAACAGAAACGCCTTGCCCTTGCGCCCCATCCGTGCCGTGCGGCCGATGCGGTGGACGTAGCTTTCGGGATCCTCCGGCACGTCGTAGTTGATGATGTGCGACACCCCGGTCACGTCGATGCCGCGGCTGGCCAGGTCGGTGGCGACCAGCACGTCGAACTTCGCCTCGCGGAAGCCCTTCATCACCTTGTCGCGCTTGGCCTGGTTCAGGTTGCCGTGAATCTCGCGCACGTCGATGCCGGCGTGGTTGAGCTTTTTCGTCAGCTTTTCGGCCCCTCGCTTCGTGCGCGTGAAGACGATCGCCAGCTCCGGCTTCTCGACCTGAAGCAGCTTGACGAGCAAGTCGCCCTTATCGCTGGCGCGGACGCTCAGGTAGGCCTGCTCGACGAGGTCGACCGTCGGCGAGTCGTCGGAGTGGCTGGCGACGAGTTTCTTCACCTCGCCGTCGCGCATGTACTTGCGGGCGAGCCGCTCGATCTCGTTGCTGATCGTGGCACTGACGAACATCGTTTGGAGTTCGTCATCGGGCAGCTCCGGAACGTCGTCCCCCTCGTAAGCGTCGGCGTAGTCGGGGTGGATGCGGTCGCCCTGAAACTCCTTCAGGCGCGTGCGCTTGTCGAGGCCGTCGTTGACCTTTTTAAGAATCTCCCGGATGTCGTCGCGGAAGCCGATGTCGAGCATGCGGTCGACCTCGTCGAGCACGACGAACCGCATGTTGCAGAAGTCGAGGATGCGCCGGTCGATCAGGTCCTTGATGCGGCCCGGCGTGCCGACGACGATCTCGGGCGAGTGCTTCAGCACCTTCATCTGCCGCGTGATGCGGTCGCCGCCGTAGCAGCAGGCGACGCGCAGCTTCGTGTGCTTGCCGAGCTTGCTCAACTCCGCCTCCACCTGCACCGCCAGCTCGCGCGTCGGCACGAGGATCAACGCCTGCGTCGCGTACCCGTGGACGGCCTCGCACAGAATCGGGATGCCGAACGCGCCCGTCTTGCCCGTGCCGGTCTTGGCTTGGCCGAGGATGTCGTACCCCTCCAGCGCCGGCGGGATCACGAGATCCTGGATCTCGCTGGGCTCCTCAAAGCCCGCGTCGGCGAGGCCTCGCAGGACGGGCAGGTCGACGCCAAGCTCCTTGAAGGCCTCGGGGATCGGTGCGTGGTGGGCCTTGTCAGTCATCGGTGGGCGTGTCGTCGTGCGAAATCGGGGTTGACAGCGGGGTGCAGCGGCATCATAGCGCGCAACAGAACGCCCGCACATCAGAAGCGCCCGGCTCGCTTCGCCGACGTAGCTGGGAGCCGTTCGAAGGATCCCGGTGGCACGGGTCGCGTCGGCGAGACCCTTGTCGGACCACGCGCGAGCAGGCACGGGTCTCGCCGACGCGACCCGTGCCACCATCCTGAAGCGCCCGCTCCCGCGGGCGGCTACTGAGAACGCGATGGATCATGCGCGTCCTCCCACAACCTCTCGTTAGCCGCCCCGCCTTGCGGGGCGCTCCGCACCGATCCACGCGCCCCGCAAGGCGGGGCGGCTAACGAGCACGCGCATTTTCCATCGCGTTCTCAGTCACACCGGATGCGACGCGAGCAAGCGGTGGGCACGCCGCGCTAAGCCCTACTCGCTGATCGTCCAGTAGTTCACGCGGTCCAGGCCCGTCAGCCGGTAGCGGTCGCCGTTGACGCCCTCGTAGGAGAGCATCACGTGCTGGCGGTCCCTGGCGAACTCGAACGTGCCGATCTCCGACCCGCCGCTGGCGAGCGTCAGGCGGAAGCCCTGCTCCGTCTCGCCCGCGAACGCGACCGTGGCGGCCACGGGCTCGTGGTCCACGAGCTTGTTGCTCTTCTGGTCCGGCAACAGGCGAAGCTTCAGGTCAGAGCGGCCCTCGAAGTCGTAGCCGCGCAGCACGAGCGGCAGGCTGTTGAAGCCGACGACCGCCTCGCCGCCGCCCGATACCGTCGCGGACTGCCGGCCCTGCTCGGGCATGTAGCTGAACGCGAAGTAATCTAGGGTGCCCGCGTCGTCGGCGGACAGGTACTGGTGGAACGTCGTGCCGCACCACTCCTGGCTCGCGGCGTCCAGCCGGGTCAGCGACAGGTCGTCGACCGTCGCGTGGGTGGTTGTCTCGAACTTGTAGTCGTAGTTCGGCGTCGGCACGACCTCGATCTGGTTGTGCTTCCACACTTCAACTCCGCTGCCGTCGAGGCTCTTGGTCCAGGTCGCGGGGTCGTGGCGTTCCTTGTTGGTCAGGAACGTGGCCTCGTACTGGCGCGGCTTGCCGTAGATGACCTTTTCGGCCTCGTACGTCGCCTTCTCGACGAGACCGTCGTGCCAGGTGGAGTCGGTGGCCCAGTCGCCGCTCGCGCGCAGGGGCGACGGGGGCGTTTCGGCCGCGTCCTGGGTCGCGAGCGTCGCCCGCATGCCGACGGCCGCAACGCTCAGGGCCAACAGGCTCACGACACCGACGATCCAGAAAGACTGCTTCGACATGGGGTTCTCCTACGAGTTGAACGGTATGCCCGTGTCGGCCGAAAGGTTTGGACGGTGTCGGGTCGCGGTCACTCCTCGGTCATCTCTTCCGACGCGAGGCAGCTCGGGAAGGCTTCGAGAATGGCGAGCGCGCGGGTCAGGGCGGTTTTGGTCTGCGACTGCTCCTGCCGGGCGGCGGCGACGGTCAGGGGCTGGCTCTCCCCCTGAAGCCGCGCGTAGGTTCGACCCTCGGCGATGGGCGGCTTGGCGAACTGGCGCACGACCTCCGGCGACGTCTGCTCCGCCCGCCGCTCCGCAGCCGCGACGCGGTCGGCCAGTTGCGGGTGCGTGCTGAAGAATCCCTCGACCCCGCCCTGGCCCGCGCCGCCACTCTCGGCGATGAGCTCCTTGAAGAAGTCAGGGAACTGCTCCGGCGGGTAGCCGGCGCGAACGTAGAACTCGTAGCCAAGCGCATCCGCCTCGCGCTCGTTGTCGCGGCTGAAGTAGCTCACGCCCAGCATCGTCCCCGCGCCGGCGGCGGTGCCGGCGAGGGCCGTGTTGCGCTCGCGATCGCCTTCGTCACTGAGGATCGCCGCCCCGCCGACCAGGCCAGCGGCGGCGAGGCCGGCGACGAGCTGATTCGTCATCGAGTCCTTCACGTGCCGGCCGATGATGTGCCCGTACTCGTGCCCGACGACCCCCGCGAAGGCCGCCTCGGTGTCGCTCTGCTCGAACAGCTTCGAGTAGAGGTAAATGTGCTTGCCGCCGGTCGTGAAGGCGTTGAGCTGCGGGCTGGCGACGAGGTGGAACTGCACGTCTTCGAACATCCACGGCTCGACGTCGTAATCGTCCAGTTCGCCGCGCTGGGCCATGTCGCGGGCGGCATCGACGATGCGGTCGCCGACCGCCTGCACGTACCGCGCGAGCTCGGCGTCCTGGTCGGCCTTCACCACCGCCGGCTCGATGTCGCCGTGCAGGGCGTTGGCCTGGTCGATGACCTGCTGGTCCGACACGCACCCGCCGACCAGGGCGGCGAGCAGCGCGAACGTCACAACCGATAGATGCTGAAGGGGGCGTGTCATGGTGAGCGGCCAGTAGACACGCTCGCCGCCGGTTTGTCAGCCGATAAGCCGCGTCAAATCACTCCGGCGCCGCCGGCCGCCACGCCCGCTCGATCGCCTCCAGCGCCCGCGGCCGCCATTGCAGGCCGAAGGCGTCGTTGCGCTCGAACCGCTCGGCGTCGGCGGCGCTGAGTGTGAACCACTTCCACAGCAGCACGCCCTCGATCACGCCGCTACGCCGCGCCTCGTCGAGCGCGATCGCAACCAGCCGCGCCTGCAACGCCTCGTCCTCGTCGCGCACCTCGTACGACCACGGCTCCCGCGCCGCCGACGCGCTAACGCTGTAGCCCAATTCCGTGAAGCAGATCGGCCGCCCAACCTTCTTCGCAAAGGGAATCAGCTTGTCGTAAACGCGCCGCCACCCCTGGCGGATGGTCGCCTCGTCGGGGCTGTCCCGGTCCGCGAGCGCGTAGTAAGCCGTGATGCCGACGCAGTCGAGGGCGTCCCAGAACGCCACCGCCTCGTACGAGTCCGCGGCCGAGGAATACGTCAATGCCCCGCCGTAAACCTCGCGCACGCGGGCGATCAGCCGCCGCCAGTCCGCCTCGCGGTGCGTGGTCGCCTTCAACTCCGTGCCGATGCACAGGGCATCGGCGCCGATCCGTTCCGCCAGCGCCGCGTGGGCGACGATGAAGTCGCCGTAGTTCTTGAAAAACGCCTCCCAATCGGCCTCGCTCTGCATCTCGACCGAGCCGTGCCACAGACCGTCGCGGTAGAACTGGTTCGACCAGACGTGCGGCTTGAGCAGCACCTGGATGCCGTTGGCGTGGGCGTCGGCGACGGCCCGCTCCATCGCCTCGTCGCGCCCGCGGCGCCAGCGCAGGTCGGGCTGGCGGACGTCGGGCATGTAGACGTGGGCGGTGTACGCGACCCAGTTGGCGCCCATGCCGGCGAGCACCTGAAGCTGCTCGCGATTGGCCGGCCCGCCGTAGCCGCCGCTGGCCTGCCGGTAGCCGGCGCTGGCCATCGTGACGCCGCGAATCGCCAGCCGTTCCGGCGCGTCCTCCGAACCGGCCGTCGCGGGGGCGAACGGGAACAAACAGAGCACGGCAAGCAGTAGGAGGCGGCCCCGCATGGGAGAAGTCTACCACGTTCGGTAGACTCGCCGGCCGTGCTCGCCCGTCGCCTCCCGCTGTCGTTGCTGTTGCTGTTGTTCCTCGCCGCTCCGGCGGCCGCCCAGGAGTGGGCGCCGGCGGCGCTGGAGATGAAGCCCGTCCGGCTCACCGGTGGCCGCACGCCGCTGCCGACGGGCCTGTCCTACGCCGAAGCCTTAACCGACGACGCGGCGTGGACCCCGGTCGAGGCCAGCCAGCCCGGCACGTTCGCCGCCCGCAGCGTGCGCGGCCTGGTGCGGGTGGAGGTTCCCGCCGACGCCGTGGCCGACGTGACGAACCAGCACGGCATCGCCCTGCTCGACGTGCGCTGCGCCGGCACCGTCTGGATCGACGGCCGCCCCCGCCCCGGCGACGCCTACGGCTACGGATTCGTCACGCTCCCCGTACAACTCGATCGCGACGCGGGCTCGACGATTCACGCGACGCCCTCGCGGCGCGGCGACCTCGTGCTCCGCCTGCGCCGGCCGGCGGGCGACGTCGTGTTCCTCGATGGTGATGCCACGCTGCCCGACTTCGTGCTGGGCGAGGCCGAGTCACGCCCCGCCGCCGTGCTCGTGGCCAACGCGACGCCCCGGCCGATCGAGGCTTCGCTGCGCGTCTCGAACGCCGACGGCATCGAAGAGGAGTTCGCCACCCGGCTGCCCGCGTGCTCGGTGATGAAGGTGCCGTTCGAGGTCGTCTATACCGGCGGCGACAGCACCGGCGCGGCGCTGTCGCTCGGCGACGCGACGCGGACAGTCTCGTTCAATGTGAAACGGCCCGGCCTGCCGCTGTATCGCACGTTCGTGAGCGAACTGGACCGCAGCGTGCAGCGCTACAGCGTCCAGCCCGCCGCCGACGAGGACGCGCGGGCGATGGTGCTCTCGACGCACGGCGCGAGCGTTGAGTCGATGAACCAGGCGCGGGCGTACGGGCAGAAGTCGTGGGCGCACGTCGTCTGCCCGACCAATCGCCGGCCGTTCGGGTTCGACTGGGAAAGCTGGGGCCGCGTCGACGCGCTCGAGGCCCTCGCCGACGCCCGGCGGACGTGGCCGGCCGTCGCGGACGACCGCGTCTACCTGACCGGCCACTCGATGGGCGGGCACGGCGCGTGGTACCTTGGCAGCCTCTACCCGGACGGGTTCGCGGCCGTCGCGCCCAGCGCCGGCTGGCTTGCCTTCGACACCTACGGCGGCGGCGGGACCGACCCGGCCGAGCCGCGCGGGCCGGTGCCGGAGGATGAGAACGAGCGCGTCCTGTTCGACGCCGCTGGCCTGAGCGACCCACGCATCTGGCTCGCCAACCTGCGCGGCCGCGGCGTCTACATCCTGCACGGCGACGCCGACGAAACCGTGCCCGCCCGCCAGGCGATCGCCATGAGCGAACGGCTGGACGCCCTCGACATCCCGCACGAACTGCACCTCGAGCCCGGCGCCGGCCACTGGTGGGACGACGCGCCGGACGAGCCCGGCGCCGCCTGCGTCGACTGGCCGCCGATGTTCGACCTCTTCGCCCGCACGCGGCTGCCGGAGATGGAGGCGGTGTCGCGCGTGCAGTTCACCACGCCCGATCCGGCTGTTTCCGACACGCGGGCTTGGGCCAGAGTTGTTCGTGCGGATCAGCCGCTGAAGCCTTCGAGCATCGACCTGCAGGTCCATCCGCAGTCGCGGCGGTTCGAAGGCTCAGCCGAAAATGTCGCCATCCTCGAACTCAACGTTTCACCTACGTTGATGAACGGTCAACGACCAGTACACATGATGATCGAGTACTCGATCGGTGAGGCTCACGGTGCCATGTCCGTAGGACTTGATGGGAAAGTTTGGATCGCCCTAACGGAGACGGGTGATCGGTTGCTCGAAGAGTACGGCCGCGTAGAGCCGCCATCGGCCGGTCAAGGGGGTGGGAAGTGGAAGCCCCGCCTTGCAGATGCGCCGGTCACGCGACTGATGCAGGCCTACACGAACCGGCCGGTCTTCGTCTACGCGACCGGCGACGACGGCTGGGCGGCGGCGCGGGCGCGGCATGACGCCGAACAGCTCTGGTATCGCGGCAACGGCCGGATCGACGTCATCGCCGATGTCGAGTTCGACCAAGCCGATGATCAATGGAGTGGCCGGAACGTCGTTCTCTACGGAAATGCGACCAATCACGTAGGCTGGGCCGAACTCGTCGGCGATCGCGTCGACGTGACCGCCGGGCGAGTCGCCATCGATGGCGAGACGTTCGACGGCGACGACCTCGTCCTGCTCGCCGCGCTCCCGCACCCGGCGGAGGACGGCCGCGTCATCGGCATCGTCGGCGGCACGAGCCCCGCCGCCGCCATCGCCAGTGATGGCCTGCCGATCTTCGTCAGCGGCGTTCACTACCCGCGGGCGACGGTGCTGCGTCGCAAGGACCGCTCATGGACGCTCGTCCGGGCCCTGCGGTAGCCGCTTGTCCTTCGGGGCGAGGCGCACCTCGTCGGTCACGGTGCGGCGGAAGACGAGGTCGGGGGTGCTTCGGGTCGCTGCGTTCTTCGACGCTCGACTCCTTCGCGACCGACTCCGGGTCGTACGTCACCGCCTTGGCGACGTGGCCGACCTGCCGGCCGAGCCAGCCGAGCAGGCCTTTGCCGGGCAAGCGTTCGTCGCTCACGAGCGCACCTCGACAAAGGCGTCGCCGGCAAGGTCGAACTCATCGGCGGCCGTGCGCTTGGCATCGTCGGCGGACGGGTGCCAACTGTCGCCCACGAACCCGCCGCCGGCGTCGAGGCGGAACAGGCACCACCCGCCGGTCTGATGCTGCACCTCCAGCCGCGCCACCTCGGCGGGCATCGGCGCCGTGCCGACGGCCCGCACCGACCCCAGCCCCATCGCCGCCTGAGGCAAGCAAGCGCTGGTCGCCCCCTCGCGCGGCGGGCGCGGCGGGTCGAGCGTGCAGACGTAGCGAAGCTCCCGATCGTCGTCGCTCATGTCGCCCTCATTCTACCGATGGCGGTGCCACGTGGAGCAACCGGCGGTGCCACGTGGAGCAACAGCGCGCTGTTCTTGCTGCCGAAGGCGATGCAGTTGCACAGGATCAGTCGCGGCGACGCCTCGCGGGCGGCGAGCGGCGTGTAGTCGAGATCGCACTCGGCGTCGGGCTGATGCAGGTTTGTCGTGGGGTGGACGTATCCCCGCCGCGACGCCAGCAGCGCCGCGGCGAGCCCCGCCGCCCCCCCGCCGCCCTGCGGATGACCGATCATCGACTTGGTCGCGCTCATCGGCACGTCTCCCGCCCGCGGGCCGAGCAACTTGCGCAGGGCGAGCGTTTCGAGCCGGTCGTTCATGTCCGTACCGGTCCCGTGCAGGTTGACGCTCTCGACCTCGCCCGGCGTCGCCCCGCCGTCGGCAATCGCGTCGCCCATCGCGCGAACGCACTCGCCCACGTCCGGGTCGATCCGCACGCGGTGGTACGCATCGCTCGTGCTCGCGTAGCCGGCGATCGCGCCGAGCGAGGTCACGTCGCGCCAGCCCTCGCGCTCGACGACGAACATCCATGCCCCCTCGCCGAGCACGAAGCCGTCGCGGTCGGCGCTGAAGGGCCGCGACGCCTCGGCCGGATCCTCAAAGGCCCGCGTGCTCACGACGCCCATCCGCTCAAAGCCGCGCAGGATACCCGGCGCGATCGGCGCATCCGCCCCGCCACAGACGACGGCGTCGCACAGGCCGGCGCGGATCAAGAGCCGCGCGTAGCCCAAGGCGTCGGTCGAGCTGGCGCAGCCGGTTGAGACGACGTGGCTCGGCCCGCGCAAGCCCAACGCGATCGAGAGCTCGCCCGCCAGGTTGCCGTGGGTTCCGCCGGTGATCGCGAAGGGGCTGCCGCCGTGCCGGCCGGTGAAATACCCCTTGTACTGCTGCTCGACGAACGCGAGCCCGCCCCCGCCGCTGCCCAGGACGAGCCCGACGCGGCGGCTGGCGTCCACGTCGCCGACGTCCAGCTTCGCCTGCTCGATCGCCTCCCGCGCCGCGGCCAGGGCGAGCGGCACCACGCGCGGCACGCGACGCAGGTCGGCGGCCTCCATCTGCGTGGCGGGGTCAAACTGCTCGTCGCTGATTCGCCCAAGGCTGTTGGTCCGCAGGCCGTCCCACCCGTCGCCGGTTGGCGGGCGCTTGAGCCCGCTGCGGCCGGCGATGCACGCCTCGGCGTACGCCTCGCGGCCGACCCCGTTGGGCGACACGCACCCGACCCCCGTGATGATGACGTTCGACGGCAAGCGGCCCATCCTAGAGGCGTCGCACCACATTCCCTTCAAGAACGCCGCACACGCCGCCGACTGCGTCGAGCGTGGCGGCAAACTCCAGGTCGTCGGCCTGCCCGCGCTTCAGAACGGCTCGGCCGCCGACGGTCGTCCGGAACAGCTCGACGCGCTCGTCGAACGTCGACGACACCGGCTCGCGCCGCAGCAGCCGCGCCATCTGCTGGGCCGCGTGATCGTCCTCGCCCGTGGGCATGCCGTCGGCGCCGCTCGACAGGAGCGTGACGTGCCGGCCGAGATTGCGAACGTGGTCGGCCGTCGCCGTGAGGTTGACCATCGAAGCGATGTACCGCTCCGCCGCCAGCGCGCTGGCGGCGATGGCGGCGGTGCCGTTGGTCGTCGTCATAAAGAGCGTTTGTCCGGCGACGCGCTCGCGGGTCATCTCGTGCGGGCTGTTGCCAAAGTCGAAGCCGTCGATGCGCACACCGCCGCGCTCGCCGGCCAGCAGGCGCGGGCCCTCGAACCCCTCCGCCCCCGCCCGCGCCTCGTCGATGCCGGCGAACGCCCGCACCTCCGTCGCACCGTTCGCCAAAGCCGTCGTCATGGTGGTGGTCGCGCGCAGGACGTCGAAGATAACCACGACGCGGTCGGTCAGGTGGCGCGGCAGCAACTTCGATGGGAGCGACACGAGGTCTATCGTCATGCGGCGACCCTAGCCGGGCGTGGTAGGGTTGGGGATGCACCTGCTCGTCTCGTTTCTCGCCGTCGCCGGCACCGTGGCCCTGGGCATCCTGGTCGGGGCGGGCGTGCTCCACCTGATCCCGAAGCTCGGCGAGGCGGGCAGGCGGCTGAGCGACCGGCTCTGCGCCGGCTTCCCACTCGACTGCGTGGTCACCTACTTCACCGCGCTGCCGCTGATCCTGGGCCCCGTCGTCGCCGGATGGGCCGGGCTGATCGGCGCGGTAATCGGCCAGCTTCTTGGGCTGATTCTCTGGGAACTCCTGCACGAACTGACCCACCTGAAGACCGCCGGCCGGCTCACGATCTTCCGCACCATCAGCAACATCACCAGCCCGAGCCGCAACCTGATCGCGGTCTTCTGGACCGCGTGGGCGGTGCCGGTGTTCTGGGTCATCCGCGTCGCGGAATACTTCGTCTACGCCCCGCTGCCGTGGCTGGTGCGCTTCCCGAAGTACGACCACCGCGAGTGGGTGAACGTCACGCGGCACAAGTTCGAGGGGCTTGTCGGGCACGATCGCATCTGGTGCCTGTACTGCGATTGGATGACCGGCGTCTGGTCGCTTGGGACCGAAATGCTGCGGAATGTCGAGAGTTTCTGGTGCCCCATCCGATTCGGCGACGCCAGCAAGTGCGCCAACTGCACGATCGACTTCCCCGACATCGACGGCGGCTGGGTCCGCAGCGACGGCACGATGGGCGAGGTCGCCGGCGTGCTGAAGGAGCAGTACGGCGAGCCGAACGGCGACCGCCCGAATGCGTGGTTCGGCCATCCGGCCAAGGCGGTCCCGCTGACGGTCAAAGGCCAAACGGTCGAGCGGGAGACGGTCGCGTGAACAAGACGGTCGTCCTGAACGTCGTCGGCCTGACGCCGTCGCTGGTCGGCGAGCACACGCCGCATTTGCGGGCCTTTCGCGACGCCGGCCACATGCGGCCGATCCAGCCGGCGTTCCCGGCCGTCACCTGCACGGCCCAGACGAACTACCTGACCGGCGTCCTGCCGCGCGAGCACGGAATCGTCGCCAACGGCTGGTACTACCGCGAAACCGCGGAGGTGCGCCTCTGGCAGCAGGCCGACGCGCTCGTGCAACGATCGCGCCTTTGGGACGAGGCGAAACGACGCGATCGAGCGTTCACCTGCGCCAACCTCTTCTGGTGGTTCGCGATGTACGGCGGGGCCGACTACACGGTCACGCCGCGGCCGATGTACCCGGCGAACGGGCGGAAACTCCCGGACATCTGGACCAATCCGCCGACGCTGCGCGATGAGCTTCAAGCGGAGCTGTGCCAGTTCCCCCTGTTCAAGTTCTGGGGGCCGGGCGCCGGCATCGAGAGCAGCCGGTGGATCGCCGACGCGGCGAAGCGGGTCGAGGAGCGCTTCGAGCCAACGCTGAGTCTCGTCTACCTGCCGCACCTGGATTACGTGCTGCAAAAGGAAGGGCCAACCGGGCCGGGCGTGGCGAGGGAGCTGCGGGCAATCGACGCGATTATCGGCCGTTTGCTTGAGCTTTACCGCGAGCGCGGGGCGAGGGTCATCATCCTGAGCGAGTACGGCATCGCCCCGGTCGACACGCCGGTTCACGTCAACCGCGCGCTACGCGAGGCCGGCTGGCTGGTCGTCCGGGACGAGTTGGGGCTCGATCGACTCGACGCCGGCGCCAGCGTGGCCTTCGCGGTGGCGGACCATCAGATTGCCCACATCTACGTGAACGACGCAAGCAAGCTGTCGGCCGTGAAGAACCGCCTCGGTAGCGTCGCCGGCATCGCCCGCGTGCTCGACGCCGACGGCAAGGCGGCGGCCGGGCTCGATCACGCGCGTTCGGGCGGGCTCGTCGCCGTCGCCGAGCCGGGCTGCTGGTTCACGTACGACTACTGGCTCGACGACCGCCGCGCCCCCGACTACGCCCGCACCGTCGACATCCACCGCAAGCCGGGGTACGACCCGCGCGAGTTGTTCCTCGACCCGAGCGTCCCCCTGCTCAAGCCGCGCCTGATGGCGAAGGTGCTGGCCCGCAAGGTCGGGTTCAACAACCTGCTGAACGTCGTCCCCCTCGACGCGGGGCTCGTCCGTGGCAGCCACGGTCTAGCCGGTGGACGGGAGGAGGATGGCCCCCTGCTGATGACCGAAAACGCCGCCGACGATTGCCCGATCCCATCGCCGGCGGTGCGGGATGTCATCCTCGACACGGTGTTCGACCCGCGCGCTACCACTGACAAATGATGGTGGCGGGTGCCTTAGCCCAGCACGCCGAGGAGTTCCTCGAGGTCGGCACGTTGCGGGTCGTCGGGGCGGTGCGTGAGGTATCGGCCCAGCCAGACCGAGGCGGGCCGCTGCTCGCCGAGGCGGGCCAGGACCAGGCCCAGGTCGCGCTGCAAGTGCAGTTGGTCAGGCCAGAGCAACAGCTCGATCTCCAGCATCGCCGCCACGTCGGCGTAGCGGCCGGCGGCGGTGTAGCTTTGCAGCAGGTTCTGGATCAGCCGCGTGATCCAGTGGCGGTGCGTGACGGGGCGGAGCATGTCGTCGCTAAAGCCCGCCTCCGCGCCGGCGCACGCGGCGACCCGCTCCTCGGCGTCGCGCCGGTCGAGCAGCCGCCCGGCGTGGAAGCAGTCGACCAGGATCGGCCCGTGGCAGTCGACGCCCGCCACGAAGTGGCCCGGCAGCCCGACGCCCCAGCACCGCACGCCCAGCCGTCCCGCGACAAGCTTGTAGACCAGCGACAGCGAGATCGGCAGGCCCCGTTTGGTCGTCAGGACCGTGGGGAGAAAGCTGTTGCCAACGTGGTAGTAGTCGCCGCCGTTGCCGCGAAAGCCCTGCTCTTCGAAGAGCACGTTGTGCAGGTGGGCCAGGATTGCCTGCGTGGGCCGATCGGCCAGATCCCCGGCGACGCCGTCGGCGGTGGGCCACGTCTCGCGGACGCAACTGGCCAAGGCGTCGAGTTGGTCGGCGCTGTCGGCAATCTCGAGCGACGGCTTGGCGTGCAGCGCCACGGCGCAGGCGGCGGCGAAGAGGCCGTCGTCGGTGTCGAGGCGGCGCTTGGCCGGGCGCTCGGCGGTGGCCGGGGCGAGTTCGGCTGTCTGCTCGAACATGAGCGCGAAGGCCTCCGGCTGGCAGCACGCTGGCGAGAAGGGCCAAGCTGTCGAGCCCGTGGCGGCCGCGACGTCGGCGGAACCGGGCGCCGCGCGTCGCGTGGCCGGGCGGTCGGGCACGCTGCCGCGGGCGGGGGAAGGAGGGCGGGGGGTGGGTTGCGGTCGCGTCGGCTGAGACATCCGGCGGGCTCCGTCGGTCGCGGAAGGGGCGGGCGATGCCGCGTGGCACCACGGCAAGGCGGCGGCCGCCGGGCGAACATCTCGCCACGGCCGCCGGATTCCATCGACCATCCACCCGCCAATCCTGCACCAAGGCCCGCTCGCCACGACCGCCAGGCGAAAGTTCAACTTGACGCCGCCCCGCCGCCGAATAGAGTCCTGACCCTTCGCGTCTGCGCGAGGGCCGATCGGCAGTAGCTCAGTGGTAGAGCAGGCGGCTGTTAACCGCCCGGTCGAAGGTTCGAATCCTTCCTGCCGAGTTCATCCGCGCAATACACCCGACGCCGAACGCTTGCCCGTTCGGCGTCGTCGCGTTGACGATCACGTCAAAAATCGCGCCCGCTCGCTGGGCGTCGGCAGGCGGCACGCGTCGGCGTGGCCGAACCAGCGGAAGCGCCGCTTGGCGATAAAGTCGTAGCCCAAGTCGCGCAGCGGCCTCGGGATCACGCCGACGCCGCCCAGCCAGCGGTACGGCCGGTCGAGGTGCCGGGCGAGGCGGACCGTCGCCTTGCTTTTGACGTGAACGCCCGCCTCATCGACGAGCACAAGGCTGTCGCGGTAATCCGTTGGCAGCCCGGCATCCGCCAGAATCTGCCGGCCACGCTCGGATTGGAGCGTGGCGAAGCGCACGTTTTCCCGGCCGTTATGCCGGATCGTGAACTGCACGGCGCGATCGCACAGGCCGCACTCGCCGTCATAAAGCAGCAGCGGATTCTCGCGTTCGTCGGCCACGTGCGAATGATACGCCGTGCCCGGCCCGGACCTCGCCGTGATTCTCCCCGCCGCCGGCCGCGCGACGCGGTTCGGTGGCGACAAGCTGTCACTCGACCTTGCCGGCCGCAGCGTGCTCGATCGGTCGGCGTCGTTGTTCCTCGACCGGCCCGACGTGTCGGTCGTTCTCGTCGCAACCGATCGGGCAAGCGAGGTGCGGGCGGCCTTGCACCGGGAGGTGCGCGATCATCCGAAGCTTTCCTGGTGCCCCGGTGGCGAACACCGGCAGGCGACGGTGGCTGAGGCGTTGCGTTGGCTGGCCGATCGAGATCCGCCGCCGGCGTTCGTGGCCGTCCACGACGCCGCCCGGCCACTGGCGTCGCCGGCGCTGGTCGACCGCGTCCTCGCCGCCGCCCGCTCCCTTGGGGCGGCCGTGCCGGGCATGCCGGTGACGGACACGATCAAGCGAGTCGCCAACGGCCGCATCATCGAGACGCCGCCCCGGTCGGCGCTGGTGGCCGTGCAGACGCCGCAGATCGCCCGGCTGGACTGGTTCCTCGATGCCCTCGCGACCGATTTCAACCTGTCGACACTGACCGACGATGCCCAACTCCTCGAACGTGCCGGCCGCCCCGTGGCGGTGGTGGAGGGCGAGCCGACGAACCTGAAGCTGACCCACCCCGCCGACACCGCCCGCACCCTGGCTATCCTGAACGGCTAGCGGCCCCTTACCCCAATTGGCAGAGGGAATCGACTTAAAATCGACTCAGTGCGGGTTCGAGTCCCGCAGGGGCTATCTTGGGGCGGCATGAACAAGCAACGATCGCACGACGTCGCCCCCTACTCCCTGATCCAGGACCCGAAGGAGTCGCTCGGCCCTGACCAGCGCGATTCGTGGCGGATCTTCAAGATCATGGCCGAGTTCGTCGACGGCTTCGAGACGATGGCGCGGGTGCCGCGGGCGGTCAGCGTCTTCGGCAGCGCGCGGACGAAGCCGGATCACCCGGAGTACCGGGCGGGCGTGGAGATCGGGCGGCTGCTGGCCGAGCGCGGGCTGGCGGTCATCACCGGGGGCGGGCCGGGCATCATGGAGGCCGGCAACAAGGGGTGCTACGAGGCCGGCGGCGTGAGCGTGGGGCTGAACATCAAGCTGCCGTTCGAGCAGACGGGCAATCCCTACCAAACGGTCGGCATCGACTTCAACTACTTCTACGCCCGCAAGGTCTGCTTCGTGAAATACTCCAGCGGCTTCATCTGCCTGCCCGGCGGGTACGGCACGATGGACGAGTTCTTCGAGACGCTCACGCTCATCCAGACCATGAAGGTCAGCCCGTTCCCAGTCGTGCTCTACGACAGCGGCTACTGGGGCGGGCTCGTCGAGTGGATCAAGCGCACGCTTGAGCCCGGCGGGTACATCGACGGGGAAGACCTGGACATCTTTCGCCTCGTTGACACGCCCGAGCAGGCCGTCGACGCGGTGCTCGACGGCATCCGCGAGCCTTGGTACGGCAGCCCGATGGAGGGTGTGGTGGGCGGCGCGCCGGATGAGACGGGCGAGGGAACGCGCGAGGGGACGCCGATCGAGCACGGGGTCGAGGATGTGACGCCCGAGGAGGCGAAGCCGCAGCAGTAGATGGGGCCACCTGCGACGCGTGGCGTCGCAGCTACCGTGTGCTGTCATGCGTGAGGATTCCGAGCAGCCGCTGTCGCAGACGATCTCGATTCGCGTGCGGTACACCGAGGTCGACGCGATGGGCTACCTGCATCACAGCCGGTTTCTCCAGTATTTCGAGATGGGGCGCGTCGAGCTTTTGCGATCGCGCGGCGTGCGGTACGCGGACTTGGAGCGCGAGGGCGTCTTCTTCGTCGTCGTGAAGGCGGAGGTCAACTACAAGCGGCCGGCGCGGTACGACGACGAGGTGGAGTTGACGACAACCGAGGCGCGGCGGACACACGTGAAGATCGAGCACGAGTACGCCCTGCGGTGCGGCGGACTCCTGCTCGCAACGGGCAAGACGACCATCGCCTGCGTCGGTCGCGACGGGCGCCCGATGGCGGTTCCCGGCAGCTTGTAAAGGTTGTCAGTTGCCCGTCACGAAGTTGACGACCACGCGCAGCACGAGCGCGCCGACCACCAGGAACGCCAACACGTAGGCGATGAGCTTGAGCGACTCCCACGCGAGCCGCGCCGGCGTGGGCGACTTGGTCGCCTTGTACGCCACCGCTAGGCCTGCGACGAGCGGGATCAGCAACAGCCACCAGACGTCCCACAGCGGCGCGGGCGTGCGGAACGGCACCCAACTCAGCAGCACAGGCGTCATGTCGCCCCCGCCCGGTTGGCGTTCATGCCCGAGGCGCGGGCGGCGGCGTCGATCAGGACGACCAGGTTCATCATCCCCGCGATCGCGCAGTAGAGCGTGCCGATCTCGCCGAGGCGAACGGTCGGTTTCGGGTAGCTCGCGGCCGTGTCGATGCTCAGGGCGCTGCCGCCAAGGCAGATCGGGCCGGCCATGATCTGGGCGATGTACCAGGGCGACTCCATCACCGCCTGGAATGGGCTGGCCGTCAGTTGCCAGCGTGTCGGCACGCTCACCTTCGCCCCGAACGGCACACGGGCCTTGTTGTCGGCGACGACGAGGATCTTTTGGCCCTCCTGATAGCCGGGGACGTCGATCACGCGGGCCCCGCCGATGAACAGGCCGGCGACGAACAGGAAGACAATCGCCGCGAAGGCCGCGTAACCCCGCCAGCGTTGGCCGATCAGGACAAAGCCCAGCCCCGGCACCAGCCAGCCAGCCAGGGCGACGATCGGCACGCTCGTGGTGATCGGCCGCCGCCCTGCCGCGCTCTGCCGCTGCGGGATTGAGGCGGCGGGTTCGTCGGCGGAAGGATCGGACATCGGCGGTGAACCCGCGCAACGGCGGGTGCAGAGTCTAGGGCGAGGCCGAGTTAGACCGTCAGGTTCGCCTCGTTCTGCTCGGGCTCCAGATTGTCGGGCGTCTCGGCCGGAGCTTCGGTGAGGACGTCGAGGTGGGTGTACTCGTCGAGGTTGAACGTGAAGATCTCGCCGTCGTTCTTCTTCATCACAAGCCGGTCGAGCCAGAGCTTGTCGCCGCGGCTGTGGGCGTACCAACTGCCGGTCTGCTTCTGCTCGTACCGGACGACGGTGCCGACGTGCTCGGTGCCCCAGGAGTAGTCGCGGGCGGCAATCTGCTGCACGACGCGCACCATCGCGCCGGGGCGCAGCCGGCCGCGAACGTTCGGGTCCATCACGCTGCTGCCGGCACGCTCTGCGACGCCGGGGGAACTGTCGGGGGTGTCTGCCATGTGCGGCGGCATTATAGCGGGGCGCGGCGCGATACAAGCAGACGTGTTACGCCAAAGTAGACGCCCGCCCCCACCGCCATGACTGCTGCCAAACGCAGGGCCGATGCAGTCATCGTCTCGCCGATCGGCCAAATGGGCAGCAGGCGCATCAGCAAACAACCGCCGACCATCGCCGCCGTCGCTAGGAGCATCACGCCCACCGGCCGCAGGCTTTGCCGCAAGCCCAAACCATCGAGACGTTTTGAGAGCAGCCACGTCATCACGATCGCCTGGATGCTGAAGCTCACGAGCGTTCCCGCAGCCATGCCGACCTCGCCCCACGGACGCGGCAACAGCCAGAGCAACGGCAGCTCGATCGCAATGTTCAGGCCGAGGTTGATCGCTGCCCAGATCATCGGCGTGCGCGTGTCGTGCAGGGCGTAGTAGGCGCGGTTGAGGATCTGCTGCACGCTGAACGCCCAGATCGCGGCGGAGTACACGGCCACACTCGCGGCGACCAGGCGTGTGTCCTCCGGCGTGAACAGGCCCCGCTCGAAGAGGACGCGCGTGGCGTCGGTCGAGACGAGCACCAGCCCCGCGCTCGCCGGCAGGCCGATGAATAGCGCCGCCTCCAGCCCACGCCGCAGGCCGTCGCGAAAGGCATCGTTGCGGCCGTGATCCACAGCGGCGTCGCGTGAGAGCTTCGGGAAGATCGCCGTCGCCAACGCGATCGCGAAGACGCCCAGCGGGAACTGGTAGAGGAATTGCGCCCAGTTCAGCCGCGCCGCCGCCCCGGCAAGCATCGGGAACCCCCACCACCCGCCCAGCGCCGCCCCCTCGGGTGCGGCAAGGAAGAAGGCGATCCCCTTGTCGAGCAGCACGCTGATCTGCAACACGCCCGCCGACAGCGCCACCGGCAGGCTCAGCAGGAGCATCTTGCGGGTCGTCGGCGTGAGGATCGGCGCCCGCACGTTGAAGCGGAAGCCGACCGCCCGCAGGCCCGGCCACAGGAGCAGGACCTGCAACGCTCCGCTCACCAGCACCGCCACCGCCAGCCAGAGCGTTGCCGTCGCCCGCCCCGCCTCGGTCGCGAGGTTGAAGACGAACCACGCCGCGACGATCGCCGCAATCAGGCAGAGGTTCAACAACACGCTCGCCGCCGCGGGCGCCGCGAATTTCTCGTGGACGTTCAGAATCCCGCCCAGGAAGGCCGCCCCGCAAATGAGCACGACGTACGGCAGCATGATTGCCGCCAACACGACCGCCAGCCGGTAGTCCGCACGCTCGATACCCGCCAGCCACGCGATGCCGAGCACCGCCTCGCCGACGAGCACGATCCCCGTCAGCATCACGACGAGCAGGTTGACGCTGCCCTGCGCGAACGCGCGGGTGCTGTCGGCATCATCGGCCGCCTGAAGTCCGCGGGCGTAGAGCGGGATGAACGCCGCCGAGATCGCTCCCTCGCCGAAGAGCTTGCGGAACAGGTTGGGGATCGTGAAGGCGAAGGTGAACGCCGACCAAACCGGCCCCGCCCCGAACGCCGCCGCCGCCAGCACCTCGCGGCCGAGCCCCAGCAGACGGCTGCCGAGCGTGATCAGCCCGATCAGCTTCGCGTGCGACAGAAAGCTGCGTGCCGACGTCCGTGTCATGCAGGCCGCAGCTTAGTGGGGCGACCGGCATTAGCTACCGGCGGAGAAACGGGTTGCGAACTTGGCGGCGAAGTCCAAAATGGACCCATCATGTTCGGAATCGTTCTCGCGTTGCTCTTGGCAAGCTCTTCGGAGTCGTCCGGGTCGGTGCGTTGGGTGCCGACAGCGGATGCGCCCGCCGCCGTCGTGCAGGCGTACGAGGCGGCGCTCGCCCGGCTGAAGCCCGACGGCGAGGACGCTCCCCCTGCGGTCACGGAACACAACGTGGCCGCGTGCGCGGCGGAGATCGGGCGGCTCGAAACGTTGTTGCCGCGCCTCGAGAAAGGCGTATTCAATCCGCGTGCTGAGCTGCCGTGGACCGACCGCAACGGCCGCATTTACTTTCGCTCGCGACCCGCCAAAGACGATGCCATTGCCGCGACCAAGGCGGCGCTCGACGCGGCGCGGCAAGCGCTGATCGAGCAGCGCGTCGAGTTGGCGGCGGACAAGCGGGAGATAGACCCGCAGGCAATGCAAGTCGCCACCTCGCCCTGGCCGCGCCTGGAGGATGCGGCGGACCTGGTCGGGTTCGTCGGGGAAATCGACCTCGTGGCGACGGTCGCGCAGCGGATCGATGGGAAGTCGCTCGTCATTCACCTCACTTACCAACAGCAGGTTGGCGGGAGCGCGATGTTCGCCATGACGAAGACGGCCACCCACGTGCTGCTGCTTGATCGGGTGGCCGACGCCGACGCGGTGGAGGTGGGCAGCGACCTCCCGCTGCGCGGCCTGTACGCCTGCTGCGACGAGTTCGCGTTCCTCACGACGGCGGGCGAGTCGGACGCGATCCCCCGCCTCGTCCGCCTCGCCGACAGTGGCTGGGTGACGCCGGCAGCGGAAGGTGACTGACCGTCAACGCTCCCGCCGGGCTTCACATGCTCTTCACATGCTGTAGAAGAACCTGGCCTCGGTGATCTTGCCATCCTTGACCGTGTAGAGGCACATCTCCTCCGCGTTCATGCGCTGCCCTTTCATCGGGCCGTCCTTGTGGGTGACGTCGATGCTCATGGAGCAGATGAACTGGTCGTCGTGCGGGTACGGCTCGCCGCAGGTGCCGCCGTGGATCTCCTGGTGCTCGCCCATCTCGTCGTGCATTTTTAGGATCGCGTCCTTGCCGCGCGTCTCGCGGCCGCTTGTGCCGGGCATCTCCATCGCCTCGATCTGCACGGCATCGTCGGCGTAAAGCTCTTCGACGGCCTGGCGGTACTCGAGCTTGCTGCAAAGTTCGGTGAGTCGCTTGGCGACCTGCATCGTGTCCATGGAAAATGCCCTGATGTTGAGGTGGGAACCGGCGCGGCGCGACTGCCGCGTCCGGTCAAGGTATCGGCACAAACCGCAATGTTGCAACATCCCCCGGCGGTGCCCCGATCCAAACCAGCGCTAAGGCTTCGCCGCGAACGCGGACTGTTGCGGTTTGGTCGTCTCCGCCTCCTCGCCCGCCTCAGCGAGCGTCGCGAGTTTGCGGAGGCCGGGGAAAAGGCCGCTCCAGGCGAGGACGACGACAATCGTCCCGACGCCGCCGCTGACGACGCTGAAGACGGGGTTCGTCAGTTGGGCCACCGTGCCGCTCTCGAAGCCGCCGAGCTGGTTGGAGCTGCCGATGAAGACCGCGCTGACCGCGCTGACCCGGCCGCGCATCGCGTCGGGTGTGGCGAGCTGGATCAGGGTTTGCCGCACGACCACGCTCACATTGTCGAAGACGCCGGTGAGAAAGAGCATTGCCATCGAAAGCCAGAAGCTGGTCGAGAGGCCGAAGACGATTGTGGCGACGCCGAAGCCGGCGACGCTCAGGAGCATCGTCCAGCCGGCGCGCTTCATCGGCGGCAGGAACGTGAGGACCATTGCCATCGACACCGCCCCGGCGGCGGGCGCGGCCCGGAGCCAGCCCAGGCCCTGCTCGCCGACACCCAGGATGTCAGTCGCGAAGATCGGCAGCAGGTAGACCGCCCCGCCGAGCAGGACGGCGAACAGGTCGAGGCTGATCGCTCCGAGGACGATCTTCTTGCGCCACACAAACGCCACGCCTTCGCGCAGGTCGGCGACGATGCCGGGCAGCCCCTTGGCCGACTTCCCCGGCTCCGGCCGCGTCTCGGCGCGGAGCGTGGCGACGACGACCATGAAGAGCATTGTCGACGCCGCCGCCAGGAAGTAGGCGGCGGGCAGGCTCCACGCGATCACGACCCGCCGACGGCCGGCCCGATGAGCCCGCTGATCTGCCCGCCGCTCGTGCGCCACTTGACGGCGTTCTCGAAAATGTCCCGCGGCACGAGCATCGGCAAGAGCGCCGCCCGCGCGGGCCACGCCAGCCGCAGGAAGGCCGAGTCGAGCAGGAGCAGCGCGTACATCCAGCCGATCGAGCCTTGGCGCCACGACAGCAGCCCGAGGCCGACACTCGTGAGCGTGGTGCCGGCCATGCCGACGAGCATGACGTGCCGCCGGTCGACCCGGTCCGCCAGGACGCCGGCCGGCAGCGTGAGGATGAGCATCGGGATCGCCTGCATCAGTGCGACCCACGCCAGGCTCATCGCCTGCTCGGTGCGCTGGTAGACCTCCCAGCCGATCGCCAGGCCCTGGCCCGCTGTGCCGATGTTCACGAGCAGCCCGGCGACGAGGTAGTTGCGAAACGCCGCCTCCCGCATCGCCGCGAAGGGATCGTGCGTGGCGCGGAGGCTGGTCGGCAGGGGCGGTTCCGGCATCGAGGGCGGCGGAGTCTACGGGTAGGCTGGCGTTCATGCCCGACACGGACCCGCTGCCCCGCCCCTTTGCCGGATCGTTCGCCCCGACGCTCCCGCCGTTGCCGTTCGACGCCTGGACCGACACGCGCAAAACGCTCCACCTGCTTTGCCAGATCGTCGGCAAGCTGCGCATCGCGATGTACCCGCGGCAGAACCACTGGTGGCACGTGCCGCTCTACGTCACCCCGCGGGGGTTGACGACCGGCACGCTCTACGCGCCGAGCGACCCGCTGTTGACTCTGTCGATCGAAATTGACCTCCGCGAGCCGGGCGGCCTGCACGTCGCCACGAACAAGGGCGCGAGCGAGGTCGTCACGCTCCCGTACGACGGCAGCGACTGCGCCCGGCTTTACCGCGACCTACTCGACACTCTCGCGCGTGTTGGCGTGGATGTTGAGATTCTGGCAACGCCGTATGAGTTGCCGTGGACGGCAACGCCCTTTCCAGAGGACGAGCAAAGCCGCGGCTTCAAGGATCGTTGGGCCAACCGCTACTTCCGCGCCCTCTCCTGGGTCGACCGCACTTTCAACGAGTATCGCGGCGACTTCCTCGGCAAGCAGACGCCCAGCCACCTGTTTTGGCACAGCTTCGACTTGGCTGTCACGCGCTTCAGCGGTCGGCCGAACCCGAAGCCGGCCAGCGAGTTTGCCAACCCGCGCGACGCCGAGGCGTACAGCCACGAGGTCATCAGCGTCGGGTTCTGGCCCGGCGACGACAAGTACCCGCACGCCGCGTTCTACGGCTACGTCGCCCCCGAACCCGACGACCTGGCCGACCAGCCGCTGCCGATCGGCGAGTGGATCGACGCCGGCGGCAGCCACATGGCCCGCGTGGACTACGACGCCATCCGCGCCGCCGACGACCCGCGCGAGGCGCTGCTCGGCTTCCTTCGCGCTGTCCACGCCGCCGGTGTCAGGCGGGCGGAGTGGCCTGACCTGATGCTCCCGCCGGCATCGCACTACACGGTCTGAAGCGGCCGCAGGCCGAGGTGGCGGTTGAGCGCGACGGTGTCGCACGTTGGGCCCGTCAGTTCGTAGCGGAACATCTCCAGGTCGTCGTCGAAGAGCGACAGGGCCAGCCGGCGGGTCTCTGGGCCGTCGTACGCGGCCGCGTAGTCGTTCGCGTTGCCCTCGCGAGCGCCGGGCAGCGCGATGTCGAGCTTCAGGTGGCGGCAGATTGCGGCGAAGTCGTCGCGCAACGACTCGAATCGGCCGAGGTAATCGACAATCAACTCGCCCTGCCGATCCGTAACAAACCGCCGCTGCGTCCGATCGCCGCGGCCGGCCTCCCACTGGACGTACTGGTCGAATCCGCCCAGGTTCCGCACAAAGTCGCCGCGGTGGTGGCTCGGGTCGCGCGTCATGAACCGCCACTGCGAGTAGAACCACTCCCACGGGTTGCGCACGAACGCGAACTTGAAGAGGCCGTCGTACACGTCCGCCGGCAGGTGCCGTTTCGCCGTCGCGGCCGTCGCGTGCAGGCGGAACCGCCGCCACGCGACGGGCCCAAGGTAGTTCGCGTGAACGCCGACGCGGTCGAGCAGTCGCGGCACGAGATGTTGCGTGGCATCGTGCGCGTACGGCTCCAGCGCCGCGGCCACGTTGGTGCCGGCGGTCTTGCCGATGTGGACGAACAGGAACTGCTTCGAGTGCGAGACGATCACGATCGCCCGCACGATACGACGGTGAATCAGAACGCGAATCGCAGCTCGATCTCGCCGCCGTGGGCGTCGAAGCCGTCGCCGATGTCGCCGCGGTAGCCCACGCGCAGGGCGCTGCCGCCGCCGAGCTTCAGGCCGATGCCGACCACGGGGCAGATGTAGTTGTCGACCGCCGCCTCGTCGAGAAAGACGGTGTAAAGCAGGCCGCCGGTCACAAAGCCACTCTGGCCGATGCCGCCGTAGGTAGTCTGGGCGCTGATGCGGAACATCGTCTGGCTGACGTCGGTCTCGAACTCGTAGTCGTCGTAGCTGACGGGCGTGCCGCCGTAGCCGACGATTTGCTGGCCGCTGTGCAGGAAGAGGTCGCCGATCTTGAAGCCGACGGTGTTCACCACGCCGCCGCCGAGGATCACGCCGCCGGCAAGCTGGTCCTGGCTGCCGCCGACGGCCGCGAGGGCGTACGGCGTGATCTGCCAGAAGAGCGGCTGCTCGTCCGTCGTCTCGGGCGTGAGCCGGATCGGCACGCCGACCTGGGCGCCGAGGCTGAACGTCTCGGCCCCCTCGATCTCGCGGTAGGTGCCCGGCAGGCTGACCGACAGGCCGACGCGATCGGTGAACTTGAAGGCCGTCCCGATCGCCCCCTCGAAGATCACGCCGCTGCCGACGTCGGTGTCGATGCCCTTGGCCTGGAAGAAGAGGCGGCTGGCGTCGCCGCCCTGGGCGTAGGTGACGAAGGGGTTGCGGAACTCGCCGAAGTTGCGAAAGGCGTCGTCGGCCAACGTGGCGGTGAGGGCGGCCGGGTTGCCGTCGGTCACGCCCACGGGCGTCCGCTCGTTCGTGACGCGGATGAAGTCCGCGACCACGCCCGCGCCGTCCTCGCGCAGAAAGTCCTCGGCCTCGTCGGGGTCGCTGAAGGTGCGCTGGAAGTCGATCGACGGGATCGTGACGGTCACGGTTTCGCCGTCGGCGTCGCCGTCGACGATGATGGCGTCTTCGAGACCGGCGTAGTCGATGCTGGCGGTGAAGTCGACGCCGTCGAACTGCTCGAACTCGCCTTGACGATCGAAGATGTTGTCGGCCAGGTCGAAGACGCTGCTGCCGGTGACGTCGACGGTGTTGGTGCCGTCGGTGACGGTGACGCCGAACAAATCGGCGAAAACGGGCCCGGCGAGCGTGGCGGAGACGGCAACGGCAATGGCGGCGGGGAACTTCATGGCGCGCTTGGATCGGCGGCAAACGCTGGCGGAGCAAGCAGCGTCAAGCTGCCAGATCGCTATGGGACGCACCTCATCCCTCGTCCGCGTCGCGCAACGGATCGATCTCCGTCTCATCAAGATCATCGTCCTCGGTCGGGATCTGGTACGCCCCGTCGAGCCAGCGGCCGAGGTCGATCAGCTTGCAGCGCTCGCTGCAGAACGGAAACGGCGACGCCTTCGGATCGTCGGCATTGTGCGCCGCGGCCGGCTTGCGGCAGATGGGGCAGCGGAGCTCGGGTTGATCCGTCTCGCTCACGACTTGTCCTTCGCGGGCGCGGCCGATTTGGTGGGCTTCGACTCGGCCTTGGCCTCCGTCTTGGCAGGTTTGCTGTCGGCCTTGGTGTCGGGCTTCGAGTCGGACTTCGACTCGCCCTTGCCGGCCTCCTTCGACTCCGACTTGCCGCCGCCCTCGCCGGAGTCCTTCTTCGCGTCCTTGGCGTAGCTGTCGGAGCGGTAATCGGTCTCGTAGAAGCCGCCGCCCTTGAAGATCACGCCGGCGCCGATGCCGATCAAGCGCTTGGCCCGCTTCTTATGGCAGGCCGGGCACTCCTTGACCGGGTCGCTGGTAATGGACTGAAACTTTTCGAACTTGTGGCCGCAGGCGGCGCACTCGTAGTCGTAGGTGGGCATGGGCGGGTCGATTATTGGCCCGCGTCCGCCGGCTTGCCCGCGGGGGGTGCGGCGGGCGGGTTCTCCGGGTCGGCGCTCGGATCCTCCGGCACGTCGGCGTAGCCGGCGTACTCCTCGTCGGCGGGGTCGAAGTAGACCTCGTCGAGATCGGTGGCGTCGACCTCGCGGCGCATGAGGAAGTAGATGATCGTGCCGCTGCTGAGGTAGAGGCTCAGCGCGTAGGCGGCCAGCAGCGCGATCACGAGGTAGACCCAGAACGCGATGATGAACGCTGCCACGCCCTGCGTCCAGGTGAGGGCGCCGTAGTCGACTGCGTGGCTGAGCTGGTCCGGCGAGGGCGGCGCGGGCCACATCGCCTGGAGCAGATCGGTGCCGGCCGTCTCCTGCAACACCGCCAGCGAGATCGCCCCGTGCGTGCAGGCGAGCACGAGCCAGACGAACAGCCGCAGGAACAGGAACGTGACCGCCCCGTACGCCAGGCTCACCAGCGCGTAGAAGACCAGCCGCCACGGGCGGGCGAAGAGGTAGCTGAAGCTGCGGCTGATCGCGTCGAAGCTGTCGGTCCCCTCGACGGCGATCGTCGGGTACATCAGGCTGATCCCGCCGATCAGGCCCACGAACGTCAGCGCCATCACGAACCCGCCCAGCAGCGCCACGCCCAGCAGGATGGCCACGCCGAACTCCGTGACCCAGCCCATGTTCGGGATCAGGCCGATCAGCGACAGCACGAGCACCACGATCGCAATCGACGCGACGATCAGGGCGATCACCAGCACCGGGATCAGCGGGGCGCTCAGGAAGCTGACGAACTTGCCCGTGCTGAAGCGCAGGGCCGAGCGAAGGCTGATTTTCTCGTCGCGGGCCACCTGCACGGCCGCGACGCGGGCGAGGGCACCGCCGAGGATGCTGAGCACGACGAGCGTCCAGACGCCCAGCAGCGCCGAGTAGATCAGGTGCTGCGTGAACGCCCAGACGGGCGCGACCCAGACCATGCGGTACAGGCTCGCCAGCACGCCGCGCGGGCCGACGAAGTCGAGCGCGAGGATGCCGCCGATGGCGCGGTCGAATTGGGCGACCTCGTACTCGTAAAACTCACGCCACACGCCCCGGCCCATGCGCTCGCGGATGGATGCTTCGGCCAGCGTCGCTTGCTCGCGGGCGAGGGCGATGCGACGGTCGCGGTCGCGGCGTACCCCGTCGCGCAGGTCGTCGGGGGCCGTTTCCAGCTCAAGCTCGGCGGCCTCGATCTCGTCGTCGCGGGCTGTGCGGACGGCGTCGATCAGGTCGTTGTTCGAGATCGAGCCAACATTCTCAATGCCGCGGGTCCTGGCGACCTGTTGGCGACGGGTCTCCAGGAGCGCCGCCTGGCGCTCGACCTCGGCGGCGCGGAACTCGCGGAAGGTGCCGGTCGGCCGCGCCGGTTCGGGCGCAACGGCGCCCCCGAGCAGTCCGCCGGCCGCGGGCCCGGGGGTGACGGCGGCTTGTTCGCCGTGGAAACGCTCGTACCGCTCGACCTCGCCCGGCAGCGCCCGCCAGTCGTCGCCGAAGAGACTGAACAGCCCGTCGAGGGCCCGCCCGCCGCCGTAGATGAGCAGGACCGCCAGGAGCGCCAGCATCAGCTTGGGCGGGTGGATCGCGACGCGGAAGGCCTTGAACAGGTGGACGAACGGGAACGCCGCCGCCCAGTCGATGTGGCGGACGGACGCCGGCGCATGGCTGGCATTGCCGAAGGCGCCCCCGCCGTCGCCGCCGAGCGCTCCGCGGAATCCCTGTCGGCTGGGCGGGACGAGCAGGTCGGGGGAAGACTCGGACGACGCCGCGGACTCGGTCGGTTCGGACGGATCGGTTTTGGCCGAGTCGTCGGCGTCGGAAGGCGTGTAGTCGGACATGGCGAGGCGGGCGGTTGCGCGGGGGCCGGAGCTTCCCCTGAAGCGGGGGCCGGATCATATAAGGTGGAGTGCGCACCGCACAATCCGGGGCGCGTCCGTTGATCGCACTGGAACCGGCCGTCGCTTTGGCGTTGCCTTCGCGTCCGCGCATCGCAACGATGCCGCGCCGCGAAGCACCTGTGCTGAGCGTCGATCATGCTTTACTTCGCCTACGGCTCGAACCTTCACCACAAGAGCCTCGGCGAGTGGTGCCGCCACTACGGCCACAAGTGCCCCGCCCTGCGCGGCGGTCGGCCCGCGATTCTGGACAACTACCGGCTGAGCTTCCCGGTCTTCAGCGAATACTGGGGCGGCGGGACGGCCGACGTGATGTACGACCCCGGCAAGTACGTGGCCGGCGCCGCGTTCGAGATCGACGACGCAGAGGCGGCCGTGCTGGATGCCAAGGTGCGTCGCCGCCGCGACCCCGGCAGCCGAGAGGTCGGTGTCTACATGCGCATTGACGTGAGCGTTCGCCCGATGGGCAAAGGCAAGCCCATGGCCGCCTTCACGTACCAGGGCGTGGCCCAGGAATCGTTTCACATCCCGCCGACGCAGACCTACCTCGACCTGATCGTGCAGGGCGCCTTCGAGCACGGCCTGAGCGACATGTGGGTCAGCTATTTGAAGAGCTTTAGCACGCAGGGGCCGCGCAAGCCGAGACCGCCGGCGAACGCCGGATAATCAGGTGTCGAGGGTTGCTGCCTCGGAGTCGCCCTACGCCGCGTCGGCGGTCGATGGATGATCCCGTGCGGGCTGATCGTCCGGGCGTGGCAAGTGGGCCTCGAACCAACCCGTAACGCCGGCATCCTCGGCCCGCTCTCGCAGGCGTTGCACCACTTGGGTGGGCGTTGCTGCGCCGTCGTCGATGTCCTTCAGCCAGTGCGGCAGATGGTGAAGGAGGTTTGCCAGATGAAACACCCGCTTGTCCTTCAGCTCGACGCCGGCCTCGCGAAGTTCGAGCAGAGCGTCAAACAACACCCGGTAAATCGCGTCGCGATCGCTCACAGCTCCTCCTCTTGAAGGTCGGGGAACATGCTCAGGGCACAGCGGGCCTTCTACTCCACCGTCACGCTCTTGGCCAGGTTTCGCGGCTTGTCGACGTTGCACCCGCGGAGCACCGCCGCGTGGTACGCCAGCAGTTGCAGCGGCACGACCGTCAGCAGGGGCTGCAGCGGCTCGGGAACGTCGGGAACGCGGATGACGTGGTCGCTGTAGCGGTCGATGTTCGTGTCCCCCTCCGTCGCCACCGCGATGATCCGCCCGCCGCGGGCGCGGACCTCCTCAATGTTGCTGATGACCTTTTCGTACTGGCTGCCCCGCGTGGCGATGAAGACCACGGGCATCCCCTGCGAAATCAGAGCGATCGGCCCGTGCTTCATCTCGGCCGCGGGCATTCCCTCGGCGTGGATGTAGCTGATCTCCTTCAGCTTCAACGCCCCCTCCAGCGCGATCGGATAGTTGTACCCGCGCCCGAGGAACAGCCAGTTCTCGCGGTCGCAGAACTCCTCGGCCACGTCGCGGACGTACTCGCTTTGCTCGAGAATGCTCGCCATCTGGTCCGGCACGCGGTTGAGCGCACGAATCAGCTCCGCGCACTGCTCCTGACCCATGAACCGCCGGCGGCCCAGGAAGATGCTCAGCATCGTCAGCACCGTGCACTGGCAGGTAAAGGCCTTCGTGCTCGCCACGCCGATTTCCGGGCCGGCGTGCAGGTAGACGCCGCAGTCGGTCTCGCGGGCGATGGTGCTGCCGACGGCGTTGACGATGCCCATCGCCGTCGCCCCCTTCAGCTGCGCCTCGCGCAGCGCGCTGAGCGTGTCGGCCGTCTCGCCGCTCTGGCTGATGGCGACCACGACCGTGTCGTCCTCCACCAGCGGGTTGCGGTAGCGGAACTCGCTGGCGTACGTGCATTCGGTGACAATCTTGGCCAAATCCTCCATGAGATAGTCGCCCACGAGGCCCGCGTGCCACGCCGTGCCCTGGCCCGTCAGGACGAAGCGCTTGGCCCGCGCCAGCGTCCGCTCGTGCTTGGCGAGCCCGCCCAGAACGATGCGCTCCTCGCGGACCTCGCAGCGGCCGCGCAGGCAGTTGCGCACCGCGTCGGGCTGCTCGAAAATCTCCTTGAGCATGAAATGCTCGTAATCGCCCAGCTCGTACTCTTCGAGGCTCGTCTCGAGCTGCTCAATCACGGGGCTGACGGGCACATCGTCGATCGTGAACGTGCGGAAGTGGTCGGGCTTCAGCACGGCCATCTCGTTATCGTTCAGGTAGATGACCTGGCTCGTGTGCTCCACGATGGCCGCGGCGTCGCTGGCGACGATGTACTCGTCCTCCCCCACGCCGATGATGAGCGGCGAACCCTTACGGGCGGCGACGAGCGTGTCCGGCTCGTCGCTGCACGCGACGGTAATGCCGTACGTGCCGTCGACCTCGTGCAGCGCTGCCTGCACCGCGCGCTGGAGCAGCGACTTCTCGCCCACGCCGTTCGTCGCGCCGTTGGTCGCCGCCCCTTCGGCCTTGAGCTCGTCGTACAGGTGCCCGATCAGGACCGCCAGCACCTCGGTGTCGGTTTCGCTGTGGAAGTCGTGGCCCTTGCTCTCGAGGAACTTCTTGAGCGCTGCGTAGTTCTCGATAATGCCGTTGTGGACGAGCGCGATTTTGCCCGAGTCGTCCAGGTGCGGGTGGGCATTGCTCTGCGTCGCGGCGCCGTGGGTCGCCCAGCGGGTGTGAGCGATGCCGACGCCCGCGATCGGCAGCGGCTCGCCCCCGGCGTTGCGGCGGTCGATTTCGTCCTCCAGCACGCTGATGCGACCCACCGCACGCCGCACGTGCAGCTTGCCGTCGGGCTCGACCACCGCGACGCCCGCCGAGTCGTAGCCGCGATATTCGAGGCGCTTGAGCCCCTCGATCAGAACGGGCTGGGCAATCTTGCGTCCGACGTAGGCGACGATTCCACACATGGGCGTTGACGATCCTTCGAGACGTGCGCGGGGCGAAATGACCCCGTGCCGGGTGCATCGGCCGATCGGCGGGCGACCTGCCCGCGCGACGCCGGAGCGGCCCGGCCGAGGATGCTATCGGACCGCCGACCTCTCTGCGCGGCCGACGCCCGTTCTACCGTGCGGCCATGATCTCCGCCGTCACCGGAACCCTCGTGCGCGTTGGCGAAGACCGGGCCTGGCTCTCGGCGGGGCCAATCGAACTCGAAGTGCTCGTCCCCGCGTCCGACATCGAGGGGCTCGAAAGTCGCGTCGGCGAGGAGCTCACGTTCCACACGGTCCTTTATCTTGAGGGCGACACCAGCGGCGGCAACAGCACGCCGCGGCTGATTGGCTTTCAGACCGACACCGACCGCGGCTTTTTTGGCCGGTTCATCACCGTCAAGGGGATCGGCCCGCGCAAGGCGCTCAAGGCGCTGGTCGTCCCGGCCGGCGAGCTGGCGGCCGCCATCGAGAACAGCGACGCGCGGGCACTCGTCAAACTCCCGCAGATTGGCAAGCGCGCCGCCGACACGATTATCGCCGAGCTCGCCGGCAAGCTCGGCGCATTCATCGACCTCGCCGCCGCTCCGGGCGAAACCCGATCCGCCCGCCCCACGCCGTCGCGGCTAACGCCCGTCGATCAGGACGCGGTCGACACGCTCGTCGCCCTCGGCGAGCGCCCCGCGGACGCCGAACGGCTGCTGGAGCGGGTCAAGGCCAGGCTCGCCGACGGCGACAATCCGCTGACCACCGACCGACTGGTCCGCGAGATGCTCCAGGCGCGCGGCTAGCCGGCGTGGGCCGGGCGGTCGATTGAAGGCTGCGGGCCGACCACCTCCGGCTGCTCGGCGGCCTCGACCGCCTCGACGTGGCGGCGGACCGCCTCGCGGGCGAGCTCGGCGTTCTTCTTGCGCTGCTCGGCCTCGGCCTTGGCAACGGGGTCGGCGGCGTCAACCACCTGCGACTCCGCCCGCCGCGCCTGCTGGTCGGCGACGGCCTCGACGTGCTTGAGCGCCCCCGCCGCGTTGCGCCGCCGCGTGTCAATCTCGCGCAGCCGCTCGGTGGCGCCGTAGACGATCAGCACGTCGCCGGGTCGCGGCGTGGTGTCGGCGTCGGGGGCGCCAATGTACGAGCCGTCCTTGCGGTTCATGCCGAGCACGATGACGCCCTCGCTCGTGAGCCTCAGCTCCTTCAGCGGCCGGTCGGCCATCCAATCGGCGGGCTCGACGCGCAGCTCGCTGATGCCATAGTCGCCGCTGAGGTGCATCAGGTTCGCGTAGTCGCGGACCTCGATTTTCGTGTACTTGCGCAGCAGCTTGAACGTCCAGCGGTTGACGATCCGCTCGACGTACTTGCTAGAGGCAACCGCCCACAGGCTCGCCACGCCCACGCCCAAAAAGCTCATCCGAACCCACAGCGGGAAGGCGGTGCTGACAAGCTCCAGCGTCATCGCCACCTCGCCCGTCTCCGGGTCGACCGACTCGACGAGCACCTGCTCGCCGCCGCCCCCCGCCAGCAGGCCGGCCATGAGGGCGCCGACCGTCGTGACGATGCCGGCGTTGCCCAGCAGCATGAGCGTGCTGATGATCCGCCGCCGCACCGGGTGGCCGACGATCTGCTCGCTCTCGCCGGTCGTGTACCCGCACCCCGTGAACGCGCTGCGGGCCTGGAACCGCGCCAGCGGCAGGCTGAGCCCGGTCAGGACCAGCATCACCGTCGCCACCCGCACCGTCAGCAACGACAGCGTCAGGACGACCAGGAGCGTGGCAATGGCGGTCATGGGTGAGGAAGGATGAAGGCGGAAGGATGAAGGATGAACCTGAGCCGGATGATGAGACCGCCGGGCTCTGCCTCGGGTTCATCCTTCATCCTTCATCCTTCTGCCTTCTGCCTTTCGGAACGTAGCTCCACGCGCTCCACACCGTCACGAGCACCGTGCCCCAGACGGCGATGTCCCGCAGGATGCGCAGGCCGAGCTCCCACGCGGTGCCGGGGGCGACGGCGTTCGGGAAGAGGCCGCGGGCGATGACGTAGACGAGCACGACCGGGATCGCGATCGACTGGAAGACCATCTTGAACTTGCCGGCCCACTTGGCCCCCATCGCCCCGCCGGGGTCGTCGGCGGTCAGGCTGCGGATGGTCGTCACGAGCAGTTCCCGCCCGAGCAGGATGATCACCACGATCGGCCCGACGCCCGTCAGCGACTCGCCGCCGGGACCGCTGAAGACGCGGCTGGCGAAGAAGACGAAGCTGCCCAGCACGAGGATTTTGTCGCAGAACGGGTCGACCACCCGGCCGAAGGTGCTGCTGGCGTCCCACTTGCGGGCAAGGTGCCCGTCGATCCAGTCCGTCGCCGCCGCCAGCCCGTAGACCCAGCCGGCGGCGAAGAGCCACCACGCCATCGCGGCGCCGCCGTGGTCGTAGAAGCGCAGCATCGCGAAGAAGATCGCCGCGATCACCAGCCGCGCGACGGTGATCGCGTTGGGAATCTTCTTGCGCAGGGCGGGGTCGAGCACGGCGGGCGAAGTCTACCCGCCGACGCGGCGCAATGATGCGACCGTGACCGATCCGCGACCGACACCTCCGCCCGACCCCGCGCCGCTCGTGCCGGGCATAAGCGCGGCCATTCTCGTGATCGGCCTCTTGATGATGCTGTGCAGCCCGCTGACGGCGCTGGGCCTGCGCAGCGTAGAACCGCCGCCGGAGATCGCGGCGATGCCGGAGGATCAGCGCCCGCCCCCGCCGACGCCGCGGGCGACGGACATCGCGGCCGTAATCGTCTTCTTCTGCCTGGGCACCCTCGGCACGGCGTCTGGGTTGATGGGCCTGATCCGCCTCGAGTGGGGCCGCCGCGGGATGATTGCGTTCAGCATCGGCCTGTTGATTTACCTGGCCCTAACGATCGGCTACCGCCTGACGGGCGGACTCGAAGATCTGTTCGCCAGTGTCCCCGCCGCCGCCCCGCGGCGCAGCGCGCTCGGGGCGTTCTTCGTCTGGACGCTTATCCCGCTGGCGCTGGTCACGTTCGTGCTCGTCACTGCCCTCCGCTACCTGACCAAGCCCGGCGTCAAGCGGACCTTCCGCGGCGTGCGGTTTGGGTAGACTGGCGGCATGGTTCGCCTCACGATCGATTTGCCGGAAGACGTGGCCCAGGCGTTGCGCGAGACCGCGGGCGACGCCTCGCTGGAGCACGTCGTCGCCGATCTTGCCGCCAACCGCGTTGCTGAGTTGCGCCGCGACGAGCCGCCGCCGGAGGTCCTGCAAGAGATTCGCCGCCGCCAGGAGACGCCGCTGAGCGAGTGCCTGCCGGTCGATCAAGCCCACGATCAACTCGTGCGCCGGTTACGCGAGAAAGATGCAGCCGAGCAGGCGGCACGCCAGGGGGCTCAAACGCGGGAGGCGGTATGAGCGGGCCGCAAGATGATGTGTTTCAAGTCATCGAACATCCCGGAGCAATCCATGACATCGGAGAAATACTCGACCGCATCCTGCTAAAGACCTACATCGAGACCGCCGCGGGTTGGGATCGCCGACTCCGCAGGTTTCTGCGCAAGTTGGGGAACATGCCCACCAAGTTCCTGGTCTTCGCCCCGCCTCCTCCACGGGCGGTCCACCGAACGCACTTCGAGCATAACCGCCACGTCTACTACGACGTCTTCGAGACCGAACGCATCGTGCGCATCCTCTACCTCTGGCACGGCCACCGCGGCGAGACGCCGGACCTCGACCGCCGTGCCGACCCGCTCACGCCGTAGCCAGCACCTTCAACGCCCGGCTGGTCTTGCGTGGCGGCTGGGCGACTAGGTCGTAATCCTCGAACGCCGTCACCTCCACATCCAGAATCTGCCCGCCGTGCAGAGGCTCTTTCGACGCGACGTAGGTCACGCTGTCGATGTCCGGAGCCTGACCCTTCGTGCGGGCGCTGTAGACAAAGGTGCCGTCGTCCGCCTCGCCCTGCTCACCGTCGATGATGGCCTCGAACGTCTCACCCACCCGTTCAGCGTTGCGGGCGAAGACGACCCGCTGCTGGGCCTCCATCAACTCACCGTACCGCCGGGCCTTCGTCTCGGCGTCGATCTGCCCCCCCATCCGGCCCATCGGCGTGCCGGGCTCGGGGGAGTACTCGAAGACGCCCACGTGCTCGAAGTGGCCCTCGGCGATCCAATCGACCAACTCCTGATGCTCCGCCTCCGTCTCGCCCGGGCTGCCGGTGATGAACGTCGTCCGCAGCGCGAGGCCGGGGACGCGGTCGTGCAGCTTGTCGACGAGCGTCGTCGTCAGGTCGCGGTCGACCTTCCGCTTCATGCGGGCCAGCACGTCCGTGTTGATGTGCTGTAACGGCATGTCGACGTACGGCACCACGCGCCGGCAACTCGCCAGCGCGTCGATCATCTCGTCCGTGAAGCAGCTTGGGTAGGCGTACATCAAACGAACCCACGCCACGTCGGCCGGCAGCTCGCGGTCGAGCGTCTTCAGCAAGCCGGCGAGGCCGCGACCCTGGCCGTGCCAGCCGATGTCGGTCCCGTAACTCGTCGTGTCCTGCCCGATCAGCAGCAGCTCCACCGCCCCGTCGCTCGCCAGCTCCTCGGCCTCCAACACAATGTTCTCGACCGGCTTGCTGCGCATCGGCCCGCGGATGCTCGGGATCGTGCAGAAGCCGCACCCCTGGTTGCACCCCTCGCTCATCCGCAGGTACGCGAAGTGCCGCGGCGTCAGGCGCAGCCGGGCTCGGTCGTCCTCGAAGACCGGCAGCCGCCGGCCGCGCTTGCCGGCGGTCTGCTTGTCGAGCAGCATCTGCGCAGGCGACGGGCGGCCGGAAAAGGGGTCGGGAGCCTTTGTTGCGGGGCGATCGCCTGGTCGCTCGGGCGTCACCGCGGCAACAAAGGCTCCTGACCCCTTTTCCTCCTTTTCCTCTCCTGACCCCTTTTCCTCTCCCGCGGAACGCGTCGTGGCGTGGTACTTGCCGAGGAAATGATCCGTCACACCGTTGCGTTCGCCGCGGACGGCCTTGACGATGTGGTCGCGGTCGAACACGCCCACCAGCCGGTCGATGCCGGGGGCATCCGCGAGCAGCTTCGTCTTGTGCCGCTGCACCAGGCAGCCGGCGACGATCACACGCTTGCATCGGCCCGACTCTTTCAAGTCAATCGCCGCCTGAATCTCCGCCATCGATTCAGTCTTGCTCGCCTCGAGAAAGCCGCAGGTGTTGATGACGATGGCGTCCGCCTCGTCATGATCGGGCGTGACGGCAATGCCGTCGGCGGCGAGCAGGCCGAGCATGCGCTCGGAATCGACCAGGTTCTTCGCGCAGCCGAGGCTGACGAACGCGACGGTCTCAATCAGATCGGTGGCGACGGCGGACATACGTCTTCATCATTCGCCCCTGCGATACCCATAGTTTGAGATCGCCCAATTTTCCGCGTCGGGATGACACCGCGTTGCGGCGTGGTTCGAGAAGGTCGGCGGCGTCGGCTACCCGTTGCTGCGTACGCACATAGCAATCAATCCTTGCATATCGGACGCCGATTGCTTAATTTCTGGGCATGCCCTCACGGACGAGATCCACCAACAAGACGTCGCCGCGCCGGAGCGCGCCGGTCGACGCCGTCTCGACGAAGCCGGGTGCGGAGGGGCAGCCGATCACCACGTTCGCCCGCGCAGTCCGCTTCCTCGACTCGCTGCACAACTTCGAGCGCCGCCGCATCGTCACCTACACGCCCGAGAACTTCAACCTCGGCCGCATGCGCGAGCTCTGCAAGAAGCTCAGCAATCCGCAGACCAAATATGCCAGCGTTCACGTCGCCGGCACCAAAGGCAAGGGAAGCACCTGCGCCATGATCGCCGCCGTCCTGCGGGCGGCCGGGTTCACCGTCGGCCTCTACTCGTCGCCGCACCTGGTCGACGTGCGCGAGCGCCTGCGCGTGCTTCGCCCCGAGCAGGACGCGACCGCCCTGCCGCAGGGGCAGATGATCTCGCGCGAAAAGTTTGCCAAGCTCACCAAGCAGGCGGAGCCGATCGTCGCGAAGCTGAAGATTCAGCCGACCTACTTTGACGTGTTGACTGCCATTGCGTTTCGCCACTTCGCGGACGAGGAGGTCGACATCGCCGTCGTCGAAACCGGTCTCGGCGGGCGGCTTGACTCGACGAACGTGCTCGAGCCGCTGACGACGATCATCACGCCCGTCAGCATGGATCACGTCGAGCAACTTGGCCCGACAATTGAGAAGATCGCCGGGGAGAAGGCGGGCATCTTCAAGCCGGGCGCCACGGCCATCACCGCGCCGGTTCCGCCGCAGCACGAGGCCGTCCTGCCGGTGCTCCGGGCTGCGGCGAAGAATGTTGGCCAGGAGTTGCAGGTGCTCGGCGAGGAGATCGAGTTCACCTACCGTTTTGAGGCCAGCCGCATGCTCGGGCGGCACAACCGCGTCACCTTCGAGACGCCGCGAACCAGCCTCGACCACCTCGCCGCCCCGCTGCTGGGCGAGCACCAGGCGATCAATTGCGGTCTCGCGCTGGCGGCGATCGACGATCTGAAGCATCGCGGGTGGAAGATCAGCGATGACGACGTCCGCCGCGGCCTGGCGAAGCTGACGCTCGATGGGCGGATGGAGGTCGTCCGCACCGAGCCAACGGTTGTCGTCGACTGCGCCCACAACCCGGCGAGCATCGACGCCCTGCTTAAGGGGGTCGGCCAGCACTTCGATTACGAGGCCAGCCACGTCATTTTTGGCTGCTGCACCGACAAGGACGCCCCCGCGATGCTCGAGCGCCTTGCGAGCGGGGCGGACAAGGTCATCTTCACGCGCGTCGACTCGGTCCGCTCGGCCGACCCAAAGGAGTTGCAGAAGATCTACCAGGAGCAGTTCGGCCGCATGAGCCAGGCGGTCGACTCGCTCGACGAGGCCCTCAAGCACGCGCGGCGAAGCATCGGCACGGACGACTTGTTGCTCATCACCGGCAGCTTCTACCTCGTGGGCACTGCCAAAAAGCTCCTCGCCAAGCGCGCCGCCGCGAAATAAGCACCCAAAACGGCGTTGCAACGCGTTAGGGAAAGCAACGCGTCAGTTGGGTTCGCGGCGCGTGGCTGGTACATTTGCCGTTTCTCCGAGATGTCGCCCGTTTGTTCTATGTAAGCCGTTTATGCACCCGACCGATTCCGACGCCGCGCCCGAGACTTCAACCCATTCGCCCACGCCCGCAACGCCGCAACAGGCGGACTTGTGGACGGACCTGCGCGGCCTGGCCGTGGCCGCGGTCGACGTGCTGCGGGACGCCTACTACCGCGACGCCCGGTTCCGCCGCGCCGCGGACAAGCTGCTCAAGCCCGGCTCCACCGCGGCGTCGCCACCGTCGCCCCCACCACCGCCTCCGCCACCCGCTGCGGCGCAGTCGCACCCAGTCGCGTTGTCGGCCGAGCCCGCCCGGCCGGTGCGCGAGCGGGCGACGCACTTCGACGCCAAGCTCGTCTGCGCCCGCGCCCGCCTGAAGGCCCGCGCCGCGCGGTGGCAGTACGAGCGGGAAAAGCTTGACCGCGACACGGTGCAGCGCGGCGACATCGAGATCATCGAGGCCGCCAAGGCGATGCCGGACGCCTTCCTGTGGATGTGCAAGGTCGGCGCCTGCCGCACGCGGCTGCCGGAGTCGATGGACCGCCTTGCCGACGCCTACGAGGCCCTCGCCGACGCGGCGGAGGCGGTCGGATCCTTCGACTTCGCGACGAGCGACGAGGGCGAGGAGGAGGCCGACGCCGACCTGCCCAACGCCAACGCCGTGCAGTTGCTGGCCGAGGCGCAGTCGATGCTGCACGTGATGCTTGGCCGCACGCGCATCGGCGGCTCGGCCGACCCCGACCAGATGGCCGCCTTCATCGCCTCCCGCGAGGTCGGGCGGCGCGGACGGCACTACTTCAACCACCTGGCCCTCGATGACGCCGCCGACCCCGCCCGCGCCGGCGAGCTGCGCGAGCGCATCCGCGACCACCGCAGTGGCAAGTCGCCCCTCAGTGACGAGCGCCGCCGCGAGCACAACCTTGTCGGCAAGGTGCGCTACGCGGTTGGCAAGCTGCTCGACGGGCACGGGGATGAGACGGACATCGACCTGTCCAACCCGCACTTCACCGCGGTCGCCACCGCGATCGAGGAACTGTCGCAGCTCGGCCACGAGCCGACGCAGCCGGACCTGCGCGACGCGCTCGTCCCGCTCGTCGACCGCCTGCCCGACGACCTCGACGAGCAGTACGTCAGCGACACCATGCTCCAAGCGATTGAAGCGATCGACGAGTTCCTCGCCGACCCGCCGGCCGACGACTCCCGCAGCGAGGACGCCGCCGCGTGATTCGACCGCGTCGAACCGCCGGGTTGCGCCTGCTGTTGGGCGTGGGCGTGGTCATCAGCGTGTTGGCCGGCCTGCTGCTCGCCTTGCCGATCCTCGCCGGCCGGGACGGTCCGCGGCCGATCATGCTCTTCGTCGCGGCGGGACAACGCGCCGCCATCGAGCCAGCGGTGCGGGATTTCCAAACGATGAGCGGCCGGCACGTGGACGTCGTCTGGGGCGGCACCGGCACGCTCTACGGCCAGACCGTCGCCGGCGCGCCGTGCGATGTCTTCGTCTCCGCCGACGCCGCCACGGTCGAGCGGGGAGTGCGTGATGGCCGTCTGGCGGACCCGCACGTGCTGGCGATGCAGCGGGCGGTCATCTCAGTTGCGGCGGGGAATCCGAAGCAAATTTGGTCGCTCGCCGACCTTCAGAGGCGGGACGTCCGCTTCGCCCTGGCCGATCCGGATCAGGCCGCCGTTGGGCGCGTGGCGCGGCGGGCCCTGCTCGACGCCGGCGTCTGGCCGGCACTGCGCGAGCGGATCGTCGTCAGCAAGCCAACCGTCACCGACGCCGCCGCCGACCTTCGCCTGGGCGCCGTCGACGTAACCGTGCTGTGGGCGCACCTGATTCCGACGCTCGCTGGCGTGGAGGCGCTGGAACTCGTGGGCCTCTCGCTTGGCGAGGAGCCCGTGGTCGCCGCCCGTGTGGTCGGTGGCGACGGAGACGCCCTGCTCACCTTCCTCGCCTCGCCGGCAGCCGCTACCCACATCGCGGCAACCGGAATGCGTCGGCCGTAGTGAAATCGCTCGAAAAGCTCGACGGTCTGCGGACGACTTTGAATGCGCACCTCTCTGACGCCGGAGCTTCCGCTCCGGCGTCGGCAAGGATCGCGCTCGTACCGGTGGACGTTGCGTAGCCGCGAGGTTCCAGAGGAAGCGAGCTTTCGCAAGATATGCTCGCTGCGCCGATGCGCGACCCGCCGCGACGTTCGCTCGATGCTTTGTTCACCGGCGCCCTTGCCGGTGTGGCCGGGCTGTACGCGCTGCTCATCCTCGCCCTGCTCGCGGGGATCGCGTGGCACGTTGAGCCGGCGGCGGTGCGGCGGACGCTGGCGTCGACGGAGATTCGCTACGCAATCGCGCTGAGCCTCGTCAGCTCCACCCTGGCGGCCCTGCTCGCGACCGTCGTCGCCGTGCCGGCGGGCTACCTCCTGAGCCGGCGGAACTTCGTCGGCAAGGGGCTGGTCGAAGCGCTGTTTGACGTGCCGATCGTCCTGCCGCCGCTGGTGCTGGGGCTGGCGTTGCTCGTGCTCTTCCGCACGCCGCCCGGCCGCGCGGCGGAGGCGGCCGTCGCGGGCCTGGGCATTCCCGGCGTGCGCGGCGTGACGTTCGAGGTGCCCGCGGTCGTGCTGGCGCAATTTACGGTGGCGGCGGCCTTCGCCATCCGGGCGATGCGCGTGGCGTTCGACGGCATCTCCCCCCGCGGCGAGGACGTTGCGCGCACGCTCGGCTGCTCGCGACGCGAGGCCTTCTTCCTCGTCACTCTTGGCGAAGCGCGAAGCGGTATGCTGGCGGCGTTCACGCTCGCGTGGGCCCGCTCGATCGGCGAGTTCGGGCCTTTGCTGGTCTTCGCGGGCATCACGCGGATGAAGACCGAAACGCTCAGCGGCAGCGTCTTCCTCGCGCTCAACCTCGGCGACGTGGCCGGGGCGCTGAGCGTGTCGCTGGTGATGGTCGCCGTCGCGGCGATCGCGTTGCTGGCCACCCGCGGGCTCGGGCGATCGGAGCCGGCATGATCGAGGTCGTCGATCTCACGATTCGCCAGGGCAGCTTCGCCCTGACGGAGGTCGCGCTGCGCGTCGATCCCGGCGAGCACGCGCTGCTGACCGGCCCAACCGGCAGCGGGAAGACCTCGCTGCTCGAAGTCATCGCGGGCCTGCGACGGCCGGTCTCGGGCATAGTTCGCCTCGGCGATCGCGATGTCACCACGCGACCACCCGGCCAGCGCGGCATCGGGTACGTGCCGCAGGAGGCAGCCTTGTTTCGGCACCTGCGCGTACGCGACAACATCGCCTTCGCCCTTCGCCTCCGCGGCGTGAATCAGACGGAGCGTCAACGGCGTGTGGAGGAACTTGCTGACGCGCTGGGCCTGCTTCCCCTGCTCGACCGCCGCCCGCGCAAGCTCAGCGGCGGCGAGCGGCAGCGTGTCGCGATCGCGCGTGCCCTCGCCCACCGGCCGCCCATCCTGCTGCTCGACGAGCCCACAAGCGCGCTCGATCCCGCCGCGCGCGAGCGGGTCATCGCCCTCCTGGATGCGGAGCGGTCCAGGAACGGCTCGACCGTCCTCCACGCGTCTCACGACGCCGCCCTCGCCCAACGTCTCGCCACGCGGCAGATCGCGATCGACGGCACGACAAGGCAACCGACCGTCGTGTCACATTGACCGACGCAGATCGACGAAGGCAACTCGGGTTCCTGTTGCAACAGACAGATGGGAGCAAACTCTGGCGGACGATCGATTCGGCCCAACTGCTTGCAAGACATCAGGTTCGAGACTTTCCGCTCGACTGTTGAAGCATGTCGTCGTGTGTGTCCCTTGACTTTCCTTCTGATGCGGCATCCACCCGCCACGCGGATCGCGTAGCCGTTGGGTGTTACCGGGCCATGACGCGGTCCGCCACGGAAGAGAACTGCCCCAACCCCCCATCACACGATGCGAAACACGATCGAAACCCTCGAAAGCCGCCGTCTGCTCACCACCTACGTCGTTGACTCCCTGCTCGATGGCCCCGCCGCCGAAGATGGCAACCTGACGCTCCGCGAGGCGATCATTGCCTCCAACACCAATGCCGCCAGCGGCGACGCCGCCGCGGGCGACGACGACGGCGACTCCATCACCTTCGCCAGCGGCCTTGCCGGCGGAACGATCACGCTGACCGAGGGCGAGCTGACGATCAGCGACGATCTCACGATCAACGGCACCAGCCGCAACGTGACGATCGACGCCGACGGATCGAGCCGTGGGTTCACCGTTAACACCGGCGACTCGGTTCGCCTCCTGAACTTCACCGTCACCGGCGGCAACGCCGACAACGGCGGCGGCGTCTACGTGGCCAGCGGCGGCGACGTCGCGCTGACGAACATGATCCTCAGCGGCAACACTGCCACCGGCGCCGACGCGGCCAACGGCGGCGGCGGACTCTTCGTCGAGGGCGGCTCCGTCGACCTTGTCGACAGCAGCATCACGAACAATACCGCCAACGGTGCCAGCGGCAGCGGCGGCGGCGTCTTCATCCTCGACGGCGACGTCACCTCCACGCGGAGTGACATCATCGGCAACACCGCCAACCGCGCCGGCGGCGGCGTGGAACTCGTCGACGGCTCCTTCACCCAGACCTTCGGCAGCCTCTCTAACAACGTGGCCGGCCCCGACGGCTCGGCCGCGCCCGGCAACGGCGGCGCGCTGCACGTCAGCGGCATGAGCAGCACCGTCCTCATCGACCGCGCCACCGTCGACGCCAACGCCGCCGCCCTTGAAGGTGGCGGCCTGTGGAATCAGAGCGGCTCAACGATGACCGTTCAGAACGCGACCGTCACCGGCAACACCGCCAGCGGCGACGACGCCGACACCGGCGGCGGCGGCCTCTTCAACAACGGCGGCACCTTCGTCCTCACCGGCGGCACCGTCGCCAACAACACCGCCGACGGCGCCAGCGGCAGCGGCGGCGGGCTCCTCAGCGTGGGCGGCGACGTGACCGTCACCGACACGACCTTCTCCGGCAACACCGCCAACCGCGCCGGCGGCGCGGTCGAATTGATCGACGGGTCCTTCACCTCCACCGACGCCGACTACGTTGGTAACGTCGCCGGCCCGAGCGGCTCGGCCGCGCCCGGCAACGGCGGCGCGCTGCACGTCAGCGGCATGAGCGGCACGACGACGACCTTCACCGGCGGAACCGTCAGCGGCAACAGCGCCGCCCTCGAAGGCGGCGGCCTTTGGAATCAAGCCGGCTCGACTATGAGCGTCGACGGCACCTTCATCACCGGCAACACCGCCAGCGGCGATGATGCCGACACCGGCGGCGGCGGCCTCTTTAACAACGGTGGCACGCTCGATCTCAACGAGGTTCGCGTCCTGAACAATGTTGCCGACGGCGCCAGCGGCAGCGGCGGCGGATTGCTCAGCACGGGCGGCGACGTCACCATCACCGGCGAAGGCTTCGCCAACCGCTTCGACGGCAACGTCGCCAACCGCGCCGGCGGGGCCATCGAGATCATCGACGGCACCCTCACCATGACCGGCGGGCGACTCACCAGCAACGTCGCCGGCCCCAGCGGCTCGGCCGCGCCCGGCAACGGCGGCGCGCTCCACGTCAGCGGCATGAGCACGACCACCTCGTTCGACGGCGTCACCGTCTGGGCCAACACCGCCGCGCTCGAGGGCGGTGGCCTCTGGAACCAAGCCGGCAGCACGATGACCGTCACGGACTCCCGCTTGCGCGGCAACGTGGCGGCCGGCGATGACGCCGACACCGGCGGCGGTGCCCTCTTCAACAACGGCGGCACGCTCAACGTCAGCGACACCGCCATCGCCAACAACGCCGCCGGCGGCACCAGCGGCAGCGGCGGCGGACTCCTGAGCGTCGACGGCCTCGTGACCCTCGACAACGTCCGCCTGCAAAGCAACACCGCTAACCGCGCCGGCGGCGGCGTCGAGCTCATCGACGGCGACTTCGACGCGAACAACAGCCTCTTCCGCCTGAACATCGCCGGCCCCGACGGCTTCGCGGCCCCCGGCAACGGCGGAGGTTTCCACGTCACCGGCATCGCCACGATCGACTTCGTCGACACCGACTTCCGCGCCAACTCCGCCGGCCAGGAGGGTGGCGGCTTCTGGAACCAGAGCGGCTCGACCATGACCATGACCGGCGGCGTCGTCCTGCGCAACCTCGCCTTCGGCGACGCGGCCGATGACGGCGGCGCGGGCGTCTTCAACAACGGCGGCACCCTCACCCTCGACGGCGTGAGCGTCGATGGCAACCTTGCCACCGGCGCCAGCGCCAGCGGCGGCGGACTGCTCAGCACCGGCGGCGACGTCACCCTCACCGACACCGACTTCCTCCGCAACGAGGCCAACCGCGCCGGCGGGGCCATCGAGGTGATCGACGGCAGCGTCGACATCGACGGCGGCGAGTACAGCTTCAACATCGCGGGCCCGAGCGGCTCGGCCGCGCCCGGCAACGGCGGCGCGATTCACGTCACCGGCATGGACGGCACCGATGTCGATATCGACGACGCCGAGTTCGTCGCCAACGTCGCCGCCGCCGAGGGTGGCGCCCTGTGGAACCAGGCCGGCAGCACGATGAGCGTCGACAACACCGTCCTGCGCGGCAACGCCGCCAACGGCACCGACGCCGACAACGGCGGCGGCGCGATCTTCAACAACGGCGGCACGATGACCGTCGGCGGCGGGTCGAGCCTGTTCAACAACTCGGCCGAATCCGCCGGCGGCGGCATCTTCAACGGCCCTGGCGGCGGCGTGCTGCTGGGCAGCGTGTCGATCACCGACAACTCCGCCGACACCGGCGGCGGCGTCTTCACCGCCGCCGGCGCCACGACGACCGTCAGCGCCAACGCCAGCGTGACCGACAACGACCCCGACGACTTCGCCGGCCCCGGCACGCTCGCGTAAGTCGGCTCTGCCGTCACAACCCGATCCTGAGGAGGACCGCCGCCGGCCATTCTGGTCGGCGGCGTTTCATTTGGCCAAGTTCCGCCATCGACTACGTCTGCACAGATGCAGCATCCCTCGACCTGACGGGGCTGTCTCCGTTGCCATTGACAGTGACATTCCCGAAGCCGTCAACGACCTGATTGGGCAGCGGGCGGCGCAGCTACAGCCATTGCCGACTTCCCACACGTCTGCGAAATGCGTTTGCAGTCCATCGCCTGTTTCGCCATGATCGGCGAGACCGTCAGGAGATGGTTGCCTAGCCAAACGATCCAGAACGGAACTTCAGCCCGCACCGACGCCCGCCAGCCGGGCACCGGGGGCACCCGAGTTGTCGGCCTTAGCTCTATGGGTCAACTCCTCGACCTGCCGGTGAATCACCTCGCCCGCGTGCCGATCGAGGTGGCGAACCTGCTGTGTGCCACCGGCTTGCCCGACACTCTGAAACTGAACATCGGTGCGTGCCTTGCGACGCTCGACGAGATGACGAAGGGCGTGCTGGCGGAGACGCGCCGCCACGCTTATCGCTTCCAGCAGAACCCGGCCGAGTTTGAGGGTAAGGAGAGCGTCTACCGGATGATCGTGCTCATCACGGTGGTGCAGGAGGATTTCAACGTCCGCTACGACGCCGAGGCCGTTGAGCGCAAGATCTACGAAAAGAGCGGCGAGGGCTTCCTGCACAGCCTGCTCGACCCGCGCAAGGGCGAGCGTAGCGGCACCTGCGCCAATATGCCCGTGCTGTACGCCGCCATCGCCCGGCTGCTGGGCTACCCGGTCTATCTCGTCTGCGCCAAGGGCCACATGTTCTGTCGGTGGCATGATTCCCAAACCGGCGAGCGGTTCAACGTCGAGGGCAGTGGGCGGGGCTTTGCCATGTTCGACGACAAGCACTACATGAGCTTCCCGCACGAGATCAAGCCGATCGACGTGCATTCGGGCCTGTTCCTCAAAAACCTGACGCCGCCGGAGGAGATCGCCAACTTTCTCACGACACGCGGCCACGTCCTGCTCGACCGCAACCACGTTCTCGATGCCACCGTCGCCTATGCCCAGACAGAGAAAAGGGGTCAGAATCCATTTTGGCACCTGACCCACAGGGATTTGCCGTCGCTCATCTCACCCGCACCCGCCACGGGCTCATCAGCACGACCGGGCGATCGCTCAGCAGTTCGGCCATTTGCAATGCGTCGATCACCGGGTTGCGCAGGCTTGGCGGCAGGCTGCTGACGAACTGGACCAGCGGGGTCTCGCCGAAGGGAAGGCCGGCGCCGGCGAAGGGGTTGGGGGCGGCGTCGGGGAGGATCACCAGGTCGTAATCACCCTCCAGGCCCGCCCGCTCGGCGGCGTCGGCGAGGGCGTCGTCGATGCCGCCAAGCACGTCGACCATGCCGAGTTCCAGCCCCTGCTCGGCGAGAAAGACGCGGCCCTTGGCGACCTCGGAGATGTCCTCAATCTTGTCGCCGCGCGTCTGCATCACGCGGTCGGTGAATTGCTCATACGTGCTCTCCATCCAGCGGCGGACGAGCTTCTCCTGCTTGGCGTCCCACGGCTGGGTTTCGCTGAAGAGGCGGGCGTTTTCGCCGCGGCTGAAGCTGCTGGTGGTCAGGCCGACCTTGTCGTACAGGCCGCTGAGCACGAGCTTGCCGCCGACCACGCCGATGCTGCCGATGATGCCCGCCGGGTCGGCGTAGATCGTGTCGCCGGCGCAGGCGAGGTAGTACCCGCCGCTGGCGGCCATCCCGCCGATGGAAATGATGACCGGCTTCTTCTCGGCGACGCGGCGGACGCTTTGGTACATCGCCTCGCTCGCCAGCGCGCTGCCGCCGGGGGAGTCGATGCGGATGACGACGGCCTTGATCTCGTCGTCGCGCTCGATGATCCGCATCGCCCGGCGGATCGCCTCGCTGCCGATGCCGCCGGCCGTGAACAGGTCGCCTCCGCCCTCGCCACCGGTAATGGTTCCTTCGGCGTAGACGACGGCGATGCTCGGGTTGGTCGCGTCGACGGTTTGAGGCTTGAAGAGCTGGAAGATGGCGAACGGGTTGTCGGGGTCGAAGCCGCCCTCGTCGCTCAGGCCGTAGTTGGCGTCGATGCGTGGGTCATCGCCCAGGGCATCGGCGAAGAGAGCACGCAGACCGTCGGGGTCGGCGAGGTGGTCGACCCAGCCCTGCTCCATCGCGTCCTTCGCGGGTGTCATGGCGCGGTCGATCGCCTTCTTGACCTTCTTCTTGCCGAGCCCGCGCGACTCACTGATGCCGTCGACGATCTGGCCGTAGAGGGCATCAACGAGCTGCTCCATCTCCTGCTCGAGCTCGGGCGAGGGCTCGGTGCGCGTGTAAGGCTCCTCGGCTCCTTTGAACTCGCCGACCTGCACGTAGTCGGGCTTGATGCCGAGGATGTCGAGCGCGCCGCGGTAGAACATCGGCTCGATCGCGACGCCCGGCATGAACAGCTCGCCGCCGTCCATCAGGACCACGTCGGTGGCGGCGCTGGCGACGAAGTAGCTGACGGTGTCGTAGGTGTCGGCGTAGACGAAGATCTTCTTGCCCGCCTCGCGGATCTCGCCGAGCTGGTCGCGGATTTCCTGCGCCTGGGCGAAACCCATCAGCCCGCCGTTGTAGAAGGTGAGCAGCACGGCCTCGACCTGCTCGTCGTTCTCGGCCTGCTCGAGTCGGTCGAGCACGCCCTTGAGGTCGAGGGCCGACCCGCCGAACAGGCTCGGGCCGCTGGGCCGCTCCGTGATCGGCGAGGAGAGGTCGATTTGCGCGACAACCGGCTGGGCGTCGCGCGCCTCCTTCTCCTCACGCATCTGCCGCATCAGTTCGGCCGGGGTGATGCGATCCGGCTCGGCCTCGTCCTGATCCGCCTCGTCCGCCTCGTCGGTCCCCGCCTCGCGGACCTTCTCGATCAGGCGGTTGAGCGGATTCTCGCTCGCCTCGTCGTCATCGACGGTGGCGAACGACGGCGTCGGGGCAAGCAGGCCCAGCGACAGCAACAGCGGTGCGCAGGCGAGCAGGATCGGGCGGGACGGAAGCATGGGAGATTCTCCTGGGTCGGGCGAAACGAAGGCGGGACGGGCCAAGCGTACGGAAATAGCGGCCGGGCCGCATCGGCAGTTGCACGGATCGGGCGGTTGCGGACAATCCCGCACCTTGCGGGCCGCCCCTCTCTCACCTTCGGCGCAGCTTCGGCCATGGCGGCAGGCGCGCGCGTGGCCGTCATGGGTTCGATCGGGCACATGCGCCGCGCTGCTGTTGGTCGCAGGATTATCCGGCCCCAGCGGCGTAGCGGCTCGGCCCCTCGCGCAAGCGACGTCGCCAGCGAGCGGGGCCAGCGTCGACCAGGCGGCCCGCCCCGCGCGGCAACTGACGATCGCGGCCGCCGTCGTGCGCCAGTGGTCCGAAGGCGACGCCACCGTCCTCTTGCTGGAGCCCGAAGCAGGCGGGCGTGTCACGCTGCGAGCCGGCGATGCGACACTGTCGGCGGAGTCGGTGGCGGTTTGGCTGACCAAAATCCCTGGCACGTCGCGCCGCGCGGCGCAGGTGGCGCTCGTCGGCGACGCCCTGCTCGTCGATGGCGGCGTCGAGCGTGGCGGCGAGACGCTCGGCGTCGACCTTGTTGTAGAGGGACGCCTTAACCTGCAAGTCGCCGAGCGTCGTCCCGAAGATGCCAGCGCGTTGCCCGCCTATCAGCAGGCGCTGGCGGCCCGGCCGGCGGCCGTCGAACCGACGGTTCCCGACGACGACAACCCGCCCGACAACCCGTCCCAGGACGACCCGCGCCCCGACGATCCGCCGGATACGCGGCCGGCACCCGAGGGCGTGCCCGTGTCGCTCCAGGTCGGCCGACTGCGCACGCTACAGGGCGAGGACGGCCGGCTGATCGTGGAGGTCTCGGACGGCGTCTTCGTGCTCCAGCGCGGCGACGACGGCAGCCTGACCGAGCTGCGCGCCGATCGCGGCGTGATCTTCACGGCCGTCGAGCAACTCGAGCACCTCGCCGACGGCGACGCCGCGGTCGACTGGCGCAGCCGCGTGACGGGCGTCTACTTGGAGGGCGACGTGCGCGTGAACTACCTGCCCGAGGCGCCGGTCCGCCGGGCGGCGCGGGCGTCGGACGAGCAGCGCCTGACGGCCGAGCAGGCGTTCTACGACTTTGTCACCGGCCGGGCGACGCTGACGCGGGCGGTCCTGCACACTTCGGCCGAGCTTCCCAACGCGGTTCCGCTGACCGTGCGGGCCGACACGATCCGCCGGGTGGCGGAGAACGAGTACGTCGCGACATCGGCGGAGGTGACGACCAGCCGCTTCGCCAGCCCGAGCTACAGCCTCAACGCAGGCCGCATCTTCGTGCGCACCCGCCCCGGCAGCGGCGGTCGCCCGACGCGCACCGTCTTCGGCGGCGACAACTTCACATTGCGCACGTTCGGCGTGCCCGTCTTCTACTTTCCGTTCGTTCGCGGCGTCACGATCGACCAACGCCTGCCGCTGCGCAAGCTCGCCTACGGCGACGGCCGCGACTACGGGCAGTCGATCGAGACCACCTGGGGCGTCTTCGAAACCGTCGGCGCCACGCCACCCGAATCGCTCGACGCCACCTACTCGCTCGACTACTTCACCCTGCGTGGCCCGCGCCTCGGGCTCGACGTGAAGTACAGCAGCGACCTGTTCCTGCCCTTCGAGGAGGAGCGCCCCAGCAACTTCCGCGGCAAGGCCAAGTTCGAGCTGCTCACGGATGACGACGGCGTCGATCGTCTCGCGCGGCGCCGTCGCGTGCGGCCGGAGGACCAGACGCGCTACCGCCTGAGCTACGAGCATTTGCAGTTCTTCCCCGGCGGCGCGGCGACGGGCGGCACCGACTACGCGCTGGGCCTGCGGCTCGGGCGGACGAGCGACCCGACCTACCTCGGCCAGTGGGACAAAAGCCGCTTCAACAACGGCCCGCCGCACGACTTCCAGTTGTGGGTCGAGCAGCGCAGCGGCAATGAACGCCTCGTCGCCGAGTTCGCCACGGCGACAACGAGCTTCACGACCTCCGCGGACCTGTTCCAGGAAAACCTGTATGTCGCTCGTTACCCCGAGCTTCGCTACGGCCGCATCGGCGACCGGCTCGGGCCGATCTCCGTGACGTCGCGCGTGCGGCTGGGGCTGCTGTCGTTCGATCGGCTCTCGCCGAACATCGCGCGAGACTTCGGCTTTCCGATTGGCAGCCCGCCGGACGAGCCGATCGGCATCGCCGGCTTCCCCGCGTTTGGCTACACGGGGCGAACCGCCGACACCGAGGCGCGACTCGACCTCCGCCAGCAGGCGGCGTTGCCGATCGACCTCGGACCCCTACGGGCGATGCCGTTCGTCGTCGGCCGCGTCACCGGGTACACCGACTCGCCAGACGGCGACGCCCTTGCCCGCGCCTTCGCTGGCGGGGGCGTGCGGCTCGGCACCGTCTTTACCCGCGTCGATGACCAGATTTACAGCCGCATCCTCGACATCGACCGGATGCGCCACGTCGTCGAGCCCTACGCCCTCGCCTTCGCCGGCGCCGCGACCACCGGGCTCGAAGAGGCCTACATCTACGACGAGGGCGTTGATCCGTACGACACCGTGCAGCTCGTGCAGGTCGGGCTACGGCAACGTTGGCAGACCTACCGCGGCCCGCCGGGCCGCAAGCGCAGCGTCGACGTGTTCGACGTGAACGTCAGCGCCGCCTGGTTCGGCGAGGGGCGCGACCCGGACCTGGTTCGCCCGCCGTTCAGCCCGATTACCGCTGACGACTTTCGCGGCTACGCGCTCGCGTCGCAGCCGGAACTGAGCGTTCCGCGCGACACGGCCGAGGGCTCGGCACTGTGGCGCGTGAGCGACTCGACCGCCCTTGTCAGCGACGCGGCGGTGACGCTCGGGGAGGGCGATCTCGTCACCGCCGCCGGCGGTCTCGTGGCGCGACGCGGAAGCCGCTTGGGCTACCGGATTGGCGGCCGGTACGTGCGGCCGCTCGACCAATTGGTGCTGTCGGCCGGCGGCAACTACCGCATCAGCGACCGCTACTCCACCTCGCTCTCGACCCGGTTCGACCTCGACCTCGGCGAGTTCCGCTCCACCCGGCTGCGTCTGACCCGGCAGTTCGAGCAGGCGACGCTCAGCTTCACGTTCTACCTCGACCGCATCGACGACGACCAGGGCATTCAATTCCAGCTCACACCGCGCGGCCTGCCGATACCAGGGTTCGGGTCCGACACGCTCGACGACCTGCGCCAATGATCCGACGCGCGGCTCAGGTGATGCGGCCCAGCAGCACGACGGCGTGCGCGACAATCGCCTCGCCGCGGCCGACGGCGTCAGTGCCCTCGTTCGTGCCGGCCTTGACGTTCACCTGGCCGCCGACGATTTCCGTCAAAAACCGCACCATCGCGTCGATGTGCGGCGCAAGCTTCGGAGATTCGGCGAGGATCGTGACGTCCAGGTTCACGACGCCAAAGCTCGCGTCCTTCGCGGCGGTGACGGCGGCCTTCAGGAACAGGCGGCTGTCAGCATTCTTCCAACGCGGGTCGGTGTTGGGAAAGTGCCGCCCGATATCGCCGGCGCCAATCGCGCCGAGGATGGCGTCGACGATCGCGTGGATCGCCACGTCGCCGTCACTGTGGGCGACGAACGAGCGGTCCTCCGCGACGGTCACGCCCGCGAGTACCATCCGCCCGCCGGCCTGCACGCGGTGGACGTCGTGGCCGTAGCCGACGCGAAAGCCCGGATCGGTCACGACTCCTCCAACGGCCGGCCGCCGATCATCAAGTCCCACTCGCCGTCGGCGTACTGCCGGGCCATCCGCGCGTACTGCGGCGGCAGGCGGCGAAGGTAAGCCAAATCCTTCTCCGACACTTCGCGCACGACCTTCGCCGGCACGCCCGCGACAACCGTCCGCGGCGGCACGATCATGCGCGGCGGAACCACGGCGCCCGCGGCGACCAGCGCCTCCTCACCAATTTCGCTCTCGCCGAGCAATGTCGCGCCCATGCCGATCAGGGCCCCGTCACCGACCCGCCGGCCGTGGACGAGCGCCGCGTGGCCGATGGTCACACCGTGGCCGATGTCGTTGGGAATGCCCTTGTCGCAGTGGACGATTGCCCCATCCTGCACGTTCGTTTCGCGGCCGATCGTGACGGGGGCCACGTCGCCGCGCACGGTGGCGGCGAACCAGACGCTTGCGTCGCGGCCCAGGCGGACGTCGCCGATGACGCTGGCACTATCGGCGAGGAAGTAGCCGCCGTGGTACTCCTGCATGGGGGACTCGCCCTCATCCATCGAGCACCTCGTCGTAGATCGCACCGATCGCCTCAGCGGCATCGGACCAGCGCATCTGACGAACCTCGAAGGCCGCGCGGTCTCCCAGGTCGCGGGCAAAGGTGTCGTCGCGCAGAACCTTCAGGACCCCGTCGGCAAGGGCCTGGTCGTCCCAGAAGTCGGCAACGAGCACGTTCTGCAGCGCCTCGGCGGCGCCGCTTTGGCGGCTGACGATCGTCGGTACGCCGCGCCGCATCGCCTCGACGCTGACCATGCCGAACGGCTCGCTGACGCTGGGCATGACCAGCACGTTGGCGGCGTCGTAGAGGCGGGCGACATCATCGCCGCGCAGAAAGCCGGTGAACAGCGTTTGGTTGCCGACGCCCAGCGTCGCGGCGAGGCGGCGCATCTCGTTAGCCTGCTCCCCCTCGCCCGCGACCACGAACCGCACGCCCGGCTCCTGCGCGGCCACGAGGGCAGCGGCGCGGATGAAGCCCAGCGGGTTCTTCTGCGGAACAAGTCGGCCGGCAAAAAGTACGACCTTCTCGAGGCCCTCGACGTGCACGACCGGCGCCGAGGCGAAGCGCGGGTCCTCATCGGCGGCGTTGTGGACGACGTGGACGTTCGAGAGCCCGTACCGCTCGCGGAGGATGTCGGCCGTATAGGCACTCACGGCCACGACGGCGTCGGCGGCGCGGAGTCCGCTGGATTCGGCGTCGAGGATGCGGGCGTCGGCGCGGTCGCCGGCGCGGTCGTGCTCCGTCGAGTGGACGTGCGCGACCAGCGGCACGCCGAGCCGGTCGGCCACGCGGCGGCCGGCAGCGAGCGTGGTCCAGTCGTGGGCGTGAACCACGTCGAACCGCTCGCCGTCGTCGGCCTCCTGCTCGGCAAGCTCCTGGACCAGATCGGCGAAGCGATTGACGTGCGTCACGGGGTTGAGCGGCGTCGCGACATCGGCGGGCCGATGCTGCGGCCAGCGGCCACGCGGCGGGTTGGCGTGCTGCGGCGAGTTGGCGTGCTGCGGCGAGTTGGCGTGCTGCGGCGGTTGTTCGATCGGCACCCCGTAGGCCGTCATGCCGCGCTGGCCGATGCCCGCGAAGGTGACGTTCTGCACGTCGTCGAGCGTGACCTCGCCGCGCCGCGCCGCCTCGCCGTTGAAGGTGTCGGCCGGCGCGGCGCTGAAGCCCGCGTTGGCCGGGCCGGGCATGACGAAGAGGATGCGATCGCCCCGCCGGCCCATCGCGCGCGTCAGCCCGTAGCAGGCCGTGCCGAGCCCGCCGCTGATGAAGGGCGGGTATTCCCAACCCAACATGAAAACCCGCCGCCCGCGGCGTTGCGCCGGGGGCATTCCGGGATCGGTCGCGGTCGCGTCGGTCACGCGCGCACGCTAAGGAACGAGCGCGCCCGGTGTCAACGCGGCACCGCGCATCAGGAAAATCGGGCACCCGTTCGGGATACACACGTTGACGTCTACCACTACATTTGCTTCGGGTCAGACGCCGGAGCGGAAGCTCCGGATTCTGTCGGGTGCGCATCCGGAACCCGGAGCTTCCGCTCCGGCGTCGGTGAGCGATTGAGGGTTCTTCTGAACAACCTCTCAACCGGAAGGTAATGGTCCGTTACTCCCGGCGCCACGCGCGACGAAGGGCTTCGACCGAAATCCTGTTCTCGTCGAACAGGAGCGTCGGGTCGCTTGTGATTGAACCAAGACGCTCGGTGCGTAGCACATCTGGGAACGATAAACTGCGGCCGCTTAGCACGTACGTCGTCAGCGGCTCGGCGAAGGCGTTCGCCGTCGTCTCTAACGTCGCCCCGAGGTGTCCGCCGATGCACATTTCGGCGACGGCGACCAGCCAGCCGCCGTCGCTGACATCATGGGCGGCGGTGACGTTGCCGCTCGCGACCAGGGACGCCACGGCCACGTGTGCGGCCCGGCGATCTGGAAGGGTGTTGCCCGCGGAGGAGACCAGCCACAGCTCGTCGCCGGCGCGTTTCAGGTCGCTTGTCACGCAACGCCGGGCATCCTCGACGATGCCGATCGCGCTGATGAGCAGCGTTCGCGGGATGCGGATCGTTCGGCCGGTGCGCTTGTCCGTGAATTGGTTGTGGAGCGAGTCCTTGCCGCTGACGAACGGCGTGCCGAAGGCGAGGGCAGCGTCGCGGCAGGCCTCGCAGCTTCGCACGAGTGTGCCGAGCGTTTCGGCGTTGTCCGTGCCGGGCCAGCAGAAGTTGTCGAGCAGCGCGATCCGCTCGAAGTCGGCGCCGACGCACACGACGTTGCGAATCGCTTCGTCAATGGCGGCAATGCTCATGGCGTACGGGTCGTCGATGTGCGGTGCCAGCCCGCAGCCGATCGCGACGGCCTTGTTGCTGCCGAGCTTGGGCCGGACCACGGCGGCATCCGCGGGCCCGATCTGCATCGGCCCAACAAACGGCTTGACGACCGTTCCGCCGAGCACCTCGGTGTCGTACTGACGGACGACACGATGTTTGCTGGCGATGTTGGCACTTGAGAGTTTGCCCACGAGTTGCGTGGCGAGGGCTTCCAACCTATCTGAATCAGAATCCGATGCGGGTTGGAAGCTCTCGCCACTAACTTCAACGACGGCCTTTCGCTCGGGCATCGGAATGCCGTCGTGCAGAAACGCCATCGACAGCTCGGCGACGGTCGTGCCGTTCCACCGCAAGCGAAGCTCCGGCCCGCCGTGGCCGTGAGTCGGCGAGTGACCGAAGTGGCCGATGTCCGTCGCCTCGACATCCTCCTGTTCGCACAGATCAAGCAAATCGGCGAGCTTATCGGGCGGCACGCTCAACACCATGCGCTCCTGCGCCTCGCTGATCCACACCTCGTCGTAGCGAAGGCCGGCGTATTTCAAAGGTACCTTGTCAAGTTCGACGGAGGCGCCCACGTCCTCGCCCATCTCGCCGATCGCCGACGACAGCCCGCCGGCGCCGCAGTCGGTGACAGCCGTGAACAGCCCGAGGTCGCGGGCCTGCAGCAGCACGTCGGCGACGATCTTCTCCGTGATCGGGTTGCCGATCTGCACCGCGTGGCTGAACTCGTCGCCGTGCGTGTCGGTCAGTTCAGCGCTGCTGAAGGTCGCTCCGTGGATGCCGTCGCGCCCGGTGCGCCCGCCCATGACGACGATGCGATCGCCCACCCTCGCCGCCTTATCGATCTTGCCCCGCGGCAGCACGCCCACGCACCCGCAGAAGACCAGCGGGTTGGCGACGTAATCCTCGTGGTAAACAATCGCCCCGTTAACCGTCGGGATGCCCATGCGATTCCCATAGTCCCGCACGCCACCGACGATGCCGTCGAGCACGCGAGCCGGCGGGATGACGCCCGCCGGAGAGGAGGTGGGAGCGGGGGAGGTGGGATGTGGGCCGAGATCAGATTCGGAGGTATCCGGTTTCTGCCCACGTCCCACCTCCCCCGCTCCCATCTCCCCTCCCCACGCCACGCAGAACACGTCCGTACACGCGATCGGCTTCGCCCCCAGGCCGGTGCCGAGGACGTCGCGGATGACGCCGCCGATGCCCGTCGCCGCGCCGCCGTAGGGCTCGATGGCCGAGGGACGATTGTGCGTCTCGACCTTGAAGCAGACGCCGTCGGCGTCGTCGAACGCAATCACGCCGGCGTTGTCGACGAAGACGCTCAGGCAGAAATCGTCGCCCCGCCGCCGCATGATCTCCTGCGTGCTGGCGAAGATCGTCTCCTTGATGAGATTGCCGTAGCGACGAAGTTCGACACCCCGCTCGTCCTCGACGACGACCTTGCTCTTGAGCGTTTTGTGGACGCAGTGCTCGCTCCACGTCTGGGCGATCGTCTCGAGCTCGGCATCCGTCGGCTCGCGGTAACGCTGCTGAAAGTAGTGCTGGACGGCCCGCATCTCGGTGAGCGAGAGGAACAGGTGCCCCTCGCGGCTCAGGCGTTCGAGGCCAGCATCGTCGAGGTGCAGCAGTTCAGCGTGGCGAAGCTGAAACGGCCGCTCGTCGCCGCGCGGAAACGATGTCGGCAAATGCGGGGCGAAGTGAACCTCCTCCACGACCCCGTTGGCGAGCAGGCTGGCGAGGCGGTCGCGGTCGTCGTCGGGTAGCTCGCCCTCAATCGCGTACGCGCGGCCCGTCTGGACGGCCGAGACGTCGAGCCCCCGCGCCCGCAACGCCGCCTGCGCACTGGCGGCGGCGGGGTCAGTCACGCCCGGTCTGGGCAGGACTTCGATCCACGACCCGGTCGCCTCGAATGCGGTCGCGTGTAGTTCGCCCGACTCCGCCACGCCATCCGCGAGCAGCGGAACGGCCAGCTCGCGCAGGCGGTCATCGGGCTCGGGCGTCTCGAGCAGATAAATCCGCCGGCTGGTCGCGTCAGGAATGGCCACGCCGATCGACTGCCCCTGCTCGCGCAGCGCATCGGCGAGCGGATCGCCGCCGGCGCGGGGCAGGACGTCGACACGGACTACTCGGCTGGAGTCGTGCTGCGGCATGGGCCGGCATCGTACGAACGACGGAGCCGCGGTTGTGTTTCGATGGCCGTCTTAGCATGATGCGCTCGCCACGTCGTAGTACCCCCGGAGCCGTCGATGTCTTCAATCCTGTCCCTTCCTCGCCGCTATGCCCACTGGCTTCACCTGCAATGGCCCGGCGGCGTTGTTGAGAAGCTGCCCGTCGCCGATTCCGAGGGTCGCACCAACGTCGACGGCCTCTCGATCGTCGGCGACCTGACCGGCGTGCCGCTGTTGAAGCTCTCCGCCAACGCCGGACACGATGCCGTCTGCCGCATCGCGGAGGAACTCGAGGGCAAGGACCAGCAGGACGGCGTACTCGATGTCGCCATCATCGGCGGCGGCACCGCGGGCTTTTCCGCCGCCCTCGCCGCTGAAGAAAAAGGTCTGCGCTACTGCGTCTTCGAGGCCAGCACACCCTTCAACACGATCAAGGACTTTCCCAAGGGGAAGCCGATTTACACCTACCCGACCAACGTCGAGGTGAAGGGTTTTGAGCTGCACGACAAGAGCGACGTGAAGGAAGGGCTCGTCGAAGACCTGGAGGAGCAGACGGTCGACAAAGGCTTGAAGTACGTGAAGGCCCGCGTCGACAAAATCGACCGCAAGTCGGGCCTGCTGCACGTTAAGCTGGCGAAGCAGGCCGAGACGCCCGAGGGCGTGAACCTCAACGGCACCGGCTTCGTCACCGAGGGCGAGACGGTCAAGGCCAAGCGTGTCGTCGTCGCGATCGGCCGCAGCGGCAACTACCGCAAGCTCGGTGTGCCGGGCGAGGAGAAGAACGAGAAGGTCACGCACCGCCTGGCCGACCCGAGCGATTACTGCGACAAGAAGGTCCTCATCGTCGGCGGCGGCGACAGCGCGATGGAGACCGCCATCGCCCTCGCCGAGTGCGGCGGCGACGTAACCGTCAGCTACCGCAAGGCAGAATTTAACCGCCCCAAGCCGGACAACCAGGAGAAGATCGACCAGCTTTGCGACGAGGGCAAGGTTGAGGTGATCTTCGAGAGCAACGTCACCGAGATCAAGGACGACAGCGTCGTCATCGACACGAAGGACGGCGAGAGGACGATCGACAACGAGCAGGTCTTCCTGATGATCGGCCGCGAGGCCCCGCTGGACTTCTTCCGCCGCAGTGGCGTGCGGATCCGGAACGAGCGGACGACATGGTGGTGGGTCAGCCTGATCGGCTTCCTGATCCTTTGCGTCTGGCTGTACCACTGGAAGGGTGCCGGCGATCCCGGCAAGCCGCTGTTGGGCATTGAGGGCTGGTACCTGCCGAGCTGGCTTCAGCTTGAGCCCGCGAAAGCCGTGGAGTGGACGACGTCCAAGGTCGGCGGGTACTTCGCTGACGCCAGCACGCTCGGCGGAACGATCCTGGAATCAATGAAGGGGCGAAGCTTCTACTACACGCTGGCGTATTGCCTGTGCGTGCTGATCTTCGGCATCGACCGCATGCGCCGGCGCAAGACGCCGTACGTGAAGGTGCAGACGATCGCGTTGATCCTGATCCAGTGGATCCCGCTGTTCATCCTGCCGGAGATTCTGCTCCCGTACATGGGCCGCAACGGCTGGTTCGAGTCCGGCGCGATGGCGTGGCTGGCGAACACGCTGTTTCCCGGCCAAAGCTGGTGGCGGGCGTACGGCCTGATCCTCGCGTGGCCGCTGATGGCGTGGAACTGGTTCACCGATGCGCCCATCTGGGGCTGGGTCGTGCTCGGCATACTTCAGACCTTCGTCCTCATTCCGGCCATCGTCTTCTTCTGGGGAAAAGGGGCCTACTGCGGTTGGATTTGCTCGTGCGGCGCCCTCGCCGAAACACTGGGCGACCGCCACCGCGAAAAGATGCCCCACGGCAAGTGGCCCAACCGACTGAACCTGATCGGCCAGGTGATCCTCGCATTCGGCCTGCTGCTTCAAGGGCTCTACATCCTTCGCTGGACCGGCGTCGGCTGGGCGGTGGGCGCAACGAACTACCTCGCGACCGGCCTGCCGCTCTTGAGCTGGGCCTACTTCGTCGACCTTATCTGGGCCGGCGTGATCGGGGTGGGCTTCTACTTCTGGCTGAGCGGGCGCGTCTGGTGTCGCTTCGCCTGCCCGCTGGCGGCGCTGATGCACATCTACCACCGATTCGGCCGGTTCGCGATCCTGCCGGAGAAGAAGAAGTGCATCAGTTGCAACGTCTGCACAAGCGTCTGCCACCAGGGCATCGACGTGATGAGCTTTGCCAACAAGGGCAAGCCGATGGTCGACCCCGAGTGCGTTCGCTGCTCGGCGTGCGTGCAGGAGTGCCCCACCGGCGTGCTCGAGTTCGGCTCGATCGACCGCGACGGCAACCCGGCGTCTCGCGACCCCGCGTGGCTCGCCGCCTCGCCGGTGCGCATCCGCGAGGGCACGATGGGCAGCGGCGTGGAAAAGGGCGAACGCTCTCCCACCGGCCCCGCGGCCATCCCTGCCCTGGGGAGCGTGAGCAGCCCCGTCCGCCTGCGCGTCAACGGCAAGGCCGCCCGCAAGTCGACGGAGCCGACGCCGCTGGTCCGCTTGATCTCGCGGCTCGGCCTGCGCGCGTAAGCACGCGGCGTCCGGGCCGGAGCCCGAACACCGCGTGGTTGAGGTCGTGGTTGAATCCGCGTCGCGCCTTAGCGGCGGCGGCGGAGCAGCGTGAGGCCGCCGAGGCCTAGCAGCGCCAGCGACGTCGGCTCAGGCACCACGTCGAACGTCAGGTTGTCGAGCCGGAAACTGTCGAACTCCGGCCCGAACGTGACCGAACTGAACGGCGTCGGGCTGGTGAAGCCGATAAACCCATCGCCCACGAGCCCGATATCGGTGGCCGTGCCGAACGTTTGGCCGTCGACAGTAACAGGCAGATCGGAGTTGATAAAGAACGTGTCCGCGCCGAACGCGGTCACCGGGGAGTCGAAGGTCAACGTGAACGAGGGCGTGCCACCGAATGCGTCGTCAGGGAACAGCCCGAGTTGCTCGTTGACAATGCTCACATCGCCGTCGAAGCCGCTGAGCGTTTCGCTCGTGACGGTGAAGAAGCCGAAGTCGATTCCGGCAAAGGCATCGGCGGCGGTGAACGACTCGTCCGGCACGCCGGCGAAGTCGATGACGAGCGGGTTTGACAGCCCCGCCTCAAAGGTCGTCCGGTCGGTCGTGGTGGTCACCTGCGCCGTAGCGGCGGCGGACAGGCTAACGGCGGCCGCGGTGGCGGCCAGAAGAGTGTGTTTCATCAAGTGCATTCTCGTTGGGAAAGGAAGAAGCGATCCCGCCGCAGGGCGGGATCGCGAGGAACCTGAACGGAGATCCTTACTCGCCTCAAGCGCGGCGGCGACGGAGCAGGCCGAGTCCGCCCAGGCCAAGCAGCGCGAGGCTGGCCGGCTCGGGGACGACGCTCACGGTGCCGGGGCCGGTGAAGGTCAAGCTGTAGGCACCGAAATCGGCATTGTTGAAGCCGGTGGCGACGACGTCGTAGTCCTCGCCGACCATCAGCGTCAGCGGGTCATCGCCCGGCCCGAAGCCGGTGCCGGCCCCAACCTGGCTCGACACGCCGAAGACGAGGTCATCATCACCGGCGAGAAGGTTGTCGAGCGGGTTGTTCGGATCGAAGTCACTGTAGAACACCAGGTAGGTATCGAACGTGGGATCGATCTGTGTCATGGTGACGATGTAGTCACCGGTGGTGTCGACCTCGACGTTGAAGACCTCGTACGGCACGTCGGTGCCGACACCACTCAGGCTTGTTGTGCCCGACGGCCGGTTGAAGGTGGGACCGCCGGTTGTGTCGCCGGCGACGACCTGCGCGGAGGACGAGGCGGCCGCGAGGCCAAGGCTGACGACGGCCGCGCTGGCGGCGAGAAGAAGAGTCTTCATGGGTGCATTCTCCTGAACGCGAGTGAAACATCGGCCCGCCGAGCGGCGTGACCAAGAAATGAGCGACTGGTGCGGTATGCTGCCGAGGTCCGCGAGCACAACGTGGATGTGTTCACCTGATCGCATCGCGGGGAACGGCAAGAGCCAAATTGTCGCGTTGCAGTTTCTCCCTTGCAGCCGATTGGTTCACCTGCAATCTAACCGCCGAGCAGCGAGATGCAAGCCAAGAGATCGATGGCGGAAACATTTTTGCGATGTGCTTCCACGATGCGCCGGGCTGTCATCGGCCGCGCGACCTGGATAAACTGCGTTCCGCCCGCCACCCCGCCAGTGAACAGCGTGGACGACGTTCAGCCCCCACCACCTCCCCCGCCGCAGCCTCCCGACCGCGGGATGCTCCCCACGCCGTCCAACGATGGCGAGGGTGGGCGGCCGCGCGTGCTCGTCGTCGGTTCGACCGTGGAGCACGCCGAGGCGGGCCTCGCCGCCGGACTCGGGTCCGCCTGCGACATCGTGCGTGTCGACTCGGTCGAGCAGGCGCTGCGCGCGCTCGCCAAGGGGCGCTTCGCCGGCGTGTTGAGCGACGCGGGCGACTTCGGCGACCTGGGGGAACTCAGCGACTCCAAACCCGGTGCAGCCGTGCCGCCGGAGGATCGTCCCGCCGAAACCGGCAGCACGACCCAACTCGGCGCCGCGCTGTTGGCTGAGCAGGCGGGGCAGATTCTGAACATGGTCGGCGAGGGCGTGGTCATCGTCGACAGCGATGGGCGCAGCCGGTGGATGAATCGCCGCATGCGCCAGTGGAGCCCGGCCGTCCACGAGCACGTCCGCCGCGCGTGCGGGGAGGGCTATCGCTTCTTCAACGTGCAGTCGCCGCCAAGCGAGGAGAAGCCGTGGGGGCCAACGAGTCGGCGGTTTCAGTTGACGGTCGAGGAGCAGCACTTTCTGGAGGTGATCGCCAGCCCGGTGCGCGACGATGCCGGCCGCGTGCGGCTGATCGTGGCGGTGGTCTTCGACGCCACCGGCACGCGGCGGCTCCAGCAGAAGATCGACGCTATCGACAAGGCCGGCGCGGAGCTGGTGAAGATCGAGAGCGCCGCCGTCGACGACATGACGATGGCTCAGCGGCTCAAGCTGCTGGAGCAGAAGGTCATCAGCGTCACGCGCGACCTGATGCACTTCGACCACTTCAACGTCCGCCTAATCGACCCGCGATCGGGGCGGCTCGAGCTCGTCGTCGCCAACGGCCTGCCAGTCGAGGCGCTCGACGTCGAACTCTTCGCCGAGGGTGAGGCCAAGTCAGAACACGGCGGTGGGAGTGGTGTTGGCGGTGGTGGTGGGGGGTTGGGCAACGGCATCAGCGGCCACGTGGCGCGGACCGGGCGCAGCTACATCTGCCCGGATGTGGCACGCGACCCCCGCTACGTCGTTGGCCTCGACGACGCGCGCAGCAGCCTGACCGTGCCCCTCACGCTCGACGACCAGGTCGTGGGCGTCTTCAACATCGAGAGTCGCCACACCGCCGCATTCAACGAGGACGACCGGCAGTTCGCCGAGATTTTCGGGCGCTACGTGGCCATCGCGTTGTCGATCCTGAAGGTGATGGTCAGCGAGCGGGCGGCGACGAACAAGAAGGTCGCCGACGACGTGGCCAGCGAGATCGCCGGCCCGCTCAACGATATTGCCCTGGACGTGCAGAGCCTGAGCGACGACTTGACGCTCGAGCCCGAGGCGGCGGCCAAGCTGCGGAAGATCCTCGACAACGTCGGTGTGATTCGCGGCAGCATGCGCCAGGCCGCCCGCGGGCCGCAGACGGTGCTGGGCGCCCGGGACGTTGCCGCCGATCCGCCGCCGGACGACCTGCTCGACGGCGCCCGCGTGCTGGTGGTCGATGACGAGTCGGTGATCCGCGAGACGATTGCCGACGTGCTGCGCAAGTACCGCGTGGACGTGGTGGTCGAAACGCTCGGCCAGGGCGCGATGGACCGGCTGACGCTCGACCCGACCGCCGAGCCGTTCGACCTGATCTTGAGCGATATCTCGATGCCCGACCGCAGCGGCTACGACGTCTTCGCTGCCGCCCGCACGCTGGCGGTGCCGCCGCCGGTGATCCTGATGACAGGCTTCGGCTACGACCCGAATCACTGCATCGTCCGCGCCAGCCAGGAGGGGCTCCAGGCCGTGCTGTTCAAGCCGTTTCGCGTCGAGCAACTCTTGAGCGAGGTCCGCCGCGCCGTCGAGCAAAAGCAACGGTGACAGCGTTTCGACTTCGGCGTGCATTCAAGCTGCTAGTCGCCCGCGCACAAGAACGCCCCGCCGGCTTGGGCGAGGCGCGTGTGCGAGTTGGGCGAAGCGTTTGAACTTCAACCGCGGCGTCTGCTGTAGGGTGGGCACGGCCCACCATCGGGACCCGGAGGTGGGCCGTGCCCACCCTACAGCAGACGCCGACGCTGCGAGACAAGTTCTAGCTCTAGTACCGGGTGCTGTTCCGCAGGATGCTGCCGGGCATCGCGAAGCGTTCCCAGCGGGTTCCACGACACTTCGGGCAGGCAGGCGGAGGCGACACCGGATCGTCGGGCGTGTAGCCGCAACTGCGGCACTGAGTCTGGTGGACGTCCTCGCGGGCGCCAAGGGTCTCATAGGGGTTGAAGGTCAGGTGCAACCCTGTCGCGTGAAAGGCGTCGGCTCCGATGCTCATCGTATAAATCCCTTTAGGTGGCGTGGTTAAGAATGCCTGCCCGTGACGGGCAAGCGTTCACCAATCCGCCTTGCAACGGGCGTGCCAGTGCCCAGAATCGAGCGGCGTCAAGGCGGAACGACGCTATTAATCGCTTCAGAAAATTGGCAGTTACACGCCTGAGCGGTTCACGCATCTGACCAAGGTGACGTGGTGGCGTCAGAACGCCACGGCCGCGTCAACCTGTCGTCCGGAGCCCGCTCGCGATCGCGTTGACGTTCAGCAGGAGTTCGGGGAGCAACGCGTCCGCCGCCGCGGCGTCATCACCTGCGCGAAGCGGCCGCCACCGCTTGAGAAGCTCGATCTGCCGCAGATGCAGCACCCGCAGCCGCGCATCGCGCAGCTTGAGTGTCTTGACCATCCGCGGCCGACGTTCGGCCACCGGGGCGCCACCGAAGAGCTCGTTCAGCATCCGCTCCGTCCGCCGAAAGGCGTCGCGGATCGACGGGAACATCGCCTCGCGTGTCACTTCGTCATTCACGAGGGCCGCGTAACGCTCCATCAGATCGAGGTCGGCGCTGGCGAGATTCGTCTCGACGTTCGTCAGCACGTACTTCAGCAGCGGAAATGCCCCGACACCCGCCTTAGCGTCAGCCAACCGCGTGAACTGGTCGGGCTCCTCCGCCTTCAGCCGCTCCAACGCCGCGCCCACGCCGAACCAGCCCGGCAGGTAGAAGCGGGCCTGATTCCAACTGAACACCCAGGGGATCGCCCGCAGGTCGTCGAGCGTGTTCTGCCCGGTGCGCTTCGCCGGCCGAGAGCCGATGTTGGCCTGTTCGAGCACGTCGATCGGCGTCGCCTCGCGGAAGAAGGCGATGAAATGCTCGTCCTGCACCAGTTGTTGGTACGCCTCGCGACTGTAGCGGGCGAGGGTTTCGGCGATGGGCAGCAGGCCATCGGGCGTGGTCGGCCCCTTGGCCTGCGTGCGGTGCTCGAGCGTGACGCCCGCGACGCCGGCGACGAGGAGCTCGAGGTTGTATGAGGCGGTGCTCGGGTTGGCGAACTTCTGAGCGACTGTCTCCCCCTGCTCGGTGAGGCGTACGTCGCCCCCGAGGCTGCGCGGGGGCAGGCTTTGCAGGAACCGGTGCGTCGGCCCCGCGCCGCGGCTGATGGTTCCGCCGCGCCCGTGGAAGAAGCGCAGGCGCACGCCGTGTTCGTCGGCGACGCGGGTCAGTTCCTCCTGACAATGGTGCAACGCCCACTGTGCCGAAAGGATGCCGCTGTCCTTGTTCGAGTCGCTGTAGCCGAGCATCACCTGCTGGACTGGCAGCGTCGCTTCGCGGGTTGTCAGCAGGCTCGGCGGCCGGCCCGGCCGGCTGTTGATGCTGCACCGCGTGACCGGATGCGTGAGGAACTCCGCCATCAGCCGCGGGGCGGCGTGTAGATCGTCGATCGTCTCGAACAGCGGCACCACCGGCAGCGGGCAGATCAGACAACCCCCACCACCACCCCCACCGCCGTTACCGCCGTTACTCCCGACCTCGAACCGCGCCAGCCCCGCCTCGCGGGCGAAGATGTAGACCGTCAGCAAATCGCTCACGCGGTGGGTCATGCTGACGATGAGCGCGCCGAGCCCGTCGTGGCCGTGCAGCTCGGCGTGGCGTGCCAGGACGCGGTAAGTGGCGAGCAGTTCGTCGCACTCCTTGCCGATCTTGCGACCAAAGCGGGCGAAGGGGCGCGGGCCGGCGAGCTCGCGGTTGAGCAGTTCGAGCCGCCGCTCCTCGGGCCAATCGTGCCACGAGGCGGCGTCGGGCACGCCCGCGGCGCCGAGCAATTGCGCCAGCGCTGTGTCGTGATACCGGCTGTTCTGACGAACATCGAGCTTTGCGAGGTGAAACCCCACCGTCTCCACGCGACGCAGCACCGGATCGACGTCGCGCGAGACCAATCGGCCGGCGCCGAGATCGAGCAGCGACGCCCGGATTAGCCGCAGGTCCGCCAGCAGTTCGTCCGGCTGGACGTAGGCATTCTGCGCCTTGGCGTCGGGCTGATCGTGCGGGACGGCGCTCGCCTCGGCGACGGCGGGCGAGAGCTTTTCGACGCGCGGCAAGTGCGCGCGCATCAGCAGCGCGAAGTGACGCCACGGCTCGTTCGGGTGGCGAAGCCGCGCCTGCTCGGCGGCGTGCGGGTGCGCCCGCGCCAGTTCCGCCACGCGGTCGAGCAGCGCCGCCGGCGGCTCCTGAACCTGGCGGCTCAGGCTCAGGCGGTTCGCGAGGCGAAGCAACGATCGGCCGATGGCGTCGCTTGCGCCGCGACGCAGCTCGTCGAGCGTGTCCCGCGTCGTCTGGTGCGTGACCGCCGGGTGCCCGTCGCGGTCGCCGCCGGCCCAGAAGCCGAAGCAGACGCGCGGCAGGCTCGCCGGGTCCGCCAGCAGGTTGTCGTCCAATCCAACCGCCGCCCACAGGTGGCGCAGCCGACGGTCGAGATCGTCGACGGCGTCGGGAAACACTTCCCGCAGGTAGAACATCAGGTTCGCCCGCTCGGCCCGCACGTCCGGCTTGGCGACGAGGATTTCGCCCGTTCGCCATAAGCGTTCCAAGCCGGCCTTCACCTGCTCGCGGTGCTCCCGCTCCTCCGCCCTCGACCGCGGGCGGCCGTCGAGCGTCTCGAGCAGGCGGTAGATCGCCCGGTGCTGCTCGATGACCGTGCTCGGCTTCGCCTCGGTCGGGTGGGCCGTCAGCACGGGCTCGACGCGCACGTGCGGCATCGCCGTCGCGATCTGCTCGCCCGACAGGCCCTCGTCGACAAGTCGCTGGAGCGTCTCGCCCCACAGCCCCGGCTCGGCGGCGGGGCCGCGATCGTTCTCGCGCAGTCGTCGCACCTGCGCCGCGGCGTTTTCCTCGACCATGTTCAAGAGTTGGAACCAGATCGAGTCGACCTGCGCCAGCCGATCGTGCTCCCGGTCGCCGGCCCCCGCCTCGCGATCGAGGTGGTCCGCCAGCTCCGCCTCGCCAAGTTCCCGCAGCACCTCCTTGAAGCAGTCGACAAGGTACGCCAGTTGTCGGTCGATCGTCGCGAAGCCGACGGAGACGAGATCCGCGTACGACTGCGGCGGATCAAAGACGGCGGGGCTTGGCGTCGCGGGGGAGCTCATCGGGCCGCATGGTAAGTGCGGGCACGCGACCGCTGGCGACGAAAGTCAGCCGCCGAACAGGCCCAGTTGCCCACCGGGCAGACTCGGTCGGACGAAGGAGTCGGCCGACATCGGCTCGAGACCGCCGTCGAGGCCGTGCTTGTGCGTGAAGAGCGTGAACGTGGCCTTGATCGACTCGGCGATCGCCCCGCGCCCCCGGCCGCGCAGGCGGCGGTCATCGGCTCGATACAGCTTGCCGGCGTGCATCTGGCGCAACAACGACTCGACCCGCCGCGCCCGCGACGGATGCACGTTTCGACGGAGCCAGTCGAGGAAAAGTGCCTTGAGTTGCCACGGCAGGCGGAGCATGACCCAATTCACCCGCGTCCCCCCCGCCTCGGCGATTGCTTCGAGAATGGCCGGCACCTCCACGTCGGTCAGGCCGGGAATGACCGGGGCCACATTCACGCTCACCGGCACGCCGGCGGCGGCCAGTTCCCGGATCATCTTCAGCCGCACCGCCGGCGCCGCCGCCCGCGGCTCGAGCGTCTTGGCCAGCGTTGCGTCGAGCGTGACGATCGTCACCGTCACGCGGCCCGCGTCGTGCGCCGCGAGTTCCTGCCACAAATCGAGGTCGCGCAGGACGAGCGAGCCCTTGGTCATCGTGCTCGTCGGCTGCCGCGCCGCCGCCAGGATTTCGAGACATTGGCGCGTCAGTTGGAGCTTGGCCTCGATCGGCTGGTAAACATCGGTGATGGCCGACATCACGATCGGCTCGGGCCGCCACCGCGGGTCGCCCAGCTCCTTCACCAACAGCCGCGGCGCCTCGTGCTTGGCGACGATCTTCGTCTCGAAATCGAGCCCGCACGAGTAGCCGAGCAGCTCGTGATACGGCCGGGCGTAGCAGTAGATGCACCCGTGCTCGCACCCGCGGTAAGGGTTGAGCGTCCAGTCGAACGGCATGTCGCTGGCGCGGTCGACGCGGTGGATGATGCGGCGGGTGGCGTCGGGGACGACGGTCAGCGGCACGCGGCGCAGGCGGCCGGTGTCGTCGCGCTCGGCAGCGAGGACGTCCAGCGCGTCGCCGTCGGCGTGGAACCGCGTCGCCTCAAACCGATTGGCCGGATTCAGCCCCGACGCGCGGCGATGGGCAAGGCCGTCAACGAGGGCATCGGGATGATCGGGCACGGCCGAACATTATCCGAACTGGAGCGTGCGGGCTAGATGGAGATCACGCCGCCAGGGCGCACGGCGACTCGGCCATTGCGAGACCACGACGCTCGGCACGGGCGAGCACCTCGTCGTGCAGGCAGTGCATGCGAGCTTGAAACGCCGCCACGCCAAGTTCATTCGCGCGGCGCTTGGCCCCGCGTGACAGCTGCGCGCGGAGTTCAGGATCGTCGCGCCAAAGTCGCAGCGTGCTCGCCATCTCCTCGACGAGCGAATCCAGCGTCGGGCCGAGCGCGATGCGGTGGCCGCACGATTCGTTCGCGACGGCGGCCGGGGCGAGGCGATCCGTCGTCAACACCGGCACGCCGGCGGCGAGGGCTTCGAACAAATGGCCGGTCGTGTCCCGCAGCACCGGCAGCACGTACGCGTCGGCGGAGGCGACCCAGCGGAGCGAGTCCGTGTGCGGCACCGGGCCGGCCAGCACCACGCGGTCCTCGATTCCCAGTTCCCGCGCGACGCGCCGCATCGTCGGCATGGTCGGTCCGCCGCCGGTGTGGACGTACTGCGCGTTCGCGTCGTTGCCGAACGCGCGGGCGAAGGCGCGCAGCGACTGGTCGAACATCTTCCAGTAGACGAGTCCCCCGCCGCTGACGACGCGGAAGGTGCCGGGCGGCTTGGGCATCGGCACGACGTGCTTCATCTGCTCGGTGTCGCACGGCAAGGCCATCGCCCGCTCGACGCGGCGGCAGCCGAGGGCGCGGAGGCGGTCGACCGTTTCCGCCGGCTCGGCTAGGCCGAGCGTGGCCGCCCGCGCGCAGCGGCGCAGACTCGGATCGAGCATGAACAGCCGGCGCACCGTAAGCCGCATCGCTTCGGTGATGTGTCCGGCCAGGCCAATGCCCTTGCGGTAGCGCCTCGGCATCACCTCGCCCGCTCCGAGCGGTCCCCAGATGAACGGCACGCCCCGCCGCGCCAACCGCTCGGCCGGCGACGCCTGCCACCAGCGCATAATCGAGGCGTGCTGCACCAGGGCAAAGCCGACCTGCTCGTGCAGCCGCTCCGCGAGCTTCCCGGCAGCGCGGCACCAACGGACATATTCGCGGTTGAACCCGATGAACCCGCGCGAGACTGGCTCGTCGCCCGCGTGCTCGCCCCGCTCGACCCGCAGCCGCGCCAAAATCGGGTCGACGTAGTGCGCCGTGATCGGCTGCACGTCGTCGCGGCGATTCCATTCAACAAGGGCGGCGTCGAGCGCGGTGCGGTGGTCCGGGTGCGTGATGACCCACGTCGGCCGACGCAGCGCGCTCGTGGAGACCTGCGCCCACCCGATGCCCGGCTCGCTCCCGCGGCCCGGCTCGCAGCCGTGGGCGATCATCAGCACGGGCTGTCGCGTCGGGTCGCTCATCGGCTCGTCAGAATCGGATCGAACTAAATGCACAGCTTTCGGGGGTAAAACGCCTCGGCCAAGCCGCTCGCGGCGGCGCACTCCAATCCGCGCAGGCGGGCAAGGCCGCGGAAGGTGGCATCATCGAACCAGTGCTTTTCGCGCTGGGTGCGAAAGTGCTCCAGCGCCGCGAGCTTGCGCGAGAAGTCGCCCTCGCTCGCGGGTGCGTAGAGCGTCGGCCGGCCGAGGTCGCCGTCGTACTTCGGGATCTCGTAGCCGAGCGTGGCGTGGTCGCGGAAGCCCTGCATCGTCAGCTCGCCGAGCAGGCGGTGGTCCTGGTGGGCGTCGTCGTGGCGATGGGTGAGGATCAGGTCCGGCTTGCTCGACCGCAGTTCGCCCATCGCGGCCTTCACGTCGCCCCAGCGGGCGGGCAGGTGGGCGTCGCGAAACTCGTACAGCACGACCCGCGCGTCGCCGGCGTCCTTCAGCATGTCCTCGGCCGCTGCCCGCGCCTCCTCGCCGCGCTCGCCGGCGGCGCAGAAGACGGCCCACGTCACCGCGCACCCCGGCGACTCCCGCAGCAGCCGCAGCACGGTGGCGCCGCAGCCGATCTCGAGGTCGTCGCTGTGCGCACCGATGCACAGCAGCCGGCGCACGCGGGATGGATCGAGCAAGGACCGCATATTGTTCCCGTTAAACCGCCACCCGCGGCGTGTCCGACAGCTTCAGCGGCAGCGTGCTGGCGACGCGGTCGCGCAGGCTCTGCTTGGCCGTGTTCCAGATCTCCCACGGCGCCTCGCCGCGGTCGTGCAACTGCGCGAGTTGGCGTTGCTCCTTGAAGGTGTCCATTGCCGCGAAAAACCCCTCGTGCTGCCACGAGGTGAGGCGGCCGGCGTCGATCAAGCGTTCGAAGGTCGGCCCGACAAGCTCCTCGCCGCGGCGCATGTACTGGAAGACGCTGTTGTGCAGCACGAAGTAGCCGCCGTTGATCCAGATGTCGCAGCTTGTCACGTCGTGCAGTCCGCGCACGTTGCCGTTGTCGTCGCTGTCGACGCAGTGAAACGACTGGCTGGGCCGCACCTTCAGGAAGGTGGCGGCCGTGCCGTTGTGGGCGTGGCGTTGCTCCAGATCTTCGATCATCGCCGGCAGCGGCGCGTCGGTGACGCCGTCGGCGTAGTTGGCGAGGAAGAACTCGTCGTCGCCGAGGTAAGGCCGCACCATCGCCAGACGCTCGCCGATGTTCGAGGCGTAGCCGGTGTCGGCGAAGGTGATCGACCAGTTGCTCGTGTCGTCGGTCACGAGCTCGACGTCGCGCGGCGTGCCCGGATCGCTCGACCGCCGCCCGGCCATGGCGCGCTGCGACGGGCGGAGCACGAAGTCGTTCGTGACCGTTTCGTCGTAGTTCAGGAAGTAGTTCTTGATCACGTCCGCCCCGTGCCCGAGGCAGAGGATGAACTCCGTGTGGCCGTGTTCGGCGTACCAGCGCATCACGTGCCACAGCACCGGCCGGTAGCCGATGGGCACCATCGGTTTGGGGACCTTTTCCCCGTAATCGCGCAGGCGCAGGCCCTGGCCTCCGCAGAACAAGACGACCTTCATGACGATGTCCTTCCCTGTGTCTCTGGTTGCATGATCTCCCGGCGCAGCCCGACGCCGACGTAGCGCCCGAGGCGGTCCGCCGGCAGCATGCGGCGGCCGTCGAAGACGACGGGCTCCGGCGTGCGTCCGGCCAACATAGCGGGCAGAGTCTCGAAGTCCGGCCACGCCGTGGCCACCACGATGGCGTCGGCGTCGGCGAGGGCGGCATCCAGCGAAGCGGCAACGGTTGTAACGTCTCCCAGCAACCGCCGCGTCTCACTGTTGGCCAGCGGATCGAAGCTGACGCACGCGGCGCCGGCGGCGTGAAGCTCCCGCAGGATCGGCTCCGCCGGGCTCAGCCGCAAGTCGGCCGTGCCGGGCTTGAACGCCGTGCCGAGCACCGCGACCCGCTTGCCGCGCAAGTCGCCCAGCTCCGCCGACAGCCGCTCGCGCACGTTCGCCGCCCGCGAATCGTTCACCTCGGCAACGGCCGACAAGAGCGGCATCGGCTGGCCCAACCGCTCGCCGTGGGCCACGAGGGCGGCCACGTCCTTGGGCAGGCACGATCCGCCGTACCCGCAGCCAGGCCGCAGGAACGACGTGATCGCCGCCCGCTGGTTCTGTGTGTTCGTGAGGTAGCGCGACGTCGCCACGCCCTCCATCACGTCAATCGCATCGATGTCGCCCACGGCTTCGCAGACGTTCGCAATCTCGTTCGCGAAGCTGATGCAGGCCGCGAGGTAGGCGTTGCTGGCGTACTTGATCGCCTCGGCCGTGCGCGTGTTCACGCGCAGCCGCGGGACGCCGGAGTCAAAGCCGGCGTGTATTTGCTCCACGACCTCCGCCGCCCGCTCGTCGTTCGCCCCCAGCACGAGCCGGTCGGCATTGAGAAAGTCGGCGACGGCCGTGCCTTCGCTCAGAAACTCCGGGCAACACGCAAGGCCGAAGTCGGTCGCGCCGGCGGCTTCGAGCGCTTCGCGGACTGGGCCGTCAGTTGTGCCGGACACGCAGGTGCTCTTGACAATCACGGTGTGCCGGCCCGACTTCTCCACCAGAACCGCCCCGACCTGTTGCGCGGCCTTCAGCACGAATGACAAATCGATCCGCCCCGCCGCCATGTCGTAAGGCGTGGGGACGGCGATGATCGTCACGTCACTCCCGCTCACCGCCGCGGGCAGGTCGAGCGTCGCCCGCAGGCGCGTCGGCACGTTCTTTTGAAGAAGGTCGCCCAGGCCCGGCTCGTGCAGGAACGACTCGCCCGCGTTCACCGCATCAACCTTCGCCGGGTCGACGTCGACGCAGGTGACGTCGTGCCCGTGCTCCGCAAAACAGGCGGCGCTGACGAGCCCGACGTAGCCGGTGCCGATGATGGAAAGCTTGAGGGGCATTGAATCGGTCAGTAGCAGAGGCCTCCGGCCTCTGCCCGAAGTTAAAGTCGGGCGTTCCTCCCAACGCGACGTTCAAGAGGCAGACAGGTTCGGCGACTCGGGCAGAGGCCGGAGGCCTCTGCTACGCCTGCTTTCGTGCTTCCTCGTCCGTCGCCGGGTGGTCGGCGTACCAGGCGAGCAGCTTGCGCAGGCCGGTCTTGAGGTCGATTTGCGGGGCAAACCCGATCTGCTGGCGTGCCTTGGTCATCACCGGGCAGCGGCGGTTGGGGTTGTCTTTCAGGTAGTCGTCATCCGGCGGCGGCTGGGTGACGACGCCGCCGCCGTAGCCGAAGAGTTCCTTACCGGCGGCCGCCATCTCGCGGGCGAAGTCGGCGATGCTCACCTCCGGCTCCTCAATGCCGACGTTGAACGCCTCGCCGGGCTGGCCGGTCACGAGCACCTTGTAGTAGCCGACGATGGCGTCGCTGACATAGCAGAAGGTGCGGGTGGCGCTGCCATCGCTGAGCATCACGATGTCGCGGCCGGCTAGCACGTCGCGGGCGAAGTCGCTGACAACGCGCAGGTCGTCGAGCTTCAGGCCGGGGCCGTAGTTGTTGAAGGGGCGGGCGATTTTGATCGGCAGGCCGTGGTGTTTGGCGAAGACGACGCACATCGTCTCGCCGAAGCGCTTGGCCTCGTCGTAGCAGGCGCGTGGGCCGGTGCAGCTCACGTTGCCGCGGTAGTCTTCGGGCGTGGGCACGACGGTCGGATCGCCGTAGACCTCGCTCGAGCTGTAGAACAGGATGCCCCGCGGCTTGACGTCCTGGGCAAGCGCCGCGTCGAGCAGCCGGCGCAGCCCGCCGATGTTGGCGTCCATCGTCTCGACCGGGTGGGCGCGGTAGTACGTCGGGCTCGCGATGCTGGCGGCGTGGATCACCCAATCGAGCTGGCCGATCTCGCTCGGCATCGCCTCGCGCACGTCCCACTTCAGCAGGCGCACGCCGTCACCTTGCTCGAGCTCCGCAAGCCAGTCGGGCGTGCCGCGCATGAAGTTGTCGGTGACGGTCACGTCGATCCGGTCGGCGTCGCTTGCCCGCGCGTTCCACTCGGCGGCGGCGTGGGCGAGGTAGTAGCCCAAGAACCCGGCGCCGCCCGTGACGAGCAGGCGCCCGCCGGCCATACGCTCGAACTCGCTCGTAAGCTGCGCAAGCATCGAAGCGCGGTCGTCGGCCACCACCTCGGCGGCGGTCTTGCGAGGGTGGGCGGCGGTCGTCATGGGTTCGGCAAGTAAGGTCATCAGAAAATCTCCACCTCGGGAATCGGCACCACGAACTGCCCGCCCCAGGCGCGCACGTCCTTCATCTGTTCCGCGATCTCGTGCCGCAGGTTCCACGGCAGGATCAGCACGTAGTCGGGCTTCGCCTGGCCAATCGCGTCGGGCGACCGGATCGGGATGCGGCTGCCCGGCAGGAAGTTCCCCTGTTTTTTCGGGTTGCGGTCGACGGTGAAGTCGACCATGTCCGTCCCGATGCCGCAGTAGTTCAGCAGCGTGTTTCCCTTGCCCGGCGCGCCGTAGGCGCACACGGTTTTGCCGGCCCGCTTCGCGTCGATCAGGAAGCACAGCAGCTTGCGCTTCGTCTCCTTCGCCCGCTCGGCGAAGGCGTCGTAGGTCGCATCATCGTCGAAGCCGGCGGCGTTGTCGAGGGCGACGTGCTCGGCCACGCGATCGGTTGTCGCGTGCGGAGCGTCGGGCCAGCAGGCGTGCAGGCGAATGCTGCCGCCGTGGGTTTCGTGCTCCGTCGCGTCGAACACGCGCAAACCCCGCGCCTCGAAGATGGCCTTGGCCGTGGAGAACCAGTAGTAGCTCCAGTGCTCGTGGTAGATCGTGTCGAACTGGTTCTCCGCGAGCAGGCGGCGCAGGTGCGGGAACTCGACCGTCAACACGCCGCCCGGCTTGAGCAGCGCAGACAGGCCGGCGGAGAAGTCGTTCACGTCCGGCACGTGCGCGAACACGTTGTTCGCCGCCACGAGGTCGGCCGCGTCGTGGCGGGCGACGAAGTCTTTGGCCGTCGCTTCGCCAAGGAAAAAGCTCTCGGTCGGCACACCCGCGGCGTTGGCCACCTCGGCGACGTTGCCGGCCGGCTCGATCCCGCGCACCGGGATACCCCGCGATTGGAACGGCTTGAGCAGCGTGCCGTCGTTGCTGGCGACCTCGACCACGAACGAGTCGCCGTTCAGGTCGAAGCGGCGGGTCATCTCGTCGGCGTAGAGGTCGCTGTGCTGCTTCCAGGTTTCGCTGAAGCCGCTGAAGAAGGCGTAGTCGCTGAAGATGTCGCCGGGGCTGACGTGGTTCGGCAGTTGCACGAGGCGGCACGTGTCGCAGACGTAGGCGTGCAGCGGGTACGTGGGCTCGGCCTCGTCGTAGTTCTCTGGCGTCACGTGCCGCTGGCAGTGCGGGTGGACGCCGAGGTCGACCAAGGAGCGGCGCAGGTCCGCCTTGCAGAATCGGCAAGAGAGCGTTTGGCCGGGCGCAGCGGTGGACATGGTTCGAGGCGTAACGGAGCAACCGACTTGCGCGGCACGGCGTGCCGCCCGGCGAAGCTGAATGCGGCGACAAGGGGGACATCGGCGCGAGCGGTCGCTCGGTTGAGCCGAACCGAGTCGAAGTGCGCCCGGCCTGACACATCGACGTCGGCAGACGTTGTGAAGGCGCCTGGCGTCCGGTAAAGTCGCCCGCGCCGATGGCCAAGGACGGCCTGCGGGCTCGGCACCACCAACTCAATGCCGCCGCGCGTGCGTTGCACCCGCTCCGGTTTGCGCAGCTTCACACATTTGCACGTCCGTCTTCGTGCGGGTCGTGCTGATTGTGTGGCGTCGGGCGGGTTGCTATTGCAAGGTGTTCGCGTGGACCGCCGTCGCCAGGGCGATGCCGCGTCAGGATGACCGCCCGATCCGAACGACACTCGGGAAGAAAATGCTACTCAAAGATTCTCGAAGCCAGCCTCACACGACGTCCCCGCCACCGTTGCTGTCGGTGCCCCTGCACGCGGCCGCGGACGGTCTTCCGCCGACGGAGCACGCGGATCGCCCGGAGCGATCGAAGGCTGAGGTGGTGGAGGTGGTCGATGTGACGCCCGCCACCGCCCTGCGCCGCGGGCATCGTGGCCTGATCCTGAGCCCGCGCGAGGTTCGCCGCGCCCTGCATCGCGCCCGGTTGATGAGCGACCGCACCGGCCGACCGCTCGCGATCGCGATCTTCGCCAGCCCCAGCCGCGAGGCGGCCGACCATTTGGAGCGGTTGCTGTTGAATCGCACGCGCGCCACCGACGAGGTCGGCCGGAGCCCGCGCGAAGCCTGCCGCGGGATTGGCGGCGGCGCATTTCGCTGCCGCATCGCCATCCTGCCCGACACCCGGCGCGACGGGGCCGAACGCTTTGCCCACAGCGTGATCGACCGCCTGCCTCCCGCCGAGCGGCCCAGGTGCCGCCTCGAGCTTTACACGCCGGGCCGCGACGACGAGGTTCCGGCCGACGTGCCGGCACCGGTTGCCGAGGCGGGCGACGGGCGCGAGGGCCTGTTCGCGCGGCGGTTGAACCCGTGGAAGCGCGGCGTCGATGTCGCCGCGGCCGGTGTGGGACTGCTCGCGCTGGCGCCGATGATGGGCCTGATCGCCTTGGCCATCCGCCTCGACAGTCGCGGCCCGGTGCTCTTTCGCCAGCCCCGCGCCGGGCTTGGCGGGCGCGTGTTCAAGATTGCCAAGTTCCGCACGATGGTTCCCGACGCCGAGGACGTGATGCGTCGCACCAACCTCCGCTCCGCCAGCGAGCAGGATGGGGCGGCCTTTAAGTTGAAGAACGATCCGCGTGTCACGCGCGTGGGCGCGATCCTCCGCGCGACAAGCCTCGACGAACTGCCGCAGTTGTGGAACGTGCTCGTCGGCGAGATGACGCTCGTGGGCCCGCGTCCACTGCCAACGAGCGAGAGCGATGCCTGCCTTCCCTGGCAACAGCGCCGCCTCGATGTCACGCCGGGACTGACGTGCATCTGGCAGGTCCACGGCCGCAGCCGGGTGAAGTTCGACGAGTGGATGCGGATGGACCTGCGTTACGTTCACCACAGCAGCGGCGCGTTCGGCATCGCCCACGACCTGACCCTGCTGGCCAAAACGTTGCCGGCGGTCTTCCTGAAGCGGGGGTTCTGACGGCCGGGTCGGCGGCGGCAAACTGCCGGCGAAGCTAAAGGCGCGGCGGCAAGGGCACGACGCAGAACGGCGGGCGACGCGTTCCAGCGCGAGGCCGCACTCCGCGTCGTCCGCCGAGCCCGACCCGAATGCCATGACCGCCCCACCGCCCCACCACCGCTGCTCCCTGCTCTTGCTGCTCGCCGCGCTGGCGTTCGCCCCACTGTTCGCCGGCTGCACGAAGGTGCAGGCGCTTCCCGCGAGCGAGGCCGTCCTGCCGGAGACCGGGCCGACGGTGCTGAAGCAGGGGGACATCATCGAGGTCAAGTTCCGCTTCGCGCCCGAACTGAACGACACGCAGACGATTCGGCCCGACGGGATGATCTCGCTGCAACTCGTGGGCGACGTCGTCGCCGCGGGCCGGCAGCCGAAGGAGCTGGGCGACGAGCTCGTCGAGTTTTACCGAGCGCATCTCCGCGAGCCGTACGTAACGGTCGTGCTCCGCAATGAGCTCAACCGCCGCGTCTTCGTGGGCGGCAGCGTGGCGAATCCGGGCGTGGTCGAGATGCCCGGCCTGCTGAGCGTGTTCGACGCCTTGATGCTCGCCGGCGGCCTCGACTACGAGGCGGCCGCCATCGGACACGTGATCGTGATGCGCACCGATGAGACAGGCGTGCGCACCGGCTACCGCGTCGATCTGCGGCCGGTCGTCCGCGGCGAGGCGACGCGCCCGTTCCCGCTCGCCCCCGGCGACCACGTCTACGTGCCGCGCACGCAGATCGTGAACTTGAACCAGTTCGTCCGCCAGTACGTCGGCGGGCTGATCCCCAACGGATTGAACGTGACCCGCACCGTCGGCAACACCACGTACGGCGTCGACACCGCCGTCTTTGACCAGTAGCCGCGCCGCCCGCCGCTCATTCTCCGACCGCCCAAGGACCGCCGTGACGACGATCTCCACGAAATCCAACCCGCACGGCTCGCCGGGCCAGCGACGGCCGCAGCGTCGCTCGCGCCTCGTCGGCGGCATCGGCGCGGCGCTGAGCCCGCGCGACGTCGCGTTCGTCCTGTTTCGCCACAAGCGCAAGGTGGTCGCGGCGTTCCTGCTCGTGGGCGCGCTGGCGACGATCGCGGCGCTGGCGATGCCCAACCGCTACCAGTCGGCGGCCAAGCTCCAGGTGAAGCTCGGGCGCGAGAGCGTGACCGTCGACCCGACCGCCACGATCGGCCAAACGTTCACGCCGATGCAAAACCGTGACCTCGAGCTCAACAGCGAGCTCGAGATCCTCGCCAGCCGCGAGGTGGCCGAGGCCGTCGCGACCACGGTGGGCCCGGCCGCCATCACCGGCGATGCCAAGGCGACGCTCGACGACGCCATCCGCGAGGTGCGCGACTCGGCCGCCCTGGCCATGACGCCCGGCACCGCGAGCCTGACGATTGAGTACGTCGCCCGCTCCCCCACGCTCGCCCGCGACGTGACGGCGGCGTACATCGACAGCTACCTCACGCTCCGCCAGCGCGTGTACCGCAACAGCAACAGCCAGGGCTTTTTCGCCGAGCAACACGCCCGCGCCCAGCGCGAGCTCGACACCGTCCAGACCGAGCTTCGCGAGCTGAAGGATCGCACCGGCGTCGCCGACCTGGCGACGCAGCGGGCCAACCTGCTCGACCGGATCAGCGCCCTGGAAAGCCAGCTCGACGCCAGCCGCGCCACGCTCGCCGGCAGCCGCGCCACGATTGGCGAGCTCGCCGCAGCGCTGGAGAAGGCACCGGAGCAGGTGATCACCAGCCGCACCACCAACTCGCCGCTGAGCAGCATTGAGTCGCTACGCCAGCGCCTGGTCGATTTGCGCCTGGAAGAGCAGGATTTGGCGTCGCGCTACGTCGAGACGAGCCCCCCGGTCGTGGCCGTCCGCGAGCAGATCACCAAGGCGGAAAAGCTGCTGAACGACGCCAAGGCCGAAGCGCAGGAGACAACCGGCATCAACCGCGTCCGCGAGGAGCTGGCGATGCAGGTTGAAACCGAGCGTGCCGCCGTCGCCGCAGGGGAGGCGAAGGTCGAGCGGCTGTCGCTCGACCTCGACCGCGCCAAAAGCGGGCTGGCGTTGCTGAACAGCTCGCAAATCGAGTTCGACGACCTGACGCGCCGCCTGGCCATCGCCGCCGACAACGTGCAGCGGTACGCGGAGAAGCGCGAGGAGGTGCGCATCGACCAGGCGCTCGAGGCGGACCAGATCACGAACATCAGCGTGGTCGACGGCGCGAGCCTGCCGGTGCGGCCGGCGGCGCCCAACCGCAAGCTGCTGCTGATCGCCGGCTGGCTGATGGCCCTGCTGTCGGCCGGGGCGACGGCGTTCGCGGCCGAGGCGCTGGATCACACGGTCAAGCGGCCCGAGGACCTGAACAAGCTCGCCGGCCGCGCCGACCCGGCGATGCTCGACTCGACCGTCAGCATCCCCCGCTTGCGCAGCGGCCAGGCGGTCGCAAAGCCATTGGCCGCTTACGCCGACGATCTTGCCGCGAGCTTGAGCGCCGTCTTCGACACCGCGGGCCAGCAGAGCAGCCGCGCCGTCGCCGGGACGCGCGGCGCATTGCACGCCACCCTGCACCTGGGCGGCGTGACGATCCGGGCGATCGGCTGGGCCATCGGCGCCACGCTGATCGGCATCGGCAACGCCGTTGTCAACGCCGTCATGTGGCCCGTTCACTGGTTCCGAAGCGAGCGCGACGCCGAGCGGCGCGCCCAGCAGGAGCACGCGCTGGCGCTCGATGAAGGGCCGGGCCTGGCGCTGAACGAGGGGCTGGTGTCGGAGTACGAGGAGTTGCAGGACGAAGACTTGGGCGAGGAGGATCGCCCCGAGCCCAAGGCCGAGCCCGAGCGGCGCACGGGGCGGTCGCTGCGACTGGTGCTTTGGGCCGCCCGCCGCGAGGTGGCGGCGATGTTCCGGCGCGACAAGCGCCCCAACCTGCAACTAAGCGACCGCCGCCACCGCACCGCTGCCGCCACCGCCGTCTGGCGTTCGGCGCGCGGGCTCGTGGAACAGCTTGTGGCCGAAAGCGAGGTCAACGGCTTGGGCGAGCGCGTGCCGCCGACGGTCGCCGTCGTCGCCGCCCGGCCCGAAAGCGGCGCGACAACCGTCGCCGCCCACCTTGCGGCCGTCATCGCCGAGCGCGTGGTCGAGAACGCCGAGCATCGCAACGGCGAGATTCAGGACAAGCGGCCGGTGCTGCTCCTTCAGATCATCGAGCCGGGCCCGAGCGGTCCGCAGCCGGCGGTGATCGATGGTGAGGACGGCGAACATATCAATCGCGTTACCCGCACGCCCGTGTCGGGGCTGGAACGGGCCGAGGTGATGACCTTGCGCACGAGCGAGATTCGCCGCGCCCTCAACGTGGCTCGCCGGTCGTGGCGACACGTGATCCTCGACTTGCCGCCGGTCTTCGCCGACCTTGACAGTCACGGCGTGGTGCAGGGCGTGCGCGAGGATGCCGGGCCGCGGCTGGCGGCGCTGTGCGACGCGAGCGTGCTCGTGCTGGAGTCCGGAAAGCTGCGTCGCGAGGCGGCCGGGCGCGCGCTTGAACGCCTCGACCGCGCCGGCACGCCGGCGAGCGTCCTCGTGCTGAACAAGCGCGATTACCCCGTCCCGCAGTGGATCTACAAGCGCGCCTAGCCTGCCGCCGCACCGAATCGCATGGACGCGAACGCCGCCGTTGCCCCCGCCGCCGGACACCCCGGCCCGTCGCTTGCGCGGCGGGCGCGGGCGGCGTCCGACCGCTTCGGCCGCCTCGGGGTCTCGCTCGTCGATCAGGCGAGCGTTAGCGCGACGAACTTCCTGACCGGCGTGCTGATCGGCCGGGCGTGCTCGCAGGAACAGCTTGGCCTCTACGGCATCGGGCTGGCCGTGCTGCTGATCATCACCGAGTTCCATCAAGCCTTTGTCAGCACGCCGCACCAGGTGCTCTACCCGAAGTGGACCGATGCCGTCGCGCGTCGCCGATTCAACGGCAGCGCGTTGCTGCACTCGCTGTCGATCGGCGTGGTTGCCGGCGTTGGCCTCGCGGTGGCGGGCGCGGTTGTCGGCGGTGAAATCGGCGGGGCGCTGCTGGCGTTGGCGGTGGCGGCGTGGGCGGTGCTGGCGCGGCACTTCGCGCGGCTCTTCAGTTTCACGACGCTCCGCCCCTCTGCGGCGTTGGCACTCGACGGCGGCGTCGCGCTGTTGCAACTCGGCGGGCTGGCGGTGCTCGCGTGGACTGGCCGACTCTCGGCGACCAGCGCCTTCCTGTGGATCGGCCTGGCCAACCTTGCCTCGCTCGTCGCCTGGCTGCTGCCGCTGCGGCGCGAGTTCGCGCCCTCGCCCCAGCACGCGCTCGCGGACGTGAAGACGACGTGGCCGCTGTCGCGGTGGATCGTGCTCAGCGGGATCACGTGGACGCTTGGCATGCACGCCTACCCGCTGCTCGTCGGCGGCCTGCGCAGCGCGGCGGAGGCGGGCGTCTGGACCGCCTGCTTCGGCATCGCCGCCCTCGCGAACCCGCTCTTGATGGGCGTGCAGAACTGGCTCGGCCCCGCCGTCGCCCACGCCGCGACCGACCGATCTGCCGCCGACTTCCGAAGACTCGTCCTGCACGCCTCGGCCGCGTTTGGCCTGCTAATGGTGCCGGTCGTGCTGGGCACGTTCTTATTCGGCGACCTGCTCGTGCAGGCGTACGGGCCGGAGTACGCCGAGCACGGATCGCTCGTCGCGCTGCTCACCCTCGCGACGCTGTGCCACGCCGTCGGCTTCCCCAGCGCCCGCGGCCTCTTCGCCGACGGCCACGCGATCCACGACTTTCTCGGCAACGTTGTCACGCTCGCCCTGCTGCTGGCGGTGGGTATCTGGCTCGTGAGCGCGTTCGGCGTGACGGGGGCCGCGTGGTCCTTCGTGATCGGCCTCGCCGCCGGCAACGCCTACCGCCTGATCGCCTTCCTCTGCCTCGCCGGGAAGCAGGAGGTCGCCGCGTGAGCACGGCCGTTGACGCATTTGCGATTGGTCCCGACGCGGACGATGCGCCGCGCGTGGTCGACGCCTCTCCGTCGCGCTGGCGGCGGTGGGCGTTGTGCGTGGCGCTATTCGGCTGCTTCTTCTTCGCCACGCAGGACGTCAACTCGCCGATCGTCTGGCGCGGCGTGGACGAGGGACGGGCGCAGGACTTTATCGACCGCGTCGCGCAGGGGCAGGCGGCGCGGCAGGTCGGGTTCCTGGCGCTCGCAGGGCTGTCGACGCTGGCGATCCTGCTGCCGGACCGTCGGCCGATCGTGCGGCGGGTCGATTGGCTGGTGGTCTACCCGCTCGTCGCGCTGGTCGCGTGGTCGTTCGCCTCGCTGCTGTGGAGCCACGACGCGGCGCTGACGGCCAAGCGATTGGTCGTCTTCGCGGCCTTCGCGCTGGCGACGGTGGCGATCGCCAAGCACTTCACGCTGCGCGACGTGGTGGCCGCGACAATCTTCTACGGCCTGGCGAGCTACGCCGTCGGCCTCTACGCGGAGCTCGCTAGCGGCCTGGGCCTCGCCGCCGGACCGGACGGCTTTCGTCTTGCCGGCGCGATGCACCCGAACCACCTCGGCCTCACCAGCGCGGTGCTGGCGCTGGCCGCCCTGCACGGCTGGACGACGAGCCGGACCGGCGGGCGACGCGCCTGCTTCGCCGCCATGATCGTGCTGGCCGTGGTCGTGCTGCTGCTGACGAAAAGCCGCACGTCGCTTGCGGCGGGCGTCGTGGCATTCGGGCTGATGGCCGGCCTGCGCTCGCGACCCGCCGCCGCCATGGGCGTGCTGCTGGCGGGCCTGTGCCTCTTCGGGCTGGGGCTGTTTCTGGTGGAGGCCGGCGTGCTCGGGCCGGTGTGGGAGGCGGCCTTGCTCGGCCGGCAAACGAGCAACGTCCGCACGCTCACGGGCCGGACCGACATCTGGGCGTACGCTTTGCGCGTGTTGCTGGCCGATCCCGCTCGCCTCCTGGTCGGATTTGGCCACGACACATTCTGGAACGAGACCCACACCGCCGGCGTCAGCCGTGCCGTCGGCTACTCGATCAGCGAGGCGCACAACGCCTACCTCGAACGGATGCTGAACCTGGGCATCGTCGGCCTGCTGTGCGCGACCACCGCGAGCGTCGCCGCCGGCTGGCGTTGGCTGGCGACGGGCCGCACGCGCCGCGGTCGCTGGCGTGCCGATGCCGCGTTCGCCGTGGCGTTGATCTTCCTCTCGCTCGTCCACGGCGTCGCCGAATCGACCTTCGCGCACGCGCAGTTCGTGACGCTAATGCTCTTCGCCTGCCTCGCCCTCGCCGCGGCGCGACCGGTGGATTTAGCCGACGATTCTAGGAGAGTGGCGTGACGCCGTCGCCGCTTCCGAGCAACCCGCGCGTCCTGCTGATCGCCGCCGATTTCCCCCCGGACGTCAACGGCATCGGCGACTACGTTGGTCGTCTCGCGGGCCACCTCGCCGCGCGCGGCGGCCGGGTCAGCGTGCTCACGCGAACCGTGGAGGACGACGGCGTCGAACGCCCCTTCGACGTGCATCGCCTGATCGGCGATTGGTCGCTGTCTCGGCTCGACTGGCTGGCGGACTTCTGCCGCGACTTCGACGTGGTTCACCTGCAATATCCCGGCGTCGCCAGCGGGCGGTCGATGCTGCTCCACTGCCTGCCGATGGCGCTGCGCCGCCGCACGGGTGGGTGGGGCGGGCGGGTCAGGAGCGTGGCCACGTTCCACGAGTTCCGCTCGATGCGCACACGCTGGCGCGTGCGGGCGAGCGTGATGTTGCGCGGGCTCGACCGGGCGGTGGTCGTCGACGCCCAAGACGCGCCGCCGATCCGGCGGTGGTCGCGACTGTACCGACCGCTCGCGGGGCCGCCGCCGATCGAGGCGGTGCCGATCGCGCCCAACATCCAGGTGCTGCCCCGCACGGAGGCCGACCGCCAACGGTGGCGTAACGAGATTGGTTTGGCCGCGGACGAGACGGCCGTCGCCTTCTTCGGCATCATCTACGAGCACAAGGGCATCGGCGAGTTGCTCCGGGCGGTCGAGCGGCTGCGGCGCGACGGGCGGCGCGTGAGGCCGGTTGTGGTCGGCAACTTTGACCGCGACGCCGAGTGGCGGTCGGCGCTTGAAACGCTGCTCGGCCGGCCGCACGTGATCTGGCAGAGCGACGCGGACTCGCGCCGCGTGAGCGAGCTGCTGCACGCCTGCGACCTCGCGGCCCTGCCGTACTACAGCGGGTCGGCCCCCAACCGCAGCGCCCTGCTGACCTGCCTGGCCCACGATCTCGCCACCGTAACCACCGACGGCCCCACGACGCCGCGTGACTTCGTGGAGGACTGCCGCATCGGGTACGTCCCTCCGCGCGATGCGGACGCGCTCGCGGACGCGCTCGCGGGCCTGTGCGACGACCCGGCGCGGCGGCGCGAGCTGGCGGCGGTCGGCCGTGCGTACGCCGGGCGGTACGCTTGGCCAGCCGTGGCCGAGCAGCACGCGGCGCTCTACGCGGCGTTGGCGGGGCCGCCCGATAAGTAAGGTTTGCCCGCAGTCGGGCGGGCGGTATGAGAAGTAAGGTGTGTGCCGTTGTTGGACACGCCCGCCCTCGAACCCGCCTTGTCCCGCCGCCCGCCATTCGCGGTCGAGCCGCTCGCGTTCGAGCACGCCGACGCGCCCGCCCTCTCCACGTGGGACGTGCCCGAGGCCGACCGCGTCCTCAATGCCAGCGGCGAGCCGCTGCGGGTGCTGAACCTCCACAACATCCACGCCGAGCGCGGCGGCGTCGAGGTCTATTTCGACGCGATGACCGACGTGCTTCGCGCCCACGGCCACCAGGTCGAGACCTTTACCCGCGACAGCGGCGACATCCGCTCCTCTCTACAAAAAGTGCGAGCGTTTGCCACGGCCATCCACTCGCCGGCATCGCGCGAGGCGGTGCGCGGCGTGATCGAGCGCGAGCGGATCAACCTCGTCCACCTGCACAACGTCTGGCCCCTTATCAGCTTCAGCATTCTGGCCGCTTGTCGCGAGGCGTTTGGCGGGCGTGGGGTGCCGGTGGTGATGAGCGTTCACGACTACAAGACGACCTGCCCCGCCGGCCAGCATCGCCGCAACGGCAAGGTCTGCACAAAGTGCCTCGGCGGCAACGAGCATTGGGCGGCCATCCACGGCTGCCGGCAGAACCGCGTCTGGAGCACCGCCTACGCCGTCCGCAATGTCGTCACACGCCGGCGCCGGCTGTTGAGCGACGGCATCACGCTTCACCTGCCCTGCTCGAACTTCGTGCGCGACCACCTCGCCACGGCCGGGTACGACCCGGAGCGGATGCGCGTGATCCCGAACTTCACCGCCCTGCCGGACGAGACGGTCGACCCGGTGGCAAAGGCGAGGGCGCCCCACATCGGGTTCGTCGGCCGGGTGAGCCCGGAGAAGGGGCTGGACGTCCTGCTCGACGCCGCCCGCCGCACCGGGCTGCCGGTGAAGATCGCCGGCGACGCCTCGGCCATGCCGGAACTGGTGGCAAGCGCCCCGCCGAACGTGGAGTTCGTGGGCCGGCTCAGTCGCGAGGCGTTGCCCGCGTTCTTCCGCGACTGCCGCCTGAGCGTTGTGCCGAGCAACTGGCTCGAGTGCTTCGGCATCGTCAGTGCCGAGGCGCAGGGTTACGGCACGCCGGTGATCGCCAGCGATATCGGCGGGCTCGGCGAGACGGTGCAGGACGGCGTTACCGGCCGCCTCGTGCCGCCGGGCGACCCGGCGGCGCTGGCGGCGGCGATGACGTCGCTGTGGAACGACCCCGTGACGATCGCCGGCATGAGCCGGGCCGCGCAACAGCGGGCGCGGCGGGAGTTCTCGACAGACGTGTTTTACCGTCGCTTGGCCGGCGCGTACGAGCGGGCGTGCGCGCTGCATCGTGCCGATGCAGAGGGGGGCGGCCGCGCGCGGTTCGTCTCCCTGCCCCAGATCGAGGCCGAGGCCGCACATGCGTGATTGCGAACCAGAACAACCCATGCGCATCGCCGTGATCGGCGGGCGCGGCATGCCGAGCGACTACAGCGGGATCGAGCGCATCTGGGAGGAGCTTTACCCCCTGCTCGCCGCCCGCGGCCACGCGATCACTGCATACTGCCGGCCAGGCGTGATCGACGCCGAGTTGGGTATGCACAAGGGCGTGCGGCTCGTCACCACGCCCGCACCCGGACCCGACGCGGCCCAGACGCTCAGCCACACGCGGGCCTCCATTCTGCACGCCGCCCGCTGCGGCGATGTGCACGCGGGCGGGAAACCCTTCGACCTGGTAGCCCTGCACGCGCTGCCGCCGCAGTGGTTCGTGCCGCTGGCAAAACGCCTGGGCCTGACCGTGGCCAGCCACGTGCACGGGCTCGACTGGCAGCGTGCCAAGTGGAAGAACGCGGCGCTGGGCATCGGGAGCTGCATCATCCGCGCCGGCGAACGCCGCATGGTGCGCGAGGCCGATGCCATCAGCGTTTGTGCGGAAAATCTGCGCGACTACTACCAGACCGCCTACGGCAAGGCGGTCGACGTGATTCCCAACGGCGTCGTTCCCGACGGTGGGCCGGCCACGCCCTGCCGCGAACCCCTCGACGTCCACGGCCTCGTTGCCGGTCGCTACGTTGTCAGCGTCGGGCGCATCGTGCCGGAGAAGCGGATCGAAGATTCGATTATCGCATTCCTGCAAGCGGTCGAACACCAGCCGGCCCTGGCGGACTGCAAGCTCGCGATTGCCGGCACGGGCAGCGGCCAGTACATGGACGAGATCCGCAGGCAGGCCGACCGGAGCAACGGCCGCGTGAAGCTCGTCGGCCACCTCGGGGCCAATTGCGTCGACGGCCTCTTCCGCCTGGCGGCCGCGTACGTGACGTCGAGCGAACTCGAAGGCCTGCCCAGCAGCGTGTGCGAGGCGATGGAGCGCTCGACGCCGATCGTCGCGAGCGACATCCCGCCGCACCGGCAGTTGCTGGAGACGGTGGCGCATCACGGGCTGCTCTTCCCGGTGGGCGACGCCGCCGCGTCCGCCGAACGGCTGCGCCGCGTGCTGCTTGATCGGGATCTGGCCGACACCGTGGCGGCCGAGCAGAAGCGGCACATCCGCGCCCACTACAGTTGGCCGGTGCTGGCCGGGCGGTTCGAGTCGTTCTACCGCGAGGTCGTCGCGAGCCGCGGCGTGGCGTCGCGCGCGGCGTGAAACCGCGTAAGGTGGCCGCCCGTGAACGCCGCGCCGTTAGCCGTTGAGAACGTGGTCGTCGAGTATCCCGGCGTGCGGGCGCTCGACGGCGTCTCCGTAGCGTTCGCCGCCGGCACCGTTCACGGCATTATCGGCGAGAACGGCGCCGGCAAGAGTACGTTGATGAAGGTGCTCGCGGGCATCCAGCGTCCCACGAGCGGCCGCGTGCTCGTCGACGGGGAGCCGGTTTCGCTCCGCTCCGCCCACGATGCTGTCGGCCGCGGCATCGCGATGATCCACCAGGAACTCAACCTGGTCAGCGATTTAAGCGTCGCCGAGAACCTGCTGCTCGGCCGCGAGCCGGCGCGGGGCGGGCTGATCCAGCGACGCCTGCAACGGGCCGAGGCGACGCGATGGCTGGATGCGGTCGGCAGCGACGTCGACCCGCGCACGCGCCTGGGCCGGCTGAGCGTGGCGCAGCAGCAACTGGTGGAGATCGCCAAGGCTGTCAGCCAGCGGGCGCGGGTCATCATCATGGACGAGCCGACCGCCGTGCTCGGGCAGCGTGAGTCGGACGCGCTCTACCGACTCGTAGAACGCCTGCGCGGCGAGGGCCGGACGATCCTCTACATCTCGCACCGCTTGGCGGAGGTGCGGCAACTCTGCGACGAGATCACCGTGCTGCGCGACGGCGAAACCGTCGGCCACTTGCGGGGCGACGACCTGCGTGACGCCGACGAGGGACGGCTGGCGTCGCTGATGGTCGGCCGGGCGATGGGCGACATGGCCCAGCACTTCCCGCCCCTGCCGACGCCGGGCGACCGCACAGCCTTCGCGTGCCGCTCGCTGTCGGTCCCGCCGGTCGTGCGCGACCTGTCGCTCGACGTGCGCGAGGGGGAAATCGTCGGCCTCGCCGGGTTGATCGGCGCCGGCCGCACCGAGTGGGCCGAGGGCGTGGTCGGCCTGCGCAAGTCCCGCGGCGCGGTGGAGGTGGACGGCAAGCCGGTGCGCATCCGCCACGTCGGCGACGCGCTGCGGGCGGGCATCGCCTACCTGACGGAGGACCGCAAGGAGGCGGGGCTGCAACTGTCGATGAGCATTGCCGACAACTCCGTGCTGGCGACGCTGGGACGCTACTGCAACCCGCCCCTGCTCGGGCCGGCGGCGCTGGTGGATCGCAAGGCCATAGAGAGCGTGGCCGCGGCGCACGCGAGGAACCTGCGGACGAAGTACGCCAGCGTCCGCGACGCCGTCAGTTCACTGAGCGGCGGCAACCAGCAAAAGGTTGCCCTCGCCAAGTGGCTCGACGCTGGGCCGCGCGTGATGATCCTCGACGAGCCCACGCGCGGCGTGGACGTGGGGGCGAAGGAGGAGATCTACCGGGTAATCGCCCACCTAGCCGGCCGCGGGATGGCGTGCGTGGTCATCAGCAGCGAGCTGCCGGAACTGCTGGGCCTGTGCCACCGCATCGGCGTGGTGCGGGAGGGGCGCCTCGTCGCGATGCTCGATCGGGGCGAGGCGAGCGAGGAGGCGATCATCGCCCACGCCGCGGGCGTGACGTCTGGATCGGCGGGCGTTGCTGGAACGGTTCCCGCCGCTACAGTGCCCGCCGCATGAAGCCAAGCGTGGCCGAGGAAGGCGTTGCACCGGCCGAGCCGGGCGGCGCGTTCGATGAAGCAACCATCCCGCGCCGCCGCGTCGGCGAGTTGCCGCCGTGGCTCTGGCCGCTGCTGGCGCTCGTGGCGCTGGTCGCCACGGTGGTGGCCATCGAGCACTACAAGCGCGGCGAGTCGACGTTCCTGAAGCTCGAGAACATCCGCAACGTCCTCAACACGCAGAGCTACGTCGGCGTCGTCGCGGTGGGGATGACCTTCGTCATCATCGCCGGCGGGATCGACCTGAGCGTCGGGGCGTTGCTCGCGGCGCTGGGTGTGTGCGCGTTGCTGACGGCGAACAAGGTGCTGGGCGAGACGCCCGCCGACGCGGGCTCGGCGATGGTCGTCGCGGCCGTCCTGCTCGGCTACGGCGCGGCCATCGCGGCGGGCGCGGCGGCGGGACTGCTGCACGGCGTGCTTGTCGCGAAGTTCAAGATCGCCGCCTTCGTCGCCACCCTCGGCGGTCTTGCCGCTTACCGCAGCGTTGCGCTGACCCTCGGCGAGAGCGGCGAAGTCCGCTACCTCGGCCCGCAGCCAACACGCGGGCCTGATGCGTACCAGCTCTTTGCCAGCACCGGCATCCCGATCCCCGGCACGGACCTCTCGCGCCGGCCCGACGTCACGCTGCCGATCGAGTTTTACTGGCCGATCATCGTCTTCCTGGCAACAGTCTTGATCGGCGCGGTCGTGCTGTCGCGCACGCGCTTCGGCCGGCACGCGATTGCCGTGGGCGCCAACGAGCGGGCGGCGCGGTACAGCGCGCTGCCGGTCGACCGCATCAAGATCGCGGTCTTCGTCCTGCTCGGCATGCTGACGGGTTTGGCGGCGATCATGAACACGAGCCGGTCGGGGACGATCAGTTCCGGCAGCACCGGCACGCTGCTCGAGCTCGACGCCATCGCCGCCGTCGTGGTCGGCGGCACGCGGCTCAGCGGCGGGCGCGGCACGGTGATCGGCACATTCTTCGGCGTGCTGATCCTGGGCGTGATTGGTAACATGCTGACCCTGCTGGACGTCGAGTCGACGCTCCAGGGTCTGGTCAAGGGGGGCGTCATCGTGCTCGCCGTACTCCTGCAACGCCGCTCCTGAGGAGGAATATCTTGAAACTTCACCGACTTCTGCCCAGCGCCCTGCTTGCCCTCGCCCTTGTCGCCATCGGCTGCAACGGCGATGACGACGCCGACACCTCCGCCTCGACCGGCGGGTCGGGCCAGGGGGGCAAGCCGGTGATCGCGGTCAGCATCCCGTCGGCCGACCACGGCTGGACGGGCGGCGTGGTCTACTGGGCGAACAAAGCCAAGGAGGACTTTGGCGACAGGGCCGAGATCCTCGTGCAGACCGCCGCCGGCCCCGACGAGCAGATCCGCCAGATCGAGGACCTGATGACGCGCGGCGTCGACGGGATGGTGATCCTCGCCCACGAGAGCGGCCCGCTGACGCCCACCGCCGAGAGCGTTCACGATCGCGGCATCTACCTCGTCAATGTCGACCGCGGCTTCGAGAGCGAGGTGGCCGACGTCTACCTCGCCGGCGACAACGCCGCCTTTGGCCGCAAAAGTGCCGAGTTCGTCGCCGAGAAGATGAAGGCCGACGGCGATACCAAGCTGGTGATCCTGACGGGCATCCCCTCGACCGTCGACACCGCCCGCGTGCAGGCGGCGAAGGAAGTGTTCGCAAGTTATCCCGACATCGAGATCATCGACGAGCAGCCGGGCATGTGGAGCCGCGAGACGTCGCTGAACGTGATGCAGGGCCTGCTGCAAAAGCACCCGGAGATCGACGCCGTCTGGGCTCAGGACGACGACATGGCCGAGGGCGTCGAGCAGGCGATCAACGAGGCCGGCCGCCAGGGCATCTGGATTTTCGGCGGCGCGGGGAAGAAGGAGATCGTCCAGCGCGTGATGGAGGGTGACGAGACCTTCCCCGCGACAATGACCTATCCGCCGGGCATGATCTACGCCGGCATCGCTACGGCCGTCGCGCAGCTCGCCGACGGCGACATCGCCGCCGCGGCCGACAACATGCCCGAGTACCTGGGCATCACCCGCGAGCAGCTCGAGGCCGCGAAGCAGCAGCAGGGGCAAAAGCAAATCACGCTCGACGTCTACCTCGTCACGCCGGAGAACGCGGAGAAGTACTACTTCCCCGATTCGGCGTACTAGAACCGCGAGCTCCTGAAGAAGATCCAACCATGCGGAAGCTCCTCCTCGCGCTCGTCGCCCTGCTGCTCGCCTCGCCCGCCACGCTCGCGCAGGACGGCCCGCGCGTGGCGCTCGTGACCGACAGCCGCGGCTTCGTCCACGATGTCGTCAAGCCCGTTGACGGCGACAGCCTGGTGGTTCGCACGATGCGGGAGATCGTGGAGGGCCAGCTCAAGGGCACGCTCACCCACATCTCGGATGCCGCCACGCTTGATCTAGCGTCGGCCGACGTGGTGGCGTTCTACACGACCGGGCCGATTTCGCTCGACGTGCCGGCTTTTCAAACCTTCATCGAGAACGGCGGCGGGCTCGTCGGCATGCACTGCGCGACCGACACCCTCAAGCAGGATGCCGCATGGGTCCGCCTCATCGGCGCGCGGTTCGCGGGGCATCCGTGGAACGCCGACGACAGCGTGGTGCTCCGCTCGATCGACCCCGATCACCCGGTCGCCCGCCCCATCGGCGGGCGGCGGGCGCTGCGGGAGGAAATCTACATCTTCAACGAGTTCCAGCCGGACCAGGTGCGCGTCGTGACGATGCTCGACCCGCACGCCACACCGAAGAAACAGACGGGCTCGACGCCGATCGCGTGGGTCAAGCAGGTCGGCGAGGGCCGCGTGGCCTACACCAGCCTCGGCCACCGGCCTGACGTCTGGCAGGCGCCGTGGTACCAGCAGCACCTCGCCCAACTGATCGGCTTCGCCGCCGGCAACGTCGACGCGAGCGTCGAGCCGAATCCGACCGAGCAGCGGCGCATCGAGCAGGCGGGCAAGCAGGAGCGTGCTACGCGGCAACGCGACGACGAGCGCGATCCCCCCGCCGCTACGCAGCCGCAGTCGGACGCGACGCCCGAGCGCGGGCGCGACCCGTGGGTCTTCCGCTGCGTGCTCGACCGTCGCCCGCGCGTGGTCGTGGTCGCGCTGTCGCCCGACCTATGGGCCGCCTACGACGCCACGACTTGCAACGTTTACAAGGTCTGGCGCGGCGACCTTGAGTTGACGGGCAGCGTCTACGACACCCGACACGGGCCACAGCCCCAGACGCGCGGCGACGAGCTCGTCACCTTCGGCGAGAACGACGCCTGGTCGATCGGCGACGGCGAACCGATCCAGCCGCGTTGGATGGGCTACCGCGTCGACGGCCAACGCAGCGTGACCATGCAATACCGGCTGCCGACCGAGAGCGACGGCGCCGGGGTGACGGTGCGCGAGACACCCGAGGCGACCGGCCCGCGCACGCTCCGCCGCCAATTTGAGGTCAGCGGCATCGTGGGCGAGCCCGTCCGCCTGATGGTCAGCGTCGGGCAGTCGCGCAACGCGCTGACGGTCGAGGCCGGCGACGCGGCGATGATGAGCGAATCGCGCGGCATCGGCGAGGTCACGCTCCTCGAGATCACCCGCGACGGCACCTACACCGTCGACATCACCTGGCCGGACGTCCCGGCGAACGCGAAGGAAGCCACGGAATGAAGATGTACGCCCCGCTCGCCACCCCCGTCGCCATCCTGCTCGCCGCCGGCGCCGCCTTCGCCGCGCCCGAGCCCGCCGACGTGGGCGACCTCACGCTGAAGGAAGGCCTGTCGCTGCGCGTCTACGACGTCGGCGAGGACATGACACGCCTGCCCAACCTCGTCGGCGCGCAGACCGGCAACGTCAACAAGTACATCGACCAGCCGGACCTCGGCAACGACGACTTCGGTTTGGAAGACCGGTTCTACGCCGTTGCCAGCGGCTTCCTCGTGATCGAGGAGGCGGGCGAGTACGAGTTCGAGCTTTACAGCGACGACGGCAGCCGCCTGAGCCTCGGCGGGGAGATGGTCGTCAACAACGACGGCCTGCACAGCGCCGACATCTCCGGCGAGGGGTACGTCGAGCTGCGGCCGGGCACGTACCCGATCAAGATCGAGATGTTCGACATGTGGGTCGACGCCGCCCTCAAGCTGACGTGGCGCACGCCCGGCAGCCGCGAGTTTGTGGTGATTCCCAAGTCGGCCCTGCGCACCGAGGCGGACCAGGTGCTGGTCACGAGTCCGGGGCAAAAGCAGTTCGAGATACCCGATGGCCCGATGGAGTTCCGCCGCAGCCCCGGCGACCGCCGGCCTCTCGAGGGCGTTCACCCGGCGCTCACGCTGACTGGCCTGCGCCCCGAGGGGTTCGAGCCCAAGGTCGGCGGCATGGACTTTCTCAGCGACGGCCGCCTCGTACTCTGCACCTGGGACCCCGAGGGAGACGTATACATCCTCGACGGCGTCACGGGCGACGGTGTCGTCGCGAGCGATGTGAAGGTCAGCAAGTTCGCCACCGGCCTCGCCGAGCCGCTCGGCGTGGCCGTCATGCAGGATGATGCCGGCAAGGATCGCATCTACGTCCTGCAAAAGCAGGAACTGACTGAACTCGTCGACAACGACGGCGACGGCGTGGCCGACGAGTACCGCAGCGCGTGCAGCGGCTGGCCCGTCACCGACAACTTCCACGAGTTCGCCTTCGGCCTCGCGAAGAAGGACGGGCTGCTCTACGCAAACCTGGCCGTCGCGATCAACCCTGGCGGGCAGACGACCCAGACGCAGGCGCCCGGCCGCGGCACGTGCATCGCCATCGACCCGATTGCCGGCACCTACACCACCGTCGCCGCCGGCCTGCGTACGCCCAACGGCATCGGCGTGGGCGTCGACGGGGAGCTGTTCATCACCGATAATCAAGGCGATTGGCTGCCCAGCAGCAAGGTGCTGCACGTTCAGCAGGATGCCTTTTACAACAGCTATATCAATCCGCCCCACCCGCTGAGCGAGAACCCCGTGACCCCGCCGGCCGTCTGGCTGCCGCACGGCGAGATCGGCAATTCGCCCACGAACGTGGTGCTCGTGCCCGACTCCTGGGGCCCCTACGCAGGCCAGCAACTGCACGCCGACGTGACGCACGGCGGCGTGAAGCGCGTGTTTCTTGAGAAGATTGACGGCGACTACCAGGGGGCTGTCTTCCGCTTCACGCAGGGCATGGAGGCGGGCACCAATCGCATCGCCGTCGGGCCCGACCAGGACCTGTACGTCGGTGGCATCGGCTCCAACGGCGACTGGCAGGACGTCAACGCCGGCCAATGGTTCGGGCTCGAAAAGCTCGCATGGACCGGCGACGTGCCGTTCGAAATGCTGACCGTCAAACCGGGCACGAACGGCGTCGAAATCGAGTTCACCCACCCGCTCGCCAATGGCTCGGGCGAGTCGCCGCGAGGCTATCGCCTGCGGCAGTACTACTATGAACCCACCAGCACCTACGGCGGTCCGAAGCTGGGGCAGGCGACGCTCGATGTCGCCGGCGTCACGATCTCCGACGACCGCCGCCACGCCTGGGTCGAGCTCGACCCGGCCACGCCGCTGAAGGCGGGCCACGTGCTGCACATCACCCTGCGTAGCGCCGGCTCCGACGCCGTGCTGGCGCAAGACGACCAGCAGCCGTGGTCGACCGAGGCGTGGTACACGATGAACAAGCTTCCCGATCGCCGGCCGGACTTTGCCGGCGCCGCGACGACCAACAACCCCGCAGAAAAGGCCGACATGACCCAGGTTGAAGATGGTTTCACGCCCCTGTTCGACGGAACCGACGCCTCCGCGAAGGCGAACTGGAAGGGCTACAAGAAGGACGCCCTGCCCGGCCAGTGGGTCGCGGAGGACAGCGCGCTGAAACTCCAAGAGAGCGGCGGCGGCGACATCGTGACCCGCCAGGCGTACGGCGACTTCGACCTGCGCCTCGACTGGAAGATCAGCGAGGGGGGCAACAGCGGCATCTTCTACCGTGTCGTCGAGGAGGGAGACCACACCGATTACACCTTCTTCACCGGCCCGGAACTGCAGGTGCTCGACGACGCCAAGCACGCCGATGCGAGGAACGGCACCGACCGCCTCGCCGGTGCCCTCTACGGCCTCTACGGCGTTGAGGGCCCCTCGCCCGTCAAGCCCGCTGGCGAGTGGAACGAAACCCGCATCGTCATCAAGGACAACAAGGTCGAGCACTACCTCAACGGCCAGAAGATCGTCGAGGCCACGATCGGTAGCGACGAGTGGAACGAGAAGATCGCCAACTCCAAGTTCAAGCAGTGGCCCCGCTTCGCCAAAGCCGACCGCGGCCTGATCGGCTTGCAGGACCACGGCGACGTCGTCTGGTATCGCAACATCCGCATCAAGCCACTCGACTAGATCCTGTTGCGTAACCCACCTTGGCGGGTCGTAGGGTGGGATTCATCCCACCTCCGGTCGCCCCCGATGGTGGGATGAATCCCACGCTACAAGTTACGCAACAGGACCTGGCCGACCGCCCGGTTCAGGCCGGGCGAACGGATTGTTCAGCGTCGGTAGGGTCGTGGCTCCCCGATCAAGGGGCCGCCCGTGCATCGACTGCGCAATCTCGTTCTGCTTGTTGCCACCGTCGCCTTCGCCGGCACTGCTGCCGGGCAGGTTCCGGACGGTTGGGCGACGTTCCAGTTCGCGGGCGTCAGACACCATCTTCAGCGAAGGCGTGGAGATCGTCGTGGACGGTGGCGGCGGACGGAAGATCCTGCTCGAAGCGATTCGCTGAAATGTTTGGCTGGCGGTATGGTCTGTGCGTGATGCCAACATCAAGCTGGTTTTCGCCCGTTTTGCAGGCGCTGGCCAATGGCGGAGTGGACTACGTCCTCGTTGGCGGGCTTGCAACGATCGCACACGGCTACCTCCGCACCACCCAAGACATCGACCTCATCGTTGAGCTCACAGAAGACAATGCACTGCGAGCCGTGCTGACGCTGGAGAAGATCGGCTACCGCCCCCGTGTGCCGGAGCCCGCCGTGCGTTTTGCGGATGCTGCCGCGCGTCGCATGTGGCGGGACGAGAAAAACATGATGGTGTTTACAATGATCCACGAGTCGCCCAAGCGCCCGGTCGTCGACCTGTTCATCGACTATCCGCTGCCTTGGAAGCAGCTTCGCGATGCCGCCGTCGAGCGGACAGTCGCCGGCGTCGTGGTGCCGGTTTGCTCGATTGATGACCTGATTACTATTAAGGAAGCTGCCGGCCGGGATCGCGATTTAGTCGATATCGCGAAGCTTCGCCAGGTACGCGACAATCCCAATCAAGTTTAGAATGACGATCTTTCCAGACATCCCCGAATCGAAGCATAAACGACAGCGCCTGAACGATGCTTTCGCAGCACACGAGTTGGAGCAACTGCATGAGTGCCTCAGCAGGACGACTGTCGATGAGCGAATCTTCATGGCCGGGGAGATGATTTTGGCCTTCCCCGACCAACTCGAGGCCCAGCGCATCCGCGAGGGCGTCTACGGCGATCGGATTCCGCAGGCGTTGCTCAATGATCCGCCGCCGCTGGTGAAGGAGGCGTTGATCCAGGTCGGCCGGCTGCCGCCGGAGTGAACGGCCCTGCTATCCTGCCGGCCATGCAGGACCTCGACTCTCGCACCCCCGCCGGCCATACCGGCAGCCATCGCGATCGCGACTTCGCCACCCGCTGCGTTCACAGCGGCGTCGATCAGGACCCCACGCACCGCTCGGCCACCACGCCGATCTACCCGACCAGCACCTTCGGCTGGAACGCCCTGGGCGACCACGGCGGGTACGAGTACACGCGCAGCGGCAACCCGACCCGCCGGGCCCTGGAGGAAAATCTCGCCGCGCTCGAAGGGGGCCTCGACTGCCGCGCCGTCTGCTCAGGCATGGCCGCCGTGACGGCCGCGCTGCACCTGTTCAGAGCGGGCGACCACGTCATCGCCGGGCACGACATCTACGGCGGCACCTGGCGGCTGATGGCCGACGTCATGCCCGGCCTTGGCATCGAGGTCAGCTTCGTCGACATGCATGACGCGGCCAACATCGCCGCGGCGATCAGGCCGAACACGAAAGGCCTGTGGATCGAGACGCCGAGCAACCCGCTGCTGAACTGCCTCGACGTCCGCAAGGTCGTCGGCGTCGCGAAGGAAAAGAACCTCGTCACGATCGCCGACAACACGTTTCTCTCGCCCGCACTCATGCGGCCGATCGAGTTGGGCGTGGACGTGGTGGTTCACTCGACGACGAAATACCTCAACGGCCACAGCGACGTGATCGGCGGCGCGGTGGTCTGCGCCAAGCAGGAGCACGCGGATCGTGTCGCGTACATTGTCAACGCGATGGGGCTGGGTCAGGCCCCGTTCGATGCCTGGCTCGTGCTCCGCGGCATCAAGACGCTTGGCCCGCGCGTCCGCGAGCACTGCACCAATACCCAGAAGATCGCCGAGTTCCTCGACGGCCACGAGCAGGTCGAGAAGGTCTACTACCCCGGCCTGCCGAGCCATCCGCACCACGATCTGGCTAAAGACCAGCAGGACGGGTTCGGCGGGATGGTCAGCTTCGACGTCAAGGGCGGCGCCGACAAGGCGAAGCGCGTGCTGATGGCCGCCCCGCTGATCCTGCTCGCCGAAAGCCTGGGCGGGGTCGAGAGCTTGTGGGAGCACCCGTGGTCGATGAGCCACGCGAGCATGACGGAGGACGCCCGCCGCGCCGCCGGGATCGGCGAAGGGTGCATCCGCCTGAGCGTCGGCATCGAGTCGGCCGACGACCTGATCGCCGACCTGCGGCACGCGTTGGCGCAGTAGCCGGCGTCTTGTTCTCCGGCACCGAGGAAGCTACACTCGGGCGACATTGTGAAAAGCGTCACGAAGTCGCCTGGGCGATAGGATCATGCCATGCCGGACGACACCAACCCGCCCGACCGCGACTTCGTCTCCGAGTATCGCCAACGCGAAAAGGACCAGGCGGAGACGGCGTCATGGCACAAGATCGGCAGCGCGGGCGTCGAGTTCGCTGGCGCCGTCGGCCTTGGCGCCCTCGGCGGATTGCTGCTCGACAGGTGGCTCGACACCGGGCCGTGGCTGTTGATCGTCGGCGTCTTTCTCGGCTTCGCTGTCGGCCTGTTCCTGTTGGTTCGCGTGGCCGGCAGTGCGTTCAAGTGAGTCCCCGTCCATCCGCATGACCGACGCCCGCACGAACTCGACGCCGCCGCACGGGGCCATTGCGTTGACGGCGGCCGTGTTGGCGGGGCTGATCGTCGCCGTCGCCATCACGCTCGGCCTCGCGGCCGGCTTCGACTGGACCGGTGCCTGGCCCGCCGTCGCGATCGCCGCGGGCGTTGGAATCTTCGCGATTCTGACAACGCTGCCGCTGCTGTTGCTCGTGGTCTCGAAGGTTTCCGCCGCCGACGCGGACGGGCTCATCAAGCTCAGCAGCGCGGTGATGGCGGCCGGGCTGATCCGGATGATCGTCGTCGCGGTCGGCATCATCGTGCCGGTCAAGCTGTACGACGCCGCCCCGTGGCCGACGCTCGGCTTCGTGGCCATCCACTACGTGCTGCTGACCTTGGCGGAGGTGGGCGTGCTCGGGCGGCTCTTCTGGCGGAAGGATAGCGAGTCACCGGCCCCGCCCAAGGTGGAGACTGCCGAGGATTCGGCCGAATCCCCTGCCGCGCCGTCGCCGGTTCGTTGAAAGTCCGTTCGCCCCGTCTAAGCTTCGCTCCCCCGTTTGCCGCCCCGCCTCACGTTGCCCGCGATGATCGAGTTGCTCCCCGACCTCACGCCGTTCCTGACCCTCGCCGCCGACGCCGGCGGCAGCATGTCGGACAAGGCGATCGGCCACATCAAGGACCACTGGCACTACGTCGGCGACGTGCCGATCATCAGCAATCACATCATCATCATGCTGATCGTGGCGGCGATCATGCTGGCGGTCTTCATCCCGCTGGCCAAGCGCTACCGCGAGGGGCAGGAGGTCGTGCCGAGCAAGAAGGCCAACTTCTTCGAAGCGATCATGCTTTACATGCGGGACGACGTCGCCAAGCCGGTGCTCGGCGACGCGACGGCGACCTACATCCCGCTGCTCTGGACGCTCTTCTTCTTCATCCTCTTCAACAACCTGATCGGCCTGCTCCCGCTCGAGCCGTTGCAACGCGGCTGGACGCCGTGGTACCCGATCTACGGCACGGCGACGGCGAACATTTACGTTACGGGCGCGCTGGCGTTTGTGGCGTTCATCGTAATTCAGTTCGCCGGGATTAGTGCGAATGGCCTCGGTGGCTACCTGAAGCACTTCTTGGCCGGGGCGCCGCTGTATATGGCTCCGATCATTGTGTTCGTCGAGATCGCGGGCATGTTCGTCAAGCCGGTTGCCCTGGCGATTCGCCTGATGGCGAACATGACGGGTGGCCACCTGCTGCTCGGCATCCTGCTCGCTCTGGGTGTGGGCGCATTCCAGACCCTCGGTACCGGCGGCGGGATCGCGATTAGCGTCGCGGTCATCATCGGCAGCGTGCTGATCATGGTGCTCGAAGTGTTCGTCGCCTTCCTCCAGGCGTACATCTTCACCTTCCTGACCGCCCTCTTCATCGGCCTGCTCGTGGTGCACGAGGAGCACGACGAACACGCCGAGCACGACCATGACCTGGCCGTCGACCTTGACGATGCCAGCAGGCTTCCCGAGGGCGCGGTCGAGGCCGGCGTGCGGATGGCGGGATAGAGACGAACCGAACGTGTTGCGGCGGGTCGGGCCATCGGCTCGCGGACGACCCGCCGGTGCAAAGCTCGAACGCTGTGTGCCCTTTGGCCCCGTTCGGCAATGCGAACAGACGGCCCCTCTCCGCGGCCCGGCCCTTCCGCCGCCGACTTGGCGGAAACCACTGAAAGACTCTCTCCTATGAAGCGCATTCTCGCACTCTTTGCCCTGGTCGCCCTGCTCCTTCCGGCGACGATCTCGAGCGCCCAGGTCACGACGGGCGGACCCGTTGTGATTCCCGACACGGACGAAGGCCGCACCGCTTACGTCGACGGCAGCATCGGCACCGGCCTCGGCGTGCTCGGCGTCGGCATCGGCATCGGCCTGATCATCATGGGTGCCGGCCGTGGCATCGGCAACATCGGTGGCCACGCTGCCGACGCCATCGCTCGCCAGCCCGAGGCCGGCGGCCGCATCTTCACGACCATGATCATCAGCGCCGCTCTCATCGAGGGTGCGACGCTCTTCGCCCTCGTGGTCGCGATCATCAAGTAAGACAGTTCGAACTCCGCCCCCGCCGTCGCTAACGCGGCGGCGTGGGGCTTGGGCCAACCGGCCCGCCCCCCGCCCGCCCGCACCTTCGACGACATGACCAAGCCAAGCCGCCTGCTGGCCCTCGCCACCGCCGCCCTGCTCCTGTTCGCCATGCCCGCCCTCGGTGCCGACGCGCCGGCGGAGGCGGGCGAAACGACGCTTTTCGACAGCCCCGGCGTCGAGCAGATCGTCACGAGCGTTATCACGCTCCTCATCTTCCTGGGCCTGATGGCGATTCTCGCCAAGTTCGCGTGGGGGCCGATCGTCAAGAGCCTCGAAGATCGCGAAGGGCGCATCCGTTCCGATATCGAGGCCGCCGAGCGCGCCCGTGCCGACAGTGAGAAGGCCCGCGCCGAGCATCAGCGGCAGCTCGACGAGGCCGACACGCGCGTCCGCGACCTGATCGCCCAGGCCAACGCCGACGGGCAGCAGCTCGCGGACGCGGATTCGGATGCAGGCGCAGGAGGAGGCCGAGGAGATCAAGGAGCGTGCCCAGCGCGACATCGAGCAGAGCCGTCGCGAGGCGATCGAGAGCGTCCGCAGCGAGGCCGCCACGCTCGCGGTGTCGATTGCCGAGAAGATTCTCGGCCGCGAGGTGACGGTCGACGACCAGCAGCGCTTGATTGAGGCGAGCCTCGACGAGATGCAGAAGAGCGGCATCGACTCCAAGGCCGAGCCCAAGGCGGTGATGGTCTAGCGGCCGCATCGATTGTTCCCACTTCGAGAACTTTATGACCGAACAACACTCCAGCCTCGCCCTGACCTACGCCCGCTCGATGCTCGAGCTCGCCGAGGAGCGCGACGAGGTCGAGCCCGTCGCGAACGACATGGGCGCCATCAACCAGGTGCTCGAGGAGAACCCGACCTTCGCCGCGTTCCTGCGCGACCCAGGAATCGGCGTCGAGGAGCGGCGCAGCGTGCTCGACAAGGCGTTTGGCGGCGGGGAGAAGATCACCGTCCGGTTCCTGAACCTGCTGAACGAGCGCGGCCGCCTGCGGCAGTTGCCGGCGATTACGGACGCGTTCGAGTACCTTCTCGATCAGAAGCTCGGCAAGATCGAGGCGGACGTAACGGTCGCGCAGAAGCTCGACGACGCGCAGTTGGAGGACGTCCGCCAGCGCGTCGGCAAGGCGCTGGGCAAGGAGGCGGTGGTGCACCAGTACGTAAAGCCCGAGATCATCGGCGGCATGATCCTACGGGTGGGCGACACCGTGATCGACGCCAGCGTCCGCCGCCAGCTCGACGCGATGCGCGAGCGTCTGTTGGGGTGAACGAAACAGAAGAAGCGAGGAGCTAGTAGCTAGGAGCTAGTTCCAGAGGCAGAATCCGAGTCTGACTTGCTCCTAGCTCCTGACTCCTAGCTCCCACAAAACATGGCCATCAACGTCTCAGAAATTACCAGCGTCCTGAAGAAGGAAATCTCCGACTTCGAGGACCGTTTGAAGGTCAGCGAGGTCGGCACCGTGGTCGAGGTCGGCGACGGCATCGCCCGGATCTACGGCCTGCAAAAAGCCATGGCCGGCGAGCTGCTCGAGTTCGAGAACGGCACGATGGGCCAGGTCTTCAACCTCGAAGAAGAGTCGATCGGTGCCGTCATCTACGGCAACTACCTCGACTTGAAGGAGGGCGACACCGTCAAGAGCACCGGCCGCCTGCTCGAGGTGCCCGTGGGCGCCGAACTCGTCGGCCGCGTGGTCAACCCGCTCGGCGAGGCGCTCGACGGCAAGGGGGAGATCAAGACGGGCCAAACCCGCAAGATGGACATCGTCGCCCCCGGCATCGCCGCCCGCCAGCCGGTGACGGAGCCGCTGCAAACGGGCATCAAGGCCGTCGACAGCATGATCCCGATCGGCCGCGGACAGCGCGAGCTCATCATCGGCGACCGCAAGACCGGCAAGACCGCCGTCGCCCTCGACGCGATCATCGCCCAGAAGGGCAAGGGCGTGAAGTGCTTCTACGTCGCGGTGGGCTCGAAGGAGTCGAGCGTGGCGGCCGTCGTCGACGTGCTGACGCGCGAGGGGGCGATGGAGTACACGACCGTGATCTCCGCCGCCGCCAGCGACCCGGCGCCGTTGCAGTTCATCGCCCCCTACGCCGGCACCGCGATGGCCGAGCACTTTATGTGGCAGGGCGAGGCGACGCTGGTGGTCTACGACGACTTGAGCAAGCAGGCGGCCGCGTACCGGCAGTTGTCGCTGCTGCTGCGCCGCCCGCCGGGCCGCGAGGCGTTTCCCGGCGACGTCTTTTACCTCCACAGCCGCCTGCTCGAACGCGCCGTCAAGCTCAGCGACGACAACGGCGGCGGGTCGCTCACCGCCCTGCCGATCATCGAGACGCAGGAGGGCGAGGTGTCGGCGTACATCCCGACGAACGTGATCTCCATCACCGACGGCCAGATCTACCTCGAGCCCGATCTCTTCTTCGCCGGCGTGCGCCCGGCCATCAACGTCGGCATCTCGGTCAGCCGCGTGGGTGGCAATGCCCAGACGAAGGCGATGAAGAAGGTCGCCAGCACGCTTCGCCTCGACCTCGCCGCCTACCGCGAACTCGAGGCCTTCGCCCAGCTTGGCACCGAACTCGACCCCGCGACGCAGAAGCGCCTCGACCGCGGTGCCCGCCTCGTCGAGTTGCTCAAGCAGCCGCAGTACCAGCCGATGCCGTTCGAGCAGCAGGTCATGGTCATCTACGGGGCCACAAACGGTTATCTCGACAACGTGCCCGTCAATCGCGTGAGCGAGTGGCAGGACAAGTTCCTGGAGTACGTCGACACCCAGCACCGCGGCGTGCGCGATACGATGGTCGAGACGAAGGCTCTCGGCGACGATGTCGTCGCGGGGCTCAAGACCGCCCTCGAAGAGTTCAACAGCAAGGTCTGGCCGCGCGAGTCGGCGTAGGCGACTGCGACCACTTCGACGCACGATCCGGGCGTGGCCACCGCGGTGGCTACGCCCGTTCGCGTTAGCGCGGCTCCATTTCAGGCGCAGCGTCCGGGTGCCACTGCATCGTTGCAGTGATTCGACCCAGACACTGCAAGGATGCAGTGGCACCCGCGACCACCCGCTACAGCCGAACTGAACTCACGTCAAAGCCCCGACCGAGACACGGAGATGCCGTTGGGCGCCTCCGACGGGTCGGCGTTGGGCGCGGTCAGGATCTGAATCGCAAAGCCCCGCCCGAGGATCTGCATGCCGGCGGGCGTTTCGTCCCGGCCGTCGCCGTCGATGTCGTCCACGACCTCGCGCCCGGCCTTGGTCTGCTTGAGGGTCGACTCATCGCCGACCACCGCCGGCGAGATGCGGCCGTTCAGGCGGTAGAAGATCTGCTTGCCCTCGCGTCGATTGTCGATGAGCTTGTTGACGCGCAGCAGGCCCAGGTGGTGGCTGACGGTTGGCTGGGGCAGGCGCAGCGCTTCGCACAGCTTGGTGACGTTCCTCTCGCCGTCGCTGAGCAACTGGAGGATGGAGACGCGAGTGCGATCGCTCAACAGCTTGAAGAGGGAGGTCAGGCCCTGCAACTCTTGAGGCTGGAGCGTGAGCAGCGGTCCGACGAGCGCGGCTTGGTCCGTCGCGTGATTGGAGTCATCCATCGCCAAAAATCCTTCTTCAAGCAGCCCTTCGGACTGAATGTATCAGCATCAGCAGAAGCGACAACCATACCGGGCAGGCGCGCAAACGCAAGATCGTGTGAGTGGCCCGTGCTACGGCTTGGGCCATCGACTCCCGCACACTACTGGCCACTCCCGCACACAGTGTCGCCCGGCGTCCCGTGCGTGCCCGCGATTCGCCGCGCACTTGACGCCTGCGGCGGTGCCCCTAAAGTGCCGGCCCACGGCGTCACGTGCCGTTGGCCCCGCGGGGCTATAGTCTAATGGGAGGACATCTCGGTCGCATCGAGAAGGTCCGGGTTCGAATCCCGGTAGCTCCACTGGCATCAGTACGGTATGCCACCCAACGCCGCCGGCGACGCCGGGCGGCGTTCAATTTTGCGCGTCGGCGGCCAGCGTCGCAAGCACGACCCGCTCGGCGTGACGCACCGCCGGATGATCGGCGATCTCCGCGGGCAGCGGGCCGTCCGGCTCGACCACGATGTCCGGGTCCACGCCCCACACCGTGGCGTCGGGTTTTTTCTGAATCAGCCGCCCGTTGGGCAGGTGGAAGTAGTCGGTCGTGATCTTCATCTGCGAGCCCTCGCCCAGATCGAGCACGCTCTGCACGCTGCCCTTGCCGTAGCTGCGCGTGCCGACCAGCGTTGCGCGATCGTGATCGCCCAGCGCCCCGGCGAGAATCTCGCTCGCGCTGGCGCTCTGCCCGTCGATTAGCACCGCCAGCGGCAGCGGTTTACCCGTCTCAGTGCGAATGCTGCCCGGCGTCGCGGTCCGCACGTTCCGGGGCGAGTGCGCCCCTTCCCACCAGACAATCGTCCCTTCGTCGAGGAACAGGTCGGCAATTTCCGCCGCCTCGCCCAACCCGCCGCCGGGGTTGCCGCGCAGATCGAGGATCATCCCGTCGAGTCCGTCCGCGACCAGGTCGCCCACCAACGTGGCGATCATCTCACCACTTTGCGGGGTAAAATCGCGAAGGCGCACGTAGGCGATTTGGGGCCGTTGGTTTTGTTCGTCGAGCTCGACATCTGCCGGCGGGTCGAGCAGGAACACCGGCGTGCCCCGCTCGTCGACCCGGTGCCCTTCGATCGGCGGCGATCGCACCTCATCCCGTCGGGCCGTCACGATCAGCGAGTCGTCGCCGCGTTCGAGCGTCAGCTCCACCTCGGTTCCCACCGGGCCGAGGATCTTCTTGATCGCCTCCGCCTGGGATGTGCCGAGAATCGAGTCGCCGTCCACGCTGACGATCACGTCGCCCACGCGCACGCCCGCCTGCTCCGCCGGGCCGTTGTCGAAGACGGAGATCACTCGCAGTCCACGCGATCCGTCCGTCGCGGGGTCGAACGTCTCGTCGGCGCGGGCGACTGATTCGATTAGCACGCCGATCCCCTCAAATCGACCTTCGAGCGCGTTCTGAAACTGCCGTTGCTGCGCGGGCGGCACGTAGACGGTGTAGGGATCGGTCGCGAACGCCAGCATGCCCTGCACGGCTGCGCGGCGGAGCAACTCGGGCTCGACCTCCTCCACGTACCGCTCGCCGACGATCTGCTTGACCTGAAGCAGCGTGCGGACGAAGTCGAGATCGTCATCACGCGGCGCCGACGACGTGCCTCCGTGTAGCGCCAGCAACGCAATTGCACCGACGAACAGTCCCCAAGCCAAACGCCCATTACCGGCCACCGCCGTCGGCTCCTGAGACGGATCGGAACGGGACGGCGCGGGATGCTCGGTGGGCGTCACGCCAGCACTTTACCCGCTCTGCCGGCTCGAACATGGCACGCCGGTTGCCGCGATCCTGGGATGGAGAAGCGCGATGTCAACGGCTTTACCTGCACCTACGAGGATGACGGCCCCGCGGGCGACGCCGCCGGGGCAACTGCAATCGTGCTCCTGCACGGGTTTCCGCTCGACAACCGTGTCTGGACTCAGGTTGCGCATCGACTGGCGGATCGCCACCGGGTGGTGAACGTCAACCTGCGTGGCTTCGGCACGCTCACGAGCGCTGAAGCCTTCACAATGAACTCGCTCGCCGAGGACGTGTACGCATTGCTTACCGACCTCGAGGCCCTGCCCTGCGTGTTGTGCGGGCTGTCGATGGGCGGGTACGTGGCGTTGTCATTCGCGAAGAGGTGGCCGAGCCACCTGGCGGGGCTGGCTTTAGTCGACACCCGCGCCGAGGCCGACGACGAGGCGGGCCGCGCCGCCCGGACGGCCACGCTCGACAGCGTGCGCAACCGCGGCACGCGCCCGTCGATCGACAAGATGCTGCCGAAGTTGCTTGCGCCCGGCGCCGACGATGACGTGCGCGAGTCGATCCTCCGCATGATGCTCGACGTGCCCGCCCGCACCTTCGAGCACGGCACGCGGGCGATGCGCGATCGCGAGGATCAGTCCGATCTGCTGGCCGAACTTGAGATGCCGACGGCGGTGGTCGTCGGCGAGCACGATGCCATCACCCCGCCCGCCACCGCCCGGCGGATGGTGGCGGCGATTCCCGGAGCGGAGCTCACCGTCGTTCCCGACGCCGGGCACCTGAGCCCGATGGACAATCCGGACGCCGTCGCCGAAGCAATCGGCCCGCTCGCGCGCAAGACGTTGAGCAGCTAGCGACGATCGCGTCGCCTACATCACGCCGGTCTGGCGCAGATAGAGCACGCCCACGGCGGCGACGGCACCGATCGACAGGAACGCCAGCAGCAGGCAGACCATCAGCAGCCAACCCTGCGTGCGGGTGCGCCGGTTCAGGTCTTGTTGGAGGCGCTCCGTCCGCTCGTCAATCGCGGCCTGAAGCTTGGCGACGATCTCGCCCTGCTGTGACGACTGGTCGCTGACCCGACGAATGGCGCCGGCCACGCTGCCGAGGTTGTCGGCGATTGCCTGGTCGCTCTCGCGCATCCGATCGAGGCGGCCCTGGAACTCGTCCATGTCGCGCTGCTGGCCGCGCGAGTCCTTGCCCATCGAGCCGAGCAGGTCGTTGAGCTTGTTCGACTGATCGGTCTGCCCCTTGATCTGGTCGCGCAACGCCTTGACGCTGTCGGCCTGCTGGCGGAGGGCCTCGCCCTGGAGCTTCAGGTTCTCGCCGGCCAAGTCGTTGCTGCGGGCGAGCTGCTGGTTGTTCTGCTTGAACTGCTCCTCGAACCGCTCGGCGCTGCGGGCGTTCTGCTCGGCGACGACAGGCAGGAACTTGAGTTGCTCGAGCAAATCGCCCTGCCGCTCAACGCTGTCCACGAGCCCGTCGCGGATGTCCGCCATCAGGTCCGACAGGTGGTCGAAGCCGCGCCGCATGCTATTTACAGCGGCGTCGCGCTGGTAGGCGCGGCGGGCGAAGGGACGCAGGACGCCCGGCTTGCTGCCGTACTCGACGAGGCCGGTGCGGTTGTCCTGGCTCTTGCCGCCCCCGCCGAAGAGCTTGGTCATCAGGCCCGGCTCCGCGTGGATGGCTGGTTGAGGGACAATGCCGTTCTGTGGGCGATCGGGCCCGACGGCCTCGATGAGATTCGTCGGCTCCGTCACGCCGGGCTCGGCGGGAACCGAGGCGTCCGACGAGGGCGCGGGCTCATCGTCGAGGATGAAGTATTCGATTCGCACCGGCTCTTCGTGGGTGCGACGCGACTTGCGGCTAGGCTTACGCTTGGACTTTCGGTTGGCTACGGCTGGCATGATGTTACCTCGCAGTTGAAGCGCGACCAATCTTCCTATGACCGGCCATCACCACGTTCATCGGCACTTGCTCGCGGTTCTCGCCGCTTTTATTGGAACGGCTTGCCTCGCCGGTTGCAACGAGGCCAACCCGCCGGCGAGCCAAAGCGATACGACGCCTCGCGTTGCCTCGCTTTCGCCCGCCGCGACCGACCTGCTGCTGGGCATGGGCGCGGGCGATCGGCTCGTCGCCGCGAGCAACTACGACGCCGATCCGCGCGTCGCCGATTTGCCGCGCGTGGGAGATTACCAGGCCTTCGACTGGGAACAACTCGCCGACGTGCAGCCGACCGTGATCGTGGTGCAGGTCGGCGCCAACCGGCTTCCCCCCGGCGCGGCCGACAAGGCAAAGCGGCTGGGGGCACGCTTCGTCAACGCGAAGATCGACCGCCTCGCCGATATCCGCCGCGTGCTGGGCGAACTTGCAACCGTGGCGGGAGTTGATGCCGACGCCGCCGTGGAACGGTTCGACGAGTCCCTGGGCGCTCCCGCCGGCGCGAACGGACGGCCGCGCGTGCTCGTGCTACTCAACACCGACCTGACCTTCTCCGCCGGCCGGGGCAACTACATTGACGACCTGATCGAGCACGTCGGCGGCCAGAACGCGCTTGGCAACGACTTCGCCGCCTGGCCTCAACTGGACCGGGAAACGCTCGTGTCGCTCGCGCCGGCGGCGGTCGTGCTCCTGCTCCCCGGCGCTACCGACGCCACGATTGCCGAGGCGAGGGCGAACTGGCGGCAACTGGCCGGCACCGCGCTGCCGCCGTGGGAGGCGGTCACGGTTGTGACCGACGACTACGCGATGGTGCCCGGCTGGCGCGTCGTCGAGCTGGCGGAGCGGCTTCGGGCCGCGCTGGGCGAGGCCGGCGTGTAGAGTGCCCGCCCGTGCGCCCGCTGACGCCGACTCGCCTTCTCCTGCTCTGGCTCGCCTGCCTTGCCACGTTGGCGGCGGCGATCCTGCTCGCGACCGCCGTCGGCACGACCGGCGGGCTGGGTTGGCCGTCGACTGACAGCTTCGCGTTCGCGCTCCGCCGAGATCGCGCTGCCGCGGGTGTTCTGGCCGGCGCGGGCCTGGCGATGGCGGGTGTAGCGTATCAAGCCGTGCTGCGGAACCCGCTGGCCGACCCGTACCTGCTCGGCGCCAGCGGCGGCGCGGCGTTGGCGGCCTTCGCCTGGACGCTTCCGCCGGTCGTCCTGACGCTGCCGGCCGTTTTCGTCGCCGCGGGACAGCAGGTGGCTGCCTTCGTCGGCGCGGGCGCGGCCGTAGGGATCGTCCTCGTGCTTGCCGCCGGCCGTGGGCGCTTGGAGCCGACGAGGGCGTTGTTGATCGGCGTGGTGGTCGGCGTCGTCTGCGGCGGGCTGTTCGCGCTGCTGGTAGAACTCTTCCGCGAGCCCGGCGGCGGTGCGTTGAGCTTTCTCTTCGGCCGCGTGCCCGACCCGACGCGGCTGGAACTCGCGATGCTCGCGGGCGTCGTTGGGCTGGCCGGCCTCGCCCTGGCGGCAATGGGTGGGCCACTGGCGACGCTCGGACTCGATGAACTCGAGGCGAGCGCGTTTGGGGTGAACGTGAACCGCGCTCGCTGGCTGGCGATCGGCCTGGGCAGTCTGCTCGCGGCGACGGCGACGGCCGTGTGCGGGCCGATCGGGTTCGTTGGCCTGATGGGGCCGCACCTGGGGCGGTTGGTCGTCGGTGCTGACCCGCGGCGCCTGCTGCCGGTGGCCGCGGTGGCCGGCGGGCTGCTGCTGTGCCTCGCCGACGCCGCCGCCCGCTGGGGCGTGCGCGAGGTGGGTACGGTCCTGCCCGCCGGCGTGCTGACGAACCTGATGGGCGGGCCGTTCTTTCTGCTGCTGCTTTACGGCCGGCGCGGCCGGGTGGCGGCGTGAGCGTGCTCGAAGTCGCCAACCTCTCGCATACCTACCGCAGCACGGCCACGCCTGCCTTGGAGGATATCTCGTTCGATGCCGACGCCGGCGAGGTGCTTTGCCTCGTCGGCCCGAACGGCGCCGGCAAGAGCACGCTGCTGCGCTCGTTGCTGACACCGGCGAGCGCGGGAACGGTCACTTGGTTCGGCCAACCTCTCGCTAGCTGGCGGCGGCGCGAACTGGCCCGGCGGGTGGCGTTTCTTCCGCAGAATCCGGCGGCGTTGACGGGGATGCGCGTCGGCGATGTCCTTGCGAGCGGCCGCGTGCCGCACTGGTCGGCGTTCGGAGTCGAGTCGGGCGCGGACCGCTCGGCCGTTCACGCCGTGGCCGAGGCGTTGGACGTCGCCGCGTGGCTCGACCGCCCGCTCGACACGCTCAGCGGCGGGCAACGCCAGCGCGTGTTCCTGGGCCGATGCCTGGCGCAGCTCGACACGTCGCAACCAGGCGCGGTCCTGCTCGACGAGCCCGACGCCCACCTCGACCTCGCCCGCGTGACTGAGCTTCGCCGCCTGGTGCGCTCGCTCGCGGACGATCGCGGGTTGCTCGTGGTGGTCGCAAGTCACGACCTGAACATCGCCGCACGCACGGCGGACCGGATGGCACTGCTGTCGAACGGGCGTCTCGCCGCGTTCGGCGTCCCCGCCGAGGTGCTTCGCCCGAACGTGCTACACGAGGCGTACGGCGTGGAGGTGGCCGTTCACGAAACGCCCGATGGGCCGATCGTCACGACCCGCTGACCTCGCCGCGCACGCGCTGGATCAGATCCTTCAGCACGCTCGGTGGTTGAACGAGGTAGAACAGCTCGCGGTCGAACAGCACCGCCTCCTCCGCCAGACGCCGCTCGGCCTCGCGCTCCTCAGCCCGCCAACGCTGGTAGTCGGTGTCGTCCTCCCGCGCGGTGGCGAGGGCGGCGTGCATCTGCCGAAAGATCGCGCGGCGTTGCTTGAAGCCTGACGCGGCGTTGATGCGATCGAGCCAGCGCTGCTTCGCATCGCCGAGTACGCGATGCCGCAGCCGGTGGCCGCGGCTGACGATGCAGGGCGGGCAGACCCGCTCGCGATCGGCGGCGTTCGGGTGGAACAGCGTGGCCGTTGAGACCGCAAACGTCGGCGGCTTCAGGCCGAAGTAAGTTTCGATCACGCGGTCAGCCACCTGGTCGTAGTGCCCGCCGCCGATGCCGTGGACGAACAGGTCGCCCAGGCACAGCCGCGCGAACGTGGTCAGTGACAGCGCCCGGCTCGACAGCCGCAGGCGCCGGCGGCGCAGGTGTGCCAGCAGCGCATCCGCGTCACCGTTGAGGTCGAACCCGGCAAGCACGCGACGCCCGCGCCCCCGCGACACCGTCGCCCGCACGCGCGTGCCGGCGTCGAGGTCATCAAGCCAGAACGGGAGTTCGACCTCGCCATCGCCGACCACAAGGTTCGGCATCGGCCGCTCGGGGTCATCGATGCCCGCGTCGGCGCGGTGTTGATCCAGGGCGGCGTTGTAGGCGGCAACGAACCGGTCGGCGTCGCAAGCCAGGTGACGCACGAACCGCAGCCAGGGCGGCGACATCGCTAGGCCGCTCATCGTGAAGAGCGCGTAGTCGAGCCCCAGTCCCCAATCGAGTTCGTGCTCGGCATTGGCGAGCATGCTCGGCAAATCGAGCGGCGCGACGGCGTCGTGCTGGTCGATCACGAACGCCCGGCAGCGCCGCAGGAACTCGCCCAGGAGCGGGCCGACCGCTCCATTCGCCTCGCCCGCGTCGGCGGCGTCGATGAGCGTCTGCAAGTGGGCCGGCGACGGTGGCTCGACGAGCCCCGTCCAGGGCCGGCCGTGCAGGCGCGGGTCGTCGGTGAAGTTCACCGCGAAGCCGGGCCATTTCAGTTTCAGGTGCTTTGGGGTATCCGTGTCGAGCGCGAGGTGGACGGCCGCGCCGTCGCAGGCGCGGGCGACGGCGTCGACCAGGACGTTCTTCACCCACACGCCGGGATGGTGCAGCTCGCTCTGGTGGCCGGTGAGAATCAGCGGCCGGTCCGTCGGCAGGTTGAGAAAGCGACGCGACTCGATTCGGAGCGCGGCCAGCGCGATTCCGTCGATCTCAAGCTTCGCCGAATCGAGAGCTGCCGCGTTGTCACGGGCGATTTCGCCGAGCGTGTCGGCGTCGGGCCAGATCAGCAGCGCGCCGGCGTGCTTGGGCGCCGCCCACTCGCCGTAGCGTTGGCCGCGATCGCGGGCGACTTCGGCGGGGGCGTGGCTCACGCGGCAACTCCTGCGAACAAGGCGGCAACGACCCTCACCACGGACCCCTCAACACGGCACCGCGGCGGCCGACTCCAACCCGCTGCGGAGCTGGTCGCGCAAATCGCCCGAAACCGTGTCCGGCAGCGCGTCGATCACGTCGCGCGCCACGCCCGCCGTCGCCTGCTTGAGCGGGCGAAGGTCGAGGTGGCACAGCTCGTCGCGCAGCACCTGGAGGTAGTGTTGCAACCGCGTTTGCGCCTTGTCGAGATCGCCCGCGCGCACGTCGTGGCCAAAGGTGCGGTTCGGATCGTTGTAAATGCGGCGAATGGGCAACTCCGCCACGCGCAGCCCCGCCGCGTACGCGCGGGGCCAAAGCTGCATCGGAAAGGCGTAGCCATGTTCGGTCAAGCCAAGGTCCACCGTCGGCCGCACCCGGTGCGCCTTGAACCCGCAGAAGGTGTCGGTCAGCGACCAGCCGAAGAGTTCGTTCACCGTCGCCGTCAAGATCAGGTTGACCGCCCGTCGCTCGGCCGGCGGGAGATCGCCATCGTCCTCGCCGGGCCTGCGCAGGTAGCGCGTGCCGCTGATCAGGTCGCAGTCGTCTCGCTCGATCGCCTCGACGAACGCGGGGATGCTCGCCGGGTCGTGCTGCTCGTCGCAGTCGAGGGTGATGACCCAGTCGTACCCGCGCGTGTCGGCCCAGGCGAAGGCGTCGATCAGGGCCTTGCCGTAACCGCCGTTGGTCGGGTGCGTCAGGACGTGGACCCCGTCATCGCCGGCGAGGCCTTCGAGCATGGCGGCGGTGCCGTCGGTGCTGGCGTCGTCGACGAACAGCACGTCGTAGTCGACGGCCGCCCGCAACTGGGGCAGGAACGTCGGCAGGTGCTCGATCTCGTTGAAGACCGGCACCGCGATCAGGATGCGCGGCGACGCGGCCGAGCGGCGGGTCAGGGGTACGTCTGCGGCCACGGGGCGATGGTAGCGGCGTGTTGAGATAACGGTCAATGTACGCAACCGGGCCGCCCGCCGCGTCGACGGCGCCCGCATCACTCGAACAGGCCGGCCGACTCGAACTGCTCGAGCGCCTCACGCACGCGCGGCTGGTCGGGCTCGACGGACAGGCTGGTGCGCCAGGTGGCGAGGGCATCATCGCGTAGGCTCGTCTGAATGCGTCCGCCCGCCTGCCACTGCCGGATCAGGGCCGCTCCCTTGGCGTTGATGGCCGCCACGTACTGCGGGGCGAGGTCGAGCGAGCGGTCGTACCAACCGACGGCGACCGCGAAGCTGTCGCCCGCGTCGCCGGGCTGGCCGGTGGCAAGGTGCCCGTTGCCGATGGCCGCGTGGGCGTCGCCGGCGACCTTAAAGGATTGGGGCGTGCCCAACTCCGTCGCCGCCGCGTCCAACAGGCTGGCCGCCTCCGAGCCACGGCCTTGACGGGCGAGGTTCAGGCCCAGGGCGAGCCGTGTCTGGTCGCGCAGGCGAACCTGATCGTCACCGACGAGTTCGAGCCCGCGCCGCAACGCCGATTCGCCCGCGTCGAGCCGACCGGTCGCCGTCAGGGCGCGGCCGTAGTTGATGGCGGCCTTGGCATCGCCCGGCCGGGCGGCGGCGCCGAGGGCGAGCAACTCCACCGCCGCCTCCGGGTCGTCCTGCGCCAGCAGAATGCGGCCGGCGCCGAGGTTGCCGTCGGGGTCCGCCGGGTCGATCGCCAGCCCGTTGCGGTAGCTGGCGAGGGCGGCGGTGAGCTTGTCCTGCATCTCCAGCACGCCGCCGAGCAGGAAGTGGCCGCGGGCGGTGCGGGGGTCGAGCGAGACGAGCCGCACGAAGAACCGCTCGGCCTCCGCGAGCTCGCCGCGCTCCTCGTAGAGCTCGCCCAGCGCCTGGTTGGCGAGGATCAGGCGGTCGTCCTGCTCGATCGCCTGGTTGAGCAGGCGCAGCGCGCGGTTGTTTTCGCCGATTTCGCGGGCGAGGATGCCCTCGACGTAGTAGCCGACGCCGCCTTCGGGCAGGGTGGCGTCGAGGTAGCGCGAGTTCGTCGAGGTTGGCGCGGCCGTCCCTGAGGAGCCGCATCCGCCGGCGGCGAGGAGCAGGGCCAGCGATAGGAGCGTGAGGGACCGCATCGTTCTGAAACTTACCCGGTCAATCGCGCGACGCCAAAGTCGACCCCACCACCGCCCACCACCGCGCGCGTGAGAGTGTTGAGGTAGCCGCGTCGCCACGCGACGCGGGTCGGGATCGGGTGCCGCTTCACGGTCGAGCAGACCCGCGTCGCGTGGCGACGCGGCTACCTGTTGCTGTCGATGGCTCACTCGTCGGACGCGGGCCGTGTCGTCGCATCCCCCTCGCGGGCCTTCTCGACGCGCTCGGCGCGGGAGGCTTCGAGGTCGCCTTCGAGTGCTTCAAGGCGGTCGCGAAGTTGGCGGAGCAGCGTCGGCTCGCCGTCGCCGCTTTCGATCTGCCGGATGGCGGCGCGGGCGGTTTCCTTGAGATCGTCGGGCGCGGCGGAGTCGGCGACGCGGCGCAGGTGCGGGAGGGCGTCGGCGTCGAGCGTGTCGCCTAGCGTGCGGATGGCGGCGCTGGCGAAGCGGGGCATCGGGTCGTCGGTCAGGCCTTCGAGGAAGGTGATGACCTCCTTCTTCTGCTCGGCCTCCAGCGACGGGTAGAGCGTCGCGAGGGCAGCGAAGCCGTTGCCGCGGGCGCGGAAGCTCGTGCCGTAGTCGGCAAAGTCCATCGCCGGCTGCAACCCCTCCTCGCGACCGAGATCGGCCAGCGCCCGGACCGCCGCGCTGCGCACCCGCAGGCCGTGGCCGTTGTCCTTCGTCTTCTCAAGGAGAAGCTGGACGAGCTCGTCCGTCGCCTCCTGGTTGCCAAGCCCGGACAGGGCGGCGGCCTCGACGTAGAGCGACTCGTCGTCCTCCGCAAACTCCGCCAGTGCGCTAGCCGCTGCTTCGCTCTTGTACAGGCCAAGGGCGTCAACGGCTGCCAGCCTCGCCCGTGGGTGATCGACGCCACCGTTGTCCAAGGCGATTTGCAGCATTTCGCGAGCGTCAGCGGAATCGATCCGGCCCAAGGAGCGGGCGGCCTCCGCACGCAGACCCCAGTGCAGATCATCGCTGGCAAGGACATAGAAGAGCGCGTCGGTTGTATCCCTGTTGCCGATCCCACCCAGCCGCTCGATCGCCCTCAGCCGGCTGAACGGCGTCGGCCCGTCGACCGCCTGCCGCAGCGTCATCGCCATCGGCAGCTTGAAGTCGACGATCGAGATCATCGAGTTGTTCGGATCAAGGCACACCATCGCCGGCTCCTCGCCCGTCGCGAGGGTCGCGTTGTTGCGGGCGGCGTCGAGCTTGACCGTGAACTCCTTCACGTCGCCGTTCTCCATCACGCACCAGACGGGGTAATCGTGCACGAACGCCGGGGTGTTCTCCGTGATTGGCTGAGTCTGGCGGAAGGTGAGGTCGACCGTGCCGGCCTCCTCGTTCCAGGCGTAGGTCACGTCGAGCTTTGGGCTGCCGGGGCGGTAGACCCATTGCTGGAAGAAACGGTCGTAGCTCTTGCCGGTGACTTCTTCGAAGCATTGGCGTAGCTCGTCAGTCTCGACGTCGCTCAGCGCGTGGCGATCCTGGAAGAGTTTGAGCGCTTCCCAGAAGGCATCATCGTTCCCAGTAAACTCGCGCAGCATGTGGATGACCGCGCTGCCCTTGCCGTACGGGTTGCAAACACCGCGGCGGAAGGTGTTGCCGGGCTCCTCGTACTCCGGCCAGACGAGGCCGTACTTTGCTTCCGCGTTGTCGCTCTGGGCGTTGCGGCGCATGTTGGTGAAGACCTCGTACGCGTACTCCTCCCGCCCGTGGTACGCCTCGTGCCAGGCGTGGTCGAGGAAGGTCGCGAAGCCTTCGTTCAACCACAGGTGGGCCCACGTCCGGCAGGTCGTGTGATCGCCGAACCACTGATGTGCCAGCTCGTGCGCGACGAGGCCGTCGAGCGTGCTGCCGATCGCCGCCCGTTCGTCGACGATGCAGTCTTGGTACATCGTGGTGACGGTCGTGTTCTCCATCCCGCCACTGCCAAAGAGGTAGACGACCGACTGGCTGTACGCCTCCCACGGGTACTCGCCGAGCTTGTCGCTGAAGAAGTCGAGCATGTGCTTGGTCCGCCCGAACGTCCGCTCGGCATCCTCCGCCCGGCCCGGCGGCACCCAGTACTCGATCCGCCGGCCACGCCAGTCGTCGTCGCGCACGACATCGAACTCGCCGACGACGAGCGACATCAGATAAGTGACGTGCGGCTTCTGCATCCGGTAATGCCAGACGTTGCCCTGTAGGGTGGGATTCATCCCACCATCGGGCTGCGTCGCCGCTTCGCCGGATGGTGGGATGAATCCCACCTTACCCGGAGCCAAACGCTCACCATTGGCCAAGACCTTCAAACCATCCGGCACCGTCACGACCATCTCCGTCGTCAGGAACTCGTTGGGGTAATCGTGGCAGATCACCCAGTTGCGGTTCTGCTCGGGCTGGCCCTGCGTGTGGACCATCAACGGCCGATCGGGATACGCCTCGTCCGGCAGCGCGAAGGTCATGCCGTCGGCCGGGTTCTCCACGCGGTACGTGAAGACAATCTCGTGCTCGCTCCGCGGCTCCAGCGGCTGCTTGAAGCGGACCAGCAGCCGCTTGCCGTCGTGGCGAAAGCTGTCGACGTGCTCGCCCTCGACGCTGTCGATCGTCATCCCAACGCCGTCGAGCTCCAGCCGTTCAAGCGGCACGCCAAGCGTGGTGAAGCGGAGCGTCTCGACCGCATCGAAGGCCTTGTCCTCCGGCTGCATGTCGATCTCAAGCTTCAGGTGCGTGTAATCGACCTGCGGGTCGGGGGCATACTGGCGGGGGTCGGATTGAGCCAACGCGGGGACGGCGATCAGGGCAATCGCAAGGGAGAGCAACAGTCGGGGCATCGAACGCATCGGCACAGGGTACCGACGGCTGCAGCGCCGCGTCGACTTTTCGGATGCGAAAGCCGAGCGGATGCGCTTCCGCGCCGCCATCGTGCGCACGCGCACTGCGGCGGCGCGCACGCGCATCACGCCGTCGGGCATGCGCCGGGCCCCGACACGCATGCGCGGCGCGATGCGGCGCATGCGCAATGCCGCGGCGCGCGTGCGCAGTGAGTCGATGCGCATGCGCAACGCCCCGCCGTGCAGCCCTTGTCGCCACGCATCTACCATGCGCCCATGCCCGACGTGCCCAAGACGATGCAAGCGCTGGTGAAGGCGGAGGCCGCCGAAGGTCTTGAGCTACAAGAGGTGCCCGTGCCGGAGATGGGCATCAACGACGTGCTGATCCGCGTCGACCGCACCGGCATCTGCGGGACCGACGTTCACATCTGGAAGTGGGACGCGTGGGCGCAGAAGACGATTCCCGTGCCGATGGTGGTCGGCCACGAGTTCGTCGGCGAAATCGTCGCGGTCGGCAGCAACGTGAAGGACTTCGAGCCCGGCTGGATCGTCAGCGGCGAGGGACACGTCGTCTGCGGGCGGTGCCGGAACTGCTTGGCGGGGCGGCGTCATTTGTGTGCGTTTACCAAGGGTTTGGGCGTGAATCGGCCGGGGGCGTTCGCGGAGTACGTGGTGCTGCCGATGACGAACGTGTGGCACCACGCCGACACGATCGACCGCGACGTGGCGGCCGTCTTCGACCCGTTCGGCAACGCCGTCCACACCGCGTTGCACTTCGACGTGCTCGGCGAGGACGTGCTCATCACCGGCGCCGGCCCCATCGGCTGCATGGCGGCGGCCGTCGCGAAACACGCGGGGGCGCGGCACGTGGTCGTCACCGATTTGAACCCGTACCGCCTCGACCTCGCGAAGAAGCTCGCAGCGACGCGCGTCGTAAACGTGAAAGAGGAGACTCTCGCCGACGTGCAGAAGGAACTCGGCATGGTCGAGGGCTTCGACGTCGGCTGCGAGATGTCCGGCAGCCCGGCCGCGTTTCGCGACATGGTCGAGGTCATGTGCCACGGCGGGAAGATCGCCCTCCTCGGGATCCCCGGCACCGACGTCGCCATCGACTGGAACACGGTGGTCTTCAACATGCTCAACATCCGCGGCATTTACGGCCGCGAGATGTACGAGACGTGGTACAAGATGACCGTGATGCTCCAAAGCGGCTTGGACATCAAGCCCATCATCACCCATCGCTACGGCTTCCGCGACTTCGAAGAAGGCTTCGCCACCATGATGGGCGGGCAAAGCGGGAAGGTCATTCTGAGGTGGAAGGATGAAGGATGAAGGCGGAAGGATGAACCCGAGGCAGAGCCGGCGGCGTCGCTTTCGGCTCGGGTTTATCCTTCATCCTTCAGCCCTCATCCTTCTGATCGTTGCCGGCTGCGCGTCGCGCTTGCCCACGCGGGCCGAGGTGGCGGCGAGCGACGCGCGGTCGAGCATTCGCAACGTGGTCGCTCCCGACGGTCAAATGCTGGCCGAGTGGGCGGGAGATCGACTGGTGATGCTCGTCGATGGCCCGCACTGGCGGGTCTTTCGCGACGATGCGACGGGCGGGCTCGGCTTCTTCACCCCCGGCGACGCGGCCAGCGTGGGGGTCGTGGTCTCGAAGGACGGCTACGTGCTGACGAGTGCCCACGGCGTGAGCGGCGGCCGCGTGCTGGCGATCCTGCCCGGCTGGGGTGATGACTCGCCGATGCTGCCGCGCGACGCTCGCGTCGTCTGGACCGGCGACGACGAGGTCGACGTGGCGCTCCTGAAGATCGACCTGCTGCCAAACGACCCGCCGCTGCCGCACTTGCCGCCGTCGCAATTTGCCCGGAGCGTGGGGCGCGGCGAGGAGGTGCTGATGGTCGGCATCGCCCCCGACGTCGCCGTCAACGGTGGCCCGCCGCCGCGTGTTTCCGCCGCGGGCAAGGTGCTCGACGACCGCCCTGACCGCCGGCGTTTCGCCCGCGTCCGCGTCGACGCCCCTGTCCGCCCCGGCTTCTCCGGCGGCCCCGGCCTCGACAGTGCCGGCCGCCTCGCAGGCATCACCGCCCGGCTCTACATCACGCCGGTGCTCGCGACGCTCGTCCCGTTCCCGCAGTTCCGCCCGAGCTTCACCACCGACCTCTACCGCCCCGACGCGGAGTTGATCGAACACCTCATCGCCCGCGACCAGTAGGGTGGGCCACATCAGCGAAGGCCGTGCGTCACACCACGCTCGGCACGTACGGCTCCTCGATCGATTCGACGTTCTCCCGGCTCGTCGCGTAGCACTGACCGAACCGGTTGGCGAGGAAGTCGGCGAGGGTAATCTCCTCTTGCTTCACAAATCCGGTTTTGGTTTGTAGCTTGTCCTCGCGCACGAGGTCGAGCACCGCGCAAATCGCGGCGGCCGTGGTGATCTGGATGCCGCTGAGATCAAGGCCGCGGAACTCGCCGTGGTAGACTTTGCGGGCGTCGGTCATCTGCATCAGTTGCCCGTTCACCTTGCCAACAGCCGTGCAGAAGATCAGCACGACATCCTGCGGCGTCATCGGGATCGCATTCTCGAGAATATCTTTCAACATCGGCCGTCGCTCGTTCATGCGAAGATCGAACATGAGGAACTTCACCAGATCGCGGTGGCCGCGATACCGCATGGTTTTATAGTCGAGCCGCCGACACTTGCCCGCAAGCGTTTCGGCGAGTGTGCCGACGCCGCCGCTTGTGTTGAACGCCTCGTACATCACGCCGTCAAGGCTGAACTGCTCGTAGCCCTCGAGAGGCAGGACGTCGATCTGCTCCCCTTCGACGACGGCCTCGCAAGGATTGCCGTACTCGTTGATGAGGCCGTCGGTGCTCCACGTGAGGTTGTATTTCAGCTCATTCGTGGGGAAAATCGGCAGCGCCCCGACGCGCAGGTGCAGGCGATGCAGCTCGTCGAACTTCTTGGCCAGATCGTATGCGGCGATGCTGACGAAGCCCGGCGCCAGGCCGCACTGTGGGATAAACCGCTGGCCTTCCTTCGCCTTGCTCGCGATGTCGCGGACCTTCTTGGTGGTGACGACGTCCTCGGTCAAATCGAGGTAGTTAGCCCCCGCATCAAGGGCGGCCTGGGCAATGGCGGGGTTGGCGTCGAAGCTGACGGCGCTCATGGCCGAGTGGCGATCCTTCATCGCCTCGGCGAGCTGGGCCGGGTCGATTACGCTCATCTGTTTCGGCTCGATCGCTTCGCTCTTGGGCAGGCGATCGAGGGCGTCCTGGTGCTGGTCGGCGACGCGGACGTGGTAGTCGCCGGTGTCTGCGAGGAACTTGGCGATGGCCCCGCCGATCTTGCCGGCGCCGAGAAGCAGGACGTTGTGCATGGTCCGACCGTAGCAGAGGCTTTCAGCCTCTGCCCGAGCCGTCAATGACGCCCGAACGACGGGCAGACGCTGGAAGCCTCTGCTACGATGGCCAGATGACCGCCACCGCCACGAAACCCGACCCGCTGCACGCCCTGACGGCCTATCAATGGGAACCGCAGCCGAAGGCGGCGGCGTTCGTGCGGAAGGTCGTCGACGACTTCCTCGATAAGCTGCCGGAGGCGAAGGCGTTTGCGGACCGGCTGTATCGGGAGACGGGGAATCGTTTCGGGGATTTGATCGACACCATCTACTTGGGTCCGACCGACGCAATTGTAAACCTTGTAAATGAGGCAGGCTGGAAACCATATGTCGAGACTTGCTACACGCTTTACCAGAACCCGTGCGGGATGTTCCCACGCATCGCAATCGACGGATCCGCCGATGACATCGCCCTGAAGATCGACCTAAAGGTCGAGTCCGTGGAGGACTTCCTTCGCGCGTATGGCAAGCACGTGGAGATCTTGCCGGAGCCGAACGCGTCTTTCCGATGGAGCTGCGTTGCTGGTGATCCGTTAGAAACCTGCTTGGGCGTTGCGGAGAGGCACGGGAATCAAGATTTGGATGGAAGAGGCGATGCGGAGCCGGTGCTTGAACAACTCGAACGGTGGCGCGGGGCGTTCACAAGCCGAATCCGATCGTCCGACAGTTCCGATGACGCATTTGATGGTCTCGCGAAGCTTATCAATGGGGCAATCGACACCATCGGCCGCGACGTCGCCTGCGATCTCTTCTTCGCCGCCGAGCGCGAATATTGGCAACGCCGCAACACCGCCGCCCAGTTCCAGAAGGCCCGCCAGGACAAGCTCGGCATCGGGTGGGCGAATCACGACCACCACACCTACCGCTCGTCGCGCCGGTACTTCCACCGACTCGTCGCCCTGTGGGAGAAGCTCGGCTTCGAGTGCCGCGAGCGGTTCTACCCCGGCCCCGAGGCCGGCTGGGGCGCGCAGGTGATGGAGCAGCCGGTTTGCGGGATCGTCACGTTCAACGACGTCGACATCTCCGAGGACGAGATGCTCACCGACTTCGCCCACGAGCCGATGGAGGACCGCACCGCCGACAACGGCGGCCTCGCGACCGTCGGCCTCTGGTGCGCCCTGCATGGCGAAAGCGTCCTGCAAGCCGGCATGCACCACCTCGAATGCACCTTCGACTTCGCCGCCCTTGAGGCGCAGATGAAGAGCGAGGCCGGGATCGAGACGATGCCGAAGTTCACGGATTTTCCGCACCTCAAGCAAGCGTTCACCAAAGGCGAGCGATGGGCCGTCGACCCGCAGCGCATCGACGCGCTGCTGTCGAAGCGGCTGATCACCGAGCATCAGGCGAAGGAGTTTCGCAAGCACGGCGCGATCGGATCGCACCTCGAAAACCTCGAGCGCAACGACGGGTTCAAGGGCTTCAACCAGACCGGCGTGACGGACATCATCAAGCGGACCGACCCGCGGTATGCCGAAACGCGATGAGTGCAAGAGAGAGTCGGTAGCCGCGACGCAACGCGGCGCGGTCGGACGCGGCTGCAAGTACGCCAGACCGCGCCGCGTTGCGTCGCGGCTATCGACTTTATCTGCGAAGCCGGATCGTCTCGCCGCTCGCGTGACGCAGGGGTGACGTGATGCAGTCCGCAATGACCGTCGCCACGTCCTCGGGCGACAGCAGCGATTCTTCCGGCACGTCGGCCATGCCGGGGAGGGCGCGGAACATGGCCGTCTCCACGCCGCCGGGAGCGACGGCAACGCTGCGAATGCCGTGTTCGGCCCCCTCCTTCGCGAGGGCGCGGGTCAATCCTTCCAGCCCCGCCTTCGCGGCGGCGTAGGCGGAAAAGCCGGGAAACGGGTCGATTGCCGCCAGGCTGCTGATGTTGACGATCGTCCCGCCATTCACCTTCAAGTGCGGCCACGCGAGCCGCGACAGCGTGAAGGCGGCGGACAGGTTGGTAGCGATGACGTCGCTGAACGTCAGGTCGTCCGTCTGCTCGATCGGCTTCATCGGCGCGAGGCCGGCGTTGTTAACGATCGCGTCGATCCGGCCGAACTGGTTGACCGTCCGGGCGACGACGTCCGCCATCGCGGCGGCATTCGTCACGTCCGCGACGGCCTGCACCGACTCGCCATCGAGCAACGCGGCCGTCTCCTCAAGATCGCCCGCCGTCCGGCTGACGAGGACAACGCTGTAGCCGCGGCGCGACAGCTCGACCGCCGTCGCCCGGCCAATGCCGCGGCCGGAGCCGGTGATGATCGCACACTTGTCCATGCCGCGAGATTAGCCGTGTGGGTCGTCGAGCAACTCCTGCAAACGCGGGCGGAGCGCGAGCGGCAGGCGTGATGCCCAGCGCGAATCAACCAAGCCTACATCCATCAGATCCCGGAGATGAACCTTATCAATCGTGCGGAACACCGTCAGCTTCATCCGCACGAGCGGCTCGAGCGAGACGACCGGCCGCCCGTCGATCACCTCCGACTGTGAGACATCAGGATTCGGCTCGACCTCCGAATCCCGCATTCGCTGCCCGGCGGGCACAAGGAGCAGCCTGCTTCGCGCGGTGCCGGAATGACCGTCGGTGAAAATACCGTTTGTTGCAATTCCGTGCCACACGAAGCCGGCTTGGTGGAGTGCCCGCCGCGCAGCTTCGAAGTCCAACGGTCGCACGAGAAGATCAACGTTCGGCGTCATTCGAGATGCTCCCGGTTCGTGCCGATCAATGTGCGCTGCAACCGCGTTGGCCCCCGCAACCGCGTAAGGAACACCTGCGCGAGCCAATGCCGCCGATGAACGATCGAGCCGCTCTTGCACCTGCCGAACGGCGGCTGACATCCGCGCAAGTGCGCCGGTCCAAGGCGCGAGGTTTTCGTCGTCTTTACTCATAGCTCCAATGCCATGGCCGGCAAGTCGCTGTGGCCCATCAGCCACTCGTCGCAGCACCGGGCGGCTTGGCGGCCTTCGCTGATGGCGTAGACGACCAGGCTTTGCCCACGCCGGGCGTCGCCGGCGGCGAAGACGCCCTCGGTGCTGGTCATGTACGTGTCGCTCACGCGCACGGCGCCGCGGGGCGTGAGGTCGAGCTTCAAATCCTCGATCGGGCCGTGCGGGTCGGGGCCGGTGAAGCCGATCGCGAGCAGGCACAAATCACACGGCAGCTCGAACGGCTCGCCGATCTCCTTCACGTGCCGCGTGCCGTCGGCGTCCTTGTGGCTCTCGATGCGGACGGCCTCGATGGCCCGCAGGTTCCCGCCACCCCCCTCGCCGTCGCCGAGGAAGCGTTTGGTGAGAATGGCGTAGTCGCGCAAATCGCGGCCGAATTGCTCGGCCCCCTCCTCGTGGGCGGCGCTGGTGCGCAGGACCATCGGCCAGTTCGGCCAGCTCTTGAGCGGCTCGCGCTCGCCGGGCGGTTCGCTGTTGATGTCGAACTGCCGAATGCCCTTGGCCCCCTGCCGCAGCGCGGTGCCGAGGCAGTCGGCCGCCGTGTCGCCGCCACCGATGATGACAACCTCTTTGCCCCTCGCGTCGATCTGCTGCTCGGCGAAAATCTGGTCGCCAAGGTTCATCCGCGTTTGCAGCGGCAGGTAGTGCATCGCGTAGTGGATGCCGCTCAGATCGCGGCCCTCGACCACCACGTCGCGGGCCTTTGTCGCGCCGTTGCAGAGGATGATGGCGTCGTACTCCTCGCGAAGCTCGAGCGTGGTGACGTCCGTCCCAACGTTCACGCCGCAGCGGAACTCGACGCCCTCGGCCTTCATCTGGTCGACGCGGCGGTCGACGGTGGATTTGTCCATCTTGAAGTCGGGGATGCCGTAGAGCAGCAGTCCGCCGGGGCGATCATCGCGTTCGTGCACGACCACGTTGTGCCCCGCGCGGTTGAGCTGCTGCGCCGCCGCGAGGCCCGCCGGTCCACTGCCGACGACGGCGACGCGCTTGCCCGTGCGCTTCTCCGGCGGCTGGGGCGTAACCCACCCTTCCTCCCACGCCTTGTCGGCGATGGCCTGCTCGATGCTTTTGATCGTCACCGGTCGGTCGTTCAGGCTTAGCACACACGCCTCCTCGCACGGCGCCGGGCAGATGCGGCCGGTGAACTCGGGGAAGTTGTTCGTGCGGATCAGGCTCTGGTACGCCTCGAACCACCGGCCGCGGTAGACGAGGTCGTTCCAGTCGGGGATTTGGTTCCCAAGCGGGCAGCCGTCGTTGCAGAACGGCACGCCGCAGTCCATGCAGCGGGCGCCCTGATGGCGGAGCCTTTGCTCGTCGAGGGGGAGGTAGACTTCGTTCCAGTCCGCGATGCGCAGCGAGACGGGCCGGCGCGGTCGCGTTTCGCGGTCGATCTCCTTGAATCCGGTCGGCTTGCCCATGAGCGGCCCATAGTACGGGACGGGCGGGCCAGCGGGCAGTCGCACCCGATCTGCCGGCAGCCTCCCGCGGCATCCCTTTAACCGGGGTGTGCGGATTGCCGCTGTTGGCGCGGCGCGGAACCGGCCGACGCAAGGGATAGTGACCGTCCGATACTGCCCCTCGTCATCCCTCCGGGTCGCCGCCGCGGTGGGCGTCGTGGTGGCCGTGATGGGCGCGCTGGTGGCCGGGTGCGCGAGCAAGTCGTCGGCGACGAGTTCGGCCGATGGCGTGGCGGCGCTGCCCGTGGTGGTCAGCGGCTCGCCGGTGGCCGACGCGCGGGCGTTCCAAAGTGGCGGCACGACGCTGGCAACCGCGCGGCATGATCGACTCGCAGCCCGTGGCCCCGACGCCACCCTCGGCGCCGACATCGCCGGTCACGGCCAGGTACCAAACGGTGGCGCCGCGGCAATGAGCAGCCGTCCGGCGACGCTTAGCACGTATGCCTCAATCCCGCGGATGATCGGGCCAATGCCCGCCACGCCGACGGCGGGGCTTCGGTCGCGGTTCGATCTACCGGATGGCCGCGTGCGGCTGATCTACTCGATGCAGGGCTTTGGCGGGCCAACGGTCAAGAGCCGGGCCGACGCGACGCGGCGGCACATCGACGTGGTTGCGGCCGATCTGGCGCCGATCGTCAGCCTCGTGCAGGCGCACCTCGGCGATCAGGGCACCGTCTCGCCGTTGCCGGCCGAAAGCCGACTCGTCATCACCTGCGCCGCGGCCTCGGAGCCCGGCGTACTGCGGCTGCTGAGCGATATTGACCGCCCCCGCCGCCAAGTGGAGATCAGCGCCCGCATCTTCGAAGTCCGCCACGATCTCGACTATCAGCAGGGCGCCCGCGCCTTGTTGCAGCGCGTCGCGGAGGATGGCACGCAGACAGCCCTGTCGACGTTCAGCACGCAGCGCCTGCTCGACGCCGCCGCCGGCAATATGCCCTACCAGGGGTCGATCGTCTCGCTGTTGCAAACGCTCGGCGACAGCGGCATCAGCCTCGATGCCAGCTTCGAGCTGCTGGCGGAGACCGGCCTGATCCAGATCGTCAGCGAGCCCCGCCTGACGGTGGCCGAGGGGCAGACGGGCTACCTGCTCGCCGGCCAGGAACTGCCGATCCAGTCGGCGGAGATCATCAACAACGCTCTGAAGGCGAGCACGAAGTACAAGCCGGTTGGCGTGCAGTTGTACGTCACGCCGCAGTTGGTGGGCGACGCTACGGTCAAGCTGCACACGCTCAGCATTGTTAGCAGCGTGGCCGGCTTTACGCCGCTGCCGACCCTGCGTGGCGATCCCGGCCAGCGCGGCAGTCCGCTGCTGCTCAACCCCGTGATCGACTCGCGCGAGGCCGAGACCAACGTCACCGTCGCCCAGGGCGACACCCTCGTCATCAGCGGCCTGCGCATGGTGCGGACCACCACCCGCGAAGACAAAATCCCCGGCCTGGGCGACCTGCCGATCCTCGGCCATTTGTTCAAGAATCACCGCACGCAGCGGCAGATGACCGACCTCTACTTCTTCCTCACGCCGCGCATGATCGAGCCGGGCGTCTCGGTGGCGTGTCGGCGATGTGACAGCGTGCCGCCGATTGCAAATCGGTCGACGACGGCTCCGCCTCCGTTAGCCGCCCCGCCTCGCGGGGCGCTTGGCGGCACCCGACGCGCCCCGCAAGGCGGGGCGGCTAACGGTAGAGGAGGTTCGCACACGGCTACCGCGCGAACTCGACACTCCGCACCTCGCGCAGCACGGTAACGCGGATTTCGCCGGGGAAACTCAAGCGCTCCTGCACGCGGGCGGCGATGTCGCGGGCGAGGGCGGCGCTTTGGGCATCGTCGAGGCTCTTGGCATCGGCGATGACCCGCACCTCGCGGCCGGCGTGGATCGCGTAGGCCTGCCGCACGCCGTTGAACTCGTGCGCGACCTCCTCCAGCTCGCGCAGCCGCTTGACGTACCGCTCCAGGCTCTCGCGCCGCGCGCCGGGACGACTGGCACTGATGGCGTCGGCGGCCATGACGAGCGGCGTGTACGGCGTGGTCGCCGGCACGTCGCCGTGGTGGCCGGCGGCGGCGTTGACGACGGCCTCGGGCTCGCCGTGCTTTTTCAGGAAGGCCGCCCCGATCTCCGGGTGGCCTCCCTCGGTCTCGTGGTCCATCGCTTTGCCGATGTCGTGCAGCAAGCCGGCGCGGCGGGCGAGCGTGCCGTCGAGCCCGAGCTCGTCCGCCATCACCTGCGCCAGGTGCGCCACCTCCTGGCTGTGCCGCAGCACGTTTTGGCCGTAACTCGTGCGAAAGTGCAGCCGGCCCAGCAGCGGCACGACCGCCCGCGGGAGGTCCGGCAGGTGGCTTTCGTTGCCGGCGGTCTTGCCGAGCTCGACGAGCGTCTCCTGCATCTGCGTCGTCGCCTCGTTCACCACCTCCTCGATGCGCCCTGGGTGGATGCGCCCGTCGGCGATCAGCGACTGCAAGCTTTGCCGCGCGATCTCCCGCCGCACCGGGTCGAAGCAGGAGAGCCCGACCACGCCGGGCGTGTCATCGATGATCACGTCGACGCCCGTCGCCTTCTCGAACGAGCGAATGTTGCGCCCCTCGCGCCCGATGACGCGGCCCTTCATGGCTTCGTCGGCAATGTGGATGCTCGCCACCGTGTGGTCCGCGCACTGCTCGGCCGCGTACCGCTGGATCGCTTCGAGCACGATCGCCCGCCCCTTCTCCTTGGCCTCGTCCTGGGCGGATTCGATCGAGCGACGAACGATCTCCGCCGCCTCGCCGCGGCAGTCGGCTTCCACCTGGGCCAAGTGGTGCTCGCGGGCCTGTTCCTCGGTCATGCCGCTGATCTGCGTGAGCTGGCGCTTCGCCTCGCCGACGGCATCGGCAAGCTCGCGACGGGAGTCGGCCTGCTCCTTTTCCTGGCGAATCAAAGCCTTCTCGCGAACGTCGAGCGACCGGTCGGTGGCGTCGAGAGTCTCGGCCTTGCGGTCGAGGCGATCTTCGCGGCGGTCGAGCTTGAGCTCGCGAGCGTCGGCGTCCCGGCCGGCGCGGCGGCGATCATCCTCGAATGCCGAGCGCTTGGCGTCGAGGGCGTTCTCCTCCTCGTCGAGCCGCTCGCGAATGGCGATGGCCTCCTGCTTGGCGAGCAGCTCCACCTCACGGGCGGCGTTAGCGGCCTCCTGAAGCTTGGAGGCCTTGAGCTCGTCGGCGGCCACGCGGGCACTGGCGAGCAGGTTGCGGCCAAGCAGGTGGAGGATCAGCAGCAGCCCGCCGCAGCCCAGGATCAGGCCGAGCAGCAGGCCGAGAAACAGTGAAAGGTATGACATGGGCACACGCGTCCTTTTCGCCGACGGCACACGGCCGGCGACGCTGGGAGACGGGGAGCCCGCGGAGGATGGGGTCGGGCGGCGCGAACGCAACGGGGGCGGCGCCCGAGGTCGGGCCGCTCCACGGAGGTTGTTCGCGTCGAAGGGGCATGTCAGGGCCGCCCACATGACTTGAGGTGGGCGACGCGAGGGTTGCGACTGTGGGCCCGGCGTCCGCGCCGTTCGCGCACGCTCCGGGTCGGTTTCAGGTCCGCACGGCCACGCCGTTTGGCGGCATGGGGCGGGATTGGAAGCAAATCAGACCATCGTCTCGCGGGGGCGGAACGCGACGGCGAAATGGGCCGCCACGCGGGGTTGTCCGCGCCACCATTTAATCGTGTGTCGGCCGAAACGGCAACCGAACATCTTCGCGGCCGACCGGGCCGGTTCTCCGGCGATGTCGGCGGGCGCCGAATGCGGTACCTTGTGGTCGATGCCCCCGCCAGATGCGAGTCTGACTCTTCTGCCGCAGGAGCCTGCCAGCGCCCCCGCCCCACCCGCCGACGACCGCCAGAGTCTTTACCTCGTCGTGGTTGCCGGCCAGCCGCGGCCGGCGTTGGAGCTCGACCCGGCCGCCCGCGGGGCCAGCGGCGACGGCATTCTGCTGGGTCGACAGGAAGGGTGCGCGCTGCAAGTCTCGGCCGAGCAGGTCTCCCGTCGCCACGCCCGCTTCCGCCACGATCCCCACGCGGGCGTCTGGAGCATTCACGATCAGGGCAGCCGCTGGGGCACCGTCGTCAACGGCCGACGCCTCGACGCCAGCGTCGGGCGTGGGTCGACGCCGCTCTCGCCCGGCGATTTAGTGCGTATCGCGCCGTGGACCTTCCTCGTCAGCGTGTCCCCCCGCCCGCGGGGCACGCGCGCGATCGAGGGAGATGCCCGCGCCGGCTCGAGCGTTCGCAGCGTCGATGCCGCCGCCCTGCCCGCGCTGCAACAGGGACGGCTCGAACTTCTGCTCTCGAGCGCCGCCACGTTGCAGGACGCGACCGACGAACGCGAGCTGGCAGAGCGGTTGCTGTCACTCGCGCAGGAGGGAACGCACCTGCGCAACGCCGCGGTGCTGCGGGCGCTCGACGCCGAGGGGCGGTACGACGTGCTTGCGATCAGCACGCCGGCCGGTCACGCCGACGAGGGGTTCTCGTTCAGCCGCACCCTGCTCGATCACGCCCGCGACGGCGAGGTCGCCGAGGTTCACGCCGACGCGATGGGCGGCAGCCAAGGGGACGATCCGAGCCAAAGTCCGTACAGCCAGAGCATTGTGCAGATGCAGATCACGCGGGCGGTCTGCGTGCCGATCCTGCTCGGGCCGACGCCAAGCCTGTTCCTCTACCTCGACCAGCGCGGCGACACCTTCACGGGCGTGGCCGACGAATCGGGCGCAACGGCCTACTGCGTTGCCCTCGGCCGCGTGGCGAGCCTGGCGCTGTCGAACCTCAAACGCCTCGACATGGAACGCCGCGCCGCCGAGGTCGACGCCGACGTGAAGGCGGCCGCCGCGGCGCAGCAGTGGATCATGCCGCGCGGTGCCCAACGCTTCGGCGGTTACACGGTGATCGGAGAGAGCCGGCCGGGCAAGGGCGTCGGCGGCGACTTTTTCGACGTCGTCGAGCTCGGCCCGGATCGCCTCGCCGTTGCCCTGGGCGATGTCAGCGGCAAGGGAATGAGCGCGGGCGTCCTGATGACCGCCGCCCAGGGATACCTCAACGCCGTGCTCGACGAATCGTGCGGCGGCGGGTGCGGCAGCGACCGCTGCGCCGAAGGCCTTGCCGAAGCGGTGTCGCGGTTGAGTCGATTCATTCACCCGCGCCGGCCGGCCACGCGCTTCCTCACGCTTTGGGTCGGCATCTTCGACGCCGCCGACGGTCGCCTGCACTATGTCGACGCCGGTCACGGCCTGGGCCTGATCCAGCGGGCCGGCGGCGCCATCGAGGATCTCTCCTCGGGCGGCGGCGTGCCGATCGGCATCCTTCCCGACGCCACTTATCAACCGCAGTCGCTCGCGTTCGGCCCCGGCGACCGCGCCCTGATCTTCAGCGACGGCATCGCCGAGCAGCCCCGCGCCGACTACACCGCCGACAGTCGCGACGAGTTCGATGTACCGCGCGTCCGGCGCGTGCTTGGAGCTCCCGCTCCCGACGAAGGAGCCACAATTCGATCGCTTTTCGAGGCAGTGGTGCGCCACGCTGGCACGGATCAGTTGGCCGATGATGCGACCGCCGTTCTCATTGCCGGCTGAACTCTTTACAATGCTGCGGCCCATGAAACTCCTGCTCGTCTGCGTCCTCGTCGTTCTTGCACTCTCCTTTTCCGCAGCGGCGGAACCGTTGCAGGTCCCGGCGGGTGGCCGTCCGATCCTGCCGGGGGCCGAGCCTGAGGGCGATGCGATGCCGTACGGCCTCGAGATCCAGGGGCCCAAGCCGGAACTGGTCGCGGCCAAGCCCGTCCAGTTGCGCGACGGACCGATGGGCAAGCCGATCCAGGCCGTCGTAGCCCGCGTCGCGCGTGGCTCCGATTTGCCGTACGACGCGCAGCTGCGCGTCTTCACGACCGAGCCCGTCAGCCAGGGCGACGTGCTTCTGGCCGAGGTCTGGGTGCGCGGCAAATCTGATTTGGGCGCGTTCGCCACGAGCGAGATCGTCTTCGAGGAGGCCGGCGGGAACTACGCGAAGTCGTTCGCCTTCCCCATCACCGCCCCCCAGGACGAGTGGTCGCAGATCGTGGTCCCCTTTCGCAGTGCGGGCGACTACGCCGCGGGCGCGGCGCAGGTCTGCTTCCGCCTCGCGTACGGGGCGCAGGACATCGAGATCGCCGGGCTGCGCGTCGTCAACTACGGCGACGCGGTCGACGTGAACGACCTGCCGCGCACGTCGCTGCAGTACCCCGGCTTCGAGCAGGATGCGCCGTGGCGTGCCGAGGCCGAGCAGCGCATCGACCGGCTGCGCAAGGGCGATCTGACCGTTCGCGTCGTCGACGCCAGCGGCCGACCGGTGGAGGGGGCACAGGTCGAGGTCGAGATGACCCGCCACGCCTTCAAGTTCGGCACGGCCATCAACCACAAGGCGCTGTTCGCCGATGGCCCGGACGGCGAGAAGTACCGCGAAATGCTGCTCCGCTACTTCAACTACGCGACGACCGAGAACGAGCTCAAGTGGCCCGCCGCCGACGGCGACGGCATCGAGGCGGCCCTCAAGTCGCTCGACTGGTTGAACGATCACGACATCACGGTGCGTGGCCACAACCTCGTCTGGCCGACGGAGGATCAGCGTTATTCGCCCGACCGCATTCAAACCGGCTTCGCCGACCGGGCCGCCAGCGATCCCGAGTACGCCGTCGAGTGGCTCGACGAGCAGATCCGCCAGCACATTCTCGAAAAGGCGACCAGGACGCGCGGCCAGGTGATCGGGTGGGACGTGGCCAACGAGGTCTCGAACAACCGCGGCGGCATGACGATGCTCGGCGACGCCGACGATTCCGACGAAAAGCTCGCCGAATGGTTCGCGCTCGGCCGCGAAGCCGACCCCGAGGCCGAGATGTACCTGAACGACTACGGCATCATCGTCGGCGGCGGGCGGAACACGACGCTTCGCAACCGCTACAAGCGCCAGGCGCAGAACCTGATCGACGCCGGCCAAGCCCCCGACGCCATCGGCGTGCAGGGTCACTTCGGCACCGGCCTGACGAGCCCGACCGACGCCTGGGCCATCCTCGACGACCTCTACCAGTTCGGCATTCCGCTGGAAATCACGGAGTTCGACGTGATCAGCGGCGACGAGACGCTCAACGGGCAGTACACCCGCGACTTCCTGACCGCCTGCTTCGCCCACGAGGGCGTGCAGGCGTTCATCTGGTGGGGCTTCTGGGAGGGGCGCCACTGGCGGCCGGAGTCGGCTCAGTTCCGCCGCGACTGGTCGATGCGGCCCGCAGGCGAGGCGATGGAGGACCTGCTCCGCAACGAGTGGTGGACCAGCGAAACCCTCACCACCGACGCCAACGGAGAGGCGACGGTCCGCGGTTTCCTCGGCGATTACGTCCTCCGCATGGGCGACGCGGAGGTGCTGACGGTGCTGGCCCGCGACGGCCGGACCGTGCAGTTCGAGGCGAAGGAGTAGCCCCGTGCCCCACCTGATCGCCGCCCTCGACGCGGGAACGACCTCCACGCGCTGCCTGCTCTTCGACGCCGGCGGCAACATCGTCGCGTCGGCGCAGAAGGAGCACCGCCAGATCACACCGCAACCCGGCTGGCTCGAACACGATCCGGTCGAGCTGGCCGACAACGCGCGAGCGGTGTGCGAGCAGGCGGTTGCCTCCGGAAACGTTGCCTGGAGCGACGTGGCGGCGATCGGCGTTACGAACCAACGGGAGACCTTCCTGCTCTGGGACCGCCGCTCCGGCCGGCCGCTGCACAACGCGATCGTCTGGAGCGACGCCCGCACGAGCGATTTGTGCGAAACCCTGAAGGCAGACGGCGGAATCGACCGCTTTCGCGAGCGAACGGGCCTTCCGATCGCCACGTACTTTTCGGCGGGAAAGTACCGCTGGCTGCTCGACCACCTGCCCGACGCCCGCGCCGCCGGCCGGGGCGAGTTCATGGCCGGCACCGTCGACGCCTGGCTGCTCTGGAACCTAACGGGGCGGCCCGCAACGGACATCACCAACGCCAGCCGAACGCAACTCATGTCGCTCGATTCTCTCGCGTGGGACGACGATCTGTGCGAGGCGTTCGACGTGTTCAAGCCCTGCCTGCCACCGATCCAGCCGAGCATCGGCGGCGACTTCGGCGAGGCGTTCGGAGTTCCCGTGGCCGCGGTCTTGGGCGATCAGCAGGCGGCCCTCTTTGGCCAGTGCTGCTTCGACCCCGGCGAGGCGAAAAATACCTACGGCACCGGCTGCTTCCTTCTGATGAACACCGGCCGCGAGCGCGTCGCCAGCACGCACGGCCTGCTGACAACGCCCGCCTGCCAGGTCGCGGGCGAGCCGCCGACGTGGGCGCTCGAAGGATCGGTCGCGACCGCCGGAAGCGCGGTGCAGTGGCTGCGCGACAACCTCGGCCTCATCCAAAGTTCCGCCGACGTCGAGCCGCTCGCTGATTCGGTTGACGACAGCGGCGGCGTCGTCTTCGTCCCCGCACTCGGCGGGCTGTTCGCCCCGCACTGGGATGCAACCGCCCGCGGAACAGTGCTGGGCATCACCCAGCAAACGACCGCCGCCCACCTGGCGCGGGCGACGCTCGACGCGACGGCGTACCAGTCGGCCGACGTCTTCGACGCGATGGCCGCCGACGCCGGGCGATCGCTGGCGGCGCTGAACGTCGACGGCGGCATGGCCGTGAATGACCGGGTGCTTCAGTTCCAGGCGGACCTGCTCGGCGTCCCCGTGACGCGGCCGGCGATGGTCGAATCCACCGCCGCCGGCGCCGCCTACGCCGCCGGCCTGGCCGTCGGCTTCTGGAAGGACCACGCCGAACTCCGCTCGCTGCGCCGCCCGGACCGCACCTTCGAGCCGCAGATGGGCGCAGCCGAACGCGACCGCCTCCGCGCCCGGTGGGCAAAGGCGGTCGAACGCTCGAAATCCTGGACCGCGTAGGGTGGGATTCATCCCACCATCTGCACGTCGCTGGACCCGGAGGTGGGATGAATCCCACCCTACGGGGTCAGAACGACGTCTCGACGTACGGCAGCAACGCCATGTAGCGGGCACGCTTGATCGCCTGGGCGATCAGGCGCTGCTGGGCAGCCGTAGCGCTGTTGCGGCGGCGGCCGTGCATCTTGCCGTTGCTGCTCATCATGCGGCGCAGCGACTCGGTGTCCTTGTAGTCGACGTACTCGACGCCGCTCTCGCTGGTCCTCATGACCTTGGCGGCGGCGGACTCGCGTTGCTGTTGTGGCCGGCCTGGGCTTTGCAAGCCGGGGCCTCGGTCTGGGCGGGCCATAGTTGATCTCCTGGTCGTTCGAAAAGCTGGGCCCGCCGCGTGGCGGGCCGGGCGAGCATGGTAGACCGCAGCCGCCACGCATCAACTTCTGACGGCGGTGGACCGAAAGCGAAGCGAGGCCTGATCCGGTTCGCGCCGATGGTCGACACATCCGGTGGCGATGCCGCTTGTTCCTCACTGGCTCTCGATGACCGTGCTGCCGCTCGCGGCGGCGGCCGTCGTGCTGCCCGCCTCGCCGCCGCTCGCTGTCGCTGTCGCGATGGCGGTGCTCGTGGCCCTGCTCGGCTGGCGACTGCGCCGGGCGAACGTCGGGGCGCGCCGCCTGGCAACGGTGCTGCGGGCGCTCGAGGAGGATGGCCGCGCCGCCACGGCCCGCCTTCAGGCCGCCGCTGGCGACGACGCCTGCCTCCGCGACCTCGCCGACGCCGCCCAATCGCTCTGGTTCGCCCTCCGCCGCGAGCGCCGCCAGTCGCGGCAAATCCAGCGCGAGTGCGACCGCCGCCTCTCGCAGAACGTCGATCGCTTCCGCCGCGAGCTCGGCACCTGGCGCAACAAGGCTCACCGCGACGCCCTCACCGGCCTGGGCAACCGGGCGGCGTTGCAGGATCTGCTCCCGACTGCCGTTGAGCAGGCCAAGCTGGCCGGCCGAGACCTGTCGATCGTGATGATCGACGTCGACTACCTCAAGACCATCAACGACGCCCTGGGCCACCCCGCGGGTGACGCCTTTCTCCGCGACGTCGGCGGCGTGATCCGCGAGACGCTGCGCGAAACCGACGGCGCCTTCCGCTACGGCGGCGACGAGTTCGTCCTGCTGTTGCCCAGCGCATCGCCCGAGCAGGCGCGCGGCATGACCACGCGCCTGGCGCTCATGGCCGACACGATCGCCGAGGACGTTTGCGCCAAGCTGCCGCCGGGCGTCTGCGCCACGCGACGCCCCGGCCTGAGTTGCGGCGTCGCGGCGATGTCGCAGGTCGAGGAGGCCGGCGACGCCGAAAGCAAGCTCGGCGACGCCGAAAGCAAGCTCGGCGACGCCGAAAGCGAGCTCGGCGACGTAGAGAGCAAGCTCGGGGACCGCCTGCTCGCCAAGGCCGACGCCGACTGCTACCGCATCAAGCAACACCGCCGCATCTCGCGGGCGGCGTGAGCCGGGTCACTTCAGCGGGTCGTGGCCCCAGTTCTTGAGGCTGTGCGTCCACGTCATCTCCTTTAGTTCCTCCGGCGACTTGTCGGGGCGCTGCTTCGAGTGGCGGGCGATGTAGTTGATGACCTTCTTCATGTCGCCGTAATCGTCATCGTCGAGGTCGGCCTTCTTTTTGTCCCGGATCGCGTTGATGCGGCGGCCCATCATGTGCCCGGTCGACTCGCCCCCCTCCTCCTGGTGGCGACCCGCTTCCTTTGATGCGTCGGTTTGCAGCCATTCGTCCAGCGCCTTGGGGGGCATGTTTGCCTTCTCGTTGAACTCGCTGTACACGTCGTCGCGCTCGCCTTGATCGACTTCGGGGCTTGCTTTGGCCATGCGAGTCGACTTGCAACGGGCGCGCCCGCAGCTTTCAAGAGATAGCGAAGTCAACGAGGTCGCCGAGCACGCGCCGCGCGTCGAGGTGCTCCTCGGCGACGCGCCGCGCCGCCGCAGCGTGCGCGCCGAAGTCGGACGCCGTCGCCCGCAGTGCCGCGATGGCCTCGTCGGTGGTCGTCCACTCGAACAATCCCTCGCCGGTCGGCAACGCGAGCGGGCCGCTCGCGAAGCCGCTCGCCTGCGTCACCACGGGCCGACCGCTGGCGAGGTAGCAGGCGGCGCGGTCGCTGAACCAGCCGCTGGCCAAATCGCTGTAGATCTGCTTGCACGGCGTGAACTCACCACGGGAGCCGCGGATGAAGTCGCCGTAGGCGTCGAGGCCGAGCGACACCCGGTGCGAGTCGTCAAAGCCCCAGCCGGCCTCGGCGTAGGCCGCTTGGGCATCGTCGGGCATCGTCGCCATCGCCAGGCGCATCGAGCCGACACCAGGCGATCGCGGGACGTCCTTTGCGATTGCCCAACCGGGGGCCTTGCTGCTGAGCAGCTTCCGCCCGGCGAACGCCACGTGGCGGTCCGTGTCGTGTTCCCAGCGGCCCAGCGTCGTCCACGCGGCGCCCGGCGGCGGCGGCGTGACCGGCCACCGGTCGAGCACGACCGGCTGGCGCGTCGGGTGCCAAGCGAGCCCGTTCGTCGGCACGTCGCAGCCGGCCGTTCCCAGTCGCGTGCCAAAGCTTGCGAGCCGGTCGAAGCGCCGCCAGTAGCCATCGAAGTCGGCGTCGCTGCGCATGCGCAGTTGCGTGTAGACCGGGTCGGTGTCGATGCCGAGCGTCCGCCGTGGCGCGGGGCGATCGTCGTCCCGCGGTGTCACGCCACTGACGGCTACGTAGAGGTCGGCCGCGGCAAACGTGTCATCCAGTTCCGCATCGCTCATGCCGAACGCCATTCGCTTCCCCGGCTCGACCAGCCGGCTGACGTACGCCCACCGCCCGCCGAAGCCGACGCGGGCGAAGCAGCGTTTGAGATACGCGATGCCGTAGGTCGGGTCGGGGTCGCTTGCGAAGGTGACGGGGTGGTACGGGTACGACCACTCGCCGCTGTCTTCGAGAAACGTGACACGGTGGCCGAGGCGTTCGAGGCCGAGCAGGTAGTGCAGGTGGTGCCACGTCATCCCCGCCAGCGGCAGGCCGACGATGTATCCGCCGACGAGGATGTTCAGCGGGCGACTCACGAGTCGATCGCCTCCAGCATCGGCGGGATCACGCGGTCGGGGGCGAGGTGTTCGCGGGCGAAGTCGTAGGCGGCGGCGCGGTGGTGGGTGTAGTTGGCGGCGACGGCGTCGAGGCCGGCGGCGGCCTCGGCGGCGGTCGTGAACGCGAGGCATCCCGCGTCGCTCGGTAACCCCCTGGCCCAGCCCGTGTCCTGCACCACCGCCGGCCGGCCCGCCGCCAGGTAGCAGGCCGTGCGGCAACTGAACCACCCGCTGCGCGTCGCAACGTACACGTCCTTCGCCACGCTCCACTCGCCCGACGAACACGTGATGTAATCGCGATACGCCTCGGGCGTCATCGACACCGGCAGCGCCCGCACAAATGGCCAGCCGGCGTCGCGAATCTGCTTCGGGTCGAACGTGTGCCCCGTCACCGCGACCTCCAGCGAAACCTCAGTTCGGCCCGGCAGGTCGAGGCACTTGTCGAACTCGGTCGTCTTTTGGAAATACTCCCGCCCATCGTAAATGAGCGGCCCTTTGAAGTAGTTCCACGTCATCACCGTTGTGAACGGCGCCTTGGGCGGCGGCGCGATTTGCCGGGCTTCCTCCCACGCCGGCAGCGACACGACGGGCCGCGTGACCTTCCAATCGAGGCCGCACCGGGGGATCAGGCAGTCATCACCGTGGATGTTTTCGGCGTAGGTGAGGTGGACGTCGTGCTCGTCGCGAACCTGGCGTTCCCAGCGGTCGACGTTCTCACTCCACGCGGGCTTGGTAGCGAGGACGATCTGGTTATAGCCGGGGTCGGTGTCGAGGAAGACGCGCTTGGCCCGCGGGTTGAGCGACTCCGGCAGAAAGCACGCGCCGCTGACGTTCAGGTAGATGTCAGCCGACTTGGCCACCTCGTCGAAGGCGGCCTTGGTCATGCCGAAGTGGCGGTCGTGCAGGAGCACATAACACCACTTCTCCGCCAACTGCGGGGCGTGGCGGTCGAAGAAGCGGCGCAGGAAACCGACGGTGTAATCGGGCTCGTCAACGGGATAGTTGCTGACCGGATGGTGCGGCCAGACCCACGTGTCCTCGTGGTAGTAAACGTCATGGCCGAGCTCGCTCAGGGCGAGCAGGTAGTGGAAATAGTCCCACGCGACGCCGCCGAGCGGGAACTGCCCGACAAGGCCACCGACGAGGATGCGGAGCTTGTCGGGCAAGGTGAGACGGATCATACGAGACGCCGGAGGCGAACGAGGGTCGCCTTCGGCGTCGCGCTGGGCGAAATGAGCGGCGGGTCGCTTCGTGCCGCCCCCTCCTGTTGGCGCTAGCGGCGCGGCTGGCCGCCTTTGGGGTCGCGATCCCCCAAGTCGCCGAGTCGTCGCGCAGGCGTTTGATCGTCACGCCGTTGCCATTGGCTGTGGCTCGAAGCTGGCCGTTGGGAACATTCCAGAAGTCGAGCACGATCTCGCCGTCGATCTTCATCTGCTGGCGCGGGCGAACGATGCCGGGATTGCCGCTGATGCCGCCGGGAACTCGAAGGTGATCCGGTCGGGCGTGAGCGGGCCGGCGATGTTGAGCGTGTCGTGGCGGGTAAAATCGGTAATGCGTCGGCGATGCGCGTTGGGACCGCCCGTGGTCGAGTAGGGCTCGAGGTTCTGCGACGGCATGTTGATGATACCTTTGCCGGCGTCGGTCTGGATGTGAAACCGGCCGGTGCCGACGTTGATGGTGTCATCTCCGGGGCCGGCGTAGATGGCGTCGTTGCCGCCGCCGTCGTTGATCGTATCGTTGCCTGGGCCGGTGAAAAAGAGCTCGTTGGGCTTGTTGATGTCCTTGGCGAAGAAGAGCAGCGAGGTGCCCTCCCTTTTTTCTTTGTCGTTGGCCGGGTTGTCGTCGACGTAGCCGTTGAAGATCTCGAGGCCGTCGAGACGGGTCGTGCCGAGAACGACGTAGAAGTCGTCGCCGTCGCCGCCCAGGAGGGTGTCGGCGTTGCCGGCCCCGCCGTCGTAGTGATCGTCGTCCTCGCCGCCGTCCATGTAGTCAAAGTCGCCGGAGTAGGCGTCGCCGGTGCTGAGTCGATCGTCGCCGGGCCCGCCGAAGAGCGTGTCCTGCTCTTCGCCGCCGGAGATGGTGTCGTTGCTTTCCTGACCATGGAGGTAGTCGGCGCCACCACCGCCGTCGAGTTGGTCGTGACCGCCGCCGCCTTCGATGCGGTCCTCGCCGAGCCCGCCGCCCACCGTGTCGTTGCCGCCGCCTGCGACGATGGTGTCGTTGCCGGTCCCGCCCTCGATGTCGTCGGCGCCCTCGCCGCCGTCGATGCCGTCGTTGCCCGCGTGGCCCTGGATGGTGTCGTTGCCATCGCGACCGGCCAACCCATCATCACCGTCGCGCCCGTTGAGTACGTCGTCGCCTTCGCCGCCGTCGATCTGATCGGTGGGTCGGGTCGGTGGTCAGCAGCTACTGGGATTGTCCCGATACAGCCCGGCGTCCCCCGACGCCTGTGATGGACGCCAGACTAGCCGAAAGGCTTGCGGAACAACAGCTTTATGCGCCGCCGGCAATCGCCGGCGCGGTCGCGTCGTCCAGGCGCAACTGGTGGCGTGCCATTGACCAGTACCGGCCGCGGGCGGCAACGAGTTCCTCGTGCGATCCCTGTTCCACCACGCGGCCGGCGTGCATCACGTACAGCCGGTCGGCATCGAGCACCGTGCTCAGGCGGTGACTGACGACCAGAATGGTTCGCCGGCGTTTCAGCTCGAGCAGCGTTTGGGTGATCTGCCGCTCATGTTCGGCGTCAAGCGCGCTCGTCGGCTCGTCGAGCACGAGAATCGGCGCTTCGGTCAACAGCGCCCGCGCAATCGCGATGCGCTGCCGCTGCCCGCCGGAGAGGTTCTGGCCCCCTTCGCTGATGGCGGTGGCGTAGCGGTCGGACATGGCGTCGATGAACGCCGCCGCCCCGGCGAGTTCGGCGGCGTGGCGGATGTCGGCGTCGCTCGCGTCGGGCCGGCCGTAGGCGATGTTCTCGGCGACCGTCGCGGGAAGGATCGGGTTGTCCTGGAGCACCAGCGCGACGTGGCCGCGCACGTCGCGCAGCGGCAGGTCGCGCACGTCGTGGCCGTCGAGCAGGATGTGGCCGCTCGTCGGGTCGTAGAAGCGCGGCAGGAGGTTGAGCAGCGTGGTCTTGCCCACGCCGCTCGGGCCGACGAAACCGATCATCTCGCCGGGGCGGACGGTGAAGCTGACGTCGTCGAGGACCGGGGCGGCGTCGGGGGCGTAGCGGAAGCTCACGCCGTCGAACGCCAGCGGGCGCGGCTCGATCGGCAGGTGCCGGGCGCCCGGTTTGTCGGCGATAATCGGGTCGCGGTCGAGCACCTCGAAGACCCGCTTCACCTGCACCGCCGCCGCCTGAAGGCCCGCGGCGCTGCCGGTGAGCTTGTTCAGCGGGTCATAGAGGCTGGCGAGGTAATTGATGAACAGGTAGAGCGATCCGACGGAGAGCGTGTTCTTCACCACCATCCACCCGCCGACGGCGAAGAGCGCGGTCGTCCCCGCGGCGAGGATCAGCCCCAGAACGAGCCAGTAGAGGATCTCCTGCCAGTGGAGCTTTAGGCTCGCGTCAACGTACGTGCGCACGCTCGTGGCGAAGCGCTCCTGCTCGTCGGCCTCGCGGCGGTAGGCCTGCACGAGCCCGACGGTGGCGAGGCTGCGCTGAATCTGCGTCGTGACCTGCGCGTCCGCCTCGCGCTGGTCGGCGTTGAACTTCTCGAGTCGTCGCCCCCAGCGGGCGATGGTCAGGTAGAGCCCCGGCACGACCGCCAGCGCCACGAGCGTCAGCATCCAATTCAGGTTCAGCATGATCGCCAGCATCAGCACGAGCGTGACCACGTTGATCAGCCAGCCGCTGACAGTCCCGAGCAGGCCCTGGAAGCCGTGCGTGTCGTAGGACAAGCGGTAGATCGCGTCGCCCTGCGGCACGCTCTTGTGGTAGTGAAGGCTCAGGCCCTGAAGCTTCTGGAAGAGGTCGGTTTGCACGCGCGTTCGGCCGCGATAGCCGATGGCGATGTTGAGCTGCGCCTGCCAGGTGCGCAGCAGCTCCCCGGCGACCTTCAGGAAGAGCATCACGCCCGCGAGGGCGAGGACGGTGGCCAGCGTCTTCTCCTGCGGCAGCCAGTCGAACAGGCGGTAGACAAAGCCGTCGGCAACGCCCTGCTGGCCCTCGCCGAAGACGTTCAGAAAGATCGCCAGCGGCACCGGCGCCAGCACGCCCAGCAGGGTCATCGCGACGATGAGCCCGAGCGAGAGCGCCACGAGGCGGCGATCCTCGCGGTAATAGCCCAGAGCACGGCGAAGCTGAAGTCTCGGCGGCGGCAAGGCGGCGGGGTCAGGCAAGCGAGGCCTCAAGTTCCGGCTCGGGCGACCGCACCGGACGCTCGGTTGCGGGCGCTTCGATTGGGGCCGGCTCCGCCTCGCGCTCACGCTCGAAGACGCCGAAAAAGCCTTCGAGCTCCGCCGCATAATCGATCATCCGCATCGCCCGCCGGCGCAGCCGCCAGCCGGCGAGCGACGCCGTCGCCCAGACGCCCAGCGGGACGATCCACGTCAGCAATCCAAGCGGCACGAGCGTGACCGACACCACCGCCGCCAGGACGAGCGAGGCGATCAGCGTCGACTTCGCAAAACCCGTCAGCCGCGTGCGGACGCGCACGCGCACGAGCGAGCCGTCCGCGTGCTTTTCGGCGACGGTGCCGACCTGCGATTTGGCCCAGCGGCTGCCGAACAGTTCTAGGTCCCACCCGTGCCAGCCCGAATCGGGCCGCACGTGCGTCTTGGCGGCGCGAGCCTCGATAGCGAGGCGGCGCACGAGGTCGAAGCGCGTTTTGGGCACTTCGGCGTAGCCGTGGCCCCACCAGTAGCGGAGGGTGTGGTTCGCCTGCGGATCGATTGGCAACGGTTCCGGCCGGGCGAAGCTGCCCTCGCCGCTGATCTTGCCCTTGAGCCGCACGCGGTAGCGCGCCCAGCCACGGGCGATCGGCTGGCGCCAGTGCAGGTACGCGACGAGCGGGCGGCTCCACCAGCGTCGGCGCCTGAACGGCGGCTGCTGCCACGCCGCGGCAATCGACAGGCCCATCGACGCCAGCTCCATCAGCCCCGCCAGCACGAGCAGGCTCGGCCAGGCAATGCCCAGGATCGCGATGAACAGCGCGAGCAAGTGCCACTCGAGCGACATCATCATCGCCGCCGCCAGGCTGATCGGGCGACGGTAGATCGTCTGGAAAAGGCCCGTTCCCTGCACGCCGTGGTAAATGATGTCTCGCCCGAAGCGCAGCCCCACGCTACCGGGGCCGTCGGGCCCGTAGATTCGGCCGTGCCACAGGCTCGCGCCGAGCTCGTTGAACCGATCCGGGTGCTTGAACTGAAGCAACGCCTCGGCTTCGCCGTAGCCGCGCTGCTGCTTGAGGTACGCCTCGACGCTGTTGCGTCGGTAATGCCACACCTGCGCCGCCGGGGCGAACCCGATCGTGTACCCCTTGTCCTGAAGCCGCCAGATGAAGTCGACATCGTCGCCGGCCTTGCGGAACTGCGTGTCGAAGCCGTCGATCTCCAACGCCGGCCCTCGGTAGAAGGCCATGTTGCAGCCGGGAACATGTTCGGCCGTGCGGTCGTCGACCATCACGTGCGTCGGCCCGCCGGGGCTGCGCCCGACCACCTCCGCCACCGCGCCGGCGTCGGAGTCGCCCTCGTCGGGAATCAGGTTCGGCCCCCCCATGCCGACGTGCCCGCTGCGCTTCATCGCGAGCACCAAGTGGTACAGCCAGTCCTCGTCGGCCTCGCAGTCGCTGTCGGTGTAGACGATGATCTCGCCGCGCGCCGCGTGCATGCCGACGTTCCGCGCGTGGCTCAGGCCGTGGTTGGTCTGCTTGAGGTTTCGCACGCGCTTGAACCGCCGCACAATCTCCTGCGTATCGTCGGTCGACCCGTCGTCAACAAAGATGACCTCATAATCGGGGTAGTTGAGCCGATCCAGGCTCTTCAGGCACGCCTCGACGGTGCTGGCGCCGTTGTAGCTGCACACGATCACCGACGCCTTCGGCAGCGCGTCCCACGCGGGCAGGCCTTCGAGAACGGCCGTGTGCGGCGCGTCGCGGAACACCCGCCCCACCGCCGCCAGCGCCGGCTTGGCGATGCGGGTGCCGCCGGCGTCCCGCTGTGTTCTGACGACGCCGAACGCCCAGTTGTCCACCTGCCAGCCGTGGACGTACCAGTCGTCGGTGAACCCGAAGACAATCGCGCCCGCAAGGCCCTCGTCGAACGTGGCCCGCAGGTGTCCGGCAAGCCGCTCGGCCTGCTCGGCGTCGGTCGCCTCCTGCATCGTGTCGATGCCGTACTCGCCCAGCACCAGCGGCAGATCGCCCGCGAGGCTTTGCAGCCGCGCGAGGTAGTTGCGAAAGGCCCCCTCGTCGTGGAGGTAAACGTTGAACGTCAGGAAGTCCGCCGTCCGCGGGCGCAGGTACTCGGTGCTGGGATAGTTCGCGAAGGTAAAGAGGCAGCTCGGCGCCACCGCGCGGCCGGCGGCCATCAGCCAGTCGAGCAGTTCGGCCGTCGCGGTCGCGCCGGCGTAGCGGACCACATCGGCCGGGATCTCGTTGGCGACGCTGATGGCGAACGTCGCCGGGTGGTTGCCGCACAAGCGAGCGGCCTTGCGCACCGCCCGCCGCGCCGCCGCCCGCACGCGGCGGCTGCCGGCACCCTCGCTGAAGAGTTGATTGCTCGGCCACGCCACGTCCACGAGCACGCGCAGCCCCAGCTCCAGCGCCAGGTCCAGGAACCAAATCGGCGGCGTCTGGTAGACGCGGACCAGCGTCGCCCCGGCACCGGCGATCTGCTCGAGGTCCCGCCGCGCCAACGCCGGCGGTGGCAAGCCGATCGACTCGCCCTCGGCCGGCTGGAACGGCCCGTACGCGAACCCCTTCGGGTGCCACTTGGCGTCGCCGAGGCGGAAGAACTTGCCGTCGCGCCTGACCCGTTGACCGATCGCGGCGCGGCCGAGCCCGCCGGTGCGTTGGCGACCGCCCATGGTCCGGGTCGGGGCGGGCTCGATGTCCAGGCGACGGTTCACAGGGTGGTTTGACCGCGCGGGTTGCGTTGACGGAACTTGACCGGGTGCCGCTTTGTCCGCAGCACCATACTGCGACGCCGCGCGGATTGGGTCAATATTCCGGCCCCGCGACGGACTTGGCGGGCGTCCGATAAAGGGGGCGACACCGCCCGCCCGACCAGACCCGCGACGAGCGCCAACCGTTAGCACCCGCGCTGCCGGCGCCCGCCGTCGGCGGGCGGCTTTGACTTCCCCCGTCGCGGCGCAACACTTCTGGCCATGGCAGTTGATGCGGACAACGTCCTCGGGCTCTCGGCCGAGCAGGCCGTCGAGACCTTCGAGGCGGCGAAGGAAGAGATGATGCTCTCCCCATTCCGCGGCGGGCAGGTCGTTACGCTGCCGGACCAGGGCGTCGTGACCGTCAGCGGAGACCTCCACGACCACCGCGTGAACTGGCGCAAGCTCAAGCACGTGGCCGCCCTTGGCGACGACGGGCACCGCCACCTCGTGCTCCACGAGCTCATCCACGGTGACCACTTCGACGAGCAGGGCCGCGAGGACAGTTGGATCACGCTCTACGAGGCCGCCGAGCTGCTGCTGGATTTCCCCGAGCAGGTCCACTTCATGCTCGCCAACCACGATTTGGCGCAGATTCACGGCGAGGGGATCAGCAAGGGCGGTCTGAGTGTTTGTGAGGCGTTCACCGCGGCCCTGAAACGCGACTTCGGCAGCCGGTACGCGAGCGTCGAGATGGCCATCACCGAGTTCCTGCTTGCCCTGCCGCTGGGCGTGCGGGCGCCGGCGGCGGGCGTCTTCATCTGTCACTCGCTGCCGACGGAAGAGCAGATGGACGCCTTCGACTACGACGTCTTCGCCCGCGACAAGCTGGAGGCAAGCGACTACCGCCGTCGCACCGGCCCCGCGTACCAGCTCATTTGGGGTCGCGGCATCGGCCCGGCCAAGGCCGCCGAGTTCGCCGAGGCGTTGGGCGCTCGGATCGTCATCACCGGCCACCAGCCCCAGGACCGCGGCTGGAAGCGCAACGGCGACCGCCACCTGATCCTCGCCAGCGACCACGCCCGCGGCGTCTGCCTGCCCCTGCCGCTCGACAAGGAACTCTCGATGAACGAGCTCGAAAAGCGCATCCGGCCATTCGTCGCGGTCGACGACTCGGGCGACTAACCCGTCGCGCCTCCGACGGTGGATGGCTCCACCTTGATTCCTGCCACGACTCGGCGATGCTGTCGTGCAGATGTCCGATCTCACCGCGCTCGACCGCCGTTCGTTCCTGAAGCTCACCGCCGCCAGCGCCGTCGCGTTGGCGGGCGCGGGCGTCTACGCGAGCCACGTTCAGGACAAAAAGCTCCGCGTCGCCTGCGTCGGGGTCGGCGGCATGGGCGAGGCGGACCTCCGCGCGGTGGCGGCCCACGCGGACGTGGAGATCGTGGGGCTGTGCGATGTTGACGCCGGCCGGCTCGTTCAGCCGAAGGAGCAGTTCACAACCGCCCAAACCTTCGCCGACTGGCGCGAGATGTACGCGACGCTCGGCGACGGCTTCGATGCGGCGGTCATCTCCACGCCAGACCACACCCACGCCGCCGCCACGATGGCGGCGATGAACGCCGGCAAGCACGTTTACTGCCAGAAGCCGCTGACCCACGACATCTACGAGGCACGCCAACTCGCCAGGATGGCGGCGGCGAATCCGAAGCTCGCCACGCAGATGGGCACGCAGCACCACGCCCGCATCCCCAAACGACAGGCAACGAAGCTGCTGCAAGATCCGGCGACGCGCGAGGAGATCGTCGGCCGCGTCGAGGCGATCTACGGATGGTCCGACCGCCCCGCCGGATGGTGGCCCCAGGGCGTCGATCGGCCCGAGGGAAGCGACCCGGTCCCGGCCGATCTCGACTGGAATCTTTGGCTCGGCACCGCCCCGGAGCGGCCGTTCAAGCGTGGCATGTACGCCCCATTCCACTGGCGCGGCTGCCTCGACTTCGGCTGCGGCGCCCTGGGCGACATGGCGTGCCACATCCTCGACGTGCCCTACTACGGCCTCGATTTGGGTCACTCGACCAGCGTCGTCTGCCACGCCCAGGATGCGACGGCCGACCGCTTCCCGAGCCAGCAGCAAATCGTGCTGATGTTCCCCGGCGGCGACTACAGCGCGGGCCGCCCCGTGCCGCTCTACTGGAGCGACGGCGGCGTCCGCCCCCACCACCGCGCCACGCGCCTGCCGCCCGACTTCGACGCCACCGACAACGCCACCGTTATCGTCGGCACGAAGGGCTCGCTCCACATGCCCCACCCTGGCGGCAACCCGCACTGGTTCGTAGATGACGGCGAGGGCAATCGGATCGAGCGCGACCTGACGCGCATGAAGGCCGACCTGCCGGAGCGGAACCACTACCACCACTGGGTCGATGTCGCCCTGGGCCGCGAGGAGCAGACGGGCTGCCGCTTTGAAAAATCCGGCCCGATGACCGAGGCCCTTTGCGTTGGCGCGGTCGCCGCCCGGTTCCCACACCGCACGCTCCGCTGGGACGCCGAGGCAATGGAGTTCGATCTGCCCGAGGCGACGGCCCTCGTACGCCGGGAGTACCGCGACGGCTTCGACGTCGAGAACCTGTAGTTCCCCCACCTACCCCACCGTTGGCACCTTGGCCTCTTCTTGGGCCTGCTCGATCTGCTTCTCGCGCAGCTCCCGAAGCTGGTCCGCCTCGCGCTCGAGATTCTCGCGCAACGCGCGCTGCACCATCGCGCCGGCGACCCAGCCGATCACGAACGTGCCGCCCATCGCGTAAAGGGCGCGCAGGACCGTTGTCTCGATCGAGTTGTCGGCCACGAGCACGCCCGCCGCCAGGCAGGCGGCAAAGGCGACGAGCGAGAGGCAACCAGCAATCCGGGTCGGCATGACGGGGGATCTAGATCGGTTGAACTTCGTTCGTAACGACTCTGGGGTAGCCGCGGAGCTTGCTCCGCGTGTCGGGATCGAGTCAACGTCCGCGCGGAGCAAGCTCCGCGGCTACCCCGGACGCTCCGGAGCCGGTTCAACTGCTCTAGCGGCGCGTCAACCGACCGAAGAACCCGGCGGTCGCGGCCGTCGGAGGCGTTGCGGCGAGTCCCGACGCGAGGCGGCCCGCGAGGCGGACCACGGCCTTGCTCGCCGCGGCGTTGGGCTGGTCGAGCACGAACGGCTTGCGACGCCGCACCGCCCGCGCCACGGCCGGGTCGATCGGCACCCACCCCGCGTCGGCGAGCTCGGCCTGAAGGAACTGCCGCGTTGTGGCCGCCATCCGCTCGTAAACGCCCTGTGCTTCGGCGGCGTGTTTGGCCTCGTTGACCAGCAGCGAGATCGGGGCGTGTTGTGCGTCGCGGGCGCGGGCGCGGAGAAGCACCTTGATCATCGCGTAGGCGTCGGTGATCGCCGTCGGCTCCGGCGTCGTGACCACGATGACTTGGTCGGCCGACTCTGTGAAGCTCAGCACGTTCGGGCTGATGCCGGCGCCGGTGTCGATGAGGATCATGTCGTTCTGCCGTTCGAGCGACCGCAGCGCCCGAAGGAGGCGTTCGTGTTCCTCGGCGGGCAAATCGGCCATGCGGGCCAGGCCGCTGGCGCCGGCGACGAGCTTGAAGCCGCCCGGCCCGGTGGCGAGAACCTCCGGCAGCGTCATCCGGCGGGCAATCACGTGGGCGAGGTTGTGCCGCAGGTCGAGGCCGCAGATGACGTCGGCGTTGGCCAGGCCCATGTCGGCGTCGATCAGCAACGCTCGCTTGTCCGCCCGGCCGAAACAGGCGGCGAGGTTCACCGCAAGGTTCGTCTTGCCCACGCCCCCCTTGCCGCTGGTGATAGCGATCGTCCGTGCGCCGCCGACGGCGGGCGTCGCGGGCGGCGGCGTCTCGCGCAGTACAGGTGTTTCGCGCAAGACGAGCGTCGCGTCGCCGCCTTTGTCGCGGCCGAAGAGTTGGCGGAGACTGCCGGCCTGATCGGTCGCGCCCGATTGGGCGGGCGTGGGGGCGTCGAGAAGGGTCATGGAGGGATCCTTGGCCGCGTCCGGTCGGCCGTGGAGGAAAAAGGGTCGATCAGTCCCGCAGGATGCGGCGGGCCAGCTTGGCTGACTCGCCGACGTTGATATCGTCCGGCACGTCCTGGCCGGCCGTCGTGTAGCTGATCGGCAGCTTGCTCTCGCTGGCCACGTCGAGCATTGCCCCCACGTCGGCGGCCTCGTCGAGCTTCGTGAAGATCAAGCGGTCCGCCCGCACCCCCGCAAACCGCTGCATCGCCAGCTTGATCGCGTTGCGGCCGCACACCGTGCTGAGCACCAGGTGCGTCTCGTCCGGGGCGGCGGCGTCGAGGAACTGCTTGAGCTCGCTCAGCTTCGTCGCGTCGCGTGGGCTGCGCCCAGCGGTGTCGATCAGGATGTAGTCGTGGTCCGCCAGGCGGGCGATCGCATCCTTGATGTCCGCCGGCTGGCTCACGACCGTCAGCGGCGCCTCGATAATCTCCGCGTACTTCCTGAGCTGATCAATGGCGGCGATGCGGTAGGTGTCGATCGTGATCAGCGCAACGCGCCCCTTGCCTTTGAGCTTCAGCGTGGCCGCGAGCTTGGCGGTGGTGGTCGTCTTGCCCACGCCCGTCGGCCCGATGAACGCCACAATGTGCGGCTTGCCTTTGACGCGGCGCTTCGTTGGCCCGCTCACCGGCAGCCGCTTGGCGACCTCCGCCTCCACGGCCCGATCGACGACGTCGGCATGCCGCAGCTCCTCGGGCGACAGCGCGTCCTGCACCGCCTTGGCGACCTCGCGGGCCATTGCCTCGCCCGCCTGCTGGTCAAGCAGCCGGCGGAAGTGCGGGGCCAGATGCTCGGGCAGTTCGGGCGTGCGTGCGTTCTGCACCTGCTCGACAAGGCCGGCCACGACCTTCTTCAGATCGCCGACCTCCTGCGTGACGCCAAGGTAGGCCGCGCTGGCGGCGGCGGGGGTTTCCATCAGCGAGCCGGGCTGCGAGATGCTTCCCTTTAAGCCGGCGGGGGGCGTCTCGACGGCGTTGCCATTGGGGCGGGCCGGCAGCGTCGGGCGGCGGCGCTGGTTGGGCCGCAGCCCTCGGCCGGCGGTGATCTCGACGTGCTCGCGCCGGATCAGGCCGAGCAGGCGCCTCGTGGTGACGTTGCGTGTCGACAGGATCACCGCCCCGGCGCCCAGCTCGGTCTTGACGCAGTTGAGGCACTCGGCCATCGTCGCGGCGGTGAACTTGCGTAGTTCCGGCCGCGACGCCGAGGCGGCCGGGCGTGCCGGCTTGGTCGGGCGGCGCGGCGGCAGACCGGCGAGGGCGGGAAGGGTCGGGCCGGTGGGGTTCGCGAGCGTGGTGGGCATGGGCCTCGCCTCCGTGCAAGGGCTTGGGTTGTGGCCTGGTTCCACCGGGCCGTTTGGCAGGCTCCGCACCGCGTGCGATGCCCGCTCGTTTTCCATCGGCAACCTGCCGCCGCAACGTGAGTTTATCGGACGACCGCCAGCACGCGAAGTTCGATCAACCTATCCACTGGCCATCTTCAGCATCTGGCCGCCGTGCCCTCTATCAAGCGTTGAGCCCGACCATCGCCACCGCCTCGACCTTCACCTCCGGCACGATTTCGTTGTAGCCGAGCACGCTCACCTGCGGCAGCGTCGCCTCGATCAGCCGCCGCACCGCCAGACGCACCTGCGGCCCGCACACCAGCACCGCCGGCCGGCCCGTGCTGGTGAGCTCCGCCACCTTCTCCGCGACGCGACGCACCACCGCCTGGGCCGTTTGCGGCGGCATCGTGTTGGTGCTGCCGCCTTCGTTGCGCTGCACGTGCTGGGCGACGAGGTCCTCCAACGCCGGGTCGAGCGTGACGCAGTGCAGGGCGTCCTCCTCGTCGACGTGCTGCTTGCAGATCGTGCGGGCCAGCGTGTTGCGGCAGTATTCGCCCAGAATCTCCACGTCCTTCGTCCGCCCGGCATAGTCGCCGACGGTTTCGAGGATGCTCTCCAAATCGCGGACGGGCACGCGCTCGCGGAGCAGGTGTTGAAGCACCTTTTGCAGCTCGCCCACCTTGACGGCCGCGGGGACGACCTCCTCCACGAGCGCGGGCGATCGCTCCTTCAGGCCGTCGAGCAGCTTGCGGACATCCTGCCGGCCTAGCAGTTCGTGGGCGTGGCGCTTGATGACTTCGGTCAGGTGCGTCGCCAGGACGGCCGAGGCCTCGACGACGGTGTAGTTCATCAGCTCCGCCTCGGGCTTCTGCGGCTCGGTGATCCAGTAGGCCGGCAGGCTGAAGGCGGGCTCGACGGTCTGGATCGCGTGTGGCAGTTCACCGGTGGCCGCCCCGCTGTCGATGGCGAGGAACTGATCGGGGAAGGCCTCTCCCTTGGCGACGGCCATGCCGCGAATCTTGACCACGTAGTCGTTCGCCTGGATCTCCATGTTGTCGCGGATGCGCACGCTCGGCACGACCATGCCCAACTCGGCCGCGATCTGCCGGCGGATCAGGCTGACGCGCTCGAGCAGGTCGCCGCCCTTGGCCGTGTCGACGAGCGAGACCAGGCCGTAGCCGACCTCGAGTTCCATCGCGTCGACCTCGAGCAACTGCTCGACCGGCTGGGGCTTGGCCTGCTCCTGGTTGGCGGCGGCGAGCTTTTGCCGGCTCTCGCGCGCGGCCTCCTCGGTGCGCTGGCGGGTCAGGATCCAGGCGAGCCCGCCGCAACTGGCGCCCACGACCAGCAGCGGGATCGCAGGCAGGCCGGTGAAGGCCATCAGGCCGAGGAAGCCGGCGGCGATGAAGAGCGGGATCGGGTTGGCCGTGAGCTGACCGACCACCTGCTCGCCTAGCTCCGCCCGCGTGCTGCTGCGTGTGACGATCAGGCCCGCGCCCAGCGCCGTGATGAAGGCCGGCACCTGGCTGACGAGGCCGTCGCCGATGGTGAGCTTTGTGAAGAGTTCCGCCGTCGGCGCCAGGTCCCAGCCGCGATCAACAAGGCCAACGTACATGCCGCCGGCGATGTTGACGAGCGTGATGATGATGCCGGCGATCGCGTCGCCGCGCGTGAATTTGCTGGCCCCGTCCATTGCCCCGTAGAAGTCGGCCTCCTGCGCGATCTCCTCGCGGCGCGTCTTGGCCTCGCGCTCGTCGATAATGCCGGCGTTGAGGTCGGCGTCGATCGCCATCTGCTTGCCGGGCATGGCATCGAGCGTGAACCGCGCCGCCACCTCGCTGATGCGGCCGCTTCCCTTCGTAATCACCACGAACTGGATGATGAAGATGATGACGAAGATGATGAACCCGACCGTCATGCTGCCGCGCGTGACGAACTCGCTGAAGGCGGCGATCACGCTGCCAGCGTCGCCCATCGCGTTCGTCACCCCGCCGCTTTCGCCGGCAGTGAGGATCAGGCGCGTGGTCGCGACGTTGAGCGTCAGGCGGAACATCGTCGTCGCCAGCAGCAGCGACGGCAGGACGGCGAACTCGAGCGGGCTCTTGACGTACATCGCCGTCACGAGCAGGACGACGCTGATGGTGATGTTCAAGACCAGCAGCAAGTCCAGGATCGCCGACGGCAGCGGCACCAGCAGCACCAGCAGCAGCGCGATGCACGCGACCGGGAAGATCAGCCCGCGGTGGCGCGACAGCTTGTCGAGCGCGCCCAAGCCGGCAAGCGAAGATGTGGTGGCGGTGCTCATGGTGGCAATCCGTTGCCGTGTCCTGTAGCGGAGGCCTCCGGTCTCCGCCCTTCCGCGTGGTGGCGTCCGTGCCATTTGGGCAGGGGCCGGAGGCCTCTGCTACGCCGCGCTGCCCGCCAGCTCCCGGTCGAGCCGGTAGACGTACGCCAGCAGCTCCGCGACGGCCGAGTAGAAATCTTCGGGGATTTCCTGCCCCACTTCAACCGAACGGAACAACGCCCGCGCCAGGGGCGGCCTCTCCACGATCGGCACACCGTTCGCCACCGCCGTCTCGCGGATGCGCATCGCCAGCAAGTCGCCCCCCTTGGCCACGACCCGCGGGGCGTGCATCTTGCCCTCGTCGTACTTGATCGCGACAGCGAAGTGTGTCGGGTTCGTCACGACCACGTCCGCCTGCGGCACGCCGTCGCGAATGCCCTTCATCGACTGCTGGATCGCCATCTGTCGGCGGCGGGCCTTCATCTGGGGGTCGCCGTCCATGTTCTTCATCTCGTCCTTGACCTGCTGCTTGGTCATCTTCAACTTCTGCTCGTGCTGCCATTTTTGATAGGCGAAGTCGAGCAGGCTCAGCACCAACAGCGCCAATGCCACCTTCAGGCCGACAACGAAGACGCACCACCCGGCCGCGCCCACGAGCGTGCCCGACTCCACGTGCTGCAACGCCAGGATCGACGGCAGCGACGTGCTGACCGACCACCACGCCACCGAAGCCACGATGCCGAGCTTCAGCAGGTTCATGCCGAAGCCGACGTAGGTCTTGCTCTCGAAGAACAGCTTCTTGAAGCCGCTGATCGGGTTGAGCGACTTCAGGCTCGGCTGGAGCTTTTTGGGCGTCAGGTGCAGCCCGACCTGCACCACGTTCGCCAGGATCGCCACCACCACCACGACACCCAGCAACGGCAGCATTCCAAAGGCCAAATTCTTCACGGCGAGCCAGACCCAGCTTTGAACCGCACCGCCCGCCCCCTCGGCAACGTACAGCGGCGTTGCTTGGAGCTCGGCCCCGAACGAGCGCACGCCGACGTTCAACATCGCCTCCCACAAGCGCCCGCCGAAGATCCAGAAGGAGACGAGCATCGCCACGAGCAACGCCGCGCCCGCGAGGTCGCTGCTGCGGGCGACGTCCCCCTCCTCGCGCGCCTCCTTGCGGCGCTTGGGAGTGGGGGCTTCGGTTTTGTCGCCGTCGTCGTCTGCCATACGCGATCACCGAAGGTTGGCCGCGGCGCCGGCGGCCTCGTCGTGCCAGAGCATGCGGGTCAGGTCCAGGCTGTCGTTCATCGCGCCCACCAGCAGCGATCCGGTGACGGCCAGGCCCAGGATGACCATCGTCAGGCCGATCATCGTGCGGATGCTCAGGCCGACGCTGAGCAGGTTGAGGGCGGGAATCGTCTTGCCGAGCATGCCCAGTGACAAGTCGACCACGAGCATTGCCACGCAGACGGGGCCCGCGATGCGCAGGGCCAGCGCGGTGGCGCCGGCGACCATGCGGGTAAAGAGCTCAAGCCCGTCGCGGTCGAGGCCGACGCTGAGCGGCGGCAGCGCCTCGAAGCTCTCGCGGATGCCCAGCACCATCGCGTGGTGGCCGTCCATGTGGAGGAAGAGCAGGATCGCGAGGAAGAAGTAGGCGTCGCCGAGTGGGCTGCCGCCGAAGTCGGCCGTCGGGTTGAAGTTCCCGGCCATGTTGAAGCCCATCTGCTGGCCCGCGAGTCCGCCGGCCCAGCGCGCCGCGACGAAGCCGAGCGACAGCATCGATCCCGCGAGCAGCCCGAACGCGAGCTCCCCGCCCAAACCGACCGCGAGCTGCCACGGCGACCCAGGCATCGCCGCCGGCCGGGGCATCTCGCCGATCGTGGCGCACATGCACAGCGCCATCGCGACGGCGATGTATAGCTTGATCGGCCTGGGGAGCTTGTCGCTGCCCAGCACCGGCGCGATCATCATCAGCCCCGCCAGCCGAAACACGACCAGCGCGAACAACTGCGGAAGCTCGGCAAGGAAGGGGGGCATTCTCTGGGTGGATTTGCACCGACTCCAGGAGCGTCGGAGCCCGCAGCTTCCGCTGCGGCATAGATCGTCAGGGAGAGAGCCCGCTTGTAAACAGTTCGGTCGCGAAGTCGATCAGGTGCCGCCCGATCCACGGCAGCGTGATGACCGCCACCGCGAACATCGCCACGATCTTGGGAATAAACGCGAGCGACTGCTCCTGAATCTGCGTCACCGCCTGAATCAGCGAGATGCCCAGGCCGACCACGAGGCCGGCGATCAGGATCGGGGCGCTCAGCAGCAGCACGAGCAACAGCGCGCGGCGAATGAGCTCGATCGATAGGTCGAGGTCCATCGTCATCCGCCACCTCCCCCACCCCCAACCCCGCCACCGGTGAGGGCAAAGCTCCCCATCAGGCTGGCCACGATCAGCGTCCAGCCGTCGACGAGCACGAAGAGCAGCAGCTTGAACGGCAGCGAGATCAGCACCGGCGGGAGCATCATCATGCCCATGCTGATGAGCACCGCGCTGATGACCATGTCGATCACGAGGAACGGCAGGTAGACCTTGAAACCCATCAGGAAGCCGACCTTCAGCTCGCTCAGCACGAAGGCCGGAACCAGCGTGAAGGTGCCGACATCGCCCCACGTCTGCGCGGGCTGCTCGCCGGCAAAGTCCTGGAAGACAAGCACGGCGTCGTCGTTGCCGGCCGCCTGGATCTGGGCAATCATGAACTCGCGCATCGGCACGATGCCCGCGTCCCACGCATCCTGCTGCGTCATCTCCCCGTCGAGGTAGGGCTGCACGGCGGTGCTGTTGACCTTCGCCCAAGTCGGGCCCATCACGCAGAAGGTCATAAAGAGTGCCAGGCCCGTCATCACCTGGTTGGGCGGCAGCGTCGGCGTGCCCATCGCCTGGCGGAGCAGGCTCAGGACGATGATGATCCGGGTGAAGCTGGTGCAGAGCACCAGCAACGCCGGCGCGAGCGACAGGACCGTGAGCAGGACGATGATCTGCATCGCCGGCGCGAGGTTCTCGCGGTCGGTCAGGTCCGGCAGCGCGAACGGCGCGGCCGCAGCGCGGGCGTCGCCGGCCGCCTCGGCCTCGGACGCCGCGGCAAGCTGCTCGGCCGTCTGTTCGATCGAGTCGTCGTTCCACCCGTCGAACGTGACCGGGTCCGGCGGCGCAAGATCGGCCTGCGCCAACGCCGGGGCGTGGCAGCAGAGCAGGATCACAAGTGCGAAGAGTCGCGGTCGCATCGGCCCTCCTGGCCAGTCGCGCGAGCGGTTGGAAAATGTCACGACGCCGAAGCGCCGGACGTCGTGCCGAGCCCGCGAACGCGCTCGATGAGCGCCCGCACGTCCTGCGTGTCGGGCAGCTCGACGTTGCCGTCCGCGTGGTCCGGCGGCGGGATCTCAGTCAAGTCGCCATGCTCGCCGTAGCCGGCGCTGGCGTCGATCGGATAGGCGTCGGCGTCCTCCTCGGCGGCGGACAGGGAGGCGGAGAAGGCGTCGCCGCGCAGCGCGTCGGCCGCCCGGCCGCTTCCCGAGGCTGCCAGAATCGACTCGACCTCCGCGGGATCCGTTACCTCGCACAGCGGCTGCATGCCGTGCCCCGCGTCGCCGACCACGACGAGCCGGTGGCCGATCTCGAGGACCATCACCTGGTGCTTGGGCGTCAGCAGCGAACGACTAACCAACCGCACGCCGCCCGTGCTGGTCTTGCCCGCGTCGCCGCCGACCCGCCGGTAGACCCAACCGAGGCCAACGATCAGGGCGACCACGCCCGTCAGCGACGCGATGATCCGACCGGCGCTGGGGCCGGTCTGCTGCGGAACCTCCGCCTGCTCAACCGACGCCGACGCCTCCGTTGCCACGCGCAGCGGCTCGTTATCGAACCGCGTCTGCGCCGACGCGGCACCCACCACCCCCGCGACCACGCCGAGCATCGCGGCAACGAGGAGGAACCGTTTCACGCCTCCTCCTCGACGTTGTGCGTCAGAATCTCGCTGACGCGGATGCAAAAGTTCTCGTTGAGCACCAGCACCTCGCCCCGGGCGACGAGGCGATCGTTCACGTAGACGTCGACCGGGTCGCCCGCGAGCTTGTCAAGCTCGACGACGCTTCCCTCGACAAGCTTGAGAACGTCTTCGACCAGCATCCGGCTGCGCCCGAGCTCGATCGTGACGTCGAGCTTGACGTCGCGCAGCAGTTCGATGCCGCTGACCTGGGCCTCCTGGAGAATCTTGTCGAACTGCGGCAGGTTAACGTTGCCGACGTCGAGCGCCGGGACCTCCGTTGCGGGCGACGGCGGCGCGGCGCGGGTTGGCGGCGCGGGAGTGTTCGGCTTGGCAGCGGGCGGCGCCGCGACGGCGGCGGGCGCTTTGGCCTCGGCCGGTTCGTCGGTGACGGGATCCTCGAAGCTCGCCGAGTTGAGCAGCGCGTCGAGGTCGTCCAGCGCCTGCTCAACATCGACGCCGGAATTGCTCGCGCTGTCGGGGGCGGTGTCGGTTGCGTCGGCAGGCGCGTCGGATGTGTCAGACGGCGTGTCGGACATGGTGGCCCTCCGTGGCCGGTGGTCGCGCCGCAACGGCGCGGGGCTGGCTCGCGTGCCGCCTGGCATCCATGCCGACGGTTCACCCGAGTCGTTCGCTGGCGCGTTGCCGAAAGTTCTTGCGACTTTCGGCGGCGCGTCGGCCCTAGTAGTCGGCGCGGTACGGGATGCACCGCGGCACGAGCACCTCTTCGATGAGGCCCTCGCCGACGATCAGGTCGAGCTGGTACCTTACCTGCCGGCGCAGCGTTTCCAAGCCGGGCTCGGCCGACCCGTTCAATTTCGTCTGGTCGAGCGAGCGGATGATCTTGCCCATGCGGTCCTTGATGAGCGCGCTGCTGTTGGCCAAACGCTCCTCGACCTTCTCCTGCACGTCGCTTTTCACCTGGACGCTGATCTCCACGTCGTAGTGAAAGCTGCGGCCGCTCTGGTTGTTCTGCGTTCGGAACTCGAGCACGTTGAGTTCGACAAGCTGCCCGTGATCGTCGGTGTGGGCGACCTCGATCGGGTTGCCGTGGTCGTCGTACTCCACGTGAACCCCCTCCGCCGCGGCCGCGTGATCCGCGCCGCCGCCGAGCATCTTGAACCCCGCGAAGAGCACGACGGCCTCCAAGACCATCACACCCCCGATCAGCACGGGGAGCTTGCCGAGCAGCCCCTTGATGCCGCCCGGTTTGGAGTCGTCGCCATCCTGCTTCTGTTCGGTGTCGTCGGCCATGAGTGGTGCGCGGTGAGGTGGTGAAGGGTGAGGTCGAAGCGCGGACCGCTCCAAACGACCCGCCGCCGCACGCATCGGCCGTTGGGTGCCGCGGGTTTAGGCAGGGCCTGCGCCTTCTGTGCAGCGGCGAGTCGGCGGAGCAAACGAAGCTTGCGATGATCCGAAGGCCGTCGCCCGCCGATAGGAGGTTCATTAAGGTCGCGTTAAGCTCCGGCCTTTCCAACGAGCCGCCGGACACCCTCCGCTGCCTGTTCGCCTTTCGCTTTGGCAGGTGATGAACTCACAACCTCCTTCATCCACCCCCACCCCCCACCACCCCAGCCACGCCTGCGTCGCACACGCTGAGCCTGCACCCCCGCCGCGTCGCTGTGATCCTCGGCATTCTCATGCCGGTGCTTCTGGCGCTGCATGCGTTCGCCGTGTTCTACCGACACTCGGCGTTCACCCGCGCCCAGCGTCTGATCGCCAAGTTCGATCTCAACGGCGAGCAGACGCTACCCGTGTTCGTGACATGCCTGATGCTGTTGAGCTGCGCGGTCCTGCTCGCGTGGGCGGGGCTCGGGGAGGCGACTCGGCGGCGTCGTTGGGAGTGGCTGGGCCTCGCGTGCCTGTTCACGCTCCTGTCCTTTGACGAGATGGCGTCGATCCACGAGCTGATGAACCGGCCCGTTGCGCGGGCGATGCACGGGGCGGAGGGAATGCTCTACTTCCCGTGGGTGCTTCCGGCGGGCGTGGCGGTGGCGGTGCTGGGGATCGCGTGCGTGCCGTTCCTCCGCCGCTTGCCGCGGCGATACGCGGCGTTGTTCGTGCTCTCGGGCCTGATCTACGTGGGCGGCGCGATTGGGATGGAGTTACCCGGCGCTGCGCTGGCGTACCGCGGCGACGCCGGAACCCCATTGTACGGCGTGGTGACGGCCATCGAAGAGATGCTCGAGATCCTCGGCATCAGCGTCTTCCTTGTCACTCTGCTGAGCTACGTCGGCCGGTACGGTCGGCCGCTGGTGCTGAGCGTGCGATCGTCGACTGCGAACTGATCGTCTTGGAGTCTGCTGCTGCGCCGCAGATCGATCGGGCGGGCTTGTTCGGCAGGGGCGAGCTTCCTAAAGTGCCCGACCCCGTCGCAGGAGTGGCGGGGTCGTGGCATTTGCCGACGCACTTGCCGCCCAGCTTCCGATCCCTGTGGCCGCCCGGCCCAACCCCCCTGCCGATCCGGCTGCGGATGCGGCGCCCCCTTCCCCCATGGTTGACTTTAACCTTCTCAACGACCTCGACACCGATCTCGAAGGACTCGAGGACGATGTCGATGTCGCTCTTGTCGACGCGCTCGGTGAGGGCATCGACATCGAAAGCCTTGTCCGCGGCGACGAGGTCCACGACTTCCGCGCCAACACCATTATCACCGGCAAGGTCTCCGGCCGCGCCGGCGACGACTTCGTCGTCGAGCTCGGCCTCAAAAGCGAGGGCGTGCTCGACCGCAACGAATGGGACGACCACACGAAAGTGCAGATCGGCGATCCTGTCGACGTGCTGCTCGAGGAGGTCGACCACGACAGCGGCACGGTCAAGATCTCCAAGCGCAAGGCCGACCGGATCATCAACTGGGAGAAGATCATCGTCGAGAAGGGCGAGGGCGACCCCGTCAGCGGCAAGGTGACCAAGAAGATCAAGGGCGGCCTGCTCGTCGACATCGGCGTGCCCGTCTTCCTCCCCGCCAGCCAGGTCGACATCCGCCGGCCCGGCGAGATCAGCGACTGGATCGGCCGCGACGTCGACGCCGTCATCCTCAAGATCGACGAGGAGCGGCGCAACATCGTCATCTCCCGCCGCAAGATGATTGAGCAGGAGCGCGAGGAACTGAAGAAGAAGACGATGGAGAAGCTCGAGGAGGGCCAGATTGTCACCGGCACCGTCAAGAACATCGCCGACTTCGGCGCGTTCATCGATTTGGGCGGCATCGACGGCCTGCTGCACATCACCGACATGTCTTGGGGCCGGATCAACCACCCCACGGAGATGGTCAAGATCGAGGACGACGTCGAGGTCAAGGTGCTCAGCATCGACCGCGACCGCGAGAAGATCGCCCTTGGCATCAAGCAGAAGGATGCCAGCCCCTGGGAGAACATCGAGGGCAAGTACCCCGTCGGCACGATCCACGAGGCCGAGGTGGTCAACATCATGTCCTACGGCGCGTTCTGCAAGCTCGAAGACGGCGTCGAGGGCCTGGTCCACATCTCGGAAATGTCCTGGACCAAGCGGATCAACCACCCGAGTGAAGTAGTCGCCAGCGGGCAGAAGGTGCTCGTGAAAGTTCTGGACATCAACAAGGACAAGCAGGAGATCAGCCTTGGCATGAAGCAGGTCCAGGAGAACCCCTGGGACCGCGTCGCCGAGAAGTACCCCCCCGGCTCGGTTATCGCCGGCAAGGTGCGCAACATCGCCAACTACGGTGCGTTCGTCGAGATCGAGGAGGGCATCGACGGCCTCTTGCACGTCAGCGACCTCTCCTGGACCAAGAAGGTCGGCCACCCGAGCGAGGTGCTCAAAAAGGGCGAGGACATCCAGGCCGTCGTGCTTAGCGTCGACCAGGACAAGCAGCGCATCGCCCTAGGCCTGAAGCAGATGCAGGAAGACCCGTGGCTGCACGTGATCCCGGACAACTACAAGCCGGGCATGGTCGTGCAGGGCACCGTCACCAAGATCGCCAACTTCGGCGTCTTCGTGGAGCTCGAGGACGGCCTCGAGGGCCTCTTGCACGTCTCGGAGATCGCCGACCACAAGGTCGAGAAGCCCGAGGACGAACTCAAGGCCGGCCAGGTGCTCGAAACCAAGATCCTGCGCGTCGACAGCGAGGAGCGCAAGATCGGCCTGAGCCTCAAGCGTGCCCAGTGGGCCCAGGAGCAGGAGAAGCGCGAGGACGAGCGCGCCAAGCGTCCCGAGCGCAAGAACCTGCGTGGCGGCCTGGATTAGAATCTTCGTTCGCTACGCGAGTCAAACCCCGCCCCGCTGCTTTCGAGCGGCGGGGCGGGGTTTTTCAGCGCGCGGCAGGGCATCCGACTCACCTTGGCGAGCCGGTGTCACGCGGCCCAAATTCCGGTTGAAATTTTTACCTTGACAGCAAAGGGGTTATTAGGGTAGCTCCTGGTCCAATGAAAACAATGTCGTCTTCCGGCCTTGGCCCGGATGCGGTGTTCGATCGCGGGGCGGGTTGGAGAGAGTGGGTTTGTTTCGGAGTTGCCGCCACATTGCTCCTTTCGGCATTCGGCAAGGCAACCAACCCTTCGGCAACAGTTCGAGTTCTGCAAGATGTGTGGTCGGTTCCGGCCGGTCTTGCCAAATTGAGCGTCGCAACGCTTGTATTGTCCGAGGCGGGCATGGCCCTGCTTTTGTGCCGTCCCCGCACGCGGCGGCTCGGTGCAGCATTCACAATTCTACTGCTTGTTCTAGGCAGTGTCAGCGTGCTCTGAACTACTATCTGGGTGGGGATCTTCCGTGCGGATGCGGGTTTCCGACCGGCACGATTAGTCCGTTGTTGAACAACGTACTTGCCCTACTTCGAAATCTAGTTCTGTTCTGTCTCTGTCTTCCTGTCGTTGTCAGGCAAACTGATTGGTCGTCGCGGCGGGTTGATGATGATGATCCACTTTGAGGTACGACATGTCTTAGTCACGTTCCCGTTTCTCGCTCGTCAGCGAGTTTTCGGTTCACCGCGCAATCTTTGCTACTGGCATCCTCGGGTGTTCGGCCGCAACTGCGTTTGCGACCGAATCGTCTTCATCCATGGCGGACTGCCCCGGATGCGAACTGGAGTACACTTGCCAAGGTGCGAACGGCACAGTGATTACCGTGAGTGGCTCGTGCCCGGAAGGGTATAGCTGCTACCCCTACTGCGCGCCCTACTACACGGTTGTTTGTCACAAGTGTCCCGCCGGGCCGCTGTAGTCGTTGGAATGAAGGTGCTACTCTCGGTGTCGGTACGGCATTCCTGCACCGACGCCGTTAGAAAAATCTTTGTCACTCTCAGGAACAGCCTTGTCGATCACAGCTTAGGCACACACTACATCATTGAATAAGATGCTTTCGTGGCTTTCATCATGAATACGCTCAATCCGAAAACGTACAAGCGCGTGTTGATTCCCATTGGCGTCCTGACTGGGCTTATAACGTGCGGGATAATCTGGTATTCCGCGCGACAGCCTGCTCCGATTCAGGGTCGCGCCCCGATTCAGGAGCCGATGACAGAGGTTACGTTCGCGCCGGCGGATCGACCGGCGCTTGCGAAAAAGGTGAGGCAAGCCGTGACCTCGTCGCGCGTATTTGACCGCCGTTCGACGCAAGAGCGAGCTCAGTTTGAGGAAGAAGCCGTCGGTGGGATCAACGCCTACCTCACTGGCGACTTCGACGCTTACCGCCAACTTCGGGCCGAGGCGGACGTGCCATACGTGGACGCGAACGCGGCTCGCGATGATTGGGAAGCGGGTTGTCGATCCATTCATTCCGCACTCATCGGCAGCGACTTGCCCACCGTGACGGTTCTTGTTAAAGACGGCGAACGCCTCGCAAATCCCAAAGGAGTCGTGGGCACGTTCGAGATTTACAACGTCATCGGCGGCGGAAACAAGGCGCGTGGGCCAGGCGATGTTGCGAACCCGATCGAGGCCAGAACCGACGTCGTGGAGGTGTCGATCCCGGCACGACTCACGGTCCAGCTTCCCAGCGGCAAGCTTTCTGAGGAGACGTTCAGCGGCAAGCTTGGCGTCACTCTCACCCGGCGACCAACCGACGGCCGTTGGATCATCACCGGCGTCCGCGTCAGCGGCATTCCCAACGGTGCGAGCGTGAGCATCCCAATGATCTGATTCGCGTTGTCATGAACCCTGTATCCCTAAGGAGGCGAGATGAACTTCTCTACCGGAACTGATAGCCACAATGGGCTGCGCTCGGCGTTCACGCTTGCGGAACTACTGGTTGTGATCGGCGTCGTTGCGGTTCTGCTCGCGTTGCTAATGCCGGCCCTCTCTTACGCACGGGCGTCGGCAAGAACGACCGTTTGTGCGTCGCAGCAGCGCCAACTATTAGCTGCCCACGTTCTGCAGGCGCAGGACCATCACGGGTTTGCTCAACTCGCGGGCGTGGTCGATGTCGGCAACGGACTGGCGGGTTACGGTTCGCTCCCGGCGGCACTGCACGACTCGCGGCGATCCCGCTACGCTTACGTGCGGCTTGAGGCCAGAACCTCCATGCCGACATTAGAGACGCTCGCCCCCTACCCGGCAACGCTGTTGCCTTACTTGGGCGCGCAGAATGTGCGTTTGGACGAGGGGTACTTGAACGGTGTGGACGGCCCTGTCTCACAGGAGCACGCTGTCACTCTTCTGCAATGCCCGTCGGTGGAGGCGACTGCCAGCGCAAACCTCCCGTCGGTCGAGGTGCGGATCGACGACGTCGCCTACCTACGCGGCTGGGCAGTTCGCTTCGACTACGCCCTGAACGCGGGCCTTCTCGGATACCATCATGAATCCCGGTATGAACCGCGGCGGCTGCGTGGGAACCTCGCTCGGGTGGCCGATAGCGCGCAAGTTGTCCTGCTCGGGGACGCGTGGAGCAGAACGCCACGTGGGAACACGTTCACGTGGACACCCTCGCTAGACGGAACCGTCCGAACGACTCTGGCGAACGTGGCTGACGGATCCGACCTTGCGTTTGGCCCGACGCTCGATGCCGAGCGACATAGCGGGCAAGGCAACTTTGGCTTTGTTGACGGTCACTCGGAAACCCGCTCGATTACGGCCGATGCCCTGCGCGATGTGGTGTTGGCTAACGAACTGCGTTGAACGGCACCGGTCTTGTCGGCCGGTCCGATCACACCCAGTGACCTGTTACGCCGCGACGGCCTCTTTGCCCAGCATGCAGTCGCGCAGGCGGGCGACGCTTTCGTGCTCGATCTGGCGGACGCGCTCGCGCGTGAGGCCGACGTGTTTGCCGATCTCCTTCAGCGTCATCGGTTCCTCGCCTCCCAAACCGAAGCGGAGCTTGAGGATGGTGCTGGCCCGGTCGTCGATGCCTTCGAGCAGCTCGTGCATGCGCTCGAGGTCGTCGAAGTTCATCACCTCGATGTCGGGCTTGGGGTTGTTCTCATCGCGCACCACGTCGGCGATCTGAAGCTCGTCGCCGTCGGCGCCGGCGCCGCCGACGAACTGCGTGGGCGAGTGGTAGGCCTTGATCGCCTGCTTGATGATGCCGAGCTTCTTGCCCGTGACTTCGAGGGCGTCGCGTAGTTGCTTGTCGGTCGGCGGGTGGCCGAGCTCCTTCTCGAGATCGCGGCTGGCGCGGCGGAACTTGGTCATCAGCTCGACCATGTACGCCGGGATGTGGATCGGCTGCACGCCGTTGATCAGGGCACGCTTGATGGCCTGCTTGATCCACCAGCTCGCGTAGGTGCTGAAGCGGGCGCCGTTTTCAGGGTCGAACCCCTCGACGGCCTTGAGCAGGCCGATGTTGCCCTCCTCGATCAGATCGAGCAGGCCCATGCCGCGGCCGGTGAAGTGCTTGGCGATGTTGACGACCAGGCGCAGGTTCGAGCGGACCATGCGCTCGCGGGCGGCCATATCGTGCTGGTGGATGATGCGCCGGGCGAGCATCTTTTCCTCGTCGGCGGTCAGCAGTGGCGAGTCGTTGATCTGGCGGAGGTAGAGCTGAAGCGCGTTCTGCACGCCGCCGCTACTGGCTTTGGAGGTCTTGGTGGGCATTACGTCGAGGGCTGGCTGGGGCGTAACGAGAAGGCCCTGCCGCGTCGCACCGACCGCGAACGGCCGGCGCGACGCACGGGCTGCATTTCCTGGGCGGACTTCTCCGGAAGACGCCGTCATGCCTTGCATCGACGCGCCGCGAGAGCGACTTTGGACGCGACCCAACAAAGACGCCGCCCCGCGCAAAGCGCGGGGCGGCGGACGTCAGACATCGGCTACGCGACTCAGGAGCCGCTCACATCGCCCGCTCGGGCACGTCGGGGCGGTTCTCCCACGGCGGGCGGTAGCGGAGGGGCCACAGTTCAGCCGGCCACGGGCGGGCCATCGCCACCCGCTCGGCGCCCGCGGTCGCTCCGCGTTCGAGGAGGATCGGCAGGATGCGGTCCTCCGGCAGTCGCTCGCCGGGCAGGTCGTCGCGGGTGTAGTGCGGGCTGATCCAATAGGTCGCGTCGTTGCCGGTCACGCTGGGCGGCAGGCGGCTGGTTCCATCGTCGGCCTCGCCTTCAAGACGTTGGGCCAAGCGTGTCTCGTCGGGGTCGTCGGCGCCGTTGTCGCGGAGCCAGGCCAGGCGGCGGGCGAGCCAACTGAGCCAGGCGAGGTCGTCGCGGCGCTGCGGGTCGAGCGAGAAGACGGCAACCAGGCCAAACCGCGCCCCGTGCGGGTAGTCTGGATGGTCGGCCACCCAAAGCGCTTCGAATGCCTGCACGACCACGGCCAGCGTCATCGGCAGCGTGCGAAGCGGTTTCGCAGGCCGAACGGCGGCCGTCGTGCTGCCGAGGTACGTGATGGCCGCCAACCCGAGGCCCGGCACGGCGATCAGGAGGCCCAGCGTCCACCCGATCCAATCTGCCGCGAACAGCCACCAAGCCAGCGCCGCCACACCGGCCGCGAGCACGAGCGCGATCACCGCCACGATGAGGGCATCGGATGCGCCCACCTGATCCTTGCGCACCGGCTCAGGCTTGGGCAGCACCCGCGGCGTTGCGAGCAGTTGCCGCATCTGCGCGAGGTTCATGAACCGGTGCGTCGGCTCGCCGAACACTGGCTCGGTTTCGCGGAGGTGTTCGGTGAGTTCGTCGCGCTCGCCCGCGGCGAAGACGGCCACCTTCAGTCGGTCCGCGTCGGCGTCGCCATCCTCGACCGCGCGGCGGCGCAGGTCGGCTGAAATCTCCTCGCGTTCCTCGGGCCCAAGCTGTCGGTCGCCGTCGTAGCCGCGAAGCTCTGCGGCGAGCAGCAGGCTCGTCGGCACGCCGCCGTCGGAGGGGACGTACTCCTCGATCCACAACCGCGCCACCCGCCCCGCCCCGGCGGCGAGCGAGCGGCGCATCGCGTCCGCCAGTGGTGGCCAGCGTTTGGGCGGTCTCAGGTCGAACGGCTCGTCGTGCATCACGTCCTCCGGCATGGTCGCCCAAGCCTATTCGAATGCGCCCGCGTCGCCATCGGCTCAACTCGCGCTCCAGTGCCTGCGCCCGCTAGACTTTCGGCCGATGACTGACCCCGTGGCCCACCTCAAGTCGCTGATCCAGGACGTGCCGGACTTTCCCGAGGCGGGCATCGTGTTCCGCGACATCACGCCGCTCCTCGCCGATGCCGGCGGGCTGGCGCTGGCGATCGAGCTGATGGCCAACCCGTTTCGCGGCAAGCAGGTCGATCTCGTCGTGGGCGCCGAGAGCCGTGGCTTTATCTTCGGGACGGCCGTCGCGTGCTGCCTCTCGGGCGGCTTCGGCCTGATCCGCAAGCCCGGCAAGCTGCCGCGCGCCAAGCGCAGCCAGGCCTACAGCTTGGAGTACGGCACGAACACATTGGAGATGCACGAGGACGACATTCGGCCTGGCCAGCAGGTCGTGATCTGCGACGACGTGCTCGCCACCGGCGGAACGATGAAGGCCTGCATCGACCTCGTCCGCCAGGCCGGCGGCGAGATCGTCGGCGTGGCCGTGCTAATCGAGCTCGCCACGCTGAATGGCCGGCAGTTGCTCGGCGACGTGCCGGTCCACAGCGTTGTGACGTATGACTAGAACGTGCGCGGCCGCCTCGACAGTTCCCTTGCCGACGACGCCGGCTGGACCACGCCGCCTTTCCGCGCCGGGCGAGTGATTCGGTGCGGGAACGACGGGCGTGTGACAATTGACGGGCGATTTGTCGCGAGCGATCCACTCGCGGGTTTGAACTGGCTTGATGAGCATCGCGGCGGCGGGCGGTGGGTTGGCTTTCTCGGCTACGAGCTCGGCGGCTGGTTCGAGCCGCGGGCGCGGCATCACGAGAAACCGCGAACCACTTCAATGCCGTTGTTCGCGTTTGGATTCGTCGGCGATCACGGCGACCCGGCGGGTGGGAGTGCGGGTTGCGCAAAGTCAGACCGCGACCCGTTGGGTCGCGGCTATCGGACAAATTTTCGTCGCGAGCAGTATCTTCGCTCCGTCGAACGGTGTCTCGACTACATCGCCGCCGGCGACGTCTTTCAGGTCAACCTGAGCCAACGCCTCTCCCTGCCGTACGCCGGCGGCGCCGACGACCTGTACGCCGCGCTCCTCGCCCGCACGCCCGCGACGTACGGCGGCTTGATCGAGCTCGACGACGTCGCGGTTGTCAGCAACTCGCCCGAGCTGTTCCTGCGCGTGACACCCGACCGCCGCGTGATGACCCGGCCGATCAAAGGCACGCGGCCGAACCGGCCCGGCGAAAAGGCGAAACTCCGGGATTCCGCCAAGGACGCGGCCGAGCTGAACATGATCGTCGACCTCGAACGCAACGACCTAGGCCGCGTCTGCGAGACGGGCAGCGTCGTCGTCAGCCAGCGTCGGACGATCGAAACGCACCCGAGCGTGCTACACGGCGTCGCAACGATCGAAGGGACGCTGAGACCGGACGTGGGCCTCGCGGAGTTGTTCGCCGCGACGTTTCCCAGCGGCAGCATCACCGGTGCCCCGAAGATCCGCGCGATGCAGATCATCGACGAGCTTGAGCCCGATGCCCGCGGCGTCTACTGCGGGGCGATTGGCCACCTCGACGCGGACGGCTCGATGCAGTTCAACGTCGCAATTCGCACGGCGACGCTGGTGGACGGCGTGCTGACGATTCCGGTCGGCGGCGGCATCGTGGCGGAAAGTGATCCGGCGGCCGAGCACGCCGAAACGCTCGTCAAGGCCGCCGCCCTGCTCGACGCGGCCGAGAACTACAATCGGCCGTGCGCATCTTCCTGACGATTCTGCTGCTCCTGTCGCTCGTCGGCTGCGACAACGACGCCGCGTCCGGCGGCGACACGCTCGTGCTGTACACGAGCGTCGACGAGCCCTACGCGCGGCCGATTGTTGACAAGTTCACCCAGCAAACTGGCATTAAGGTCCGTCTCGTGACCGATACGGAGGCGACCAAAAGCGTCGGCCTCGCCGAGCGGCTGCGCATCGAGAAGGATCGGCCGGTCGCCGACGTCTGGTGGGGCAACGAGCCGTTTCATACCGTCCGCCTTGCCCGCGAGAATGCCTTCGCCGCTTACGAGCCGTCGACGGCGGCCGACACGCTGCCGCTGTATCGCGACGCCGAAGAGCGCTGGACCGGCAACGGCCTGCGGGCGCGGGTCGTGGCGATCTTCCAGACAACCGCCGATCCCAACGATCCCGTTCCCGCGCTTGCCGTGCCGGGGAACAGCCTGATCGACTTTGCTGAGTGGCTGGACGACGACGACGTCTATGAGGCCGCCATCGCACGGCCAACGGCCGGCACGACCGGCGGGCACGTCGCCGCCCTCTACACCCTCTGGGGCCAGGAGAAGGCGGATGCGTGGTTCCGCAGTCTGCACGACGGCGGCGTGACCGTCGTCGCCGGCAACGGCCCGGCCGCGCGGTTCGTCGATGGCTGGGGTAAGTACGCCCTGACCGACAACGACGACGTCGCCAACTTCAATAAGAACAGCGATAGCCCGCAGCTCCAGGCAGTGCTGCCCGATCAGGAGGACGGCCAGATGGGCACGCTGACAATTCCCACGACCGTCGCTCTCGTCGCGAAGGATCAGCCGAGCGACGCGGCGAAGCGACTCGTCGACTTCCTCGCGAGCGTCGAGGTCGAGCGGATGCTCGCCGAAGCCGAGTTCACCATCGGCAGCGTGCGGCAGTCGCCCGAAAGCGGCGGCATTCGCGCGATGGACGTCGACTACGACGCCGTCGCCGACGCAATGCCGGAAGCAGTCCGGCGTGCGACCGTCCTTCTCGAAGGCCGCGAGCCGTAGTTAGAGCGGAAGTTCGCCCTGAAACACCTCGACGGCCGGGCCTGTCATTCGCACGCGATCGGTCGATTCCTCCCAATCGAGCGTTAGCTCGCCGCCGGGCACTTCGGCGACGACGCGGCGGTCGGTCAGGCCGCGCACGGCGCCCGCGACGCAAACAGCGCACGCGCCGGTGCCGCACGCGAGCGTCGGACCGCTGCCGCGCTCCCAATGCTTAACGATCACCCGGCCGCGATCGATCACCTGGACGAAATGCGTGTTGATGCCGTCCGGGAAGGCCGGATGTTCGGCGAGGGACGGGCCGGCGACGGGCAGATCCAGGTCGCCGAGGTCGTCGACGAACACGACCGCGTGCGGGTTGCCCATCGAGACGAGCGTCGCCTCCCACGGCCCGCCGCCGGCGTGGCGTGAAAGCCGGAACGTCGGCCCGTCCACGCGCTGGAAGTACGGCGTGCGCCCGCCGATCCCCTGCTTCGCGCCGACGGCGTCGAGGCCAAGGCTTGGCTCGCCCATGTCCACGCTGGCTCCCGTGACACGGCCGTCGTCCCGCACAAGGTGGACTTCTCGAACGCCGCTGGCCGTCTCGATGCGCAGCGGGTTCGCGTCCGCATACCCGCGGTCGGCGACGAGCTTGGCGACGCAGCGGATGCCGTTGCCGCACATCTGCCCCTCGCTGCCGTCGAGGTTGAACATCCGCATCCGCGCATGCCCGCCGGCGGTGGGTGGCAGCACGAGGATCAGGCCGTCGCCACCGACGCCGGTCTGCCGGTGCGCCAGCCGCCGGGCGAGGGCGGCGAGCGTGTCATCGCGGGGAAGCTCTTGCGTGAAGCCGTCGAGGTAGACGTAGTCGTTGCCGGCGCCGTGCATCTTCGTGAAGCGGAGCGTTCGCGTGGGCTGGGACATGGCGGCCATGGTAAGCCGCACGCCGTAAGCCGGCCGATAACGGTGCAGTGGCCGCCTTCCTCGCCGAACGTCCCCTTGCCGACACGCTTGCTGCAAGGAATTGGCATCGCAATCACGCCGCCCTGCCGCCTTCGGTTCGAGACGGGTTGGAGGCCGACCCGCCCGCCGACGTCGACTGGTGCTTCGCCCGCGACGGCACGTTGACCGGCCGAATTGGCGACGGATGGATCGGCGGCTCGAGCGTTCCCTCGCTCGTCGCCGAGCGGCTCGCGGACCGCGTGGACGTGCCGCGCGACGCGCTCTGCCTTGTCGCGCCCAACCACGCGCAGCACGTCATCGCCCTGCTCGATCGACTTCCGAAAACGGCGAATCTTCTGGCCGTGTTGACCGACGCCAACGCCCTTGCAACCGCGATGTGCTGCGCAGACTGGTCGAACGCGATCCAATCAGGTCGCTTACGCCTGCTCGCCGGTGCGGATGTCGCCGCCGACATCGTGCGGCTTGCGAACGATCAACTGGAATGGGCGGTTCCCAAGCAACTGGTCGTCTTCGGCGACACGCGGGCGGTTCAGGATGGAGACGCCGTCGCGGCGGTGCAGAACGCGGCGCAGCGCGGTCTGCGCGACGCGGCCGAGGAGCGGGCACGCCAGGTCGCCGCCGCCGTGACAACAACGCAGCCGGCGACGCACGACATCGCGCTCCTCGCGGGACTGAACTTGCGGCTGCCGCGCAGCGCCGGATCGGCCCTTGCCGCAGCGCTGGCGGAAGATGAGTCGCGGGCGGTGCGGGTGGTGGACGTCGATGATCCCAGATCGGCCTCCACGCTCATCGCCGCGAACGCGGCGGCGGCGGCGCAGTGCGTCGTGACGCCGGACCTCACGCGAAGCGATTTGCCCAACGTGGTGGCCGCATCGACGCCGTGGCTCGCGTGGGTCGCGACGCACCGTCCGCCCGTGCCGTGGCGGGAGGGCTCGGACGTCATTCTGCTTGCGGACGAGCGGTGGCAGGTCGAGTGGCTTACCGCCGGCTGGCCGCGAGACCGCGTCCGCGTCGCCGGCTGGCCGGTCGTGCCGCGGGAGGTCACGGGCCGCACGATCGCGGTCGTCGCCGACCTGCCCCCGCGCGAGCCGCCGGCTGACATCGCCGCCTACTCCAGCGCCGCGGTCGTTTGGGAACAACTCGCCGCCGACGTCGAAGCCGACCCTTGGAAGGCGGTCGACCCTGAGCGTCTCGTCGAGAATCGCCACGCCCGCGCCGGCCTCGCCTGCGATGATGCGACGGTCGCCCGCTGGCAGCGCGGCTGCGTGCAACCCGCCGTCACGCGGGGCCTGGTCGCCCGGCTTCGCGCAAGTGACACGCCGCTTCGCCTGATCGGAACAGGCTGGGACGACGGGCCGGGCGTCGTCGGGGCCGTCGAGTCCGACGCCGACCTTCAGCGCCACCTGCGCGACGTGGCCGCGTTGCTCGACGCGGCATTTGCGGGCGATCCCGCGATCCGCACCCTCGGCCTGCCGCTGGTTCGGCCCGGAGCGTGCGCGGCAGACCTTCGTCAGTCGCTCGCGAACCCGCGTCCCGCCGCCGCGAACGCCTCGCTGCGTGCGGCGCTGCATGACGTGCTTGACAACTGGCTCGCGCGATAGCCCCCGCCGGTGGGGAAGGCGCTGGCGAGTGGTCGATGCACCCGGTGGGGTTCCTCGTTTCACCGCAAACTCGCCATGCCGTCGCTCACCGAACTTGTTGATCTCGTCCGCCGCGGTGCCACCGTGGAGGCGGCGGACCTCGCTCCGTACCAGTGCTCGCACAACGGTGCCGAGCGGTTCCTCGCGCACCAGGCCGGCGCGACGCTGGCGATGCGCGACAGCTTCGATCGCCTCGCCAACGCCCTGGCCGCCATCGACTTCGGCGACCGCCGCGTGCTGGAGGAGTTCAACGGCCTGTGCGCCTTCCTCGGCCGCGAAGACGAGGCCACGGAGCCGACGCTGCGCTTCGCCAACGCCGCCATCGGGCGGGGCGAGATCGCCCTGGGCCTTGAAGCGGCCTCGGCCGCGGCGGCCATCGACATCGGCCGCAGCGGCGCCTGGTCCCGCCGCGCCGGCAGCCGCGGCGAACTCTCCCAACTGTTCCGCCGCGCGGCCGACGCCATCGCCTTTCGCCCCGCCACGGGCGGGTGGAGCAACGGACCCAAACGCATCGGCTACATCGTCAGCAGCCTGGGCGACGACGAGCCCGCCGCCCGTGCGGCCGCGTCGCTCGCGGGGCACCTTGGCGCCGGCGGGGGGCAGCCCTCGTTCCGCCTAACCGCCTACAGCACCGAGGCCTTCTGCCGCCGCGACGGACAACAGTGGGCCGGCCGCAGCCCGAACGGTGCCGGCCTTGTCGGCCAGTCCGAGGGCGGCGCGACCTCCACGACCCACGCCTGGATCAACGGCGGCTTCGGCGCGGTGCCCTCCTCACAACGCGGCGAGGCCACTGCGGCGCGATTGCAAGCGGCGGGCGGCGGGCGTTGGATCGCCCCGCTGTCGACGGACCTCCACCGGGCCGCCGTCGCGCTGGCCGAGCAACTCGTGGCCGACCAGGTCGACGCGCTCGTGATCGACGCGACCGTGGCCGACCCGGTCGCTTGCCTCGTCGCCGCCTGGGGCGCGGCGAAGAAAACGATCTGGCTCGGCCGACGCAGCACGTTCCTCGACGACTCCGTCGACGCGGCCCTCTACCACGACGCGGCCACCGCCGAGGCGGACCGGGCGTTCTGGTCAAAGCTCGACATCGAGCCGATCGTTGCCGGCGAGGGCGTGGACCTGGACGCCGCGACCGAGGCGACAGCCACCCGCGAGCAGTACGGCATCCCGGCCGCCGCCGTCATCTGCGCGACGGCCGCGAACGACCTGCCGACCGCAATCACGCCCGCCATGATCGACGCCACCGCCGCGCTGCTGCGACGCGAGACGTCGGCCGTCTGCCTGCTGGTCGGTGGCGGCGACACATCGATGATCCGCCGCCGTTTCGACGCCGCGGGCGTCGGCCGCCGCATCGGGTACGCCGGGCGACGCCGCGATTTGTCCAGCTTTCTGCGGATGGCCGACCTGTTCCTGTCGCCGTTCGCTCCGGCCGCGGGCGAGGGGGAGGACGCCGCCACGCTGGCCGCCATGGGCGCGGGCGTCGCGACGCTGGCGTTGGCTGACCCGGCGGGACGCAGCGGCCCGGCCGGTTCCGAGGCGACGGCCGACGACCTGTCGGACTGGTCCGACCGCGCCAGCCGTCTGGTCCGCGACGGCAACGCCCGCCGCCGGATCGGCAAGTCGATGCGTCGCCGCGTGGAGCAGCACCACAGCTTCGCCGCCACCGCCGGGCAACTCCGCTCGCTGCTGGGCTTCCTGCTGAACGGCGACGCGGATTCGAACGCGAAGCAGGCGGCGTAGCGCAGCTCGCGTTCCTATCACCTGGTAGCCGCGGAGCTTGCTCCGCGCTCGGTCGTTGATCGACTGCGAGCGCGGAGCAAGCTCCGCTACCGGCGGTACTTCTGGACGTTTACTCCACCGGAACGACCTCGATCTCCAGCGCCTCGAGCGCGTCGTTGGGCGTCGCGTACGTGGCGCCGGGCAGGCCCAGGCCGTTGGCGGTCGGGTAGACGCCGCTGCGGTCGACGGTGAAGGCGACGCGCTCCTGCCGCACGATGCGGGCCGGCGGGCGGGCGCCCGAGCCATCGGACCCGAAGTTCTCCCACGCCTGCACGACGATGTAGACCGTGTACGAATCGCTGCGCGTGGTCAGCAGGTTGCTGACGCGCGTGAGGTCGGCGGTGTTGGCCTCGCTTGACAGGTCGGGCGGGCCACCCATCGGCGGCGCCACGTCGTAGTGATTCACATTCGTGGCGACGCCGGCGCCATTGAAGCTGAGGAGTTGGCCCGTCAGGTCGCCGGCGCCGTAGCGGTCGCCGCCGCTGGTGAAGACGGGGCCGAACACGTTGAGATCGCCAAGCGTGGTGATGGCGGCGGTCGTCACGCCGTTGCCGAGGACGGCGGTGCGTTCGCCCGTTGCCGCGTCGAGGTTGGTCAACAGCGTGTTCGCCGTGCCGGTAATCGTCGCCGCGTCGGCGGTGCCGGCGGCGGTCGTGGCCAGGGGGGCGGCCTTGAGGATGCCGGCGCCCGCCGTGAGGACGTTGATCTTCCCTTGGGCGGGCAGGAACGCCTCGACATACCGGGCCGCCGCCGACTGCTGCGTGTTGGCGGGATCAGACAGGCCAAACTCGCCGTCGCCGTCGTTGTCGATCGCGCCCAAACCGGCGGTCACGCTGTCGAACAGCGGGAAAGTCCCGGCCGGGAAGACGTCCGTATCAGCGGAGTTGCTCGCCGCGTAGCTGGGCGTGAAGGCATCGGGCAGCGTGCCGCTGGCGTCGAGCGAGCGGTCGCCAACCGAAGTGCCGCCTTGATCGAGGGCGTAGCGCAGGTCGGCGTTGGGGTACGTGTCGTCGCCGAAGTTGTCGTTGGCGGTCACGTAGTCGAGCAGGTCGGCCGCCCAGGCGTAGACGGGCTGGAACGCCGTGCCGTCGCCGTTCTCGTCGGCGGCTTCGCGGAAGATGAAGCGGCCCCACAGTTCGTTGCTGTCGGTGTCGCTGTGCTCGGTGTCGAGCGTCACCGACCGCAGCGAGACGGCCTCGGCCGGCTGGTAGCCGTTCGTGTTGGCATCAATGAAGAGCGTGTACGCACCCAGGATCGGCACCTGGTAGGCATCGCCGTCGCGGGCGAAGCCGCCGTAGGGGTAGACGGTGCGGAAGTTCTTGCCGTCGTACGCGGCCGCCGTGGCGTCGCCACCAAGCAGGCGGCCCGAGAGCACGGGCCCCACCGGGAAGCCACCCGTGGCCGCGACGGCGGCGTTGTCCTCCTCCGGGTCGACAGTCGTCGGCAGCGAGCTCGACGTGGCCGTGGAGTTGGTCACGGTTGGCGTGGCGTTGGGCGTGCCCAGTTCACCGCCGAAGTCCATATCGCCCGCCGAATAGCGGGCCACGAGCCCGACGCTCACTGGCTTGTTGTTCAGCGGCGTCGTGGCGCGGTCGCCGTCCCACTTGCCGTGAAACACGTACTGCCAGTTTCGGGCGTCGCTGTCGTCGCGGGCGTACCGCAGGCGGACCGGACCGGCAATGTCGTCGGGGTTGACGGTGTCGTCGGTGTAGCTTGGGTCAAAGCCGCGAACGTCGACCATGTCCAGCGGCACCATCTCGCCCGCCGCGACCACGTTGGCGTCCGTCGACGGGTTGACGGCCGGGCGCATCAGGACTAGGGCGTTGTCCTCGATCGAACCAACCGAACCCAGCGTCAGGCCGTGGTCAGTGAGCGTCAGAACGTTGTCCGTGTCGCCGGCCGGCACCGTCGCGTCGTCGTCCGTGACCGTGATCGCGCCATTCTGCTCCGTGCCGCCGGTGATGACCAAGCGGCCCATCTCGATGTTGAGGAAATCGTCGGCCGTGCCGAGGGTCGTGTCGGGGCCGGGATCGACAAACACCTGCGCCTCCGGCAGCGTGAGCGGCGCGGTTGTGCTGCCGAAGGTCGCGAGCGTGACGGGCGCCAACGCCCCGTTCGGATTGGCCGCGACAAGCTGCCAGCCGCGCATCACGATCGGGAACGGGTAAGGGTTGATCAGCTCGACGGCCGCATAGTCGATCGAGCCGGACGTGCCGACATCAAGGATGACCTCGCTGATGAACGGCTGGGCCTCGGTGCCGTAGACGCGGGCCTTCAGGTTCGCCACGCCGCCTCCGCCGAAGGCGCCGAGGTTGATCTCGGCGACGGTGACGTCGCTGTCGCCCCACACCGGCAAACCGGGCGTGCGCGTGGGCGACGTGCCGGCGTCGACGAGCGTGCGCTCGACGTCGCGGATGTCCATCGTGTTCACCGCCGCGAGGGCGGCGCGAAGCAGCAGGACCTGCTGGCGCGTCAGCGCGGTGCCGCCGGCGACCTTCGCGGGGTCGAACTCGTCGTCCGTCGGGTCGACGATGCCGCTGGCCGGCGGCGCGGTGAAGTCGCCGCCGCCGGTGGTGTCGACCATCACGTTCCAGTACGCCCGCCACAACTCGCCGAAGCTCGCGGTGTTCAGGCCGGCACGCACCGGCGGGCGGACGTCGCTGAACGCAGCGGCGTCGGCGTAGGGGGCCATGCCGTCCGGCAGCGTCGCCTCGGACAGCTCGGTCGCGGCCGCCACGCCGTTGCCGTTCGGGTCGGCGGCGGGATTGAGCATCTTCGGGCTGAACGCCTGCGACACGCCGTTACGCCCCACCAGCGCCGCGCGGGGGCTGATCGGCAGGACCACATCCCCGCCGCTGCCGCCGAGCACCTCGTTGCGCTCGAAAACCAGCCGCGTCTGGTCGATGTCGGCCGACTTGAACAGCCGGGCCCAGAGCGCGATGCGGCGCTGGGTGTCGTCGATCGACAGCGTCGGGTCGACCGCCGGCCACGCGGTGAAGATCAGGTCGTCGCTCGGGGCAAAGTTGCCCGTCATCACCTCGAATAGATCGCTGTTGGCCCGCGTCAGCCGATCGGCGTCGACCTCGGGCACGATCAGGCCACCGCCGGCGTAGTGCAGGGCCTGGAGCGTCGCGTCATCGACCACGGGGGCCGGAAGCGCCGCCGGGAGCGCCGTGTCGGTCGCATCGGGGTCGCCGAGCGTCGCGGGGTTGGCGAGGCGGCGGGAGACGCCGAAGTTGAGCACCTCGCCCAGCGTGGCGGCGACGACGTCCGGGTCCGGGTCGCTGCGCAGCGCCTGGGCGAGCCGCTTGAAGGTGACGTCCAGCCCCGCCACGCCGCCGCCGAGCAGGCCGCCGAAGAGATCGCGGGCGGCGGTGGAGGCGAGCGTCTCGCCGCCGTCGCGCTCGCCGAAGTTCGGCGGCGACGTCGCGTACGTTAGGCCGCCGCCGTTCGGGTCGGCCGCGACATCATCGTTGAGGCCCAGGCTGCGCAGCGCGAAATACTCGTACAGCGCGACGTTGCTCGGCCAGATGCCGAAGTTGGGGGCGCCGGTGAAGAGGAGGTCGTAATCCTCCAACTCCGTTGCCAGGAACTCGCGGTTGGGCGTCGTCGCGGCCGTGATACCGGTGAAGGCGGGCAGCACCACGTCCCCCTCGCGGGAGGCGGCGGTGTTGAGGTTGATCGCGTCGTTGTTGTCGACGATGCGCACGCCCACGAGGTAGGCGTAGCCGGTCACGGGGTCGATGTAGCGATCGCGCTGCCCGCGGGCGAGGCCGGCAGTCGCGGGGCCCTTCCGGAAGACGATCGGCACCAAGGCTGAGTCCGCCACGCCGTCGCCATCGGCGTCGGCGGCGGTGAAGACATTTTCGGCTCCATCGGGCCGACCGTTGGCGTTGGCGTCGCGGAACAGCGCGGGCAGCGTGCGCCAGCGGTCGTTGTAGTACTCGTCATTCACGTTCGACTGCGACGGGGCCGCGTACTCCACGCCGCCCGTCACCCATGGCGAGAGCTGCGAGCGGGCGGCGGGCGCCGCGTCCAGGTCGGCGACGGTCACGAAGTCGGTGGTGACGCTGTTCACCTGGATCGACGGGTCGACGTACAGGTTGTCGACCTCGAAGCCGGGCAGGCCCACGAGCGGGCCGCTGACCCAATCCCAGGTCACGCTGTCGTCGCTGTAGTCCGCCGGGGAACCGCCGATGTCCGTCACCACCGGCCGGCGGGCGGCCAGGTGCGGGTCGGTCTGGCCCAGGGCGTCGACGGGGTAGTACGGGAAGAACAGGTCCGCGTAGTTGTTCGACGGCGCCGCGGCGAACCCGCCCGCGCCGTAGGCGAGGTTCGCGTACGTGTCGGCCCCCGCGAGGACGGGGTAGCTTGTGAGCGCGGCGTAGTCGGCGTAGGTCGCGTAGACGGCGTTCGCGGCCGAACGGTCGCCGCGCCACATCGGCCAGAGGTGCGGGCCGGTTTCGGTGGTGTCGGGGAACACGTGCGACCCGTCCGGCCACTCGCGCGCTGCCGAGGCGGCGGCAAGGTAGTTCGTCGGCGGCGTCGCGGTTCCGCGGTTGACTGTGAGGCGGTCCGAGCCGACGCGGGCGGAGTCGAAGAGGTCCAGGAAGAGCGCGAGCTGGGCCGCACGAATGGTCTGGGCCCGCACTTCGCCGAGGCGTTGCTTGGCGTCGGCACCGAAGATGTCCACGCCCTTGCCGCGGGCCTCGGGCCCGACCTGGTTGGCGTCGATGCGGGTGCTGATGAGGAACGCGCTGCCGACGATCGCCAGCAGCGTGAGCAGCACGACGACGAAGAGCAGGATCACGCCCCGCCGCCGGCGCGAACGGGGCGCGGGGCGAAGGGGGCGAGCGGCAGGCTGGGTCGGGTGGAACGTCATGGCGTTGCCCTTCGGGCGAAGGTACGTCGGCGGGCGGGCGATCGGTTTGGCGATCGGTCGGTCAGGCAAAGGCCGGACGGGCGAAGGATTCGCGATGTCCGGCCCCCTAAGCGGGCGAGTGCGGCGGGCGGCGTGGCGGCTACTCGGGGATGCGGAAAACCACCTCGGTTTGCAGCGGCTGCTCGAGCTTGCCGTCGTCATCGCTGGCCTCGACCACGATGCGAATGAGCTTCGGGCCAAGGGGGAAGTCGAAGGGCGCCGTGTTCTGCGCGTCGATGTCGACGGGTCCCCAGGCACAGGTGTAGGAACTGACAAAGGGTGCGGGCGTGGCGCCCGCGTCGCCGTAGTTGCCGCTGGGCGGGTCCGCGAGTGGGTAGAGGCGCTCGTGCGGGAACGACGCGGGCACGCCTGCCCCGGCAAAGCCATCGGCCGTCAACGTCGCGCCGAGCGTCGCGTGGATGAACGTGCGAAGCGGCACGACATCCCCCGACTGCTCAAGGGCGGCCACGGCGCCGGGGATCACGCCGTCGCCATCGACGTCGCGCGGGAAGCCGTAGAAGCGCGGCTCGACCTGCCCGCCGGGACGGACGACGAAGTCGATCTCACCGTCAGGCTCGACCTGCAACACATCGCCGAAGGTCGCGGTGCCGAAGTTCCTGTCCTGCGTGACGTAGTCGCCGGCATACTCGACAACGAACTGCCGGGCGGTCGGGGCGAGGAAGTGGAAACGCTGACCCATCCCCTTCGAGTCAAACGGCTGTTGGCCGAACGGGTTGGCCCAGAAGCGGATGTTGTAGCTCGCAAAGAAGTTGTACCACCAGGTATTCTCGAAGCTGCTGGCTGTGGGCGTGCGGCTGTCCTGATCGCCGGGGACGAACGGACCGCGGTAGTAGCTGGCGCCCGCGGCAAGCGGATCGGTGACAAACGCGAGGCGTTCCCGAAACTCCGTCGGCGTGGTCGCCGCGATGTCGTAGCGCGAGCGATAGAGGGTGACATCGGTCCCGCTCTCTTGAGGCCCCTGCGCCTCGGGGTCTTCGCCGGAGCGCACGACCGTCGCGTAGGTTAGCGGCGACAGCGCGCCGTCTGTCGCATCGGTTGGAGAATCCCAACCGTGGTACAGGAAGTTGACGAAGTTGCCGTCGTCATCGACGATCGAGTTCTCCGAGGTCGAGGGCGAGACCGTCGCGTTGTAAGGCGAAAGCAGGATGGCCATCCGGCCGAGCGCGAACTGGTCCGCGAACTGGTTATTGACGTTCGGCAGCCCGATGAGCCCACTGCTCGAGGTGTTGTAGTTAATGCGGGCAAACGGCAGGCCGGGCACGCCGTGGGCGTCGCTGCGGTCGAGTCGCGCGTAGTCGTTGTTGAAGATCCGCAGGTGGCCGTACCAGACGTACGCGCTCGGCCTGTCGAACGTGGTAAGGAACGCGCCGTCCCGCCCCGTCTGGCTTTCAAAGTTCCCTTTAACGAACATTCCGAACGTGTCCGTCCGAAACGTGCGGCGACCGTATCGCAACGGCGCGACGAAGTCGGCCGAATCCGCCTCGTCGCCGTCCCCGTTCGTGTCGAGCGTCAGGGCGGCAGTGACCCAGTCGTTCCGCGTCGGGGCCGTCGGGTCGTACGTCGCCTCCAAGTCGGCGTCGGCTTCGAAATCCTCCTGGTTCAGCCAGGTGGCCGCGTACGAGCTGCTGATGATGAAGAACGGTGCCTGCGTGTGCGGCAGAATCCCCTCGCCGTCGGTCAGCGGGTCGTGATCGATCGAGTCCGTGCCCGTGAAGTCGATCTGCAACGCCGTGCGGACGGCGTCGAGGTTGCGGGTGACTTGGCCGGTTGCCTGGCTCTTGCCGATCGTTTCGCTCGTGGTGCGGAAGATCAGGCCGATCGCGAGCGTGAGGATCAGGACCAGGGCGACCGAGATCATCAGCTCGGTGATCGTGAACCCGCCCCGCGGGCGGCGGGCAGTGGGGGAGGGGATGGGGGTGGGGGTATGCATCGCGGGGTCCTCCATCAAGGCAAATACGGGCATCACGAAACAGGCGGGCTGGCGGAGCGGGGGGCCGTTAGCGGAGCGGGCGGCCATCAAGGTGGCGGACGACCTGCGTCGGGCCGACGTGGGGGTTGTCCGTGTCGTCCCAGCCGTCGGGCGCCGCAACGTTTGTCGGGTCGGCATTCTCCAAGCCCCGGCCGATCAGGTAAGCGGGTATGAACGGGGCCTGACTACTCAGGAAGTCGTCCCGCTCGCCGAGCGTGTACGTGCCGCCCCAGGCGTCGGCGCTGAAGTCATCCTCGGGGTCGCCGGGGTCGCCCGACTCGCGGACGGCGTCGGAGCGGAGGCCGGCGTCGGGCAGCAGCGTCCAGCTCGTAGGGCCGTCACCGTCTGGAGCTGCGTCGGCGGCGGAGACGGGCGAGCCCAGCCGGTAGACGCGCAGTCGGCCTTGGGGATCGGTCACCACCACGGCCGCCCCCTCAACGGCGGCCTCGCGAATTTGCTGGTTCGAGATTTCGGCCCGGCCGCTCATCTTGGCCACGTCGTCGATCTCCAAGTTGGGCACGCCATCGATAAACGCCCGGCCGCCGTGGGTGGCGATCAGGATCGGCAGCGGGTGGTTGTCCATCCGCCGCAGCGTCGGGCTTGCGATGTCGGTGGGGAAATTCGAAACATCGTAGAAGTCGGCATAGAAGTCCGACGCGGGCACGCCGGCGACCGTGGATGTGGGGAACTGCTCGATGTTCCGCGACCGCACGGCCACCAGCGCCACCTGCGGCGGCTCGGTTTCGTCGGCGCGGGAGACGAACGGGATCCACGCGAGCGTCGGGTCGCTGGAGACGACGCGGTTGCCGAACGTGCGCTGCAGGACGCCGGCCTCGCCGCTGGTGAAAAGCGGGTCGGGAACCGGGTTCGGGTCGGTCGTTAGCCAGTCGCCGTCGCGGTAGGGCCAGGTCCAAGGTCGCTGAAATTCGAGGGACGCCGAGATGGTCGCAACGGTCGGCGGCAAGCCGTCGCCGCCGGTGTCGGCGTAGGCCTGCTCGACGACGTGGAAGCCGCTCTCGATCGCCGCGCTGCCGGCGGCGTTGTCGCGCGTCTCCTGGGCGGTGCGGATGGCGACCGGGAGCATCGCGGCGATCATGATGACGCCCACGCCGAGCACCAGCACGGCGAACATCACCTCGATGAACGTGAACCCGCCGCGGGCCGGTTGGTCGTGCTTGGGTGGCGTTGGCGTGGACATGGCGGGTGGGTCGAAAGAATCGGGCAAAACGGCGAAAGCGACGCGGGAGACTCGGCGTTAGTCGGCCTGGTCGCCGCTGTTAGAGACGAGCGTGCCGCTGAAGCGGTTGACCAGCAGCGGCTCGGTGTTCGCGTCGAGCCAACGCTCCTCGGCGTACTCGTTGAAGATCGGGCCGCCGAGCTGCGTCCAGTGGTCCTCGGTCTGGTCGTAGTTCGGGTAGGACGGGATAATGTCGGCGTCGCTGGTCACGAAGTCGAGGATGGCATCCTCCGCGTCAACACTGCGGAAGAACGATCCCTTCCAATTTTGGGCCGTGCCGTCGGCGGCGGCGCTCTCGAACTCGTCGTTGCGGTAGACAACCACGCCGAAGCCGCTTTGCAGCGACGTCATGCCGGGGCGCAGCGACGGGTCGAGCATGCCGGCCACGAGCACGTTGGGACCGAGGCCGTTGAAGACGGACGCCGTGTTCGCGCGGAGAATGCTGCTCTCGGGCGGGCCGCCGTTGGCGTCAGCAAAGACTTGGTCGAGCCCCATCGCGAAGCTCAGTTTTGAGCCGGCGGTGACAATGTAGTCGACCTGCACCAGCCGGCCGGTCCGGTCGAAGGCGATCAGGCCGGCGCGGGTGTAGCGCTCGATGAACGGCTCGCTCGCGGGCGGGTTCGGGATGGCCCCCTGCACGTCCTGGGTTGTGCCGTCGGTCCCCTGCTCGAGGGCAGCGCCGGTGATGATTTGCATTCCGACGCCCGCGGGCAGGACTTCGATCGGGATGTCGGTCAGCAGGATGAGCTCGGAGTTGCTGTTCGCGGTCGTGTAGGAGTCGTTGCTGCGGTTGCCGTCGCCTCCGTCGCTGCGAAACGTGCCGGTGGAGATCTCGGCCGTTGTGCCGGAATCCGGTTCGGTCGGCGGAACAAACCCGCCCGTCCCCTCGATCCCAGGGCTCGTGACCGACTGCCCGAAGCTGCGCGGCTCGAACGTCGCGACAATGGGGCGGCCGAGGTAGCCGGCATAGTTGCCGTCGTAGTCGGTCTCGTTGCCGTCGGACGCGAGGGCGATGACTCGGTCGGCCGTCATCACGGCTTCGCTGCGCGTGCCGCCGATCGGGTCGGTGGTGGCCCCCTGGTAGTCCGCCGTGTTGTCGAAGGGCTTGTACTCGTCGTACGGGTCCGGGTCGCTGCTGGCGTTGCCGACGGCGACGAAGGCGACGCTGGTGCGGCCCTCGCCGTCGACGAAGAAGTAGGCCCCGCACGTCACGCCGCGCCGCACCGCCTCGGCGCGGGCGCGGCCCAGGCTGGCGGAGACGATGTTCTGCCCCGCCTCCACGCTGCGGCTGCCCTGCGCCGCGTTGAACGCCGGCAACGCGATCGCCAGGATGATGATGATGACCCCGAGGATCACCAGCATCTCCGTCAGCGTGAAGCCGCGCGGCTGGCGGCGAGGTTGGGCGTAGCGATCAGGCATGGCGGGCGGGCTGGAAAAGGAAACGCGGGCAACGGGGGTGGCGGGCCGTTAGTCGGTAATCAGGGTCTGGGTGGCGTCGTAGAAGGCGACGTCGGCGGAGTAGACGTTGTCCGAGGCCTTCTTGAAGCTGCCGTCGGGGCCGGCGCTGACGAAGAAGCCTTCGCCGTCGCGGGCCGCCACGCGCACGCCGGCGGCGGTCAGGGCGGGGTTCGCCCCCTCCTCGAACTCCAGCCATTCCTCCGGCGGCGCGCCGTCGACGGAGCCCATTCCCACCGGCGGAACCCACAGGATCACGCCGCCCCAGCCGTCGAGCAGCAGGGCCGGCTCCAGGCGGTCGCCCTCGTCGACGTCGTCAGACTCATTCGTGTCGGCGAACGCGAAGCCGGCGACGGCGTCGTAGGCGATCTGCGACCCCTTGGCGTCGCTCGGAAGCGCGTCGAACGCCTCGGCGTTGACCGGAATCCGCAGCAGGCGAATGAGCACCTGCTGCGTGATCGTGGCCACGTTGAACTGGCCGGTGTCGGGATCGTGCTCGATCTCGGCGAAGGCCGCGGGCTCGGCGAAGTCGGGCGCGGGCAGCACGTCGTCCGCGTCAACGGTGTTGTTGCCGTCGAAGTCGACCAGGCGTAGCGCGCTGGGCAATTGGCGGGACGTCGAACTTGCGCCGGCGGCAACCGAGTCACCAGTGTTGCGGCCGTAGTTGGCGAGCATTGTGCGGAGCGACTCGAAGCGCGTGTCGGTCGATCGGGCCGAGGCGCCATCAAGGGTGCTGGCGACGCCGACGACGATCAGGCCGGTCACGAGCGCGATGATGCCGATGACGACGAGGAGCTCCAGCAGCGTGAAGCCCGCGGCGCGGCGTCGACGGGATTGGGCAGGGGTCAGAACCATCGCGGGGCGGGGCTGGCGGAGCGTTGGGGCGATCGTGGGCGTCGGTGGGCGACCGGGCGGTCGCGCGACGGTCGCTGCGGGCGCGGCGACGGAAGTGGCGTGACACGGGCCTGCCACGGGTGCGACGGAGCGCGGTTCGGCAGCCCGGTGTCCGCGGCATCCTACAGATTGTCCACCTGCTCGCCTCCGCCCGCTCCCGCCGGCGACGGCGCCAGCGACACGCCGCCCGCCCGCCCGGCCGCCGGCTCGGCCTCGGTGGAGGCCGTTTCGTAGCTGTACAGGTTGTCGTCCCGCGTCAGGAACCGCCCGTCCGGCCCGGCGCTGAAGAAGAACGGGCCGTCGCCCGGCGCGGTGCCGATCAGCGGCGAACCCGACGCCATGAAGGCGATCGGCGTGCCCCAGGGGTCGCGCAGGGTCTGGCCGTCGTAGAGCAGGCTGCCGAGGGCGGCCGCCGGACTGCCGGCGTCGTCGACCGAGCCGGGCCGCAGCGAGGTAACGGCGCGGCGGTTGTTCTCCAGGACGCGTGCCGCCAAGGCTGCCTCCGTAGGCCGGGCGGCAAACGGGGCCCACTCGTCGTCAGCGGGCAAGAGGGAGGGAATCTCGGGAAGCCGCGCCTCCCGCTGCCGGTAGCCGGCCAGGGTTTGATCCAGCTCCGCCAGCACCCGCGACGCCAGCGCGTGGGCCGACTCGCGGCGCACGCGGCGGGCGAGCGACACCACGAGCCCGAGCACCACCGTCAGCGTGACGATGACGAGCAGCAGTTCCGACAGCGCCAACCCGGTGCGGGCTCGGCGGACGCCGCTACTCGACATCGCCCTTGAACGGCTCGAAGTTGGCCACGCTGTTGACGCCGTATTCGCCGTCGTCGTCGCTGGCGATGAGCAGGAACGGCCCGGTGTACGCGGCCGTCTCGCCGGGGCCGAGGGCGCCGTCGCGGTCGAGGTCGCCGAGCATGACGTTGAGCTCGCCATTGGTTTCATCGTCCACCTGGCGGGCGGCGAGGTGAAGGTGGTTGTCGGCCGCGTTGTACAGGCCGTCCTGGCGGGCGAGGCCGCTGCCCATGGTGGGCGAGTTGACGCTCACGAAGCCGCCGCGCGTCCGCGTGCCGCCGGCGAAGGTTTCGTCGTCGAATGTCACCGTCAGGTCCGGCGTGCTCCGCAGGGCCGGGTAGTAGAGGATCGGTTGGCCGTTGCGGTCGAGGATGACCACGTCTGGTTCGAACTCGCCGTCCGCATTCTTGCGCAGGCTCCACCGCTCGGCTTCGAGGTACGGGCCGTAGGTGTCGCCGGGCAGGTAGAACGCATATGCGCCAGTTTCTGGATCCCTGATCGCCTGACGGTCGGCTTTGAATCCGAAAAGTCCGTTTTCGTCGCCAAATCCGTCTTGAAATGCCGTCAGCAAATCACTCAAAGTCACCTCGTCGGGAGTCTCGTTGAAAAGGTCGGACTTCGGCGCTGGTCCGAAGAGTGCCCGTGCAAGCAACCGGGCGCCGCGATCGGAGCGGTAATTCAGTGCCTCGGTATCGTCAAGATTGGGCGAGCTGGGATGCTCGCGGGTGTCAAATCGTGGGTAGTCGCCGAAGTCCGACTGGTACGTCTCGAGCGCCGTGGCGATCGAGTTGAGGGACGCCCGCTGGGCAGCGCGTTCGCCGCTGGAATAGACGCGGTTCACGGCCGGCAGCAGGATGGCCATCAGCAGCAGGATGATGCCGATGACCACGATCAACTCCGCAAGCGTGAAGCCGGCGGAGCGGCCGGTCGGGCGACGACGGATTGTGGCGGAAGCGTTCGACATCGCGAGCGGGGGCAAAAAAGGGCGAATCAGTGACCGGCGTGGAACGGGCTACGCCCCGCCGACGTTGCCGAAGTTGGTAATGTCGTCGCGGGTGCCGAAGACGCGGTCGCGCCCGGCGGAGATGATGACAATGCTGTCAGCCTTGACCGCCTTGCCGGGGTTGGCGCGGTCCTGGAGGTACGGCACGCCGTCGTAAGGGCCGGGGTTTTCCTCGCCCGTGTCCGTGTTCGGCTCGAATTCGTCGTAACCGTTGTCGTCGTCGTCGTCGGTCCCGACGCGCAGGCCGTGGAAGCGGTCGTTTGTGTCGTGGAACGCGTCGATCGCCTCGCGGCCGACGCCGATGAACGGCCCGCCCATCGAGTCGCCGAGCTCGCCGGTGTAGCCACGCACCTGATTGAGCCCGAAGATGGGCCGCTCGGCGGGGTCGATGTGGGCCACCGCGGCGGTGCGGCCGACACGCTGGTTGGCGCGGATTACCAGAATCGGCATGCGGCTCGGGAAGCGGTCGACGATTTCGGGCACCACGGTGTCCATCGCCAGGCCGCTCTCGTCGACCCAGCGGCCGCTTTGACGAGGGTCATACGTGTTAGGATCCCCGTCAATATCTTTGTCAGCTTCAACGGCTCCACTGAAGGCAACGTCGAAATCACCAACAAGATGGGTCGACAGGTCGCGCGGCTGCAAATCGAGGTAGGAGTTGTACGACTTGCCCTGCCCGCTGCGCAGCTCGACCGGCCCGCGCCCGACCGCGGCGGGGTCGAAGACGATCTCGCCGTCCTCATTGAGCACGAGGCCGCCCATCGTGGAGAGGACGAAGTTCTCCGTGCCGGTCACACCCTCGAGTTCCTCGTCCTGACCGACGTAAAGGTCCTCGTCGATCACGTTCACGCCGAGCCCGCCGAGGGGGCTGTTGCCGTCATCGAGGCCGATCTCGTCGTCGGCGAAGACGCCGGGGTAGGCCTGCCAGTCGGTGTAGTAGTTTCGGGCGGCGTTGTCCATCGCGCGGACAAGCGCGGCGGTGTCGGTCGCGAAGCCGACGGCGCGGACGCGGTTGACCGTCGGGATCAGGATCGCCACCAGGATGGCGATGATGCCGATCACGATCAGCAACTCCGTGAGAGTGAACCCGGTCCGCTTGCGACTGTGCGTTGCCATGATGACCTCCATACCGGCGACCTGCGAACTCCAACAACAACAAACCACCATCCACCCACCCAGCACCCCCGCTCGTTACAGCGACTGGATCAGCGAGATCATCGGCATGAACAGGGCGACGACGATGAAGCCCACGATCACGCCGAGGACGACGACCATCACCGGCTCCAGGATGCTCACAAGGGAGCTGACGGCCACGTCGACGTCGTTGTCGTAGTTGTCGGCGACCTTGATGAGCATTTTGTCGAGGTCGCCCGTCTCCTCGCCGACGTCGACCATGTTGACCACGATCGTGTCGACGATGCGGGTTGCCCGCAGCGGGTCGGCCATGCTCTCGCCCTCGCGGATGGCGTCGTGGACCTTGATGAGCGCCCGCTCGAAGACCTCGTTGCCGCAGGTTTCCTTCGTGATGTTGATCGCGTCCAGGATCGGCACGCCGGCGGCGATGAGGGTGCCGAGCGTTCGCGTGAAGCGGGCAACGGTCGACTTGCGGACGATCGTGCCGAGGATCGGCACCTTGATCTTGATCAAATCCGTCGCGTAGCGCCCGCCCTTGCTGATGCGGATCAACCGCCACAGCAACACCACCGCGACCGGGCTGAACAGCACGTACGCCCAGCCGTACTCGTTGGCCATCCAGCGGGCGGTGTTGAGCAGGAAGACGGTGACGGCCGGCAGTTCGACGTCGAAGTCGTTGAAGATCTCCTCGAACTGCGGGATCACGAAGATCATGATGCCCGTCACGATCAGCACCGCGATGCTGATGACCACCGCCGGGTAGATCATCGCGCCGATGACCTTCTTCTTTAAGCGCTGGGCCTTCTCCATGAAGTCGGCCAGGCGGGCGAGGATGATGTCCAGGACACCGCCGGCCTCGCCGGCGTTGATCATGTTGACGTACAGCTTATCGAAGGCCTTGGGGTAGTTAGCCATCGCCTCGCTGAGCGACGAGCCGCTTTCGACCTCGTCGGCCACCCCGCCGATGACGGCCTTGAGCAGACCTGGCTTTTGCTGTTGCTCGAGGATTTGCAGGCTCCGCAAAATCGGCAGGCCGGCATCCTGAAGGGTCGAGAGCTGCCGCGTGAAGGTCACGAGCTGCTTCTTCGCCACGCCGCCCAGGCTGAAGGGCATCTTGCGTTTGGGCGCCAGCGCCTGGGTCTCCTCGGCCTCGCCGGCCTTCTTCTTCGTCTGCTTCTTCGCGGCCTTCTCGCGGATTTTGGTCGGGAAATACCCCTTGGCGCGAATCTTGGCGATCGCGTCGGCATTGCTGCTGGCCTCGATCTCTTCCTTGACCTCGGAGCCGCTGGGGCTCATCGCTTCGAAGACATAAACGGGCATGAGGGGCGCTCCGGGAGAAGGCGGGCGAATCGGGAGAACTCAGGTCGGGCGGCGCCGCGGGACGCGGCGCCAGGCGGGGGCGGCCAACTCCAGCGGGCGGGGCGGCGACGCATCCGGTTGCGCAGCGTTCGCCCGGCGGCTGGAAGGGCCGGTCGCGGCAGTCTACGGGATGTCCACCCGCGGCCCAAATGCCCCGAATGCAGCTCACCGCCGGCCCGCCGGCGAGGTGCCCAGGTGTCGTCGCCATGTCCGGTAGAACTGGGCGTAGCTGCCGAATCCGCTGTGCAACGCGACTTGTGTCAGCGACAACCGGCCGGGCGTGCCGTCGCGGCCCGCCCGGCCCAGCAGGCGGCGGGCGTGTTCCAGGCGGCGCATCTGCCGGTACTCGACCAGCGTCCGGCCGACCTGCCGGGCGAACAGCCGACTTAGCCGCCACCGCGACAAGCCCACGCGCTCGGCCAGCGTGTCGAGATCCTCGGCCGCCTCCTCGTGGGCATGGTCGGCCAGCCACCGCGCCGCCCGCTCGACCGCCGGGTGCAGCCGCGACCCCGCCGGCACGTCGTCGGCGGCACAAAACGCTGACCAACACTCGCGCAGCAGCCACCGCATCCCCGCTGAATGGTGGCCCGGCTCCAACGCCGCGTCGCTCTTCAGGCGGAGCATCAGGCCCGCCAGCGACGCGGCCGTGGGCTCGGCGAGCGTCCGGGCAAGGCTCGCGGCCGGCGGGCGGTGCTCCAGGTCCACGACCTCGCGAGCGCCCGCATCGTTGTCGACGGCCCCAGTGACCAAGCCGGGCCGCCAGACGGCGATGAGCATCTCGAAATCCGCCGACGCCGGCAGGAGCAGGTGGCCCTCGCTGGGCCAAAGCCACAGCAGCGAGTCGGCCGCTAGGTCCACCGTCCGCCCCGCCATCACGTACCGCCCGGTGCCCGCCAGAACGAGGTTGACCTCCAACTCGCGGTGCCGGTGCCCGTGCCCGTTCATCAACGCTGGCGTGTCGCGCTCGCGGTGGTGGTAGATGATCCCCTGCCGCCCCGCGCCGATCGCCAGCTCCTCCAGCGGCATCGACGCGTCCGGCGGTGTCGGTTCAAAACGACGCACGACACAAATTGAACAGACTTTCGCCCGCGTTGCAAAGCGTCGGCGGTCAGGAGACGACATGATTCGCCCTCAACCCGATTTCACAACTTCGCCGAACCACCACCTCCCATGACCACCACCGCCACGGCTCCATCGACGTCCAACGCAAGCTCCAACGGCTCGGCCCGCAGCACGCCCGCGAGTCTGCCACCGGCGCCTGACCCGGCCGCCGGTCGCGACCTGACCGACGAGCAGGCCGACTTTCTCTTCGATTGCTACGGCTACCGCATCCTCCGCAACGTCGTCTCGCCAGACCAATTGTCCCGGATCAACGGCTGGGTCGACCGCCAGGACATCGCCAACCTCAAGCCGGGCGATTGGGTGGGCGACGTCGAGGTCCACACCTACGGCGGCAAAGACGGCGGCACCGACGGCGTCAACTTCCAGAACGTGATGTGCGCCGATGAACCCGCGTTCCAAGAGCTGATCGACAATCCGAAGTGGGTCGATCTGATGCGCCGGTACATCGAGGTCGACGCCCATCGCCTCAGCATGGACGAGAACTTCCTGAACGTGCGGCAAAGCGGGGGCTTTATCCCGATTCACTCCGGCGGCGGGTCCGTGCGGTTTACTGGGCTGTTCCACTGGCACAACGGCAAGTGGGCCGTCGGGCAGATCAACGTCCTGATGGCCCTGACCGACATCGGGCCGGGTGACGGGGCGACGACGATCTTCCCGGCGAGCCACAAGTCGACCATGCAGCACCCCGACGAGGCCAACAACGGCTGGGCACGCGGCGTGAGCGGCGGCGACGCATTCGGCATGTGCGAGGTCCACCTGAAGGCGGGCGACGCGGTGATGTTCACCGACGGCATCTGCCACGGCTCGATGCCACGCACCAATCCGGGGGCGCGGCGGGCGATGGTCTACCGCTACAGCCCCCACCTGCTGGCCAACCGCATGAACTACGTGCCGAGCGAGGAGTTCCTGGCCAAGCTGACCGACGCGCAGAAGCAGATCGTGCAGCCGGTGAGCTACAAGGGACGCCCCGGCCGGACGATGAGCTTCGAGCGCGGCACCGGCGTGGGCGGCTGACGTAGGCAAAAGGCAGCAAAAAACCGAGCCGGCGCTCCTCCGCGGACGCCGGCTCGGTGCTGGTTTGGCTGCCGGCACGTGCGTTCCGAGGAACGCGGTCGGCCGCCAGTAGACGATTCGCACGCGATGCACGCCGGATTCACTCAAATCGGCGAAACTGCCGGCAATCAGCTTCGGCGGGTCCGGCGCAGGGCCAGCGGGAGGCCCAACGCGGCAAGCGCAAGCGCTGTCGGTTCCGGTATGGCCACCGACGACAGCTCCAGCGAGTAGAACTGCATGTTCGACCCCACGCCCATAATGCGAGCGAAGTAGGTGCCGGCATCATCGAGAAGGAGACCCGCAACCGTTTCGGAGAACCCGTTGCCCGTCGCGTCGCTTGAGGCCAACAACGTGGTGCCGTCGGTGTCGAAGATCGACAGGATCAGGTCGACATCGTCCGTTGTGTCCGTGTCGCTCTGCGACCCGTTCTGCGGCCCCTGCGAATACGTTGCCCCACGCGGCGTGAGGATCGCGAGCAGTTCGGACGCCACGTCAACATCGAAGCTGAAGAAGTCGGTGTCGGCCTCAGAGCCGAGACTGATGAAGTCAGTTTGATTGGAGAAGACGCGCGGGGCGCCGCCCGTGTCGCCGTTGGGCGCGTCGAGGCCGATGCCGGCGCTGGCGTCCTGAATGTTGCCGAGCACGGTGGCGGTGGCACTTGTGTTGTTGCCGCCGTTCTTCTCGAGCGCATCGCCATAGAAAAGCTGCACGCCGCGAATTTCATCGAGCTGGACGCCGTCGAAGGACGTTTGGATGAACGGCTCCATGAGGAAGCCTGAGTCGCTCGACTCCACGTGCGACATGCCCAAGCCGTGGCCGTGCTCGTGCTGAACGACGTTGCGCAGCCGGCGGGAGTTGTTGCTGGTGTTGCCGTAGAAGTTGAAGTCGCCCGTGTCGAGGGTCATGTCCCCGTCATTGGGGAAAAAGTTGAAGGCGAGCACGCCGCTGTTGCCGTCGATGAACCCGCCACCGATGCGGACGTCCCCGCGCACACCCAGCGAGCCGGGCGCGTTGCTGTTGGCGCTGGCGCCATCGTCGTTGGGCTCGTAGACGTAGGAAAGGCCACTGATCGAGCTCCAGCGGTCGAAGGAGCTGGAGAAGCTGTCAAACCAGGGCCGCTGCGTCAGATCGCTGCCGCCGGGGCCGCTTCCAATGGTGGAATCCAAGAAGCTGATGAGATCGCTCGGCCCTTCATCCCATGAGGCACCGTCCGGCACAAAGCTCCACGTAATCGTGGTCGGGTCGCCCAACTGAAGTCCGCCACCGTTCGTGGCGGTGCTGGTCCACCGGGTGTTCTGCTGAAAACTGTGCGCGCCACCAGGCACGCCGCCGGAGTGGTCCGTGCCGCAGAACAGATCGTGGACGTGCCCGCCATCCCCCGCGAACGCCGAACCAGCGGTCGCCAGCGGCACCACGACGGCGGCGGCAAGAAGGGTCCAGCGAGGCTGACTGTCACGGAAGCAGTTGTTTTGCATAGAGGTTATCTTGGGTGTGGCGAGCCCCGCCACCCCCCCCACCCGCGGCCGCGGATCACCGCCGGCCGGGGCAGGATACGAGATGGTGCTGCGACCGGTTTTATCGGAACCCAAACAAAACGTCGTCGACAGCCCCGTTTCGCGACAACCGGGCGCCCTGTTCCGGTTGTGCCGTCTACTCGCGGCCCACCTCGACGTAGCTGTACAGGCTCCCGTGCCGACCGAAGTCTGGAAACCGCGCCACCCGCACCGGAGCGGCGCAGACCGCATGAGCGACGGCGATGATCTCCTCACTGTCGGAAAGGTGCTCGTGGCGCATCAGCGTATTATAGCTGCACCCGGTTCGCAGCCGGTACGCCAGCCCGGTCGTTGCCCGCCAGCCCAGACCCCATAGGAAGCCGCCTTCGCTCGGAATACCGTGCTGCATGATCCCGCCCGGCAGGAGCAGCGACTCGCACCGACGCAGAATGGCCGGCAAGTCGTCCACGTGCTCGAGCACCGCGACCGAAATGATGCGGGCGTAGCGACGATCCGGCGGCACGTCGGCGATATCGACGTAGGCATCGCGTACAACGCCAAGGTGCGGGCTATCTTCGTAGAGATGGCGTTGCGGCTCGACGACGTCGTAGCCCCACTTCGTCAGGTAGGCCGACTCGTGCGGCACGTGGTTCAGCGTGCCGGCACCAAGTTCCAAGACCGGTCCCGCGATGCCGCCGGCGGCGACGCGGCCGTGCATCCACATTTCGGCCGTCTGGGCTAGCCGGCTCATCAGCCCTTTGCCCTGGCGGTTCCGCTTGTACTCATGGTTGTAGATGGCCGCCTGCTTCGCGGGTAGCGGCGGGCGCGGGCGCGGGTAGCTCGCGAGAAGGCGGGCGATCTCGTCCGTCGGCGGGGGCAAGGCGGGTCAAGCGTAGCAATCGGGATGATTCGTTCCGTCCCGGCACGAGTCCTGCTAAGATTCTCGGACCCTCGCACCGGCCCACGCCGGGGCGCAGGGGTCTTCCGCACGCCCCTTACCGCTCTCGCGCATGCCCTCGACCCTCCGTTCCGGCCGATCCTCCGCGAAGCGCGGCAAACGCAAGCTGACCACCAAGCGGTTCAAGCTTGGCCCCGGCCGCAGCGTCGACGGCGAGCGCAAAGCCGGTGAGGTTCGGCGACGCGCCAAACGCCTTCGCGGCGACGGCCCCGGACGCGGTGGGAACGTGCGCAAGGTTGTCGCCAAGCACACCTCGATGCGCGACGGGTCGACCCAGAAAATCTACGACTTGCACAGCAAGTTCTACGACGCCACCTTTGGCCGCCTCGTCCGCACGCGCATCGGCAAAGCGATCGTCGAGCAGGTCGACCTGGCCCAGGGACAGATCGCCCTCGACGTTGGTATCGGCACCGGCGGCAGCCTCGAGTTCTGGCCAAGCGACCGCGGCCACGTCGTCGGCGTCGACCTGAGCGGCGGCATGCTCAAACAGGCGTTGAAAAAGGTCGTCGAAACCGACCGCGACAACTGCGACCTCGCCCGCGCCAACGCCCTGAAGCTGCCCTTCGCCGATGAGGCGTTCGACCACGTCTTTGTCAGCCACGTCATCAGCGTCGTCAGCGACCCGCCGGCGGTGCTGCGCGAGTGCCTGCGCGTCGCCAAGCCGGGGGCCAAGGTGGTGATGGTGAACCACTTCCAGAGCGAGAACAAGGTCGTGGGAGCGATCGAGAAGCTCGTCTGCCCGATCTGCACCAAGCTCGGCTGGAAGAGCGACCTCGCGCTGGATGATCTGCTGAAGGCCGTCGGCGTTACGGCGACGCACCGCTACAAGCTGACCACGCCGGACCTATGGGAGACGGTCGTGGTCGAAAAGCCGGCAGCTTAAGCGAGCATCTCGGCGACCGGCATCGAGAGGCCCGGCAGCACGTCGCCACCGTCGAAGGTGTCACCACTGTTGAGCGTGACGACATCCATGTTCGGTCGATGCACCTCGACAATCGCCCGCTTGCGATCGACCACGACCACCAGCGGCACGCCAAACGCCAGATACTCTTCCGCCTTGCCCGTGAGCTCGTGGGGCTGGTCGTTCTTGCTGCGCACCTCGACCACGAAGTCCGGCACGGCCTCGATGAAGTCGTCCTCGTCCTGACTTTCCGGGATCTTCTCGGTGCGGATGAATGACACGTCCGGGCCGCGTGTCACGTCGGGCTTGCGATCGAGGATGTAGCCCGTCTCGACCATCACCTCGCCAAGCTTATGCTGGTCGTTCCAGTCGCCGAGACGACGGCCGATGCCAAGCTGCTTTTTCCCGTGGCCCATTCCGACTGGCGGCATCTCGATCACCCTTCCGTCAACGAGTTCCTGTTTTCCCTCCGCCTCCGGGATGCGCATGAACTCCTCGGCCGTCAGCGGGCGGCCGAAGTCGATGACGCGAGCCGCCATCGGAATGGGTGCCCGCAGCACGTGGCGACGCACCGGCTCCTCCAACGGCTCGGCAGATGGTGGGGTTTCGGATGGGGCGAGCGTCATGGTTGCTCCATCGTACCCGACGCGGCCGCCGCCCGGTGAAGGGCGAATTCGACCTCTTGTAGCATCTGCCTGATCTGCTCAGGCGTTGCCATAGGACCAGTTAAGGATTTAGCCGAAACCGTTATTGGCTCGTCATTGTCTGAGAGATAGATTGTGTAGCTCGCCTGCGGCGGGACGCGCTCGCCTTCTACATAGGGTCCAAAAGCAAAACTTACATCGATGACGGTTGTGTCAAAGTACGTCCACAGCGACAAGCTCCGTGGCTGCGGCTCGATATCGAGAAGTTCTTTCGCGACCGCGATACGGTCGGGTGAAGCTCGAAGGAAAACGTTCCGCTCGAGCAGCAGTGTTCTTGGAGCGCATGTGCAACCGCCGGTATAGAAGCGACGCGCCGAACAGCAACGCCAGAAAAACGCTTCGCCAAAACATCAGGCCATCCTACTCGCTCGCGTCCAGCACCGCGAGGAACGCCCCCTGCGGGATGTCGACAGAGCCAACGCGCTTCATGCGCTTCTTACCTTCCTTCTGCTTTTCGAGCAGCTTGCGCTTGCGGCTCACGTCGCCGCCGTAGCACTTGGCGGTCACGTTCTTGCCGACGCTCTTGATCGTCTCGCGGGCGATCACCTTCCCGCCGATCGCCGCCTGCAACGGGATCTCGAAGAGGTGGCGGTCGATCTGGCCCTTGAGCTTGACGAGAATCTTCCGACTACGCGGCTCGGCGTTGCTGCGGTGCAGGATCATCGACAACGCATCGACCCGCCCGCCGTTGACGAGCACATCCACGCGCACGAGGTTGGCCTCGCGGAAGCCGATGACCTCGTAATCCATCGTGCCGTAGCCTTTGGTGCTACTCTTAAGTTTGTCGTAAAAATCATAGATGACCTCCGCGAGCGGGATGTCGTACGTGAGGATCACCCGCTGCGCCTCGCCGTGGCCGATGTACTCGGTTTTCTTGTATTCGCCGCGCCGCTCGTCGGCGAGGGTCATGATGGCGCCCACGAACTCCTGCGGGACCATCACGTTCATCTTGATGATCGGCTCGCGGACCTCCTGAATCTGCGACGGGTCGGGCAATTGGCTTGGGGCGTCGATGCGCGTGACGGTGCCGTCGGTTGTCGCGACCTCGTAGGTCACGGTCGGGGCCGTCTGCACGACCTCCACGTCGAACTCGCGTTCGAGGCGTTCCTGCACGATCTCCATGTGCAACAAGCCCAGGAAGCCGCAGCGGAAGCCGAAGCCTAGCGCGTCACTACTTTCGGGAGCAAACGTGAAGGAACTATCGTTCAAACTCAGCCGGTCGACGGCGTCGCGCAAGTCTTCGTACTGCGTGCTGCCGCCGGGATAGAAGTCGCAGAAGACCATCTGCTGCACCGGCTCGTAGCCCGGCAGCGGCTCGGGAGCAGGCGTGTTGCTGTCGGTGATCGTGTCGCCGATGCGCACGTCGTGGATGTCCTTGATCGTCGCGACCACGTACCCCACCTCGCCGGGCCCGATGCGATCGACGCGGGTCGCCTTGGGCATAAACTTGCCCAGCTCCGTGACCGGGTACTCGCGTCCTGTGCCCATGAGTTGGATTTTCTGCCCCTTTTCCAAGCTGCCATCGACCATGCGGACGTAGATCACCACGCCGCGGTAGTCGTCGTAGTGGCTGTCGAAGATCAGGCCGCGCGTGATGCCGGTCGGGTTCCCCTTGGGCGGGGGCAGCTTGGTGCAAAGGAAGTTGATGAGATCGTCGATCCCCTGCCCGCTTTTGGCGCTGACGTACAGCGCATCTTCGGCGGGAAAGCCCAGGATCTGCTCGATCTCGTCGGCGATCTCCTCCGGCCGGGCGCTGGGCAGGTCGATCTTGTTGACGACCGGGATGATCTCCAAATCCTGCTCCAATGCCGCGTATGCGTTGGCGACCGTTTGCGCCTGCACGCCCTGCGTGGCGTCGACGACGAGGATGGCGCCCTCGCACGCCTGCAGCGCCTTGCGGACCTCGTAGTGGAAGTCGACGTGGCCGGGCGTGTCGATGAAGTTGAGCATGTACTCTTCGCCGTCGTGCACGTGCTTGACGGTGACGGCGCTGGCCTTGATCGTGATGCCGCGTTCGCGTTCGAGGTCCATGTCGTCGAGCATCTGCCCGCGCATCTCCCGCTCGGTAATCGCGCCGGCGCGTTGCAGCAGGCGATCGCTGAGCGTGCTTTTGCCGTGGTCGATGTGGGCGATGATGGAGAAGTTGCGAATCTGCATAACGGGCATCGCCCGCCGACCGGCGCGGCCGCGGGCGGACCATGATACGGCCGGGGATTCGAATGAAGACGCCGCTCGGCAGGGCAGCCGTCGATGCGTCGAGCTTGCCTAAGGCGCGGTCGCCGAACCGCCCGGCTGCACAACGAACGGGCACCGCTGCGCCGATTTGCGGCCACGTCGGCGGACGACTCTACGCCGACGCAAACTTCTTCGACTTATCGGACCACGTGCCGCCGTAGCAGCCTTCGCCGTGCCTTTACCGGAAATCAACAAAACTTTTAACCGTTCGGTGACGAACCCATCCATCCCGCGGCAAGGCCGATTTGTTTCTCGCGCGGCAGCGTGATCAGAGGCAGCGGGGCTGGCACGCAAATTGTGTTGCCGCGGCCGGGCCAACCGTCTGCACGCGGCCGCGTCGCTCTTTCCCGGCCGCCCCGCCGACGATCGTCGGCAGCGGGGGATGTGTCGCCCGCTTCCATCGCGTTGCCCCTCTCGCACGTACGCACGGACTTACCATGATCCAGACTCACCCGCGGCTGATCGCCGCTGTCGCAATCGCCGCCGCCTCCCTTTCAAGCGTCGCCGCCGCTCAGGTCAACCCCGAGCGCCCGCAGGACCCGCTGCCGGAGGTCGACCCGTCCCTCGACGAGCTCGAGGGCGTCAACTACGGCGTCGAAGTCGGCGTGACGCTGACCACCGCGTACTTCTTCCGCGGCATCAATCAGGAGGATCAGGGCTTTATCGCCCAACCCTACTTCGAGGTCGGCGTGCCGATTCTCGTGGACGACTCGCGCGGCTTCAGGCTGGAGGCCAACGTCGGCCAGTGGAACAGCTTTCACGACGAGCACACCGGCTCGAGCGGCCAGGGGCCCAGCAGTTGGTACGAGAGCGATCTTTACGGCGGCCTCACCTTCACCACCGGCAACTTCGCCATCGAAGGCCTCTACACCTTCTACACCTCGCCCAACGGCGCGTTTGAGACCATCCAGGAGGTTGGTGCAACACTCAAGTACGGTCTGGTGCTCGGCGAGGATCCCGACGACGAGGATGCCGGCATCGCCCTCGGCTTCGCCGGCGGCGCCTTCTTCGAGACAAGCGACAACGGCGGCAGCGAGGATGCGTACCTCCAGCTCGGCGTGACCACCGGCGTGACGCTGGAGGTCGGCGACGATTTGCCGCTCAAGCTGGAGTTCCCCGTCATCGTCGGCCTGAGCCTTGACGACTACTACTTCGACAACGACGGCGACGAGGAGTTCTTTGGCTACGTCAGCGTCGCCGTCGCGGGCGAACTGCCGCTGCCGGTGCCCGAGCGCTACGGCGACTGGTCGCTCACGCCCGGCCTCGAAGCGATCTTCCTCGGCGCCGAAGGCCTCGAAACCGCCAACAACGGTGACGACATCGAGCTGATCGGCAGCCTGAATCTCAACTTCGCGTTTTAACGCCACCCGCTCGTCGCGCTGGCGGAACTTGAATTCTCCGGGCGGTGCGGTTACACCTGCCGCACCGCCCCGCGTGATTTCGCCAGCAGAACCGGCTGGCGTCGACCCCGACCGAGGCATCGCTCCGCCCATTCATTCGCCGCTGTTCGCCCGCCCCCGACGCCGACTGACCACCGGCAGACGACGGCACCCCTCGCACGATCGCCTCGCCTGACCTTGCCCGCCTTGGCGCGGGCACCTGCGATATGGCGATCTCTCGTCCGCCGGACCGCCCGGCTGATTCGACCCCGCCCGACGTTCGGGCCGGGCGTTCGTCGTTGGCATGCCGCTTTTTCGGCGGCACGCCCTCCACCCAGCCATCCCTCGCCGGCGCGCAGGAACAGCCATGAAGAGCACGTCCCCGCCCCTTCGGGCATTCGAAGTCGTTCCCCCTTCCACCCTTCGCCGGCCCGGCCGCTGGTTGAGGTGCCTTCTCACCTGCATCGCGGTTGTCGCCCTGTGCGCGATGTCGCCGGCGGCGCTGGCGCAAAGCGACGACGCGAGCACCACGCCGGAGGATGTCGCGGGTCAGGTTCAAGAGGTCGCCGACGACGCGGCGGACGCCATGAAGGGCGAATCCGAGGGATCCTCCGAAGGCGACGCCGATGCCGAAGCTGCCGCCGAGGCCGCCCGGTTCCAGGCCGACCTCGATGCCGCCGGCGTGACGGCCGGTGTCTACCGAGCCAACAACCTCTGGATCCTCATCGCCGCGGCCCTCGTGTTCATCATGCACCTTGGCTTTTGCAGCGTCGAGGCGGGCATGTGCCGGGCCAAGAACGCGGTCAACATCCTGACCAAGAACGTCTGGATCATCTGCACCGGCATCCTGCTCTACTGGGTCTGGGGCTTTAACGCCATGTATCCCGGCGACGCCTGGAGGCTCGGCGGCGAGTGGTTCGCCTTCGGCTCGCCACTCGATCCAACCGCCCCCAACGCGATGCGGCCGACCTACTTCGGCGGGGCGTACACGATCTACACCGACTTCATCTTTCAGGCCATGTTCGCCGCGACGGCCGCGACGATAGTGTCCGGCGCCGTGGCCGAGCGGATCAAGCTGCTGCCGTTCATGATCTACGCCGTCGTGCTCGTCGGCTTCGCCTACCCGTTCACCGGCGGGTGGAAGTGGGGCGCGGGCTGGCTTGACGACATGGGCTTCTACGACTTAGCCGGCTCGACCGTCGTCCACGCCTTCGGCGGGTTCGCGGCGTTGGCCGGCGTGCTGCTGCTCGGGCCACGCCTGGGCAAGTACGGGTCCAACGGTGAGGTTCGGGCCATCCCCGGCCATAACCTGCCGCTGGCGAACGTTGGCGTCTTCCTGCTGTTCCTCGGCTGGTTCGGCTTCAACGGCGGATCGGTGCTCAGTGCGGACGAAGCGGGCGTGAGCACCGTCTTCGTGACGACCGCCCTCGCCGGGTGTGCCGGCGGGATGATCGCCCTGCTCGTCAGCATGGTCGCCTTCGGCGGCAAGCCCGACCTGACGATGGGTCTCAACGGCATGCTCGCGGGTCTCGTCGGCATCACCGCCGGCGCGGACGTCATCAGCCCCGGCTGGTCGATCGTCGTCGGCGGCATTGCCGGCGCCCTCGTCTTCGCCAGCGTGCTCGCCTTCGACCGCGTGCGCATCGATGACCCGGTGGGCGCGATCAGCGTCCACGGCGTGTGCGGCGTTTGGGGGACGCTGGCGGTCGGCATCTTCAGTTCGAACGGCGACCATAGCTTTCTCACGCAGCTCATCGGCACGTTCGCCATCAGCGTGACGGCGTTCCTGATCTCGCTGACGATCTTCGCGATCCTGAAGGTGCTCGGCGGTATCCGCGTGAGCGAGACCGAGGAGATCGAAGGCCTCGACCTCGGCGAGCACGGCATGCGTGCCTACCACGGCCTCGGCGGCGACGCCACCACCGCCTGACCGACCCAACGCGAGAGGGAGGAAATGCAACGACGACGGCCGCGCCCCACCCGGCGCGGCCGCGTTCGTCTGCAATTTTGCCCACCCCCCGGCTTGCCGCCCCGCCCCGACCGGCCAACAATGCCCCCACCCCGCGGCTCCATAGCTCAGCTGGTTAGAGCGAGGGATTCATAAGCCCTAGGTCACTGGTTCGAGTCCAGTTGGAGCCACTGCTTGCACGGCGGCGATGGTTTAGGCCATCGCCGCCTTTTGCACGTCCAGCAGGCTGTCGATGCCGGCGTTGGCGAGCTTCAGCATTTCGGCAAGTTGCGCCGGGCTGAAGCCGTTGCCGTGCTCGGCGGAGCCTTGGAGTTCGACATAGTTGCCGGCGGCGGTGCGGACGACGTTCAGGTCGACCTCGGCGCGGGAGTCGAGAACGTAGTCGAGGTCGAGCACGGCCTGGCCGTCGATGATGCCGACGCTGACGGCGGCGAGGGGGTTCTGGATCGCCTCGGCGGGTTTGTAGAACTTGGCGTCGAAGGCGGGGGCGATGGCGTAGTCGCCGTGGTCTTCGCTGCCGTAGGCGGGCCGCTTGTTCTTGACGGCGCCCGGCATCTTCTCCGGGAGCGTGCGTAAGGCATCGTGCAGGGCGATCATGCCGCCGCAGATGCTGGCGGTGCGCGTGCCGCCGTCGGCCTGGAGGACGGTGCAGTCGATCGTGATCGTGTGCGGGCCGAGTTTGGTCATGTCGATGGCCGCGCGGAGCGAGCGGCCGATGAGGCGGCCGATTTCGGTGGCGCGCTTGTCGAGGCGTTCGCCGGGCCAATCCTTGCGGCCGGGGACGCTGGCGGGGTGCATGACGTACTCGCCCGTTACCCAGCCGCCGGGCTGATCGTCGGTGTAGAAGCGTGGCCGCTTGATCTCGACGGCGGCGGTGCAGAGGACGAGCGTGCCCCCCTGCCGCCAAAGGACGCTGCCGGCGGCAGTTTCGGTGAAGTTGCGTTGCACGTTGACGGCGCGGAGTTCGTTGGCTGCTCTTGAGGTCATGCCTCGGATGCTACCGACTGGACCATGGTCTCGTAGGCGGACCAGCCGGCGAGTTGCTCGGGCGTCAGCGTCGCGGGCTTACCCGTCGCGTGGCGGTGACGGATCGCTCGGAGTCGGCGGCGGGCTTCGCGCGGCAGGTTCGGGCGGTCGTTGACGACAAGGCCGCAGACCAGTTGGCGGCGATGCTTGCGGACGAAGTGCGTCTTCTGCTTGCCGTGGACGGTGTAGCCGTAGGCCTTGAGCGTGCGGCGGACGTACTGAAGCATCCCGCGGGCGCGGCGGGCGGAGTGGCGGCGTTCGGTCAGGTAGCTGAAGCAGAGGTCGTCGGCGTAGCGGCTGTAGGCCATGCCGATCGACTCGGCGTAGTGGGCGAGCTTGCGGTCGATGCCGCGGTTGACGAGGTTCGACAGGGCGGGCGACGTCGGCGCACCCTGCGGCAGCGCGTTCTCGCGGCAGCAGATTCTGGTAAGAATCGCGGCCGCCTCGTCGTCCCAACCGAGCCGGCGGAAGAAGGCGTTGACGCGAGTGCCGAGCGTGCTGCCGAAGAAGTCGACGATGTCGCACTTGAGGATCAGGTCGCAGCCGCTGTGGAGGGCGGCGTGGTCGATGATGCTCTTGCCCCGCCGGAAGCCGATGGCGGCCGGGTGGGGTTCGAGGGCAAGGAGCAGGCGGTGGAGGATTCTGCGCTGGAGTTTCTTCGTTGGCTTGTCCGGGACGTGGAGCGTTCGATGCCCACCGCGGCGCTTGGGGAGCGCGATTTCGGCGTAAGCTGGGATGAAGCGGCGGAGGTAGTCGGCTTCGACGCCGAGGCGGCGGGCGAGTTCTTGAAGGTTCACCGTGGGCCGACCGGCACGCGGGTTGGATTCCACTGCTTTTCGCCAGAACGCGTCCGGATTCTCCCACGCCTCGCGTTGGCGTTGGAGCCAGTCGCTTGCCTTGGCTGATCGTGGGCTTGGGCGATCGCGCAGCCAGTAAGCGAGCGCAACTAGAATCACGCAGACTGCAATGACGGAGAGCGGTACGCCGGTGCTTACACATGGCTCGAGCATGAAGACCCGGAGTGGTTTCCGCACGAAGAGACCCAGCCGCAAAGCGACTGGGCGTTCCTGCCTTACCAGCGCGATGTCGCGGAGCGTCAATCGCGGTGATGTCGCGCTCTGCGCAGGCTGCGTGGCAGCCTGGGCGACGAAGCATCGCCCTACGCCTTTCGGCTTCACTAAGGCATTGGCAGCTTACCCGACCGCGTCCGAGGGTGGCAAGAGGTCGGCGAGGGGAGTATCGACCGTCGTCTGCTCCATCGCTGTCGGCAGGGAGAGGATCGCGTCGATCGACAACTCGCGACGATCCGCGTAGTGGTCCCCCTCGGGTTGCCGGAGGACGATCGCGTTGCGCCGTCGCAAACGGAGGACGACGTACACCGGCACTCCCGCCAAGGCGTATCGCCGCTGCTTCTTGTTGAGGTCGAAGGATTCGGACGAGTCGGACGCTTCGATGATGCACAGCGTGTCGGCGGCGGTCGGATGCCGGGCGATGTAGTCCGTGTCGTTGCCGCGAACGATGGCGGCGTCGGGCTCGGGTTCATCTCGCTCGCCGAGCCGGTCGGGGCTCTCGATCCGAATGTGACAGCCGGTGCCGTCGAAGCGCGGCATCAGTCGCCCGAGTCGGCCGGTCACAAAAGCATGCAACGGGTTGATCACGGTCTTGGCCTCCCCGGGTCCACTCTTGTCCACGCGGCGGATGAGGCCGTCGATGAGTTCCCAGCCCTTCTCCTCATCGAGACCTACCACCCGCATCAGGTCGTGGTACTCCTCGATCGTGATGCGCGGGACCATGCCCACATCGCCATTCACTTCCGCGATGTCCGCGGGGGCGTCTTCGGGCAGCGTCAGCGTGGCCATGGCGGAATCTTAGCGTCAAAAGCTGCTCACCGCCTTCACCTCCGCCTCGCGAGTCCGCTTGACGAATGTGCTCTGCTCGCCCTTCTCCTTCAGCATGGCGGCGTAGGCGTCGTCGTCGAGGGGGAGGTCGACCCAGGCGTCGGTCCAGGCGCTCAGAAGCATCGCGTTGGCGAGCGTGACACCGTTGAGGCCGTCGGTGCCGGGGGCGATCAGGGGCGTGCCGTCGAGGATGGCCTGAGTCCAGTTGACGAGGATGCCGCGGTGCTCGGGGCCGTTGCCGCCGGGGATGTCGGTTTTCCACGTCTCTGGCTTGGCGAAGCCCTCGTCGGTCTCGTCGAGGAATTGCTTCACGCTCGTCGGGGTCCGCCACCACGTGATCGCGCCGTTGCCCTCCATCACAACCTTGCCGCGGTCGCTGGCGATTTCGAGGAACTGCGTGCCGGGCGCCTCGCCCGTGCTCGTCACGAACGTGCCCGTGGCGCCGTTGGCGTACTCGACGTATGCGGTGACCTCGTCCTCGGTTTCGATCTCGTGGTGGTGGCCCATCTTGCAGAAGGCCCGCACGCGCACCGGCATTCCGCAGATCCACTGCCACAAGTCCAGGTTGTGCGGGCTCTGGTTGAGCAGCACGGCCCCGCCCTCGCCCTGCCACGTGCCCTTCCAGTCGGCGGTGTCGTAGTAGTACTGCGTGCGAAACCAGTCGGTCAGCACGTACATCGTCCGCTTGATCTCGCCGAGTTCGCCGCTCTGCACGAGCTTGCGCATCTGCTGGTGGCTCTTGCGGGTGCGCTGGTTGAACATGATGCCAAAGACCAGGCCCTTTTCCTTCGCGGCCTGTTCGGCGGCGGCGTTCATCTCCTTGACCTGCTTCGTGTAGACGCCCGCCGGCTTTTCGCTGAGCACGTGCAGCCCGTGCTCGAACGCCTGGATTGCCAGCGGCGGGTGGAAGTAGTGCGGCGTGGCGATCAGCACGGCGTCGACCTCGCCGCTGGCCATGAGCGCCTCGCCCGAGTCAAACCCCCTTACCTCGTGCTGCGCGACTGTTTGGACGGCGTTCTTCACCTTCGCGGGATCGCTGTCCGCGATGGCCGTCACGCGCAGGCGGGGCACGGGCTGGCCGCCGGTCAGCATGCCCAGATGGGTGCAGCCCATTCCGCCGACGCCGATGATGCCCAGCCGCACTTCGTCAGACGCTTCGTTGCTCATGGCCGGCACCATAGAACAAAGCGACGCCGCCTTACACCTCGCCTTACACCTCGGGCGTGGCCGCCGGATGCGGGTGGTAAATCAGCCATAGGTTGCGCGCGTAGATCGCCCACGGTGCGCTCTGTCCAAGAAAGCCGATGATCTCGACGCGCCACACGAAATACGCCATCAGCATCGAGGACCCCACCAGGCTCATCCACCAGAACGAGACGGGCATCACGCTGCGCTTGGCCTTCTCGCTGGCGAGCCACTGCACGATCATCCGCCCGCTGAACAGCGCCTGACCGAGCAGGCCAAGGCCGATCCACAGGATGCCCAGCGGCGAGGTGACATCGAGCAACCGCAACAGCCAGCCGCGGCGTTGCCGGCTCGTCTGCTGCGACGCGACCGCCTCGAGGAACTCGGCCGGCTCGAGCGTGACCGGGCCGTCGTCGGTCTCGATGACCACGTGGCCGTCCTGCACGTTCAGGTCCGCGAGCCGATCGCTCATCGGCATGTCGGGGCCGGCGACACACGGGGCCGCGAGCAGCAGGACGATCAGCGCGGCAAGGCAGCGCGTCACGAACGCTCCTCGCTCGCCGTCAGGGCAAGTTCGTCCACGCGCACGTCGCGCAGGCGGTTGGCCATCCAGCGGACGACGAGCAGGTCGCAGAACCCGCCGACCCCGCGTGTCAGCACGCCGACGCCGTACTTGGTCTGCCCGGCCTGGCGCGGGTGGTGTCGAACGTCGTACTCGGCGATCTCCGCTCCCAGCAGTCGGCTGTAGGCGGGGAAAAACCGGTGCATTCCCTTGTATTGCAGCGGCAAACGCTTGGCGAGATCGCTGCGCATCACGCGGGCGCTGCACCCGGTGTCGCGCACGCTGTCGCCGATGACCAGCCGCCGGGCGGTTCGGCCGACCCAGCTGGCGCGGCGGCGGAAGAACGTGTCCTGCCGGTTCTTCGAACGATCGCCCTGCACGAAGTCGACGCCCCGATCCTTCAGCAACGCGAGCATTTGCGGCAAATCGGCCGGATCGTTTTGCAGATCGGCGTCGAGCGTGGCGATGAAGGTCCCGCGCGCCGCCGCGATGCCGGCGGCCATCGCGGCGCTCTGGCCCTGCGGCTTCGCCCGGCGCAACACGCGCAGCCACGGGCGCGTGGCCGCGAGGTCCGTCAGCCGGTCGGTTGTGCCGTCGATGCTGCCATCATCGATGACGATGAGCTCGAACGGCACGTCGCCCATCGCCGCGGCAACCTGCTCGGCGAGGGGGCCGACGTTGTCCACTTCGTTCAGCGCCGGGACGACGATCGACAACTCCGGCCGTTCGCTCAACGCAGGTTCGATCGCTCCGTCCGGCACCATGGGGAGACAGGGTAGCCACCGCCGCCGCCCGACGCGCGGCGGCCCGCCTGCCTACGCCGCGGCGTCCGCAGCGTGGCCGTGGTGGCCGGGAGGTTCGGGGATCTCCGGATCGTCCGCGTACTCCTCGCCGGGGGCGTCCGGGCGATCGCTGGAGTGAACGCTTTGGAACCGCCCCGGCACGCGCATCCGGAACGTCTCGGGCCCGGCGTTGACGGCGTCGAGCTGCTCGAGCTTCTCCAGATATTTCACCACGGTCGAACAGACCGTCGCGTGCGACCATGTCAGCGGCGAGACCGAGATCGGCTCGTTCGTATACGGGTTCACCTGCTCGGCCAGCGTGCCGCTCTCAAGGGCGTGACTGGCTGCCCACTCGAAGATGGGGATCGCCTGCTTGAGCTGGCCCTTGTTCGTCGCGCGGTGGATGAAGTAATCCGCCAGCCAAAGCGTGCAGATGAACCAGGGATTTCCGGGGACATTGTCGATGTCGTCGCTGACGCGGTGGTAGTAATCGTTCGTGTACCGCGCGACGCCGCCGACGTCGGTCTTGACCCACAGTTCCTTCTCGATCGCGTCCATCGTTGCGACCACGCGCGGGTCGTCGCCTTCGAAGAGGTGGAACTTGTAGATCGCGAAGAGGCTGGCGTCGAGCGTGTCGTCGACCTCGTAGATGTCCTCGCTGTCGGCCGCGTGCAGCTTGTTGGCCTCGGGGTCCTGGTAGCCCGGCTCCTGCGGGGGCGTCATCTGGTCGTGCGGGACAAGCCGCCGGCTGAAGCGGCCCAATTCCTCGCTCCACAGGTACTTCGCCGCCCCTTCCTTCACCTCGGCGGCGGCCTTGCCGTACTTGTCGGCGCGTGCCTTGTCCCCGAAGGCCACCGCGAAGTTTCGCGCCGCGATCAATCCGCCGTAGACCGTCGCGACCGTGAAGGCGTGAACGCCCCACCGCTCTTCCCACAGGTCGTAGCTCGGCAGCGGCAGGCCGGTCCGCTCATCGCGGTACCTGCACATAAAGTCGGCCGCGGGCATGACGACGTCGATCCAGAGCGGGCGGATGTACTCCGTGTCGCGGTAGCGCCAGTAGTGCCGCCACATCGCCCAGACGACCAGCGCCGTCTCGTCCTCCTGGATCGGCAGGCTCGGGCGGCCGTCCTTGATCCAGGGGTGCCAACTGCTCGCCGGGCTGCCGTCGGGGTTGTACTTGTGCAAAAAGTACCCCTCGGGCTGGATCACCCGCTGGCAAAAGCTGTAGAAGTTCCGCGCCAGATCCTGGTAGCCGCACAAGTCGAGGGCGTCGGCGACGAGCGCCCCGTCGCGCGGCCACATGTAGCTGTAGGTGTCGCGCGCGAACTGCATGATGTCGGAATCGTTCGCCGCGATGATGGCCCCTTCGTCATCAATCTGCGTGCGCACCGTCAGCATCGAGCGCTTGAAGAGCTTCACCACGTCCGCCGGCAAATCGCCGAACTGGATGCCCGCCCCCTGGCTCCACAGACGCCAGTAACTTGTCGTGCGGTCGAGCACGTTCTGCGGCGTGTGGCGGTCGAGCCAGCCGTGCAGCTCGGCCACCTCGTCGCGACTGTTGCCCGCGATGATGCAGAGATAGACGTCGACCGTGCCGTGCGCCGGCACCGTGACGTTGCAGCTCATCGTCGAGTCGACCGCCCCCTGGGCGATCGGGTTCATGCCAAGGTGCCCGTCCTCGGCGTCGCGGAAGGTGCCCTCGGCCCCGCCGAAACCGCTCGTGCCGGTCGCGAACTCGTCCACACGCCGCTCCGGCTTGCCGTCCTCACCCGGCCCGTACCAGCAGCAGCTCAGGTAGCGCTTGGCCCGGTAGTGGACCATGCTCTTGAGCTCCGGGTCGTAGTAGGCCGTGTCGCCCACCCGCGTGCCGAACATGAGGAAGTCGTGGTGGTGCAAGACCTTCACGAGCCGCTTGACGTCCTGGCGGTTGTGGACGCGGATGCGGCGGACGAAGACGTTGCGGTTGAAGTCGACCGCGTCGTTGCAGTGCAGGCTCAGTTGCAACCGCTCGTTCCACAAGTCGACGTCGGTCGTCAGCGCGTCCTCAAGATAGCGTTGGCGAACGGTCCAGTCGCGGTCGTCGCTCCAAGCGAGCCGGCCCTGGCTGTTCTGGCCCGGCTGCTTCTTGCCGGGGGTTTCAGCCCAGACGCCGAAGTGGCACGGCCCGGCGCCGGCGTGGTTCTCCTGGCCGACGTGCGGGTAGAAGAGGTCCCGCAATTGGTAGCGGTCGTCGAACGTGATGAGCAGCCGGCCGTTGCCGACGGGGATGTCGCGGGGCATGGATTGGTTGGATCGGCCTTCGGCGGTCGAGCGGGGCGTGCGGGGGTACTCCCTGGGCGTTATGAGACGGTAGCAGGGTGAAGGATGAAGGGTGAAGGGTGAAGGATGAAGGATGAACCCGAGCCGGAGCCCGAAGCGGAGGCGGACAGTGTGATCCGGCTCTGCTTCGGGTTCATCCTTCATCCTTCATCCTTCTGCCTTTCCCCTCATCCTTCTCTGCAACTCCGCGTGTCGGTACGCGAACATTTTGTCGAGTTCGCGGCGGACGATCAGCTTGCTCGCGAGCAGGCCGATCGGGCCATAGCCGACGTCGTAGTCGATCCGGTCGCTCGCCAGCACGCGCGTCCGGCCGCCCTGCACGATCTCCTCGAAACCGTGCCGGTGCGACCACCGCTTGAACGGGCTGACGATCGCTTCATCGACGAACCACGCCCGGCGGTGCGGCCGCGACCCCGTCGGCGGCTGCCACTCGCGGTAGACGGCCACCCACTTCTTCCGCCCGATCGGCGTCTTCGCCGTCAAGTGCACCTCCGCCCCGACCCCGCCCGGATCGGCCCGCTCGATCTCCACCCCCGCCTCCGGCGGCGACAACGCCACAAGCCCCGTCTCCGCATCCGCGTGGAACGCCCAAACCTCCTCCAGCGAAGCGTTCAACAATGTGCGGTATTCGGCCACGGGCATGCCATGACCGTAGGGCTACACCCCGGTGGCACGGGTCGCGTCCGCGAGACCCGTGCCACCACCACCCCACGTGCGAGTTTGGAGCCATCACAGAACCCGCGGACGCCGGAGCGGAAGCTCCGGGTTCTGACGACCATTCCCCATCGGACCCGGAGCTTCCGCTCCGGCGTCGCAAGGTCGCGGTATCGGCTCTAAACGTGATCGACAACAACGACCGTGGATTCAGACAGCATTTCGGAACGCATAACGCGTGGGCTCGTCGTCGCCGTCGGCGGTGGGTGGAGGAGCTAGACTCGCCCCCCGATGCAGACCAAGCGCGACCTCATCATCGAGCCGATCGGCGTCGAGCAGGAAGACCTCGCCAAGCCGATCGATTGGGCCGCGCTCTTCGGCAACGCCAACCCGGTCGAACTCGAAATCGGGTGCGGCAAGGGGACGTTCCTTACGCGGCAGGCGAAGGGGCGGAAGGACGTCAACTTCTTCGGCATCGAGTGGGCCCGCTTCTACTGGCGGACGATGTGCGACCGCCTTCGCCGCAACGGGTGCGAGGACAACGCGCGGGCGATCCGAGCCGACGCGAGCCTGTTCGTGAAGGACTACGTCGCCGACGGGTCGCTGGCGGCGGTGCATATCTACTTTCCGGACCCGTGGCCGAAGGCGCGCCACCACAAGCGACGGCTGATTCAGGCGGAGTTCTTGCTTGAAGTTCAGCGGATGCTTCGGCCGGGTGGGCGCGTGCAGGTGGTCACGGATCACGCCGACTACTGGTCGCACATCGAGCCGACGTTCAAGGCCGGGCCGCTGCGGATCGTGCCGTACGAGCACCCCGGCGACACGGCCGAGGGGGAGGTGGTCGGCACGAACTTCGAGCGCAAGTACATCGCCGAGGGCCGGACGTTTCGTTCGATCGCGGCGGTGAAGGAATAGGATTAAAGCGATGTGTCGATTGCTCGCACTGCTGTTGTTGCTCGCGCTCTCGGGCTGCTCGATCGGGCCGACGGTGCGGCCGACAGCGGCGCAGCTTGACGCGGGCGGGCCGTTGCCGAGGCCGGTGATCGTCGTCGGCGGCTACCTTGACCCAGGCCTGGGCCCGAACCAGACGGCCGAGCGGCTGATCGACCTCACGCACGACCTGCGCATCGCCAGCGTCAGCCCCGGCTTCGCCCTCGACATGGACGGCGCGGCGAACAAGATCGTTGAGGCCGTCGACGCGGCGTTCCCGACGGACGACCCGACGTGGACGACGGAGGTGGACGTGGTCGCGATCAGCATGGCCGGCCCCGCCGCGCGGCTGGCGGCGGCGCCGGGCGGCTCCTTTGGCGATCACGGCCGGCGGTTGCGGATCGGGCGGATGTTCTCCATCGCCTCGCCGCACGTCGGTGCCCGGATGGCCGACAAGCTCGGCTGGGCCGACCTGGTTTTCGCCGCCCGGCAGATGCGGACCGGCAGCGGGTTCTACCGCAACCTCGCCCGGCGAGAACAACTGGCGCCGCCGGAGGAGCAATTTCTGATCGTGCAGTACGCGAAGGAGAACGACCTGTCGATCGGCCCCGGCAGCGAGCTGCCCGCGCACCTGCTCAACCGCGGCATCGTCATCTGGATCGACACGCCGCGCGGCCGGTCGGGCCACCAGAAGGTCTACGCCGACGAGACCATCCGCAACGACATCGCCCGACGCCTGCTGATCTGGGAGTAGGGTGGGATTGATCCCACCATCCGGCGATGCCAACACGGGCTCGGGCGGAACCCGAGGTGGGATAAATCCCACCCTACAGTTGCCGATGATTCGCGTGGTTGCACTACTGCCGTTGTTCCTCGTCGCGATTGGATGTGCATCGACCGTGCAACCCGAGGCGACGACGCGGCCCGCGCCGCGGCCGGTGGTCGTGATCGGCGGGTACGCCGACCCGTTTCTCGTTGCGGACGACGTCGCCCGCGATCTGCGGCGACAGCTTGGTGATCGTCCGGTGCTCTCGGTCAATCCCGGCTTCTCGCGCAACTTCGACAACGCCGCCGCCAAGGTCGTGCGGGCGACGCAGGAGGCGTTCCCGTCGGATGATCCGGGCGAGACGGTCGCGGTCGACGTGGTCGGCATCAGCATGGGCGGCGTGACGGCGCGGCATGCGGCGACGCCGCGGCCGGGGGAACGACGCCTGAAGATCACGCGGCTCTACACCATTGCCGCGCCGCACTCAGGCGCGCAGCTCGCCGACCGCCTGTCGTGGGCGGACGTGTTCCTCAGCGGTCGCCAGATGCGGACGGGCAGCGCTTTCCTCGACGCGCTCACGATGCGGGAGCGTTCGATGCCGCCGGAGCAGCGGTTTCCCATCGTGCAGTACTCGTACGAGCGCGACCGCACGATCGGCGATCGCGGCGCGCTCCTGCCGACGCACCTGGAGGAGCGCGGCCTGGTCGTGCCGATGACGACGCCCTTCTACACCACCGGCCACGCCGCCGCCGTGCGCGACGGCCGCGTTCGGCGCGACATCGCCCGGCGGTTGCGCGAGTAGGGTGGGCACGGCCCACCATCGGGAGCGAGTTCAGAACCAGAGGTGGGCCGTGCCCACCCTCTGCTTGGTGTACGTGAGCGTCATGTTCTTCTTGAGCCCGCCGTCGCCGGCCATGGTGCCTCTAGCATGCCCGCGCATGCCCACCGACCCGACGCGTTACGAGTCGCCACTGGCCGCCCGCAATGCCTCGCCGGAGATGCTGGCGCTCTTTAGTCCGTCGAAAAAGTTTGGTCTGTGGCGACGGCTGTGGCTGGCGTTGGCGGAGGGGCAGCGATCGCTCGGGCTCGATCGCGTACCGGCCGAGGCGATCGACCAGATGCGCGACCACCTCGACGACATCGACTTCGACCTCGCCGCCGACTGGGAGCAGCGGCTGCGTCATGACGTGATGGCGCACGTCCACACGTTCGAGGCGGCCGCGCCGGCGGCGAAGGGGATCGTCCACCTCGGCGCGACGAGCCAGTACGTCGTCGACGACGCCGACCTGCTCATTCTCCGCGACGCGATGCGTTTGTTGCTCGGCAAGCTCGCCCGCTGCGTCGACGCGCTGGGCCGCTTCGCGAGCGAGCACAAGGCCTTGCCGACGCTCGGATACACGCACTTTCAACCGGCGCAGCTCACAACGGTCGGCAAGCGGGCGACGCTCTGGGCGCAGGAGCTGGCGATGGACATCGAGGCGCTGGAGCACCGCGTGGCGACGCTGAAGTTCCGCGGCGTGAAGGGAACGACCGGCACGCAGGCGTCGTTCCTGTCGCTCTTCGACGGCGACGGCGGGAAGGTCGACCGGCTCGATCGCTTTGTCTGTGAACGGTTCGACTTCGCCGAAAGTTACCCGGTGACGGGCCAAACATACCCGCGAAAGGTCGACGGGCAGATCGCGGGCGACCTCGCGAGCTGCGCCGGCAGCGTGCATCGCTTCGCGAACGACGTGCGAATTCTCGCGGGCCTGAAGCAGCTTGAAGAGCCGTTCGAGAAGGAGCAGGTTGGCAGTTCGGCGATGGCCTACAAGCGTAACCCGATGCGCTGCGAGCGGGCGACGGGGCTAAGCCGCTTCGTCATCAGCCTCGCGAGTTCACCCGTTTTGACGGCGGCCGAGCAGTGGTTCGAGCGGACGCTGGACGACTCAAGCAACAAGCGGCTGGCCCTGCCGGAGATGTTCCTGGCGCTCGACGGCTGCCTCGACATCGTCGCGAACGTGGCGGGCGGAATGGTCGTCTACCCGGCGACGATCGCCAAGGCGGTTGAGGCGGAGCTGCCGTTTATGGCGACGGAAGAAATCCTCATGGCCGGCGTGCGCGCCGGCGGCGACCGCCAGGAACTCCACGAGGCCGTCCGCACCCACAGCCTGGCGGCGGCCGAGAACGTGAAAGCTCGCGGCGGCGACAACGACCTGATCGCCCGCCTGCGCGGCGACGCCCGCTTCGCCGACATCGACCTTGATGCCACCCTCGATCCCTCGCGCTTCATCGGCCGTTGTGTCGAGCAGACGGAGCGGTTCGTCGATCAAGTGGTCGACCCCGTCCGCAAGCAGTACGCGACCGCGCTCAATCAGCACGTCGCGCTGCGCGTCTGACCTTCAGATTGGCGTGGCGAATGAGAACGCATCGTGCCCTACCCGTCGACCTCGACCTCGTCGGGCGTCGTCAGCGTGGCCCGTTCGACCTTGCCGCCGGGGCCGATGGCGTCAACGACGATCGTGTAGCCGACGAAGTCGACCGTGTCGCCCACCTCCGCGAATCGGCCGAGTCGGGATGTCACGAGGCCGCCGAGCGTGACCACGTCGCCGCGGCAGGCGTCGCCGGCGCGATCCTCATCGATCCCCAGCTTTTGCACGATTTCCCTCAAGGGCACCTGGCCGGAGGCGGCCCAGGCTAGCTCGCCCTTTGGCTCGAGTTGCCACAGGCGGTCGCTCGGGTCGAACTCGTCTTCGATGTTGCCCACGAGTACCTCGAGCACGTCCTCGAGCGTCACGATGCCCTGCGTGCTGCCGTATTCGTCGACGACGATCGCGAGGTGGCTTTCGATCGGCTGGCCGTCATTGCCGATGAAGTGGGTCTGAAACCGTCGCAGCAGCAGGCTGAGCGGCTTGGTTTCGGGGATGAACGGCACGGGGCGGAGCAGGCGTTGCAGGTCGAGATCGCCCGCGCCGATGACGTGCCGCTCGCCGCCGGGCGCGTCGGGAAGGATGGCCTTGATCGTCTCGGGCGTGGCGGGATCGTCCTGGACGTGGAAGCGGCCCGGCACGAGGGCGAGGGCGTTGAATACGTCGCGCAGATGGACGAGCCCGCGGACGTCGTCGCTGCCGCCCTCGCCGTACACGGGCAGGCGGGTGTACGACGTGCTGCGTAGGCGCTTGAGAACGTCGCCGAAGTCGTCACCAAGGCCGAGGGAGTGGACGTCCTTGCGCGGCGTCATCACCTGGCGGGCCTGGACGGTGCCGAGTCGGCCGGCGGCGGCGATGACCTGCTCCTGCTGCTCGGTGATCGTTCGCCCCACCCGGGCCATGGCGGCCAGCGTCGCGATCTCGTCGACGCCGACCTCCTTCGCCTCGCTCGTCTTCCGCTCGAACGGGCGGTTGAGCAATTTGACCACCGCCAGCACCGGCCGCATCAGCCGGACGACCCACCGCATCGGCCGCGCGGTCGCCGTGGCGACGATCGTGTTGTACCGAACGCCCAGGCTCTTGGGCAGAATCTCCGTGAACTGAAGCATCAGCACGGTGAAGACCGCCCCGAACGCAAAGACGCTCCACCCGCCGGCGCCCTCGCCGAACGTCTCGGTCACGTACTTTTCGAACTCCGCCCCCGCCACCGTCGCACCGATGGTGTGGGCGGCGGTGTTGCAGATGAGGATGACGCTGATGGGCCGGTCGACATCGCTCTTGAACGCCTCCCAGATCGCCCCCGCCTTCGCGTGGCGGCGCTTCATCCCCGCCACGTCGCCGGGCGTGAGCGAGAGGAGCGTCGCCTCCATAAGGGAGCAAAGCGCGCTTACGCCCAGCGCGATGCAGACGGCCGCAATCAGGAGGAACAGGGTCATGGGATCGAACGACGGCAGCTAGAAGACGCTGAACTTGAACCCTTCGCGTTCGATCTGCTCCACGAGCCGCTCGACGTCGGCGAGGATCCGGTTCATCAACGCCAAGTCGGCCGCAAGGGATTCGTAGGCCCGCGGGTCGTTCAGGAGCAGGCCCAGCGTGCCCTCCCCCTCGTCGACCTTGGCCATCACGTTGTCCAGCCGCTGGAGCGTGCCCTCCAACTCGACCAGGCGCTGCTCGAACTGCCCCGTCAGCCGGGCGATGCCGGCGCCGGTGTCATCGACGGTGCGGCGGGCGCCGGCGACGGTCTCGCGCAGCTCCGTACCCGTCTGCTTGAACTCGCTCGCAATTTCGCCGGCGTCGGCGAGCACGTTCTCGACCTGACCGCTCATCCCGTTGAGCCGCTCGCCGAGCTGGCGGTACTGGACCGCCGCGTCGTTGGCCGTCGTCGAGAGCGCGCGGATGTTCGCGACGCTGGCATTGAGGTCGCTTCGCAGTTGCTCGTCGCCGACAAGGGCGTTCATCGAGTCCGCCAACTCGCCGATGCGGATGGCCTGATCGTTCACCGTGTCGACGAGGTTCGACGCCCGCAGCTCGGCGATGAACTGCTCGAACTGGTCCGCAAGCAACGCGAACTCCGGCGGGATCAGCGCCGCGCTGCCGTACTCGCCGGGGATGGCTCCGTCCGCCGCCTCCAGCCGACCTTCCGGAACGGCGCCGATGAGTTCCAAGGCGATGTCCGAGCCGCCGCTGATGACGTTGCTCGTCGTCACCACGCCCTTCACGTTGGCGGGCACGGGCGTGTCGTAGCGCATCGTCAGCACGACCTCGAAGTCGTTGCCATCGGTGGCGAAGTTGATCGACTCGACGCGTCCAACGGTAAAGCCGCGGTAGCGAACGCGGTTGCCCTCGGCCAAGCCGTCGACGCGCGGAGTGGTCATCGTCACCGGGTAGCCACCCCCGCCCGCGAGCCCGCCGAGGGTGCCGCCGAATTGGATTATCATCCACCCCAACGCGGCGAGCGCGCCGATGACGGTCACGGCCACGAGGATGTTTCGGCGGGAGTTGCTCATGCGCGGCCGATGATAGCGGTCGCGCCGGCCGTAGCGACTCAAAGCGACGACACGGGTCCCTGGCCGCGCCGCAGGCGCTCGTTCAGGTGCAGGAAACTCACGAAGTACACCGCCACGGCCAGCGTCGCGCCGGCCAATCGTGCCAGCAGGCCCTCCCATTGGCCCAGGAACGGCATCGGCACAAGCGTTGCCGCGGCAGCGAGCAGAAAGGCGGCGGCCACGCCCGCCGTCGCGCCGGCGGACACGTCCGGCAACGCCGACTGGTGGACAAGCTGCTGCGTTGCCGCGGCGACCCAGGTTGCGGCCGCGCCCAGGCAGAGGAAGGCCACCGCCAATCCTGCGGAGCCGAAGACGACGTCGCCCGCCCCCAGCAGCGCCGCCGCCGCCGCCAGCACGCTCACGCCCGCGCCGACGGCCCACGGTCGCCAGGCCGCCTCGACCGGATCGGCCAGCGCAAAGCGATTGGCGACGGCCAGCACGTGCCGCCCCCGCAAAACCAGCCGACCCACGCACGCCAGCCAGACGCCCGCCGCGAGCACACCCGGTGGCAGCAGGATGACGCCCATCGCCAGCGGCCCCGCCCGTCGCACGACGGCGGCCATCAACGTCGCGACGATCAGCCAAACCAAGCCCCGGCCGGCGATCCCGAGCAATTCGGCCAGCACGTGCCCGTTCGTACTACCAAGGGGCCGGCCGAACGTGTCGATCGTCGGCCGCCCGCACTCGGGGCAGCGGCCGTCGAGGCGCAGGCCCTTCAGGTCGTAGCCACAACCGGGGCAGGGCGTGCTCTGGGAGATGGTCGGTGCGATCGGCACGGCCGGGCCATCGTAATCCCGAACAATCACGCCCGAACCACGTTGCCGCGCCAGGTCACGGTTCCGCCGAGGCAGGCCCGCACGCCGTTGAGGAGCAGCGCCATCGTCAGGAGGATCGAGACCGGATGCAGCAGGCTGAGTCCGATTGCCGCGGGCATCGTCCGCCCCGTGTCTCGATGCACGATCGCCACGGCAACCGTCACGGCAACGTAGTGCCCGACGCCCGCCAGCACCCACGCGACCTCGCCCGCGCGATGCCCCACAGCACGGCCGGCAGCGCGAGCAGGAGCGACGCGAGCACGGCCAGCGCCCCCAGCAACGGCCAGACGCGATGCCGGGCCGTGCCGGCAAAGTTCCTCGCCCAGCCGTTCCACATGGCCGGCCAGTCGGCGTGCATGCGCGTGCGCGTCAGGTGCGGGCCGAGCAGAAAACGAACCGCCCCGCCGTTGGCCTTCACGCGGCGGGCGAGGGCGACGTCTTCGCACGTCTGCGTCTTCACCGCCTCGTGCCCTCCCGCGGCCGCGAGCACTTCGGGCCGAATCAGCAGGAACTGCCCGTTCGCCAACGCCGACTGCGGGCGGTTATCGGTGTTCGTGTCGCTCGCGCGGAAGGTCGTCATCCACGTTGCGGCGGCGACGGGGGCGACGAGTTTTTCCAGCAACGTCGGCGCGACGAGGCCGGTCGTCAGGCTGACCAGCGCATACCCCCGCGCCGCGGCGAGCGCGACCGTGTCGCGCAGCGCCGTCGCCTCCACGATCACGTCGCTGTCGACGAACAAATACCACCCCACCTCCTTAGCCTGCGCGGCGACGGCGGCGTGCAGCGCGTGGGGCTTGCCCAGCCAGCCGTCGGGCAGATGATCCAGGTGCAGAACCGACAGTCGCCCGTCCTCCGCCGCCAGGCGATCAACGATGCCGGCGGTGCCGTCGGTGCTCCGGTCGTTCACCACGACGAGGCGCATGCGGTCCGCCGGATAGTCCTGCGCCAGCAGCCGCCGGATGCACGCCTCGATGCCGGCGGCTTCGTCTTTGACGGGCACGAACATCACCACGTGCGGCGGCGACGCGGGCAACGGCGGCGCAGCGGATTTGAGCAGTCGCGTCATTCGTCGGCGGCCGAAGTGAACCAGCACCGCCAGCGTCGTGGCGAGCACCGGCCCGAGCACGACGTAGATCCAGAACAGGATCGCGGCCACGCTAGTCGAGCTCCTTGGTCGCCTTGAACTCGCGGCCGGTGAGCAGGTCGGTGAAGGTGACGCGCACGAGCAGGTCGGCCTCCCCCGCCGGCTGCGTGCCATCGGTCCACGGGCAGTCCAGGGTGAAGCCGCTCGTAATAAAGCCGCTCAGCCATGAGTTCCGCACGGCCGCCGGCTCAAAGCTCCAGCGGGCGAGGCGGACGTCCTGCGATGCGAGGTCGTAGGCCTCGACCACCACGCCGCCCACAGCCTTGAGGTTATCGCCGTCGCCGTCGAGAGGCACAACCACGACACGCAGGCCATTCCCTTCGTCGTTCGGCCCCGTCAGCCGCCCCAGCTTCAGCCCGCCGACGGTGAACGTCTGCTCCAGCAGGTCCTGCGACAAGTCGCTGGCGGTGGGTCGATCGCTCTCCATCGCGCGAATCTGACTGCGAAGCTGGTTGTTCCGCCGCTCCAACTCGGCGACGCGGCCGTTGAGCGCCTGCTTCTCCTTGCGCAGCTCGATGTTGGCCGCGTTGGGCTTCGAGCAGCCCGCGGCGAGGAGCAGGGCGAGCGTGGTCAGGAGGATCGGGCGCATGAACAAGACACCATAGCGAGGCCTTATCGGAGGAACGGCTTGGCAGCGGGCAGGTGCTGGTGTAAATTTTCCCCGAAGGCGGTCGCGCGTGCGGCCGCGCACCGCTCGACTTGCAGTTCCCTCGACATGATGCGTTCAATCCTCCCTGTTGCCGTGGTCTTGGCCGCCTCGCCCGCGATGGCCCAAATCGCCTACGACGCCGAAGACAGCTTTCACGACATCTTCGTCAGCGTCACCGACTTCGGCGACCTGGACGAAGGCGATTACGTTGAGTACGTGATCCCGACCGGCGGCGTCTCCGACACGCTGAGCGTGGACGTCGTCAACCCTGCCGGCAACAGCGGCTCGGCCACCTCGAGCCTTACGGCCGATGAGACGGCAACGGGCTTCCTTCTCAGCCGCGAGGCGACCGGCATCTTCTCGGACGACGACGACTACTTCAGTGCCGCCGGCGGTGGGTACACGCAATATGTCTTCACGGCCACCGAGTCGACTCCGTTCCGCCTCAGCGGCACCATTGAGGTGGAGTTCGACAACCTGAGCTTTTCCAGCGTCTACCTCTACTTCGAGAACACCACGACCGGCACGATTTTCGTTGATGAGTACGTCGAGGATCCTGACCCGGCCCTCGACCTGATGGGCGACAACGCGCTCACGGGTACCCTCGACGCCGGGAGCGAGTACCTGCTCGTCGTCGACACGTTCGGCTACGCGACCGAGGATGCGGGCGTGACCGGGTTCGCACGCGTCGATCTGGCGTTCACCACAATCGTGCCCGAGCCGGCGTCGGCGGGCACCTTGCTGGCGGCGGTTGGCGGTCTGTCGCTGCGACGTCGCCGCGCGAGATAGGGGAGAAGGCCCAGCGCAGGCGCCTGAGGGGTGACACATGGAGACGGCCGCCGCGAAGGGTTCGCGGCGGCCGTGTTGATTCGCCATCGCGGCGTTCGTCGGGCTAATCCAAACCGCGTTGCAACGCAACGCTGGTCTGGGGAGAGCGTGGGCTGTCTCCCGCTCGTCGGACCAGCGTTGCGTTGCAACGCGGTTTGGGGGGAACGGGTTTTACTCGTTGCCGGTCTCGGCCTGGTGCTGCGTGAAGGTGTCGGGGGCCGACTCGAGCACCTTGTCGGCGATGCCGTACTCGACGGCCTCCTCGGCGAAGAGCCAGCGGTTGCGGTCGAAGTCGCGCTTGATCTGCTCGAAGCTCTTGCCCGTCCACTCGGTGTACATCTGGTATAGGCGCTCGCGAAGCTTGAGCATGTGCTTGGCCTCGATGCCAAGGTCGGTCGCCTGGCCCTGCATCACGCCGCCTAGCAGCGGCTGGTGGAGCATGACCTGGCTGTTGGGCAGGACGAACCGCTTGCCCTTGGTGCCGGCGCCGAGCAACGCGCTGCCCATGCTGGCGCCCATGCCGATGCAGTAGGTCGCCACGTCGCAGCGCAGGAACTTCATCGTGTCGAGGATGCCGAAGCCCGCCGACACGCTCCCACCCGGGGAGTTGATGTAAAAGTGGATGTCCGCCTCGGGGTCTTCCGTGGAGAGGAAGAGCATCTGGGCGATAATGAGCTGGGCCGACTCGTCCATGACGGGCCCGCCGAGCATGATGATGCGGTCCTTGAGGAGTCGCGAGTAAATGTCGTACGCCCGCTCACCGCGGCCGGACTTCTCGATCACCATTGGGATCAATGTGGAGTTCTGCATATTTGTCTTTAGTTTGAACCACGGAGGCACAGAGACACGGAGATGCGGGGAAAGCTCGACGCTGCAACTTCAGCAAGTCATCTGCTTCTCTGTGTCTCCGCGTCTCCGTGGTGATCACTTCTCCTTACGCCCATCGGCGGCTTCTTCGACCGTCGCATCGCTTTCGTCTTCGCCGAGCACCTCGTCGACGAGGCCGTACTCCTGCGCCCCCTTGGCGTCGAAGAAGCGGTCACGCTCGCTGTCCTCGGTGATCTTCTCCACCGGCTGGCCGGTGCATTTGGCGAGGATCTTGTTGAGCGTCTCCTTCGTCTTGAGGATCTCCTCGGCCTGGATTTCGATGTCGCTCGTCTGGCCGTACACGCCGCCGTAGGGCTGGTGGATCATCACCTTCGCGTTGGGCAGGATAAACCGCTTGCCCTTGGCGCCCGCGGCGAGCACGATCGCCCCGCCGCTCTCGGCGCGGCCGATGCAGTAGGTGGCGACGTCGCAGGTCAAAAACTTCATCACGTCGTAGATCGCCAGCGTGTCGTCGACGACGCCGCCGGGGCTGTTGATGTAGAAGTTGATGTCCTGGTCCCCCTTGACGCTCTGCAGGTACATCATCTGCATGATCGCCCGGCTGGCCGAGGCGTGGTTGATCTCGCCGACAAGGAAGACCACGCGGTTTTCGAGGAGCATCTCCTCGAGCGTCATCTCGCGGTAGCGGTTCATCCCCGGCGGCTGCGCGGCCTGGGGCATCATGCGCGGGTACGGCCGGCTCTCATCGCCGGTGCCGGCAGCCATGCCGGCGACACGCTCGATCATGCGGGGATTCAACATGGAATTACCTTTGGAAGTCATTGCGGGTGGCGATGGTAGGAGCGCTACGGCACGGGCTGACGGGCGGGCTCGAAGCGGCAGACGCAGTCGTACAACTCGCCGCCGATCGTCTTGGCGATCAGTTCGTCCTTGACCATCGCCAGGTTCAGGCGGTCGCACGTGAGGTCGCAGTCGAGGTTGCTCTCGACGCCGCGCCCCATCCCTTCGAGAACCACCAGATCGGCATCTTCCGCCGCCGAGTTGAGTTCCGGGCTCACGCCGCGCAAGTCGATCAGCGGCTCACCCGTGCCGCTGGAAACGAGCGAGATGCTCGCCGCGTCGAGATCGCCCGCCTCGACCAGCTTTGGCCAAAGCTCCCGCAGTTCGGCGATGGTCACGTCGTTCAGGCTCGGCCTCTCGTTGGCTGCCACGACCACGTCCATCCCGCGTTGCGTTAGCAGGCGAATGAACGGCGTCATTCCGAGCACAAGGTCGCTGCCGGCGTTGTCGATGAACACGACCGCCCGCCGGTACGCCCCCGATTCGAGCCGGTCGGCGAACGCGTCGAACCCGTCGATCCGCCAAGGCCGCGGCTTGAGATCGTCGCGCATCTTGCCGAAGTCTGGCGACTTGTCCTTGAACTGCGCCGCCGTCGCCTTGGCGCCCATGTCGAAGACGTTTCCCGCGAAGACCCCCTCAATCGCCGCCTGCAACTGACGCCGCGGGTCGGCCGCGAGCGCGTCAAGACCCGCGACCACGCCCGGCAGATGTTCGAGCATCGCCGCGTTCTCCCGCGCCTTCTGGGCGGCGAAGCAATCGTCGAAGCCATGTTGGCGAAGCAGGTCGTCGCGCCACTTGTCGAGCGTCAGAATCGTGACCGGGCCGTACCGCTCGTGATCCTGCTGGAAGTCGCGAAAGTGCCTGACAAGGTCGGCGCGGCATTGCTCGGCCCGCCGCGCCGCCGCGTGATGGTCGGCCGCCGACTCGACGCCGAGCGAGAGGATTGTGTCGATGTGCGAGCAGAAGAAGTCGACCCAGTAGTCGCGGGCCCGCTTGTCGCCGACAAGGTCGAGCCCGCACGGCCGGTACGTTGCGGGGTCCGCGAGCTTCACGAACGGCGGCATCTCGGGGTGGATCGGCGGCTGGTTTGTAGGGGGATGCGGGTCAGTCATGGGCGGGCGATCATTGGCCCAGAAGGCGGTCGCGCGTCGGCCTACCCCGCGACGCTGCCGCCCTCGCTCGCCTTGGCGGCGTCGCCGGCGCGGCGGGCATCCTTCAGGTCCATCAGGAAATGGACGCGGCGCATTTCGTCGTCGCCGATCAGGTCGCGCAGGATCTTCTTGGCCCGCTGCACGCCGGTGCGGCGGCTGACATGCAGGATCACCACGTGCTCGCAGTTCAGCGACGGCAGGATGTCCGCGAACGTCTCCACATGCAGATGCCGCCCCGCCTTCGCCTTGCGGCGGTGCTCGTCCTCGAAGAACGTGCACTCGGTCAGCAGCACCTGCGCGTCGTAAAGGTCGGGCTCGTCCCAGACGGTGCCGTCGCCGGTGTCGCCGGTAAACGTGATGAGCGGCACCTCGCGGGTGTACTGGATTTCGACGCCGTCCTTCTTGAGTCGAACAATCTCGTCGCCGGACTTTTCCAGGAACTCCGGCTTGAGCTTACGCCGAATCTGCACCGCACTGAATGCCAGCGACGGCCCGCCGTGGTGGGTGCGGTGGCAGCGGATACCAAAGTCGTTGCGCACATTGTGCATCTCGCCCGGACGCATCGGGACGAGTTGGTACGGCGTCTCCTGGCGTTCGAGGCGGCCGAAGGCGTTCAGCACGTCGGCGACGGCGTCGCGGATTTCGTGCGGCAACAGCACCACGGGCGGCTTCATTCCCTGAAAGAAGCGTTGGCTCGCGTAGTAGGCGATGCCGGCCACGTGGTCCATGTGGGCGTGGCTGAGGCAGAGGATATCGCTCGTCAGCGCGAACTGCGGGGCTCGCCCGGCGTCGAAGCAGAGGCCCAGTTCCGGCACCTGCACAACCGTTTCCTCGCCGGCGACGCTGTAGCCGACGACGCTGAGGGTGCCGAAGTCGAGGCGGGCGAAGCGCTGGGTCAGGTAGGTGCGCTCGGGCTGTTCGCGAAGTGCGGCCACGATGGGAGAAGGTAGGCGACCGGGCGGCGAACGGCGCGAAAGTTGACCGTTCCGTGGTGGCGCGAGTCGGCGGTAGAACGGGCGGATGGACACCCCCGACCTCACCGCCGGCAAGCAACAGTCGAAGACGGAGCAGATCAAGGACAAAGCCGCCAGCCTCGCGGGCGAGGCCAAGGCCAAAGCTGCCGAGGCCGGCACCGCCGCCAAGCAGTACGTGCGCGAGCACGCCCCGGAGTGGAAGGAGAGCGCTTCGGCCACCCTTCAGGAGCAGTGGCAGCAGGTGCGCGAGCAGGCCCCGGAGATCATGTACGCCAGCGTGCCCGAGGCCATCGCCGCCAACGCCCGCCGCACCGAGGCCAACGTCGCCTACTACCGCGAGAACCCCAGCATGATCGGGCGCCGCCTGGCCGAGATGGACGACGAGTGGGACACGGGCCGCGTTCTTCAAGTCGCCACAAGCGGTCTGACCCTCGCCGGCTTCTGGTTCAGCCTGACCAAAAGTAAGCTCTGGACACTCCTGCCCCTGGCCCTCGCCGGCGGCGCCCTGCACCACGGCCTGACCGGCGGTAGCCCCGCCGAAGACCTCGTCCGCCGCTTCGGCTTCCGCACGCGCGACGAAATCGAGTACGAGCGCCGCCGCCTCGAACAGCTCGACCACGACCTTGGCAACGACACCAGCCTGATCGCCCAAACCCAGGCCGGTGGCATGACGAGCCCGTCGATGGGTTAGAGCGGCGCTTCGCCTTTCAAGGCGAGCACGAACGGGGTAGGATGTCGCTATGATGCGAACTCCACTTGTCCTTCTTGCCGCTACGCTTGCCGCTTGCTCCGCCATCGGATGCGCGAGCGGCGAGCCGGAGACGGATGCCAACTTCAACACTTCGTTCGACGCCTACGACGATTTCGAGGCCGCCGTCCGCTCGGCGTTCCGGCAGGAGAACGTTCGCGTCGATGAAGACATGGCCAAACTGGCCCTCGGCGTCGGTGTTTCCAAGGCGGCCGGGCTCAACACGTTCGTCGGCACCGCCCCAAACGGCTCCCGCGTCAACGTCTACTTCAGCCGCGTCGGTCGGGACGCCGCCCTCGTCTCCGTGAATGCGAACGATCCGGACGACGTGGCGCTCGAACAGCGGATCGCTGATCTGCTTCAGGCCAACCTCGGTACGGTGACGGTTGAGTAGGCCTCACCGACGTGTTACGAACAGCAGCGGCCGCGAGCATCCGCTCGCGGCCGCTTTGCGTTGCGAAAGATTCCGCCGCTCTACTCCGCCGCGACTTTGCTCGCGACGTCGGCCTCCACCTCCGGCCGGCCCATCGGGTAGTAGCGGAAGCCATGCTTCTTCATGTCGCTGCGGTGCAGGCAGTTGCGGCCGTCGAAGATCAGCGGCTGGTTCATCACGGCCTTGAGCTTGCCGTAGTCGAGCGTTTCGAACAGCAGCCAGTCGGTCACGATCGCCACCGCGTCGGCGCCGGCGGCGCAGCGGACGGGGTCGACGCACCACTCCACCTGGTCGCCGAAGATTTCCTGCATGTTCTCGGTCGCCTTCGGGTCGTACGCCTTCACGTGGACGCCCTTGCCGAGCAGGTGGCGGATAACATCGATGGCGGCCGACTCGCGGATGTCGTCGGTGTCCGCCTTGAACGCCAGGCCCCACACGGCGACGGTCGCGCCCTCGGGCTCGCGGCCGAGCTTGTCGACGATCTTCTGGGCAAATCGCCGTTTCTGCCCGTTGTTCGTGTCGATGATGGCCGAGACGAAGCGGTTGTCATGCCCGGCGGCCTTGGAGATGTGCTCCATCGCGGCCACGTCCTTCGGGAAGCACGACCCGCCGTAGCCGCAACCCGCCCGCAGGAAGGCCGGGCCGATGCGTTTGTCGCTGCCCATGCCCTTGCGGATGCTCTCGATGTCGGCGCCGTAGTGCTCGCACAGGATCGTCAGCTCGTTCATAAAGCTGATGCGTGCGGCGAGCATCGTGTTGGCGGCGTACTTGGTCAGCTCGGCGCTCTCCCAGTTCATCACGAACCAGCACTGGTTGTTGCCGAGCTTGACCTGCTCGCGGAGGATCGGGTCGTACACCTGCTGCATCGCGTCGACCTCGGGCGAGTCGATGTCGCCACTCTCGCACCCGATGACGACGCGGTCGGGCCGCAGGAAGTCGTCGACGGCGGTCCCTTCCTTCAGGAACTCCGGGTTGCTGACGACACGCACGTTCGCGTTCGTGTGGTCGGCAAGGTAGCCCGACAGCTTGCGATTGGTGCCGGCGGGAACCGTGCTCTTGACGACGATCGTCACCATCGCGTCGCGGCGGTCGGCGGGGCGTTTCTCCAGGGCCTCGCACACCTCGCGGCCAGCGGTTTCGAGGTAGGTCATGTCGACGGTGCCGTCGTCTTTGGGTGGCGTGCCGACAGCCAGGTAGACCACCTCGGCGTTCTCGACCGCCTCGGCGACATCGCCGGTGAAGCGCAGGCGCCCCTCGCGGATGTTCTCGGTCATCCGCTCGGTTAGGCCGGGCTCGAAGATGGGGCATTGGCCGGCCCGAAGCTTGGCGAGCTTTTCGGGCATCTTCTCCACGCCGACCAACGTGTGGCCCGCGTGGGCGAGGCAGGTTCCGGTAACGAGGCCAACGTAGCCGCAGCCGATAACGGTGATATCCATAGCAGATGAGTCGACAAAAGGGGAAGCCGCCGTGAGCCGGCACAAAGCATCGCCGCAGCGAGAGGGATCGCGGCGGCAGCCATCGTAGAACCCGCCCAAGCCACGACGCTGCGGCGTCCTCGCCACGCGCTCGGGACGGTAATCTACGCGATGAATGCCGCTCGCGTCGGAAGAACCTTACGCCGATTCACCCCTGTACGGGCGAGCGGGCCGGGACCCGCTAGACGCCCGCGGGAACGGGACGGGGTTCGACCGGGTCGTCCGTGCCCTTGGGATCAGTTTCAACGATCGGACCCTCGGCCGTCGGCTCAGTTCGCGTCTTCGCCTCCTCGCCGTCCGCCGGCTCGTCATCCAGCGGGTTGGCGCGCTCGTGGACCAGGCCCATCTTCCAGGCGGCCACCGCGATGCAGCCGAAGAGAACGAGGTAGAACGCGATCAGGTATCGCGTCCGCAGCACGACCATGAACGCCCCGCTCAACACGAAGAAGAGCGTGAGCCCGTAGATCGTCAGCACCGACTTCTTCACGCCCATACCGCGGCGGATGAGCTGGTGGTGGAAGTGTTGCTTATCGGGCGAGAAGAGCGGCCTGCCCTTGATCCAGCGGCGGGCGAAGGCCAGGGCCGTGTCGAGCACTGGCAGGCTGAACATGACCAGCGCCCCTAGCATCCACTTTCCGCCCACCTCGCCGAGCAGCACGATCATGGTGGCGACGACGAACCCCATGAGCAGGCTTCCGGCGTCACCCATGAAGATGCTGGCCGGGTTGAAGTTGAAGGGCAGGAAGCCCATCACGGCCCCGAAGAGCGCCAGCGACACAGCCAGGCGTAGCGCGTCGTCCGGCGCCCGCCCCGGCATGCCAGCCATGGCCAGGTGGGCGGCCACGGCGACGAGGCCGACGGCGATGATGGCCGTGACGCCGCCGCAGAGGCCGTCGAGGCCGTCCATCAGATTGCTCGCGTTGCAGCAGAAGACGACCAGCGCGATCACGAACCCCCAGCTTGCCGCGAGGCTGGCGGCCGTCTCCACCAGGAGGGGCACCTCGAGCCCGAGCTCCTTGTGAATCCAGGCGAACCCGTAGCGGACGAACTGGCCCATCACGTCGTCGCCGATGCCGAAGCTGAGCAGGCTCACGGCCGCCGCGATCTGGCCGAGGATCTTCAGGCGCGGGCGAACGCCGCGCAGGTCGTCGATCAGGCCCAGCGCGACGATCACGCACGTGCCGAGGATGATCGGGATCGGCACCCGCAGTACCCCCGAGATGCCTGGATGATGACTTTGGGCGAGAAATTGCCCCAGCGCCAGCGACGAGACGAAGCCGAGGAAGATCGCCACGCCGCCGAGGTAAGCGACCGTCCGCCCGTGCACCTTCCGCACGCCGTCGGGCCGATCGACCACGTCGTAGGACAAGGCCACGTGCCGCATCACCGGCGTGAAGATGTACGCGACGACGAACGCGATGCAGAAGACGATGACGTACGGCCCGAGGACCTCGTCGAGCGAAAGGGCCGCCTCCTGCGCGGCCATCGCCGCGGGCGTTTCGACGGGAATCAGCGGGCCCTCGGTCAGCGGGCCCAACTCAAGTTGGCCAAGCAACTCCACCTCCTGACCCAATCCTTGGGCGAGCGAGGATGGTGGCGGGGCGGGCTGCATGAAGAAGCGTTGGTTCGATCAATCCCGCGGCGCGTTCGAGCGGTGCCGGCCTGCCCATCATCTTCGCCCACGCCGGGGCCAGAGTCCACACCGCCCGGGCGGGGCTCAGTGGCTATCGGACTGCGCCGCTCGCTCGGCGACGACGGCTTCGATGATCTGGTCGAGGTCGAACCGGCGCTCCCAGCCGACGGTGGCGCGGATGCGCGACAGGTCGGGCACGCGGCGCGGCACGTCGTCGAACTTCTGGCCGTACACGCTCTCGTAGTCGATCGGCCGAATCTCGCTGGCACTTTGCGTGGCCGCGACTACTCGCTCGGCCAGGCCGCGAATGCTGACCTCCTCGTCGCTGCCGACGTTGAAGACCCGCCCCGCCGCCGACGGCTCGCCGAGCAGCGCGATCAGGGCCCGCACGACGTCCTGCACGTGGCAGAAGCAGCGCGTCTGGCTGCCGTCGCCCGTCACCAGCAGCGGCTCGCCGGCCAGGGCGCGGTCGACAAAGCGCGGCAGGACCATGCCGTACATCCCCACCTGTCGCGGGCCCACAGTATTGAAGAGGCGAACGACGACGCCTTTGAGCCCGAACTGCCGGCCGTAGGCGAGGGTGAGGAACTCGTCGATCCCCTTCGCGTAGGCGTAGCACCACCGCGCGTGCACCGTGGGGCCGATGGCGATGTCGTCGTCCTCGCTGAACGGCACTTTGGTCCCCTTGCCGTAGACCTCGCTGGAGCTCGTGACCAGCACCGGCCTTCCCCAGCGGTTGCAGGCCTCGAGCACGACCTCGGTGCCGTGGACGATCGAGCGAATCGTGTGAACCGGCTCGTCGGCAATGAGCTGCACGCCCACCGCGGCCGCGAGGTGGAAGACGGCATCGCAATCGCTCGCGGCGAGATTGACGGTGGCGGCGTCCTCGACGCTGGCGCGAATCAGGCTGAACCGACCCTTGCGCTCGGGATGCTCGAGCAGCCCGCGGATGTTCTCGATGCGGCCGGTGGAGAAGTCGTCGAGCACGACCACGCTGTGCCCGTCGGCCAGAAGCTGCTCGGCGAGGTGGCTTCCGATGAACCCGGCCCCGCCGGTGATGAGGTAGCGCATCGAAGACATGTGCGGCACCATACGGCGTGTCGCCCACGGCCCGGAATCGCCTTGCGTTCGCGACGTAGCAGCGACACAATCGGACGCATGCACAACTCCCACCGTGGCTTCACGCTGACGGACGCACTTGTTTCCGTTGCCCTTCTCGCCGTCGGCAGCGGCGTGGCGATCGCGACGATCCAGGAGACGAGCGAGGCCGACAATCGCCTCGCTTGCGCCCGAAACCTTCGGCAGATCGGGCAGGCGATGCGGCAGTACGCCATCGACGACATCCGCCGCGCCAGCTACCCGCGGACGCTGTACGACGTCCAGCGCGCCGATAAGCCCGCCGTCGGCACGCCGTACGCGGCCGACGGCGCGCCGGGAGCCATTCCCGAGGCCAACGCGCCGTCATTTCCCGGCAGCCGGTGGGCCGACCAGAACGAGCAATACGTTCCCAAGGCCAACGACGTGACGGCCGCGTTCTACCACCTGATGCGGGAGACAGACACCACGTCCGAGCATTTCGTCTGCCCCTCCACGGAGCAGACGCCACTCGCCGGGTACGACGGCTTCACGGAGATGGCATTTTCCAATTGGCCGGGCCGAAACGCCCTGCGGTCGCACCTGTCGTACAGCTTTCAGAACCCGTATTTCTCGACCGACGCGATCGTGCGAGGGGCGAAGTGGACCGACGCCCTCGGCCCACGGTACGTGCTGGCGGCCGACCTCAACCCCGGTCATGCGAGCCTGCTCGACCTTGGCGAGCGTCCCGCCGACGGCGACCCCGCAACGCGCGGCGCTCCACGCATGCCCGGCGAACCAGACATCGTCGTCATACCCGGCGAGATGCCGGCACGCGACTACAACAGCCACAACCACGGCGGTGAAGGCCAGAACGTGCTCTACAGCGACGGTGCCGTTTTTTGGGAAACCAACCCGTTCAACGGCTTCGGCGACAACATCTACACCTACCGCATCGAAGACGATGCCTCAGCCGGCTTCGTCGGCAGCGCGTCTGGCCCCAACGATAACATTCTGCTTCCAACGGCAGATATGCTGACCAACGAGGGAAAGTAACTGATTGTCACTCCGTGTCGCCCGCGGCCTCGCGTAGCCGCTCGACGAACGCCTGATGCTCCCGCGTCTCGCACCCGGCTTCGACGGCGTTGCGCAGCCCCTTCAGGTTGCGACGGAACAGCGCCTCGCGATCAAGCCATAAGCCGGGGAAGACGCGGCTTTTCAGCAGGCCGTCGGCCGGGTCTGGCGGGAGCGTGTCGTAGGTGTTGCCGTTGAGAACAAACCAGTCGAGCTTGCGGGCGAGCGTGCGGTAGACCACGTACTCGCGCACGCCGCTTCGCAGGTAGGCGGCGAGCTTCTGGTTGAGGTCGATCGACGCGCTGCTGGCGGCGATCTCGATGACAAGTTCAGGCGAGCCTTCGACGTACCGGTCGACCATCCGCGACTGGCCCCCTGCCTCCTCTTCGATGCGGAGCAGAAGGTCCGGCTGCGGCACGTCGCCGAGATCGAGCCGCGTCGTGCTGTTGTCGCCCGCGTCCACCTGCGGCGTGAAGCTGGCGTAGTGGGCAAGCGTGTAGTTCGCCGCCGAGTGCGGGCGGCCGTGGTCGGCGTGGCTGACGGGCGGCATGATGTAAACGATCCCTCCGATCAGTTCGGCACGACACTCCTCCGGCATCCCCTCGTAGCGGCGCAGGAACTCGTCCGCGTCAAGATTGTCCCCTGGCTGCAACGGCGGGATTGCGTCATCGGCGAACTCGTCGGCGTCGACGCGCGGGATGTCGAGCGTGTCGCTCATGCCCCAAGTCTACCACGCGCCGCGGGCTGTAGCATGCCGGCCCATGGCCAGCGCGATCGTCGACCGCAGATACCTTCTCAGCTTCAAGGCCGGCCGCCTGCCGCAGCGGCCGTGCGACGTGCTGGTCATCGGCGGCGGCGTTGCGGGCCTCCGCGCGGCCATCGCCGCGGCCGACGGTGGGGCCGATGTCATCCTGCTCGCGAAAGACACCGTCGAGGAGTCGAACACGTGGTACGCCCAGGGCGGCATCGCGGCCGTGCTGTCGCCGCTCGACTCGATCGACGCCCACGTTCAGGACACGATCGCCGTCGGCGCCGGCCTGTGCGACGAGCACGTTGTTCGCCGCGTCGTGCAGGAAGGTCCGCAGCGCGTGCTCGAATTGCTCCACTGGGGCGCCAACTTCGACAAGGACGCCGCCGCCGGAAACCCGCACGACCTCGCCTTCGCGCTCGAGGCCGGGCACAGCGCCGCCCGCATTCTGCACGCTTTCGGTGACGCGACGGGGCAGGAACTTTCCAACACGCTCATCCGCGGCGTGCGCGAGCGGGAGAACATCACCGTCGTCGAACGGGCGACCGCCATCGACCTGCTCACGGAGGACGGCCCCGCCTCCCGCTGCATCGGCTGCCTCGCCCTCGTCGACGGCCGAACGAACGTCATCTGGGCCAAGCAGACCATTCTCGCCACAGGCGGCGCGGGCATGCTCTTTCGCGAGACGACCAATCCCAAGGTCGCCACCGCCGACGGCCACGCGATGACCTGGCGCGCCGGCGCGGTGCTGCGCGACATGGAGATGATGCAGTTCCACCCGACCACGCTCTACGTCGCCGGCAGCGCCCGCGCGCTCGTGACCGAGGCCGTCCGCGGCGAGGGGGCCTACCTGATCGACAAGAACGGCGAGCGCTTCATGCCCGCCGTCCACCCCGACGCCGAACTCGCCCCGCGAGACGTGGTCAGCCGCGGCATCATCGAGCAGATTCGCAAGACCGGCCACACGCACGTCTACCTCGACGTGCGCCACCTCGACGGCGATAAGTTCGCGGCCCGATTTCCGTCGCTCATGCGGTTGCTCGGGCAGTTCGAGATCGACCCGCGCACGACGCCCATCCCCGTTCACCCGTCGGCCCACTACTACATCGGCGGGCTCGCCGTCGACGCGGACGGGGCGACGTCGCTGCCGGGCCTGTTCGCCGTCGGCGAGTGCGCGTGCAGCGGGCTGCACGGGGCGAACCGCCTCGCGAGCAATTCGCTGCTCGAAGGCCTCGCCCTCGGCCACGCGGCGGGCGTCGTCGCGGCGAATCGCATCGGCGATCACGACGGCACGTTCCCCCAACGCCTTGGCCACTCGGTTGAGCCGAGTCATCGCACCGAGCTCGACGTCGCCGACGTGCGCAGCAGCCTGCGCAGCGTGATGTGGCGCAACGCCGGCATCGAACGCGACGGCGACCGGCTGACGGAAACGCGGGAAATCATCGACTTCTGGGGCCGCTACGTGATGGACAAGACGTTCCTGCCCAACGGCAACGGCTCGGTCGCCGCCGCCCTGAGCGGGTGGGAGCTGCAGAACATGCTCACCGCAAGCTGGCTCATCGCCAGCGCCGCCCGCAGCCGCACGGAAAGCCGCGGCGTCCACTACCGCACCGACTTCCCCGACCGCGACGACGCCCACTGGCAAATGCGCCTCCGCTGGCAACGCCCGATGACGACGCCGACGCCGGAGCCGGTTTAACTCCTCACGATTGGCAGCCAGCGGATGCGGATGCGATCGCTGGTCACCGTTACCGCCGCTCCAGCAACGAGCGCTTCTCGCGCCTGACTGAGCACGGCGATAACGAGTTCCGCGAGCGGTTTAGCCTTTAAACCCTCGAGCCGGATTCGCACCACCGACGGTCCTGATGCGCCGGATTCAGCAAGAAGTGCGTGGAAGTCAGAGTCGAGCGTTGCGACGACCCGCCCGCTCCTCCTCGCCGCTTCCATGATGACTTGGTCACTTGCGCCCGAAAGTCCGAGATCAGCGACGTGCACGCATTCAACGCCCCACTTGCTTAGCAGCTCCGCCGCATGCCTCGGCAAGCCCTGATCGAGAACAAGTCGGACGTCATCCACGGCCGAACCACCCATCATCTGGTGGAACTACGAAATTGCGGGAGCGGACGCTATCGTAAGCGGCATCTCCTCGTCGCTCATCAACGTGGCGGCATAATCCAGACACTGCCCAATCGCCTTGGCATCCAATTCGGGGAACTCGCGAAACAGTTCTGCTCGATCCGGATAAGTTTTGACGATGTCGAGAACGCGACGGACGGTGATACGCGTTCCCGCCACGCAAGGCTGCCCTTGCTGAACGGCCGGATTCGATGTGATGCGATCGAAGCGTTTCATACTCGTCACTGTACCCGCCTACGCCGTCTCGCGGGTGACGATCGGGTAATCCTCGCGCTCGCCCACGCCGCGAAGGGGGTAGTCCTTGCGCAAAGGTCGGGCGTTGAAGCCGTCCCAGGTGAGGATGCGCCGCAAATCCGGGTGATTGCGAAAGACAATGCCGAGCATGTCGTACGCCTCGCGCTCCATCCACTCGGCACCGGGCCAGACGCCCGTGGCGCTGTCGAGGATCAGGCCGGGATCGCCCTTTTCCAAGGCGTCGGCGTCCTCGTACTCGTTCTCGCCGGGCTTGGTGCCGCGCTCGGGGTCAAGAAAGACCTTGAGCCACAACCGATCGTTGTGCTCGTAGCTCGTCAGGCCGTACGTCACCGCGAACCGGCCGGGCGCGCCGCCGGGGTAGTTCAGGTAGTCAATGCCGTTGAGCTCCGTCAAATGCTCGTAACCGAGCGTGTCGCGCAGGAACGTGAGCACCGGCACGATGTGCTCGCGCGGGACGGCCACGGTGACCATGTCGCGGAACTCGCCCGCCCGCAGCCCGGCATCGGCAAACTTCTCCTTCAGCTTCGGAATCGCCCGGTGGCCGATCGTGCGGCCGGGGCGGAAGGCGGCGTTCTCGCCCTGGTTGGTGTCGGGCTGGGTCTTCAGGTCGGCCATGGGTGGGCGATTGTTGAGAAGCGGGCTGACCCGGTCAAACCCCCGGCGATTGTGCACGTTCTCCGCCAAGCCCCGCCGGCGGTAGCGTGGGGCGATGGCCGACGCGTGCGTGATCTTCAACCCCGGCGCCGGATCAGCCGATGAGTCCGAGGCGTTTCGCGCCAAGGTGCAGGCGAACGAGCGGCTCGAGTTTTGCCAGACTGAGGCGGAAGGCCACGCCGCTGAACTCGCGCAGAACTCCGCGAGAAACAAGCGACCGACAATCGTTGCGGCCGGGGGCGACGGCACGGTGAGCGAGGTGGTAACCGGACTGATGCAGGCGCGCGAGGCGGGCCTGGACCTGCCCGCCCTGCTGATCGCGCCGCTCGGGACCGGAAACGACTTGGGCCGCACCGCCGGCATTCCCGACGATCCGTGCGCGGTGCTCGACGCCTTCGCCGCCGGCCGCACGGAGATTGCGCGGTTCGACGTGATGCAATGGACGCTGGACGAGGCCGTCGACGGACCGCCCAAGCAACAACGCGGCTGGGCGGTCAACGTCATCGCGGGCGGGTTCAGCTCGCAGCTTCAGGAGTCGCTCACGCCCGAACTCAAGAAGACGTGGGGCCCCCTCGCCTACCTTCGGGCGGCCCTGTCGACGGCGCAGGACCTCGACCCGTTCCACCTCACCATGAGCATCGACGGTCGGCCGGTGCAGCGGATGGAGGCGCTGAACCTGGTCGTCGCCAACGCCCGCTTCGCCGGCGGGGGCATTGAGGTTGCGCCCAACGCCCATCCGGGCGATGGGCAGCTCAACCTCGTGGTCGTCAGCCCCGGCGAGGCGCTCTCGATGGCCGGCTTCGGCATGGACCTGTTGAGCGGCGACGTGCTGAAGAACGAGCGCACTGTGAACGTCCAAGGCAGTTCCTTCACGCTCGACGCCGACCCGCCGATGCCCTTCAACATCGACGGCGACCGCGTCGGCATGGGCCGCCTCACCGTCGAGGTGCTGCCGGGCGTCCTGCCGGTTCACGTGATGGTCGATCAGTAGAAAGCTGCAGGTTAAAGGTAGAAAGAGCAGAGGGAAACAAGCGTTCCTCTGCCCTTTCTACTTGCAACTACAAAACCCTCACGCCGGCGGCGGGACGCGGCCTTCGGCCAGGGCGGCCTCCTCGGATTCCTCGTCGGCGTAGGCCTTCGTGGCGGGGTCGCCCTCGCGCGTCATCGGCTCGCCGTCCGGGCCGTGGATGGCGGCCTCCTCGGGGCTGAGGTCGTCCGGGTCGCTCGTCGCGCGCTCATCGTGCGTGACGATCTCCGGGGCCATCCCCTCGACGTGCTCCATCGGGCCGGGCGTGTCGTCGGACGACTCGTCCTCCGCACCCTCGGCCTCGGCGTTGCCCGCGGGGGATTCCAACTCGGGCTCCGGCGCCGGTTGCGGCGGGTTGGCCTCGCCGTCGATGCCGCGTTGGGCGGCGGCCGCGAGGAGCGGGTTCTCGCCGGGAACGGTGGGGGTGGGGGCGAGCGTGGTGGCGTTGGCGGATTCGGTGACGGTGCGATCGGGCGCGGACGCCTCCATCGACGCCGGCGCGTTCGCCGCCGCCGCCGCCAGCAGCGCGTTGCGGCTACCCACGGCGCCGACCAAGCCCGCCGCCTTCGCCGCGGCCTCGGCCTTCTTCTTGACCTCCTGCTCCTTCACCACAATCTTCGCTTCTTCCGTGCAAACGTCCACGATCTTCTCTGCCACCTCGTACTCGATCTCCAGTTCGTCCATCAGCGGCTGCTCACCGACTTCTTCGATGTCGCGCACGTCGATCAGGCCCAATGCGATGATCTTGTCGATTAGGTCCTGATCCTCCGCGACCTCGGGAACCTGCTTGATGATGTTCTCGAGTCGCTCGATGTTCCCCTGGAACTCCTGCGGCGTGAGGATGTCGACGTCCCAGCCCGTCAGCCGCGCCGCCAGCCGCACGTTCTGGCCGCGCTTGCCGATGGCGAGGGACAACTGATCCTCGTTGACCACCACGGTCGCCCGGCCGAGCTCGAAACAGAGCGAAACCTCCGCCACTTCGGCCGGTTTAAGCGAGTTGGCGATCAGAATCTGGCTCGACTCGTTGAAGCGGACGATGTCGATCTTCTCGCCGCCAAGCTCCTCGACGATATTCTTGATCCGGCTGCCGCGCACGCCGACGCAGGCACCCACGGCGTCGACCTTCGCGTCGATGCTCGACACCGCCAGCTTCGTGCGCGCCCCGGCCTCGCGGGCGAGGGCCTTGATCTCGATCGTCCGCTCGCCCACCTCCGGCACCTCGCGCTCGAACAGCCGGCGGATCAGTTCCGGGTGGCTACGGCTCAGGATGATCTTCACCTGGCTCGGCGTGTCGCGCACCTCCACGATCAGCGCCTGGATGCGATCGTTGTCGTTGTGGAACTCGCCGGGAATCTGCTCGGAGCGCGGCATGATTGCCTCGACGCGCCCGAGGCTGACGATCATGGTCGGCCCCTCGAATCGGATGACCGTGCCGCTAACAATCGTGCCGACGCGGTCCTTGTACTCGTCGTAGATGCTGCCGCGCTCGTCCTGCCTCAGCAGTTGGATCATCACCTGCTTGACCGTTTGCGCGCCGATGCGGCCCATCTGCTCCTGCGAGAGATGCTCGCCGTGCCGCCACATGTCGATCTGGCCTGTCTCGCGGTTGACCACAACCTGAAACTCGGCCACGTCCTCGACCTGGTATTGTCGGCGCAATCCGCTGGCGATGGCCTGCTCGATATCAAGGAAAACGGCCTCCTTTTCGATGCCGCGGTCGCGTGCAATGCCTTCGATGATGCGGATGAGCTCGGCGTTCATGGGGATGTCCTATTCGGTTGTGTCTTCAGTTGTGGGAACTCGAATTGTCAAAGCAGCCGCCCCGTCAAGGGCGGCCGCGTCGTTCTGATCCTAGGCAGGTTCACCACGGAGGCACGGAGGACACGGAGTTCCGCAGGAAGAAACAGAAGCGAATCCCTCTGAACTCCGTGCCCTCCGTGCCCTCCGTGCCTCCGTGGTGATCACTCCTCCACCGCTCCCTCGACCACGTTTCCTTCGATCGTCACATCCTCGAACTCGTACCCGCCGATCGCCCGCTTGCCCTCGCCGGCCTCAATGACGTTGTCGACGATGCGGACGTCGACCGTCCGTCCGAGTTCGATCTCGCCGGAGCTGTTGGAGCGGGTGCTGTTACGAATCAGCACGTTGTCGATCACGTCGATGTGGTCACTTTCGTAGATGTTCACGCCGCGCCCGCCGTTGTTCCAGCAGGCGTTGCCGGTCACGAGCACGCGACCGCTGTAGGGCTTCGTGTAGCCGTCGCCGACGATGTTCTCCTGCGAGTTCCGCAGGGCGTCGAGGATGATGCCGTTGCCGTCGCTGAACGAATCCATCATCCAGAACTTCACCTTGTTGTCGTTGTCGAAGCAGCGGTTGCCGCGGACCACGACGCGGTAGACATCGTCGCGCTCGTCGAAATTGTGGTTCTGCCAGACGCTGATCCCGCTGCCGCCCCACGGGGTGTAAAAGCTTGTGCGGAAGACGACGTTGTTCTCGATCAGCAGGTAATCCGCCCGCGCCGTTGAGATGCCCCCGCCGCTGGTATCGTGAATGATGTTGTCGCGCACGATCACGTGGTGCGGGTAGGCCGGGTCCGGCCCCTCGGTCGTGCCGATGCGGATGCCCACGCCGAAGAACTGCTGCTGGCTGTGGTCCTTCCCCTCGAACGCCTCGCCGTGCTTCGTCGCCGCGTCGGGGTCAACCTCGTCGCTGCGCCCGTCGAGCTCGAACCCCTCGATCACGATGTGGCTCGCCCCCTCGACCTGGATGCCGCGGATGCTGTTGAACTCGATCAGCGGCCGTTCGCCGGGAAAGTTAGCAAACCGCACCCACTGCTCGGTCGTCCCGCCGTTGCGGATGACGAGCGGGATGGTGGCCCCGTCGTTCGTGTACGTGCCTGCCCGAACGAGGACGGTGTCCCCCGGCCCCACCCTATCCGCCGCCGCCTGGAGCGTGCGCAGCGGGTTCGCCTCGTCGCCCTTGGCGGAGTCGTCGCCGTCGGGGCTGACGACGAAAGTCCGGCCGTCAAGATCGACCGGCTCGGCGTCCCACACCGGCAACGGCTCCGCCGCCAGCCGCGTTCCGGCCGCGAGCAGCACGATGAGCAGCACCAATAGCGCGTTCGATTGCATGTCCCCATTGTTGCCCGCGATCGTCAGGTGGCAACGGCGGTCTTCCGATGGCGCGGGTTGTGCGAGCGCGACCCGTGCCACCGATCCCTTTGACACTCGCATGCTCCCGCGTCGTCATCTTCCAAGCGACTGCTCCGCCCCAACACAATTTGTGCGACCGCGACACACTGATCGAGTAACTCTCTAGTGGTACCAACCTCCCAATCCGTCCCCCTCTGTAGTGGCACCTAACCTTCGGCGGATAAAGACACGGTTGACGTAGCGGACAATCCCTGGCAACCTCCCATCTCCATGGCCTTTTCATTCGGTCGGGATGCGGTACGCGGAGACGAGCGAGGTCGACTTCAAACTGTCTGTCGATGGCGAGGAGTACCTGCGGATGTGGGTCGATTGGCAGAATATCGGCGACTTCCCTTATGATCAAGGACCCGAGGATGCCTTTGTGCCGTCGGTCTTCACCGAGAAGAAGATTGACGGGCAGTGGCAGCCGGCGGACAACGTAGATGGCAGTGTTCGTTTCCTGCATTCCGGCTCAAGTTCGACCATCAACTTCTCCGGTAGCGGATTCGATGAGTCCGCAAGCGAAGGCTTCTTCATTGGAAGTGTCTACGCGTCGGCCATAGCGCCCGACATCTCTATCTCAAGCACCGGTGGTCACGAAGACCCGGCCTACGACGCTCCGACCGCCGGCCCGCAGCCGATCACGATTACCGTTCGCCGCACCGGCGCGCCGACCAACGTGCCCGTCACGGTGCGCCTGTCGGACCCGGCGCCACCGGACCCGAACGTCGGGTTCCCCAGCGGGCCGGACCCGATGCACTACGACACAGCCGTGGAGGGGGCGGATTTCCACAACTCTCCGCGATCTGTCACGATTCAGCAGGGGATGGACGAGGCAACCGTGGTGATCGCCGTCGTCGACGACACCGAGGTGGAGGCGGTGGAGGCATTCACGCTCTACGTGGAACCGCCGGTCCCAGGGCAGGACAAGTATGCCTTCTTCGCTGACCCGGCCAACCCGCCCGCCACGAAGCCGGCCATCGGGGACAACGACTGGATGATCGACAGCTTCAAACTCAATTTTGAGGAAGCGCAGTGGATCGCGAAGGACGACGGGACCGGCGGGTTTCAGGCTGACGACTGGTTTGATGATGATGGCGACGGGGAGCCGGATACCGATCCGCACCCGGTGAGCTACGCCTGAAGCGGCGCCACGTCCGACATGCAGGGCCTCCCGGTGCCGACCGTGCCCATCGCCAGATTGAGGATCGGGCTCGAAGGCGTCACCTCCGGCAAGTGGACGGTGCGCGGTCAGGGTCCGCACGGTTTCGATTTTGAGCAGACGGATATCGTCGCCAACGGTCCATCCCTGGGCGTCGACATTGAGGCGGACGACGCGTTGGTCGATGTAATTGATTACATCAGCAACTTGGCGATCAATTGGACCGTCGAACGACTCGCGCCGACGGATCCCGACGCAAACGCCGAGCCGCCGGCACAGACGGTTAACTACGGTGCAACCCAGAACCCGACCTACATCACCGGCGCTCCCGCCGACGGTGCCCTGCACACGGTGCTGCATATCGGGACGGTGAAGGCGGACGGAAAGAAGCCGGTCGACGATGATGCTAAACGCGCCATCCTCGACGCGATCTGGGGCGAGTTCAGCGACAACAACGTGCAGCGGGTGTCCGACGGCGAAACCTTGAAGTACGCGCACGTCCTACCCGGAATCAATGAAAATGCACCTGCCATGCTTGCCGACGAGAACGGTGAGGGACAGTGTAACGCTTGGGTAGACTTATTTTTCCGAACATTGTTGCGACAGGGTGTGGTTGCCGCAGCACTTCCCATCGACTCCAAAGGTGACGATTGGACGTTCACCGTCAAGGCCGCACCCGCTCAAGGCTCGCCGAACGCGAACTACCTCGTCGGAACAGAGGCATTTGCTGGCGACGTGGGCGACGTGCTCAATCGGTCTCCAGGCTTCAACTACCATGTCGCGGCTTGGGCACCGGACTTGTATCCGGATCGAATCTATGACCCATCGTACGGCCGGTATGTGGATTCTGCACAGGGCCGTACTGCAAAGGAACAGTACGAGTTCAAGAATGTTGTAGCTCATTACGCTTATGAGCCAGAAGAGAATCCGCAGGGGGAAATCATTGGGTATCAGATCACCGCAAGAGTCTTAGATGATGACGACGAGCAAGATCTCATTTGGTAGAACGCAACCCTGAAAGTCATGCTTCACCTCATCCTTCACATACTGTTGTTTCTGCTGACGCCCGCGCCTGCTTCCAACGTGCTCTTTGAGCAGCGGATCGATGATGAGCGGACTCTGGTCATTCGCCAGGGTCGATCGTTCGTCGATGCCGGCCACCTTCCGACGCTGATCGCGGAGGCGCGTTCAGAGGAGGGCACAACGTTTCTTTGGGCACTTCCAACCCCGAGAAAGCGCGTGCTGGATCGTTGGAGCGACACCGACCTGTTGTTTCAGGCTGCGGCGTTCGATGCTGCGACAGGGGATCTAGTGGTTGTGGTGAGGAACGTCCCCTTCTACGTCATCCGACGGCGACTCTACTTCTTCGATGCAATGGACTCACGACGTGGTGCGACGGAGACTGTCGAACAGATCACCACGCTCCCGAATGACTGGAACGCGCTGTCAATTCCGCGAATCGGTCTCCACGAAGAGTCCGCCGTCATCTCGCGTGGCGAGGACGGCGTGTGGCAGATCACCGTGACGCAGAAGTGGGGCAAGGACCGGGAACGCCAACGGGTGACCGAGTTCCGGCAGGTTCCCGACGCCTGGCAGTTCGAGCGCAGCAGCCCATCCCCGTACCCGTTCCCGCTGGCGGACGAACTGCCGGACCATCCCAACCGGGACGGCCTCGACAAGAAGCGTGGGGAGTAAGCCGCGCCGGGTGCCACTGCATCCTTGCGGTGGCGGGCGTCGGTTGGCATTCGCCACTGCAAGGATGCAGTGACACCCGGCCGCCTTCCGACACGGGTCTCACGGGCGCGACCCCTGCCACCGGGAGGACTACGCCAGCACGGCCACGGTGGATGCCGCAGTGGGGGAGCCGTCGCCCAGGCTGAGGTTACGGCCGGTCTCGCCGGGTTCGAAGAGGTGGCACTTCGACAGCTCGGCGCGGATGTGGGCGGTCGATTCGCCGACGAGGCCGAGTTGGGCGGGGATGCGGGCGACGTTGTGCGGGTGGTGTCGGGTGGCGAAGTAGACGTCCATGTCGCTGCCGAGGGGCTCGATGACGCCAAGCTGGGTCTCGAACGTGTCTCCTGCACCGGCGTCGGACTGGACGAGCTCGAAGTGCTCGGGTCGGACGCCGAGGCAGACGTGGTCGCCGAGGTGGCCGCGTACGCGGTCGGCGACATCGTGCGGAAGGGCGACTTTGAAGCCGTCGCCGGGCATTTGCAGGTCGCCGGTGAGCAGGTTGGGGGCGTCGGGGTCGTCCTCGGCGCCGCCGACGCGGTGGGCGTTGGAGAGGGCGCCCTCCTCGAACATGATGCGACCGTCCTCTTCCGTCAGCCGGCCGTGGAAGAAGTTCATGGGCGGCATGCCGATGAAGCCGGCAACGAAGCGGTTCTTGGGCTTTTGGTAGGTTTCGAGCGCGGTGTCGGCCTGCTGGATGATGCCGTCCTTCATCACGACGATCCGGTCGCCGAGGGTCATGGCCTCTTCCTGGTCGTGCGTGACGTAGATCGTCGTCGTCTTCAGGCGCTTGTGGAGGCGTTTGAGCTCGGCGCGGGTCGTGACGCGGAGCTTGGCGTCGAGGTTGGAAAGGGGCTCGTCGAAGAGGAAGCAGGCAGGGTCGCGCACGATGGCCCGGCCGACGGCCACGCGCTGGCGCTGGCCGCCGGACAGGGCCTTGGGCTTGCGTTCGAGAAGGTGCTCGATGTCGAGGATGCGGGCGGCGTCGCGGACGCGCTGGTCGATCTCAAGCTTGGGAATCCTGCGGAGTTTCAGACCGAACGCCATGTTCTTGTATACCGTCATGTGCGGGTACAGGGCGTAGTTTTGAAAGACCATCGCGATGTCGCGATCCTTCGGGGCAACGTGATTGACGATGCGTTCGCCGATCGCGATCGTGCCGCCGCTGATTTCCTCGAGGCCGGCGACCATGCGGAGGGTGGTGCTTTTGCCGCAGCCGGAGGGGCCGACGAGGACGATGAACTCGCCGTCGTTGATGTCGAGGCTGATGTTGTCGACGGCCTTGACGTCGCCGGGGTAAATCTTCGTGACGTTGGTGAGGGAGACGCGAGCCATGGTGTGCGGCGATGGTAACGGGTTGGACGCGGCGGGCAAAGCGGGGCTTTGCCGCGGGGTCGCGCGGCGGAAACCGTCGGGCCGCGGCGTTACGATGCCGGTCGCGTGACAACCGCTCGCCACTTCATGCCCGCGCTGTACGCCCTGCTCTTGCTGGGGATGACGGGCTACGGCTTGGGGACGGGCTCGGCCGGGCTCTGGCTGCTGGGGATGGTTGGCATCGGCATCAACGCGTTGCTGATTTGGCGCGGCATCTTTCGGCCGATGCCGCGCTTCGTCGCGAACCTGATCACGCTCGGGTGCGGCGTGTGGACCGGCTCGCGCGTGGTCGGCGGCGAGCTGCCGGTCGAGCCGGTGGGCGACTTCCTCGTGCTGCTCCAGCTCGTGAAGCTCTTCGAGCAGCGCGGCAACCGCGACTTTGGACAACTGATCGTGCTGTCGCTGCTGACGATGGTCGCCGCCGCGATCGCCGGGGGCGGGGCAGCGCTGGAGTTTGCAATCGTCTTTCTGGGGTGGGTTTTGCTGTCGCTGTACGCCTGCCTGCTATTTCACCTGAAGGTCAGCGGCGACGCGGCGGGGCTCAGCGGCGCAGCGGTGGACCCCACGCGGCCGGAGACCCGGCTGGGGGCGAGCCTGCGGCGTGTGACGCTGGCGATCACGGTGGCGGCATGCGTGTGCGCGGCGTTGGTGTTCGTCTTCTTTCCCCGCGGCGCCGGCTCGCGGCTGCTGGCTCGCGGCGGGTTCGATGCGAGCAAGGCGGTCACGGGGTTCAGCGGCAGCGTGGGATTTCAGGACATCGCTCGCATCCAGCAGAACACCGATCCTGTCGCGTACGTCGAGCTGCTACGCGGCGGGACGCCGATTCGGCCGTCGCAGCCCATCTACCTGCGCGGCAACACGCTCGACGTCTACGAGAGCGACCCGCGCAGCGCCAACCGATGGGTCTGGTCACAGTCGCCGACGTTGCGGGACGGGGTCGTTCGGGCGGACCCGTCGGCCGGTGGGAGGCTGATCGTGCCCGAGCAGTTTCTGACGGCCTCGTCCACGATGCTGAAGGGACTGCTCGAGCAGCGGGTCGAGCTCGAGCCGACCGGCGTGGACACGCTCTTCACGCTGCCGGGCATGGTGAGCCTGCGGCTCGACCGGGGCGACGAGCCGGACCGCAGCATCATGTTCAACCGTGTCGACGGCAACGCCCGCCTGCACGGCAAGCCGGCGACGCGCCGGCTGCGGTACGTGGCGTGGAGCACGGGCACGATTCCGCTGGGGCTGCCTGGCCCGCTGCCGCTGGACCTGCGGGGCAGTGCGGACCGCGGAACAGCGATCAACCCAGGCAACCCGCCGCTCCACCCGGACGAGACAGGCCTGTACCCGTTCCCGCTCGACTACCTCGGTGGGCTACGCGACCGCACCGAGGCGATGCGCCTGATGACCGCCGCTCTGGCCGAAGGGGGCAGTGACGCCGACGAGGTGGTCGCGCTACGCGAGGCCAGCGCCACGAGGTTGGCGCTGTGGATGCAGCAGCGCATCGGCATCACGCGCGTCGGGGGCCAGGCGCAGGGGCTGTCGGCCTACATGCCCACGAACCTCGGCCGCGCCACCAACCTGGCGAGCGCCGCGCCGCCGCGCCCGCCCTCGGAGGAACTGCTGACATTCGTGCTCGACCCGGACGTGACCGGGCGGACTTCGGAAGGAGAACCGCGCATCCACGCCCGCCTCGCGACCGCCGGGCCGAGCGATCAGGATGCGGAGATCGCCCGCGCGATCGAGGAGCACTTGCGGACGAAATACGGTTACTCGCTCGACTTGAGCGAGGCCGTCGCCGACCTGCCGCCGACGCGCGACCCGCTGGCGTGGTTCGTCAGCGAAGACGGCCGGCGCGGGCACTGCGAGTTCTTCGCCGGCACCATGGCCCTGGCGTGTCAGTCGATCGGCATCCCGGCCCGCGTCGTCGTGGGGTTCAAGTCGAGCGAGTACAACACCAACATCGGCCGCTACACCGTCCGGCAGAGCGACGCCCACGCCTGGGTCGAGGTGCTTACGCGGCGTGGCTGGCAACGCTTCGACCCGACCAGCGGCACCGATGTCGATGCCCAGCGGCACGGCGACGCGGGCGGGCTTGCGGCGATCACACGGACGCTGCGGCAGTGGTTCGACTCGATCGAGTATGCCTGGATTCGCAACGTCGTAACGTACGACAGCTCGCGGCAGCGATCGGTGAACAACTCGTTCGCCCAAGAACTCGAAAGCGCCGCGGCCGACGCCGAGGAGCAGGGTGCGGGCCAGGTGCGTTCGACGCTGGAGCGCGTGATGGGCCCGGTGGGCGGCTGGATCGGTGGGCTGTGGCGTTGGCTGCGCGATGGGATCAACGTGCCTAGGATCGTTGCGCTGCTGGTGGCGATCCTGATCGTCGGGCTGCCGCTGGCGGCGATCGTTGTCATCACGGTGTTCCTAGTCGGCAAGTGGCGGCTGCGCCGGCGGGCGCGGCGGATCGGGCTTGACAATCTGCCCAAGCGCGAGCGCCGCCGCCTGGCGCGGGAGCTCGGGTTCTACTTCGGCATGATCGACGACCTGCGCCGCCGCGGCCACCGCCGGGCGAGCGGCCAGACACCGCTGGAGTTCGCCGACTCTCTCACCCTCCTGCCGCCGCCCGCCTTTGACGCGGTGCAGGAACTGACCGATGCCTTTTACCGCGTCCGCTACGGCCGCGAACGGCTGACGCGCGACGCCCGCCACCGCCTGCGCGACATCGTGCGCCAACTCCGCCAAACGGCCTGACTCAAGCGGCGGGCGACGGCTGGTCGGGGTACGTCAAGCTGAGTTCCGGCACGCCGATGTCGAAGGCCTTCGTCGCGGCTTCGGAGTCGATCTCGCCCCGCCAGAACGCTCCGGCGGCCAGGAGATATTCCAGCGCCCGCGCCAACGCACGCGCGTACCGGCCGTCGGCGATGCCGGTGCCTTGCATCGCCTGCATCACCTCGTCGTTTGCAACGGATTCACCGTGCTGCGCCTTGCGGGCGAGTCGGAGAATCGCCGCGTCGCGGTTGTAGACGTTCGTCTCCACAAGGTATCGCCGCCACTTCTCCGGATCGGGATCGCCCGCGATGTCGAGGTAGCGGTCGACGCGGATCTTAAACTCCTGCGACGCGCCGAGGAAGCGGTCGAGCCAACCCTCCAACTCGTCGATCCCCTCCTTCGCCTGCGGCTTGAACGTGTGCAGCTTCACGAGCGACCGCCGCATCACGTGCTGGAAGAGCGTCTCGAGCCCCTCGCGCGACGGCGAGGTGTCGCGGTCGAGAAAGCCCTTCGGGAAGACGCGATCATCGTCGGCGTAGACCTCTTGAAGCGTCTGCACGTCGGCGTAGATCGTGCATTCGTTGTAGCCGGGGTAGTCGTCCTGCTTCTTAAAGAAGTCAAAGATCGGCTTCATGTGGCGGTCGACGCTGCGGTGCGTGAGGGCGCCGAGCACGAACGCGATCTTCGCGTTGGCGTCGGCGTCGTCTGCGGGCGTGTCGCGCATCCGCTCGAGGATGCCGACGCTGAAGTTGTCGGCCTGGCGCGTGATGCCGCCAAGCTGTCCGGCCGCCTGCTGGGTCTCCCAGGCGTGCTTGAGCCGGTCGGGAAAGGCATCGAGGGCGGCGGAAAGCCGGCGGCCGTCGTCGCAGATCGCAGTGTGCGTGATGTGCTCGCTCATCGTTCCCGCAGACTAGCAGGAAGCACCCGGTTTGTCCGTCACGCCGGCGGGCGAACCAGGTTCAGCACGGTGTGCGGGTCGTTGCCGCTGAACAGCATCTGGATGACGATGCCCGCCAATGCCTCGATTCACCGTGCCGCCTTCAGGTCGCCGAGGTCGACCGCCTCGCTGCCGACCGCCTCGACCAATTGCTTCGCAACCGCGCGGGCACGGTCGCCGTTGGCGCAGGTGAAGGTGACGAGGCGTCGGCCGTCGAACAGGGGCGGGGCCATCGTCCAAACCTTCGCCTGGCAGCAGTTGAAGGCTTTGCAGATCTGGGCATCGGGCAGCGCGTCGGCCAGTGCTTCCGACAGACTTTTGCCGTCGTCGTACGTATTGAGCGTGAAGTCGCCGCTCATGTAGCCGCCGACAGGATTGTTGATGTCGACGACAACCTTGTCCGCGAAGGCCCTCGCCCCGCCCGCCTGCTCGATGGCGTCGAAGACTTTGTCGTGCGGCGTGGCCATCACGATGACCTCGCCGAACGCGACGGCGGCCTTCGTGTCGCCGTGGCCGTCGACGCTGATCTCCTCGGCAACGGACTTGGCTTTGCCGGGATTGTGTCCGCCGAGAAAGACATTGTGCCCCGCCGCCGCGAAGCGCGGGGCAAGGGCCTTGGACATGCTGCCGTAGCCGATGAAGCCGATGTTCATAAAGGTTCCCCTGCGAGTTGGCGTCCGTCGGCGTCAGCGTAGCGGCATCGGCCGGTCGCGGGGCAGTCGGCCGGTCGACCGCGCCGGCCTCTGGCGATAGCCTGCCCTCGCCGACGCGATCGTGCCTCGCCCTGGCCCGCAGATCGTGCGCGGGCCCCGCTCGCTCCGACGCCGACCTTCATGTCCGCCGACCAGCCCGAGCGCCGTCGATTGGTCCCGTCGCGGCCGCTGCTGATCCCGCGCGTCACCGCCATCCTGCTGACGTTGGGCATTTGCGGCGCGTGGCTTGGGCCGGTGGTGCTACGCGACAACATCAACGAGGACGACGCCGCCCAGCACATCGCGTGGGCGCAGCGGGCGTGGGGGGCCAATCCGGTCGCCTACGACGAGGTGGCTCGCTAATTCGCCTCGCCGGCCGCGGCGCCGATGGGGTGGCGGTGGCTGATGGCGGGCATGGGGTCGCTCGGAGAGATCCAGGTGACGATGGAGTCGGCCAACGTGCTGATGGTGTGCGCGACGGCGGCGATGGTCTTCATCCTGGGCCGGCGGGTCGGGCTCGGAAGAGCCGGCGAACCCGCCACGGCGCGGCGGCGGGTTGCGGCCGAGTGGGGCGGTCTGGCCGCGTGCGCGGGCTACCTGCTGACGCGCTGGCCGCTGGCGATGTACGAGGGCATCCTGCTCCAACGCCACCTGTCCGCCGGAATCGTCGCCCTTGCCTTCTGGTCGCTCCTGGCCCGACGACTCGGCGGCCTCGGCGTCGCCTACCTGCTGGTGGCGCTGTTCTACCCGATCATCATCGCGAGCGTCGGCGCGATCGCCGCCGTTCACGAGGCGATCCTGCTCACCCGGACACGCCGCCTGCCGCGCGGCTGGCTGCTGGCCGTGGCCGGGGGCGTGGTCGCGCTGCTCCTGATCGTGGTCGTCCGCGACGTGCCCGACCGCTACGGCCAGATGGTCACGCTCGAGCAGGCGAAGCACATGCCGATCTTCGCCTCGCCCGAGGGCCGAAGTTCCCTGTTCAGCCGCTCGGTCGTGGAGCATTACTTCACGCACAGCCGAACCGGCCTGGGCTTCTCACCGACCACGCTCGGCGTCGGCTTGGCTACGGCAACATTTGCGCTTTGGCTGGCCGGCTGGCGGCGCGTGCCGACGCTCGTGTGGGTCACGCTGATCGTCTCGCCGCTCCTGTGGGGTGTTGCCCACCTGGTGCTCTTCGACCTTTACCTGCCCAACCGGCACACCCGGACCACGCTCGCCATCGCGTGGCTGATGTTCGTCGCCCTCGGCACCGCCGGCCTTCGCGAACGTGTCCGCGCTCGCCACTTTGGCACAGGAACGCGAATGCAGCTTGCGCTCGCGGGCGTTGTGCTGGCAGGCTCCGCGGCCTTCGCGTGGCCGACCTTCGTGGAGTTCCTGCACAACGAGGAGCATGTGGTGCGGCGGAACAGCAACGCGTTCCTGCGCCGGCTTCCGCCCGACGCGACCGTGGCCGGCTTTCCGCCGCACCTCGACATGGTCACCCTTCGCACGGGCCGGCCGACGTTGATCAGTCGCGAGACGACGCAGGCGTACTACCTGGGCTTTTACGACGAGATCGTGCTGCCGCGCGTGCGCGACTCGATCGCCGCCTACTACGCCACCGACTGGCAGACGGTCGACGCCCTCCACGAGCGCTACGGCGTGCGGGCGTTCCTTTACCACCGCGGTCCGATGCGCAAGCTGGCGGAGGAAGAGCCGTTCCGCTCGCTTTGCCGCGCCGCGTGGCAGGAGATGGGCGATCGCGAGCCGGTGATGTACCGCCCGCCCGACGACCGCATCCTCTTCGCCCACGGCGGACTCCTCATCATCCGCGTCGGCCCCGCCGAAGACCTGCCGCGCCGGCCCCTGCCGACGAGCCTGGCCGACGAGTTCGACGCCCTTCCTCCCGCCCCGCGATACGACCCGACCGTGGACGACGCCACCGGTCCGCCCGGCTGACGTTCGCAAGCGACTTCAGGCAATCATGCCGCCGTCGATGGTGATGTGCGCGCCGCTGATGTACGCCGCGGCATCGCTGGCGAGAAACGCGACGAGCTGCGCGACCTCATCGGCGTGCCCGAAGCGGCCCAGCGGGACCATCTGCTTCATGCCGTCAGCCATCTCGCCGTCGGCGGGATTCATGTCGGTGTCGATCGGGCCCGGCTCGACGACGTTGACGGTGATCTTGCGGGTGGCCAGATCACGCGCCCATCCTTTGGTCAACCCGGCAACGGCGTGCTTGCTCATGCCGTACGCGCTGGCGCCAGGAAACGGAACGCGCTCGCCAACAACGCTGCCGATGTTGATGATGCGCCCGCCTTCGCCCAAATGTTCCGCGGCGGCCTTGGTGGTGTACCAGACGCCCTTCACGTTCACGTCGAGCTGCCGCTCGAACTGCTCGTCGGAGAAGTCGCCGAGCGGGCCCATGTCAAACAAACCGGCGTTGTTGACGAGGATGTCGAGCGTGCCGCCGAGCCGCTCGACGGCCTGCTCGACGCCTTGCCGCGCCGCCTGCCGGTCGGCGGCGTCGGCGAGAATCGCGTGGCCGCCCACCTCGGTGGCGAGCTGCTCGGCGGCCTCGCGCGACTTGCCGTAGGTGAAGGCCACGGTCGCGCCGCGGGCGGCGAGGAGGCGGACGATGCTTCGCCCAATGCCCCGGCTGCCGCCGGTGACGAGGGCGGTCTTGTTCTTCAGGGAAAGGTGGTCGTAGGACATCATGTTCCGATCGTTAGAGATGTAGACGAACGTCTAAGTATGGAGGTGTGGCGATGGTTCGTCGCCGCGGTCGTTGGCGTCAGCCGTCGCCGAGGAGGCGGTCGTTGAGGTGTTGCACATACCGCCGCACGCCCTCGCGGCGCGGCAGGAGCATCAGGCACTGCCCCTCGCGACGCCCCTCGACAAGGCCGGCAGTTTGTAGTTCCTTCAGGTGGTGGCTGATCGTCGCCTGACTGACGGGGAAGCGGGCGACGATCTCCTTGCAGCCGACCTCGCTGCCGCCGGTGCTGTGGCGGCAGATGTGCTCGAAGATCGCGAAGCGCTGCGGGTCCGCGAGGGCCTTGGCGATGCGTTCGTGTTGTTCGACGGTGGCCGACACGCCCGTAGGTTAGACGGTCGTCGAAATGCGGTCAAGCCGGCCGAGGCGGTCGAGGTGAACCGCCAGCAGCGTGACGTCCGCCGGCGTCACCCCGCTGAGCCGCCCCGCCTGGCCGAGGCTGGCGGGGGTGAAGGTGGCCAGCGACTCGCGCGCCTCGTTCCGCAAACCGCTGACCGCAGCGTAATCGATCTTGCGCGGAATCGGCTTGGCCTCCAGCCGCGCGGCCTCGGCGACGTCCCGCGCCTGCCGCTCCAGATAGCCCGCGTACGTGGCCACAATCTTCAAACGCTCGGCGACATCGGCGGGCAGATTAGGGTCGAACTCACTCATAACCACGCCCGGCCGGCGTAGCAGGTCGAAGATCGGTGTGCCGTGAACGCGCGTCGCTTTCGCCCACGCCGTGGCGGCCGCGACGGCATCGCGTCGCCGCTCGAACGCAAGCCAACGCGCCTCGCCGATCAAGCCGAGCGCGCGGCCGATCGGCGTGAGGCGCTCGTCGGCGTTGTCGCTGCGCAGGTGCAGGCGGTGCTCGGCGCGGCTGGTGAACATGCGGTACGGCTCGATCGGGTGCTTGGTGACGAGGTCGTCGACGAGCACGCCGACGTACGCCTGATCGCGGCGCAGCACGAAGTCGGCGACGCCCGTCGCGGCAAAGCGGGCGGCGTTGACGCCGGCGACCACGCCCTGCGCCGCGGCCTCTTCGTAGCCGCTCGTGCCGTTGATCTGCCCCGCGAGGAACAGCCCGCGCAGGCGCTTGGCCTCGAGCGTGTTCGTAATCTCCCGCGGCCAGACGACGTCGTACTCCACCGCGTAGCCGGGTCGGATGATCTCGCTGCCGGCCAGGCCGGGGATGGCGTCGAGCATCGCCCGCTGCGCGTCGGCCGGCAGGCTGGTGCTGATGCCGTTGCAGTAAATCTCATCCGTGTCGAGCGACTCGGGCTCGAGGAAAATCTGGTGCTGTTGCTTGTCGGCGAAGCGGACGATTTTGTCCTCGATGCTCGGGCAGTACCGCGGGCCGACGCCCTCGATGTTGCCGGTGAACATCGGCGCGCGGTCGAGGTTGGCCCGGATCACGTCGTGCGCCGCCGGCGTGGTGTGGCCGACGTGGCACGGCACCTGCGACAACGGCGGCGACCAAGGTTGGGGACTCGAAATTTGAGATTTGGGATTTGGGGCCCAGTTCCGAGGTTCGAGGTCCGAGTACCCCCGTTCGTGCAGGAACGAGAACGGCCGGGGCGGGTCGTCGCCCTGCTGTTCTTCGAAGGCGGACCAGTCGATCGAGCCCGCCTTCAGGCGTGGCGGCGTGCCGGTCTTGAGGCGGCCGAGGTCGAAGCCGAGGCGTTGCAATTCCGCCGAGATCGCCGACGCCGCTGCCTCGCCGACGCGGCCGCCGGCGGTGCGAGTCTCGCCGGTGTGCATCAGCCCACGCATGAACGTGCCGGTTGTCAGCACAATCGCCGCGGCGCGAAGCATTCGCCCGTCGGCAAGTTCCACGCCGCGGCAGACGTCGCCGTCGACGACGAAGCGGGCGACCTCGCCGGCGATGATATCGATGCCGTCGCGCTCGGCCAGCATCGCCTGCACGACCGCGGCGTAGCGGTACTTGTCGCACTGCCCCCGCGGCCCATGGACGGCCGGGCCTTTGCTCAGATTGAGCATTCGGAACTGAATGCCGCTCGCGTCGGCGGCGAGACCCATCAGGCCGCCGAGGGCGTCGACCTCGCGGACGATCTGCCCCTTCGCGCTGCCGCCGATCGCCGGATTGCAGGACATCTGCCCGATTTTCGCCGGGTCGAGCGTGACGAGGCCGACGCTGGCGCCCATGCCCGCGGCCGCCCACGCGGCCTCCGCGCCGGCGTGGCCGCCGCCGATGACGATGATGTCGAAGTCACGGTTGTTCGCCACGCCGCAGTTTACGCGGCGGCGGGTCGTCGTCGCCGGGCGACGCGGGCCAACCTTCGCGCTGGCGCCGCCGGTCGCCGTCGGCTTCGTCGGTCTGGTCGTGGAACAGAATCTGCTGCGTCGGGAACGGCAGGTCGACGCCCGCCTTGGTCAAGCGACGCTTGACCTGCATGAGCACGGCGTCGCGGCTCTCGAACAAATCCTGCTTTTGCGGCGGGTCGATCCACCAGCGTGCCCGCAGCATCACCGCCTCGCCACCCAGCTCGACCACGAGCGCCTCAGGCGCCGGCGTGTCGTTGGCGGTCGGCTCGGCGCGGAGCACCTCGAGGAGAATCTGCTTGGCCTTCTCGATGTCGTCGCCGTAGCCGATGCCGATATCGTACTCGACGCGCCGGCTCTCGAAGGCCGTGTTGACGAGCACGCTGTTGGTGAAGAGCTCGGCGTTGGGGATAACCACACGCCGGCCGTCGTAGGTGCGGATGAACGTCGCGCGGGCCTGGATATCGGTGACGGTTCCCTCGAAGTCGCCGAAGACGACCTGGTCGCCCAAACGAAACGGCTCGGTGATGAGCAGCAGGATGCCCGCGAGGTAGTTTTGCAGGATGTCACGGGCCGCGAAGGCCAATGCGACGGAGCCGAACCCGAGCGACGCGAGGGCGCTGGTCGGCGTGAACTCCGGAAAGATGATGACCGCCGCCACGAGCAGGCCGACGACAAACAGCGCCCCCTGCACGATCCGCCCGACGGCCAGCACGAGGTTGAAGTTGCGGTGCTTCTTCTTGCCTAGCTGGCGGATCAGGAACTTGACAGCGATGCCCAGCAGCACGAAGGCCGCGAAGATGGCGATGCCAAGCAGGATCGTGGGGATCGAGTTGACGAATGATCCGCCGGTTTCGGCGATCTTGTCGATCCCCTCCGACACGCTCCCGACGCGCGGCGACGCGGGCTGAGAGGTGGGGTTGGTGGGGGCAGGACCCGGAGCGGGGGATGGAAGCTCGCCCTCTTGCACGCGACGAGTTTAGGGATGTACCAGACTGCGGGCCGTAGCCCCGCAGTCTGGTAGATTACCTCCATGTCCCCGTCGAGCGGACCCCTGCGCACCCTCGTGCTCTTCACCTTCCACGCCTACGGCACGTGGATGCCCGATCGCCCGCAGGGCTACTACCAGAACCGGAGCGGCCTGAAGCCGCAGGACGACGAGCAGGCGCGGCGTTATCGGAGTCGTCAACGGGAGTCTCCGGCAATCTTCGACGACCACTGCCAGCAGGTGATGCTGACCTCGCTTCAGCAATCGGGGGTGATGCAGCTTTGGACGCTGATCGCCCTCGCGGTGGACGACGCCCACCTCCACCTGCTCGCGGGGTGGCACGACGAGCGTTCGCCCGAACACGTGCAGCAACGGATCAAGTGGGCGCTCACGCGCGACCTGAACGCGCAGGTGTCGCGGCGGACATGGTTCACCAAGAACGGGCACGACCGTCGCGTGCGGGACCGGGCGCACCTGGATCACTTGCGCGACGTCTATCTTCCGTCGCACCGCGGGGTGTGTTGGGATCGTCGAGATGAGTCGGATCAGACTGCGGGTTAAGAACCCGCAGCTACCCCCGGACGAACGCAACTCGAACTCTGGGGTAGCTGCGGGTCCGTGACCCGCAGTCTCTACGAACCTCTCAAATCTCCCGATCCACCGCTTGCGCCACGCGGCGGCACTTGACCATCATCTGCTCGAACGCACCCGGCGTCAGCGACTGCGCGCCGTCCGTCATCGCGTGCGCCGGGTCGTGGTGTACCTCCACGATGATCCCGTCCGCCCCCGCCGCGATCGCCGCCATCGCCATGGGCTCGACGAGCGCGCTCTTGCCCGTGCCGTGGCTTGGGTCGACCACCACCGGCAGGTGCGTCACGCGCTTCAGCTCCGGCACGATCGCCAGCGGCAGCGTGTTGCGCACGTAGTCCTCGAACGTCCGAATCCCCCGCTCGCAGAGAATCACCTGCTCGTTGCCGCGAGCCAAAATGTACTCGGCCGCCAGCAGGAACTCCTCCAGCGTCTGACTCATGCCGCGCTTGAGAAGCACGGGCTTTCGCACCTCCCCAACGGCCGCCAGCAGGTTGTAGTTCTGACAGTTCCGGGCCCCGATCTGCAACACATCCGCGTGCTCGCAGACAAGCTCGACCTGATCGATGCTCATCACCTCCGTGAAGATCGACAGCCCCGTCTCCTCCCGCGCCTTCGCCAGAATTTGCAGCCCCTTCTCGCCGTGGCCCTGGAAGCTGTACGGGTTCGTGCGCGGCTTGAACGCCCCGCCGCGCAGCCCCACGCCGCCGGCCGACTTCACCGCGCGGGCGGCGGCCATCGTCTGCTCCTCGCTCTCAACGCTGCAAGGCCCGCCGATGACGGGGATGGTCGTCCCGCCGATCGTCGCGCCGTTGCTCCCACCCAGCGGGATCACCGATGCCTCCTCCTTGCTGTCGCGGCTGGCCATCTTGTACGGCGCCAGCACCGGCTTGACGCTGTCGACGAACCCCAGGCTCGCCAGCGCCCCCGGATCCTTGTACCGCTCGTCGCCGACGCAGGCGATCACCGTCCGCTCGGTGCCGGTGATCACGTGCTCCTTGAGCCCCATCTCGTTGACGAGCGAGACGGCCTGTTGGACCTGGTCGGGCGTGGCGTGGGGCTTGAGGACGATGATCATCGCGGGGCGGAGTGGTGGGCGGAAGGAATGGAGTCGCGCGGACAGTATGGGTATCGACCCGTCTGAGGGCCGGCTCGCCCCGAAATGCGAGGCCGCCCCTTCCGAAGCGCAAGACCGCCCCGAGGACCGTCGTCCTCGGGGCGGGCAGTCGTGCAGATCCGCAGCGAGGCCTACGCCAACCCCGACGCCCCCAGCCCGGCCAAGCCGAACGAGCGCGAGCGAAGATGGTTGAAGAAGCGCCGCAACGGACTGACACTTGTACCCGATGAACGCGATCCTGCAAGCGCTAGTGCCCCCAGCGTCCCCCCGCCCGCCGGCGTCGGAACGCCACACCGTCACATTGGCCGCCGAAGATAGATGATCTGATGCCACGCCTTGACGTCCGGCCGCGCCCTCCCAACAGTCGCCGCTGCCACCGGGGCGTAGCTCAGCTTGGCAGAGCGCCTGCTTTGGGAGCAGGAGGCCGCAGGTTCGAATCCTGTCGCCCCGACTTTTGGCGAGTTCAAGCCCTTCGACGAGCACGTCGAAGGGCTTTCTCATTGTGGGGACGAGACTTGCGCCATCGAGGCGGAAGTTCAAACAGATGAAATCTAGGATGCGCCGCTTCGCCGTGTAATCTGCCGTAAGCCACTTGCCGTGAAGGTTTTGCGAGAGTTCAAACAAGGTCAGCGCCTCGTCCGCCTTCTCGTCGTGATCTCGGCCGTGGGCATCCCTCTGGAGTTCAAGGCGACTCTGTCGGTCGCGTAGCTCCTGGTCCTTCATCGCGAACGTCTCCTGTTCGATCTCCTCGTTGAGTCGGAGGTTGAGCAGTCGGTCACGCTGAGTGGCGATGCGGGTGAGTTGCCGCTGCAGGTCGTCGGTGCGCAGGCGGTCCGACTCCTGCGACTGGCGGACGATCAGCCGGATCGTGGTGGCGAACCACTCCCGCACGTCCTCGGGCTGGCGCATCCGGGCAAACAGCATGAGCACCTGCTCGTCCAAGTCCGCCTCGGTCAGCCGATGGCGCGGGTGTCCCTCCGCCAGATACTTCGAGCAGCGGTAGTAGACGTACTCGCGGCCGGTTTTCTTCTTGATGATCCGCTCGCCGGTGATGACATGACCGCAGTGGCCGCACGTGATGAGTTCGCCGGCGTAGGTGAGTTCGTGGTGGTTGTACGTCCGTCCGCCAAGCAGCGCCTGGACGTGATCGAACAGGTTGATCGTCACGAGCGGTTCGTGCACGCCCGGGTACCACTGCCCCTGATACGGAACCTCACCCAGATAGACGCGGCTGGTCAGAATGTGGTGCAGCTTGCTGCGCGTCCAGTCCGGCTGCGCGTCGGTGTACGGAACCCCGCTGTCCTTGAGGTGTTTCCGCAGTCCGTCGAGCGTGAGGTGCCGGTGGGCGTAGAGGTCGAAGATCATGCGGACACGCTCGGCCTTCGCGCGATCCGTCGCCACGAGGCCGCGGCCGTCACGTCGCAGGTTGCGATAGCCGTAGGGTGCGACGCCGACGAACAGGCCGTTCTCAACACGCTTGCGTTGCCCGCCGCGAACGTCATCGGCCTGCTGCTCGGTCTGAAACGTGGCGAAGACGGCCAGCGTGCGACGCTGCATCCGGCCAGCCGGGGTATTCTCCATCGGCTCGGTCACGCTGATGATCGGTATGCCGTAGTCGCTCTCCAGGGCCTCCAGTTCCGCGAAGTCCCGCATGTTGCGGGCAGCGCGGTTCACCTTGTAGACGAGGATGCCGTCGATCTCTGACGCAAGGCTCCTGGCCATCTCCACCAGCTCGCGGAAGGTCTTCCGCTCCTCGCTCCGGGTCGCCGTCTCGGCGACGCTGAAGAGCTTCAGGATCCGGCCGCCGCGCCGAGTGGCTTCAGCCATCAGGCCTTCCTCCTGAACGTCGAGCGACCATCCCTCCCGCTGCTGCTCGCGGCTGCTCACGCGGGCCGAGGCCAGGAACAGCTTCTCACCGCTGGCACGGGGCGGTCGTTGACTTCCGGCGCTTCCCTTTGACGCCTTTCCTTTGCTGTCTGTCCGCGTCTTTATGGTTCTGCTCCGGTCGTTCACAGGAGACGGTTGCGGGTCTCGCAAGCAGCACACTCAGCAGGCCGCTGACGTTGTGGACGATCTCGACCACGTCGTCGTCGGTCAGCAGCTTGGAATAGTGCGGCTGCCACACCCGCCGGGTCTGCTCAAGATACTCCGGCGTCACCCATCCCGGCAATCGATCGAGCGGCCGTGCCGACGCATCGGCATCGACGTCGGGTGACTCGGCGAGGATGTGCGCGTCCGGCGGCACATGGCCCCATTATGGGCTAGAAATTCACCCAACAAGTCCAAAGCATCATCAACTCAGAAATGCAGCGCGAGCGGATCTGCTAAGGCGAGAAGGTGTCGCGAGAGAACTTTGTGGGTGAATTCCTGCCGGTATATTCCGCATCTAGCAACAGCCACTCCTTGAGACCTAACCCTGATGAACCGACTGGATCCGCCGTCCTGAAACGGAGGTCATGGTGCTCTTTGACAAGTGAATACGGGTCGGCGGCGAACAGGCGCTGCGGCGTTCTGATGCCGGCCCGAGTGACGGTGCCGCCCCCGCATCCGGCGACATGCGGGGGCGGCATGGCGGCCAGTTGGGGGTCGCGTCGCATAGCCAACCGGTAGACCTTCGCGCTGGGCTGTCCCTTGGCGGACGACGTGATCGGATGAGCTGATCGCCGGTTGCCGCCAAGGAGATGTGTTCACTTGGAACACAAAAAATCGAACGGGACGCAACCGCGTCAGGACTACCCGGATCCTTGCGAGATCGACCGACCGAAGCTGGTCGACCGGACGCTGGCCGACGTGATCGGGCAGCTGCGGGTGATCACCGAGGACAGCGACGGCGATGCCGTGCTGGCCGTCATCCAGACGGTCAAGCGGCTCAAGCAGCTTGTCGTTGAGCTTCACGGCGAGATGGAGGAGCGGGCCGTGGCCTATCTCCAGCAGCACGGCGATCTGGTCTGCGGCGACGTCCGCTACTACGCGGGCTTCCGCAGTTCGATCGTCTGCCGTGACGTGCGGCAGGCGGTCGAGGCGGTGCTCGAAGCGGTCAGCGGCGATCTCGATGCCTTCGCGCTGACGCTGGCCAGCCAGCCGCTCAAGACCGGCGGCTGTCGTGGGGTGCTCGACCAAGCCGACTTCGACCGCCTTTTCGAGAAGCGGGTGAAGAAGGAATTGAAGGAGGGCAAGCCGCAGAAACGCCTCATCGAGGTGAACGAGCGGTTCGTCCGCCAGAGCAAAGGCGGTGCGGCATGAGCGACCGAGATCAAAACAAAGATCGACGTTCGCCCGACCCGTCCGACTTCGTGACGGATCCGAAGACGCCAAACGGCAAGGGCATCGACTGCTCGGGCCGGTTTGTTGGCGTCGAGGATCTCGTGGTGGTCACCGGCACCAGCCGCGGCCAACCGGCCCAAGCGATGATGCTGATGCTCGACACCCACCACCACCGCCACCCCGACCCCGGGGGCAAGGACGCCAAGCGGCAGACGCTGCTCCAGATGCTCAGCTTCTAGAACGTCCGCCGACTCGCGTTGCTGGCCTTGATTCGTCTCCACGAGAGCGGCGACGCGACGGCGGGCGAGATGCTCGGCGCCGTTATCGAGGCCGTGAATGGCGGACAGGCGGGCGACTGGAACGATCACGTCGACGTTCGCCCGGTCATGCCACCTGATGGAATGGAGGGTCCACCGAACTGACCACCGTGTTCTTCAACTTTGTTTCTTACCCCGCGGGGGCGGCTTTTGTGCCGCTCCCGCGGTCTTTTGCGCCCGCCGCGCACGTTCCAACCGGTAGCGATGGCTCCCCGGCTGAAGGGTGGCGACCGGGTGTTCCGGACGCCAACAACTTCACCCTCCAATCAAGGAGCGATCGATGAGTTCGATCAACAACGACGCCGGCGACGACCGGCATGACGACAGCGACAACGCGGGCCTTCAGAAGTACCGCGAGTATCAGGCGGCGACCCGACGGGCGGAGGTGGACGGCGATGCCGTTGACCCGCGCGATGTCGAGTACGAGGCCGTTCTCACCGAGTACGACGTCGGCATCGGCGTCCGCGGGATCCTCGGCCGCGTGCCCCGCGAGGCCCCAGGCATCTGGACGCTCAATGAAGGCGCGGTCGACGTCGAGCACGACCCGCTGCCCTCGCTCGACCTAACCGAGGACGACCTCGACGTTCCGATGCTCACCGAGCAGGAGCAGTGGTGGCTTTATGCCGCCCTCTGGTGCGGCATGGGCGGCGAACGCGGGATGGTCGTGTTCTACGACCTGCCCGCCATGCTTGATGCCGGCCTTCGCACGCTCTTCAGCGAGCGCGAGGACGACCTGGCCGTTGCGGGCCTGACGATGGACGACCTCCAGACACTCCGCCGGCGTCTGGTCCGGATCCTGACGCGGGAGGCCACGCTCGTTACCGAGCACGACCCGCTTCTGGCGTGGGTTACCCGCGGGGCTGATGAGCGAACGCCAGTTGGCACGATCAGGCCCGTCGCCCGGTTCCAGCGCATCCTCATCGCGGAGCTGGTGAACCTCGCGCTCGACTACCCGCCACGCGACCTGCGCGGCGAGCACGTGATGCGTGTCCTCACCCGCCACGCCGACGAGGCCCATACGGCACGCGGACCCGATCCGGAGAGCTTCCGCCGCGACACCCCATTGCGGCGGATCATGAATCTCGACACGGACGCCCAATGCGACAACGACCCCCGCTGGGCCGAGGCCATGCGGGAAGCCCTCGTGATGATCAATCGCGAGGCCACGCTCGAGAAAGACCGCGAGGAACTGCGCCTGGCCCTCGGGGCGGCGTGGACGAACGAGACCTTCTTCGGCACCGACCGCCTCGACGTGACGTTGCCCCAACGCCTCAGCTTCGAGCCGCAGCGTGTCGCCGTCGCCATCGAGCGGGTGACGAAGGAGGTCCTCCCGCACATCAAGTTGCGATGCCACACCTCAATCCCTGACCCGCCGGCCGGCGCTCTCGCAGCGCCGGCCGCGTTCGTTTGCCAACGTTCCAACCGGTAGCCGATCGGCCCGCGGTGGGTGGCATGAAGAAAAAAAACCAACAACCCGGAAGGAGTTCGCCTCCCGCCGCCGGAACTGGCCAATCACGGTCGCGCGGCGACCGCGGACGCCCGAGGAAGCCCGCCGCTTCAACCAAGCCGCCAAGGCCCTCCTGCGCGTCTGGATCGACCAGTTCATCGAGGACCAGCAACGGTCCGCAGAGGGGGAGGGGAACCCGTGATTGGCAATCCCATTGACAGAATTCGAGGCCGCTCGGCCTACGTGCTCACGCGCTCCAGCAGCCGACAGCAGACCACCAGTAACAAGAACCAAGGACGCACGGTCGAAGGTCTCATCAAGGAGGCCGACCTCGCCATCGAGGGCCAGACCGACCTGTACGGCGTTACTGGCAGCGTGCCCGGCGCCCGCGACGACATCGACCTCATCCTGCGCGACAAACGTAGCGGCGGTCGGTTCGACCTGCTCGTCGTGCCGGACGTGACCCGCTTCACCCGCGCCGGCCAGACCCACCGAATGCACCTGCTTCACGAGCTACGGCGGGCGGGTATCGACGTCTTCTTTAACGCCGAGAACCTGCTGGTCAGCGACCGCATGAGCGAGATGTACCTCTCGTGGCTCCTGATGGCGGCGAACGAAACGGCACGCGCCATCAGCCGCGGGGCGAACATCGGCCGGTACCAGAGGTTCGACGCCGGCAAGAGCACGCACACGAACCGCATCCCGTACGGCGTCGACCGGCTCTACCGCGACCCGTCGGGCAAACCGATGCACGTGGTCCGCAACCTCGCCGACGGCCGACAGGTGCTGCTCGACCCGCAGACGCAGGAGGTCGTCCGCGAGTTCCCGCCGAACACGGCACGCGAGGTAAACCACTTCGCGAAGCAGAAGAGCGACAGCGTGGAGTTCATCCCCGGCGACCCGGAAAGGGTCGCCACGCTCCTCTGGATGTTCGAGGCCCACTACGCCGAGCGCTGGAACTTCAACCAGATCGCCCGCCGTCTCAACGACGACGGCGTGGCCGGCCTGGGCGGCGGGCCGTGTTATCATGCGGCGGTGCGCCACACGCTGCGAAATCCCGTCTACACTGGCACGGGCGTAAGATACCGCTTGACAGGCGCGGCCTACACCGTGGCGTGCGAGGGGGAGCCTCGGCCGAGCGATGTGAGCTACCAGGAGCTGAACGACAACCCGCGAGCGATCAATCGGCCGCGCTCGCCGGACGAGTGGAAGCGGGTTAGGTATGGCGCGCTCGAAGACTTTCTGCCTGAGCACATCCGCGAGCCGGCACGGTTGGCGGCGGAGGCCCAACTCGAAGCCGATAAACTGCGAAAGATGGAACGCGAGGCCCAGCGCAAGACCGCCGAGTCACAGGGCATTCCGTACAGACCCAAGCCCCACCCCCACGACCGCATCGCCCGCGACAAGCACGGCCACACGCTGTACCTGCTCAAGAACATCCTGACGAACAAGCAGACCGGCCTGCCGATGACGGGAAGGACGACGGGGAAGAAGCCGACTCGCACGAGGTCGTATGCCATTGCTCGGGCCAAGGCCGCCCCGCGGACGGAGGACGCCGTGCTGCGGCGCCTGGTCCCGGCCGAGCAGCTCGAACGTGAGGTGCTCCGTGAATTGCGCGACGCACTGCTGGACGGTGACATCATCCGGGAAGCCGTCGCCGAGGAACTGCAACGATTGAAGTTGACTCGCGACGGCCCCGTCAGCGACACCGCGGCCCTGCAAAAGCAGATCAAAAAGCTCCGCCACGGCATCGCCAACCTCGCCGACCACCTCGACCCCGACGCCGGCGAGGACGACCCGGTGCGTCGCAAGCAGGAAACCTACCGCCGCCAACTCTGCGACCTGCAGCGGAAGCTGACGATCGCGAGTAATACAAAGACGCCCTTGCCGACCGACCCGGCACTCGTCGCCGAATGGCTCATCGCCGAACTGGAACGGGCCGTATACGACCTGCCTTTGAACCCGCAAGCCGACAATTACCCGCGTCTGCGGGCCTTGCTGGAGGTATTCGTCGTGAAGGCCGAGGCCGACCTCGACACGAAGGCGGTCCACGTCGAGTTCGCCATGCCGATTGGCCTGATTGAGCGCGCTGCAAGTCTCGACCCCACCGGCCCCGGCAACGGTGGCAAGCCGAACGACGGCGGCAATCCCGGCCCCAACCCGCCAAAACCGCCCCAGCACGGCCAGAACGCCACGTCGAGCATCCTCCCTCCGTTGTGCCTCGTTGCCGCAACCTCATCGACATCCACGGGGCCGACGAGCTCGGCGAGCTGCTCGCCAGGCTGCCCTACAAGCCGGCGCGGCGGGCGCTCCGCGCCGGCCTCAACGCCGGCGCGACGCCGATCTCGAAGGCGGCCAAGCGGAACGTTGCCACCGACACCAAGCTGCTCAAGAAGGCGATCGGCAAGAAAGCCGTCACCTTCAAGGACGGCACGGTGCTGGTGCTGATCGGCGCCCGCGTCGGCGACCGGTTCCAGGGCCTCGACCGCCGCGGTCGCCCACGCGTGCCGGTCCGGTACGACCACCTCGTCGAGTTCGGGCACGCGCAGCCGGACGGCGGCCGCGCCGCCCCGCAGGCGTACCTGCGTCCGGCGTACGACGGCGCGAAGGCCGAGGCGCTGCGAATCGTCGCGAACAAGACCGGCGAGCGCGTCGAGGCAGAGGCGGCCAAGCTCGCCGCCCGGAAGCGGTAGCTCGTAGATGCGGGCGTGAACGTCGGCGCCGCCATCCGCGAGATCCTGCTGTCCGCCGCCGACGTCGCCGACCTGGTCGCCGACCGCGTGCGGCCCGTGGCGATGCACGAGCTCGACGAGGACGCCGAGAGCGTCGTATATCACCCGGTGAGCGACGTGCGGCTCCGATCGCACGACGGTCCGGCGGGCGGCGCCGGCGAGACGCGGTACCAGCTCGCGATGCGGGCCCCCACCTTCGACCGCCTCGAGGCGCTCCGTGCCGCGGTCGTGGCTCGCTTGGACTGCTACGGCGGCGGGCACCAGGGCGCGGCCGTCCGGCTGTTCTTCGACGACGCCGCGGACCAGACGGCCTTCATCGAGGCCGGGGAGGGCCGGCCGCTCTACCGCCAGGACGCGGACTTCATCGTGCTCTACGAGCCCGCCGCCTGAACGGGCACCGGCACGGGGCGGCTGCGTAGATGCGGGCGACATGCCCACGACCCAAGGCTACGGCTCAACGATCAAGTACGCGGACAACGAAGCGGGCCTCGCCGCCGGCACCGCCCTCGCGCAGGTGCTCGACATCACCGCCGGCTCCGTCAAGGTGGCCGCCGATGACGTGAGCCATATGGCCAGCCCGGACCAGGCGAAGGAGAAGGAGCCGGGCTGGAAGGAGACCGGCCCCAGCACGTTCGACCTGTTCTACACGAAGGAACAGCAGGCGGACCTCCGCGGACTGCTCGGCGTCACGAAATGGTTCGTCGTCACCACGCCCGACGGCGCGACCGAGACGTTCGCCGGGTTCGTCAGCGACCTCGGCCGCGAGATCCCGCTCCAAGGCCGCATCAAGAGTAAGGCCGAGATCACCATCACCGGCCTGCCGACCTTCGCGACCGGCGCGTAGCCGTGCGCGGCCTCGCCGATGGCGGCACACCCCCAGCCATGCCCGAAGTCCCCATGAACCTGCTCGAGCGCGTCACCGCGTACCAGCCTTCCCGCCCCGTCGCCGTCAATTGCCCGGAGATCGGGACGGTCCACGTGCGGCACCCGACCGTCGCCGAGGTCGAGGAGATGACCGACCGGCGCGGCGCGTCCGACCGGATCGGCAACCGTGAGCTGTTCCTGCGCTTCGCCAGCGACGCCAACGGCGACCCCTCGTTCGACCCCGCAGACAAGCAGCACCGCGCCCTCGTCGACAAGCTGCCGGCGCGGGCGATCAAGCCGGTCGCCGACCGCGCGGTGCAGCTCATGGGCAACGCCCCCGAAGGCGACGAGGACGACGAGCGGGGAAACGGCTGAGGCGCGACCGCTGGCTGTACGAGCTCTGCGCCCTGCTCGGGTTCCCGCACCCGGACCATCTGAAGGCCCGCCTCGACCGTCCCCAGCTCGAGGACTGGCGCAGGCTCCAGCACAGCAGCCCGATCGGGTCGCGTCGCGAGGACTGGCGCCACGCACTGTTGGTGGCCCACCTCCGTTCCGCGGGGGGCCAGGAGGATGTCGAGCCGGCGAACTACCTGCCGCCCTTCGAGGCGGACCTCGTGGCCCAGGCCGAGGCGGAGCTGGCGGCGATGCCGTCGCCCGAGGAGCTGCTCGCGAAGCTCGGCCAAGCCAAGCGCGACGCCGTCGCGTGACCCGCGTCGCGTAGATGCCCGGCATGGCCGTCACCGTCGGAAACCTCAACGTCAAGCTCTCGGCCGACGGGTCGGGATTCCAGCGGGCGATGGGCGGTGCGCGGCAGACCGTCGGCCGGTTCGGCGGCAACGTCGCCACGGCGGGCGTGAAGGTCGCGAAGCTCACCAGCCTGATCGGCGGCCTCGCCGCCGCCGGCGTCGCCTTGGCAGCGGGCGGGTCGCTCAAGGGCATCGCCGAGTCGCAGCTCGCGTCCCTCGACGCCACGGCCAAGTTCGCCGACCGCCTGGGCCTCGCCGCCGAGCGGCTTGCCGGCCTGCGGCACGCGGCGGAGCAGACGGGCGTGTCGGCGGGCAAGCTCGACACCGGCCTGCAGCGCATGACCCGCCGCCTCGCCGAGGCGGGCGCGGGGACCGGCGCGGCGCGGGCGGCGCTGGCGGAGCTGGGCCTCGACGCCGGCCGGCTGGCCGCGATGTCGCCCGACGAGCAGTTCCACGCTATCGCCGACGCCATGCAGGGCGTGGCGAACCAGGGCGACCGCGTGCGGCTGGCGATGCGCCTGTTCGACAGCGAGGGCGTGGGCCTGGTCAACACCCTCAAGGTCGGCAGCGACGGGCTGCGCGAGTACCAGCGCGAGGCCGAACGGCTCGGGATCGCGATGACGGGCGTGCAGCTCGACGGCGTGGAGGACGCCAACGACGCGATCGACAGGATGCGCAAATCCTTCTCTGGGGCGACGGGCGTGCTCGTGTCCGAGCTCTCGCCCTCGCTCGTGTCGGCGGCGAACGTCGTGACCGACTTCCTCACCGAGGGCGACCGCATGCAGGAGTGGGCCGCCGCGACGGCCGAGCACATCACGTACTTCGCGGGGGAGGCGATCGACGCCGGCCGGTCGGTCGGCGAGTTCGTGGCCGAGAACCGTGAGCTGATCGTGACGGGCGGGAAGGTCGTGGCCGTGACGGTCGCGGCGAACCAGGTTCTGCCAGCCGTGACGGCCGGGATCACCGGTGCCGCGACGGCGATGAAGGGGTTCCGCGTCGCGAGCCTGTGGCTGGCCGCCAACCCGATCGGGCTGGCGCTGCTCGGGGCCGCCGCGGCGGGGACGACGCTGTACATGGCGATGGATCGGGCCGGGCCACAGCTCGCCGCCATGGCCGACCGGACGCGCGAGGTGACGGACGCCGCCGACGCCATGCGGGCGGCCGACCTGCGCCGCATCGACACCCTGGCGAAGATGGAGCGGCGGGGAAGCATGACGTCCCAGCAGCAGGCCGAGGCGGCGCGGATCGTCGCGGAACTTGAAGGCTGGTACGGCGACCTGGGCATCGAGCTCGGCCGCACCGAGGGCTGGCTCGACCGCGTGACGGCGGCGCAGCGGCGGCTGAACGAGGTCATGCGCGAGCAGGCCGTGACCGACGTGCGGAATGAGATCGGCGAGCTCAACGCGGCCATTGCCGCGCTCGAGGAGTCGGCGGCCGGCGCGATCAACCCGTTCGACCTCGACCAGGGTCACGACTCGGCGGCCGCGATGTTCAACGCGGCGTACCACGACACGATGAACTCGATGGCTGGCTACGACAGCGGCGTCGATTGGGCCGCTGCTGCCGGCAGCAGCGAGCGCGAACTGCTGGAGGTCGAAGAGCTCGTCGCCCGCCGCGCCGACCCCATGGGCCGGCTGCGCAACCTGACGCGCGAGGCGTCCGTCGAAACCGATGCCCTGACGGGCAAATCGGCCGCGGCGTTCGACGCCGGCCGGGTGCGAACCTTCACCAACGGCGTCGAGGCGGCCACACTTGGCATGCACCGTCTGGCCGACGTGGCGGCCCAGCCGGGCGACGAGCTGATGCGGGGCCTCGACCGCCTGCAGCGCGAGGTGCAGCGTGCGGGCCGCAGTGCCGGCGAAATCCGGCTCATGGACCTGGCGGACCTCGACGCCACGGTCGAACAGCTCGATTGGGCGGCGGCGTCGCTCGAGGAGATCGATCGCCGGAGAGAGCTGAGCGTGAAGGTGGGCGTCGACGTCTCCGGGGTACGCGGGCTGCCCGACGCGACATCCGAAGCGTTCTCGCGGGTTCGTGACGAGATCGACGCGCTCACACGCGATCCGATCGAGTTCGAAGTGCGGCAGCTCGATATCTCTGGTCTGCGCCCGGAGGCTGGCCAGGCAGCGCTCGACGCATACGGCGCACTCCTTCGGGAGCGGGAAGACTTGCGCGGCGTAAGCGGAATACTGCGACCCGACCTGTCCCAAGCCGACGTCGCCGGCGGCCAGCTCGATGCCCTCGAGCGGCTGCTGTCGTCGGGCCGCATCGACGGGTCGCAGTTCGGCGCCGCCGTCGAGCGGCTCGAGGCGAGCCTCGCCGACGGCCCGTTCAACGTCGGCGTCGCCCCGGCCGGCCCCAGCTCGCGCGAGGCGGGGGCGATCGGCTCCCGCGGGCAGGACGCCGCCGCCCTCGCGCAGCAGCAGATCCGCCTCGCCCGCGGCGCGGTGCCCGTGGCGACGACCCCCGACGAGCGCCAGCTCGCCGAGGCCAAGGCAATCAAGCGCTCGCTCGACCGGATCGAGAAGCTCCAGGCGCAGCTCCTCGCCGTCACGCGAGGCGAGGGCCGCGAGGAGGTCCGCGTCTGATGGCCGTCGACCCGACGACGTGGCGGATGGTGAAAGACGCCTCCCGCGCCGGCAGCAGCCGGGAGGGGCGCTCGTACGACTGCGTCTGGAAGATCCGATGCACGTCGCCGACCGACACGGTGGCCAGCGTGCTCGCCTGGCGGGGTTGCCCCAGTCTTGGCTCGATCCCGCCGCGCGAGGTCGGCCTCGGCGGCTTCTATCGGTACGCCGACAGTCAGGTCGTCCCGATGGGCGACTCGCCGCACTGGTTCGAGGTGCGGGCAACCTTCGCGATCGGGTCGTCGATCGCCCCGCTGTCGAAGTGGAGCGTTCGGGGCGGCGGCGTGGAGACGACGGTGCCTTACTGGTTCGACCTCGACGGCAACGCCTTCGCGAACTCGGCCGGGCAGCTCATGCTCCCGCTCCCCGAGGGGCCGGCCGGCGAGCAGCAGTTCACGCTCACCGTCCGCCGGCTGAAGCTCGACGCCTTCCGAAACGCGAGCCGCTGCGTGAACTCGGACTCCATCTGGGGCTACCCCGCCCTCACGCTGCGCACCGGCCCCGTGGCTTACCGCAGCGCGAGCGAGGACGGCTTTCGATTCTGGGAGATCGACGTGCCGATCCACTACAAGCCCGACGATTGGCGGCTGACGCTGGTCGACGCCGGGTGGAACTACCTCGACGCCGGCGAGCTCAAGGGCGTGGCCGAGCACCCGGCCTACGCGACCACCGAGCTGTCGGTGCCGCCCTACCTCGACGGGAGCGGCGGCGTGCTGCCGATCGGCGGAACGCCCGTCGAGGGGGAGTTTCGACTGTACCGTGAGATCAGCTTCGCCGCCATAGACCTACCCGACCCGTTCAAGCTGCCCCCGCCGTAACGGCGCCGCGTAGATGCGGGCGATGGCAGTGCTCGCCCCGGACGCCGTGCGGAGAATCATCGAGGCCACCCGGCGCTCAGAAACTCACGGGCGCGAGGGCAAGCGCGGGCCGGAACGCCTGTTCCGCGGCGGCGGCAAAGTAAACTCCGGCACCGAAAACTACCAAGTTCTGACGACGCTCGTCGACGCCCAGGGCAACAAGAGCATCGTCTGGAATTTTGTCCGCGCCCACGACTGAGCAGTACACCCCCACCCCCATGAGCTTCACCTGGGACATGGACTTCGAGGCGTCGACCGACTGGACGCACGTCGATTTCCTCAACATGTTTGTGGAGGCGATGAATGAGCGCGTGCCGTTCGGCGCCGCGACGCTTGCGCTCTACCAGCCGGGCGACATCGTCCGCGTCCTTCATGAACAGGGAGACCGACCTGCTGCAATCTCACGTCGCGCCCGATACCGATTTGGCAGCTCCGTCGCCCCGGCCGAACCTAAGCGACGATGTGCCGAAGCTGACATGGGCCGACCCACTCGGAGGGCGGCCCCCGGAGCGTCGCCGGCCCTAAGAGGTGCCGACCCCAGTGGCAGACGCCGACCTCGAAGGCAACCCCGTGCTGACCAGGCAGCGGGCGCTGGTGGCGTTCGGGGGCGACTGGGCGAGGGCCGAACACGACGGCGGCGGGTGGCAACGGGCGAACGTGCCGCCGGACGTGCTCAGTAACCGCCTCGCCTCGCCCAACGCGGTGGGAGCGTCGGCGGCGGCGATGCACTAGTGGTTCATTGCAGCTAATCCGGCCGGTTTTGGTAGACTGCGTCTTCCACGTCATGGAGGACGCGGATGAACACGGCTGCCAACCCGGACCACAAGGTGAAGGTCCGGCTCACCGACGAACAACGCTCCGCGCTGGGCCGCCTGATCCGCACCGGAGTTCATCCGGCGGCGCTGCTGATGCGGGCACGCGTCCTGCTCAAGGCCGACGTCGACGGGCCTGATGCATGGAGCGACACGCGGATCGCCGGCGTGCTCGGCTGCTCGTTCATGACCGTGCGACGGGCGCGGCAGCAGTTCGCCAGCGAGGGGCTCGATGCGACCCTGCATCGCAAGAAGCCCGCCGGCCGGCAGTACCGCGGCCCAGGCGTACGCCTGGGCGGCAAGCTCGACGGCAAGCAGGAAGCGCAGCGGATCGCGGCGGCGTGCTCCGAAGCGCCCGAAGGCCGGCCGCGTTGGACGATGAAGCTGCTGGCGGACAAGCTGGTGGAGTTGGAGGTGGTCGAGTCGATCGACCCGGCCACCGTCTGGCGGACGCTTCAAAAAAACCAGCTCAAGCCGTGGCTGAAGCAGATGTGGGTGATCCCGCGTGCAGGCGAAGCCTCCACGGCCCAAGTCCAATGCCGCGTTCGTGGCGTACATGGAAAACGTGCTGGACGTCTACGCCCGGCCGCACGATCCCAAGCGTCCGGTGGTCTGCGTGGACGAAGGCGGCAAGCAGTTGATCGGGGACGTTCGTGAGCCGCTGCCGACGCGGCGGGGGTCGCCGGCCAAAGAGGACAGCCACTACGTCCGCAACGGCGTTTACGTCCGCAACGGCGTTTACGTCCGCAACGGCGTTTACGTCCGCAACGGCGTGGCCCACCTGTTCATGGCCAACGCAGGCTTCGCCTGCGTCTCTTCGAGCCGCTGGCGGGCCGGCGACGCGTCGAAGCGACCCAGCGCAAGACGGCGATCGACTTTGCGCGGTTCCTGCAACAGGTCAGCGACGAGCAGTACCCCGACGCCGAGCAGATCGTGCTGGTCTGCGACAACCTCAGGGGCAGGTGAAACCTGCCTCCAACACGGTGTGTACACGCACACGCCGGCGTGCCTGTACAAGGCGTTGGCCCCGGCCGAGGCGCGTCGGCTGGCACGCCGCTTCGAGTGGCACCACACGCCCAGGCACGGGTCTTGGCTGAACATGGCCCGCGGAGGGCAAGCCCTCCGCTTGAGACGGAGTTGAGCGTGCTGGCGCGGCAGTGCCTGGACCGCCGCATCCCCGACAAGCCGACGCTGCGGCACGAAGTAACGGCCTGGCAGCGTGATCGCAACGCCGCGGTGGTGAAGGTGCACTGGCAGTTCACCACCGCCGACGCTCGCACCAAGCTGCACAAGCTATACCCGTCAATCCAGCTGCAATGAACCACTAGAGCGATTACATCAGCCCCTGGCTCTTCGATGACCTCCGCGACGCGATCAACCTCTGCCGCGTCTACGTCGTGCCGGCACCGCTGTTTGTTGAGCAGCGGTTCTACGACGGGCTATTCGCCGCGCGCCAACCTACGCAAACCGCCATGAGGCGGAAGCGGGCTACAACAGCGAACCGCACCGCTGGGACCCGGCGAGCGTCCGCGCCTACGGCGCAGCGAGTCGCCCTAACCAGCTGAGCGACCCGTTCGGCACCCGCCACGCCAACGAACCGGACTGGTCGGCGAACAACTGGCCCGGCGCCGAGGATGCGCTGGTCGAGATTTGGAGCGGCTCCGCCTGGCAGGGCACGCAGGATCCCACGCACCCGCTGGGTGCAGAGCCAGGCCCGTCAGACTGGCCCGACACGTCTTACTCGAACGCCGACCCTGACTACGACGCCGAGCAGTACGTAGCCGGCTACCGGGTACTGATCGTCAAGCTCACGTTGATTGGCATAACGCAGGGGCTGGCCTTCAAAGCTGCCTCGGGCGGCGACGCCGATCCGCCGGACAACCCGAACGACCCAGGCGACGGGCCGGGCGGGATTTAGCCCGGCCGGCGGCTACGCCGCCTCGTCGCGGGCGATGCGGTCGACCGCCCACTCGTTCAGGCTCACGCCGGCCGCCCTGGCGGCCTGCTCGGCCAGTCGGTGAATCTCCGGCGTCGCCCGGACGTTGAACGTGCCCGACTTGGGCAGGTTGGGCTCCACGCCATCGTGCTCGCACTGCTCGAGGTAGGCGTCGACCGATCCCTCGAAGGCGGCGCGGACCTCGTCGGGGCTGCCGGCCTCGAAGTGGACCACATCCCGGATGCCGTCGACGACGCCCCACAGCAGGCCGTCGTCGGCGTCGTACTGCACGGCGTCGTACTGCACGGCGGCGGAATAGCCGCGGTGGGAGAGCACGTTCGGGCTGCGACTGCCGTTCTTTGGTTTGCTGGTCTTGGCCATGGTTGCGGGGTTCGAAGGCGGCGCGAATCCTCACGCCGCTGCCTGCCGCACGAAGGCGGCCGGGTCGCTGGCAATCCAGCGGAGCATCCGCCGGGCCATCGCGTTCGGGGACCGCTGGCCCTGCTCCCACGAACCCACCAGAACCGTCGACACGCCGATCATCTCGGCGAAGACCGCCTGGCTCACGCCCAGCGCCGCCCGCACGGCCCGCACCTCGTCCGCGTCCATCGGCGCGGGCGCGGCCACGGCCGCAGTCCGCACCGTGACCAGCGGGTGGTCGGCCAGCGGAGTGCCGGACGCCTTCGACTCGCGCCTAGCCCGGAGCACCTGCTCCATCCCCTTGAGGGTGGATCCACCGGCGGCGCCGGCGTCAGCCTTCACGGTTAATTCAGTCTTTGCCATGGTCGAACTCCTGCTTGAACTCCTTGGCCAGCTCGCGGGCCCTTCGCTTCTCGGCTGCGGTGAGGTTCGCCTTTTCGTTTTTGCCGAACACCGACAGCAGCACGATCACGCCGGGGCGGACGAGAGCGAAGTAGCAGACGCGGAACGCGCCGCATTTACTCCAGCCCGACGGGCGTACCGTAGTTTCCGCAGGCCGCCGGTGCCGGGCATCACCGGCCCGGCCTCCGGATCGCGGCCGATCTGCTGCTGGAGCGCCGCGAGGTCGTCATCCGTCAGACCCAACCCCCGCCAGCGGGCGGCGAACTCAGCGGCCTCGATGAAGGTGAACGAGATCGCGACGCCCACATGATATCTTACACCGTATGATAGCGCAAGCATGGGGTCTCGGTGCGGTAGAACGATTTGCTCGGGCTTCTGCCCGCCGCCGCCAGACGCCGCACACGCGGCCGTGGCCGACTGGTTGCGGCATGATGGCTTCGCCCCCCTCCTGCGGCCGCGGTGGGTGCCCGACGAGCCGTTGGCCCCGGCCCCCGCCATTTCGACCGCCTGATCGCCAGCTTCGCCCGCCGGCTCTCGTAGTCGACCTGCACCGTCGCCCCGTCCTCCACGGCGTCGGCGATGTCGTACACGCTCACATACTTCCCGAACACCCCGCGCTTATCCTTGTCCTCGCTGCTGATCAATGTCCCGGTCCAAACACTCGCGCAGCTCGTCCCGACTCTCCGCCTGCACCGGCGTTTCCCGCAGCAGCGACTTCGCCGCCGAGAACTGCTTGAACAGCTGCCCGTTCAGGTCGTTGCAGTCCGTCACCACCACCCGCGTCGGGTTCCGCATGATCGGTTGCTGGAGCAGCTTCCCGGCGTACATCGCCATCAAGATGCTCTTGCCCGACCCCTGCGTGTGTTAGAAGTCTCAAGGACGGCAAGTCAGGACTTCGCAGCAAGTCGAACAGCTACAAGGCTCAGCAATGCCTTGTAGATGCGTCGGTAATCGATATCGAGACTGAAGGCATCAAGCACCGCCTGGTCGAAAGTGCGGCGGTCGTCCGCCTCCAGCTCATCGGCGACCTTCATCACCTCGCGGCCGAGCAGCGGCTTGAATGCCGTCTTCAAAACGGCAGCCGCATCGGCGTCGAGCTGGGCCGGGTCGAGCAGGTGAAGGAACGCCTCGGTGCGGTCCTTATTGAGATCGAGGGCTCCGAGCCCGCGGCCGAACCCAATGCCCTCCAGCATGAACACGCCCACGACGCTGTTGAGCAGCGCGTGACACAGTTCGATGTCCACGCTCTGCCCCGACTTCGGGTCGATCTGCACGAGCCGCTGGTTAACGAACGCCGGCGGGTCCAGGCGGCCCACGAACAACCGCTCGTCGTAGTTGATCGAGGTGAACAGCTCGGTGCGACCGTCGGCCCGCATCTCGTACCAATGCAGCTTGGCCTTTGCCAACACGTCCGGCAGCGGACGGCCGGTGCCGTTTACGTCGCCGGCGAACCGCTCGATCCATGCCAACGCGCCGGTGTGGCCGCGTTGCCGCAGCTCGTCCAGCGTCGCCGAGCAACTGAACGCCTCCCGCTCGGCCGACGCGGTGTAGCCCTTGGCGTCCTTCAGGTTCATCAGCACCGGGCGGATGTAATCGTCCTCGATGCCGTGCCCTGCCGGCGGGTAGAATATGGCGTCCCAGCCCCGCCGCTCGCCGCGGCGGATGTCGAACAGCGACCGGAGCGGCACCAGCGGCAAGTCGCGGACCCAATCGACGTCCACGAACTGAGCGCTTCCCGCCAGGCCCAAAGCGGCGTATTCCTCCAGCTCGGCCGGCTTTACCGAGCGGATCGTCAGCGTCTCGTCTTGCGTCTGGCCCATCTCGATCTGGGCCGCGGCGATCTCCACCGCCTCCTCGTCCGCCAGCTCGTCCAGCGGCCGCTTGAGCACCACGAAGTGCGTGCCGTCGTCCGTTGCGGCAGCGTCGCCAGGCTTCGGCTTCTCGAGCACCAGCAGGTTGGTGACGACTTTGCTGTTCTGGAACCACCGTCCAGCGCCTGACGTGACCACTGCTCGCAGCCGGTAGAACTCGCCGAGCTTCCGGCGGAAAGCGTCGCCCCAGTCGGTGCCGAGCCAGGCGTTGGTGATGATGATGCCGAGCCGGCCGCCCGGCTCCAGAAGCTCGTGCAACGCGAACGGCAGGTAGGCCGCGATGTCGGCCCGGCCGGTCAGGTCTTCCTCGAACAGCTCGTTCACGCCGGCGATGGCGTCGCCGTACCGCTTGCGGCCCGCCTGGGCGATAAACGGCAGGTTGCTCGTGATCGCGTGGAACGTGCCCAACTTCTCGGTAAAAGCGTGGCCGTCGTTCGGGTCTCGGAACTCAAGCTCCGTGCCCGGCTCCAGGTTGAAGGCGTCCTCGGTGTAGAGCCGCAGCGGGTGCGTCATCAGCTCCGGCTTGGCGACGGCAAAGGTGGCGAGTTGCGCCGCCTGCGGGTCGAGGTCGCCGGCAAACACGGACGCGGCGGCCTTCTCGGGCGATGCGCCCGCCGCCAGCTTGAGCTCCAGGTTGGCGCGGGCGATGGTGCCGCTGCCGCAGCACGGGTCGAGCACCCGCCCGTCCTCGATGTCCTGCACCGACAGGCGGGCCAGCAGGTCGGCCAGCGGCTTGGGCGTCGTGTACTGGCCGCGGAGCTTCCGGCTGCCCACCGATGCCGCGGCCTCCAGGATCGACGACAGCTCCGCCTGATCGACCGCCCCGATGTCGAGGTCCGACAGCAGGCCGTTGAACTGCCGCAGGTGCGACCACGCCACGTCCGGCAGCGTCGTCAGCCCGAGGTTGTCGCAGAAGATCGTCCAGAAGTTACAGGCCCGCGACACCTTCTCGAACAGCTCCATCGCCTCGCCGGGCGTCGTGTTGTCGCCGATGGTGGCCACCGCCCCGGCCCGGCTGTCCCGCCGCCGCAGGACGTGGGCGAACAGCAGCTTGCCGATCCAGTTGACCAGGTTCGCCTGAGCCAGCGCCGGATACGCCTTGTCCGACTTCCCGCCGCCGTACTCCTCGCCGAGCCGGTCCCACCAGAGCGTCACGCCGGACTTGAGCTTCACGTCCTTCCGAGCCGCGGCCCGCAGTGCCTCGGCCACCTCGTCCCGGTTCGCCAGCAGCATGGCGGCGACGCCGCCGGTCTCGCTGCGGTAGGCGTCGATAAACGGCCGCCCCTCCAGCTCGCCCGTCTCCAGCAGTCCGTTGATCGTGCCGAGGATGTCGGCTGCCAGCGTCTCCCACCGCGACCGGGCAGACTCCACGTCGGTGCGAGCGGTAAGGTCGTCGAGCTCGTCCCACTCCCGCCGCACCTCGAACGTGTCCGTCTCCGGGTCGAGGATGTAAAGCCGAGCCCGGCGGACGTTCCACAGCACGAAGCTGTCGAGCGTCATGTTGCGGGCCTTCAGTTCGGCGTTGTCGCGGAACTCAGCGTCGCCGATGTCCGTGTCGGGGAACTTCAGCTCCCAGCCCTGAAGGGTGACGGCGTTGGACGGGTCGCCGAACAGCAGCACGTCGGGAAAGAGGCTGCCGCCCGCCTGGTCCTTCGTCGTGTACTCACCCCCCGCACCACGCACGGCGCGGTGCTCGCCCTTGGCGACTGTCTTGAGGTGCGAGATGAGGTCGATGGCCCACGCCCGCTCGTTGTACGTCTTCGCTGTGCCGCTCATGCCACTTGGTGATTGAGTTTGCCGATGATGCGGTCCACGTCGGTCGGCCCGCCCCGCCGCGTGCGATTCTCGTCGATCCGCTGGTCGAGGTTGGTGAACAGCGGGTCTTGGCGCATCGCGTCCACCTCCGCCAGTCGCCGGCGGGCAACGTCTACGTAGTCGATCTGCTTTTCCTTGAACAGGTGGACCTCCTCGTTCTTCTCGATGCCGATGTAGCCGCGGCCTTCGACGGCGGCGGACACAAGAAAGCTGCCGCTGCCGGCCGCGTTGTCGAGCACTGTTTCGCCCGGCGCGGTAAACATGCGGATCAGGTAGCGGCCGAGGGCGACCGGCTTCTGCGTCGGGTGCCAAACCCGCCCGCCCGACTCGCTCTCGGCCGTCTTGCAGTAGAGGGCGTCGGTCGGGAACCGCTGCCCGTCGCTCTTGACCTGGACCGGCTTGAAGTCGCCGTAGCTGCCGGTGTACTGGGCCTTTCGGCGGCCCTTGTCGTACGCCTCGCCGGGCGTCATCACCGGGCGGTAGTCGGGCTGCTTGCCGTAGAAGATGCAAATGTCCTCGTGCTGCCGCAGCGGCTGCCGTCGGGCGTTGAGGAAGTTGGTCGGCTTGCTCTTGATCCAGACGAACTTGTAGCGGAACCACGCCTCGTTGCTCAACATGAGCCGGGCGGTGAAAAGCCCCTGCGAGGTGAGGGCGATGACGCCGGTCGGCTTCAGCACGCGGCGGTACTGCTCCCAAAGCGGCTCAAGCGGGATCACGCTGTCCCACTTGTTCTGCGTCGTGCCGTAGGGCAAATCGCACAGGACCATGTTAATAGAGCCGTCGGGTAGCCCCTTCATGACTTCCAGGCAATCGCCTTCGTGAATGGAACGAGTGATCGCCTTCAACGTGACCACCTTACAGCCTGCTGACATCGGCGGCTACTTATCATCGCTGCCACGTCATCGAGATCGGCTGTGCCGGAGTGGATGCATAAGCCGGAATGAGTGCATAAGCTGCTGATGTGAAGCCGACGTCGCGGGCATTGAGGAACAGCACCTCGCTTTGCCGGTCCCGCTTGCCGTCCCTCGCCCCACCACCCGTCTTGTTCTTCGTCAGCAGCCAGATGCAGGCGGGGATTTGGGGGTTAGTGAAGAGCTGGCCGGGCAGGGCAACCATGCACTCGACGATGTCGGTTTACACCAGGGCCCGGCGGATGCCGCCCTCGCCGCCGCTCAACGGCGGGTTGGCCATCACAACGTCGGCCCCCGCCTCCGCTTCAGCCATGGAAGTGGCGTGCCATCGCACAGCGTTTCGTTGGCCTCCCTCACGGCGGGCAGGAATGTCCAAGTTCGGGCGGCCAAACGAATCATAGAAGCCGCAGTACCACCAGCCGAGCGCGTACGGGTGGTCGATCATCGTCTGCTTCGTGTAACTCGCGTAGTGCTCTGCGACCGCTTCTTCGCTATGCACTTCCAGGCCCTTGAGTTTGGTGTGCCTGTGGGTCTTGTGCGAATACGCATGGTCGCCGTTGATGATGGGCAGGCCCGTCTTGCGGTGCAGGTCGCGAAGCGTGGTGTTGTGCAGGTCGGTGTAGAACGAGTAGTACTGGATCAGCAGTACGTCACAGTGCTTTCCGATGGCCTTGAGGACGTTCCAGTGGTCGAGGTGCTCCGGGTACCTCAGGAGCGAAGAGTCGATGTGGTTCAGGCCCGCCGAGAAAAAGGGCCGGCGGTCGGGCGTCAGCAGGACCCAGCGACCGCCGCGCCGGGCCAAGGTGAAGAACCCGTCCGGCGAGGACTGCGTGGTGGAAACTGGTTTAAGTGGTTCCGCGCCTGGCATCTCAGCATTCTCCAAGACGGGCCGTCGAACCGCCAGCATCAAGATTTTCAATCTCTATTTGCTGACATTTCCCATTTGGGATATCCGGCGATGTGCCGAGGCGATTTGGACCAAAAATTATCGCCCACACGGGGCAAACTTAAGCCTCGCGATGCCAACATGCCGTGACAGATGTTGCGGCCGATGCGAACGTTCAACAGCGATCCCGCCGCCGATTATATCAGCACCGTCTCATCAGATGATCGGCAAACCCATGGGCCGGCATCCGAACAGATCTTGGCGCCTTGGAATGTCATCCGAAGCCGGAGCTCTAAACCAAAACGCGACACGTTCTACTAACCGTCCCCCTTAGGTATGCCCCTAGATCGAGGAAGTAGTGATGGAATCCGCTTCGACAGACGGCGAAACAACGCATCCCGTTGCATTTTTCCAGAAAGTCATATGTAAATGCGGGTTAGAGTGTTGGTCTCTACGGAGGCGAGGACGATGTCGACGAGCAGGGCCATGGACCTGTTCGTGTCAGTCTCGGCGAAGAGGTCAGGAGTCGCCCCGGTGGACGGTCTCGCATTGGCAGCGTCGCTCGACGGGGCTACCCCTGACCTGCTCTGTCCGGACCCTCGGCCGGTGTGGCTGTCGGGCGATGTTGTGGGTCAGGACCTTGAGCATCATCTCCCGCTCGCGACGTTCGCGACGCTCGCGACGTTCGGGCGTGGTGGCACGAAGGCTGCTGCCGTAGTTGCGCTTCATCATGCTGTTGGCCGTCTCGGACTGCCAGCGTTGGCCGAAGATCGCCGGGGCCCATCAGCGAAGGCGTCGGCCATCAGGCCGCGGTCGTGCGTCGGCGGACGCTTGTCCGTCGGCCGGCCCGCCCGCGGCGGGATGACCCACTCCAGGCTCATGGCGTCGCGCGCCAGGCGGTGGGCCGCCTCGCTGTCGTACCAGGATGCAGGGCTTGCCCTGCATCTGCGTCGGTGACCACCGTCCGCACGTCCGCCCGCCGCCAGGCCTCGAAGAGGACCGGCCCCCAGTGCGGGTGGTGCGGGTGGTGCGGGTGGTGGGGGTGGTGGGGGTGGTGGGGGTGGTCGGCCCCGAGCCCGGTGGTCGTCCAGGCGGACAGGATCAGATGGCACGCGTACGCCACCCCCACCACGGCGATCGCCAGCTTCGGCCAGGGACTTGACCGTCGCGGAGCGGTCGGCCTCAACGTCGGCCTTTTGCCTCGGAACCCCCGCCTTCTTGCGCTCGCCGCGACGCTGCTCTGCTCTGCGCTGCGCTGCGCTGCTCGTGGTGCCGGCTGACGTGGTGGCTCTCGAAGGCGGTGGCTCTCGAAGGCGGTGGAGTCGATGGCCACCACCCCGGCGGGCGGCTGAACCTGCTGGCGTGGACGGGCAGGCAGGCCAGGCCCAGCCGGTGGGCGGTGACGAGCACGTTGCGCGGCGACCGGCTGCTGGTCATCCCGCAGACGATGCCGCAGATCGGCGAATCGCGCTACCCGTCCATGCGCCGAACATCGGCAGGGTCCGGACAGAGCACATCGCACGCTTCATGAGGCAAACGATCTATGTTTTCGGCGATCAGATCCGACCCCACCTGCTCGCATGCCTACCGTGCGGCACACGTGAAGAGCGACGCGTGTGGGAAGAGCTTGCGACTGCGGTTGAGCGCGCCCGAGCGCACGAAGCGCGGCGGCGCTCTCGAACGATCCAGATTCGAGCAGTAAGCACCTCGCTCCAATTTTGAGAGCAGTTCCCGAGCGGTACAAAGTACATGTTGTTCGACGTGAGCCCGAAAGCAGCGGTGGCAGTAGAGGAAAAGCTTACGGCAGTCGCGAAGAGTCCCGACTTGGGAGGGACAAAGCGGCTAAAGTGCGGCAGTGGTGCCCACGGCAAGATCGTCTTGGCTGCCCTCATTCTTCGAACTTTCTTATTTCCTAGTAATAAGCAGAATCCGCCGATCCCGGAATGGAAGTCGCCGCTATGTTAGACACTGGCCATCCACTTAACTTACAACAGAAATAGATCAAAATGCTCTCTTCGATAGCCAAGGCGGAAGTCTTCGGAATATGAACGGGTGAGGACTATCGATAGCTTTATGAACAAGGTGACCCGCGCCGCAACTTCGACCCTTAGGGCGGGCATACCTCAGAACCAACGAAACAACAAACAGCACGCTAAGGGCAGCGGCGTTGTGATCGAGACGTCGAACTGGTCGGCGAAGAGTCAACGAAACTTCCATGCTCACCTGCATGTTCTATCAGTCAAGGCAGACAAGTCCTTGAGGGCGAAGCTAGACTTGTTGCGGGCCAACGAGAATCCCGGACTAGAGTGGTCAAGGTAACTAGTTCAGAGACTGACGGGTGTCGAAGAGAGGGATATGAACACTTCGGACACGAACCAGTGGGAGCAGAGAGACGAGGCGAAGGCGGATTACGTCCATCGGGACGAAGCGGGTAAAGTTGCAGCAGCGTCTTCTGAGGGTCGAGGAGCGGTCTGGATCAGTCGCTGACGTTGAATGGTGGCCTGTTGGTGCGAAGTTGGTCCTGGAGTCCCATCGCCGCGTCCGAGTCGTCGCGACGGTAGGAAAGGCATAGTCAAGACGCAGAGGTTCACAGTTTACCGATGGCATTCAGGAACGGTTGGCCAGACTAGCCGCGGCTCGGTACCTTGAGAGCAAGACCTGTCCCCATTGCAGGACGCGAACGATCCGCATCGGCCAGAACTCCGAGACGTTCGGCGAACCCGCCCAACCCCAGCGTGGAGAACTACGGCTGCCCTAGCTGTGGAGCGACGGGCACGGCCATGCAAGAGAGCAACGGCTGGAGTGACGTCCTGCCGGCCGAGGTTGAGGCGGCCTTGACGCGCGAGGGCAAACTTCAGGATAACGGCACGTTTGCCCGGCGAGTGTAGTTTCGCGCTTGACGTGGTAGATTCATCAAATCGGCCGCCCCGTCCCACCATGGACTACATGACGCGGAACTTTCGTATCTCTCCGGCAGGTGGCGGGACTCCCTTGAAACCTTTGGCACAAAGCCCCAGTCGCCGAGACGCTGGAATATCTCGCGAGTGTACTGGGATGTGCAGCATGGAGGGGATAAAGCCGGGCACTTGCTGGCGTCTCCACCAGCATCGTTCGCCACCGTCGCCGCCGCCGACTGCGCCGGAAACGCAAGGTCGTTGTCGGTCTTGCCCGACAGGTCCACGCTCGCCCACGTCAGCGGGTCACCGATTGGGGCGTCGCCGATCATCGTGCGGATCTCGAGCTGACGCCCGCCGGCTTGGCGCGGCGGGTCGTGTCCTCGACGTTGCGGGCGCTGACGCAGATCGAGATCGCGCTCGTGATCGCCGCCATCACCTGCGGCGCCGTCGCCGGCACGGGGGAGGGCGTCCGCGAGGTCGACCGCACCGGAATCTGCAATGTCGTCCGCTTCTCGTTTGTCATGTTCGGCCACGCGTGGCAGAGGTCGACCGTCGCCCGGGCCACGGTCGTCAGCTCCGCCTTGGCCGTGTCCTTCGCGGCGACGTCCGCCCGCGTGCGGGTGCCGACGTTGGTGACCTTCGCCATCGCCGCGGCAAACGCCGTCTGCGCCGCGACAAAGTCTTCTGCTTGCGCCGGCGACAGACCGTACTGCCCCTCGACATCGTTGATCGTCGCCGCAAAGTTAGTCGATCAGTTCAGGAGCGCATTATCGCGCTGCAACATTTGTCCGTAGATCATGGGAGTGCCCTTTATGAAGGAGAGTGTGGTGGGGGTTGGGGGGAACCAGCCGCAGGTCGAACACCCCCGCAGCGCCCACCCCGGCCGCCGCGTGGCGACAGTCGCCCGCCATCCGGCCACCCCATGTGTCGGCCGTCCGCGATGGTCGATGAACCGCAAAACCTCGCCCTCGCCCCAATCCTCACGTCCGACAACCCGCCACCGACTCCCGCGCGATAGAAACGCCCCGCAGTCGCCAGAGACTGGACATCACGCCCACCACCGCCGGATCTCGATCCATAGAGAACGCCACTCTAGGCATAGATCGTCCTTCTCAATGTCTGTAGCACGACAATCAAGACGTAGATCACCCCGCTCTACCCATAGATCGCACCGATCTTCACGTCCACTCGTTCGCTGCTCGCATAGATGCGCTCAATCTACGTCACGCCGCCGACGCTCTACGGCTGGACCCGCTTGGCCAGTGCCATCGGGCCACAGCTTCCGGTCGCCAACTGAAGGACGAACGAGGTCCCCGTGTCGCACCCCCGCCCTCATGCGAGATCGCCCTTGCGTTGCCCGGCTGCATCTGGCACACTCCCCGCTACCGGAAGGAACCGCGTGACGACCCACGCCAAGACCTCAACCCAAACGCGGATGCCCGCCGCCTCCACCAGCCCCGCGAGGGAGCAGGAGGTTTGTCCCGACATCGCCCGCGTCAACCTGGAACTCGCGGCCGGGTTACCCCATGGCGATCCCGACGTGGATGCCTGTCTCGCGACGCTCGACGAGTGGGCGGAATTCTGCCGCGTCGAAACGCGGCGGGCGAAGAAAGACTTCAAGAAGGACCCCGGCTACTACGACCACAGCCGGGCGACTACGACCACAGCCGGGCGACCTTCTGCATGATGAGCGTCGTCACCGTCGTGCAACGCGACCTCGGCGTCCGCTACAACCCCGACGCCGTCGGCAACTTCGACTTCAGCGACGCCCGCGACTGCTTCATTCACGGCCTGCTGACCGGCAAACGCCTCGGGACGTGCGTCACGATTCCCGTTCTCTACGTCGCGATTGGTCGCCGGCTGGGCTACCCGGTCCACCTCGCCCTCGCCAAGGGTCACGTCTTTGCCCGCTGGCAACCCCACCACGACCACGGCGAGACGGTCAACATTGAGGCGACGCACCTCGGCCTGACGACGCATCCCGACTGCCACTACCGCGCCTGGCCCCGGCCGATCCTCGATCACGAGGCCGCCGATTACCTCCGTCCGCTCTCACCGCGGGAAGAGCGGGGCCTGTTCTTCGGCGTCCGCGGCCACTGCCACGAGGACAACGGCCGATATCGCGAAGCGCTCGAATGCTACGACTGGGCGGGCGAGCTTCAGCCGCGCCCGCACCACTACGCCGGCCACGCCCAGCGCCTGCGGGCAAAGCTCGGCCACCCGCAGCCACCTGCGGCCTTCCACTTCAGCCTCAACTCCTTCTCCACACCGACAGGACCCCTGCCATGATCGACGGCCGCACCCCCGACGAGATCGCCCGCGACGACGCCCGCTCAGGCGGCTTCGTCCGCTTCCGTGCGATGGACACGAGCCTTGGGCGCTGGACGCGGCAGGATCCCGCCGAATTCGTAGACGGAGCCAACCTGTTCTTGTACCAGTTGTCAGCGCCCACCGTCTGGCTAGATTCAACTGGTTTAGCCGCCGATTGCCCGCCTGGGTACGAATCTCTCCCCGATCCGGCCTACGAGGGCCCTGTACCAAACGGCTGCGGTACGGAAGACAGGAAATTCGCGGACGCACCGGGGGGGGTTTAACTTCAAAAACGCCTGCGATGCCCACGACACCTGTTACGGAACCTGTAATTCTGATAAATCAGAGTGCGAAGACCAATTTCTAGAAGACATGCTCAAGGTGTGCAGGAACGAGCAAGGTGACGCTAAGCGGCAATGCGAGAATTTTGCGACGCTGTACGCGGCAGGTGTGACAATATGGGGCGGTGAAGCGTATGCTGAGTCGCAAGAAGCTGCTTGCGGGTGCTTCTATATTCACGGGCCATGTTTTGCCTAGCAGATCGAAGCGCGAGAGACTTCCACACGCCGAATCATCTCACATGCTCAGCACCTTGTTCCTGAAGCTCTTACTCTGGCTCGTGTTGTCCGGTACCGTCAACCCCTTGCCGTTCGCAGAGCGACTGCGGTTACCGAGATTGTTCGAACCCGGTGGTGGCGGGGATCGTTATATCCCCCCATCAGAAGAAGATGATGCACTTTTAATTGCGGTAAAGTTCACGGCGTGGGGCGCATCTGATGCTCGTTCGATGTTTGCCGTGGAGAGATAAGGGGTCAGGAGCAGATTCACGCGACGACAGGTAAGGGGGTCACGGACAGGTAAGGGGGTCAGGAGCCGTATACCGCGCCGCGACCGCGGGAGTTCGCGGAGGCGGATGCTCTCGTGAGGCATCCGCCGCGTCAGGATGGAGTGGGAACGTGCGGCGCTCACGCCGGCACGCCGCGAGAGGCGAGGGTTGCCTTCAACTCCTCCACGCCTTCCTCCGCTGCGGCGACGACGGCTTGCTCGTCCCACGCGTCGGCGTCGACGTGTAAGGTTCGGGAGCCGTCGTCGTCGTCGTACGTGACCCCCGCCGCGATGCCACGGCGGTGGATGGCGGCCTCGAAATAGGGGACCACGTCGGCCGGGATCGTGACGGAGCGGATTTGCTTCGACTCCCTTGTCGCCTTCGCGGTGATGCTACTCGTGGGAGCAATTGTACGAGGAACGGGGTCAGGCGTCATCGCCGGTGTCGCCGAGGGCAGGCCCGGAGCGTCGGTTGTCAACAACGGGTAGCGCGTCGTTCAGTGCTCTCTCAGTCTTGAAGACGTGCATACTGACGCTCTGGGAGCAGCATCCTGACCGGCCGGGTTTGTCTCGGTGAGGTTCCGTATCAGGGGCAGTGGTATCCGGGCATGCACAAACCGCTCGTGACGATCAGCCTGTTCGATCACGTCCAGGCGCTGCTCGGCGGCCGCACTTACAAGCACCACGAACTCATCTACGCGGGCGAACTCATCACCTGCGGGCATTGCGGTCACGTCATCATCGGCGAGCGGAACATCAAGAAGAAGACGGGTCGCGCGTGTCTACTACCGATGCACCAGGAACAGTGAGGGCGATCATCCGCGGGTTCGTGTGCGAGAGGCAGACCTCGACGCTCAGGTGCGCTCAGGTGCTCGAACTGTTCGGGCGAATCCGCCAGCCGGAGGAGGTACGCGACTGGTTCGCGTCGCGACTCCGGAAAGCGGTCGGTGCGTCGCAAGATAAGGATCATGCTCGCGCCGATGACCATCAGCGTCAGCTCTCCCGCCTTCGCACGCAGCGTGGCCAACTGCTCAACCTTCGCCTCAAGCGAAGAGATCGAGACGAGCACGCGCTTGAACTGTTTGAACTCTTGCAAAGTCTGCAGGAGCGGTGGCTTACGGCCGATTTCGCCGCAAAGCGCACGGTCCTTGACCTCATCTGTTTGAACTTCCGTCTCGATGGCGCAAGTCTTGTCCCCACGATGAGAAAGCCCTTCGATGTGCTCATCGAAGGGCTTGAACTCGCCAAAAATCGGGATGACAGGACTTGAACCTGCGACCTCTGCACCCCCAGCGCAGCGCTCTGCCAACTGAGCTACATCCCGGTCGGGTCGGCAGTCTAGCCGGGCGAAGGGGGAAAGTCATGTGCGACGGCCCGCCCGCGCCGCGTAGCATGGCCGCCGTTCCGCATGACCATGTCAGACGCACCCGATCGGCCCATCCATGTCGCCCTCGTCGGCTCCGGCGGGCGCGAGCACGCCCTCGCGTGGAAGCTCGCGCAGTCGCCGCGCCTCGGCACGCTCTACGCCCTGCCGGGCAACCCCGGCATTGCCGCCGTCGCCACCTGCCGCGACGTCAAGACGAGCGATTCCGCCGCCGTCGTCGAGTTCTGCCGCCGACACGATGTCGGCTTCGTCGTGATCGGCCCGGAAGATCCCCTTGCCGCCGGCCTTGCCGACGCGCTGACGGCCGCGGGGATCGACTGCTTTGGCCCAAGCGCGCAGGCCGCGCGGCTGGAGTCGGATAAGGCCTTTGCCAAGACCCTGATGCGCAACGCGTCGATCCCGACCGCCGACAGCCGCACCTTTACCGACCCGCAGGCCGCCCACCAGTACATCCACCGCAAGGCTGCGCCGCTGGTGGTGAAGGCGACCGGGTTGGCCAAGGGCAAGGGCGTCACGGTGTGCGACACCGCGGAGGAGGCAGTCGAGGCCGTCAACGCGAGCCTGAAGCTTCACGCCTTCGGCGCCGCCGGCAAGACGGTGCTGATCGAGGACAAACTCGAGGGCGTCGAGGCGAGTGTGCTGGCGCTCGTCGACGGCAACGACCTCTACGTCCTGCCCCCCTGCCAGGATCACAAGCCCGTCGGCGAAGGGAACACCGGCCCGATGACCGGCGGCATGGGCGCATTTTGCCCGACGACGCAGCTCCCCGACAGCGTGCTGAGCGAGGTGGAGTCGAAAGTCTTCATCCCCACGCTCGACGCCCTGGCCCGCGACAAGATTCGGTACCGCGGCTGCCTCTACGCCGGCCTGATGATGACCGCGGATGGGCCGAAAGTGTTGGAGTTCAACGTCCGCTTCGGCGACCCTGAGACGCAGCCGCTGATGATGCGATGGAAAGGCGACTTGCTCGAGGCCCTGCTCGCCACGACCCAAGGGCGGTTGGGAGAATTCGTCGACGCCGGCGGGATCGACTGGCACGACGGCGCGAGCGTCGGCGTCGTCATGGCGAGCGAAGGCTATCCCGGCGAGTACGAGAATGGCCGCGTGGTTTCGGGCATTTCCGACGCCGAGGCACTCGATAACGTGCAGGTGTTTCAGGCGGGAACGGCACGGTACGGCGAGGGCATCGCCACCGCCGGCGGCCGCGTGCTCTGCGTGACCGCCCTGGGCGACGACTTGGCCGCCGCGCGGCAAAAGGCGTACGCCGGCGTCGACCGCATCGACTTTGCCGGCGCGGTCGTGCGCCGCGACATCGGGCAATCGACATGACGCGCGCCCGTCGGTTTGGCATCGCGTCGCTGTTGGCCTTCGCGATCGCGGGGGCGCTGTGGCCGTCGCTTCGGTGGGTGGAGCTCTCCAACGGCAGCGAGCAACTCGTTGCTGCCGCCGCCCTGGAGAGCCAGCGCGACGGCTCGTGGCCGCGTCGCCTCGTGCCGACGCTCAACGAGAACCCCCGCCTACGCAAGCCCCCGCCGGCGACTTGGCTCGGCATGCTCGTCGTGCCAACCTCCGAAGCGCGAGCGCTCGCGACCGGTCCAATCAACGACAGCGCCTACGCCTGGGCGGCCGTCAAGATGCGAACAATAGCCTTGCTCGCGGGCGTGCTGATGCTGCTCGGAACCTTCGCGCTCGCGGGCATCCTCACCTCCTTGCAGCTACGGGACGAGAACACAAATGCGTTCGTTCCACTCGTCGCCCTGGCGATCTGCGGTTCGACGTTCTTTTGGATTGAGCAGTCGATCCGCCTGACTACCGACATTGCGCTCGCGGCGTGCGTCGTCTGGGCCAACGTCGGCCTCGCCGCCGCCTTGCTCCGCGGCCGCTGGTGGACCGGCCTCGCCGGCGCGGGAATCGCGATCGGTTTAAGCATTCTCGTCAAGGGCCCCGTCGGACTCGTCCAAACCGCGCTACCCGCCCTTGCTATTCTCCCGTTTTTAAGAGGTAGCTGCGGGATTACATCCCGCAGTCGTGGCGCGTACACGGGTGCGATTGCCCTCGGCACCACCCTGTGTATCGCGATCGCCCTGCCGTGGTTTCTCTACGTCCTGCGCCAGTACCCTGAGGCACGGGAGATCTGGTTCCAGGAAGTTGCACGCACGGACGAGGAGGTGCCGCCGAGCAAGCCGTGGGCGTTCTTGGCGTTTTTCGGGCTGGTCGTGCCTTGGACGCCGTTCATCGTGCTGGGCCTGCTGACGGGCCTCACGGAACTGGCGCGGCGGCTAGGCGCAAGGGCGCGTTGGCTGCGGCGTGGCCGATCCTTCGCGCGGCTGCGCGGGCCGGGGATGGTCTACGCGCTGCTGATGATCCTGGTCCCGCTGGCGATCATGCTGCTGGTCCGCGACAAGAAGGACCGCTACCTGCTGCCCCTGCTCCCGCCGGCCTGCATCCTGGCGGCCGAGGCGGTGCGACTCGTCTTTCGCGACCAGCACAGACGGCCGACGGGCGCGATGATCCTCTTCAGCCTGCACCACGCGATTCTCCTCGCCTTCTGCATCGGCGTGCCGATCGCGATGATGCTGCTCGCGCGCGACGAGTACGTGGACGATATCCCGTGGCTGGCGACGACGGTGGCGGTTCCCCTGGCGGTCGGCGGCGGCTTCTTATGGATCGGCTCGCTCCTCGCCCATCGCCGGTTGGGGCAGCTCGGTTTCGTCACGGGGACCGTAACGTGCGTGCTATTCGCGGCGAACGTTTTCCTCGCCGGCTACTCGAACGCGCGCGAGGCGCAGGCGGATTTGAAGCCGATCGCCGAGGCGGTGCGCCGCGTGGTGCCCTCGGCGTCACTCTGGCATGCCGGCGAGGGTCCGCTGCCCCCGGACCTGCCGATCTACGCCGGCCGCCCGGTGCGGGCGATGCCGCGCGAGGACCTTGGGCAACTCGACCCATCGACGCCCCACGTCTGGGTCGTCCGCCAGCGTCGGAGCGACGTAGACCCCGAACCCGCCGCCCCTCCTGGCTTCCGCCTGCTGACGACGGCGCGGCGTGACCGGAGCATTTGGTGGGCGTTCGTGCGTGAGCCATTGCCTTCTGCGAACTGAGATGTGGGCAGACAGATCGTGCGATGAAGGCCACCCTGCGTCGCGTGGCGACGCAGCTACCGGTACGGTTTGGGGCGTGACGGGAGCGGCGACAACTTCGACGCGCGGCGACCTGATTGCGGCGTACGCCGCGACGGGGGCGAAGGTGCTGTCGTGGGTGGTCGCGGCGGCGGTGGTGTACCGCACGCTCGGCGAGGCGGCGTTCGCGGTGCTGGCGATGACGCGGGCGACGCTGGGCCTCCTGAACTACACCACCTTCGGCCTCGGCCCGGCGCTGACGCGGCTGGTGGCGGAACGGGAGGCGGCACTGCTCGACGTGGAGCCCGTTCAGCAGCCCGTGCAGCACGACATCACGAGTATGTCCGCGCTCGACTACTTCCCGGCAAATCGACCATCCCGACCGGTTCCACCAGCTCGCGTGACGACGTTGCGGCCCTCCGACCCGCGCAGTCCTGCTTCCCTACTTTCGACCGCAGGCAAGCTTTTGCTGGCCCTGTTTGTCATCGCGTTCCCGTTGCTCAGCCTCTACGCGAATCACTTCGACATAATCCACAATGTTCCTCGGGAAGTCACCGGCCTCGCGCCGTTTGTGTTCCTGCTCGCGGCCGGCATGGCGACGCGGTTGGCCGGCGACGCCCTTGGCGGCGTCACACAGGGAATGGGGCGAGTCTCACCAGATCAGGTGCTCGCCGCGTTCGCCGAACTGTTGTGGCCGGCCCTGCTGTTCGCGATTGTCTTGGGCGAGCCGTCCATGCTCACCATTCAGTGGGTCGCCGGCACCTACGCGATCTCGGGTACGGTTGGAATGCTCCTGCGGTACCAGCGTGCGAAAGACGCTGTCGGCTGGGATCGCAATGTCCGGCCGCGGCCAAGCTTCGCGCAAACCCGCCTGCTCCTCCTCACCGGCGGCCTTGTCACGCTTGGCAACGCGGCGGATTTTCTCTATGCGCCGATCGATTACCTCATCCTCAACCGCCTCGTCGACCCGCTCAGCCCGGCCGTCTACGCGCCGTCGATTCAGGTGGACGCGGCCATTCTCATCTTCACAACGGCCGTCGCCACCGTCGCCCTGCCGTCGGCGGCGCGGCTGCACGCGAAGGGCGATCTCGGCGGCGTCTGGCGAAGCTACGTGCGCGGCTCGCTGCTGGCCGGTGGGGTGGCTATGGGGGCGAGCGCGGTCGCGTGGGCCGTCTCGCCGTGGGCGTTCGAGCTGTGGCTTGGCGACGATTTGCCGGCGACGCGGGCCATCCTGCCGTGGGTGCTGCTGCACACGATTCTCGGCAGCGCCGCCGGCGTCGGGCGGGCGACGCTCATCGCCGTCGGTCGGCCGGGGCTGTACGCGGGCATCGTCCTCGTCGCCGGCCTCGTGAACGCCGGCATCAGCGTTGGCCTCGTCCATTTTGGCTGGGGCATTCGGGGCGTGATTGCCGGCACCGTCATCAGCGTCGCGCTGCGCTGCCTGATCGCCTTGCCGTGGGCGATTGCCCGAGCGACGCGTTCCGCGCAGACATAGGCCTCGCGCCGAAGCGCGAGGCCTGCAAAACTCCCTCCCGGAGCGGAAAGCGGGCATCACCCGCAGTCGAGGCGAGCCTTAGTTGCCGCCGGAGTTCTCCATGTCGTTGCCGCCCATCTCGTTGCCGCCCATGTCGCTGCCGGGGCGCTGGTTCTGGCCCTGCTGCGAATCGACGGGCTTGAGAACGAGGATCAGCAACTGCTGCATCTCTTGCTGGCGCTGCTGGTTGGCCTGCATGGAGCGGCGGGCACTGTCGCTGGCCATCTGGCCGCCCTGGCTCGACTGCATGTCGCCGCTGCGCGAGGCGTACTGGTCCTGCAGGCCCTGGCGCATGCTCTGCTGGCTCGACTCGAAGACGTACTCGCGGTCGAAGTCGCTGCCGCGGCTTTGGCCCATCTCGCCGAGACGCGCCTGCTGGCTGCCGGACGTGCCGACGTCGCTGCTGCGGAAGTCGCCGTAGCCGGCCTGCTGGGCCTCACGGTCGAGGCGTTGGCGGTCCTGCTCAACGCGACGGTTCTGCTGCTGAGCGTACTGCTTCACGCGCTCGTTCTGCGCGTTCTTCGACGCCATGTCGTTCAACTGCTGCTCGTAGTTGAGATTCTGGGCGCGCTGCTGGTAGTAGCGCTCCGCCGGGTCATCGCTGAAGCGGAAGTTGCTGCCCATCTGCTCGCCCGACCGGTTGCTCTCACGACCGCTCGCGAGCTTGGCGTTGCCGCCCATATCGCTCTGGTACTCGTCGGACAGGCGGGCGAGCTCGCGGGCGTCCTTGTGGACCTTCTCGTGGTGCTTCTGCAACTTCGGCAGCACGGCCTCGACGTAGGCGAGCACCTGCTTGTTCTCGACGTGCTCCTTCGCCCAGGCGTGCTCAAGAATCGCCATGCGGTGGCCGGCGTCCTGCGAGAAGACGTAGGCCTTATCGAACTCCTTGCCCTGCTTCTTCTTCAGCGCGTCGAGCTTCGTCTGGAAGACGGGCTCGAGCTCGGGCTCCTGCGCGATCTCGATGTCGGCGTCCTTCGCTTCCTGGCGCAGTTTCTCGAGCGCGTCATTGTGGTCCTTCTCGATCATCTTGGCCAGATCCTTCACGTCCTGCCCCTGGGCCTGCTGCTGCGCGAGCTTGGCGGCCTCGATCTCGAACTGGTTGGCGCAGGCGGTGTACATGAACCACTTCTCGAGCTCCTGCTGCGAGAGGGTCTGCTTCTCGGCCGGCTGGCGATCGGTGTCGCTCTGGCCGTTCATCCGATCGTTCCTCTGGCCTCGGTTGGCCTGGTCCTCGTCGCCGTCGAGGTAGCCGTCATCCTCCTCGGCCCCTCCCTGCGTCTGGCCCTGGATGATGACCGGGCCGTCCTCGTCGACGGAATCCTGCGCCAGCGCGAAGCCGGCCGGAAGGGCGACGGACAGGGCGGCGGTAACGATGGCAATGTGCGTGGTGCGGTTCATGGAGAGCTCCTGATTCAAGGGTGCGGTGCGGTTTCGGGCGCCGCCACGGCAGCGACGCCGCCTTTGCAGGTAACAACTGCTGCGCCAACGAAACTCGATATGTGCAGAACGACAGATTTCCGCGATTGAACGGGCCATCCGACAAAGCGTCGCCGTAGCCGCCGCCGCTTTGGAGCGGCTCAGGCGTCGCGCGGCGCGACCGCGTGGCCGGGGCGGGTACGCTGGTATGCCGCAATGCCCGACCCAACTGACCATTCCCGATATCCTCCTTCAGCACGCGACCACGCTTCGCCGCGCGCTGCAACCGCATCCCCGAGCTCGGCTACGGCGAGCACGACACCGCGGCCATTGTTCGCAAGGAACTCGACCGCCTCGGCATCGGGTACGTCGCCGGGCCGGAAGATGCACCGACGGCCACGATTGCCACGCTCGGCGAGGTGAACAAGCCGTGCGTGCTCCTCCGGGCCGACATCGACGCCTTGCCGATCATGGAGGCCACGGGTGTCCGACACGCCAGCACGCGCGACGGCGTGATGCACGCCTGCGGTCACGATGGTCACACGGCCAACCTGCTCGGCGTCGCGGCGATGCTGAAGGAGGAGGCGGCCACGTTGCCGGTTTGCGTGAAGCTCGTCTGGCAGCCGGCCGAAGAGGGCGGCGGCGGCGGGCGGCGACTGGTCGAGGCGGGCGTGCTCGACGAGACGGAGCAATTTGGCCCGAAGGTCGTTGCCGCGTTCGGCCTGCACGGGTGGCCGGTCTTGCCCGTGGGCATGGTTTCAACCCGTCCCGGCCCGCTGCTGGCGGCGACGGACACGTTCGAACTAATCTTCCGCGGCACCGGCGGGCACGCGGCGTTCCCGCACTTCACGAACGATCCCCTCGCCACCGCCGCCACGGCCGTCGTGACATTGCAGCAGTTCGTCAGCCGCGAGCTCGACCCGACCGAGCCGGCGGTGCTGAGCGTCACGCAGTTCCACGCCGGCTCCGCCCGCAACGTGATCGCGCCCGAGGCGGTCATCGCCGGCACCTGCCGCACGCTGACGCCGGAGACGCGCATCGCGGCGAAGGCGGCCTTGGAACGCCGCGTCCGCTGCATCGCCGAGGCCGGCCGCTGCACGCTCGACTTCGACTGGACCGACGGCTACCCGCCGACGGTGAACGATCCCGCCATGGCCGACTACGTGCGGGCGGTCGCGGGTGATCGCTTTTTGCCCGCCGACCGCCCGGCGATGGGCGGCGAGGACTTCAGCTACTTTCTGGAAAAGGTGCCCGGCTGCTTCTTCCTGATCGGCCTGCTCCCCGAAGGTCGCGACAATTCCCCGGCCCTGCACACCGCGGGCTTTGACTTCACCGACGCGGCGCTGGAAACGGGCATCAGCATGATGCTGGAGCTCGTCCATCGCTTCGACCCGGCGTCGGTTAAGCTGTAGCATTCGCAGAGGTGCCGCATGAACATGATCTTGACGCAACGCCCGCCCGTCACCCCACCGAAGCCGGCTGTGCCGACCCGGCATCGGATGACGGTGCGCGAGATGATGACGCTCGTGGAGGCGGGCATGTTGGAAGGCCACGTTGAACTCGTTGATGGGGAACTGATCGATATGCCGGGGCAAGGAAACTACCACGCGGTGGGGATGAGCAACGCTTACGACCTGCTTCGCCCACTTTGGCCAAGGCCGCGGTTTATCCGCACACAGAGCACTCACCGATTTGCGGACATTCAGGCGCCCGAGCCCGACCTTGCGATGCTCGATCGTGAGCCGATCGACGGGGCATTGATTGATGAGAGGCCCCGCTTGGTGATCGAGATCAGCGACAGCACACTCGCCACGGATTTGGGCCGCAAAAAGCTCGACTACGCCCGCTTCGGCGTGCCGGAGTATTGGGTGCTCGACCTCCGCCGCCGCCGGCTGTACGTCTTTCGTGAGCCAGATACCACCGCCACGGAGGCCGTCGCCGCGTGGGGGCACGAGCAGATTCTCACCCACGGCGACTCCCTTGCCGCCCTTTGCATGCCGGATGTCCCGATCCGAGTCGCGGACCTGATCGACGGCCCCGGCGCCTAGCGCACCGGCAAGCGCAGCAGGCGGCGAAGCGACGCCTCGGCCGAGCGCAGATCCGATTCGCTATCGGCCGCGTCGGCGTTGATGGAGGCGACGCCGCCGTTGGCGCGGTCGATCGCGACCGTCACCCGGTTCCGCCGCACCCCCACCACGCCCACCGACTCGGCCAGTATGGACGGCGACACGTGCAGCCGCAGGTCGACCGCACGCTCCGGCCCGACCAGCGGCACATGGGCCGTCCGCTCCGGGGGCGACCGGCCTTCGATGTCGCTCAGGCGAATGGTCCAGCCGACGACGCGGCCGTCGCGATGAAGGGGCTCCGCCAGCAGGATCGACGCCTCCGTCGTGCCGCCGGCGTATGCGACGAACAGGCCGCCGCTCAGCAGGAACAGCGGCGCTGTCGCGAGGATCGGAACCCCCGCGAGCGCCCCGGTCAACGCGACGCCGCCGACCAGCAGGCCGGCGATCGGCTTGGCCAGCCCGTTGCCTGGCGGCATGAGCGGGCGGCGGAACCCTTCCCCTTCCAGCACGCTGACCGCGCCGGCATATTCCAGCGTCGGCGCGGCCTCGCCGGTGTCCGGCAGCAACTCGGCATCCAGCACAGGTGCGTCGCCCACGCCCGCAGCATAACGCTGCTACCGTGCTCGTCCCATGCGCTGGAGCCAAACGCTCATCCCGACCCAGAAACAGGACCCGCACGACGCGACGATCGCGAGCCACAAGCTGCTCGTCCGCGGCGGCTTCGTGCGGCAACTTTCCGCCGGTCACTACACGTTTTTGCCGCTGGGCTGGCGCGTGATGCGCAAGATCATGGCGATCATCCGCGAGGAGATGGAGGCCGCCGGCGCCGTCGAGGTGAGTTTGCCGTGCATGCAGCCGATCGAGCTGTGGCAGGAAAGCGGCCGCGACCAAAAGTACGGCGACGACATGTTCCGCCTCACGGACCGCCGCGACGCGAGGCAGGCGCTGGCGCCGACGCACGAGGAGAGCGTGACGGAGTTCGTGCGGGCGTTCGTCAACAGCTACAAGCAGCTTCCGCTGAACGTCTTCCAGATCCAAACGAAGTTCCGCGACGAGCCCCGCCCCCGCAGCGGCCTTTTGCGCGTGCGCGAGTTCCTGATGAAGGACGCCTACAGCCTCGACGCGACGCAGGAAGGGCTGGACGAAAGCTTCAACGCGATGTTCGGGGCCTACAAGAAGATCTACGCCCGCTGTGGCGTGCCGGCGATTGCAGTGGATGCGGACAGCGGTGCGATCGGCGGCAGCGAGAGTGTGGAATTTACGGTGCCGTGTGCGGCGGGTGAAGACATCGTTCTTTCCAGCGACAAGGGCAACTACGCCGCAAACGTCGAGAAGGCGGCGACGGGGGAGCGCTCCCACAACTTCGGAGGTGAGCCGACGGGGGAGCTAGAGAAGGTTCACACGCCGGGCATGAAAACCATCGATGAGGTGTCGAAATACATGAAGGTGAAGGCGCAGCGTATGCTCAAAACGCGGCTTTATCGAGCAGGCGTTCAGTGGGTTCTTGCCGTCGTTCGCGGTGATCATGATGTCAATGATGCGAAAGTCGTTTCGGCCGTGCGTGAGGCGAAGCTAGTCCTAGATCGCGTAACGGTTGAAGTCGCCGATGAAGCAGAGGCAGTTCGTGAGGGAATGCCTGTTGGCTTCCTCGGTCCAACGACGGCCGACAAGAAGAAGCATGTGCATCTAGTGGTCGACCCGGACGCCGCCGAAGGCGGGAAGTTCTGGGTCACGGGCGCGAACGAGGTCGACTATCACTTCAAGCACTTTCATTGGCGACGCGACTGCAACAGCGTGTCATTCCTGCACTACACCGGCCGGGATCAGGAGGGCAAACACGTCTCCGGCTGGGAAGACAACGAACCGCTCGTCGCCGACATCCGCGACGCCGTCGACGGCGACCCGTCGCCACTGAACGACGGCGGCGTGTTGAGGGAGTCCCGCGGCGTCGAGGTCGGGCACGTCTTCAAGCTCGGGACCGTCTACAGCGAGGCGATGGGGGCCACGTTCCTCGACGAGAACAACACGGAACAGCCGGTCATCATGGGCTGCTACGGCATCGGCGTCGGCCGCATCGCGCTGTCGGCCGTCGAGGTGTTCCACGACGACCGCGGCATCCAGTGGCCGGCGAGCATCGCGCCGTTCGAGGTCGTTGTTACCCCGATCAAGTACGACGGCGACGCGAAGGCCAAGGCGGACGAGTTGTACGAAGCGCTCAAGGCCAAAGGCGTCGATGTGCTGCTCGACGACCGCGACGACCGCCCCGGCAGCAAGTTTGCCGATGCCGATTTGATCGGCATCCCCCTCCGCCTCGTCGTCGGCGACCGCGGGCTGGCGAACGGCGTGGTCGAGTTGAAAGACCGCAAGACCGGCGACACGAGCGACGTGCCGGTCGGTGAGGCCGTCGAGCGCGTCGTCACCCGGCTCGACGAGTTGAAGCACGCGATCCGCCCGTAGCAGAGGCCTCCGGCCTCTGCCCAACCGCCGGCGAGACTTCCTTCGGGTTTAGACTTGTTCGCCACGCCACGCCACGCCACGCCACCCCGCCGCCGCGCGGGCAGAGGCCGGGAGGCCTCTGCTACGATCGCTCGCCTTGCTCCAAGAACTCTTTCGCATCCCCTTCCTGGGCCTGCCCGTCTACGGCTACGGGCTGATGCTCGTGATCGGCGTCTGGTCGGCCGTCGAGCTGGGCCGCTTCCTCGCCAATCGGCGCGGGCTGCGCGGCGACGACTTTGTCACGCTCGGCCTGATCGCCCTCGCCGCCGGCGTTTTCGGGGCACGGCTGAGCCACGTGCTGGAGAACGTCGACGCCTACACCCGCAGCGACCGCTCCGCCTGGGCGAACCTGAAGGATGCCGCCAACCTCTCCAGCGGTGGGCTCACGTTCTACGGCGGGTTCATCTTCGCGACGATCGTTCTCATCATCTGGGCGCGGTGGCGGAAGATTCCGCTGCGTTTGGGCATGGACGTGGTCGCCCCCTGCCTGATGGTCGGCCTCGCCTTCGGGCGCGTCGGCTGCCTGCTCAATGGCTGCTGCTGGGGGCAGACGTGCGACCCCGAGCGCGTGCCCTGGGCCATCACGTTCCCGTACGGCAGCCCGCCGTACAACCAGCAGTTCGAGAACGGCACGCTCGACATCGGCGACGGCGAACGCGAGGTGCCGCCCGGTTTGGTCGGCGTCGTCGAGGGCGAAAGCGGCGATCTGCACCCGGCCCTGCTGTCGAAGAAGAGCGTCGCGGAGAAGCCGGAACTGGCCGCCCTCGCCCGCAACTCGCGGTCGGCGCCGGTCCACCCGACGCAGGTCTACAGCACGATCAACGCCTTCCTGATCGCCGGCATTTGCATCGCGTTCCTGCGGTTCCGGCCGAAGGTGGGCCGCGTCTTTGCGCTGATGTTGCTGCTCTACGGCCCGGCGCGGTTCGTCCTCGAAACGCTGCGTGTCGAACCCGCGGTGGCCGGTGGATGGAGCTTTAGCATGTGGACTTCGCTCGGCACCACCGCTGTCGGCATCATTCTCTGGGTGCTGTTCGGCCAACTGAAGCAGCCCGCCGAACAACCCGCGTTCTCCTCCGACTGAACCAAACCGCGTCGTGCGTTACCAGAAGTACCATTGGTCCTCGATCCCGAACACGCCCTCGGCCATCATCACGTAGACGCCCAGCAGCAGGTTGGTAACGGCATGCGCGACGATGATCGCCCCGAGCGAGCGCGTCTTGACCAGCAGCCACGCCATCAGCAGGCCGTAGACGACCGCGATCAGCCGCTGCGGGTGGACGACCGCGAACGCCAGGCTCGTGCCGACAAAGGCCCACACATCGGGCTCGCCGACGCGGGCCAGGCGGTAGTTGTTGGGCGCATGGAAGCCGCGCCACAGCCAGTTACGCCAGAAGAGTTCCTCCATCACCGGCACCACCAGCGTCGGCCCGAGCAGGCGGACGGCGAGGAACGGAATCAACAGCCACCACGCCTGGATCGTCTCGTACAGGTCGAACCCATCGCCCGGCTCGGCACTGCTGAGCAGCCAGAACGCCATCCGCAGCGGCGAGTCTTCGTTGGGCGCGAACGTGTCGCGTGCCCAGAGGATCGCCCAATCCATGCCGATCCACTGCACCAGGCCGACGACGCCGAAGGCGATGCCCAAGCCCAGGTGCGTCCACCGCACGTCGCCCATCAGTCGCGGCCAGAGCCAGATCAAGATGCCGCCGACGATGAGCGTCCGCGCGACGTAGGCAACCACGTACGCCCCGAACTCGCCGAAAACGGGCTCGAGGTAGCTTCCCAGGAACAGGATGCCGAGGAAGACGAGCATCGGCACGAACAGCCACCAGCCGTCGGGCAGGCGGCGGTCGAGGGCGGCCTGCACCTTGTCGCGCGGCGGGGGCGTGTACGGCGGGTCGATCGGCCGCGCGTCGACGGATCGGGTGCGGCGTCGGGCGGGCGCGTTCACCTACTCCTTATCGGCTGCCGGCGACGCCGGGGCAAGCGCCGCCCGCAGATGCTTGGCCAGCACCGCCTTGACCGCCAGGATCGACGGTGCCCTGCCTCGCCGCAGCCGGTGCAGGCTCGTGGTCGGCCGACCGAGCCCGCAAGCGTCGATCAGCCCAAAGTGCGATAGATCCGGCTCGACGTTCAGAGCCAGCCCGTGCAGCGTGGCCCCGCCGCGCACCCGCACGCCTACGGCCGCCAGCTTGGCCGACGCCGTGCCGTCCGGCGGGTCGTTCGCCCACACGCCCGGCGCGGCCGGATCGAGAAACGCGGCCACGTCGAACGCCTTGGCCGTCTCGACGATCGCCTCCTGCAACCGCTTCATGTACCCGCCGACGCTGAGGTGCCGATCGGCCAAGCGAACGATCGGGTAGGCCACGACCTGCCCCGGCCCGTGGTACGTCACGTCGCCGCCGCGGTCTGTTTCGACGACCTCCACGCCCAGCCGGCGTAGCTCTGCGGTCGTGGCGACAATGTGCTCCCGCGCCACCTCCGCCCGCCGCCCGAGCGTGAGCGTCGGCGGATGCTCCACGAGCAAGATGGCCTCCTCACCGCCGCCCGTCACCTCCGCGTGAATCGCCTCCTGCCGCTCCCACGCCTCGCGATAGGACAGGATGTCGAGGTCGATCACGCGCACGACGCACACGATACCCCGCGTTGGCCGTCGATGCCCGTTTCGCGCTTCACGATCAGTTACCCGGGCGCATCGAGGGGTTCCTAGATTTGAAGTACCCCACTCGCGGATGCTACGGGTTTGCAGCCAGAACGGGGCCCGATGGTTCGGCCGACACCCGGTTCCACGGCATCTTCGCGAGCATCATCCCCATCCCGCACGTGTCGGTCACGCCCGCGAAGATCAGGCCGCCGCCGACGAAGCCGCTCAGGCCGAGGAACGCCAGGTGGACCAGCCAGCCGAGCACGATGCCAAGCATCACGAGCGATCCGGCGGCGATACGCACCTGCCGCTCCAGGCTCATCATGCTCTTGCCGCGCTCGACAGGCAGATCGGCCGCGACCCAGGCGTCGGTGCCGCCTTCGACCACCACCGGCCGCCCTCCCGCCGCCGCCAACTTCGCCGCGGCCTGCCTGGCGCGGGCGCCGCTTTTGCACAGCAGGTAGACCGGCTCTCCCGTCGGCAGCGCACTCGCGTCGAATCGGTCGAGCGGCAGGAGCGTGACCCCCGCCGCATGAACCGCCCGATGCTCCGCCGGCGTGCGCACGTCGATTATCCGGACATCATCGTTCTTCTGGCGGTCACGCAGGGTGCAAACGTTAATCAACTCGGGCTCGGCGGGCATGACTACACCGTATTCGTTCGACGGCGACGAGCTCACGGGCTACTGAGAACGCGAAGGAAAATGTGCGTCCTCCCGCTGTCTTTAGCCGCCCCGCCTTGCGGGGCGTGCCGCGGCCATCCGAGCGCCCCGCGAGGCGGGGCGGCTAACGAGCACACGCACGTTTCATCGCGTCCTCAGTCGTCGTCGCCGCCATCGGTCGCGAAGTTCGCGTAGACCGGGCGATGGTCGCTTACGCGGCGGCGGGCCTCGGTGTCGTCGCCGGCGAAGCGGGCGTCGTCGAAGCGGACGACGCCGGCGGCGCCGGTCCACTCGGTCACGCGAGACGGATCGAAAACAAGATTGTCCAGCGTCTCGGTGCCGCCCAGGTTCGTCGGCGCATCGATCGCGGCCAGCCAGCCGTTGGCCTCGAACGGCGCAAGCGATCCGCCGCGCCGCGTGGTGGTGTTGAAGTCTCCCAGAACGATCACGTCGCGCTCGCCCGTGCCCGCGGGAAGGACGCGGCCGGCGATCAGGTCGGCCAACCGGGCGGCCTCGGCGCGGCGGCGGTGAATGTCACCAGCAAACAGGTGGACGTTCACCAGCGTGAAGTCGAAGTCGCCCGCCGCAAACCGCCCCGCGAACGGGCGGCGCGACAGACCCAGGCCGCTCGGCAGAAAGCCGGCGTCGCCGAGGTAGCGGACCCGGCGGCGGTCGTACAGGTAGGCGAACCGCTCGCTGTTGCCCGCCGGCTGGCTGACGAGCGTTGCCCACGTACGGCCGTCGTTGGTTCGTTGGAGTTGGTCCACGAGCAGGGCGACCGCCGCGCCGTCGCCCTTGACCTCCTGGAGCGCAATCAGATCGAAGCCGCCCTCGCGGATGATGTCGGCGATGGCGGCGTAGTCGAGGTCGTCGCGCGTCGCCGTGAACTGGCGCAGGTTCCAACTGGCGATGCGGACGGTGTCGCCCGCCCGGCCGCGGGGGTCGCCGGTGGAGACGCACGAGATCCAGGTCGTCGTCGCAACCAGCGCCAACGCCACAAACGCGGCCAGCGCCAGCCGACGGCGAGGGGTTCGGCGGCGCGGCGGCATGGGCGAACCTTACCGCTCGCTCGGCCCGGCGCGGACGCCGCGACGGGAGAAGCTAGAGTCCGCGTCCATGAGCGATCAGCGACCGGACCAGCGCAAGCCCGTTGAGGGGGACCATCTCAAGTCGCGTGACGGCCACGCGCCGCCGCGCGATCTGGAGCAGGCGACCGAGACCGCCGAGCCCAACCAGAGCGTGCGCCGCCGCGACCTCAAGGGCGTCCACGAGAAGGCCGGGGAACTGCTCGACGAGCTCCACGACGTCTCCGGCGGCGATCTTGTTGCGGAAATCGTCGCGACGGCCCTCAAGCTGCTGCGCGACCAGACCAACCGCGGCGACGTGAAACTGATCGACAAGAGCTTCCGCGAGTTGCGTTACGCCCTGAAGGTCTTCGCCCCCTATCGCGACACGCGGAAAATCAGCATTTTTGGCAGCGCCCGCACACCCGAGGACGCTCCGGATTACAAAGCCGCCGAGTCGCTCGGGCGGACGATGGAGAAGGCCGGCTGGATGGTCATTACCGGCGCCGGCGGCGGCATTATGGCCGCTGGACACGGCGGCGCGGGGGCCAAGGGATCCTTCGGGCTCAACATCAGCCTGCCGTTCGAGCAGAGCGCCAATGAGCACATCGAGGGGGACCCGAAGCTCATCGACTTCAAATACTTCTTCACCCGCAAGGTGATGTTCCTTCGCAGCAGCCACGCCGTCGCCCTCTTCCCCGGCGGCTTCGGGACGATGGACGAGGGGTTCGAGGTGCTGACGCTCATCCAGACCGGCAAGTGTCCGCCGATGCCGCTGGTGATGATCGACCACGCCGACAGCGACTACTGGTCCGCGTGGGACGGCTACGTGCGCAACCATCTGCTGAAGGACAAGCTCATCAGCGAGCAGGACCTGAGCCTGTACCAGCTCACGCAGGACGTCGACGAGGCAGCCGAGATCTGCCGGCAGTTCTACCGCAACTACCACTCGATGCGATACACGCGCGACCTGCTGATCCTGCGCTTGCACCACAAGCTGAAGGATGCGCAGTTCGAGGCGATCCGGGAGGAGTACAAGGACTTGGCGTACGCGGATTATGCGGAGCGGTCGAAAGTCGGCGGCGACGGTTGGCGGCACGGCCCGCCGCTGAAGATCGAGCGCAACGAGCGCAAGCTTCGCCACCTGCACCGCCTGATCCTGCCCTTCAACCGTCGCGACCACGGCCGGCTGCGCCAGCTCATCGACCACCTGAACGCGCTCCCGACGTAACGGGCGGTACGATCGTCGTGATGCACGAGCCAACTTCCGAGCCGAACGCCCCGTCGCTCGGTCGCCCGCTGTGGGCGTGCTGCGGCGCCATCGTGCTGCTGGCGCTGGCGATCCTTTACCGAGGCAACGGCGGCGAGCGCGGCTTTCCCGCGGTGCTGCCGTCCGCCGCCGCCCAGGGACAAGGCCCGATCGCTGGCGGCGGCGGGTACTACCTGATGCCCGGCCAGCTCGCGAGCAACATGTGGGGCGTGTACCTGATGGACATCGAGACGCAGAGCGTGGCCGTCTATCACTATGATGCCGGCGCCCGCCAACTGCGCCTCCTGGCCGTGCGGGAGTTCGAGCAGGATCGGCTGCTGCGCGACTTCAACACGGTCCCCGCCCCCGCGGAAATCCGCCGGATTGTGGAATTGGAGCAGGCTGACGAGCGTGTGCGCGGCGAGGACTGAGCCGCCGGCGACCCGAGGCTGGCGCCGGGCGGCCGCGGGGATTTTGACCTTCGCGACGATTTCTGCGATGCTGGCCAGCCCTCCCGCGGCGCGACCAGACGTGCCGCATCCACCAGCCCTGCCGGCCCACCCACGGGCGGCGGGGATTCTCACCGCACCCCCTGCCCCCGCATTATGGCCAAGGCGTTCTACACGCAAGAGGAAGCCAAAGAAGCCCTCAACACCGACGACGGCGGGTTGAAGGACTTTGTCCAAGACGGCCGCCTCACCGAGTATCGCGACGGCGCGAACCTGATGTACAAGGGGAGCCAGGTCGAGGGTCTCGCCGCCGAGCTCGGCGCGGGCGACGACATCGGCATGAGCGATTCCGGCGGCCCGATCGGTTTGGCCGACTCCGGCGGGGGCATCACCCTCACCGACGACGAGCCCACCGCCATCGGCGACGACCTGGGCGACAGCGTCGGCAACGACCCCATGGCCGACTCCGCCAGCGCCAGCGCCGACATGATGGCCAGCGACGACACCGGCTCCTTCGCCCTGGGCGACACCGGCGGCGGGGCCAGCTACTCCAGCAGCGCCGGCGCCAGTGCGAGCGGCATCACCATCTTCGAGGACGACGATGTCGACCCCAGCGCCCAGACCAACATCGGCGCCAGCGGGTCGAGCGATCAGGTCAACCTCGAAGGCATCGGCTCCGGCAGCGGCCTGCTCGATCTCACGCAGGAGCCCGACGACACCAGCTTCGGCGCCGAAACCTTCGACGAAATCATGCCCGAGGGCAGCGTCGCCGGCGGCACCGTGGGCGGCCTCGACATGGACGACGGCGGCGGCATCGACACCGGCGCCGCCCCCGTCGGCACGCGGCCCGTTGGCGTGGCGGCGTATGAGCCGCTCGACCCGACCGCGCCGCTCTTTGGCGGCCTTGCTGCCGGCGCCGCGGCCGTGATGCTCATCGGCCTGCTCGCCGTCGCCCTCGCCGCGACCAACGCCACCTCGCCCATCACCAACCTGTTCGTCGGCGACGACGGCGGCGTCAACCTTGTGCCGACCCTCGCCGTCCTGCTCGGCCTGCCGATCCTCGGAGCCATCATCGGCTTTATCGGCGGCAAGATGGGCAACAACTAGCCCGTTCGTTTCCAACGCTCCGATCCCGGCGGGCCAGGTCACAGAGGTGGCTTGGCCCTCCGCGATTCGCGCCCCCACCCCCCCCGTCGCCCGAACGCCCCGCGGCCACCTTCGTACCGGAGTTCACCGTGCCAACTTTCCCCGCCTCGCTCCGACTCGCCACCCTCGCCCTCGCCTGCGGGGCCCTCGCGCTCTCGGGATGCGCTCGCAAGATCGACGCGCCCGAGGCGAAGGTGCGCTACGAGGCACTGGGCCCCAAAGCGGACTTTCCCGCTCAATTCAGCGGCACGATCCTCGAGGCCGTCGACGTCTACGGCACCACGCCGCGGGCGATCGCCGGGTACGGCATCGTGGTGAACCTGGAGAACACCGGCCGCAACGACGGCATTCCCTCGGCCGTTCGCAGCAAGCTGCTCGACGATGCCGTCCGGCGCGGCGTCGGCGTGGCCCGGACCGACGGCGTGCTCGGCGGCAGCACGCCCGACACGATTCTGGCCGACCCGCGTACCACCATCGTCCGCCTCGACGGCATCGTCCCGCCGGGAGCGCGCAAGGGGCAACGCATCGACGTGGCCGTCTCCGCGCTCGACTCGAACACCACGCCGTCGCTCGCCCGCGGATTTCTGTGGCAGACCGAGCTCTACACCGGCCGCGTCGACGTGCAAAGCCCCGGCGAGCAGGTCAACCAGGTCGGCACCGCCCGCGGGCCGCTGATGGTCAATCCGATTCACGCGCTCGCGGCGCCCGAGCAGGTGAAGGACGACGCCACCGCCCGCGCCTCGTTGCGGCGCGCGGTGATTCCGGATGGCGGGGTCGTGTTCGAAACTGAGCCGTTCGTCCTGAAGCTTCGCAATCCCAGCCGCCGCATGGCGCGGATGATCGAGAAGCGGATCAACTACCACTTCGGCGTCGAGAGCGGCATCGCCGCGGCGCAGGACGAGGCGCTCATCAGCGTGCGCATGCCCGAAAGCGGCCCGTGGGCCGCGCGCGGGCCGGACGATTGGCGGCACTTTTTGGGCGTCGTGCTGCACCTCTACTTCGCCGGCGGCAACGGGGGCTACGCGGCGCAGCAGGCGGAGGAGCTCGTCGCCTTTGCCACCGACACCAACCGCACCGAGGACGAACTCCTTGCCCTCAGCTACGCCTGGGAGGGTTTGGGCAAACCGATCCTGCCGCAGCTTGAGCCGCTGATCGACGACCCGGACCCGGCCGTCGCCTTCTACGCCGCCCGCGCCGCGGCTCACTTGGAAGACCCGGCGGCGCCCGACGCCCTGGTCCGCATGGCCGGCGAGAAGTGGAACCCGTACAACGTTAAGGCGACCCGCGAGCTAGGGAAAATCCCCCACTCGCAGCGGGTCGCCCGCGCGGTGCGCCGGCTGCTTGACGAGGACGTGGCCGGTAGCCCGCAGGTGCGCCTCGCCGCCTACGAGACGCTCGTCCGCATGGGCGACCCGATCGTGCGCGAAGAGGTGGTCGGCGAAGCATTCGCGCTGCACACCACGCCCGGCCGCGGCACGCCGATCGCCTACGCCTCGCGCAGCGGTCGGCCGACGATTGCGCTCATCGGCGGCTTCCGCGACCGCGAGTCGGCGCCGCGCCTGCGGCCCGAAACGCTCGTGACCGCCTTCGGCGATCGCCTGACCATCAGCCGTCCCGCCGGCTCCGAGGCCGTCTCCCTTTTTCAACGCCGCTTCACGGACATGAGCGAAGGCCAGGACATCAGCCAATACGACTCGGTTCAGCAGGAGAGCGCCAATTCCTTGCGCGAGGTCCTCAGCCGCCTCGGCGGTGAACGCCTGCCCGGCGAGCGCAAGATTCGCCTCAACTACGGCGACGTGGTTGCCCTCCTGAAGCAGATGGGCGACGAGCGCGTTCTCGTCGCAGGCCTGCGTGGCGAGCAGCCGGTGCTCGTCCGCATTGAGGATGCCATCATCGACTCGATCGACTCGGCGCCGAAGGTGCCCGGCCTGGAGGACCTGCGCGGTCGCCCGACCGCGCGGGCGCGGTAGACCCCGCCGCATTGGGCTGATCCGGCGTCGATCGGTACGATCCCGCCGCCCGTGAACAGTGTTGCCGCCGATTCCGTTCTCCCCGCCGCCCCGCCCGCCGCCACCACCACCGGGCGGTTGCGGCTGCGCAAGCTCGTCCTGAACGGCTTCAAGAGCTTTGCCGACGAAACCGAGTTCGTCTTCGACCGCCCGATCGTCGGCGTGGTCGGCCCGAACGGCTGCGGCAAGAGCAACGTGGTCGACGCCCTCAAGTGGGTGCTCGGCGAGCAGTCGGCCAAGAGCCTGCGCGGCGGCGCGATGCTCGACGTGATCTTCAACGGCAGCGGCAACCGCCCCGCCGGCACCAGCGCCGAGGTCACGCTTCACTTCGACAACCTGGGCGACGCAAGCAGTCGCCCGCTGCCGGTGGATGCCGACGAGGTCACGGTCGGCCGCGTGCTGCTGCGCGACGGGACGAGCCACTACAAACTCAACGGCCGCAACGCCCGGCTGAAGGACGTGCGCGAGCTGTTCCTCGACACGGGCATCGGCGTCGACGCCTACAGCATTATCGAGCAGGGCCGCGTCGCGCAGATGCTCGACGCCAACCCGGCCGAGCGGCGGCTGATCTTCGAGGAGGCGGCCGGCATCAGCCGGTTCAAGCAGCAGAAGAAGGAGGCCCAGCGCAAGCTCGAGCGCGTCGACGCCAACCTGCTGCGCCTCGGCGACGTGTTCGACGAGGTCGCCAAGCAGGTGCGGTCGCTCAAGCTCGCGGCCGGCAAGGCGCGGAGCTACCAGGAGCTGACCACGCGCCTCTCGGAGTTACGGCGGCGAGCGGCGGTACACGAGTACCACGCGCTCGTCACGCGCCGGCAGGAGCGCACGACCGAGCGCGAGGCGGCGGCATTCGAGGCCGACGATGCCGCGGGCGAGCTGCGGTCGGCGGAGTCGCGTTTGGCGGACCTTCGCCAGCAAGCCGAGCGGGCCGAAGAGGCGCGGCGGCAGAGTGAGGTCGGCCTCGTCCAGATCGAGGGACGCATCGAGCGGGCGGCGCAGCGAATCGACTACGCCCATCAGCAGGCGGAGCAGTTGCGGGGTCAGGAGGCGCAGCTTGCAATCGACCGCGCCGACGCCCAGCGCCAACTGTCGGAGCTCGCGGCCGCCGTTGAGGAGGACGAGCGGTCGCTCACCGACGCGACCGAGGAGTTGGAGAAGGCCCGCGGCGAGATCGAGGCCCGCCACGCCGCCCACCGCGACGCGCAGCTCGCGCAAGCAAAGCACGCGGAGTCCGCCGAACAATCGAAGGCGGCGCTGCTGCGGTCCATGAACGCCCTTGCCGCCGCCGATCGTCGGTTGGGGGCTTTGGAGATCGAGCAGAAGGCCGCCGCAGACCGGCTGGACGTGCTGGCGAGTCGGGCGGCGCAACTGCGCGACGCGGTCGGGTCGGCCCGATCGACGGTCACGGCGCTCGACGCCCGCGTTGCCGAACTGGCCGAGACGCGCGAGGTGGCGCAGGCGGCGCTCGACGCGAAGCGCCGCGAGGCCGTCTCGCTCGGAGACAAGCTCAGCGGCCTCGGCGAGCGGCTGGCCGAAGCGCGCGAGCAACGCAGCGGCCTTGCAAGTCGGCGGAAGGTGCTGACAGACCTCGAGGTGCGTCGCGAAGGCCTCGGCGAGGGCGTGAAGCAGATCCTGCGCGAGCGCGACGGGACGTTCAGCTTCGTGCGCGGGCTCGTCGCCGACCTGCTGCGCGTCGACGTCGAACACGCGGCCGTGGTCGAGGCGGCGCTGGACGGGCGCGACCAATGGCTGGTGGTGGACGCCGGCGCCCTCCCCGCCGCGGCACTCGAACATCAGGCGGCGTTGCGTGATCTCCCCAGCCGCGTGACGCTCGTTGCTTCAACTGACACAGCGAGCCAACTGCCTGCGGATGGCGAGCGGGCAAGCGATCTGGTGCAATCTGACCCGGAGCATCGCCCGCTAATCGAGCGGTTGCTCGGTGCGACGCGCGTGGTCGATTCGCTCGCAAGCGTCGTTGCCGGCCAGCGCTGCGTGACACGCGACGGCGACCTTGTCGAAGCCGACGGCACTCTCAGGATTGGCCCCGCGGGCGCGGGTTCCGGGCTCGTCAGCCGGCGCAGCGAACTCGCCGAGGTCAGCCACCAGATGGAGGAACTCGACGCCGCGATCGATCGGCTGCGAGGCGAGGTGGCGCAGGGATCGAGCGATTCCAAGCAGATCGAGCGCGACGTGAACGCCACGCGCGAGCGGGTGTACGAGGTGAACGCCCAGCAGGTTGAGGCGGCCGAGAAACGGTCGGCCCACCAGGATCGGTTGGCGACGTTTCAACGGGAATTGCCTTCGGTCGAGCAGGAAGCGCGGGAGGTCACGGAGCGGCGGGAGTCGCTTGAGGCCGAGCGCGACCAGCAGGACGTCGCACGCCAGAAGGCCGCGGACGAGCGGGATGCTGCCGAGGCGAGCCAGCAATCGCTCGCGGCGGAGGCCAACACCGTCGCCGGGCAGATTGCCCAAGCCGCCGAGGCGTTGACGGCCACGCGCGTCGCGCTAGGGCAAATCCAGGAGCAGCAAATCGCCGCTCGCCGCGCCGTTGATCGCCACGCGGCGCGGCGGCGGGAGCTACGCCAGCAGATTGAGCGGCTCGACACCGCCGCTGCCACGCTCGATGAGCGCCGCGACGCGATTACCGACGAAGCGGCCGTCGCGGAGTCGGAGAAAACGCACCTCGAACAAGAGCGAGAGGAGCTGATAGCTCGCGTCGCGGAGTTGGCGGCAAAGGTCAGGGCGCTGCGGTCCGAAGCCGCTGATGGCGCGGATCGGGTGGACGCAATCCAGCATCGCAAGGCGGACGCCGAGGATCGCGTGCGGGCCGCCGACGCGGCGCTGGCGGAGTTGGCGGTCCGTCTCGAAACCGCCGTCGCCCGCGCGGCCGAGGAGGCGGAGCTTGACGTCGTCGCCGCCCACGCCGAGGTGAGCGAGGGCGGCTACGAGGAGCCGGACGAGGATTGGGATGCCGTTGCGAATGAGGTCCGCGACCTGCGTGCCCGCATCAGCCGGCTCGGCAGCGTGAACGTCGACGCGATCGGCGAGCTTGAACAACTGCAAGGCCGCGAGTCGACGCTGGGCGAGCAACTCGATGATCTGCGTACGAGCAAGAAGCAACTTGGCGAGCTGATCGACAGCCTGAACGTCGAGAGCAGCGAGCGGTTCGAGCAGACATTCAACGCCGTCCGTGAGCATTTCAGTCTGATGTTCCGCAAGCTTTTCGGGGGCGGGCGGGCGGACCTCTACCTACAGACCGAGGTCGTTGAAAAGCGGCGCGACGACGAGGGCAACGTCTCGCAGGTCACGCGCACCGTCGACCCGCTCGATGCCGGCATCGACATCGTCGCCCGCCCGCCGGGCAAGCAGCCGGTGAGCATCAGCCAACTGTCAGGCGGCGAGAAGACGATGACGTGCGTCGCCCTGCTCATGAGTATTTTCAAGAGCAAACCGAGCCCCTTCTGCGTTCTCGACGAAGTCGACGCCGCTCTCGACGAGGCGAACAACGCCCGTTTCAACCGGATTCTCGAAGAGTTTCTGGGCGAGTCGCAGTTCATCGTCATCACGCACTCGAAGCGCACGATGCGCGCGGCCGACGTGCTTTACGGCGTGACGATGCAGGACCAGGGCGTGAGCAAGAAGGTCGAAGTGCGATTCGATCCACTTCAGCGAAACGGCTTGACCGAAAGAGAGGGGGGCCACGAATAGGCACGAAGAAGCACGAATGAGGGAGAGGGCCAGACCGCACTCTCTGCTATTCGTGACTCTTCGTGCGGATTCGTGGCCTACTTTCTGCCCTTGCGGAGCATGTCCGCGAAGAGGTTCGGCTCGTCGGCGGCGTCACCGCGGCGATCGACGACGTCCTTGATCTCCGTCATCAAATCTTCGACCGTGCTGAACTGCCGGTAGACGCTGGCGAAGCGCACGTAGGCGACCTGGTCGAGATCGCGCAGGCGGCGCATCACTTGTTGGCCGATCCAGTCGCTGGGCACCTCGCGGTCGAAGACACGCTGGGCCTCGTCCTCGACGTCTTCGGCAAGCTTGGCAAGGGCCGCCTCGGGGACGGGGCGCTTGTACGCGGCCCGCTCGAGGCCGACGAGGATTTTCTGACGATCCCACGGGCTGCGGCGGTTGTCCTTTTTAACGACGGTCAGCTTCACGCCCGCCTCGATGCGCTCGTAGGTCGTGAAGCGCTTGTCGCAGCGCAGGCACTCGCGCCGGCGGCGAATCGCGTCGCCGTTGTCGGCCGAGCGCGAGTCGATCACCTTGAGCTTGTCTTTGTTGGCGCCGCAGAACGGGCAATGCATAGCAATCGGGCGAGACGGGAAAGGCCCGCCACAACCGGCGGGGGTCGGCTCTAGCGTAAACCCCAACCCGCCCGCAACAAGCGGCCGGGGGATAAAGGGCCGCGCCGCCGACGACCGATAACACGCCTGTGCTCGGACTGCTGCGCCGCCTCCCCACCCTTCGCCGACCCCGCCCGCCGGCGCCCACGGCGGCGGGCGACCCGCTCGCGGACCTCGCCGCCCTGCTCGGCCGCGACAGCGTTCGCCTCGACACGCCCGACATCCAGCGATTTCTGGCCGACAAGCGCGTGCTCGTCACCGGCGCCGGCGGGAGCATTGGCAGCGAGATTTGCCGCCAAATCGTTAGCTTTTGCCCAAGCCGCCTCGTCCTGATCGACCAGAGCGAGCTCGGCCTCTTTGAGATCGACCGCGAGTTGCGCGGCCGCTACCTCGGCAGCGATCTGCGGCCCGTGATTGCAGATGTCGGCGACGCGACGCGCGTGCGCAACGCCTTTTCCGAGCATCGGCCTCACGTCGTGTTCCACGCCGCAGCGCACAAGCACGTCGGGCTGATGGAGGGCAATCCCGGCGAGGCAATCAAGGTCAACGTGCTGGGCACGAGCCACGTCGCCGACGCCGCCGCGGCGACCGGCGTGAAGGCGTTCGTCTTCATTTCCACCGATAAAGCCGTCAATCCAACGGGCGTGATGGGCGCGAGCAAGCGCATGGCCGAGCGCGTGATCCTCGCGGCGGGCAGGCGACACGAAGCGACGCGCTTCTGCTGCGTGCGCTTCGGCAACGTGCTGGGCAGCTCGGGCAGCGTGGTGCCGATCTTCGCGAAGCAGGTCGCCGCCGGCGGGCCGGTGACGGTCACGCACCCGGAGATGCGGCGGTTTTTGATGACCATCCCCGAGGCGGCCGGCCTAGTCATGCAGGCGGGCGCGACGGCGCAGGGGGGCGAGGTGTTCGTGCTCGACATGGGCGAGCCGGTGAAGATCCTCGACCTTGCCCACCTGATGATCCGCCGTGCCGGGCTCGAGCCGGGGCGCGACATCTCCATCCGCTTCACCGGCGTGGGGCAGGGGGAGAAGCTTACCGAAGAGCTTGCCGGCGACGGCCAGACGACGCGGCCGACGCGCCACCCGAAGATTCGCGTCTGGCGGTTGGCCGCCGTCGACCCGCGCCGGACCACGGCCGACGTGGAACGGCTGCGCGACGTGGTCGACGCGCCGGGCGATGTCGTGCGGGGCGTGCTCGGCGACTGCGTAGCGGAATATCGGCCGGGACAACCTGCCCTGCCACCACTGAAATTGGCGGCCTGAGGCACTTTGGTCCGGTTGTGACGGCTGCCGTTGGCGAATCCGGACGCACCCTGCCGATAACGGCAACATCCGCGGCCTCACCCCCCACACTGGCCGTGACCACTTCAATCACCGGATTCCCAGGTGAGCCACGGAAGGCAACCTATGCGGACAATCGCGATCATCAATCAGAAGGGCGGGTGCGGCAAAACCACCACCGCCGTCAACCTCGCCGCGTGCATGGCCCGCCTCGGGCACAAGACCTTGCTCGTCGACATGGACCCGCAGGGCCACTGCGGCACCGGGCTGGCCGTGCCGGAGGACCAAATCGAGCGCGGCGTCTACGAGACCCTGCTCGACCCCGCTGACGGACCCGCCTGCACCCTCGGCGACATCACCTGGCAGATCGCCACCGGCTTCGACCTCGCTCCCAGCAACCTGAAGCTCGCCGGCTTTGAGCAACTCTTCGCTGGCCGGCAGGGGCGCGAGTCGCGTCTCAAACAGGCGTTGGCCAAGGTTGATGATAAGTACGGCTGGTGCATCGTCGACTGCCCGCCCGGCGTGGGACTGCTCACGTTCAACGCACTCGTCGCGTGCGACGAAGTCATCATTCCCGTCGAAACCGGCTACTTCAGTCTGCACGGGCTCGGACGGATGATCGAGACGCTCGAGGAACTCAAAGACGCCTGCGGCAAGGAGACGCTCATCCGCGTGCTGCCGACGCTCTACGACACGCGGACGAAGCTGGCCCGCGAGGTGCTCGCAGAACTACGCGGTCGGTTCAAGGACGTGCTGATGCGGTCAACCGTGAACTTCAACACAAAGCTGAAGGAGGCCGCCAGCTTCGGCCAGCCGATCACGGAGTACGACCCCGGCAGCCGCGGGTACAAGGACTTCGTCGACCTCGCCCGCGAGCTGATGGGCGAGCGGCCTGTGAACGTCGGCACGGCGCCGGCGAAGCAGAGCGACGAGCCGCTGAGCCGCCCGGCGGAGCTCGTGCAGCGGGCCAAGCAGCTCGCGCAGCTTTCGGCCAACACGTTCGGCCGGGGCGGTGCGAAGGTCCAGCCGCCACGCCCAACGGCCGAGGCTGACCGCGAGGTAAATCAGCCGGAGATTCGGGAAGCATCGCCAGTCGAGCGGCCGGCGGTCGCGGGGACGATCGGCCCGAAGTTTGAGAAGAATGCCGACGCCGCCGTCGCGGACCCCGCCGGCAGCGCGGCCCGGATCCTGAGCATGGTCGAGATCGGCGACGACGATCCCAAGCCGGCCGAGAAGCCCAAGGCGACGACGCAGGAGAAGATCGACGCCTTCTACGGCGTGCGGCAGCAGAGCGGTGAGGTCGAGTTCGTCAGCCGCCTTGGCGAGGCTCGCCAGGTGCAGATCGCCGGCGACTTCAACAACTGGAGCCCGCTCGGCACGCCGATGCGCCCCAGCCAGGAGCGCCCCGGTACGTGGATCTGCCGCCTGCCGCTGCCGAGCGGCCGGTACCGCTACCGCTTCGTCGTCGACGGCGCGTGGGTTAACGACCCACACAACCGCGAGCTCGAGAAGAACGAGTACGGCGAGTTCAACAACGTCCTGCAAGTCGCCTGAACTCCCTCTGTCCCACCGCACTCGCACCGCCCGCCATGCACGCCCACAACGGACACTCCCACCACTCCCACGACCACCGCTTCGAGGCGCCCAAGAACGGCCACGCGAAGCACAACGGCTCGTCGAACCGCAAGCATCTCAGCGAGATCAGCCACCTGTTCCTGAGCGACCTGCGCGACGACAATGCCCTGCCGCGGCGACACCCGCCGGCGCGGAATTCGCCGGGAACGGTCGCCATCGTGGCGGCGCGGATGACCGGCGGCTTCGTCCGCCACGCCTGCGCTCAGGCGTCGCTGCTGGCCACAGACGATCTGGCCAACGGGGGCGACGGGCGTGTTGCTGTGGCGCTGGTCGATGCGGCCGAACTGCGCGTCTTCGTCATCGATGCCAACGGCGACGGCGGCGACGAGGCGGCCGAGCCGGTGAAGACGACCGACGCGAGCGACCTCGCCGATGTGTTGGAAGAACTCCGGGGCGATGTCGGCCGGTGGGCCTTCGCCCTGCCCGACCCGCGGCTGCCGCAGGCCCGTCGCCTGCTCGGGCGCAGCCGCTCGTGGACGCTGCTGACCAGCGCCAACCACGAGGGCGTCGTCAGCGGCTACCGCACGCTCAAGGGCCTGTGCGAACTCGAACTTCCCGAGGATTTGGCCGACGACGCGGGCGCTTACGACGGTGAGGGGCCGGAGGTCACGCTCGCGATGCTCGACGCCAAGAGCGCCGAAGACGCGGAACGCTCGGCCAAAAAGCTGGCGGGCGTCTGCGGACAGTTCCTCGACTTGAGCCTGCGGCAGAGCGCCCGCGACGCCGACACCGTTGGCCAGGCGTGGTCGGCGACCGAGGTGCTGCGTTGCCTCTGGCCGACCGCCGCCGACGCCGCGGAGGCGTGGCCGCTGCTGGAGCAGGCCGCGTTCGCGACGACCTCCCCGACTCACTCCGACCCGATCCCACCGATGCTCAAGCCCGCCGACGCCGCCGATCACGCCGACTTCGATCCCGTCGCGGCCGCCGGCAAGTTCGCGGCAACGCTGGAGGAGAAGCAGATCCCCGCAATCGCCCGTCCGATCCAGCGCGAGATTCCCGCCTCGCCGGCGCCGAAGGCGGAGCCAGTGCCCGAGCCCGCCCCCGCGGCGTCGATGCCGAGCCCGGTCGGGGAGGACGAGGTGATCGAACTTCCGGCCGGCGAGTCGGTCGTCGATGCCGCCCTTGCCCACGACGCTAAGGCGGGACTGGCAATCACCCCGATCGCCGCGCCGATGCTGCCGTCGGCGAAGGTGGCGGTCGACCGCGACGGCCGCCTCGTCGTCGTTGCCGCCGCGAGCGAGGGACTGGGCGACCTCGCGCTCATCGCCCGCGCCACCGCCTGGGCGGGCGAAAACCGCCAACTGTTGTCAATGGCGCTCGGCCAATACCGCCTGAGCGACGCGCCGGTCGCCCTGCGGCTATACGTGTCAGCGAAGGACGCCGGGGCCGCGTCGTTGAAGCTGTTGCTCACCAACGGCTCGGCCGACGCGACGGTGTGCGTCTACCGCAAGCTCCGCTGGGCCGGCCGCGAGGGACTGCTGCTGGAAGCGGCGTAGGTGGTCAATCGCGCGATCGCTCGGAAATGCCAATAGCCGCGACGCAACACGGCGCGGTCCGACCTCGCTGCAACTGCGACCGAACCGCGCCGCGTTGCGTCGCGGCTGTTGACTTGGTTCGTGGAACGACCCGTTCTTCTACCCACGCAGGAGCGGCAGCGGCTCGAACCGCGACCCGAGGATGCGGCCGACGGTTTCGGCGTCGCAGTCGAGCCACTGATGCAGGACGCTGGCGTAGCAGTTGCGGAAGTCGACGTTGTACTTCAGGTCGCCTTGATCGAGGTCTGTCAGCGACGGGTGATTGCCGAGGATGCCGGGGTTGACGCGCTTGCCGAAGAACATCATCGGCGCGGCCGCGCCGTGGTCGGTGCCGCCGCTGGCGTTTTGCTTCACGCGGCGGCCGAACTCGCTGAAGGTCATCACAGCCACGCGCTCGTCGTTGCCCTGCTGCTGAATGTCGGCCATGAAGGCGCCCACGCCCTGGGCGAACTCGCGCATCAGGCGGTTGTGCCGCCCGGCCTGGCCGGCGTGGGTGTCGAAGCCGCCAAGGCTGACGTAGTAGACGCGCGTGGGCATGTGTCCCTTGATCATCGCAGCGGTCATGCGCAGGCCGTCGCCGAACTTGCCGCGCGGGTATTGCACCGGCGGCCTATGGCTGTTGACGGCTTTGAGCACGCGGTCGCTGCTGACCTGCGCGTCCATCGCGGTGCGGGTCAGGAAGTCGAGCTGCCCCGCCTCCGTGCGCGGGTCGTCGGCCTTTCCGTCGGTGTCGAGGTGAAGCTGGCTCAGGGCATCGTCGCCGGGGCCTTTGTACTGGTAATCGTTGATGTTCTCGAGGCTCAGCGGCATCGTTGCCTCGCCCTGCATCGCCACGGGATTGGTCTCGCCGAGGCTGATGCCCGCCTGCGGGTCGCCGGTGGCGTCGGGATCGAGCGGCTGGCCTTTGGGGTCGAGGCCGCCGCACTGGTTGTCGAAGAAGCGCCCGAGCCAGCCGCTGCGGATCGCCTCCACCTTCGGGTTGGCCGTGTGCCAGACGTCCATCGAGCGGAAGTGGCTGCGATCGGGGTTGGGGTAGCCCACGCCCTGCACGAGGGCCATGCGGCCGTCGTTGTAGAGGTCCATGAGCGACCGGAGCTCGGGGTTGAGCCCGAGGAAGTCGGTCATCTTCAGCGCCTGATCGCCGCCGATGGCCAGGCCCGGCCGGGCGGCGTGGTAGGCGTCGTCGCCGAAGGGGACGACGGTGTTGAGCCCGTCGTTGCCGCCCGAGAGCTGGCAGACGACAAGGATCTTGCCGTCGGTGCCGCTGTCGCTTTGAGTGAGCTTGACGTCGAACGGGTCGCCGACGGCGAAGGCGGTTTTGCTGATGAAGGACGGCACGGTCCCGCCGGCGGCGAGCATCGTCAGGCCCTTTGTCAGGAACGCGCGGCGGGTGGTGGGATTCATAATCGTGCTTGGTGAATTGGGGATTAGTGGATTTGGTCAGACTCGCAATCGGGCTCTGGCCCAAATTACGAATGCCAAATCCCGACTAACAAAGCTGGAACTCCGGCAGCGAGACGATCAGGCGAAGGGCGTCGAGGAAGCCGCTCTTGCTCGGCCGACTGCCGATCTTCGCGACGAGTTGGCGCTTCTTCGCCGGATCGACGGGACGCGGGATCAGGCGGCCGAGCCACTCCTCGACGAACTCCGAGCCGGCGGCGCTCGTGTCGATCTCGACCTTCGCGGCGTCGGCGACGCGCACGCAGAAGTTGTAGCGCGTCAGCAGCGTGGCCGTGTTGATCCAGCGCCGGCCGTCGAACTGGCCCGGCCAGCCCTTCACATTCGGCGGGGCGAACGGGACCTGGCCCATTTTCTCGAGCTCGCCGTTGATGCGGCGGAACTTCGAGAGGTCGACCCCCAGCAGCCGAGCCGTGCCGACGGCCAGTTGGATCGGGCTCTTGATCTTCGCGCCGATCCGCTCGGCATCGAAGAAGGCATTGCTTCGCAAAATGGTACGCAACAGCGGGCGCAATTCGTAGTTGCTGTTGACGAGCACGCGGCCGAGCGAGGCCTCGACGTCGGCCGGGGGGCGATCGCCGACGAAGAACGTGTAGAGCTTGCCGGCGATGTGCGGCCCGGTGGCGCGGTGGCGGAGCAGGAGGTCGACCACTTCGTCGCCGCCGTAGCGCCCCTCCTGGCCGAAGATCCGCTTGGGGCGGTCGTCGTGCAGGCGTTGGCGGAAGGTGAACTGCTCGCCGTCGTGCGTCCAGCCGGTGAACGCGCGGGCGGCCTGCTTGATGTCGTCCTCGGTGTAGTTCGCGCCGCTGCGCTCGCCGATGCCGAGGGTGAAGAGTTCCATCAGCTCGCGGGCGTAGTTCTCGTTCGGGCTGAGGTTGATGTTCGCGTCGTTGTTGAGGTACTTCAGCATCGCCGGGTCGCGGCTGACCCGCCTGACGAACTGCCCAAAGTCGCCCGCGGCGAAGGTGCGCAGCAGCTCATTCTGACCCCACATGCGCCAGGAGCCCTCGCGGTCGTCGCGGAAGCTGCTGGTGAAGTGGCCGTGCCAGAAGAGGACGAGCTTTTCCTGGAGCGGGTACGGGCCGTGGCCCATGCGGTCGAGCCACCACCGGCCGCAGGCGTTCATGTGCTCGCGGCTGGCCCGGTTCCAGCGCTGGCGTTCGAGCTGCGCGGCGGTGTCGGCCTCGGCGGCCTCGGCGTTCATCCGCTGCTGCTCGCGCGCCTGCTGCTGGACCTCGATCGTCCGTTGCCGCCGGGCCAAATCGCTCTTGGGCACGTCGGCGATGACCGCGGCGTCGGGCACGTCCGTGCGGCTCTGCTCGCCCGCGGGCGCGTCGGGAAAGTCCAGCAGCGCGTCCACCGCCCGCGCCACGCCCAGCGACTGGATCGCCTCGACCTCCGCCGGCAGCCCGCCAAAGCCCGCCCGGTTCAGCAGGTGGGCGGCCCGGACCGCGTCGAACGCCCCATCCTCCGCCCAGGGGGCGAGGTCGGGGTGAAGGTCCTTGTCGTAAACGGGTTCGGCGAGCGGCATGGTCGGTCCTCACTTCTTCAACGCTCGCCACCCCCGCGATGTTTCAAACAAGTTCGTCGACGCCAGCTTAGCTCAGTCTACCTCGGGGTTTGAAAGCGATGAAGCCCCTTGCTCGCGATATTGTCGGACGCCATGCCCGCCACCTCCGACGACCTCATCACCCTCCAGCTCGGCCACAGCCCCGACCCGGACGACGCCTTCATGTTCTACGCGCTCGCCCAGGACCCGCCGCTGGTCGACGCCGGCCGCTGGCGCTTCGAGCACGTGATGCAGGACATCCAGACGCTTAGCCACCGCGCCAAAACGGGCGATCTCGAGTTCACGGCCATCAGCGTTGCCACCTACCCGCACGTCGCCGACCGGTACGCCATCACAAGCTGCGGCGCCAGCATGGGCGACGGGTACGGCCCGATGCTCGTCAGCAAGACGCCGATGACCCTGGACGACCTCAAGGGCAAGAAGCTCAAGATCGCCGTCCCCGGCACGCTCACGAGCGCCTTCCTCTCCTGCCAGCTTTGTCTCGGCAAGGCGGGCGAGGCGTTCGACTACGAGGTCGTCATGTTCGACGAGATCCCGCGGGCCGTGCTCGACGGCAGGGCGGACGTCGGCCTGCTGATCCACGAGGGCCAGCTCACTTACAAGAAGATGGGCCTACACCTCGTGGTCGACCTGGGCGTCTGGTGGGGCGAGCGCACCGGCCTGCCCCTGCCGCTGGGCTGCAACTGCGTGCGCCGCGACCTCGACACGCTCTACGGCGACGGCAGCATGAAGCAGGCCACGCGCGTTCTCAAGGACAGCATCCAGTACAGCCTCGACCACCGCGGCGCCGCCGTGCAGTACAGCATGAAGTACGGCCGCGACCTAGACACGGCAACGGCGGACAAGTTCGTAGGCATGTACGTCAACGACTGGACCCTCGACTACGGCGACCGCGGACGCCAAGCGATCGAACGCTTCCTCAAGGAAGGCGCCGAAGCCGGCTACGTCCCTGACCCGCCGAGCATTGAGTTCGTCACGGCCTGACCACGCGACGCGGTGTGCGATCGCGCATGATGCGTTCATGCTTCGCCTTGTCATCCTGATCGGACTCGCTTGCGCCCTCCCCGCCGCGGCGCAGGATGTGGAGCGCCATGTCGATCAGGACGACGGCTGGGCGGTGAAGCACCTCGACAGTTGGACCGTCGCCCCCGGCAAGGACGCCTACACGACCAAGCTCGAGGCGCCCGCGGACGAGCAGATCGACGTGTTCCGCGAGAACTTCACCGTAAAGGTCCGCAAGCAGGAGGGGCCGGTCACGACGCAGCAGGCCGTCGAGTTCATCAAGACGACGATGCAGCAACTCGGGGCCAGGCTTCTGGAGGAGCAGGCCGGCAACGTTCGCCTCGCCGGCCAGGACGCTGTTCGCCTGATCTGGAGCTTCCAGTTCGGCGGCCTCGAGCTGCGGATGACCCAGCTTTGCACCAGCGTCCACTACACGGTCTACCTCTGCACGTTCACCGTCGAGGCGGGCAAGCAACAGCAGTACGAACGCACCGCCCACGGCATGTTCGAGAGCTTCGAGTTCGTCAAGCCCGCGCCGAACCCGAAGCCGTGACTACTCCGCCGGGGCGTTCGCAGCACCCCTACGCCGGTAGTCGGCGATGCCGAAGTAGGCGGCGCTGTCGTCGTCCCACCAGATGGTGTGCGCCGAGCCCTGCGGCGAATTGCGCACCTCGACGGCGTGGCCCATTGCTTCGAGCAGGTCGGGCTGCGGCCAATCAACGACCCCGTGCGGCCGCTCCATCACGATCCGATCCGGCAGCCATTGGTGATGAAATCGCGGCGCAGCCACCGCGTCGACGGGTGGCATGTCGAAGGCGAACACGTTCAGCAGGATCAGGGCCGTCGTGTTGATAATCGTCCGCCCGCCCGGCGAGCCCGTGACGCCGACGACGCGGCCATCCCGCATCACCAGCGTCGGCGACATGCTGCTCAACGGCCGCTTGCCGGGGGCGATGAGGTTCGCCTCCGTGCCGATCGCCCCGCCGCGGGTGGTCCGCCCGGCAACCCAGTTGAAGTCGCCCATCTCGTTGTTCAGCACGAACCCCAGGCCCGGCGCGATGGTCCGGCTGCCCCAGCTTTCTTCGAGCGTATAGGTGTTGGCCACCGCCAAGCCGTTGGCGTCGATCACGGAAAAGTGCGTGGTGTCCGGCGACTCGTTCGCGAGCGGAATCGCGGGCGACAGTGTCTCGCTCGGCGTGGCGTGGTCGGGGTCGATCGAGTCGGCGAGCAACACGGCCAGCTCCGGGCCCAGCAGCGTGTTCATCGGCATGCGGCCGAAGTCCGGGTCGCCCAGATGCAGCGCCCGCTGGTGAAACGCCCGCCGCATCGACTCGGCGAGGAGGTGGATCGTGCGCGCGTCGAACCGTGCCCGCGGGTCAGGGTCCAGCGCCTCGACCTGCCGCAGAATCAGCCCGACGGTCACGCCGCCACTGCTCGGCGGCGGCATGCCGAAGATCTCGTGGCCGAAGGCGATCGTGCGGGTCGGCTCGCGTTCCTTGGCCTCGTAGTCGGCGAGGTCGTCAGCCGTAACGAGTCCGCCGTTGCCCGCCATGAAGGACGTCAACGCTTCCGCGACGTCCCCCTCGTAGAACCCGCTCGCTCCGCTCCGGGCGATCGCGTCGAGCGTCTCCGCGAGGTCGGGCAGCGCGAGCGTGTCGCCCGCGACCCACGCGCCGCCGCCGGGCTTGCCGTAGACGCGGGCCAACTCCGTCGACGCCGGACCACTCAGCACGGCGTTGATCGAGTCGGCGAGGGCGGCGTCGATCTCGAAGCCGTCGCGGGCCAGGGCGACCGCCGGCCGCACGAGGTCGGCCCAGGGGAGCGTGCCCAATCGCTCGTGCGCCAACGTCAGGCCGGCAACGGTTCCCGGTACACCGACGTGCCGCGCGCGATAGCGGTTCTCGCCAGGCGTGTACATGTCGACCGTCGCGACCGCCGGGGCGGTCTCGCGGTAGTCGATCGCGACCGGCTCCTGATCGGGTCCGGCGACCAGCATGAACCCGCCGCCGCCGATGTTGCCCGCCTCGGGCCACGTCACCGCCAGCGCGAACGCCGTCGCGACGGCGGCGTCGACCGCGTTGCCCCCCTTCGCCAACACCCGCGCCCCAACGGCCGACGCGATTGGTGAATCGCTGACGACCAGGCCCACCCGCGACGCCGTCACCTGCACGCGCGGAACCGCGGCAACGGACACGTTGGACGGCTCGGCCCCGCGCTGCGCGCAGCCCGTGGCGAGAAGCAAAATGGCCAGCAGCAAACAACGCATCATCGCCAGCCTAGCCAACTTCGCTCACGGAGCGATGGCCGTCGCGTGCCACTCTGCCTGCCGCCACGCGAACGCCAACCGGCGGTGCCCAGCGTGGTGCAGCCACAGCCACTCGATCGCGTCGATCCGCGTCACGAAAACGCCGAACATGGAACGGCCGTCGTGATCGACTTCAGTCATATCCGCGATGCCGTCGATCGGCGTCCCCGCACCGGGCCAGCGGCGGTAACACGCCCGGCCCCCCTCACCCGTTGCGGCCCAGCGAGCATCGACAAGCGGGCCGGCTGATTCGACGCGGGCAGTGCCCTGAAAGATGAGCTGCGTCTTCCCCGCCGCGTCGTAGCTGTGCCAGCCGACGCGCGGGTTCTCGCGTACGTGGGACACCTTCGCGCAGTCCAGCCGCGTGTGGCAGAGGAGCGTGCGCTCCGGCGCGTCGGCGTCGCGCAGGATGACGGTGCGCGGGCAGGGTCGATGGTCGGCATCGACCGTCGCCAACGTCGGCGCGTGGTGCGGGCTGTGCCGGTCGATGACGCCCTCGACCATGCGTTGCCAGGCATGCTCGAGAACCGCCTCCGCGTCGAGCCCGCCGACGGGCCCGTCCGGCGGCGTCCAATCGCGATCGCCCCACAGTTGCCGCTGTTCCATTGCCGTGACGGTACGACTTCACGCCTCCCGGTCGGCGTGATCCTCCGCTAGCTTCGCCGGGGTGCCCCGCCCGATGCCCCACTTCCCGCGTGGCCCGCGCCGAAGCCGGCCGATGCCGGAGGCCCATCGCCTGGCCGTGCCGATCGTCTCGCCGCAGCGGGCGGTGCACGAGCAGCGCGTGCTCGTCAAGCCGCACGACTGGACGCGCGGCGCAATCGTCCACCGCCTGAAGGTCGACGCCGGCGACCCGACCTACGAACAACCCTGGACGCCCGACGTGGCGGACGCCTTGGAGCGGGCGGCATCTGAAGCGGCACGGCGGCTCGATGTCGCGCTCCGGCAAGCCCCGCCCGACGCCGACGAGCGGCTCGCGTGGCTTCTGCCGACAATCGACGATGGCCTCGCCCGCACGATCGCCGCCTGCGCCAGCGCCGCCGCGCCCGACCTGTGGCTCACCCTCGCCGGCGGTCGCCATCTCGCCCTGCGCGCCGGCAAGTTCTGGCGACGCGAGCGGGGCAAGCTGCTCCATTACAAGCCCGCCCCCGACGTCCACCTGCCGCGCGACCTGCGGGCGGTCGTCCGCGACCTGCTGCGGACCTGAACGCGGCGGGATTTTCTTGTCCGACATGCCCCGTCGGTGGACACTGCCCCTCGTGCCCGCCGACGCCGAGCCCGATCACCGCCTGCTGCATCGCTGGCGGCGCGACCGCGATGCGGCGGCCTTCGCCGTGATCGTCGGGCGCCACGCTCACGCGGTGCAGGAGGCGGCGGTTGCCCAGTTGCGACGCCACGGTCTGGCCTGCGACGCCGACGACGCGGCGCAGGCGGCGTGGGTGGTGCTCGCCCGCCGCGCCCGCTCGGGATCGATCTCCGCCCGGCTGCACGGGTCGCTCGCCCCGTGGCTTCGCCGGACCGCCGCTTTGTGCGCGAAGGCTCAGGTTCGCGGCGAACGCCGACGCCGACATCGCGAGGCCACTGTCGCGCGGCCGGAGGTCGCCGCGCCGCCCGCAAGCGACGAACTGGCCGAAGTCGTCGCGACGGCGCTGCGCTCGCTGCCGCGCCGCGAGCGACGCATCCTGACGCTGCGCCACCTCGACGGCCGCCCCTGGCCGGAGGTGGCCACGCTCTGCCAGACCACGCCCGACGCCGCCCGCAAGGTCGCGACCCGCGCCCACGACCGCCTTCGCCGCCGCCTAGAACAGCTCGGCGTGACCGCCGCCCCACCCGCCGTCGCCGCCGCCTTGGCGCGTCTGGCCGAGGCGGGGCGGTTCGCGCCGGTGGCTCCCGTACTTCCCGCAGTTCTTGCACGAAAGGTGCTGATCATGTCTTCGATCAAGTCGACCGCCGTCTGCTCCCTCGCCACCGTCGGCCTGCTCGGCGGGTCCGCCGCCTACATCGCCAACGCTCAGTCGGAAGGTGCCGGACCGACGCCAACCTTCGCCGCGGGCAGTCACGCCGCCATGTCAGCGTCCGCGTCGCAGGCATCAGCTCCGGCAGCCGAGCCCGGGTTGAAGGAAGACCTGACGACACTTGAGCAACTCGTCCAGGAACGGAACGACGGCTGGAGAAGGGCGGCGGAATTGGAAACCGAACTTCAATTTGCAAAGCGAGCGCTCGCGAACTCACAGCTTCAACTGCTGGAAGCGTCGTCCGCAGGGGCAGCCACCACGATCGAAGATGACGCCATTGTCGACGGAGCACTCCCCGGAGGGCTCGGTGTCGACGGTTTCCGCACGATTCACGGAACCCCACCATCGCTGGCGAAGACCGTGAACCCCTATGCCCTCGACAAGGTCGGGCTTGCGCATGCAGCGTTGATCCTTGAGGATTTACTCAAAGTACCGATCCACGTCCACCCATCCGCGCTTAGAGATGGAACGAACACCATCAGTTTCGCTGACGCGGGACCGCTTCGTGGCGATCATCTTCTCGAGCGCGTTGTCTTCGAGTTTCGAGGACCGCCCGCAGAAACAATCGGGGTACGCGATGTCATTGTCGCGTGGCGGTTTGGGACTTACATGATCCTTGACCAGAACGCACTCAACGATCTCGACGCCTATATCGAATCGACCGCCGCTGAAAAGCTCCTGCACGCCCAACTGACCCCGCTTGCAGACGATGAATGATGGAGGAAACGGCCTTGTCCGCTCGCCGCTGTCGGCGAACATGATGGGGTAGTGGCCGACGCCGTTTCCGATCTCGACCTGCTCCGCCGCTTCGTTCGCTCGCGCGACGACGCGGCGTTCGGGCGGCTGATGGCTCGGCACGCGGCGGCGACGCGGCGGGTGGCCTACCGCCACACGCGCCACCGCCAGGCGGCCGAGGACGTGAGTCAGGCCGCCTTTCTCGTGCTCGCCCAACGCCCGCAGTCGGCCATCCGCTCGACGCGGCGCAAGCAGAGCGTGCTGCCGTGGCTCGCCAAGGTCTGCCGCTACGCCGCGAACAACTGGCGGCGGGCGGAAACCCGGCGGCTTCGTCGCGAACGTTTCGTCGCCACGCCGGATGTCTCGCCCGATCCCAGCGCCGGCCACGACCTCGCCGACGCCGTCCGGTCGGCCCTGTCCTGCCTGCCTCGCCGCGACCGGCGAATTGTCGAGTGGCGTCACCTCTCGCAGATGAGCTGGGACGACGTCGCCCGCCACGCCGGCACCACGCCCGAGGCCGCCCGCAAGGCCGGCACGCGGGCGCTGGCGACGCTGCGTCACGCCCTCGACCGTCGCGGCATCACTGCCACAGGCGCCGCCATCGTGGCGGGCCTGCGGGCACTGACCGTCTCGTCCCCCGCCCAAGCCGCCCTTGCCGCGCCGACCGCGGCCGAACTTGCCACCGGAGTCATCACGATGTTGAAGATCAAAACCGCCGCCGTCACGACCGCCGCCGCCCTCGCCGCCGTCGGCCTCGTCGCGACGGCGACCGCGCTGCTCCAGGACGGGCCCGCCACCCAGGCTGCTGCCGAAATCGACGCGAAGCAGGACGCGATCATGTTCCAACTCGGCCCCACCGCCACGTTGGAGATCGTCGGCTTGTCCGACGGCGAGCGGTTCTGGAACGCCGACGGCAAGCCGATCGAACCGTTCGACCTCCAGCTCGCCCCCGGCAGCAACGAGCCGCCGGAGGGGTACACGCAGGTCTACCTCCAGCTTCGCCTGACCGACACGGCCGGCCGCGGCGAGCTGCCCGAGGGCGTGGAGTTCCCGATGCGCAGCGGCATCGAGAGCCCGTTCCGCCCGCTGCCCACTGTGTACTTCGGCGGGTCGACCCGCTACGTGCAGATCGATGATCAGGAGTCGCTCCTTGTCGAAACGCTCTACCTTCCGGAAGGGTCGTACACGCACAGCCTGCACGTCGGCGTCGCGGTCGGCCCGTGGACAAAGCACTACCTCAACCCCACGAGCCCGATGTTCTCCGGGCAACTGGACTTCAACGACTACTACCTCAGCGCGAGAGTGCCCGGCGAGAACGTCACGGTGTCGCCGCTCGGCGGCATTTGGAATCGTGACGCCGACGCCGACGAGTCGCGGCCACCGACGCACGCCTTTCTCACGATCACGACCGACACGCTCGCCAAAGAGCTGCGCCCGGTCGCGAAGGATGAAACCGGCCAGTGGCACGCGAGCATCGCCGGCGTGCAGCCGATCACCGACGGGTTCTTCCAGCGCACGCATTTAATGGAGGTCGACCCGCGCCGCGTGGTCGACGTCTCCCTGATGTCGCGGCCGCTGTACACGGTCTGGGCCGACGTGATGGTGCGGCCTAACAGCGACGCGAAGTTCGGGCTGCGTCGCAAGGTCACGCCGCCGCCGCAGGCGGAGATGGTCGAGAACGTAGTGCCGACGTCGGACGACTGATTTTCTTCTGTCCGGTTCCGCGTGTGGCGGCACAATCCGGGGGTGGTGCCCTACCGCCCCGCCACCAGCCTCGACGCGACGGACGCCGAATTGCTCCGGCAGTTCGTGCGCTCGCGCGACGACCTCGCCTTCGGCCGACTGGTGGCCCGGCACGCGCGGGCGGTGCGGCGGGTGGCGCATCACCGCCGAGCTGCGGCTGGACTCCCTGGCGTCCCGCTCGTAGCCGCACGTTCCGAGACGAACGGCTGCGGGTCGTCGGCAGAGCGTGACTAGGCCCGGCTGCTGTGCCATAACCGGACGATGAGCCGTAACACACCGCAGCGGGAACCAGGTTCCCAGCCTAAGCAGGCCAACCTGAACGACCTGACCCTGTTCGTTGACTGTTCTGGCTTGACTGGGAACCCGGAGCGGGCGACACTCTGCTGCCGCCCACGATGCCGGAGCAGGAGACCTATGCAACAGCTCACCTTCTCTGCTACAAGGCTCTCGCGCTTTCGTACGCTCGCCGCACTCGTGGATGCCCCATCGGCCAGCCATCTGGCCATCTGGCTCGTCATTCATTCGGAAGGAAGAAATAATGCAGAGTAAATCGTTGCTCGCCCTGAATCTCGTCGCCGTGATGATGTTTGCTACCCCTTCGCTGGCAGCGCCAAGCTTCTTCGTATCGGTAGAAATGAGCGACGCCACCTTCAACTTTGCAGGCGACGGTAGCCCGCCAGACCCCCTTCTGTTTCAGTCAATCAGAAGTCCATTATTCGAGCAGGGTACTCATTTTCCGGGTAATAACCCCCTCGATTCTACTTCGAGATTCGAGTACACGTTAGCCGGCGGCGAAACATCGCTGGACCTCAGTAGCGACATTTACTTTGACTGGTCTGATGACCCAGGCAGCATCGCTTTCCCGATGCTCTTTCTCGATGTGTTCGTGGTAGTGGTTACCGAGCCGGGGGAAGTATTGCCGCCGGACTTCAATGTCACGGGTCGGTTGGAGGCTCGTGGAGTTCAGACGGCCGACAACTGGCCTGGTGGCTCAGAGCATAGAGGCAGTGTCACCGGCGAGGTCGAGACGCCAACTCCCGCGGATGCTTTGCTTGACATCTCGTTTGTCGCCGAGGACTTCTTTAGGGCTTCATCTAACGACACGATCCTTGGCCAAACGGCCGATAATTGGGCTAGTGGCGAAAACCCCCTGTTCGGTGGACGTTTCTTCAACGCCAGCCGGGATATTGCAGGTGCCGACGATATCAACGGAATGTCATTTTCAACCGGGCTAAGCCAGAATGGTTTTCCAGGAAGTCCGGTGGGTGGGCTTCTAGACATCGACCTTTCGTTGCAGATGAACAACGTTCCTGAGTCAGCAAGCGGCCTCATCCTAACGGCTGGCGTCTCGGCCCTTCTGCTCCGCCGACGCTCGGTGTGACACCGAACGTCGGCTGTGGCATAACCGCTGGATGAGCAGTAAATCCCAGCGGGAACCGGGTTCCCAGCCCCAGCAAGACAACCTCAACGATCTGACCCTGTTCGACCTGCCGCCGCCGGCAGAGTCGGTGAAGGTCAACGCAACGCCACCCGCGGCACCGGAACCGGCAACAGTGCCGTCGGTCGAACTGCCGGCGGTCACGCTGCCGTGGGACTTCACCACCAGCTTCCCGGTCCCGCGTAACGACGCCATCGACGCCGGCAACCTGCACCCGACCGACGTGGTGCCGGAGAACCTGGCGGCGCTGCACGAGACCTTCTTCGCCGAGGTGCTGGGCCTGATGAACCAGTCGGGTGCCACTGCATCCTTGCGGTGGCGAGAACCGGAATCCGCTCGCCACCGCAAGGATGCAGTGGCACCCAAGGCCGGCGTAAGCTGCCCGCATGCCCGACGCCACCACCACCACCACGCTCAAGCACACGCCCTTCCACGACCTCCACGTCGCCCTCGGCGGGAAGATGGTCGACTTCGCGGGCTGGGCCATGCCGCTGTCGTACGGGTCGATCGTCCAGGAGCACGAACGCTGCCGCACGGCGGGGGCGTTCTTCGACGTCAGCCACATGGGGCGGCTGCGCTTCGAAGGAGCCGACGCCGTGGCGTTTCTCGATCGCGTGACCACGCGCGACGTGTCCGCCATGACGCCGGGGCAGAGCCGGTACGGGTTCGTCACCAATGCCAACGGCGGCGTGAAGGACGACGTGATCGTCGCCCGCTGGGCGGACGGCGTGAGCATGGTCTGCAACGCCAGCAACCGCGAGAAGCTGCTGGCCCACTTCGAGAGCGTCATCCGCGACAGTGGGCTCGACTGCCGCGTGATCGACAACACCGAATCGACCGCCATGGCGGCGTTCCAGGGGCCCAAGGTGTTCGAGGAGCTTGGCCCGCTGGTCGGCGACAAGCTGGACGACGACCCGGCCACGCTCAAGCGCTTCGGCTGCACGCGCGGCGAGGTGATGGGCTCGCCGATCGAGGTCTACCGCAGCGGCTACACCGGCGAGGACGGCGTGGAGGTCGTCATGCCCGCCAACCTCGCCCAGATGCTCGGCGGGATGATGGGCGACTCGCTCAAAAGCGGCCCGATCTACGCCTGCGGGCTCGGCGCGCGGGACACGCTGCGCATCGAGGCCGCCCTGCCGCTGTACGGGCACGAGCTGGGCGAAGAGGTCGACCCGATCAGCGTCGGAATGGGTTGGGCGGTGAAGAAGGAGGGCGACTTCATCGGCAGCGAGGCCATCCGCCGCGTGGCGACCGACGGGCCGGCGAAGAAGCTGGTCGGCGTGGAACTGCAAGGCCGGCGCACCGCCCGGCAGGGGACGCCGGTGCTGGTGAACGACGTGCAGGTGGGCGTTGTCACGAGCGGCTGCTTCGGACCGACCTTGCAAAAGAGCGTGGCGATGGCGTTCGTCGCGAGCGAGTATGCCGACGTGACGACGACGCTGGGCGTGGACTTCAAAAAGGAAGTGATTCCGGCGGCGGTCGTGCCCCTTCCGTTCTACAAGCGGCCGGCATAGCCTAGCGGCCATGGCAGTTCCGACCGACCGCAAGTTCCTCAAGACCCACGAGTGGCACCTGATCGACGGGGAGACCTGCACGATCGGCATCACCCAGTTCGCCGCCGACGAGCTCACCGACATCACCTACGTCGATTTGCCCGAAGTCGGCGGCGACGTGACGGCCGGCGAGCCGTTCGGCGAGGTCGAGAGTGTCAAGGCCACCAGCGACCTCGTCAGCGGCGTGACGGGCGAGGTGATCGAGGTCAACGAAGAACTTTCGGCCGACCCGAGCCTGGTCAACAGCGATCCGCACGACGGCGCTTGGATGATCAAGGTCAAGATGAGCGCCCCCGACGAAGCCGCCAACCTGCTCGACCCCGAGGGGTACAAGCAACAAACCGGCGCCGAGTAGGGGCTGCCCCCCACGCACCGATCTCCTCGGACCGATGCCGAAGCGGAAGCTTCGGGTCGGAAGCTTCGGGTGCCTGCGGAAGCTTCGGATCGAAACGTGTCCGAGGCAGAACCCGAAGCTGCCGCTTCGGCGTCGGGAGGGTTTCTTCGGGTTTCCTTGTTGCGCCGGCGCGACCTGCGAACATCCGGGGGTGGTGACGTCAACCGCTCGATCTTCCCCCACCACCGACGCCGCCCTGCTGCGGCGCTACCGCGCGACGCGCGACGAGGAATCCTTCGCCCGGCTCGTCTCGCGCCACGCGGCGGCGGTGCGGGCGGTGGCGCTGCGGACCACCGGCAACGCATCGGCGGCCGAGGACGTGGCGCAGGCGACGTTCCTCGTGCTCATCGGTCGAACCGGGCCGGCGATGCGGTCGGCCACACTGCGTGGCGACCTGCGGCCTTGGCTGGCGAAAACGTGCCGCTTCTGCGCCGCGAACTGGCGAAGAAGCGAAGCGCGGCGTCGCCGGCGGGAGCAGGTGGCGGCGACGCCGGAATCCGTTGATCCCAGCGAGCCGGGCGAGCTCGGCGAGCAGGTCGCGGCGGCCGTCGCGGCATTGCGGCGTCGGGATCGCCGGCTGATCGAGCTGCGCCACCTCGACGGCCTCGCCTGGCCGGACGTGGCGGCCCGACTGAATCTTGATCCCCCCGCCGCCCGCGTCGCCGGCGGCCGGGCACTCGACCGCCTCCGCGACCTGCTGCTGCGCCGCGGCATCACCGCCACGACGGCCACCGTGGCCGCCAGCCTGAGCGCCCTCGTCGCCAAGGCCTCGCTACGCAGCGCCGCCCCCACGCCGGCCGCCTTTTCCCTCGCGAAAGGAACCCTTCTCATGTTGAAGCTCAAGACAATCGCCGTGCTCTCGACCGCCGCCCTCCTCGGCGGCGCGGGCGGCGGGCTGCTGTACGCGGGGCAAGAAAATCCCGGTTCGGAAGCTGCGGCAGCTAAAAGCGCCACAACGACAGCGAGCGACGTGAACCAGCAGTCGTTGCCATACTCGCTCTCCGGCATCCTGAGCGACGGCACGCAAGCACGGGTCGTCGCGATCGGTGACGGCGAACGCTGGTGGTCGGCGTACGGCGAACTGTTGGAGGATGTGGAAGCAGCCTTGCCCGACCTTGCCATCGGAGAAGGCGAGGTGTCGCGGTACGTCATCGTCGAGGTTGTCGGGCGGCCGGATACGGAAGAAGGTGGTTCTCAGCAACTCTCGTTTGGATCGCGGCCTACTTCGCCGAGTGTGAGATTTGACAGCATCGATGACGGTTCTCGCATCGTCTTCGCCACAGTGTTGCCGCGGGAGGGTGACGCACCGAATGCAGAACTTAACGTCCTAATTTCAGCAGGAGTGGGTGAGTGGCGTGGGGCACCTGCCGGAAGCCGCAACCATTCCTGGCTCGTCGGCTCGGCCAGGACTGAGGTGCAATTGCACGAGCTTCGGATTCAGAACCCAGCCGGAGGAGGTTTACGTCCAGCGGTGCAGTTCTTCCCGCGATCTCTTCGATCCGAGGTTCGAATCGTCCGAACGTCGGCCAACGATGATACGGGCGAAGTCATGTTTGTCCCGGCGAGTCGTCCCTACGAAACTCGCTTGGGAGAACAAACGTTCCGCCTCGACTACTTGGTTGTGCCATTCGATAATCAGTCGGTCCAGCCTGATGAATCGCCTGGTCGCTTTTCGCTGTTCTATCGCCCGACTGAGACAATCGAGTTCTTCATGCTTCCGTCGATTCCTGGTGGTGGGACGCCAGAAGTCCAAGTTAGATAGAGCATCTTTCAGTTCCCGCCACCCGCCGCCCCGCGTTCGCCGGGGCGGCGGGCGTTTGGTCTACGATCGGGCCGCATGACCCTTGCCGACTCGCCGATTGCTTTGAATGACTCGCCGTCGATCGACGCCCTGCTCGGGCCGACCGATACGTTCCCGCGCCGCCACGTCGGGCCGGACGCGGGCGAGCGAAGGCAGATGCTCGACTTGCTCGGCGTCGACTCGCTCGACGAGCTCATGCGCCAGGCGGTCCCGGCGAGCATTCGCCTTGATCGGGATCTTGACCTGAACGATTTGGGCCACGAAGGGCTGGGCGAGTCGGCGGCGCTCGACCGGATTCGGGAGATCGCGGGCAAGAACGTCGTTCGCCGCAGCCTGATCGGCCAGGGGTACGCCGCGACGGACACGCCGGCCGTCATCCTGCGGAACGTGCTGGAAAACCCCGGCTGGTACACCGCCTACACGCCGTACCAGGCGGAGATTTCGCAGGGCCGGCTCGAGGCGTTGCTGGTCTTTCAGCAGACCGTCAGCGACCTGACGGCCCTGCCGCTGGCGAACGCGAGCCTGCTCGACGAGGCCACCGCGGCCGCCGAGGCGATGGCGATGGCCAAGGGCTTGAAGGGCAGCAAGAAGAACACGTTCGTCGTCGCGAGCGACTGCCACCCGCAGACGATCGGCGTGGTGATGACGCGGGCGCGGTCGATGGGGATTACGGTTCAAGTTGCAAGTGACAAGTTTAAAGGGACAAGCTGGGACGACGTCTTTGGCGTGCTCGTGCAGTACCCGTGTACCGAGGGCCGCGTTCACGACTACAGCGAGTTGGCCGACGCCGTGCATGGGGCGGGTGGGTTGCTGATCGCGGCGACGGATTTGCTCGCCTGCACGCTGCTGGCGCCGCCGGGCGAGTGGGGGGCGGATATTGCGGTGGGCAACTCGCAGCGGTTTGGTGTGCCGCTGGGGTACGGCGGGCCGCACGCGGCGTTCATGTCGTGCCGCGAGGAGTACGCCCGCAAAATGCCCGGCCGGCTCGTGGGCGTGAGCAAGGACGCCGACGGCAACACCGCCTACCGCCTGACGTTGCAGACGCGCGAGCAGCACATTCGCCGCGAGAAGGCGACGAGCAACATCTGCACCGCGCAGGTGCTTTTGGCCGTGATGGCGGGCATGTTCGCGGTCTACCACGGGCCCGAGGGGTTGAAGCGGATCGCGCGGCGCGTTCACGCGCTCGCTGGTGCGTTGGCAGTCGGGATGCAGCGATTGGGTCACGAGGTGGGGGGGCCGTTCTTCGACACCGTCACGATTCGCCCGAACGGCCTGCCGATGGATTCGATCCTGTCGGCGGCGGCGAACGAGGGGTTCAACCTGCGGCAGTACGAGGACGGCCGCGTCGGCATCGCGCTCGACGAGCGCAGCGACGGCGACGAGGTGCGCCGGCTGATCGAGTGCTTCGCCGGTGGCAGCACGTTCCGCCTGAACGTTGCCGAACTCGCCGAGGAGGCGGCCGACGGCTCACTCGCGGGTTTCGTGCGCACAAGCGACTTTCTCACGCACCCGACGTTCAACCGCTATCACAGCGAGCACGAGCTCACGCGCTACCTTTGGAAGCTCCAGCAGAAGGATTTTTCTCTTGTCCACGGCATGATTCCGCTGGGCAGTTGCACGATGAAGCTCAACGCGACGAGCGAGATGCTGCCCGTCACGTGGCCGGAGTTTGGGGAGATTCACCCGTTTGCCCCGAAGGATCAGGCGAAGGGATACGACGAACTGTTCGCCGACCTGCGCGGCTGGCTCGGCGAGATCACCGGCCTGCCGGCGGTCAGCCTTCAGCCCAACGCCGGCAGCCAAGGCGAGTACGCGGGCCTGCTGGCGATCAAGCGTTACCACGAGGCCAACAGCGATGGAGGGCGGGACATTTGCTTAATCCCCGAATCCGCCCACGGAACCAACCCGGCGTCGGCGGTGATCGCGGGGATGAAGGTTGTGGTCGTCAAGACGCGCGACAACGGCGACGTCGACCTCGACGACCTCAAGGCCAAGGCGCAGCAGCACGGGGAGAAGCTCGCGGCGCTGATGGTCACGTACCCGAGCACGCACGGCGTGTTCGAGGCGCACATCCGCGACGTCTGCCAGACGATCCACGACGCGGGCGGGCAGGTCTACATGGACGGGGCGAACATGAACGCGCAGGTCGGGCTCTGCCGGCCGGGGGACTTCGGGGCGGACGTACTGCACCTGAACCTGCATAAAACCTTTTGCATCCCCCACGGCGGCGGCGGGCCGGGGATGGGGCCGATCTGCGCCCACGAGCATTTGCGGCCGTTTTTGCCCGGCGATCCGGTGGATGCGGAGTCGCACGCCGTCAGCGCGGCGCCGTTCGGCAGCGCGAGCATTCTGACGATCAGTTGGATGTACCTCGCCATGATGGGCGGGCGCGGCCTGCGGCGGGCAAGCGAGGTTGCGATCCTCAACGCCAACTACATGGCCGGGCGGCTGGGCGACGCCTTCGACATCCTCTTCGCCGGCAAGACCGGCCGCGTGGCGCACGAGTTCATCCTCGATCTCCGCCCCTTCGAGAAGTCGGCCAACGTCAAGGTGGAGGATGTGGCCAAGCGCCTCATCGACTACGGCTTCCACGCCCCGACGATGAGCTGGCCGGTCGCCGGCACGCTGATGGTCGAGCCGACCGAAAGCGAAGATTTGCGGGAAATCGACCGCTTCTGCGACGCGATGCTCGGCATCCGCGCCGAGATCGCCAGGATCGAGAGCGGCGAGTGGTCGAAGGAGGACAACCCCCTCAAGCACGCCCCGCACCCGGCCCACGCGGTGACGGCCGACGAGTGGAATCGGCCCTACAGCCGGCAGGTGGCGGCGTATCCGAGTCCGGCGATGCGCGAGAGCAAGTTCTGGCCGCCGGTGAGCCGCGTCGACAACGTTTTCGGCGACCGCAACGTCGTCTGCACGTGCCCGCCGATCGAAGAATATGCTGGGGCGAGTTGACAGACTCTGCACGTTCGATCAAGCACAATGCTCTGTTCGCCGCCCCGCCTCGCGAGGCGTTGCTCGAGTCGATTCCCGCAGCTCCGCGCCCCGCGAGGCGGGGCGGCTAACGCGGGGAGAGCACGAGAGGATTACACTGCCGCCGTGCCCGCCCCGCTTTTGTTCCGATTGCTCCGTGCCTACAGCGCGATTGCCCCGACGGAGCGCGGCGGGTTCCGGCTGGCGCGATTGGCGCGTCGCCTTGTGCCGCGCGATCGCTGGCAGGATCGTTTCACCGTCGGCGGGCTCACGTTCGGGCTCGATCTGACGACCTACCCCGACGTCGCGATGGCCGGCGGGGTGTACGAGCTCGACACGCTGCGCGTCCTGCGCCGCCGGCTTGGGCCGGGGGTGACGTTCGTCGATGGCGGGGCGAACCTGGGCTACTTCACCTGCCGAGCAGCGGCCTGGGGAGCGGCCGTCATCGCGGTCGAGCCCGATCCGGTCAACCGGGTGCGGCTGGAAGCCAATCTTGCGGCGAACGACCTGACGCACCGGGTCGACTTGCGGCCGGTTGCGCTTAGTGACGAAGCGGGCGTGGCCACCTTCCACCGGCCCGTCAGGACCGACCGCGCCAACCACGGCGAGTCGGGCCGCTTTCCGAGGGAGGACGTGCCGAGCGAACCGTTCGAGGTGGAGCTGCGCCGGCTGGACGATCTGATCGCGACGCCGCCGGACGTGGTGAAGCTGGACCTGGAAGGCTCCGAAACGCTAGCCGTTCGCGGTGCCGCCGGCTGGTTCGATGGAATGCCGCCGCCGGCCTGGGTCATCGAGCATGGTCCCGAGGCCGTGGAGCGCGTCGGGGGCAAACCGGGCGATGTCTGGCGGACGCTGTTGGAGTTCGAGCCTCGGTATCACTGCCGGTTCATCGGCCGATCGGCGGCGTTCGCCTCGCCCGACGAGATGGACTGCTTTGCCCGTCAAGGCAACGTGCTGATCGCGCTGGACGCCTGACGCGCGGCCGCTTGCCGACGTGGCAAGGCCCGCTATCGTGCCGGCGTGAACGCCGACCTGCTCTCGTCTCTCGCCCTGCCGCTGGCCCAGTCGGCGGAGGACTCCCGCCTCGGCTGGCTGCCCGTGGCCCTGCTGCTGGTCATCGCCGTCGGCTTCGCGGTGACGAACCTGCTGGTCTCCCTTTGGATCGGCCCCAGCCGCACCGGGCCGGGCAAGGAGACGACCTACGAGAGCGGCATGGCCCCGGTCGGCGACGCCCACCGCCGCTTCAACGTGCGGTTCTACCTCGTCGCGATCCTGTTCGTTGCGTTCGACGTGGAAGTTGTCGTGCTCTACCCCTGGGCCAGCACGTTCGCCCAGGCGGTCGAGAGCAACGCGCTCAACGGCGGGCTCGGCACGACGATGCTGGTGGGCATGCTCGTCTTCACGGCCTTGATTCTGATCGGCTACGCGTACGACATCGGCAAGGGCGTGCTGAAGTTCGAGTAGGCGTAGGCGGTTGATGGAGATACACCGTGAGCAGTCGGAAGGTGATCCGAATCCTGCGAGACGATGGGTGGTACTTCCTCGAAGCCCGCGGAAGCCACCACCACTACCAGCATCCGTCCAAACCGGGTAAGGTGACTGTTCCGCATCCGAAGGTCGATCTCTCCATCGGCACGCTGCGTAACATCTGGCGTCAGGCGGGCCTGCCGCTCGACACCCACCGGACCGGAGGCAACTGATGCGTCGCTCCTACCCGATCTGTCTTCACAAGGATCCGGGCAGCGCGTATGGCGTGTCTGTACCGGACGTCCCGGGATGCTTCTCCGCGGGCGACACGTTCGAAGATGCGTTAGCTATGGCGAAGGAGGCGATCGAGTTTCACATCGACGTCATTACGTCGCAGGGCGATCCAATCCCTGAGCCGTCGACGATTGGGCGTTGGGTCGATGTCGAGGGGTATGACGACGCCACGGCGTGGGCGTTCGTCGAAGTCGAATTGCCGCAGCACAAGGCGGTCCCCGCCGGCGTAGAATGAGGTGAAATGGACGTCACCGCCCTGCCTGACAACGTGCTGACGACGAACCTCAAGCGGGTCGTCAACTGGGCCCGCCGCAGTTCGCTGTGGCCCATGCCCTTTGCCACCGCCTGCTGCGGCATCGAGCTGATGGCAACGGCTTCCTCGCGCTACGACCTCGCCCGCTTCGGGGCCGAGGCCATGCGGTTTTCACCGCGCCAGAGCGACCTGATGATCGTTGCCGGCCGCGTAACCATCAAGATGATGCCGGTGCTCCAGCACATCTACCAGCAGATGACCGAGCCCAAGTGGGTCATCAGCATGGGCGCCTGCGCCAGCACCGGCGGCGTCTTCGACGCCTACGCCACCATTCAGGGCATTGACCAGTTCATGCCGGTCGACGTCTACGTCCCCGGCTGCCCGCCGCGGCCTGAGACGCTCATCGAGGGCATCATGGCGATCCAGCGCAAGATCGACGAGGACGGCCTGCCCCCCGCCGGCAAGCGTCGGCCGTTGCAACTCGTCGTCGAGCCGAGTTACGTACCGGCCCCGCAGCCGGTGCCGCTGGGCGTCGGCGGGAACGTGATGAACCGCGGCGGCAAGTGAACTAGGCGCCGGCGTACCAGCCGCGGATCCGCTTCGTGCGGAGCAGGCAAAGCACCACAATCGGGTAGATCAGCCCCGGCACGCCGATGACCAGCGGCGGGAGGAGCATCCACCAGTTCATGCCGGCCATGCCCATTCCGGCAAAGGATTGCGACTGCCGGTGGGCCCAGTACACGCTCAAGCCGACACCGATTATGCCGAGGGCGAGCTTCGGCCACGCCCACCACAGGTGCAGCGACCGCCCCGGCGGTGTGCCGCGGACGGCGAAGATGCCCGCGAGGATCAGCAGGATCGCCAACGCCGCTAGCAGTCCCTCCGCCGCGATGCCGGCAACCACGAGCCACGCCGGCGGATTGAAGATCCCGCCGGCGAATCCCGCCGCGCCGCCCGCCGTCTGTGTGACGACGCCGGTGGCATCGACCGTCATGTAGTTGCCGGTCGACCAGACCATCGTGCTGACATCGGTCGCGTTCACGTCGATGCTGCCGTTGTTCGTGTTGACGCTCGACTGCACGGCGGCGGCGGCACCGGTGCCGAAGGAGTAGCTCGACGAGCCCGTGATTTGGCCCGCCACGTGCTGCTGCGTCCAAGCGGCACCGCCCGTTGGCGGCGCGAACGGCAGATCCACCTTGGGCAGCGCGGCCCGCAGGCGCTGCTCGTCCGCGGTGGAGAGCGGCCGGGCCGCGACGTAGGCGTTGCCGACGATTGCCACCTCCTCCGGCGTGAGCGAACCGGCCGGCGTCGTCGCCGCGCCGGTGCCCGCCATCGGTGTCGCGGCGCCAGTGAATGCGGTTGTTGTGTTCAGCATTGCCAGGTACATGCTCCAACTGAACGCCTGCCCGGCCGACAGAAGCGTGCCGAGGGAGCCGAAGATGATGCTGAGGATGCCCAGTGTCAGCAGCAGCCCCGGCCGCCCCTCGCCGAGGGTGGCGTAGCCGAGTGTGCCCGTGTCACGCCGTGGCGTCGGGTCCGCCCACGTCTCTGCCGGCGACGCCGGTGTTCCCGCCTGTGAACTCATGCCGGTGTTGTACCACCTGAGGGCCTGCCTCTGCCGCACGCGATCGCCCCTAGGCACCTGGGCGTCCCTGTGGTAGACTGGGCCTATGGCGAAAATGCACCTGACGACGATCGCCGCTTCCCTCGCATTGGCCGCCACGACGGCCTCGGCGGGTGTGTTCGCGGACTTCGATGCCGACCGCAACAGCCGATTCATCGGTGGCAACGCCAACTCGAGCGGCGAGTTTCTCCTTGCCGGCTACGACCTGTCCGGCCTTGCGACGAGCAACAACGGCGGCATTCTCATCAGCGACCGCCATGTTCTGACGGCGGCCCACCGGCCGAGCGGCGCGTACACCTTCGTTGGCAGCGACGGCGTCTCGCGCACCTACCGGGCGGCCCGTAACACCGTTGTGCAAACGCTGGTCGACGGCTCCCTCCGCGACAGCGACATTCTCATCGCTACCCTGGATGACGACAACAACGCCGGCAACGGTGAGGGCACCGGCGGCGTCAGCGAGTTCATCGCTCCGATGCCCCTGCTCCAGGCGACGGCGGCGGACCTCAACGGCCGCATCCAGTTCGTGTTCGACCAGAACGAGCGCGTCGGCCGCAACCGCATTGTCAGCCGCATCATCGCCGAGGGCGAGACGGAGGAGTCGGACCTGCTCGTGGTGATGGACGACAGCGGCAACCGTCCCACCTTTGCCACCGCCTACGACTTCGACACGACCGCCAACGGCGGGCAAGGCGGCCTCGGCGGCGACGAGATCGGCCTGGTGGCCGGCGATTCGGGCCACGGCTCGCTCTTTATCAACGACGACGGCGTGCTCGCCCTGCTCGGCAGCCACTACGGCGTGTCCGAATTGGTCGACGCGAACACGCCGGTGGACGAGATTCCGAACTACTTCAGCTTCTCGTCGCTTGCCGGCGTGGATCAGTACCTGCCGCAGATCACGGGCATCATTGCCGGCGACGGAGCGGCCGACTCGTTCTCCGTTGTGTTGGTTCCCGAGCCGACGGGCTTGGCCTTGCTGCTCGCTCCCGCCGCCGCCCTGCTCCGTCGGCGGCGGGCGTGAGCGCTCGGGGGCCGCTACAGCGGTTCCCGAAGGGCCGCTACAGCGGTTCCGGCCGCGATGCGTCCATCGTGCCGGGGCCGAACTTGCGGTCGACGGCCTCGCGAAAGAGCTTGAAGTTTCTGCGATTCGCCTTGAAGGCCACATCAAAGAAGTCGCCCAGCACCGGGACGAGGCCGACGATGAAGTCGATCCCGACGTTGCCGAGCATCCGCGCGATGGTTGTGCCACCCAAATTGTGCCGCCCCGCCAGGTAAATCGGATACAGCGACAGCAGCCCGGTGATCCCGTCGCCCACTCCCGGCACAAGGCCGATGATGCCGTCGAGCCCGAACTTCACGCCGGCGATGTTGAACTGCGAGTCGAGCAGCGTGCTGAGCCGATCCGCGATTGCAAGATCGCGGCGCAGTTCGTCATTGGCTTCGGCTGATCGCACGTGAACGCGCTGAGCGGTGGCGGACGGGTTGTGCGGGGCGGCAGTCATAGGGGATCTCCAGCAAACGCCGCGCCGGCGACGGGCACTACGATCGGCACATGAGCGAGCGTCACCGCGTGGGCATCATTGGCGTCAGCGGCTACGGAGGGGGCGAAGCGCTCCGCTTGTGCGCTCAACATCCCGATCTTCAGGTCGCCGCCGTCTACGGCGAGTCATCTGCCGGGCAGCGCGTGGGCGAACGCTACCCTGCCATTGCGGCGCTCGCCCCGGCCGTCGCCCGCCTGCGGGTCGAGCCCTTCGAACCATCGTCGGTTGACGTGAAGCTCCTCTTCGCCAGCATGCCGACCGGCAAGAGCCGCGACGCGCTCGCGGCCGTTCCGGAGCGTGTGAAGATTATCGACATCGGTGGCGACCATCGCTTCGCCGAAGGCTGGACGTACGGCCTCGCCGACGTCTGGCCGAATCAGGTGGCTGACTCCGCACGGATCGCCAATCCCGGCTGCTACCCGTCTGCCGCGTTGCTCGCGCTCGCACCGTTGGCGAAGGCGGGCTACATCGACGCTGCCGGCCCGGTCATCGTGAATGCTGTGAGCGGCGTCAGCGGCGCCGGCCGAGGGGGCGGAGAGCAGTTGGGCTACTCCGAAGTCAACGAGAGCGTTCACGCCTACAAGCCGATGGCGCACGATCACGAGCCGGAGATCGGCCAAGCCCTGGCCGACCTCGGCCTTGCCGCGCTGCGGCTGGCGTTCGTGCCGCACCTTGTCCCGATGACGCGCGGTATCCTCGCCACCTGCTACGTCACGAGCCGAGCCACCGCCAACGACTGCATCCAGGCCGCCCGCGCGACGTACGAGGCATCGCCGTTCGTCCGCGTAACACCCGAACCGCCACGCACGAAGTTCGCCAGCGGGAGCAACCTGGCCTTCGTCCACTACGCGGCCGACCCGCAGCGGGGCCTGGTCGTCGCGACGTGCGCGATCGACAATCTCGGGAAGGGCGCCGCCGGCCAGGCCGTGCAGAACGCGAACCTGATGCTCGGCCTCCCCGCCGACGCGGGCTTACGCTCGCTGCCGATCTGGCCTTGACCTAGAAGCTCATTGCCGCCTTGAGCTTTTCGTAGCGTGCGTCGATCTTTTCGCGGCTCGTCGCCTTCAATCCGTCGAGGCTGAAGTCGGCGATCGTGTAGCTGGCCGTCACCGTGCCGAAGGCGAGGGCTCGCTTGATCGTCGCCGGCGAGAGCGACGACTGCGTGGCAAGGTAGCCCATCATGCCGCTGGCGAACGTGTCGCCGGCGCCGGTCGGATCGATGACCTGGTCGGTCGGGTAGGCCGGCAGGACGAACGTCTGGATCTCCGTCGGCGTCGACTCGTCCGGGTGTCGCCACGCCATCAGGCAGCCGTGCTCGCCCTTCTTGATGACGACGAACTTGGGCCCCATTTTCAGCACGTCGCCGGCGGCCTTGACCATGTTGCCCTTGCCCGTCAGCAGCTTCGCCTCTCCATCGTTGAGGACCAAGCCGTCGATCTTCGTGAGCATCTTGCGCAGGTCGTCGTTGAACTGCTCAATCCAGAGGTTCATCGTGTCGGCGACGCTCAGCTTCACGTGCTTGAGCTTGGCGAGCATGTCCATCTGCAACGCCGGGTGCGTGTTGGCGAGGAAGACGTACTCGGAGTCGAGGAAGCTGTCAGGAATCTTCGGCGCCGCCTCGGCGAGCACGTTCAAATCGGTGCTGACGCTCTCGGCGGCGTTGAGGTCCTTCACGTAGCTGCCGTGCCAGCGGAAGCTTTTGCTGCCAGCGCGTTGCTCGAGCCCTTCCAAATCGACCGGCCGCCCCTCGTACAACGCCTGCATGTCGACGGGCCAGTCCTCGCCGACGACGCCGACGAGGCGGACGGGCGTGAAGAAGCTGGCGCCATACGCGAAGTACGTCGCGCTGCCGCCCACCACGTCGTCGCGGCGGCCGGCGGGGGTTTCAATCGTGTCGAGGCCGAGGGATCCGGTGACGAGGAGGCTCATGGGCGGAAGAAGCTAGGAGCGAGGAGTCAGGAGCTAGTCGGAAAGGCCCGGCAGTTGGTCGACCTTCACGCGGCCGCTGCTGACCGTGTAAAGGCGGCCGGGCGTCAGGCGCTTGTAACGCTCGAAGAGGCGCAGGACCGCAAGGGCGTGGTCGGCGGGTTCGTCGCGCAGGTAGACGAGCACGCGACCGAACGTCTCGCGGGCGGCGCTCCTAGGGAGCAGCGCGTCGAGCGTGTGGCGGTCGGGGACGACGATCTCGTACTGCTGCTTGCGGGCGGCCTCGCGCACGTCGAGCGGGTCGGCCGCCACTTCGAGGCCGAGGTCGACCGGCGTGACCACGGCGTGGCCGCCCTCGCGGAATTGCTCCGCGGTGCCGTCGCCGAAGGTGCCGTATAGGAGAAATCGCAAGGGAGCGAGTCTAGGCGACCGACGGCTACGGGTTAACGTCGCGGCCGGGAGCGTCGACCGGATCGAAGATGGTGCGGCGGTGCGGCGTGGCTGACAGGTCGAGGCGATCGACATTAGTCGGGACCAGGCGAAGCACCTCGAAGTTGGCCGGCATCGGGTCGTCTTCTGAAACCTTGGCTGTGAACGCATCATCCGGGGCGCGATCCGCCCCGGGCGTCGGCCAGGCAAAGAGGGCGCGGGCGGATTCACTCAGTTGCCGCCAGATCTCGTTGCGGACGGCCTCGTCTTCATCAATGTCGCAACGCCCGCGCAGCCGGTACTGCGTCCGCCTGTTGCTCGCCCAGCACACGGCCTCGGCCCGTGGGTCGCGCCGCACCTGGGCGTTCTTCTCGCTCCGCCCGTCGCTGCAAAAGACGATCGAGCCGTCGTCCGCGTAGTGCCGGATCACGACCAGCCGCGCCCGCGGCGAGCCGTCACCCGCGAGCGTTGCCAGCGTCATCAGCGGCGGCCCCTCCTCGTCGGCCATCGCCCGAACCAGCTCCTGAAACCACGGCGGCGTCTCCATGCCGCGAGCGTATCGTCAGCGGCGTGGCCGGCTACGTCGACATCCACACGCACCTCCTGCCCGGCGTCGACGACGGCTGCGACGATGTGGCCGAAAGCCTTGAGCTCGCCCGCCGCATGGTCGACGCGGGCATCGGCGATGTCTTCTGCACGCCGCACATTCAACCGCCGATGCCCCAGAACAACCGGCGGCAGATCGCCAGGAATGTCGCCAGGCTTCGCGATGCAATCGACGCCGCGAACATCCCGCTGCGTATCCACGTTGGCGGCGAGAACCGCGTCGGGTCCGAACACCTCGACCTGCCCGATCGCGACCGCGTGCTCCTTGCCGCCGGCGACTCCCGCGGCGGAAATCTTGGCAACCGCTTCTTCCTGTTCGACGACTGGGGCCACGCCCGCCCGCGCGGGCTGCCACGGATGGTCGAGCGCCTGCGCGACGACGGGATTACGCCGATCCTCGCCCACCCCGAGCGCACGCCGTGGTTCTGGAAGAAGCCGATCGAGACGGCAAACTGGCTCGGAGGGCTTGGCGTGCGGCTGCAGCTCAACGTCCACACCCTCGCCGGTGAAAGCCGCGGCGGCGTGTACGTTTCGAAGGAGATGACGACGACGGCCAACGTTCTCCTTGAGGCCGACGCCTACGACTTCCTCGCAACCGACAGCCACCACGTCGAAACGTGGCCCCCGCGTGCTGCCGCCTTGGAAGTCGCGCGCGAACGCATGGGAGACGCTCTCTTCAACCGCCTGTTTCGAGAGAACCCTCGGCAAGTGCTCCCCGCGTAAACTGGTCCGTGCGCCCGCCGAACCGACTCCTCTCGCGGGCCGCCTACCACGCCGCAAAGCTTCTGCCGCCCGAGCTGGCGCACGACCTTGGCAAGCGGGCGATGCGGCGCGGTGTTCTCGCTGGCGAGGGCCCGCCGTCGATGCCGACGGAGCTCTTCGGCCACACGCTGCCCAACCCGCTCGGCCTCGCCGCCGGCTTCGACAAGAACGGCGAATTGCTCGAAGTCGCGCACAAGTATGGCTTCGGCTTCGTCGAGGTCGGCAGCCTGACGTTCCGCGGCGGGCCGGGCAACCCGAAGCCGCGGATGTTTCGCGTCGGCGAAGACATCATGAACCGCATGGGCCTCAACGGCGATCCGGCCGCCGTCGTCGCCGAGCGGTTGCGGCAGAGCCCGATGCCGTTCTTCGGCGTGAACGTTGCCAAAACGCACGCCCCCGACATCATCGGCGATGCCGGGATCGAGGATGTCGTCGAGACGTACCGGCTCGTCCACGACCTCGGTCTCTACACGGCGATCAACGTGAGTTGCCCGAACACGCGGGAGGGCAAGACCTTCGAGGAGCCCGCCGCGCTCGCGGAACTGCTGTCCGCGCTGCGCGACGTAGCCGCGGGGCTTGGTCCGCGCGTCGGGCCGACGCTCAAGGCAGGCCCCGCGCCTACGTCGCGTCCGCTGTTGGTGAAGCTGTCGCCAACGCTGATCGAGCACCCGCGGAGGTTGTCGCGCGTCTTCGAGGTCTGTGAGTCGCACGGCATCGCGGGCTTTGTGGCGTGCAATACGCTGCCGGTCGACAACCGGCACGGCCGCGGCGGGCTGAGTGGCAGCGCGGTCAGGACGCTGTCCCTGCTCACAATTCGCTGGCTTCGCGAGCGGACGACGAAGCCAATCCTCGGCGTCGGCGGCGTCAACACGCCGCTCGACTTCCTCGAGTACCGATTCGCCGGCGCAAACGCGGTGCAGGTATACAACGGCTTCGTTCGCGGCCCCTTCGCGGGGCCGCGATTTGCATTCGACCTGTTGAGGAAGTCAAAAGCGCCCGACTTACCTTGACGCCGAAGCGGAAGCTTCGGGTCTGGGGTGCATCAACTTGCATCAGGTCGAGAACTTCCATCCGTAGAACTTGAGCACCCGAAGCGTCCGCTTCGGCATCAAGGTCACAGGCGCGACAACCGCTCGTACAGCACCGCCGCCGTGCGGCGGCCGGCGTGGAAGGCGTCGAGATCGAGCTTCTCGTTCGGGGCGTGCAGGTTGTCGTCGGGCAGGCCGAAGCCGACGAACAACGTGTCGACGCCAAGCACGCTCTTGAACAGCGCGCCGACCGGAATGCTGCCGCCGTCGCGGGAAAAAATGGGCTTTGCACCGAACCCCTGCGCGACGGCGTCGGCGGCGAGTTGCATCGCCTTCGAATCATGCGGCAACACGCTGGCGTCGATGCCGCCGTGGTCGATGAACTCGAGCGAGCAGTTCGCCGGGCAGCGGTCCTGAAGCGTTCTGCGGAACTTGTCGCGGATGTCGGTCCACGACTGGTCGCTGACGAGGCGCATCGACACCTTCGCCGACGCCTTCGCGGGAATGACGGTCTTGGCTCCCTCCGCCTGGTAGCCGCTCGTGATGCCGTTGATGTCGAGCGTTGGGCGGGCACTGCGGCGCTCGATCGTGGTGTAGCCCGCCTCGCCCGTTCCGCCGGGCAGGCCCAGATCCTGGAAGTACTGCTTCTCGTCGAACGGCAGCTCGCCCAGCGACTGCCGCTCGGCCTCGTCGAGGTCGCGGACGTCGTCGTAGAACCCCTCGACGGTCACGCGCTCCGACTCGTCGTGGAGCGAGGCGAGCAGCTTTACCAGCTCGTTGGCGGCGTTCGGCACGGCCCCGCCGAACGAGCCGCTGTGAAGGTCGGTGTTGCTCGCCGTCAGGATCACCTCCTGGTAGCAGAGCCCGCGCAGGCCATAGGTGATGGCGGGGATGCCCTTGGCGAACTGGGCGGTATCGCTGACGACGGCGACGTCGGCCTTGAGCTCGTCGGCGTAGCTCTTGACAAAGGCTTCGAGGTTTTCGCTGGCGTTCTCCTCCTCGCCCTCAATGAGCAGCGTGAGGTTCACCGGCAGCCCGCCATTGGCCTGCCAGGCGAGTACGGCGTCGACGTGGCAGTAGGTTTGGCCCTTGTCGTCGCTCGCGCCGCGAGCGTAGATCTTGCCGTCGCGCACGGTCGGGTCGAACGGGGGCGACTTCCAAAGGTCCAGCGGCTCGGGCGGCTGGACGTCGTAGTGGCCGTAGACGAGCACGGTCGGGCGATTCGCCTCGTGCTTGTTCTTGGCGACGACAATCGGGTGGCCCCGCTTGGCCTTGGTGCCGGTCTCCATGATCGAGACGTCGAGGCCGGCGTGCTTGAGCAGGTCGTGCAGCCACTGGGCGGCCCGGCGGCAGTCGCCGGCGTGCTCGGGCTTGGTGCTGACGCTGGGAATGCTCAGCAGTTCCTTCAGTTCCGCGACGGCGGCATCGTTGCGGTTGTCGAGGGTGGCGAGGACGTCGTCGAGCTTCGCGGGCATGCGGGCAGTCTACGGCAACGGTGGCTGAATCCCGGCGTCGATGAGGACTTTGTCGGCCCAATCCTGGTCTTCCGGCGACAAGGGCGGCGCGGGCGGCAGCGAATAGAGAGACGTGTCGTACCCGTTCATGTCGTAGGCGTACGCGACGCACCGCTGCAGATCGAGCGGCACATCTTCCAAGCCGGCATCGAGCGGGACGGGCAGGGTCGGGAGCGAGTCGCGGACAGACCAGACCCAGATGTCGACCTCATCCTCCCCCGCGCGGTTGAGCAGCGCGTTGTAGTGGTGCGGTGGAACATGTCCGGGCAGCAGGCGTGGACCGCCACCGCGAAGTAGATCGATCTGAAGCAGGTGAACACCGGCCTGCGCCAGCCGCTTCTGCTTGCCCAGGTACTGCTTGCGGTCGCTGGACTTGTTGGCCGGACTCAGGAGCTCGATTACCGTCACGACCTGGCGTCCATCCTTCGTCCGAATCTCGATGTAGCGGTGCTGCTCGGGTTCAGCAAGTGGCTCGACCCGCGTGCGCAGCGCAGGCTGGGTCGTTGCCCCGGTGGCAGTGCGAGGTGCAGATTTCGGCGCGGCCTCAAGAGCGACAGTGGCATCGTCGGCTCGCGCGAACAGCACCCGTTCCGACGCGGGCGGCTCGTGGACGAACAGGTCGACCTCCCCGCGCGCCTCGTATCCTGCCGGGAGCGCGGGTCGCAACAGGCGCTTGATGTCTGTGACGAGGTCGTTGTGGAACTCGCTCCAGCGGCCAGGCCGCTCGAGATACGGGTCCATTCCGGGAAACGGCGAAGGCATAGCGCCGCCATCCTACCGCGCCGGTCACGCCGACAGCGTGGCCGCTTCATCGGCGGCGAGGGCGGCGGCCTCGTTCTCGCGGTGCATCCGCCACAGCACGGCGATGCTGCTCAGGCCCACGTAGAAGTAGCCGGCGGCGAAGATGATGATGAACGGCAACGCCAGCACCGCGTACGTGTACATCACGCTGATGAAGACGAAGCAGCTCATGTACACGCCGAATGCGATCTCGATGATCGGCAGGCTGAGCTTGTCGAACGTCCAGATGCGCGGCCGTTTGGCGACGGCGTGGGTCGGGCGGATGTTGCTCGAGTTGAACCCGCCCTTCACGCGGGCGTTCGTCGCGTACTTGGGCGTTCGCACGAACTCGTTGCGCACGTGCTTGCCCCCCTTCTTGTACTGGCGGCGTGTCCAGATCGCCTCCCAGACGGCCCGCGTGTTGTTCAGGCTCAGCCCGACGCCGAGTGCCATGATGAAGGGCATGTAGAGCAGGCTTTTCCAACCGACGCGCTTGCCGAACAATTCGCTTTGAGCAAAGGCGAAAAACGTTGCCGCGCTGCACGTCGCGAGGGTGAAGAGCGTGAAGCCGAACAGGAAGCTCGCGAACGGGTGATTCTTCAGCGGCGCCTCGCTGATGATGAACGCCGGGTACATCAGCAGCGTCATCACCACCACCAGCGGGTAGACCGCCACGTTCGTCAGGTGAAAGAAGGCCTCGCTCTTGACCGTGAACGGGAGCGTCGGGCTCTTGAGGATGCGCGGCAACAGCTTGATGGCCGTCTGGAAGCTGCCCTTGGTCCAGCGGTGCGCCTGCTGCTTGAAGGCAATCATCTCCGGCGGAAGCTCGGCGGGGGCGGCGTACTGCGGGAGGTAGACGAACTGCCAGTCCTTCAACTGAGCGCGGTACGACAGGTCGAGGTCCTCGGTGAGCGTGTCGTGCTGCCACCCGCCGGCGTCGGCGATCGTCTCGCGCCGCCACACGCCGGCCGTGCCGTTAAAGTGCATAAACCGCCCGCTGCGATTTCGCGCGGTGTGCTCGATGACAAAGTGCCCGTCGAGGAAAATCGCCTGACTCTTGGTGAGCAGCGACGCATCGCGGTTGAGGTGATCCCAGCGAACCTGCACCATGCCGACCTTGTCGTCGCCGAAGTGCGGCACGACGTTGTAGAGCACGTCCGTGGGGGGCACGAAGTCAGCGTCAAAGATGGCGATGTACTGGCCCTTGGCCGTCTTCATCCCCTCGGCCAAGGCGCCGGCCTTGTAGCCGGTGCGATCGGTGCGGTGCAGGTAGACGATGTCGATCCCCCGCGCCCGCCACTTTTCCACGGCGGACTTGGCGATGTCGGCCGAGTGGTCGGTCGAGTCATCGAGCACCTGGATCTCCAGCCGATCGCGCGGCCAGTCCATCACGCAGGCGGCGTCGATGACACGCTCGGCGACGAGATCCTCGTTGAACATCGGCAACTGCACCGTCACCAGCGGCAGCGGCGTCGGCAGTTCGGCGGCCTTGTGGACGTTGTTGCGGTACTTGCGGTAGAGGTAGACCAGCTTGTACCGGTGCAGCCCATACGCCGCGATGACGATCAGAACGATGCCGTAGAGCCCCAGCACGCCCCACGTGATGAGTGGCTCAAAAACCCACTGGTACGCCGTGTCCCAGATTGGCCAGGCAGCGTTCATCAGCGACTCACCCCAGCCGGGGCGTGCGGCGACCTCGCCGGCGGCAATGCTGGCGGAGACGGCCTCGGTGGGCGGCAGAACATCGGAAACGGATTCGATCAAGCGGACTCCCAGCAGCGTTAACCCCGTCATCGCGCGGCGGCGTCACAATAGTGTAACACGCGACGATCCCACACGTCAGAACCGATGGCGTCGGCACAGGTTGCAGCGCGATCGCGTTCGAGGGGATGACAAGCGGCCGCGGGCGGCGTATGCCGCCCGCGGCCGGACATGTGTGTCAATCCATTTGACCTTAAGCCGACGCCTCGTCGCCACCCGTGTCGGTCGCTGCGGCCGGCTCGGCCTTGGCGGGAGCCTTGCCGTTGAGCGCGTTCTTCGCGAACAGGCGGCGACGCTCGTTGCGACGCTTGCGGATGCCCGCGCCCTTGCGAACAGCGCCCGTCGGCTCGCCCTCGCTCTCGTCGCCAACGAGTTGCAGCAGGACGATGTCGCCGCCGTCGCCGATGCGGTACTTCGGCAGCTTGATGATCCGCGTGTATCCGCCCTGGCGATCCGCGTAGCGCGGCGCCACCTCGGCGAAGAGCTTTTGCACGACCGTCCGCTCGGTGCCGCTGTCGTTCAGGATGAACTCCTGGTCGGCGTCGGTCAGCCGGCGGTCGCGCAGGTTGGCGATCACCTGCCGGCGGGCGTGCAGGGTGTTCTTCTTCGCGGCCGTGATGAGCTTCTCCGCGAAGGACTGCACCTGCAACGCCTTGGGAAGCGTCGTCCGCACGCGGCCGTGCTCGAAGAGGCTTTGGGCCATGTTCCGGCGCAACGACCAACGGTGCTCGCTGTCGCGGGAGAGAGACTTGCCTCGGTTCAGGTGGCGCATGACGGGGGGCTAAAGGGGCGAACGGACTCGATCGGGAACAAACGGGCGGGAACCTTAGGCGGCGTTACGCCTCCTCGCCGGCGGCGACCTCAGCCTGCTCGGCGTCGTCGTCATCGGGCATCGTGAAGCTGTCCGCGTCGGCGGCAGGCGGTGTGGCGGCGTTGCCGGCGCGAATCGCCTCCAAATCCATCCCAAGGCTCAGGCCCATGTCGGCCAGGCGACGCTTTACCTCGCGAAGGCTCGTCTTGCCGAAGCTGCGAACCTTGAGCAAATCCGCATCCGTGCGCTGCACGAGCTCGCGGACGTTGCTGACGCGGGCGCTCTCCAGGCAGTTGTTGGCGCGAACGCTCAAATCGAGCTCCTGCACCGTCATGTTGAGCTTCTGCTCCAGGTTCGGGTCGACCGTGGTGGTCGTCTGCGACTCCTGCATGCTCTGAACGGCCTGCTCGCTCGCAAGCTGGTCGCCGAGCTCGAAGTATTGCACGAACGGGTTGAGGTGCTTGCGGAGAATCTTGGCCGCCTCGACGAGGGCCATCTCCGGGGCGATCGTGCCATCGGTCCAGACCTCGAGCACAAGGCGGTCGTAGTCGGTGCGCTGCCCGACGCGGGCGGCCTCGGTCGCGTAGCGGACGCGGCTGACGGGGCTGAAGTTGCTGTCGATGTAGATGAACCCCGCCTCGGCCTCGCCCCCCTCCTCGGCGTTGGCGATGTGCTCCTTGTCGGTGTGGTAGCCGCGACCCGTCTCGACGGTCAGGCTGATCTCGAACTCGACGTCCTCGGTCAGCGTCGCGATGACGAGGTCGGAGTTGATGACCTCCACGCCGTCCGGGCACTCGATCTGGCCCGCGGTCAGCTCGCCGGCGCTGTTGCCGGTGAGGGTGATGACCTGCGGCTCGTCGCTGACGGTGTCGACCTTCACGACGAGGGCCTTGCAGTTCAGGACGATGTCGGTGACATCCTCCAGAACACCGGGCAGGCTGGTGAACTCGTGGTCGGCCCCCTTGAGCTTGATCCGCGTGACGGCCGCCCCCTCGATGCTGCTCAGGAGGATGCGCCGCAGCGAGTTGCCGACGGTGGTGCCAAAGCCCCGCTCAAACGGCTCCGCCGTAAAGCGGCCGAAATATTCGTTGCTAACGGCCTCGTCGAGTTCGACTTGACCGGGAAGTTCGAGTCCGCGCCATTTGACCTTCATGGGTTGCTCCGTGAGCTAGGGGTGGGGGTTTACCTTCGTGTGCCGACTCGAATCGCGAACCGTTGTCGTCCGCACCGTTGCGGACCATCTGCGGTTCACCTCGTCGAGGCGGGTTCCAATGCGGAATGCGGAACGCTGAATGAGGAATGCCCGGAGGCAGCCAATCAACCTCTCCGCTTCGGCCTCGCCTTTACCGTGGCGACCGACCGGACGAGAATCCGCATGATCTCGTCTGCTTCGTCCATTAGCGGCTGGAGACGTTCTCCCGGAAGCATGTTGCCCTCGGAGATAAGCTCCAACCAATAGATCGTCTCTTCAAGCTCCTGTGATGCGCTCTCAATCTTGCTGACAAACTCTGCGTCGGACCGGGCTCGCTTTGCTTCGCGAAACTGAGCTCCCACCGAGGTTCCGCAGCGAATGAGTTGCCGAGCAACGACGCCTTGCTTCCCCCGATCGCCAAGAGCATCACACACACCGATGATTCGGAGAGCGAACCGTTTCGTCCGCTCGCGAAGATCCTCCGGTTCGGGATCATTCCGCATTCAGCGTTCCTCATTCCGCATTCTCAGACCCGGCGCTTCTTTGGTGGCCGGCAGCCGTTGTGGGGCAGCGGGGTCGTATCCTCGATCGTCAGGACACGCAGGCCGGCGTTCTGGAGGTTGAGGACGGCCTGCTCGCGGCCGGCGCCGGGGCCTTGCACGCGAACGTCGACCTCCTGCAAGCCCATGCGACGGGCCTCGTTGCCGGCCTTCTCGGCGGCGCGGCCGGCGGCGAAGGGAGTGCTCTTGCGGGCGCCCTTGAACCCGACGGCCCCGGCGGAGGACCAGCTCAGGGTCTCGCCGTTCATGTCCGTCAGGGTGACGATCGTGTTGTTGAAGGTCGCCTTGATGTGGGCGAGGCCGCGGGTCACGCCGCGACGGGTCTTCTTCTTGCCGCTCGGGCGGCCACCGGATTGCTTTGCCATGGATGGGGTTCCTTTTGGTTCAACAAGCCCACGCGGGCTCTCGCCAACTGTTGTTCAAAAGGATGAAGGATGAAGGATGAAGGATGAACCGGAACGGAGGGAGGCCCTCTGCCTCAGGTTCATCCTTCATCCTTCCGCCTTCATCCTTTCCGCCTACTTCGTGCCCTTCTTGCCGGCCACCGTCTTGCGGGGGCCCTTGCGGGTGCGGGCGTTCTTCTGGGTGCGCTGGCCGCGGACGGGCAGGCCGCGGCGGTGGCGATCGCCGCGGTAGCTTTGGATGCTCCGCAGGCGGTTGATGTTCTGGCTCACTTGGCGGCGGAGCACGCCCTCGACGGCGTACTCGTTGTCGATGATGCCCGAGATGCGGGCGAGTTCATCTTCGGTCAGGTCGTTGGCCTTCTTGTCGGGATCGACCTCGGCCTTCTTGCACAGGTCCAGGCTATTCGCCGGGCCAATGCCGTAGAGGTAGCGCAGACTGATGTGCGCCTTCTTGTTGTTCGGAATATCAACGCCGGCGACGCGGGGCATGGGTGTACCAGAGTAGGAGTTAGGAGCTAGAAGCTAGGAGCTAGTCAGAACCAGAGGCGGAGAGCCGGATCTTCCGATCTGACGAGCTCCTGACTTCTAGCTCCTAGCTCCTGTCGGTCATCCCTGCTTCTGCTTGTGCTTCGGGTTCGTGCAGATGACGCGGACGATCCCCTTGCGGCGGATGACCTTGCAGTTCTCGCAGATGCGCTTCACGCTGGCTCGGACCTTCATCGCTCGGCCTCTTCGGTGCAGGAGGATTCAATCGTGGCCGGTGACGTGCGGTCCGCCGACGCATGGACGCCGGCTCAAACCGTTGAGCCGGCGGGATGGGTTTATAGGTGGGCAACCGGCCGGTTTTCCACTTTGAGAGGTCGATTGCTGTCGTTTTTCATCCCAAACCGCATTGCGGCGCAACGCTGATCGGGGTGAATGCGAAACAGCGTTCTAGATACAGACCAGCGTTGCGTTGCAACGCGGTTTGGTTCCGGAGTGGCTAGGCAGCGAGCACGTCGGCGGCGGGTTGGCTGCCGTCGGTGAGAACGTCGCAGCCGCTCTCCGTGACCGCGACCGTGTGCTCGAAGTGGCACGCGGGCTTTTTGTTCATCGAGATGATCGTCCAGCCGTCGCTGAGCTGGCGGTTCTTGCGCGTGCCGATGACCAGCATCGGCTCGACGGCGAAGGTCATGCCCTTGCGGAGCACAAAGTCGCTGCGGCGTTGCTCGGCGTTGGTGAAGTTGGGAACCTTCGGGTCCTCGTGCATCGTTCGCCCGATGCCGTGGCCGACGAACTCGCGGACCACGCCGTAGCCGAGCTTTTGGGCATACTGCTGCATGGCGCCGGCGATGTCGCTCCACCGCACACCGGGCCGGATGTGCTCGATGGCGATGTCAAGGGTGGCCCGCGTGGTGTCCATGAGCTGCTGCTTGGCCGGATCGAGCGTCCCGCAGGCGACGGTGATGGCCGTGTCGGCGCAGTAGTCGCCGAACTTCATGGCAAGGTCGAGGGTGACGATGTCGCCCTCGCGCAGCCGGCGGGCGCCGGGGATGCCGTGGACGATCTCCTCGTTGACGCTGATGCAGCTTTCGGCCGGGTAGCCGGTGCCGGGCTCGTAGGTCGGGTAGTTCTTGCTCAGCCCGATGCCGCCGATGTTGGCGAGTTCTTCGCGGCAGACGTCGTTGATCTCGCGGGTGGTCACGCCCGGCTCCGTCACGGCCGCCATCGCCTGGAGGATGCGGTGCGCGTGCGACCCCGTCTGCCGCATGAGCTCGATCTCGCGGCGGCTCTTGTAGATGATCATGCCGGCATTCGCGGGGCGGAACATGGCGGGCAGAGGGGAGGTGGGAGCGAGGGAGGTGGGACGTGGGCAGAAACCGGAGGCGGGCAGGCACTGGTTCTGCGCTCTGCCCACGTCCCACCTCCCCCGCTCCCACCTCCCGACCTAGAACTGCCGCCCCTTGATGCGCTTGGAACGCACCTTGGGGTCGTCGGCGAGGAAGCCGCTGAAGTTGCGCATGAGGAGGTTGGCCTCGATGCGCTGGACCATGTCCAGCGCGACGCTCACCACGATCAGCAGGCCCGTGCCGCCGAGGAAGGCGGTGATCTGGAACGGAAGGTTCAACGCTGAGCCGATGACCGTCGGGATGATCGCGATCGCCGACAGGAAGGCGGCGCCGACGAAGGTGATGCGCTTCATCACGCGCTCGAGGTACTCGGCCGTTCGCTTGCCGGGGCGCAGGCCAGGCACGAAGCTGCCGTAGTCGCGAAGCTGGTTGGCCATCTCCTTCGGGTTGAACTGGACCGTCGTCCAGAAGTAGCTGAAGAAGAAGACCAGGCCCACGGTCGTGAGCGTGTAGAGGAATCCGCCGTAGTTGCCGAACTCGTCGTTCAGGAAGCGGGCGGCGTTGCCGAAGACGCCCGTCGCCGCCTGCTGGCCGTTGATGGCCCCGTCAAGGTAGCCAAAGAGCGCGCCGGGGAAGAGCATCAGGCTCTGGGCGAAGATGATGGGCATCACGCCGCCGTGGTTCACGCGCAACGGCAGCGACTGCTTCGTCCCGCCGTACACCTTGCGGCCGCGCGTGTGCTTGGCCTGCTGGATCGGGATCCGCCGCTGCGCCTGCGTGATGGCGATGGCCCCCATTGTCACGCCGACGAAGCAGAAGAGCAGTGCCACAAGCGTGCCGATGCCGATTCCCGCCTGCTCGGTCTGGTCGAGGCTGAACTGCTGCGTGAGCGTGACGATCGCGTTGGGCATCTGCGCGACGATGCCCGCCAGGATCAGCAGCGAGATGCCGTTGCCCAGGCCGTACTCGTCGATCTGCTCGCCGAGCCACATGAGGAAGATCGTGCCCGCCGTCAGGCCGAGCATGCCCAGGAACCAGAAGCTCGTCTCGAAGCCGGGCAGGATCAGGTTTTGGCTCTGCACGTAGCTCAGCCAGAACGAGGCCTGCAGCGCCGCAATGGGAACGGTCGCGTAGCGCGTCCACTCCTGGATCTTGCGTTGGCCGCTTTGCCCCTCCTTCTTGAGCTTCTCGAGCGCCGGGACGACGCTGGTGAGGAGCTGGAAGATGATGCTCGCCGAGATGTACGGCATCACGCCCAGGCCGAAGACCGTCGACTGTTGCAGGCTGCCGCCGGAGAAGATGGCGACGTAGTCGGCGATCCGGCTGGCGGCGTCGCCCTGGTTCTGCATCGCCTCGGCGAAGCTCTCCTGGTTGATGCCGGGCAGCGGGATGTGGAAGCCGATGCGGTAGATCAGCAGCAGCCCGAGCGTGAACAGCACCTTGTTCCGCAGTTCGGGCACGCGGAAGATGTTCAGAAACGTTTGGAGCATGGCGGCCGTTCAAGCTAACGGGTCAATGGCAATCGGCCCGCGGCGCGGCGGGTGAGTCCGGGGCGACGCGGGCCGACGAGTTTAGCGGGCGAATCGCGGGCGGGACTACTTCGTGGGCTCGCCGCTCTCGGGCGCCTCGGTCACCGGGGCGCTGTCGCCGGTGGTCGCTTCCTCGCCTACGTCCGCCCGCGCCTCCGCGTTCGCCTGGCCGTCGGCGTCACCGGGTTCGGCGTCGGGCGTGGCATCGGCCTTGGCCTGCGGCTCGAGGCCCAGCGCCGAGAGGCGCTTGTCGAGCTTGCGGCCGAGCCGGGCGTTCTTGGGCTCCGCGAACGACACGTCGCCGCCGTCGACCGTCTTCGCCGTGCCGCCGGCTTCGCCGATCAGCTTGTGCGCGTTGCGGCTGTAGGCGTCGACGCGGACGTCGAGCTTCTTGCTGAGCGACCCGTGGCCGAGCACCTTGATCGGGTCGCGGTTGTTCGAGATCAACCCGGCGGCCTTGAGCGTCGCGCGGTCGACCGTCGTGCCGTCCTCGAAGCGCTCGAGCATCGAGACGTTGACGGCCTGATAGACGGTCTTGAACTTCGCGTTGCTGAAGCCGCGCTGGGGGAAGCGACGGTAGATTTCCGTTTGCCCGCCTTCGAAGCCAAGGCGCTTGGGCTTGCCGCCGCGGGCGCCGGCGCCCTTTTGCCCGCGGCCGCTGGTCTTGCCCTTGCTCCCCTCGCCGCGGCCGAGGCGCTGCTTGCGCTTGTACCGGCCGGCGCGGGCGAGAATGTCCTGAATCTGGCTGCTGTTGGCGGCCGGCTTGTCAGTGTTGTCAGTGTTTGTGATGTCGCTCATGTCGATGGCTCCGTGAACTAGCGGCCCGGAGCGGGCCTCGCGTTGAGTGAAAGGATGAAGGCGGAAGGATGAAGGATGAACCTGAAGCGGAGGCGACGCGGCCGTTTACGGCTCGGGTTCATCCTTCTGCCTTCAGCTTTCATCCTGTCCGACTCACGCCGCCGCCGCGCCCTGGAGCTCGCCGGCGTTGGCGTCGAGCTCGACGCCGCGGCGCTTCTGCACGTCGTCGCGGCTCTCGAGCTGGCGGAGCGCGTCGATCGTGGCCTTGAGGAGATTCTTCGGGCTGGTGCTGCCGTACGCCTTCGTGAGCACGTCGCTCAGGCCGGCGAGTTCGAGGATGGGGCGAACGGTCTTGCCGGCGGTGACGCCGGTGCCCGGCAGCGCGGGGACGAGCTTGACGCTCGACGAGCCGCTCTTGCCAAGCACCATGTGCGGGATCGTCGTGCCCTTCATGGGGAACTTGAACAGGCTCTTGCGGGCCTCCTTCGTCGCCTTCTCGACGGCCGACGGCACCTCGTTGGCCTTGCCGTAGCCGATGCCGATCTTGCCGGCGCGGTCGCCCGCGACGACGAGGGCCGCGAAGCTGAACGTGCGGCCGCCCTTGACGACCTTGCTACAGCGGTAGATGCGGATCACGCTGCTTTCGACGCCGTCCTCGTCACGATCGCGCGGGCGGTCGCCGCGCGGGCCGCCACGGCCGCGGCCGCCGCCCTGCCCGCCACCACGACCCCGACCTCCACCGCCGCCACCACCCTGGCCACCACCGCCGCCACCCGTGCGGGGGCCGCTGGGCTCGACCGGGCCGACCTTCGCGGCCGGCTTGATCTCGACATCCGTCAGAATGGCCGAGGCATCGCTCGTGCCGGCGCCCGTCTGGTTGCCGTCGGCCGTGGCGCCGGGCTCGCCGGCACCGGCGCCGACCTGCTCAAGCTCGCCACGGTGGGGCATCGGGTCGCTGCCGTCGTTGGGCTTGCCCTCGGCGGTCGGCTGATCTTTGGCGGTGACCTCTTCGGCACCGGTGTCGGCACCCTCGGCAGTCTTGGGGGAAGTGTCGGGCGTTTCGTTGTCGGCCATGATGGTGGGCTTCGGGTGCGAGCGAGGCGCCGGTCTTTGGAAAGTGTCGGCGTCGTGCCTCGGTGCCGGCGGTGGGAGCTGCGGAGGCGGACGCGAGGTTGGGCGGATTTAGAAGTCGAGGCCGGCCTCGCGGGCGGCGTCGGCGAGGGCTTTGACGCGCCCGTGATACTGGCGGCCATTGCGGTCGAAAGCGACCTTCGTCACGCCAGCGGCCTTGGCACGCTCGGCCACGGCCTTGCCGACAGCCTTGGCGGCCTCGACGTTGGCGGTGCCGCCGTCAGCAACGCCGTTCTTGCCAAGCGTGGTCGCGCTGGCGAGCGTTGTGCCGGCGTAGTCGTCGATCACCTGGGCGTAGATGTGCTTGCCGCTGGGGAAGACGGTCAGCCGCGGGCGCTCGGGCGAGCCCATCAGCTTGTGGCGGATCGACCGCTTGCGACGCAACAGCCGGACGGCCTTTGCCTTGTTCTTATCTGCCATGTTTGGTGCTTCCTTTCGGAACCGGCATTGGACGACGCTTCAAACGTCGCCGGCCGATCGGGGAAATGTTCAGAGTTGCAAGTGAAAAGGGAAAAGTACAAAGCCGGAGCTTGTGGCTTTCCACTTGTCGCTTTTCACGTTCTACTTACTTGCCGGTCGTCTTGCCGGGCTTGATCTTGACCTGCTCGCCCTCGTACCGGATGCCCTTGCCCTTGTACGGCTCAGGCTTGCGCGTGGCGCGGACCTCGGCGGCGAACTGGCCGACCTTCTGCTTATCAATGCCGATGACTTCAACCTTCGTGCCGCCATCGACCTTCACCTCGACGCCGTCGGGAATCTGCTTTGAAATCGTGTTGGCGAAGCCGACCTTCAGATCGAGTTGCTTGCCCTTGAGCGTGGCGTTGTAGCCGACGCCCTGAATCTCGAGAGCCTTGCGATACCCCTCGGTCACGCCAACGACCATGTTCTGGACGAGGGCGCGGGTCAGGCCGTGAAACGCCTTGGCCGGGCGGCTGTCGTCGACGCGGGTGACGACGACCTCGCTGCCCTCGACCGCGAAGTCGATCTGCGGCTGCGCGGTGAAGCTGAGCTTGCCCTTAGGCCCCTCGACGTTGATGGTCTTGTCGCTGACGCTGACCTTCGCGCCGCTGGGAATGGTGACGGGCTTTTTGCCGAGGCGGGACATGACGGGAAAGGATGAAGGATGAAGGCAGAAGGATGAACCTGAAACCGGAGGGCAGAACCGGAGTCGGGAGTCAGATGATCCCTCGGCCTCTGCCTCGGGTTCATCCTTCATCCTTCATCCTTCTGCCTTTCTGCTACGCGACCTGGCAGAGCAGTTCGCCGCCGACCTTTTCGGTGCGGCACTTGCGGTCGCTCATGACGCCGCGGCTGGTGGAGACGACGTTGATGCCGAGGCCGTCGAGGACCTTGGGCATGTCGTCGACGCCGCTGTAGACGCGGCGGCCGGGCTTGCTGAGACGCTTGATCTCGCGGATGGCCTTGTCGCCGGAAAGGGTGTACTTGAGGTGGACGCGGAGCAGGCCCTGGCCGGTCGTGTCGCCGACATCCTCGTGGCCCTCGATGTAACCCTCGTCCTTCAGGACCTCCGCGATGCCGCGGCAAACCTTGGAGGCCTTGATAAGCACGGCCTTGCGGCCGACTCGGTTAGCGTTGCGGATGCGGGTCAGCATGTCCGCGATCGGATCTTGCATGCTCATGAACGTATGTCCGTTGTCAGTTGTGGGTTATCCGTTGATTTAGATCATGCAGTCGGCGTCCGCGTCAAGCCTAATGGCAACTGACGACGGACCACTGACAACTGACCGATTCACCAGCTCGACTTGCGTACGCCGGGGATCATGCCCTTGAGTGCCAGCTCGCGGAACTGGTTGCGGCAGATGTTGAACTTGCGGAGGTAGCCGCGACTGCGCCCGGTTAGGGCGCAGCGGTTGTGCCGGCGGACCGGGCTCGCGTCGCGGGGCAGCCGGCTCAGGGCGGCGTAGTCGCCCTCGGCCTTGAGCTGCTGGCGCTCCTCCCAGTGCTTTTCCACCTTCTCTTGACGCTTCTTCTCTTTGGCGATCCAGGCAGTTGTGGCCATATCAGTCTCTCGTGGGCGGGTCAATTGTGTCGAAATCAGCGGGTCGGGTAGCGTAGGGCGCCCGATGCCAGCTAGGCGGCCTGGCCGGCCTTTTCCTCTTCCTTGCGGAAGGGGAATTCAAAGCCATCGAGCAGGGCGCGGCCCTGCTCGGGCGAGGTGGCGGTGGTGGTGATCGTGATGTTCATCCCCTGCTGGTACGTCACCGAGGCCGAGTCGATCTCGGGAAAGACCACCTGCTCGTTCAGGCCAAAGTTGTAGTTGCCCTGCTTATCAAAGCTTTTGGGCGGCAGGCCGCGAAAGTCCTTCACGCGCGGGATGGCGAGCTGGACCAGGCGGTCGAGGAACTCGTACATGCGGGCCCCGCGAAGCGTGACCATCAGGCCGGTCTCCATCCCCTCGCGGACCTTGAAGCCGGCGACGCTCTTCTTGGCCTTCGTGCGTACGGGCTTCTGGCCGGCGATCATCGTGAGTTCGCGCTCGGCGACATCCATGCGCTGCTTGTCGCCCGCGACCACGGCCTTGCCCAGGCCCATGCTGATGACGATCTTCTCCAGCTTCGGGATCGCCATCGGGTTGCTCAGACCAAACTTTTCCTTGAGCTGCGGGATGACCACCTCGCGGTAGTGCGTTTGCATCCGCGGCTGCGGGACGTCCTTGTTGGGCGCCTCGTCCGTCTTCAGGGCCGCCAGCTTCTGGGGGCGTTGTTCCTTGCTTTGCTTGGCCATCGTGGGCTTTCCTTCGGTTCCGTTCGTGGTGCGGGGTCAGCCGAACATCTCGGCGTGCCGCCGCGGGGCGGAGGGGCTTTCACCCGTGTTCTGGTGGTCGACTCAGACCTTGCCGAGACTCGCGCCGCTCTTGACGGCCACGCGGTGCTTGGCACCGTCGCGCTCCTCGAAGCGCACGCGAGTGGGCTTGTCCGTCTCCGGGCAGACCACAGCGACGTTGCTGACGTGGACCGGCCGGTCGATGCGGCGGCGCTCGCCCTTGGGGTTCTGCTGGGTGGGCTTGACGTGCTTCCACGCCTGGTTGATGCCCTCGATAAGCACCTTGTCATCCTTGGTGACGACGCGAATCACCTTGCCGCGCCGTCCCTTGTCCTTGCCGGCGATCACCTGAACGGTGTCGCCACTTTTGATCTTTGCTGCCATGGGTCTGAATGCTGAATGAAGAACGTTGAATGAGGAATGGCCGGAGGAAGCGGTCGGTCTGATGCATTCCGCATTCAGCGTTCCGCATTCCTCATTCACCACACTTCGCTGGCCTGGCTGACGATCTTGCTGTAGCCGCGTTCGCGCAGCTCGCGGGCGATGGCGCCGAAGATGCGGGTGCCGCGGGGGTTGCCGTCCGGGTTGATGAGCACCGCGGCGTTGTTGTCGAAGCGAACGTAGCTGCCGTCCTTGCGCTTCTGCGGGTAGCTCGTGCGAACGATCACGCAGCGGACGACGTCGCCCGGCTTCACGTCGGCGCCGGGCAGGGCCTTCTTCACGGAGCAAATGATGACCTCGCCTACCCCGGCCGTCGGGCGGCTCAGGCCGTGCCGGCGGCTGGTGGTGCGCCCGAGCACCTTGATGCACATCACCTGCTTGGCTCCGCTGTTGTCGGCGACGTCGAGATAGCTTTCCTGCTGAATCATGGGTCGTTACTCGTAATTCGTAGTTTGTAATTTGGGACGGGCAGACTCGGTGGTGGGCCTTTGACCCCAATCCCGAGTTACAAATTACCAATCACTAGCGGTTGTCCGGCCCGCGCTCGACGATGCGGACGAGGCGGTGGTGCTTGGTCTTGGAGAGCGGGCGGCACTCGGCGATCTCGACCGGTGTCGCCGGTCTTGGCCTCGTTCTGCTCGTCGTGGGCCTGGAGCACGGTGCGGCGCGTGAGGTACTTGCCGTACTTGGGGTGCTTGGTCTGGAAGTTGATCTGAACGCGGATCGTCTTATCCGCCGCGTCCTGCGCGACGACGCCGGTTGCGCGTGCGAAGCTGGCTGCGGGCGGGGGCGGTGGTCGTGTCGTCTGCCATGGGGCGAATGCTGAATGAAGAATGCTGAATGAGGAATGGCTGAGAGGGGAGGAGACGCTGCCTGCATTCCGCATTCAGCGTTCCTCATTCATCACTTCTGCCCGGCCTCCAGCTCGCGCTGGCGGAGCAGGGTCTTGAGGCGGGCGACGTCGCGCCGGTTGTGCTTGAGCTGGCTGGTGTCCTCCAGCTTCTCGACGACCGCCTGCGTGCGCAGGTCGAACAGCTTGCGCTGCCGGTCGGCCAGCTCCTTCTTCAGGGCGCCGGTGTCCTTGTCGCGGGTACTTCTTGACGTCGATGCGAGCGGCCATGGGTCTGGTTCCTTCGGGTGGCGACGGCGGCCTTACGCGCCCTCGGCAGTGTGGCTGGTCTGGGCGCGGGGTCACGAAACGGCACTTGATCGGCATCTTGTGCGCCACGCGGGCCATCGCGCGGCGGGCGATGTCCTCGGTCACGCCGGCGATTTCGAACATCACCGTGCCGGGCTTCACCTTGGCGGCGTAGTAATCCGGCTCGCCCTTGCCCTTACCCATACGCACCTCAAGCGGCTTGGAGCTCACCGGCGTGTGCGGGAAGATGCGGCGGAACAGCTTGCCCTGCCGACGCAGGTAGTGGCTGACCGCGATGCGGCCCGCCTCGATCTGGCGGGCCGTGATGCGGGCCGGCTCGAGCGCCATCAAGCCGTACTCGCCGAACACCACAGTGTTGCCGCGCGTCGCGTTGCCGTGAATCCGGCCCTTCATTTCTTTGCGGTACTTACGCCGCTTTGGCATCAATGGCATGACAGTCTCCTGAAGTCGCTCGTTAGGTTAAGTCGTCTCGTCAGTCTCGTGATCGTTTAGCCGCGTCGGCCGCGACGTTGGTAGCCGCCGGGGCGGGAATCGGTGTCGTCGACGGCGTTGTCGTACCGGCCGCGATAGATCCAGATCTTCACGCCAATCGTGCCGGCCTTGGTCTTGCTGACCGCATAGCCGTAGTCGACAAAGGCCTGGAGCGTCGTGAGCGGCACGCTGCCGCTGGTCTGCTTCTCCGTGCGGGCGATGTCCGCCCCGCCGAGCCGGCCGCTGACCTGGATCCGCACGCCCTTGGGCGCCGGCGTTCATCACGCCCTCCATCCGCATCTTCAGCACCCGGCGGAAGCTCGCCCGCTTCTTGAGCTGCTCGGCGATGCCCTCGGCCACGAGCTGGGCGTTCAGGTCCGGGTTCTTGATCTCGATCACCTTGATCGGCCCGATCTTGCGGTGGATCAGGTCCTCGAGCTCCTCGCGAAGCCGGTCGACCTCGGCACCCTTGGGACCGATGACCAAGCCAGGACGGGCGGTTTTGATAGAAACAGTTACTTCCTCACGTGTACGCTCGATGATGATCTCGCTGACCGCCGCGAAGGGGGGCCGGCGGTTGAGCTTGTTGTCGATGTACTCGCGGAGGCGGTAGTCCCTCGACGAGGAACTCGCCGTACGCCTTCTTGGGGGCGAACCACTTGCTCTTGTGGTCCTCGGTAATGCCGATGCGGAAGCCGACCGGATGCGTCTTTTGGCCCATGGTAATCTATCCTGTTGGGGGCGGGTGGGTGGCGGGGTCGGGGGCTAGTTCCGCTCGTCGACGGTGATGACGAGGTGACTGGTACGCTTGAGGATCGGGTGCGCCTTGCCGCGGTCCTTCGGCTGGAACCGCTTGATGGTCGGCCCCTCGTCGGCGCGGG